>NZ_JAUESY010000005.1:0-637776 GCF_032484415.1 Bradyrhizobium sp. SZCCHNS30572 | reverse complement strand
CCGCTACGGCGCTATTTGGGAGCGCGCGTCCGGGCGGCTTTGCTCCACCGAGCTACACCACCTCCGGGGACACGACCCCAATGATGGCTCATTGGTCATTCATTCTGTTCATGACGCTTGCCCCTGACGCGCCCGCAACCCGGGAAGTGGTTCGAGACGAATTTGGCAGTCCGTAGGCGGGCTCGCGTTCTGAATCGCGATGTAACCTATTGGAATTCCCAGGGTCGGTTTCTCTCTGTGTTTCAGAATGCGCGTTGATTTGTATAGCGGACCGCGCAACTTTTGATTCCGCCATTCGGAGGTTCGATCCCTCCGCCCCAGCCAGGTCGAGCGCGACAGGCAGGGCTGGATATTGCCGGTGGGAACCATGTCGCCGGCGCGTCCGATGTTTCGGACGCCTGCGACGGCAAATTTCCGGAAGTCCAGACAAGTCGCGGGCTGTGGCTTGGTCGCGCGCCGCGTGATGGTTCACAAATCGTAGCAAACTGAAGGACATGCGGGCGCCTCATGCGGCGCCGCTCCGCTGGCACGATTGCTGCTTACTGAGCCGCCAAACGAGCGCCAGCTCCAGAACAACAGATGCGAGGGGACGTCCGGATGCCAGCCCACAGCTCATTCCTGACCTGAGACCCGGCGACAGGCGATCCCGCCTGTGCGAGCTTCTCGGGTCCGCCCCCGGCGCGGCCCGCGTCCAGACGCACGACGTTGCCCCGGCACGCAATGGAGCCGGCGCGGAAGCGGGTCATAGGCAGACCAGAGAGATAGACCGAGTGAGATCAGGGAGAGAAGATTCGATGTCTGCAACCACCACAGCGGCCGCGGCGCCGCAGAAACCGTTCTACCGGGTCCTCTATGTGCAAGTCCTGTTCGCGATCGTGCTCGGTGTCATCGTCGGCTGGCTCTGGCCCGAGCTCGGCAGGAACGAATGGATCAAGGCGCTGGGCGACGGCTTCGTCAAGCTGATCAAGATGGTGATCGCGCCGGTCATCTTCTGCACCGTCGTGTCGGGCATCGCGCATGTCTCCGAGGTGAAGAAGGTCGGCCGCGTCGCCGTCAAGGCGCTGATCTATTTCGAGATCGTCTCGACCTTCGCGCTCGCGCTCGGGCTCATCGTCGGCAATTTCATTCAGCCCGGGGCAGGCTTCCAGGGCCAGAGCAGCAACGCCGCCGCCGTCGCCAACTACGCCAAGCAGGCGAGCGAGATGAAGTCGGTCGACTTCGTGCTCCACATCATCCCGGACACGGTGGTGGGAGCGTTCGCGCAGGGCGAGATCCTGCAGGTGCTGCTGTTCTCGATTTTGTTCGGCATTTCGCTGATGACGCTCGGTGAGCGCGGCCATACGATGCGCGCGTTCATCGACGACGCCGCGCACGCGATCTTCGGCGTCATCGCCCTCGTGGTGAAGGCCGCTCCGATCGGCGCCTTCGGCGCCATGGCCTTCACCATCGGCCGCTACGGGCCGCAGGCGCTCGGCAACCTCGCCGGCCTGATCGCGACCTTCTATCTCACCGCGCTCACTTTCGTCGTGGTCGTGCTCGGCATCATCGCCCGCATTGCCGGGTTCTCGATCTTCAAGTTCCTCAAATACATCAAGGACGAGCTGCTGATCGTGCTCGGCACCTCGTCGTCCGAGAGCGCGCTGCCGCAGATGATGGAGAAGCTTGAACGCCTCGGCTGCTCCAAGCCGGTCGTCGGCCTGGTGGTTCCGACCGGCTACTCGTTCAATCTCGACGGCACCAACATCTACATGACGCTGGCGACGCTGTTCATTGCGCAGGCGATGAACGTTCACCTGTCCTTCGGTGAGCAGATCACGATCCTGCTGGTCGCGATGCTGACCTCGAAGGGCGCCTCGGGCATCACCGGCGCCGGCTTCATCACCCTGGCCGGAACGCTGGCGGCCGTGCGGCCGGAGCTCGTTCCCGGCATGGCGATCGTGCTCGGCATCGACAAGTTCATGAGCGAGTGCCGCGCACTGACCAATCTGTGCGGCAACGGCGTCGCCTGCGTGATCGTGGCGTGGTGGGAAGGCGAGCTCGATCGCGACAAGCTGCGCATCGCGCTCGATCGCGATATCGACCCGGCCGACGTCGAAGTCGCGGTCACGACGGGATAGGCCTGCGGTCGTGGGGGCGCTGCCGTCGCATTCCAGCGCCGGTGGCGCCGGCCGCGGCCATGCCCAATCGCGATGCCGCCAACATCTCGGATAATCTGCTAAGGTAGCGGCGGGCAGGGGCTCGCCGTGGAGGCATCCCGCCTGGTGCCGCAAGGTCGGCATGGTCTGACCATTGCGACGATACGGCGTATCGTGAACATGGTCGCGCTGGCTGGGGCGGCGGTGCCGGAGGGACGACGTCACCGGCGTGACATCGGAGTCATGCCGTCGCGCCGCGGTCACCCTTGGAGAGGTTCGATGATGGCCGTTGCGCAGCCTGGTGTCCCTCGCATCGTGATCGTCGGCGGCGGCGCCGGCGGCTTGGAGCTCGCGACCCGGCTCGGAGACAGATACGGCCGCAGGGGCAAGCTCGACGTCACCCTGGTCGAGCGCAACCGCACCCATGTCTGGAAGCCGAAGCTGCACGAGATCGCCGCGGGCAGCATGGACCTCTCGGCCCATGAGGTCGACTATCTCGCCCAGGCCTATTGGCACGGCTTCCACTACCGCATCGGCGACATGATCGGCCTCGACCGCGACAAGCGCGAGGTGCTGGTGGCGCCCTATCTCGATGCGGAGGGGCGCGAGGTCACGCCGCGGCGGACCATCCCCTATGACGTGCTCGTCATCGCCATCGGCAGCCAGAACAATGATTTCGGCACGCCCGGCGTGGTCGACCATGCGATCAAGCTGGAATCGCAGCACGACGCCCGGCGCTTCCACGAGCGCATGGTCAACGCCTGCATCCGCGTCCATTCGCAGTCCTCGCCGATCGCGCCGCACCAGCTCAAGGTCGCGATCATCGGCGCCGGCGCGACCGGCGTCGAATTGGCCGCCGAGCTGCATCGCACGACGCGCGAGGTGGTGGCCTATGGTCTCGACCAGGTCGACGCCGAGAAGGACATCAGGATCACGCTGATCGAAGCCGCGGGCCGGGTGCTGCCGGCTTTGCCTGAGCGGGTCTCGCGCGAGACCGAGAAGCTGCTCGCAAAGCTCGGCGTCGAGGTGCTCGTCGGCGCCAAGGTCGCCGAGGTCGGGCCCGACAAGGTGAGCCTCGCCGACGGCCGCGTCATCCCGGCCGAGCTGATCGTCTGGGCCGCGGGCGTCAAGGCGCCCGACTTCCTGAAGGACATCGCGGGGCTGGAAACCAACCGCATCAACCAGCTCGTGGTCAGGCAGACCCTGCAGACCACGCGCGACGAGCGCGTCTTCGCCATTGGCGACTGCTCGGCCTGCTCCTGGGGCGAGCGCGGCAACGTGCCGCCGCGGGCGCAGGCCGCGCATCAGCAGGCCTCGCACCTCTACAAGCAGATTCCGCGCTTCGTCAGGGGCGAGCCGCTGGCGGACTACCGCTATCACGATTTCGGCTCCCTGGTGTCGCTTGGCGAGTTCAGCACGGTCGGCTCGATGATGGGCGCGCTGGTCGGCGGCAATCTGGTGTTCGAAGGCCTGTTCGCGCGGATGATGTATCTGTCGCTCTACAAGATGCACGAATACGCGCTGCACGGGCTCGCCAAGGTCACGCTGGACACGCTGGCGCGCCTGATCACCCGCCGCACCGAGCCGCACGTCAAGCTGCACTGACGGGCGCGCCGAGGGCGCCGGCACGGCCGATTTTGTTGTCGCCTATTGCCCGGCAAGACCTTAGACTTGCAGCACAATTACGGATACGGCAGGCCCGGCCCGGTACATGGGTCCGGGGCGTGATGGGCCTGGACATGATGGGCCTGGAAAAGGGAATGACGGACCTTCCATTCCGGATCGGCCTCGAGGGACATCCCGACGTCACCGCGGTGGTCCGCAGGCGCGCGGGCTTGGTCGTTCGCGGAGTGATGGCGGCTGCGCTGGTCGGCGTCGCGGCATGGCTCGGCTATGCCATTGCCTTTTCCCGCGGGCTCGATCAGCGGCACGCCGCGGCCCAGCAGCGGCTGGCGGTCGAGGCCGCGCAGCTCGACGGCTACCTCTCGCGCTTCGAATATCTGCCCTCGCTGCTGGAGACCTCGCCCGATGTCTTCCGGCTGCTCGGCACGCCGGACGATCGCGCGCTGCAGCAGAGCGTCAGCCTGCATCTGAAGTCGATCAATCTGCTGGCCGGCGCCGACAACCTCTATGTCCTCACCGTCGCCGGTGATGCGATCGCCGCCGCCGACTTCGATCAGCCGGGAACGCCGGTCGGCAGCAACCTGTCCTACCGGCCCTATATGCGCCAGGCGCTGGCGACCGGCCGCGGCGCGTTCTTCGGCATCGGCATCACCAGCGCGCGCGCCGGCTATTACCTGTCCTATGCCGTCAAGCAACAGGGACGGACGATCGGCGTCGCCGTCGTCAAGGTCAATCTCGATGCCTTCGAGCGCGAATGGCGCAACCGCGGTGCCGACATGCTTCTGGTCGACGCCCGCGGCGTCACCATTCTCGCCTCGCGCGAGGAATGGCGATTCCGCCCGTTGACGCCGCTCTCGGTGGATGCGCTCGAGGAAATCGCGACGTCGAAGCCCTATGGCAGCTCCAGCCTCGCGCCGCTCGGCTGGACCTTCATGGAGAGGACCGATCGCGGCGGCCAGGTCGCGACCGAGCGCGGCGCGGTCTACAGCGTCGACGAGCGTCCGCTCAACGGGCGGCAATGGCAGCTGCTGCTGCTCGACGACGAGACGCCGATCCGGCGGACGGCCTTGATCATCGGCACGCTCTCGGGTCTCGCCAGCATCGTGGCGCTGCTGGCGCTCGGCCTGCTGGCGCAGCGACGCCGCGAGATCCGGCAGCGGCTGGCGAGCCAGGCCGCGCTGCAGGCCGCCAATGATCGGCTCGAAATGCGGGTGCAGGAGCGCACCGCCGAATTGCGCGCCGCGCAGGACGAACTCGTCCATGCCGGCAAGCTTGCCGTGCTCGGCCAGATGTCGGCCGGCATGGTGCACGAGATCAACCAGCCCTTGGCGGCGCTGCAGACCGCTTCCGACAATGCCGTGCAATTCGTCGATCGCGGCATGATCGGCGAGGCCCGCGGCAATCTCATCCGCATCGGCGAGATGGTCCGCCGTCTCGCGCGCCTGACCGGCCAGTTGCGCGTTTTCGCCTACAAATCGAACGCGCCGCTCGATGCCGTCGCGGTCGAGCAGGCCCTGTCCGAGACGTTCAAGATCCTCGGCGCGCGGGTGAAGGACGGCCATGTCGACGTGACCATCGATCTCGCGCCCGAGCTTCGTGTCAGGGCCGATCAGATCCGGCTCGAGCAACTGCTCTGCAACATCATCGCCAACGCGCTCGATGCCGTCGAGGGCGCCGCGCGGAAGTCCATCCACATCTGCGCCGTGCGTGAGGAGGGGCAGTGCCGCATCGCCATCGCCAACAGCGGCCCGGCGATCGCCGCCGATGTCCTGCCGCGCCTGTTCGAGCCCTTCGTCACGACCAAGCCGGCCGGCAAGGGTCTCGGACTTGGGCTCGTCATCGCCAATCACATCGCGCGGTCGTTCGGCGGCGAGCTGCGGGCGCGCAATCTTGAGCCGTCCGGCGCCGAGTTCATCGTGCTGCTGCCGCTCGCCGATTGAAGAGGTTCCCACATGACTCCTGAGCAACCGGTCGGCGTGATCTATGTCGAGGACGACGAGGACGTCCGCATCGGCGCCGTCCAGGCGCTGCAGCTCGCCGGCCTGTCGGTGACGCCGTTCGCCTCCGCCGAAGCCGCAGGCGGAATCGTTCGCGCCGACATGCCGTTCGTGGTGGTCTCCGACGTGCGGCTGCGCGGCAAGAGCGGCACCGAGTGGCTGTCCGAGCTACAGCGGCTCGATCCGGACCTGCCGGTCATCCTGGTCACCGGTCATGGCGACATCTCGATGGCCGTGGAAGCGATGCGCAACGGCGCCTATGACTTCATCGAGAAGCCGTGCTCGTCGGAGCAGCTCGTCTCCGTCGTGCGCCGCGCCCTCGACAAGCGTCGCCTGACGCTCGAAGTCCGCACCTTGCGCTCGGCGCTCGCCGACCGCCAGGGCATCGAGGCGAGCCTGCTCGGGCGCTCGCCGCAGATCCAGGAGGTGCGCCGCCTCGTCGCCAATCTGGCCTCGACCAATGTCGACGTGACGATCTATGGCGAGACCGGCACCGGCAAGGACGTCGTCGCCCGTTGCCTGCACGCTCACAGCGCCCGGCGCGGCGGCAACTATGTCGCGGTGAATTGCGGCGGCCTGCCGGAATCACTGGTTGAGAGCGAATTGTTCGGCCACGAGGCCGGCGCCTTCACCGGCGCGACCAAGCAGCGGATCGGCAAGATCGAATATGCCCACGGCGGCACGCTGTTCCTCGACGAAATCGAGAGCATGCCGCTCAGCGTGCAGGTGAAGCTGCTGCGGGCGTTGCAGGACCGCTCGGTCGAGCGCGTCGGCTCCAACAAGCCCGTGGCGGTGGACTGCCGCGTGGTGGCGGCCAGCAAGGCCAATCTGCTCGAGCTCAGCGAGCAGAAGCTGTTCCGCGCCGATCTGTATTATCGTCTCGGCGTCGCCTTCATCGAGCTGCCTCCGTTGCGCGAACGCCGCGAGGATATCCCGATCCTGTTCGAGCACTTCACCCTCGAGGCCGCCAAGCGGTTCGAGCGCGACGCGCCGATCGTGAACGAGCAGACCATGTCGCTGCTGCTCGGCTACTCATGGCCGGGCAACGTGCGCGAGTTGCGCAACGTCGCCGACCGCTTCGTGCTCGGTGTGCTCGACCGCAAGGTCCTCGACCGCTCGGGCGCCGCGGCCTCGGAGCTGTCGCTGCCGCGCCAGTTGGAGAACATCGAGCGCTCGATCATCGAGGATGCGTTGCGCCGCAAGCTCGGCGACGTGCCGGCGACTGCGGCCCTGCTGAGCATTCCGAAGCAGACGCTTTACGACAAGATCAAGCGGCTCGCCGTGAAGGTCGATGGCATCCGCGAGGGCGCACCACTGCGGCCGCAGTCCTGACCGTGGCTGCATCGCCAGCGCCCGTCCGCATCATCATCGCGTCGACGCCGACCACCACTGCGCTCATCTGATGTTGCGACGTGCGACTTATGCTCCTCGCGGACAGGGGCGTCCTGCGGCGGCAGGAAGGCATCTGTTCCATGCCGGCGATCAGGAACGAATGCTGGAGAGAGCTTGTTGAAGGATCATGACAGGCAGAGACACCCGCGACCTGCGCTCCGGCGCCTACGACCCCGTCAGCAAGGACGGTCTGCCGCAGCCGCAACAGGTCAAGGACAAAACGACGCCCCGCCAGCAGGAGCAGTGGGGCGCCGACGTGCGGGCCGAGCCGTTGCCCGGCACCGAGCCGGTGCTTCCGGAAGGGCTCAGGCGCGAGCGGCGTGATCCGCTCAATCGCAACACTGGTCGCCGCGACACCGACTAGTGCGCGGCGACCCAGCGCCTACTTCGCCGCGATTACCATGATCTCGACGGTGTATTGCGGCGCGGCAAGCCCGGCCTCTACGGTGGCGCGAGCCGGGGTGTTGCCGGCCGAGACCCACCCATCCCACACGGCGTTCATTTCGCCGAATGTCTTGATGTCGGTGAGGTAGATCGTCGCCGACAACAGCTTCGACTTGTCGGTGCCGGCCTTGGCGAGGTGGCCGTCGATGATCGAGAGAATCTCCTCGGTCTGCTTGGTGACGCTTTCACCGGCCGTCTTCTGCGCGACGACGCCGGCGAGATAGACGGTATTGCCGTGAACGACGACCTGGCTCATGCGCGGGCCAATTTCGAAACGCTGGATCGACATCGAAGAACTCCTCAAAAGGTCAATTCGGGGCTTCTCCCTAGCGCGTGCGACGCGGCAACGCCAGTCGACCGAAGGCCACTCTCGCCACCTTGGAGCGTGCGACCTTGCGTTGTCGACAGCGCCGCGGCACACGGAACGCGGCGCTTCACGATGATCCGGCCTTGTCGCGCTGCAAGGCGGGCTTGTCCATGGGGCGGGCAAAGGCGGGCGTTTTCCGCGCTTGCACAGATATTTGAGACATGAAACATTCTCCGCGAGGTTCCTTTTGGAAATGGCGGAGGGGCGTGATGCGGAAACGATCGATGCTGGCGGCACTCGCGGCGATGGCTTTGGTGACGAGCGCGGGGCCGACATTCGCACAGCAGACGATCCGCGTCGGCTGGACCATCCCGGCGGAAGAATCCAAGTACTGGATGATGAAGCGGCCCACCGAATTTCCGGATCTCGGCAAGACCTACAACATCGAGTGGACCCAGTTCCAGGGAACGGCACCGATGACGCAGGCGCTCGCCGCCGGCGCGCTCGACTGCGCCACGCAGGCGCCGCTGTCGCTGGCGAACGGCGTCGTCGGCGGCGGCCTCAAGGCCTACATCGTCGCCCAGCACGTCTATGAGAAGCCGGGCGGTTTCTCGGTCTACTGGGCGGTCAAGGACGATTCGCCGATCAAGACCATCGCCGACCTGAAGGGCAAGACGGTCGGCATTTCCGTGATCGGTGGCGGCACGCAAGGGCCGTTCAACATGCTGCTGAAGCAGGCCGGGCTCGATCCCGCCAAGGACATCAAGCTGGTCGAGGTCGGCTTCGCGGTGTCGGAGGATGCGCTGCGCCAGGGCCGCGTCGACGCCGTCAACATGAATCAACCCTTTGCAGCGCGCGCCGAGGCCAAGGGCGGCACCCGCAAGCTGTTCTCGCTGTCCGAGGCGATGCCGAACATCGTGCACATCCTCGAGGCCTGCCGCGCCGACTTCGTCGACAAGAACCCGGAGCTGGTGAAGGCCTATGTCCGCGACATCACGACGGGCATGAAGAAGGCGCTCGCCAATCGCGACGAGACCTTGAAGGTGGTGTCGGAGGTCATGAAGGCGCCGGTTGCCGTCATCGACACCTATCTGCTGAAGGACAATGATTTCGGCCGCGATCCGGTCGCCGCGCCGAACTTCCCGGCGATCCAGAAGATGCTCGACATCTACGCCGAGACCGGCATGCTGCCGAAGCTCGACGTCGCCCAGTTCAAGCATCCGACGATCGTCGCGCCGATCCAGTAGGCGGCCGGCGCGGAGCCTTGTCGATGAGGAAGCTGCGATCGCGCGTGACGGTGGAGGGGCTCGATCGCGCCCCGCACCGCGCCTTCATGCGCGCGATGGGGCTGGATGATGCCGACATCGCCAAGCCGATGATCGGCGTCGTCAGCCAGAAGGGCGAGCAGACGCCCTGCAACATGACGCACGACTTCCAGGTCGATGCGGCCAAGACGGGCATCTCGGAGGCCGGCGGCACGCCGCGCGAGTTCGCCACCGTCTCGGTCTCCGACGGCATCAGCATGAACCACGAGGGAATGAAGTTCTCTCTGTTCTCGCGCGAGCTGATTGCCGACTCCATCGAGGCCGTCGTCCATGGCCTCGCCTATGACGCGCTGATCGGCTTCGGCGGCTGCGACAAGACCTTGCCCGGCGTCATGATGGGCATGGTCCGCTGCAACGTGCCGTCGATCTTCATCTATGGCGGCAGCGCGCTGCCCGGCAACTACCAGGGCCGGACGCTCACGGTGCTCGATTCTTACGAGGCCGTCGGCAGCTACATGACCGGCGAGATCGATGCACGGACGCTCGAAGGCATCGAGCGGACCTGCCTCCCGACGATCGGCGCCTGCGCCGGGCAGTTCACCGCCAACACCATGGGCATGCTGTCGGAGGCGATGGGCCTGTCGATGCCCAACGTCTCGATGATTCCCGGCGTCTATGCCGAGCGAGCGCACGTCGCGCGTCAGGCCGGACGCCTGATCATGCAGATGCTCGCGCGCGGCGGGCCGCTGCCGCGCGACATCGTCACCCGCAAGGCGCTGGAGAACGGGGCGGCCATTGTCGCGGCCACCGGCGGCTCCACCAACGCCGCGCTGCACCTGCCGGCGATCGCCAATGAGGCCGGCATCCGTTTCACGCTCGACGATGTCGGCGAGGTCTTCGCGCGCACGCCGCTGATCGGCAATCTCAGGCCGGGCGGCAAGTACACGGCGAAGGACGTCTACGACATCGGCGGCGCCGCCGTTGTGATCCGCGCGCTGATCGAGAGCGGCCACATCGACGGCTCCTGCATCACGGTCACCGGCCGCACGCTGGCCGAGGAATATGGCGCGGCCAATGCGCCGGACGGCGAGATCGTGTTCAGCCCGGCCAGGCCGATCATGGCGGATGGCGGCGTCGCTGTCCTCAAGGGCAACCTCGCGCCCGACGGCGCCGTCATCAAGGTTGCCGGCCTCAAGAACCTGGTGTTCGAGGGCCGCGCGCGGGTGTTCGAGGACGAGGAGGCCTGCGTCGCCGCGGTGCGCGCACGCAACTATCAGGCCGGCGAGGTGCTGATCATCCGCAACGAGGGTCCGGTCGGCGGTCCTGGGATGCGCGAGATGCTCGGCGTCACGGCGCTGATCTATGGCCAGGGCATGGGCGAGAAGGTCGCGCTGATCACCGACGGCCGCTTCTCCGGCGCCACCCGCGGCATGTGCATCGGCTATGTCTCGCCGGAAGCCTTCGTCGGCGGTCCGCTGGCGCTGGTGCAAGACGGCGATCCGATCCGCATCGATGCGAAGGCGCGCACGCTCGACGTGCTGCTCGATGAGTCCGAGCTCGCGGTGCGTCGCAGCGCGTGGTCGCAGCGGCCGCCGCGGCACAGGGCAGGGGCACTGGCGAAATACGCGAAACTCGTTGGGCAGGCACCGCTCGGCGCCGTGACTCACGAAGGGCCGGCCGAATGGCCCTGGTTCGATCAGGACCGGGAATGATCCGCGCGTGGCGACGATTGGCAGGTTTCTTGCTAATCTGCGGCAGTCTGTCTTGCCTGATTTCACGGAGCGTTTGAGCGTGCTGCATCGGAAAGAGAAGCCGACATGGACGTGACCCCGATCCGACCCGGCCAGCTCGCGGGCACTCCGCTCGGCCGTCGCGCGGCCACGCCGATCATCGAGATCGATCACGTGTCGCAGGTGTTCAAGACCTCGTCGCGCCGCGACCACACCGCGCTGTCGGACATTTCGCTGACGGTCGGCGAGGGCGCCTTCGTCTCGATCCTCGGTCCCTCCGGCTGCGGCAAGTCGACCTTGCTCTACATCGTCGGTGGCTTCGTCAGCCCGACCAGCGGCACCGCGAAAATGAAGGGCAAGCCGATCACCGGTCCCGGCACCGATCGCGGCCCGGTGTTCCAGGAGTTCGCGCTGTTTCCCTGGAAGAGCGTGCTCGGCAACGTCATGTATGGTCCGCTGCAGCAGGGCAAGAAGCCGGCGAAGGCCGAGGCGCTCGCGCGGACTTTGCTCGCCATGGTCGGACTTACCGGCTTCGAGAAATTCTATCCCAAGGAGCTCTCCGGCGGCATGAAGCAGCGCGTCGCGCTGGCCCGCACGCTGGCCTACGGGCCGGAGGTGCTGCTGATGGACGAGCCGTTCGGCGCGCTCGACGCGCATACGCGCACGCGGCTGCAGAACGACCTGCTCGACATCTGGGAGCGCGACCGTAAGACGGTCCTGTTCGTGACCCACTCGGTCGAGGAAGCCGTGTTCCTGTCCGACAAGGTCGTCATGATGTCGCGCTCGCCCGGCCGAATCCGCGAGGTGATCGACATCGATCTGCCCCGGCCGCGCCGCCGCGAGGAACTGCTGCTGGACCCGCGCTATCAGAAATACATCGTCGACATCGAGCGCATGTTCGACGATTCCGGTGACAACGAGCTGCCGTCATGAATGGTCTGTCGAAGCCGCTCGCGCCGATTCTGGCCTGCTGCGGCCTGCTGCTGGCTTGGCAGCTCGCCTCGCTCGGGCTCAAGAACGACAGCTTCCCGACCGCGCTGGAATCGCTGCGCGCGATCCCGCCGATCCTCACCGACAAGGAATCCCTGATCAACATCATGGCCTCGCTGCGGCGGATGGCGATCGGCTTCGCGCTCGCGCTTGCGTTCTCGATTCCGCTCGGGTTGCTGATGGGGCGCAGCCGGTCGACCGCCGCCTTCTTCAATCCGCTGCTGATGCTGATCTACCCGGTGCCGAAGGCGGCGCTGATGCCGATCATCATGCTGTGGCTCGGCGTCGGCGACATCTCCAAGACGCTGGTGATCTTCCTCGGCGTCAGCCTTCCGGTGATCTACCACAGCTTCGAGGGCGCCAAGGCGGTCGAGGAGAAGATGCTGTGGTCGGGCGCGGCGATGGGGCTCTCGGCCGGCGAGCGCCTGCTGCGCATCGTCCTGCCCGCAGCCTTGCCGGAGATCCTGACCGGCTGCCGTACCGGCCTGGTGCTGGCGCTGATCACGATGGTCACCAGCGAGATGATCGCGCGGCAGTCCGGCGCCGGCAACATCCTGTTCAACGCGCTCGACATGGGCCAGTACGACACGGTGTTCGCGATGATCATCATCATCGGCGCCATGGGCATCTGCCTCGATGCGGCGTTCGAGGTCGTCAGGCGCTGGCTGGTGCGCTGGTCCGAGCCGCAGTTCGACATGCCGCTGAGCTTCTCATGACGCGCACCTCCAACGACATCCTGCTGGGCGCCGCGCCGATCGTGCTGGTCCTGCTGCTGTGGCAGGGGCTGGTGTCGTTCGGCTACGCGCCGCCGACCCTGCTGCCGCCGCCGGGACAGGTGTTCCAGCGCATGGGCCAGCAACTCACCAGCGTCACCTTCCAGCAGGACATCGTGGCGACGCTATTCCGGCTGTTCGCGGGCTTTGCGATCGCCGTGGTGCTCGGTGTTTCCCTGGGAATTGCCGCCGCGGTGAGCCCGCCTGTCAACGCCGCCGTCAAGCCGATCGTGCGCGTGCTGGCGCCGCTGCCGAAGGTCGCGCTCTATCCGGCCTTCCTGCTGCTGCTCGGCTTCGGCCACGAATCCAAGATCATGCTGGTGGCGGCGGATGCGCTGTTTCCGATCCTGCTGTCGAGCTATTACGGCGCCGCCACGGTCGAGCAGAAGCTGATCTGGTCGGCGCTCGCCGCCGGGACGCCGCCGCGCGACGTCCTGTGGAAGGTGGTGCTGCCGGCCGCGATGCCCTCGATCCTGACCGGTTGCCGCATCGGCCTCGTGATCTCCTGCATCGTCGTGTTCCTGGCCGAGATGATCACCTCGACCGACGGGCTCGGTCACGTGCTGGTGACCGCCGCGCGCACCTTCCAGGCCGTCGACATGTTCGTGCCGCTGATCACGATCTCGCTGCTGGGCCTCATTCTCAACGCCCTGCTGCAAGGCCTGCGCGCTTATCTGCTGCGCGGCTTCCCCTCGGTCTGATAACAACACAACGACAATCGGGAGAACGACCATGCTGGCGGATCGCATCGAGGCGAAATGGATCGACGCATTCTGTGAGATCTTCGAGCGCTGCGCCGTGAAGGCGGGCGACACCGCTGCGATCCTGTCGGAGACGCAGTCCCGGGCGCTGAACGTCCACATCGCCGAGCTGGCGTTGCTGCGGATGGGCGCGCGGCCGTTCCATGTCGTGGTGCCGACCCCGCGCAACAAGCATCCCGTTCCCGTCCGTTCGACCGGCGCGTCGGAGGCGATCGGCAAGCTCGCGCCGGTGGTCTCAGCGCTTCAGCAGGCCGGCTTCGTCGTCGACTGTACCATCGAAGGCCTGATGCATGCGGTGGAGACGCCGGAGATCCTGAAGGCCGGCGCGCGCATCCTGGTGATCTCCAACGAACATCCCGAGGCGCTCGAGCGCATGGTGCCGGACTCGGCGCTCGAAAAGCGGGTGCGCGCCGCCGCCAAGATGCTGCGCGGAACCAAGCGGATGCGCGTGACGTCGAAGGCCGGCACCGACCTCGACGTGATCATGGAGGGCGCCTCCACCGTCGGCGTCTGGGGCTGGACCGATCGTCCGGGCACCCTGGCGCACTGGCCGGGTGGCATCGTCGTCAGCTTCCCCAAGAGCAAATCGGTCAACGGCACCATCGTGATGGCGCCCGGAGACATCAACCTCACCTTCAAGCGTTATCTGAGTTCGCCTGTCACGATGACCCTGCGCGACGACTACGTGACCGATCTGGCAGGCGAGGGCGCCGACGCAGCGATGATGCGATCTTATCTCGCGTCCTGGGGCGACCGCGAGGCCTACGCCGTGTCGCATGTCGGCTGGGGCATGAACACCGGCGCGCGCTACGAGGCGCTGGCCATGTACGACCAGCGCGACACCAACGGCACCGAGCTGCGCGCCGTCCCCGGCAACTTCCTGTTCTCCACCGGCGCCAACGAGTTTGCCGGCCGCTACACGGCGGGTCATTTCGACCTGCCGATGATGGGCACCACGATCGAGCTGGATGGGGTCGCCGTGATCAAGCACGGCGTGCTGCAGGATGCGTTCGGGTAGAGTCCTGCGCATTCTACTGGCGAGCTGCCGCCGCGGCGGTAGTGCGCTCCCCTCCCCCTTGCGGGGAGGGGGCGGGGGTGGGGGTCCCCATACGCTGAACTTCGTTGTGGGCACAACTGCTCGTACCCAAACCTCCACTGTGAGACGCGTGGGGCCGCAACACGCCATCGGTTGATCGATGCAGGGCTCTTGTGCTCGTCACTCCAAGCACAACTCGTGGACACCCATCCCCAACCCCTCCCCGCAAGGGGGAGGGGAGCGCACCGTCCTCACGGGGCGGGCCGGCCCAAATGACAAGCGCCGAGACAGAATCATCCCGCTATTCTGTTAAAAATAATCTTCTTGCGATTTTTCGGAAATCATGGTTCTCTCTCTGCATCCCGCCTCACTGCGGAGGGGCGTTGCGCGCGATCGTCACGACACGCGAGGTGGGGATGCGATGGCCGCGAGAGATCGCAGCGTCTTCTTACGAGGGCGCGGACGAACGATCGCTCGCGGACGTGAAGTCGCAGCGTCCTGATACCCCGATGCTGGTATCAAGTCGCGTCGGCCTGAGTGCCGCGCGGTGATGGTGGCCAACAAGCCCGGCGCACCAGGGAGACTGCGTATAAGCGTTAGACCCATCGCGCAGGGAATGCCGGCGTGTTCGGCTTTGCCTGTGGTACCTGCCGCCTGCATTTTTTTCGCAGGCGGGCCATGGGTGAGGCCTTCACCCGGCATTCCCTGCGCCCTCTGCATGATTCGCGAGGGACCCATTCGATGCATGACTCGGGCGAGATGCGCCGCGAGAACGACCAGTTATGTCGTAGCTGTTTATTTGGCCCGCTGTTTGAGCCGTGAACCCACCCCACCCACCGCCGTCGGCGTTCGCCGGGACGACGTCGGAGTTCGTTGATGTCGTTGCGGTCAACATTCGCGAGAGGCGAAGATCACCGCAGCCGTAGGGTGGGCAAAGCGGCCACCCGCAGGGCGGTTGCGTGCCCACCGTAGATCCACGCAATCGGTGCGACTGGTGGGCACGGCGCGCGAGAGATCGTCACGATCCGGCGACGGCGTGGCGCGCCTTTGCCCACCTCACGGCTCCGTTGCTGCCGCGTGCTCCGCCTCAATCCACCACCGGCGGCCGGGCGAGCTTGAAATGCCGCAGCATCTCGACCAGCGCGCCGAGCCGCTGCTCGCGATAGGCCGCAACGTCCATCCCGGAATAATCGAGGAAGCCGGCGCCGGTGCGCAGGCCGATGCGGCCCTCGGCCATGTTGCGCTCGATCACCTCGGGTGCGCGGTAGCGGTCGCTGCCCAGCGCGCCTTCGAGGTAGCGGCTGGCGTAGTAGAGAATGTCACCGCCACCCCAGTCGATGAATTCGAGCAGGCCGAGCACCGCGTAGCGAAAGCCGAAGCCGTAGCGGATCGCCTTGTCGATCTCCTCGGCGCTGGCGACGCCTTCGCCGACCATGCGCGCCGCCTCGTTCATCGCGAGTGCCTGGATGCGCGGCACGATGAAGCCCGGCGTCGCCGCGCAGACCACCGGCACCTTGCCGATGTCTTCCAGCAACGCCTTCAGCCGCGCGGTGACATCGGGATCGGTCGCCTTGCCCGGCGAGATCTCGACCAGCGGAATCAGATAGGCTGGATTGAGCCAGTGCGCATTCAGGAAGCGCTCAGGACGCTCCACCGCACCAGAGAGGTCGTCGACCAGGATCGTCGATGTCGTCGAGGCGATGATGACGTCGGGCGCGACCGCGCGCGACGCCGCAGCCAGCACTTCGCGCTTGAGGTCGACGATCTCCGGCACGCCTTCGAACACCAGCGTGGTCTGTGCGAGGACATCGCCGCTCGAGCCGGCCGGCGCGACGGCGATCTTGTCCATCAGCTTGTTGGCGTCAGCGGCCTGCAGCATCCCGAGCCGCGCCAAGGTCGCGAATGTCGCGCCGACCTCGCCGAGCGCATCGCGCTGCAGGCTGGCGAACTCTTCCGCCGTGCGCGGCTTGATGTCGATCATCGTCACGGGATGGCCGGCATAGGCGAAGGCAACGGCAATGCCGCGGCCCATGCGGCCGGCACCGAGGCAGGCAATATGACCGCGCGCGCTCATACCGCAAATCCCTCGCTTAACAGCGCCTGTAGCGCGGCCCGGTCGAGGCCGCCCAAGCCGAGGCTTTCGAGCGTACGTCCCGTCGCCATGAAGTCCTCGCCGCAGATCGCGCCGCCGATGGCCAGGAAGGCGCGGGCGAGCGGCGTCGGCGTGCCGGTCAGCTCGGCGGCCGAGATCAGGAACGACAGGCCGAGCCTGAGATCCTCGCGCATGTAGCGGTGCTGCGTCAGCACGAGCTGCTCCCGCCAATCGCCGGAATCGGTGAGCCGATCGTGCGAGCCGCGGCCATACATCCAGATCTCGCCCTCCTTGGCGTAGTGATGCGCCAGCGGAAAATGCGGCGCGCCGTAGCCGAGCGCCTCGCGCACCGCGATCCGCTCCGCATCGAGTGCGTCGGTGACGCGGCGGATAGAGGGCTGCGTGCCTTCCTTGTGAATGTCCCAGCGCTCGAAATGCTCGATGGGGCCGGCATTCATCACGATCAGCGGCGGATGGATGATGCAGCCGGCATTCATCAGCGCACCCGACAGCGCGTCGCCACAGGGCTCGATCACGCCGGGGAAGGCGCGGCCGATCACCGCGAGCGCGTGATCCGCCGTCTTGAGAGGAAACACGCCGACCGGGAGCCGCTTGGCCCGGATGGTGATGGCAACCTCGAACGGGCCGTGCTTGCGCGTCAGCCAGGGCAGGGTGCCGGTCTCGGCGTAGCTGACGCTGGCTTCATTGCCGGCCTCGCGCGCCGCCGCTGCGAAGATCATGGTGCCGAAGGTCGCCGGGGGCAGGAACACGACCTGCCCATCGGCGAGATGCGGCGCCAGCAGGCGGGCGATGTCGGCTTGCGCGAAGGCCGGCGCCGGGCAGAGGATCAGCTCGGCACCGCTGATAGCCTCGCCGATGTCGGTCGTGACCAGCGCGAGCCGCGCCTCATGCCGGCCATTGACGTCCTTGACGACGATCGTCGAGCCCGCCGCGCGATGCTGCGCGACAGCGTCCGCATCGCGGCGCCACAGCCGGACCTCGTGACCTCCCAGCGCGAAATCGCCTGCCGCTGCAAAGGAGCCGTTGCCGCCGCCGAGCACTGCAATTTTCAAGAGTGCGTCTCCGTCTCGCTTATTTGGGGCCGTCGATCTGGCGCAGCAGATGGTGCTGCACCTTGCCGAGCGCGGTGCGCGGCAGGTCGTCGACGAAAACGATGTCGCGCGGCACCTTGAAGCGCGCGAGCTGCGACTGCAGATGCGCGCGCAGGGTCTCGGCGTCCAGCGCGCAGCCCTGGCGCCTGACGACGAACGCCACCGGCACCTCGTCCCAGCGCGGATCGGGCCGGCCGATCACGCCGCATTCGACGACGTCGGGATGCTCGCGGAGCACGCGCTCGATCTCCGCTGGGTAGACGTTCTCTCCGCCGGAGATGATCATGTTGTTCTTGCGCTCGAGCACGAAGAAGTACCCCTCGGCATCGCGCTGGGCGATGTCGCCGGTGCGGTACCAGCCGTCATGGATCGCCTGTTGCGTGGCTTTGGCGTTGCCCCAATATTCGAAGAACAGATTGGGCCCGCGCACGGCGATCTCGCCCGCTTTGCCCGCCGGAAGCTCGTCGCCGTCTTTGTCGATGATCTTGGCCTCGCAGCACAGCCCGGGCAGGCCGGTCGAGCCTGCGCGCGAGAGGTCGCCGCCGAGCCGTGTGTAGACCGCGATCGGACAGGTCTCGGTCGAGCCATAGACCTGCAGCACCGGCACGCCGCACGCCGTGATACGCTCGATCAGCGCTGGCGGCACGATGCTCGATCCGGTCGCAACAGCTCTCAGCGAGGACAGGTCCGTCGCGTTCCAATCGGGATGCTCGGTGACGGCCTGGATCGTTGCAGGGACCAGCACGGTCAATGTCGGCCGGTCGTTGACGATCGCTGCCAGCGTCGAATCCGGCGTGAAGCGGGCGTGCAGCGTAACGGTGGCGCCGTGATGCAGCGCCGGCGTGGTCTGGATGTTGAGGCCGCCGACATGGAACAGCGGCAGCACCGTCAGCACGTGATCTTCGGAGGTGAGGCCGTGCATGTGCTGGCTCATCACCCCGTTCCACAGCAACGCCTCCTGGCGCAGCACCGCGCCCTTCGGCCGGCCCGTGGTGCCCGAGGTGTAGACGATCAGCAGCGGGCAGGAGAGATCGATGTGCGGGTTGCGGTCGTCGCCATGACCGCGCGCCAGCAGTTCATCGAGCGTCAGTCCGTCGGCCGGGGCAAAGTCGATGCCGACCGGCGCTGTCTCCGGGTGGCTCTCGGCCAGCGCCGGCAGCACCGGCGCGAACGCCTGCTCCAGCACCAGCACCTTGGCGGCAGCATCCGAGAGAATGAAGACCTGCTCGGCCACCGCAAGCCGCCAGTTCAACGGCACAAGGATCGCGCCGAGCCGCGCACAGGCATAGAGCAGGACCAGATAGTCCGGCCGGTTGAGGCTCAGAATCGCGACGCGGTCGCCACGTCCGACGCTGAACTCGGACTTGAGCGCGCGCGCCAACAGCGCGATGCGCTCGCTGAAATCGGCATAACTCTGCGTTACACCTTCGAAATGGATCGCCGGCTTGTCCGGCGTGAACGCCGCGTTGCGCTCGATCAGGCTGCAGAGGTCCACGCTCAGTCGTCCGTCTCGCCGGGCTCGTACAGTGCCTCGCGGCCGATGCGGTCGAGGCACAATTCCGCGGTCCAGGGCAACATCAGGGAGCCGCAACGGCTGTCGCGATAGATGCGCTCCAGCGGCAGCGTCTTCAGCATCGATTGTCCGCCGCAGGTGCGGATGGCGAGCGCCGCCAGGTCATTGGCCCCCTCCATCACCGAGTACTGCGCCGCATAGGCGCGCAGCACCTGCTCCTTCGTCGGATTGGCGCGTGCCTCGCTGACGGCCTGGAACCAGATGCCTTTGATCTGTTCCAGCTTGATCTGCATCTGCGCGACCGCGATCTGCTTGGTCGGGTACATCCGTCGCTTGACCGGCGGCATGCCCGGCACCTCGCCGCGCAGATATTTGACGGTGAAGTCATACGCGGCCTGCGCCAGCCCCATATAGGTCGGCGACAGCGTCATGAACATGTGCGGCCAGCGCATCGCTGCCTGGAAGTAGACGCCGCGCGGCATCAAGGCGGCGTCCTCCGCAACGAAGACATCCTTGAACAGCAGGGTGCGTGACACCGTGCCGCGCATGCCCAGCGGATCCCAGTCACCGACGACAGAGACGCCCTCCGTTTTCGCCGGCACCGCGAGATAGAGCGTGTTGCGGCGGGATGCCTTCTCACCCTCGCTGACTTCGGTGCATAGCACTCCATAATAATCTGCGTGTCCGGCAAGCGAGGCGAAGATCTTCTTGCCGTTGATCAGCCAGCCGCCCTTGACCGGCTTGGCCTCGGTGCCGAACGCGACGCCGCCCGCTGCCGCCGCGCCGCCCTCCGAGAACGGCTGCGAATAGATCGCGCCGTCGTCGACGATGCGCTTGTAGTGGATCGCGCGCCGCCGCTCGTGCTCGGCGCGGACGTCCTCGTCCATGTCGAGATCGTCGGCGAGCGGTCCGGACCACAGGGTCGAGCAGACGTGCATGTTCCAGGTCAACGCCGTGGCGCCGCAATAGCGGCCGATCTCGGCGGCGGTGAGTGCATAGGTCTGGTAGCCCGCGCCGAGGCCCCCGAGAGCCTTGGGAACGGAGATGCCGAGCAGGCCCGCGCGATGCAGGTCCTTGTAGTTCTCAGTCGGAAAGCTCGCCTCGCGATCCCAGGTCGCGGCGCGGCCCGCCAGTACGCTCTGCCCGAGTTCCCGGGCCCGTGCGATGATGTCGGCCTGCTCGGCCGTGAGCCGATATGCCGCCGGATCGAACATCGGAGCATCGAGGGCTTCGCCGGAGGCTGTCGCCGTCTTCTGGACCGGGATCGTCATCATCTCTCCGCTGTCGCTGGTGTTGCACGTGCCGTCAGGAACGTATCGAGTGCGGCGCTGAACTCGCCGGGCCGTTCGAGATTGACCAGATGACCGGCGCCCTGAAGTTCGACGTAGTCGGACGAGGGAATGAAGCTCGCCATCTTCTCCATCATCGGCGCCGGCGCGTTGCGATCCTTCGAGCCCGAGAGCACCAGCGTCGGCACCTTGATGTCCTTCAAGGCTTGTCGCCGGTCGAAACCGAGCAGGGCCAGCATGCTGGCGCGATAGCTTGTCTCGGGTACACCGGCCATGCAGGAGGTTGCAATTTCAAGGCCATGCGGATCGGGATCGTCGCCGACCAACTCCTTGACCAGGTCCGGCGCCAGCGACGCCATCGTCGCGCCCCGATCGAGCGGTCCGAGACGCGCCTCGATGAACGATTTCTGCCAGTCGCCGTCGGCCTTGCCGAAGGCCGGGCTGGTCTGAGCCAACACCACGGCCGACGCGGCCTGCGGATGCGTCGTCAACCATTCCTGTACGATCATTCCGCCGATGGAATGACCAACGAGGATCGGCTGCTTGGCGCCGATCTGGATCAGGAAATCTTGAAGCGCAGCGGCGAGCGTGGTGATGCTGACCATGTCGAGCCGTGCGGATCGGCCATAGCCCGGCATGTCCCAGGCCACCGCATGGCAGCGCTCGCCGAAATAATCGAGCTGACCACGCCATGCGCGCGCGGCACCACCGATGCCGTGCAGGAACACAACGCTCTGCTGCTCAGGCGTCCCCGATGCCTCGTAGCCGAAACGGCCGTCCTTCGTGGTAAAGATTTGCGACGCAGGCACGCAGACCTCCGAGATATGCCCGAGGCCGCTACGTTGCTCGCTCCGGGCCCTTGAACGCTAGTCGCGGTAACCGAGGTGTCAAGCCGCTTCCGGCGTGTTGTTGCAAAAATTTGAAGTTTAAAATAACTTCCCCGTCGAGACCTGCCAACGAAATCAGAGGAGGCGCACGCATGTCCGGACTTCCGCAAGCCGCGCATGCGATGGTGACGGGGGGCGGGCGCGGCATCGGCCGCGAAATTGCGCGCGCCTTGAAGCTTGCGGGCGCAACCGTGACGATCGTCGGTCGCAATGGCGCAACGCTCGATGAGGCGGTCGCGGCCGGATGCGCAGATCACGCCGCAATCGCCGATGTTGCCGATCCGGCGGCGCTCAATGCCGCAGCCGCAAGCGCCGCCGCGCGTCGGCCGATCGACATCCTGATTGCCAATGCGGGAAGCGCAGAATCGGCGCCGTTCCTGAAATCCGACACCGCGCTGTTCCACCGCATGATGGACATCAACTTCATGGGCGTCGTCCACGCCGTGCAGGCGGTGCTGCCGGCGATGAAGGGCAGGCCCTATGGCAGGATTGTCGCCGTGGCGTCGACCGCGGGTCTCAAGGGCTATCCCTATGTCAGCGCGTACACCGCGGCCAAGCATGCGGTCGTCGGCCTCACGCGATCGCTGGCGCTGGAGCTGGCCGCGACGCGCGTCACGGTCAATGCCGTGTGTCCCGGCTTTACCGATACCGATCTTGTCGCGGAAAGCGTCGACAACATCATGAAAAAGACCGGCCGCAGCCGGGAGCAAGCGATCGCCGAACTTGCCAAGCACAATCCGCAGGGGCGTCTCATCACGCCGCAGGAGGTTGCCGACACCGTGCTGTGGCTGTGCGGCAGCGGTGCCGGTGCGATCACAGGGCAGGCGATCGCGGTTGCCGGCGGCGAAGTGTGAGCCGCAGCGCCCTGGCCTAACGAAGACAGTTGAACAGAGGGAGCTTACATGTCGAGACCGGCCAATCCCGTCACCGTGCCGCTGGCGGACTACAAGCCCAGCCATTTCCTGCTTGCGGTCAAGGATCGCGTCGCGACCGTGACGTTGAACCGGCCCGAGCGCAAGAACCCGCTGACCTTCGAGAGTTATCGCGAGCTGACCGACTTCTTCCGGGCCTGCGCGTTCGACGATGACGTCAAGGCGATCGTCGTGGCCGGTGCAGGCGGCAATTTCTCGTCCGGCGGCGACGTTTTCGAGATCATCGGTCCGCTGGTGAAGATGGACACTAAGGGCCTGACCGCGTTCACCCGCATGACCGGCGATCTGGTCAAGGCGATGCGCGCCTGTCCTCAGCCGGTCGTGGCTGCCGTGGAGGGCATCTGCGCCGGCGCGGGCGCGATCGTCGCGATGGCCTCGGATATCCGGCTCGCCACGACCGGTGCCAAGGTCGCCTTCCTGTTCAACAAGGTCGGCCTTGCCGGCTGCGACATGGGCGCCTGTGCGATCCTGCCGCGCATCATCGGCCAGTCGCGCGCCTCCGAGCTGCTCTACACCGGCCGCTTCATGAGCGCGGACGAAGGCGAGCGCTGGGGCTTCTTCAGCCGTATCGTTGCGCCGGCCGAAGTGCTGACCCAGGCGGTGACGCTGGCGACCGAGATCGCGAACGGTCCAACCTTCGCCAACACCATGACCAAGCGCATGCTGGCCATGGAATGGGCGATGTCGGTGGAGGAGGCGATCGAGGCGGAGGCAGTTGCCCAGGCCTTGTGCATGACAACAGAGGATTTCAATCGCGCTTTCGAAGCCTTCGCCGCCAAGTCCAAACCGGTCTTCCAGGGGAATTGAGCTGCTCCGGGAACCGAAGGGACTTGCCAGGAGATATTTTAGGTCTAAAATAATTTTCATTGGCTCGGCTCTCCAGTGGAGGCGCTCATGAAGATCGCGATCATCGGCGGCGGACCTGCCGGTCTCTATGCGGCGATATTGCTCAAGAAGCAGCGGCCCAGCGCCGACATCGCGGTCTACGAGCGCAACCGCGCCGACGATACGTTCGGCTTCGGCGTGGTGTTCTCCGACGCCACGCTCGACAATTTCGAGAAGCACGATCTGCCGAGCTACCAGCGGATCACCCAGGAGTTCGCCTACTGGGATGATATTGCCGTGCATTTCCGCGGCACGGTCCACCGGGTCGGCGGCAATGGTTTCTGCGGCTGCTCGCGCCGCACGCTGCTGCGAATCCTGCAGGAGCGAGCGCGCGAGCTGGGTGTGACCCTGCAGTTCGAGGTCGACCTCGAGGACGAGTCGCAATTCGCTGATGCGGATCTCCTGATCCTGTCTGACGGCATCAACAGTCGTTTCCGTCAGAAGTACGTCGATCACTTCCAGCCGGAGGTGGATCTGCGCGCCAACAAGTTCGCGTGGATGGGCTCGACCAAGCCGCTCGATGCCTTCACCTTCATCTTCCAGGAGACCGAGTGGGGTCCGTTCATCGCGCACGCCTACCAATACGAGACGGGGTACTCGACTTGGATCTTCGAGACCGATCCAGAGACCTTCGAGCGGGCCGGCCTGACCGGGCTCGATGAGCGGCAATCCGCCGACCGCATGAAGGAGATCTTCGGCTGGTTCCTCGGCGACCATCCGCTGCTGATCAACCGCTCGATGTGGCGCAATTTCCCGATGATCCGCAACAAGCGCTGGGTCAAGGACAACATGGTGCTGCTCGGTGACGCCAAGTCGACTGCGCATTTCTCGATCGGCTCGGGCACCAAGCTTGCGATGGAGGACGCGATCGCGCTGGCTGACGCCATGCAGCGCGCGCCCAACATTCCGGCGGCGCTCGATCTTTATGAGCATGGCCGGCGCGAGGAGGTCGAGAAGACCCAGCACGCCGCCGACGTGTCGCTGGTCTGGTTCGAGCACGTCGACCGCTTCTGGGATTTCGATCCGGTTCAGTTCGCGTTCGGCGTGATGACGCGCTCGAAAGCGATCACCTACGACAATCTCACTCTGCGCGCGCCGGACTTCGTGGCCGAGGTTGACAAGGCCTTCGCGCGGCAGGTCCGCGCCAAGGGCTTCGACGTCGACGTCGAGAAGCCGGTCGCACCGATGTTCCAGCCGTTCAAGCTGCGGGAGATGACGGTCACGAACCGCGCGGTGCTGTCGCCGATGTGCATGTACTCGGCCGAGGAGGGCGTGCCCGGCGATTTCCACCTCGTGCATTATGGCTCGCGGGCGATCGGCGGCGCTGGCCTGCTGTTCACCGAGATGACCTGCGTCAGCCGCGATGCGCGTATCACGCCTGGCTGCGCCGGCCTTTGGAACGATGCGCAGCAAGCGGCGTGGAAGCGCATCGTCGATTTCGTTCATGCGAACTCGCGGGCGAAGTTCGCGCTGCAGCTCGGCCACGCCGGCCGCAAAGGCGCGACCAAGCTGATGTGGGACGGTATCGACCAGCCGTTGGAGCAGGGCGGCTGGGACGTCGTGTCGGCGTCGCCATTGCCGTATTTCCCGGAGAGCCGGGTGCCGCGCGAGCTCGACCGCGCGGCGATGGATGCGATCAAGGCCGACTTCGTCGCTGCGGCCGAGCGTGGCAACCGCTGCGGATTCGACATGCTCGAACTGCACTGCGCCCACGGCTATTTGCTCGCCAGCTTCATCTCGCCGCTGACCAACAAGCGGACGGACGAATACGGCGGGTCGCTGGAGAACCGGTTACGCTTTCCGTTGGAGGTCTTCGCCGCCATGCGCGCGGCGTGGCCGGCGCACAAGCCGATGTCGGTGCGCATCTCCGCCACCGACTGGGCCGACGGCGGCGTCACTGGTGACGACGCAGTGCTGATCGCCCGCGCGTTCGGCGAGGCCGGCGTCGATCTCGTCGATGTCTCGACCGGCCAGACCGTTTGCGAGGCCAAGCCGATCTACGGCCGCATGTTCCAGACGCCGTTCTCCGATCAGGTCCGCAATGAGGCTGATGTCGCGACCATGTGCGTCGGTAACATCACCTCGGCCGACCAGGTCAACACCATCCTGGCCGCCGGCCGCGCCGATCTCGTCGCGCTCGGCCGTCCGCATCTGGTCGACCCCGCCTTCACGATGAAGGCCGCGGCCTGGTACGGCGCCGACATGTTCTGTCCGCCGCAATATCTGCCGGGCAAGGAGCAAATCTTCCGCAACAGCGTCCGCGACCGGCAGGATTTCGAGGAGCTGAAGATTAAGGCTAAGCCGAAAACGCGGGCCGAGCTGACGGCAGAGGCTGCGAAGCCGCTTGCGGCGGAGTAAGGCTCCGTGCCACGCTGCTGCCCGGTACGAGAAGTACGAGTGGAGTAGAGGCGATGAAGGCGATCATCGTTGGCGGCGGTATCGGCGGATTGACCACGGCCCTGATGCTGCGGGCGCGCGGCATCGACTGTGAGCTGTTCGAGCAGGCGGATGCAATCCGCGAGCTCGGTGTCGGCATCAACACCCTGCCGCACGCGATCCGGGAGCTCGCCCAGCTCGGGCTGCTCGACCGGCTCGACGAAGTCGCCATCCGGACCTATGAGCTGTTCTACTTGACTCGGCGCGGCCAGGAGGTCTGGCACGAGACCCGCGGGCTCGACGCCGGCCACGACGTGCCGCAATTCTCGATTCACCGCGGCCGTCTGCAGAGCGTGATCCATCAGGCGGTGATGCAGCGGCTCGGGCCTGAGAAGGTCCACACCGGCTGCCGGCTCGGCTCGTTCACCCAGGACGAGGGCGGTGTGACCGCCTATTTCTTCGACCGCACCGGCGCTCATGTTCACACCGTCCGCGGGGACGTCCTGATCGGCGCCGACGGCATTCATTCCAAGGTCCGGCAGACGCTGTTCCCCAATGAGGGCGCGCCGTGCTGGAACGGCCTGATGCTGTGGCGCGGCGCCACCGACTGGCCGGCGTTCCTGACCGGGCGGTCGATGATCATCGCCGGCGGCCTGAACGCCAAGGCGGTGATCTATCCGATCGCCGAGGGCTCGAGCCCCGCGACCCGCCTCACCAACTGGGCCGTGCTGGTGCGCATCGGCGATGCCAACACCGCGCCGCCGCGGCGTGAGGACTGGTCGCGGCTCGGCAAGACGGACGAGCTGATGCCGCATGTCAACGGCTTCTCCATTCCCCAGGTCGACTTCGCCGCGATGGTGCGGGCGACGCCGGAGTTCTGGGAATATCCCTGCTGCGACCGCGATCCGCTGCCGTACTGGTCGAGCGGCCGCGTCACCTTGTTGGGCGATGCCGCGCATCCGATGTACCCGGTCGGCTCCAATGGCGCCTCGCAGGCCATTCTCGATGCCCGCGCGCTCGCCGATGCCTTGGCCCGCTCCGAGCATCCGCGCCAGGCGCTGATGGCCTATGAGCAGAAGCGGCTGCCGATGACCGCCGAGATCGTCGCGTCGAACCGCCGCGGCGGCCCCGAGGGCGTCATCGATGCCGTCGAGCAGCTCGCGCCGCAAGGCTTCACGGACATCAACACCATCCTCAACTACGAGGCCCGAGAGGGTATCGTGCGCGGTTATGCGAGCCGGGCCGGCTTTGCCGCGCGGATGGTGACGCGGCAGGCGTCGTAGCAACTATCTGAGACTGCCCGAACGGGCTGCCCCTCACCCCAGCTCTCTCCCCGTGAGGACGGGGAGAGGGAGCGCGCTGCGTTCTGCGCAACAGTTCGAAACAAGCGCCAGATCCGGCTCACGCCCCCGGAGGCGGGGGCAGGAAGTGGATGTTGTGCTCGGCGGCGAGCTTCACCACGTCGTCCGGGTTCTGCTCGCGCATGTTGTGGATCGCCCAGAACAGCTCGTAGAGCCGCCGCGTCGGCGACACCCAGAACAGCGTCTTTGCCGTCTGCTGCGACTTGTTGAAGATGCCGTGCGGCTTGCCCATCGGCAGCCGCACCGTGTCGCCGGCGGTGGCGTATTCCTCGGCGCCATCCAGGAAGAAGTCGAGCCGGCCTTCGAGGATGTAGAGATACTCGTCCTGGTCGGGATGGATGTGCGGCGGCACGAAGGTGCCGACCGGGAACGTCGCGTGCCAGGAGAAGCTGTGCTCGGTGCGGTTCTTCGGCACATAGACCTGGCCGAGAATGTTCCAGGAGATGCCCTGGATGCCCTCATTGGCCCGGGTGATGCCGGCGATTTCCGGATGGTTCATGTCGTTTTCGCTCCCTGCTGTTACTTGGCCGCGCAATCCTTGGCGTAGCGGTCGGCGTAGTTTTCAAACACCTTCTGCACGATCTCGGTCTGGAACTTGCCGTCCGGCCGCTTGGCGACCTTGGTCAGATAGAAGTCCTGGATCGGATAGCCGTTGGTGTTGAACTTGAAGTTACCGCGCAGCGAGGCAAAATCGGCCTTCTTCAGCGCCGCGGCCACTGCATCCTTGTTGCTGAGGTTGCCGCCGACCGCCTTCACGGCGCTGTCGATCAGCAGCGCAGCGTCATAGGCCTGCATCGCGTAGGTGCCGGGCACGCTGTTGTAGGCGGCCTCGTAGCCGGCGACGAACTTCTTGCTCTGCGGATTGTCGAAATTGGGCGCCCAGTTGGCGCCGCCGAACATTCCGACCGCGGCATCCTGCTGCGCAGGGAGCGTGGATTCGTCGACCGTGAAGGCCGAGAGCACCGGAATGGTGTCGGCAAGGCCGGCCTGCTTGAACTGCTTGACGAGGTTCACGCCCATGCCACCCGGCATGAAGGTGAACACGGCGTCCGGCTTCTGCGAGGAGATCTTGGACAGCTCGGGCTGGAAGTCGAGCGTGTTGAGCGGAACGTAGGACTCTTCGACGATCTCGCCCTTGTAGTCGAGCTTGAAGCCGGCGACGGAATCGCGCCCGGCCTGATAGTTCGGAACCAGCAGATACATCTTCTTGTAGCCGCGGTCCTGCGCGACCTTGCCGAGAACGGCATGCACCTGGTCGTTCTGGTACGAGGTCACGTAGAAGTAGGGGCTGCACTCCTTGCCGGCGTAGCTGGACGGACCGGCATTCGGGCTGATCAGGAACGTCTTGTTCTCGGTGACCGGCCGGTGGATCGCCTGCAGCATGTTGGAGAAGATCGGACCGACGACGAAGTCGACCTTGTCACGCTCGAGCAGGCCCTTGACCTTGGTGATCGCGGCGTCCGGCTTCAGCTCGTCGTCGGCGACGACCACCTCGACGTCCTTGCCGCCCATCTTGCCGCCGAGGTCCTTGATGGCAAGGTTGAAGCCGTCGCGGACCTGGCCGCCGAGCGCGGCGGCGGGGCCGGAGAGGGTGACGATGACGCCGATCTTGATCTTGTCGTCGGCCAGCGCCGGCTGGGCGAGCAGGCTCGCGGCAATGCCAAGACCGACGCCGAGACCGGCCAGCTTCGAACTCATTTTCATGACGACTCCCCCGGGATGCGGAAATTCAGGTTTATGTTTTTTGCACCTGACCAAACGATGGGCCAGACCGCAGCTTGGTCACAAGCCTAGTCTGATGACGCCCTCAGCTGCAAGCGAGCTGCTTGCGGAAGGGGCAGTTTCGGCACGCATGCAAGCGCCGCGCCAATTGCTTGAAGGTTAAAGGAATTGCCGCCTCATCGTCCTGCGCAAAATGACGGTACATTTTTCCTTGCTCCCAGGAGGTCCTGAAGGTCAAACTCACGAGCCTCGCCAGACGAGGCTGAACGTGCCCAAGTGATTCCGTCATGACGCTTGATTCCGAGACCAAGGCCGTCGAGCTGCCCGAGGACCATGCCGAGGAGCTGCGGCTGTGGCTGCGCCTGCTCACCTGTACGACCCTGATCGAAGGCGAGATCCGCAGCCGGCTGCGCGAGCGTTTCGACGTGACCCTGCCGCGTTTCGACCTGATGGCGCAGCTCGACAAGGCGCCTGATGGCATGACCCTGTCCGACGTCTCCAAGCGCATGATGGTCTCGAACGGCAACGTCACCGGACTGGTCGAGCGCCTCGTCGAATCCGGCCATCTGGATCGCCGCACCTCCGACACCGACCGCCGCGTCCAGGTGATCCGGCTGACCAAGCTCGGCCGCGCCGAATTCCGCAAGATGGCGGCCGAGCACGAGACCTGGATCGCGGACATCTTCGGCGATCTCACGGAGAAGGACGTGCGCGAGTTGATGCGGCTGCTCGCCAAGACCAAGGGATCGGCGCAGAAGGCCGTGCAGCGCCGGCAGGATTGAAGCGGGCCTGACAGGACGTCGCAGGCCACGCTGCCACGCGCGGCAGGCGCTCAAACAATTTGCGGGCAGTGCACAATCTTCGGCTCTTGCGCCTAGATGTTTTAAGTCTAAAATGTTTAGGACTGAAACGTGCCGGGCGTCCTTCCCTTCAGACAGGAGCGTGTGATGGCCACTGCCGCCAAGGTTCAGCAGCCGGAGAGCGCCAGCGCGCATGCGCATAGCGCCCACGTCGACACCTTCGCCCAGGACAATCTACCGCCGCGTGAGCTGTGGCCAGACTTCGTCTTCAGCCGGCCCGAATTCCAGTATCCGCCGCGGCTGAACTGCGTGACGCATTTCGTCGATCGCTGGGTCAAGGAGGGGCGGGGCGATGCGCCATGCATCATCAGCGCTGACATCAGCTACACCTATCGTGAGCTGCAGGCGCTGGTGAACAGAATCGCCAACGTTCTGGTCGGCAAGCTCGGTCTCGTGCCCGGCGGCCGCGTGCTGCTCCGCTCCGCGAACAATCCGATGATGGTTGCCGCCTATCTGGCCGTCATCAAGGCCGGCGGCATCGTGGTCGCCACCATGCCGCTGCTGCGCGCCAAAGAGCTGTCCTATCCGATCCAGAAGGCGCAGATCGCGCTGGCCTTGTGCGACGGCAAGCTGGCCGACGAGATGGAAAAGACCCGCCCGATCGCGCCGGCGCTGAAGCAGGTGGTCTATTGGGGCAACGGCCAGCCCAACGCGCTGGAGGCGCTGATCGCCGATGCCAGCCCGGAGTTCACCGCGGTCGATACCGCCTCCGACGATCTCTGCCTGATCGCCTTCACCTCCGGCACGACCGGCGATCCCAAGGGCACGATGCATTTCCACCGCGACATGCTCGCGGTGTGCGACGGCTACGCCCGCAACGTGCTGCGCGCCAGCCAGAGCGACCGCTTCATCGGCACCGCACCGCTCGCCTTCACCTTCGGCTTCGGCGGCGTGCTGTTTCCGATGCACATCGGGGCATCCTACGTCGTGCTGGAAAAGACCTCGCCGGACGATCTGCTCGCGGCCATCGAGCGCTACAAGGCCACCATCTGCTTCACGGCGCCGACCGCCTATCGGGCGATGCTGAGCAAGCTCGAGGGGCGCGACATCTCCTCGCTGCGCAAATGCGTCTCCGCCGGTGAGACCCTGCCGAAGCCGACCTTCGACGCCTGGCTGAAGGCGACCGGGCTGAAGCTGATGGACGGCATCGGCTCGACCGAGATGCTGCATATCTTCATCAGTGCCGTCGAGGACGAGATCCGTCCCGGCGCCACCGGCAAGCCGGTGCCGGGCTACGAGGCCAAGATCGTCGACGACGAGGGCCACGACGTGCCGCCGGGCACGATGGGGCGGCTCGCGGTGCGGGGTCCCACCGGCTGCCGCTATCTCGCCGACGAGCGTCAGCGCAAATACGTCCAGAACGGCTGGAATGTCACCGGCGACACCTATGTGATGGATGAGGACGGCTACTTCTGGTATCAGTCGCGCTCTGACGACATGATCGTCTCGTCCGGCTACAACATCGCCGGCACCGACGTCGAGGCGGCGCTGTTGACGCATGCGGCGGTCGCCGAATGCGGCGTCGTCGGTGCTCCCGACGACGCGCGCGGAATGGTCGTGAAGGCGTATGTCGTGCTGGCGCCGGGGGTGGAAGGCACGCCGGCGCTGGTGGCCGAGCTGCAGGAGCATGTCAAACGCGAGATCGCGCCGTACAAATATCCGCGCGCGATCGAGTTCGTGACGCAACTGCCCAAGACCGAGACCGGCAAGCTGAAGCGGTTCGCCCTGCGGCAGATCGCGCAGGCTGCCGCTACGCCGTCGCCCGGCGCGGCCTCGTAGGAGAGACAAGGAGAGACGTTCGTGAGCACGACCAAGGCGCCCACGCTGGCCGTGGTGAAGCAGGATGAGGCCGAGGGCATGCGCGTTCTGCAGCCGAGCGGCTGGCCGATGCCAAAGGGCTACGCCAACGGCATCAGTGCCGAGGGGCGCATCGTCGTCACCGGCGGCGTGATCGGTTGGGACGCGAGCGAGACGCTCGCCGATGGCTTTGTGACGCAGGTCCGGCAGGCGCTGGAAAACATCGCCGCGATCCTGGCTGAAGGCAATGCGCGTCCGGAGCACCTGGTGCGGCTGACCTGGTACGTCGTCGACATGGATGAGTATCTCGGCAATTTGAGGGAGCTTGGGAAGATCTATCGCGAGATCTTTGGCAGTCATTATCCCGCGATGGCCCTGGTGCAGGTCGTCAGGCTGGTCGAGAAGGCCGCGCGGGTGGAGATCGAGGCGACTGCGGTGGTGCCGCGCTGAGGGCGCGTGCTGCCGGCAGGGGCTGGTCTTTGATCGGTCGAACTTGGAACGTGACATCGCGTTCTCGCGGCTGGTCGGCCCGAGCTTTGCTGGTCGATCACCCCCGGCGAAAATCGAGGGCGCAGGGAAGGCCGGGTGTCCACCACACCCGCGGCCCCCGTGCGACAGAAAATGCACGGGGCAGGAACCACAGGTGGGCCGAACATGCCGGCCTTCCCTGCGCGATGTTTGACGGCTTATACGTGGTCTCCCTGGTGCGCCGGGCTTGTTGGCCACCATGATCCGCGCGATGCACTGAGCATCGTCGCGAACGTGATACCAGCGTCGGGGTATCAGGACATCACGACTTCACCGTACGCCACGACATCACTCGTCCGCGCAACAAGCGCATGATGCAACGGCGTCCACCGCGGCCTGCCCCACGTATCGTGACGACGCGTACGCCCCTCTTCGCCTGGGCAGGTTGGGCGCAAGCATCGTCGTGATTTGCCCGACGGCACAAGGCCAGCGCGCTGCGACATGGTAACGCGACGGGCAGTCACACAGGACATCACGGTTCGCAGGCATGTCGCTTCGTTAGTGGAACAATTGTGGTCGTCTGATGATCCTGCCGCCGAATGAACGACTTGGGATCGCCATGTCGCAGACATCAACCTGTTCGAGCGTGACGGCGCAGTGGCGGGTGAGAGCAGGGGGCGGACTTGGACTGGAAACTCTTCGTGACGACGGCGCTGGCCGCCGGCATCGGCGCTGCGGCCGGCGCGCTGGCATTGGCGACGGCCGGGGGCGGCGGCATCGAGCATCAGGCCGACGCCAAGATGCTGGAGATCGGCGTCGCCATCCTGCGCGAGCCGGCGCGGGTGGATGACGATCCGATGCGGTCATGGGCCGTGCGGGTGGTCGAGAAGAAGTCGGGTGTGACTTTTACAGATCAGCAGCGCGCGGCGTTGCTGAAGCGCGCCGCGGGGGGACGGTAGCTCCGCTCCCGGTGCGTAGGGTGGGCAAAGGCGCGCCCTGATCGCGATTGTTTTTTGGCACTGTCTGATCGCGCCGTGCCCGCCGTTGTTCGCGGACGGTCCGCCGGTGGGCACGCGATCGTGCGGCTTACTCCGCACGACGGCTTTGTCCACCCTACGAACTTATGGCGTCATTGCGAGGAGCGCAGCGACGAAGCAATCCAGAGTCGCGCACTCGGCCCTGGATTGCTTCCGCCTTCGCCCGAGAGGGCTTCGGCGGACACGTCGCTGCGCTCGCAATGACGCGTGGGGAGAGCGGAGTGCTACTGATACGCCGAGACGATGTCGCTCACAGCGCGTTCCAATTGCTGAGCTGTCGCGCAGGGGCGCACGACGTTGCAGAAGGTCTGGTAGCGCGGCATCTCTGAATCGCCCCAGCCCCAGGTCATACGGCCCTCGGGATTGAGCCAGACCACGCGCTTGGCGCGTTCGGAGATGGCTTTGAGGATGTCGGCGCGTGGGTCGAGCTTGTTGCTGCGGGCATCACCCAGAATGATCACGGTGGTCTGTGGCGTCACCGACGACATGAACTGCTTCTCGAAATCCACCAGCGACGAGCCGTAGTCGGACGAGCCGAAGCCGACCTTGTCCATGATCTCGGCCATGGCCTCCTCGGCCGGCTTCTGCTCAAGGATCTCGCTGACCTCGATCAGGTGGCCGGAGAACGCGAACGAGCGAACATCGCTGACGACGTCGTGCAGGCTGTGGATCAGCAGCAGGAAGAAATCCGAGACGCGGGCGACGGAGCCCGAGACGTCGCACAGCGCGACGATCTTCGGGCGGTCGCGGTGCCGGCGCTTCCACGCGGTGAGGAAGGGCACGCTGCCCCAGGCCGCGTTGCGGCGGAGGGTGCGGCGGACGTCGAGATGGCCGCGGCGCTGGCGCTTGCGCGGCTTCGCATAGCGCTCGCGCAGGCGGCGCGCGATCTGCCGGATCAGCGCGCGCATCTCCGCGACCTGGCGCGGCTCGATCCGCGACAGCTGCGCGTTGCGCAGGATCTCGTGGCGCAGGTTCTCGGTCTCCTCGCGGCCGTACAGCGCGAGCGCCTGCGCGACCGCATCGCGCACGGTGTCGCGCAGGCCGTCGAGCCCGGCCTGCAGCCGCTCCGCCAACGCCGGATTGGTCTCGGTGAGCCTATCGAGATCGTCGCGCAGCCGCTGGATCCCCATCGTCTCCAGCATGCGGCTGGAGAACAGGCCGCGCTGGGTGAAGTAGCGGATCTCCGACAGCCCGACGGCGCTGGACGCGTTGGCGATCGCGGCCGAGATGTCAGCCGTGTTCTGCGCCAGCAGCATCTGGGCAAGAGCGCCGAGCTCCGCGTCCGCCTCACCGCCGATCGGCTCTCCGGATGGCGGGGCCGACTGGGCCTCATTCGACGCCGCGTCCTGCTGCGTCTCGTCATTCGCCTCGGCCTGCGCCGGATCGACATGGGCGAAGAACAGGTCGAAGCAGGCGCCGAGCGCCTTCTTCTCGTCCTCGCTCTTGGCGAGCGTCAGCAGCAGGCTGTCGCGCAGCACCGTGCGATCGGCGAGACCGACGCTCGCCACAGCGCGCATCGCGTCGATGCTCTCGGCCGGCGACACGTGCACGCCGGCGCCGCGCGCCGCCCGAAAGAACCGATGCAGGTTCTCCTGCATGAGAGCCTCACCCGAAGATGTTCTGGCGCTGCGCCTTGGCGACGAAGGTCGTCACCTGCGGCAGCGCCACCTCGATGTCGGACTCGTATTTCAAGAGAACGTTGAGCGTATCCTTCACCACGTCATGGCCGAGCTCGGCCGCCTGCAGCAGCACCAGCACGCGCGCCCAGTCGATGGTCTCGCTGACCGACGGCTGCTTCTTCAGGTCGAGCGTTCTGACGTCGTGGATGAAGGCCACGAGCTGCCGGCGCAGATTCTGCGAGATGCCGGGCACGCGGCTCTCGACGATGCGCTCTTCCAGCCGCTGCTCGGGGAAGCCGATGTGCAGATGCAGGCAGCGCCGCTTCAGGGCGTCGCCGAGATTGCGCTCGGAGTTGGAGGTCAGGATCACGGTCGGCGGCTTGGCGGCGGCGATGCTGCCGAGCTCGGGGATCGTGACCTGGAAGTCCGAAAGGATCTCCAGCAGCAGCGACTCGAACTCGGCGTCGGACTTGTCGATCTCGTCGATCAGCAGCACGCAGCCGTTGGGCTCGAGCAGCGCCTGCAGCAGCGGCCGCGGCTCGACGAACTCCTTAGAGAAGAACACGTCGCCGAAATCGTGCAGCTGGCCGAGCGCGGCATGCAAGGTCTGAGCGCCGCCGAGCACCTCGCCGAGCTTGTCCTTCAGGATCTGGGTGTAGAGCAGCTGCTTGGCGTATTTCCACTCGTAGAGCGCCTTGGCCTCGTCGAGCCCCTCATAACATTGCAGCCGGATCATCTTGAGGCCGCGCCAGGCGGCGATCGCCTTGGCAAGCTCGGTCTTGCCGACGCCGGCTGGGCCCTCGACCAGGATCGGCTTGTCGATCGCCTGCGACAGGTAGACGGCGGTGGCGATCTGGCGGCTGGCGATATAGCCCTGGGCGGCGAGGCCGGCCTCGACGGCCGCGATCGAGGCGATGGCTGAAGAGGGGGCCGGGGAATCAGCCACTGACGAAACTCCGTTTCCTGGTATCAGGACCCGGCGCAGATGTGATCGGCGTTCCGGCCCCTGGACATTGGTGGTCAGGCGAAAACCCTGACTTTTCCTCGCATTGTGTTATGTCCTGGCTACGCGTCCCGGGCAGCCCTGTCCAGTGCGCGCGTGGGTGCCTCGGCCGCATGGCTGCCGGTCGCCAGCGGACCGGACCGAGAACCTCCTCCTGCAAATCACGCCGAGCGGAATATGAACCGATCCATCCTGCATCTCCTCGTCCTGCTGGTTCTCGTGGTCGGAGGCGGCTGGATCATCGGCGCCTCCAACATGCCCGGCGCCTGGTACGGCTCGCTCAACAAGCCTTGGTTCACCCCGCCCGGCTGGCTGTTTCCGATCGCCTGGACGGTGCTCTACGTCATGATCGCGGTCGCCGGCTGGCGCACCTATGAGCGGGTCGAAAGCGGTGCGGTGATGCAGGTGTGGTGGGGACAGCTAGTGCTGAACTTCGCCTGGTCGCCGGTGTTCTTCACCGCGCATCTGATGTGGGTCGCGTTCGCGATCATCGCCAGCATGTTCGTGCTGATCGTGACCTTCATCGTGATGCAATGGCGCGAGGACCGGATCGCGGCGCTGCTGTTCGTGCCCTATGCCTGTTGGGTCGCGTTCGCGTCGGCGCTGAATTTCTCGGTGAACGTGCTGAATTGAGATGAGGCGGCTGATGGGGCGACGCTGTCAACAATCGGGTGTGCTGCCGCCGCATCCTCCGCTGTGGTCCCTGCGAACGCAGGGACCCATACCGCGGACGGCCGATTGTCGGAAAAGACTCCGAGTTGCCTTTCGTGCTCAACAATCAGGGCCGGTGGTTATGGGTCCCTGCGTTCGCAGGGACGACAGTCGGGGGTGGGGCGGGCAGCGCGGCAGACTGACGCTTGATGGTCGAGGCCTTCACCCATGAACCTCAAGCAGCTCGAATATTTCGTGCAGGTCGCCGAGCTCGGCTCGTTCAGCAAGGCCGCGTCCGTGCTCGACGTGGCGCAGCCGGCGCTGTCGCGGCAGGTGCGGGCGCTGGAATCGGAGTTGAAGCAGCAGCTGTTCGCGCGCAACGGGCGCGGCGTGGCGCTGACCGAGGCCGGCAAGCGGCTGCTCGACCACAGCGTCGGCGTGCTGCAGCTGGTGGCGCATGCGCGCGAAGATCTCGGCGCCAGCCGAGATGCGCCGGTCGGCCGCGTCACCATCGGCCTGCCACCGAGCATCGCGCGGCAATTGACGCTGCCGCTGATCGATCGCTTCCGCAAGGAGTATCCGGCGGCGCGACTGGCCGTCGTCGAGGGCCTGTCGACGCATGTGGTGGAGTGGGTCACCACCGGACGCATCGACGTCGGCATGGTCTACAATCCCGAGGCCCAGGCCGGCATCGAGATCACGCCGGTGCTGCAGGAGCCGCTGGCGCTGGTGAGCCATGCGCCCAAGGGCAAGCGCCGCGTCACCGCGCCGCTGCCGATGGCCGAGCTGTCGCGCTACAGCCTGATCATGCCGGAGCGGGTGCACGCGATGCGGCGCCTGCTGGAGACGCAGGCGGCGCTCGCCGGGATCAAGCTCGACATCGCCTGGGAGGTGTCGAGCGTGCCCTCGATCATCGATCTCGTCTGCGCCGGCTACGGCCACGCCGTGCTGACCCCGAGTGGCGTCGCCGCCTCGGGCCGCGCCAGCGAGCTCGCCATCCGCCCACTGACCGAGCCCGCCCCGACCAGCGTGCTGTGCTTCGTCACCTCGGCGCACAAGCGCCCGACGCCGCTGGCGCAGCAGACCATCAAGCTGGCGACCGCGCTGATCCGGAAGCTGCCGCGGTGAATCGCGGGTGATCTCGGCTCGGGCAGTGCCACCCTCCCCTGGAGGGGGAGGGTCGCTCGCACGCGAAGCGGGCGAGCGGGGTGGGGTGAAGCCATGGACACCGGTGCATCTGGAGAGATCACCCCACCCCGCCTCACGGCTCGCTTCGCTCCCCGTGAGCCGACCCTCCCCCTCCAGGGGAGGGTGGAGCCCGCGGTGTCTGAGTCGTGCGAAAGCCAACAGCGGAGTTGTTCAGACCCATTCTAAAATCAGCATGGCTCATCTGATATCTTATGCCGTTTCAGAATAGCTGATAGAAGCCCCCGGGCGCTGGCGCGGGCCGGCGCGCTCGGTCACATACCCGGTCAAGCCGCCGAAGCAGCAGGGCCGATCCCGTCAGGGATCGCGCGCCCTGCGGACCTCGGCCAACGCGCCAGAACAGCACCCAAGGAAGCAGAAGCGATGCCAACGACCGCCCGCGTCGACGTCCAGGCCTTTCTCGACGACCACAAGTTCTCCGGCTTCCAGTGGCTGATCTTCGCGCTCGGCTTCGTCATCGTGCTGCTCGACGGCTTCGACACCGCGGCGATCGGCTTCATCGCGCCGTCGCTCCTGAAGGAGTGGGGCATCGAGAAATCGGCGCTTGGACCGGTGCTGAGCGCGGCGCTGTTCGGTCTTGCCGGCGGGGCGCTGTTCGCGGGGCCGATCGCCGATCGTCTCGGCCGCAAGCTGGTGCTGGTCGGCTCCGTGCTGGTCTTCGGCATCGCCTGTCTGGCCTCGGCGTTCGCGACCAACCTGACCGAGCTCACCGTGCTCCGCTGCGTCACCGGCATCGGCCTCGGCGCCGCCATGCCGAACGCCGTGACCCTGCTCAGCGAGTACTGTCCGGGCCGGCTGCGCGCGACCATGACCAACCTGATGTTCTGCGGCTTTCCGCTCGGCGCGGCCTGCGGCGGCTTCCTCGCGGCGTGGATGATCCCGCAATGGGGCTGGCGCAGCGTGCTGGTGCTCGGCGGTGTCACCCCGCTGGTGCTGACCGTGCTGCTGATCGCGATCCTGCCGGAGTCGGTGCACTACCTGCTGTCGCGCGGCGCGAGCGTCGAGCGCGTCCGCAAGGTGATGCGCCGGATATCGGCTGCAGCCTCCGATGTCGGCCAGTTCGTGATGCTGGAGCCGGAGCACGCCGAGACCACCCGGCGCGTCAACGCCACCGGCATCGGCATGGTGCTGTCGCCGGTGCTGCGCGTCGGCTCGGTGATGCTGTGGGTCACCTATTTCATGGGGCTCGTGATCTTCTACTCGCTGATCAACTGGATGCCGGTGCTGTTCAAGGATGTCGGGCTCAACCCGCAGACCGCGACCCTGATCTCGGCGCTGTTCCCGCTCGGCGGCGTCGGCGCGGTGTTCTTCGGCCTGCTGATGGACCGCTTCAATGCCAACCGCATCGTGGCGGTCGGCTACGCCCTGACCGCGGTGGCGATCTTCCTGATCGGCCAGGCCGTCGGCAACATCGGCTTCCTGGTGGTGATCGTGTTCGTCGCCGGCGTCGTGATGAACACGGCGCAGTCGTCGCTGCCGGCGCTGGCCGCCGCGTTCTATCCGACCCAGGGCCGCGCCACCGGCGTGGCCTGGATGATGGGCATCGGCCGCTTCGGCGGCATTGCCGGCTCGTTCCTGGTCGCCGAGCTGACCGCGCGGCACCTGACCTTCAGCGAGATTTTCACCGTGATCGCGGTTCCCGGCTTGATCGCGGCGCTCGCCCTTGTGGTAAAGCAGGTCGTGGGACCGGGAGGCCGCGGCAGCGGCGAGGATGTCGGCTCCGCCGTGGTGGCGCATTGAGCGGCGCGCGCCACCGCAAGACACAGAAGCTTTGAGGGAGAGACTGACGTGATCATCGACGTGCACGGCCATTACACGACGGCTCCGAAGGCGCTGGAAGAGTGGCGCAACCGGCAGATCGCGGGCATCAAGGATCCGTCCGTCATGCCGAAGGCCTCCGAGCTCAAGATCAGCGACGACGAGCTGCGCGAGAGCATCGAGAGCAACCAGCTCAAGAAGATGAAGGAGCGCGGCAGCGACCTCACCGTGTTCTCGCCGCGCGCGAGCTTCATGGCTCACCACATCGGCGACTTCCAGGTGTCCTCGACCTGGGCCGCGATCTGCAACGAGCTGTGCTACCGCGTCAGCAAGCTGTTCCCGGACAATTTCATCGGCGTCGCGATGCTGCCGCAGTCGCCGGGCGTCGACCCCAAGACCTGCATTCCCGAACTGGAGAAGTGCATCAAGGAGTACGGCTTCGTCGGCATCAACCTCAACCCGGATCCCTCGGGCGGCCACTGGACCTCGCCGCCGCTGTCGGACCGGCACTGGTATCCGATCTACGAGAAGATGGTCGAGCTCGACATCCCCGCGATGATCCACGTCTCCACCAGCTGCAACGCCTGCTTCCACACCACGGGCGCGCACTACCTCAACGCCGACACCACGGCGTTCATGCAGTGCCTGACGTCGGACCTGTTCAAGGACTTCCCGACGTTGAAGTTCCTGATCCCGCATGGCGGCGGCGCGGTGCCGTACCACTGGGGCAGGTTCCGCGGCCTCGCCCAGGAGCTGAAGAAGCCGCTGTTGAAGGATCACCTGCTCAACAACATCTTCTTCGACACCTGCGTCTATCACCAGCCGGGCATCGACCTGCTGACCGGCGTGATCCCGATCGACAACATCCTGTTTGCGTCGGAAATGATCGGCGCCGTCCGTGGCATCGACCCGGAGACCGGCTTCTACTACGACGACACCAAGCGCTATATCGAGGCCGCCAAGCTGACCCCCGAGCAGCGCCACCAGATCTATGAAGGCAATGCACGGCGCGTGTTCCCGCGGCTCGACGCCGCGTTGAAGGCCAAGGGCAAGTAATCTAAAGGGCAGGCGATATGAGCACCCCCATGAACAATCTCGGCATCGTCAAGACGAAGATCACCCGCGCCGACAAGGCGGCGGTGGAGAAGCTGTCCAAGTTCGGCGTCGCCACCATCCACGAGGCGATGGGCCGCGTCGGCCTGATGCAGTGCTACATGCGCCCGATCTATCCGACGGCGAAAATGTGCGGCACCGCCGTCACCGTGCTGCTGCAGCCCGGCGACAACTGGATGCTGCATGTCGCGGCCGAGCAGATCCAGCCCGGCGACGTCGTCGTCGCCGCCTGCACGGTGGAGAACACCGACGGCTTCTTCGGCGATCTGCTGGCCACCAGCTTCCGCGCCCGCGGCGCCCAGGGCCTCGTCATCGACGGCGGCGTGCGCGACGTTGCTGATCTGACTGAGATGCAGTTCCCGGTGTTCTCGCGCGCCATCTCGGCTCGCGGCACCGTCAAGGCCACGCTCGGCTCGGTCAACATCCCGATCGTCTGCGCCGGAGCTGCCGTCAATCCGGGTGACGTGATCGTCGCCGATGTCGACGGCATCGTCGTGGTGCCGGCCGCGGTCGCCCACCAGGCAGCGGACGCCGCTGCTGCGCGCGAGGCCAACGAGGCCGACAAGCGCGAGAAGCTGGCGTCGGGCGTGCTCGGCCTCGACATGTACAAGATGCGCGAGCCGCTGGCGAAGGCCGGGCTCAAATACATCGATTGAGCATGACCGCGGCGTCCAACCCAAATCCTTCGAACCGATGGCATGTCGGGCTGATCGGCTACGGCGAGGTCGGCAAGATCCTCGCCGAGGATCTGCGCAAGGACGGCGTGCGCGTCTCGGCCTATGACGTCAAGCTGGCCGACTCGCGCGGCGACGCGATGCGTGACCACGCCGACAGCATCGGCGTGACGCTGGCCGCATCGCATGCGGAGCTGGCGGCGGAGGCCGACTTCATCGTCTCCGCGGTGACCGCCAGCCAGGACGTGGCCGTCGCCGAGGCCTGCGCTGCAGCCATCAAGCCTGGCGCGTGGTTCCTCGACTTCAACTCGGCCTCGCCCGGCGCCAAGCAGCGCGCCGCCGCGCTGATCGACGGCGCCGGCGGCCGCTATGTCGAGGGCGCGGTCATGACCTCGGTGCCGCCGTATCGCATCAAGGTGCCGCTGCTGCTCGGCGGCGCCGGCGCGCGCGAGTTGGCGCCGCTGCTCAACGATCTTGGCTTCGCCGCCAAGCCCGCCAGCGACAAGCTCGGCGTCGCCTCGGCGACCAAGATGTGCCGCAGCATCATGATCAAGGGGCTCGAGGCGATGGTGATCGAGAGCTTCACCACCGCGCGCGCCTATGGCGTCGAGGACGCGGTGCTGGCTTCGCTGCAGGAGACGTTCCCCGGCATCGACTGGGAGAAGCAGGGCGCCTATTTCTTTCAGCGCGTGATCGAGCATGGCCGCCGCCGCGCCGAGGAGGTGAGGGAGGTTGCCGAGACCGTGCGCGACATCGGGCTGACGCCGTGGTCGGCGGAAGGCACCGCCGAGCGCCAGGCCTGGGTCGCCGATCTCGCCGATGGCGGCCTGTTCGGCACCCGCGGCACCAAGGAATTCGCGCGCAGCCCGGACTGGCGCACCGAGGCCGATCGCATTCTCAACAAGATCAAGTCCAAGGAGTAGGGAACCTCATGGAGTTCCAGAAGACCCCGGGATGGCTCGACTGGTATGACGGCCCGTCGAAGCCGCACTTCAGGGTGCCGGCCGGCAGTGTCGACGCGCACTGCCACGTGTTCGGCCCCGGCGCCGAATTCCCCTATGCGCCCGAGCGCAAATACACCCCGTGCGACGCGTCCAAGCAGCAGCTTTACGCGCTGCGCGACCATCTCGGCTTCGCGCGCAATGTCGTGGTGCAGGCGACCTGTCACGGCGCCGACAACCGCGCCATGGTCGATGCGCTGGTGCATTCGAACGGCAAGGCCCGCGGCGTCGCCACCGTCAAGCGCAGCGTCAGCGACGCCGAGCTGCAGGCGATGCACGACGCCGGCGTGCGCGGCGTCCGCTTCAATTTTGTCAAGCGCCTGGTTGACTTCACGCCCAAGGACGAGCTGATCGAGATCGCCAACCGCATCAGCAAGCTCGGCTGGCATGTGGTGATCTATTTCGAGGCCGTCGACCTGCCGGAGCTGTGGGACTTCTTCACCTCGCTGCCGACAACCGTCGTCGTCGACCACATGGGCCGTCCCGACGTCACCAAGCCGGTCGATGGTCCCGAGTTCGAGCTGTTCGTGAAGTTCATGCGCGAGCACGGCAACGTCTGGTCGAAGGTGAGCTGCCCGGAGCGTCTGTCGGTCAAGGGACCGCCGGCGCTGAACGGCGAGCAGAACGCCTATCGCGACGTGGTGCCGTTTGCGAAGCGCATCGTCGAGACCTTCCCGGATCGCGTGCTGTGGGGCACCGACTGGCCGCATCCGAACCTGAAGGACCACATGCCCGACGACGGCCTGCTGGTCGACTTCATTCCGCATATCGCCGTCACCGCGGAGCTGCAGCACAAGCTCCTGGTCGACAATCCGATGCGGCTGTACTGGCCCGAAGAATCCTGAAGGAGGGAAGCGATGTCGCTCGACAAACCCTATACCGACGTTCCCGGCACGACCATCTTCGACGCGGACATGTCGCGGATGGGCTATCACCTCAACCAGTTCTGCATGTCCCTGATGAAGGCGGAGAACCGCGCCCGCTTCAAGGCCAATGAGCGCGCCTATCTCGACGAATGGCCGATGAGCGAGGAGCAGAAGCAGGCCGTGCTCGACCGCGACCTCAACCGCTGCATTGCGCTCGGCGGCAACATCTACTTCCTCGCCAAGATCGGCGCGACCGACGGCAAGAGCTTTCAGCAGATGGCGGGCAGCATGACCGGCATGACCGAAGACCAGTACCGCGAGATGATGATCAAGGGCGGCCGCTCGGTCGAGGGCAACCGCTACACCGGGGAGAAGAAGTAAATGGCCCATATCTCCGCAAGCGTCTTCACCTCGCACGTCCCGGCGATCGGCGCAGCCCTCGACCTCGGCAAGACCGGCGAGGATTATTGGAAGCCGGTCTTCGCCGGCTACGACTTCGCCAAGCAGTGGGAGAAGGAGCAGAAGCCGGACGTCGTATTCCTGGTCTTCAACGACCATGCGACCGCCTTCAGCCTGGACATGATTCCCACGTTCGCGATCGGCACCGCGGCTGAATATCAGCCGGCCGACGAGGGCTGGGGCCCGCGCCCGGTCCCCAAGGTGATCGGGCATCCGAAGCTCGCCGCGCACATCGCGCAGTCGGTGATCCAGGACGATTTCGACCTCACCATCGTCAACAAGATGGACGTCGATCACGGCCTCACCGTGCCGCTCAGCCTGATCTTCGGCCAGGTCGATGCCTGGCCGTGCCCGGTGATCCCGTTCGCCGTCAACGTCGTGCAATATCCGGTGCCGTCCGGCCGCCGCTGCTTCATGCTCGGCAAGGCGATCCGCAAGGCGATCGAGAGCTATGACGAGCCGCTCAACGTGCAGATCTGGGGCACCGGCGGCATGAGCCACCAGCTGCAGGGGCCGCGCGCCGGCCTGATCAATCGCGAATGGGACAACATGTTCCTGGACAAGCTGATCAACGATCCGGAAGGCCTGTCCAAGGTGCCGCATATCGAGTACGTCCGCGAGGCCGGCAGCGAGGGCATCGAGCTCGTGATGTGGCTGATCGCGCGCGGCGCCATGAGCGACGTCAACGAGACCAAGAAGGGCAACGCGCCGACCGTGCGTCACCGCTTCTATCATGTGCCGGCGAGCAACACGGCCGTCGGCCATCTGATCCTGGAGAACAACTGATATGGTCAAGACCATCAAGGTCGCGCTCGCCGGCGCCGGCGCCTTCGGCATCAAGCATCTCGACGGCATCAAGAACATCGACGGGGTCGAGGTGGTGTCGCTGGTCGGCCGCCGCTTCGACCAGACCAAGGAAGTCGCCGACAAATACGGCATCAAGCACGTCTCGACCGAGCTCGCCGACAGCCTCAAGCTGCCGGAGGTCGATGCCGTCATCCTCTGCACGCCGACCCAGATGCATGCGGCGCAGGCGATCGACTGCCTCAAGGCCGGCAAGCATGTCCAGGTCGAGATTCCGCTCGCCGACTCGCTGAAGGACGCGCAGCAGGTGGTGGAGCTGCAGAAGGAGACCAAGCTGGTCGCGATGTGCGGCCACACCCGCCGCTTCAATCCCAGCCACCAGTTCGTGCACAAGAAGATCAAGGCCGGCGAATTCCACATCCAGCAGATGGATGTGCAGACCTACTTCTTCCGCCGCACCAACATGAACGCGCTGGGCCAGCCACGCAGCTGGACCGACCATCTGCTGTGGCACCACGCCGCCCACACCGTCGACCTGTTCGCCTATCAGGCGGGCTCGCCGATCGTGAAGGCCAATGCGATCCAGGGTCCGATCCACCCGACCCTGGGCATCGCCATGGACATGTCGATCCAGCTCAAGGCCGCCAATGGCGCGATCTGCACGCTGTCGCTGTCGTTCAACAATGACGGCCCGCTCGGCACCTTCTTCCGCTACATCGGCGACACCGGCACCTACATTGCCCGCTACGACGATCTGGTGAACGGCAAGGAAGAGAAGATCGACGTCTCCAAGGTCGACGTCTCCATGAACGGGATCGAGCTGCAGGACCGCGAGTTCTTCGCCGCGATCCGCGAGGGCCGCGAGCCCAACGCCTCCGTGGCCCAGGTGCTGCCCTGCTACCAGGTGCTGCACGATCTTGACGTGCAGCTCGCCAAGGGCTGATACTTCTTCCCTCCTCGCGCGCGTTGCGCGTGAGGAGGTTTCTACGATGGCGCAGATCTACGGCGCCTTGGGCGGCTTCAGCTTCGGCAGCGTCGCGACGATCTTCTGCTTGCCGTCGACGATCTCGGCCAGGAAGCTCTCACGGTCGATGTCGCCGTTCTGGTCCCAGCTTGCCTCCATCAGCATGCCCGGCGCCTTGTCCGGCGTCAGCGTCAATCCCTTCATGGTGGCGCCGAAAGCGTGGCCGTCGAACTTGCCGATCATCTCGGTCACGTATTTGACGAGATAGACCGCGGTATAGCCCTTGATGCCGTTATGGTCGGGCCAATAGCGGTAGCGCTCGTTGAACTTCTTCGCAAAGGCCTGGATGGCTGGGACCGGCGCATCCGCACTCAGGCCGACATGGCCGCGCACGCCGTTGGCGGCGGGGCCTGCGAGCTCCACGACCTTCTGGCTGAGCAGCGTCGTCTCTCCGAACAGCGGCACCGACAATCCCTGACGTTTGGCCTCGATCAGGAAACGCGCGCTTTCTTCCTCGTTGGTGTAGACGAAGATCGCGTCGGCCTTGACGTTCTTCAGCTTGATGACGTCGGAGCCGAAATCGACCTGGCCCTGCTCGGTCGACAGGTCGGACACGACGTCGATGCCGCGGGCCTTCATCTCCTTGACGAAGCTGTCGCGGCCGCCTTTGCCGAAATCGTTGTTCACCCAGACCACCGCGACGGACTTCACGTTCAGCTGGTCATGCAGATAGTTGGCGATCTTCGGCATGCTGAACTGCTGGCCGAAGGCGGTGCGGAAGATCCAGGGATTGCCCTGCGTCGTGATATCGGCGGCCTCGGCGCCGACGATCTGCGGCACCTCGGCCTGCTGCGTCAGCGCCATGTTGACCTTGACCGAGCCCGAATAGATCGGCCCCAGCACCACATAGGGCTCGCGGTCGAGCACCTTCTGCACCTGGGCCCGGGAGACGCCGGGATTGCTCTGGGTGTCGAGGTGCTCGGTCGCAATCTTGCGGCCGAGAATGCCTCCGGCATTGTTGATCTCGTCGACCGCCAGGGCGACGCCATCGCGCCAGTTCGTGCCCGACACGGCTCCGGGGCCGGACAGCTCGACGACATCGGGAATGTAGACGGTGTTCTCTGCCCAGGCCAAACCCGCCCACAGTGACATGGCGGCCGCCAAGCCGCTCACTCTTCCCAGATGCCTCATGACGTCCTCCCGATTGTTTTTTGCTTATGATGATGAACTTGCGGGTGCCTCTGCAAAACCCAGTAGTCGCGACGGCGTTCGCCATAGCAGCCGGTGCTGATCGTCCGGGTCCGGAAAGATCTCGGTAATGCCGGCCAGCAGCGGCCCGTAGTCGAGGCGTTCGGGCGCGCGCAGGAACGGCCAATCGGAGCCCCACACGCAGCGATCGAGCGTGAAGGCCTCGACCAGCGCGGCGATGAATGGCCACGTGTCGGCGTACGGATAGGGCTGGCGCGCGAATTTGTAGTAGCCGGACAGCTTCACATGCGCGTCGCGGTCGCGGCCGAGCGCGAGCAGGGCCTGGAAGGATGGGCGTTGCAGCCCATGCTCCACGGCAGGCCGGCCGCAGTGATCGAACACGAGGCGGACCGTCGACCGCTCGATGAGGGGCAGCAGGTCGAGCAACTGATCCTGCTCGACCTGGACCTGCAGAAACAGATCGAGGTCGGTCAGCTTGTCCAGCAGCGGCGCGGCGTCGCGGTAATAGTCGGTGCCGTGAAACGGCACGTTGAACGCGATGCCGATGACGCCAGCGGCCTTCAACCGCTCCAGTTCTCCGATGTCGACGTCCTTCTCGACGACCGCAACGCCCTTGAACCTGCCATCTCCGAGCCTGAGCGTGTCGAGCAGGATGCGGCTGTCGGAGCCATAGCCGGAATTGGTCGCAACGATCAGCGCGTGCCGGACGTCGAAGACGTCGAGCACGCGAATGAGATGCGCGGCAGGCGCGATTTCCTGGCCGGTCGGACGATAGGGGGTGTCCGGCGCGTAGGGGAAGCGCGCGGGATCGATGGTGTGGAGGTGGCAATCGATCCTGGGGCCTGCCGGAAGTGCCATGGTCGAGCCTTCTCTGACAGACGCTCAGAACGTCGCCTGAATGGCCTTGATCAGTTCGGGCGTGACGTCGGGCAGCACGCCGAACCAGGCCTGGAAAGCGAGACGCGCCTGGTTGAGCAGCAGGCCGAGCCCGTTGACCGTCGTGCAGCCGCGCGCGCGCGCATCCGCGAGGAAGGGCGTTTCGAGCGGTGTGTAGATCAGGTCTGCGACGAGCGTCGTCGCGGACAGCCGCCCCAGGTCGATCTCCAATGCGGGCTTTCCGATCATGCCGCGATCGGTGCTGTTGATGAGCAGGGCGACATCGGCGACTGCCGCCGAACGATCATCCCACGCCACCGTGCTGATGGCCGTCCCGAATTCGGCTGCGATGGCCTGCGCCTTCTCGGTGGTGCGGTTGCAGATGCGGATGTCGCGGGCGCCATTCTCCAGCAGCGCCACAACGACCGCGCGCGCTGCACCGCCGGCCCCGAGCAAGAGAACAGGGCCTTCGTCGGCGCGCCAGTTCGGCCTGGCATCGCGCAGGCTCTGGACAAAGCCGTTGCCGTCATTGTTGAAGCCGCTCAGCGTGCCATCCGCTTCGACCACGATCGTGTTCACGGCGCCGATGCGTCGTGCGGTGTCGTTGACCCGGTGCAGCAGCGGCATCGCCGTCTGCTTGTGCGGCATGGTCACGTTGCAGCCGCGGAATCCGAGCGCAACCAGCCCAGCCAGCGCATCCTTCAGCCGCTCCGGCTGAACCGCGAGCGGGACGTAGGCGCCGCGCAGGCCGTGAGCGTTGAGCCAGAAATTGTGGATCGTGGGCGAGCGGGAATGAGCGACGGGCATGCCGATGACGCCAGCCAATCCGAATCCATTCGCTTGCGACATGCTGCGCGATGACCTCCCTTTTCAGATATCGACCTGTTCCGGCCAATGTGAAACCGTCTTATGAGCAATGACGCGCACAGGCAATTGAAACATTCGGCCACAAATCCTTGTCGCAATGCAGCGCATCATGGCTCAACGTCCAGTTCATGGGCGTCGTCGCGTGACCCGCCCCCCTGGGCAAAGCCAGGGGTGATTTCTATGATTGCGCAAGTCTGCCTCGACGACCGTCCGCCGGATACAAAGGATCGCCATTGACTGTCCAATCTCCGCCACCCGTGGCAACAGAAACCTTCACCGACGCGGCCGCCGCGGTGGCCCGGCTCGAAGAGATCTACGAGCGCAATACCGCTTTCCTGCGCGGCCATTTCGAGGCCTATGCCAACGGCGTCGTGCCGGCGACACGGATCCGCGCGACCTATCCCTTCGTGCGGCTGACCACCGCAAGTCACGCCCGGCTCGACTCGCGTCTCGCCTATGGCTTCGTCGCGGGGCCCGGCGTGCACGAGACCAGCGTCACGCGGCCGGACCTGTTCCGCTCGTACCTGACCGAGCAGATCCGTCTGTTGATCGAGAATCATGGCGTGCCGGTCGAGATCGGCGAGTCGGCCGAGCCGATCCCGGTGCATTTCGCCTACCGCCGCGACATCAACATCGAGACGGCGCTTCCGCACCACGAGAGCCCGCTGGTGACGCGCTCGCTGCGCGACGTGTTCGACGCTCCGGATCTTGCGACCATGGACGATGCGATCGCCGACGGCACGCTCGGACTGAAGCCCGGCATGCCCGAGCCGCTGTCGCTGTTTCGCGCCGCGCGCGTCGACTACTCGCTGCGCCGGCTCTATCACTACACCGGGACCGATCCCGACCATTTCCAGAACTTCGTGATCTTCACGAACTACCAGTTCTATGTCGACGCCTTCGCGGATTGGGGCCGCCAGCAACTGGCGGCCGGGCAGGGCGCAGCCGAGGCCTTCGTCGAGCCGGGCAACGTCATCACCCGCAATGCCCGTCTCGGCGGCGGCACCACCGGCTCCGCGCCGGCGCGCACGCCGCAGATGCCGGCGCTTCATCTCGTCGAGCCGGGGCACCAGGGCATCACGCTGATCAACATCGGTACTGGTCCGTCGAACGCGCGTAACGTCACCGACCACATCGCGGTGCTGCGGCCGCATGCCTGGCTGATGGTCGGCCACTGCGCGGGCCTGCGCAATACGCAGCGGCTCGGCGATTACGTGCTGGCGCACGGCTATGTCCGCGAGGACCATGTGCTCGACCAGGAGCTGCCACCCTGGGTGCCGATCCCGGCGCTCGCCGAGGTGCAGGTCGCGCTCGAGGAGGCCGTGGAGACGGTCACCGGCTATTCCGGGTTCGAGCTGAAGCGGGTGATGCGCACGGGCACCGTGGCCAGCGTCGACAACCGCAATTGGGAGATCTCCGGCCCGGCCGTGATCCATCGCCTCTCGCAGTCGCGCGCCATCGCGCTCGACATGGAGTCGGCCACAATCGCCGCCAACGGCTATCGTTTCCGCGTGCCCTACGGCACCTTGCTCTGCGTCTCCGACAAGCCGCTGCATGGCGAGATCAAGCTCGCCGGCATGGCGAGCGACTTCTATCGCCAGCGTGTCGGCCAGCATCTCCAGATCGGGCTGAAGGCGCTGGAGCTCTTGAAGCATCAGGAGTCGGAGCGGCTGCATTCGCGCAAGCTGCGCAGCTTCGCGGAGGTGGCCTTCCAGTAGCGGCCTTTGGCCGCCTGGGATCAGCGACTCCGGCGCTCGTCGAAGGCCTGCCGGGCCTGCTCGACCTCCGGCATCTTGGCGATGGTCCAGGCATAGAGCGCGCGGAACGGTGGCTGCAGGGTACGGCCGAGCGGCGTGATCTCGTACTGAACCGCGACCGGCGAGTCCGCGATCACCTCGCGGGCGACGAGGCCGTTGCGCTCGAGCCGGCGCAGGCATTGCGTCAGGGCCTTCTGGGTGACGCCCTCGAGCTGCTTCTTGATCGCGTTGAAGCGCAGCGGACCGGAGTCCAGCACGGCCAGCACCATCATCGACCATTTGTCGGCGATCTGGTCGATCAGCACCCGGCTCGGGCATTCCGACGAGAAGTGCTGCGGCTTGCAGCGGAGCGGGGCGGTCTGTGATGTCGATGCGGCGGTCACGACAGCGGTTTCCTCCGATATACCTGAGCGACTTCGGGTGCCTGATTGACTTCAGGTTTACGAAGTATACTGGAGCGGTTCCGAACGCAATGGAGCCCCCTGAATGTCCGACCTCGATACCAGCGTGCTGTTTCGTCCGTTTCGCCTGAAGTCGCTGGAGCTGAAGAACCGCATCGTCATGGCGCCGATGACCCGCAACGCCGCGCCGAACGGCGTTCCCGGCGAGGCCAACGCTGCCTATTACCGCCGCCGCGCCGAAGGTGGCGTGGGGCTGATCCTCACCGAGGGCACTGTCGTCAACCGCCCGGCCTCGCGCAACGAGCCCAATATTCCCTTCTTCCACGGCGATGCCGCGCTGGCCGGCTGGCAGAACGTGGCGAGCGCCGTGCACACCGCCGGCGGCCGCATCGCGCCACAGATCTGGCACACCGGCTCGACCAAGGGCATGAGCCGCTGGGAGCCCGATGCGCCGGTCGAGAGCCCATCCGGGCTGGTTGCGCCCGGCAAGCCGCGCGGCAACGCGATGACCGAGAACGACATCGCCGACACCGTTGCCGCATTCGCGCAAGCCGCGGCCGACGCCAAGCGCACGGGCTTCGACGCCGTCGAGATCCATGGTGCGCACGGCTATCTGGTCGACGAGTTCTTCTGGTCCGGCACCAACCAGCGCGAGGACCGCTATGGCGGCGCCACCATCAAGGAGCGCTCCCGCTTTGCCGGCGAGATCGTCGCCGCGATCCGCAAGGCGGTGGGTCCCGATTTCCCGATCATCCTGCGCGTCAGCCAGTGGAAGCAGCAGGACTATGCGGCGCGCCTCGCCGAGACGCCGGCGCTGATGGCCGACTGGCTGCAGCCGCTGGTCGCGGCCGGCGTCGACATCCTGCACTGCTCGCAGCGCCGTTTCTGGGAGCCGGAATTCCCGGACGTGGACGGCGAGAAGGGCCTGAACTTCGCCGGCTGGGCCAAGAAGATCACGGGCGCCGCGACCATCAGCGTCGGCTCGGTCGGCTTGTCCGATGAATTCTTCTCGGCCTTCGCCGGCAAGCCGTCGACGACGGCCGATCTCGATGCGCTGCTGGAGCGCATGGCCAAGGAGGAGTTCGACCTCATTGCGGTCGGCCGCGCGCTGATCAGCGATGCCGAATGGGTCGCCAAGATCAAGGCCGGCGACAAGGCGGGCCTGAAGGGCTTCAGCGCAGCGGATCTCGGCGCGCTGGTTTGAGCTCTTGTAGACCCGTTGGTGCCCCTCGTCCGGCGTAAGCGGGGCGAGGGGGCGTACCGTCAGCGAGGCGCGAGCTCGAGCCTGCCATTAGTCCTCGCGATGACTAATGCACCGTCAGCTCGAGATACATCGGGCTGCGGAAGGTCGAAGACGGCATCCAGGGCAGTTGCTCCTGGGTGCGGCGATAGTCCGGCACGACCTTGTGCAGCTCGTCGAACGCGATCTTGATCGCCATGCGCGCGATCGCCGATCCCAGACAGGCGTGCACGCCGCCGCCGAAGCCGAGATGGCCGCGTGGCTTGCGCCTGATGTCATAGACATCCGGATTGGGAAACTGCCGCTCGTCGCGGTTGGCGGAGCCGTAGGCGAGGCAGACGAAATCGCCCTCGCGCATGGTCTGGCCGTGCAGGGTGACGTCCTTCTGCAGGCAGCGGCGGAAGCGCTGCGCCGAGGTGTTGTAGCGCAGAGACTCTTCCACGGCGTCCGCCATCAGGTCGGGATTGGCGACGACGGCCCGGCGCGCCTCCGCGTGATCGGCGAGATTATACGCCAGCATCGTCATGAAACCGCCGAGCGACTCGATGCCGGCCATGATCAGCGTGGTCGTCGTCAGCAGCACCTCGCGCTCGTCGAGCTTGTCGCCGTCGATCTCGGCCATGCTGAAGTGCGAGATCAGGTCGTTCTGCGGCCGCGCGCGGCGCTCCGCGATGATGCCGGCCGCATAGTCCTGCATCCAGTTGTAGGCTGCGATGTGCTGCGGTCCCTTGGCGCGGCTCACCGGATCGCTCTGCACCATCAGCACCGCCTTGTCGCGCACCGTCTGCTCGTCGCCGAGCGGCAGGCCGAGCGCGGCGAACAGCACGCGCACGGTGAATTTCGACGAGAATGCCTCGATGAAGTCGAACCGGTCCTGGCCGCGCAGCGCCTCGGCGCAGTCGCGCGCGATGTCGCGGATCGGGCCTGACAGGCTCTCCAGATTGCGCTTCATGAAGGCATGCTGGACGAGGCCGCGCAGCCGGTCGTGGCGCGGCGGGTCGGTGGTGCCGAGCGTCGCGCCGGCACGGTTCGGCAGCTCGGTCATCAGGTTGCCCTTGGCCGACGAATAGGTCTGCCAGTTCGTTCCGGCCGCCGCCACATCGGCATAGCGCGACAGGATCCACACCTGGGCCTGCGGGCTCCAGAAGCAGGGGTGTTCGTCGCGCAGCGTCTTGTAGAACGGGAACGGGTCGGCATCGACCGCAGGCGAATACGGGTCGAACGCGAACATGTTGGGCCTCCTCTCCATTGAGTGTGGTCGTTGTTGTTCTTTTCATTGATCTAGCCGAGCCGTGGCCGCGGCGTGAGACACGAAAGCCGGCCAAGACTTGTACTTTTCCGACATTCAGGGTTAGCTCTCGCTCATGCCCCGCTTTCGCACCAAGCCGTCGATCCCCGCGTTCGCGCTGTACGGCGAAGCGTCGGCCGCGCAGCCGGACATGCTGCATGTCGAGCCGATCCAGGTGCGCAGCAAGCTGTATCGCTGGGAGATCGAGGCGCACACCCATCAGGGCCTGCACCAGATCCTCTGGGTCGGCTCCGGCCCGGCCGAGATCGCCTTGGACGAAAGCCGCGAGCGCTGTGCCGGCCCGGTCGCCGTGATCATTCCCCCCGGCGTCGTCCATGCCTTCCGCTTCTCGCGCGACACTGACGGCTATGTGCTGACGTTCAATCCGCGGGCGGTGGTGGAGGGCGACGTGCCGGCGACCGGCGAGGCGTTGCGCGACTTGTTCGCAACCGCGCAGATCCTGCATCTCGACGCACAGGCGGTCGCGACGCGGCGCATCGCCGCGCTGTTCGTCGACCTCGCCGACGAGTTCGCCGCCGCCGATTCCGCGGCCTCGCCGGTTCCGCACTGGCTCGGTCGCTCGATCGTGTGGCGGCTGGCGCAGCAGAGCGCGCGGCAGTCGCAAGGCGCGCGGCGCGGCAGCGGGCATGCCGCGCTGTTCACCCGCTTCATCGTGCTGGTCGAGGCGCATCACCGCGATCACTGGTCGGTGGCGCGCTACGCCGACGAACTCGGCATGACGCCGGAGCGGCTCAATCGGTTGACGCGGGCCGAGACCGGTCAGTCCGCGCTCGACATCGTGCATGCGCGGCTCGCGCGCGAGGCGTGCCGGCGGCTCACCTATATTGCGGCGCCGGTGTCGAAGCTGGCGTTCGAGCTCGGTTTCAAGGACCCGGCCTATTTCTGCCGCTTCTTCAAGCGGCACACCGGGGCGAGCCCGCGCGACTATCGCCGTGCGATGGGCGTCGGAGACGACGCGGCGCCGCCGGCAGGCTGATCGGCGCCGCCGATACCATTGCGGCGTTCGTTGTGCATCGCGGCATGGTGTCGGAAAAGTGCAAGAGAATGCCGCGTCCATCCAAGTGATCCCTGCGCATTCCTTGCTAAAATCCGCGACTGAAAAGCATACCCAACAAGCCTGCGTCTGCGAATCCGGGAGAACACGCCCATGAAAGTCCAAGTCTGCATCATCGGCGGAGGCCCGTCGGGCCTGATGCTGTCGCAGCTCCTGCATCTGCAGGGCATCGATACGATCATCCTGGAGAAATCCAGCCGCGACTACGTGCTGTCGCGCATCCGTGCCGGCGTGCTCGAGCACGGCTTTGCCGAGCTGATGCGCGAGGCGCAGTGCGGCGAGCGCATGGACCGCGAGGGCGAGATCCATCACGGTTTCTACATAGCCCATGACGGCAAGCTCGATCGCGTCGACCTGCACAAATATTCCGGCGGCAACTCGGTGATGGTCTATGGCCAGACCGAGTTGACGCGCGATCTCTACGAGGCCCGCGACAAGCTCGGCGGCAAGGTCGTGCACAACGCGGCCGACGTGACGCCGCACGACATCGCTTCCGACAAGCCCTTCGTCACCTACCGTCAGGACGAGGAGGTCGTCCGCATCGACTGCGACTACATCATCGGCGCCGACGGCTTTCATGGCGTCAGCCGCAAGTCGATCCCGCACGACAAGCTGACCGAATACGAGCGGGTGTACCCGTTCGGCTGGCTCGGCGTGCTGTCGCGCACCAAGCCGGTGTCGCCGGAGCTGATCTATGCCAAGCACGAGCGCGGCTTTGCGCTGTGCTCGCTGCGCTCGCAGGTGCTTAGCCGGTACTATGTCCAGGTGCCGCTCACCGACAAGGTCGAGGACTGGAGCGACGACGCGTTCTGGGAGGAGCTGAAGCGCCGGCTGCCGGCGGAGATCGCTGGCCGTCTGATCACCGGACCGTCGATCGAGAAGAGCATCGCGCCGCTGCGCAGCTTCGTCGCGGAGCCGATGCGCTACGGCAGGCTGTTCCTGGCCGGCGACGCCGCCCATATCGTGCCGCCGACCGGCGCGCGCGGGCTGAACTCGGCTGCGTCCGACATCTACTATCTCTATCATGCGCTGCTCGACCACTACAAGAAAGGCGACGATCGCGGCATCGACGGCTACTCGCAGCGGGCGCTGGCGCGGATCTGGAAGGCGCAGCGCTTCTCCTGGTGGATGACGACGCTCTTGCATCGTTTCCCCGACCGGCTGTCCTACGACGACAGACTGCAGGACACCGAGCTCGCCTATCTGTTCTCGTCCGAGGCCGCGCAGCGGTCGCTGGCAGAGAACTATGTCGGGCTGCCGTTCTGAGCGAGGTCAACGCGACGCAGTTCGCCTGCGCTGCTTGATGGCACCACGCATCAGTAGCCTCGCTGTCGTCCCGGCGAACGCCGGGACCCATACCCAGGGAGCGGTTTGAGGCAGGCTGGCGATTGGCTTTGTGCCCATCCGCCTGCGGCTGCTTCGGCTGGTGCAACTTCGCTCAGCTCGAGATGGAGGGGGCAAACGATCCGGGACGCGCTGTCGGGATTGGCGCCGGCTGCCTCAGTTTGTCGGCTTCCCCGCCCGCCCTCAAAAATGAGTTGCGTACCTCAAAAACCGCGCTATGGTCCTCAACCCAAAGGGGAGGAGCATGAACGCGCCGCTGACATTGCGGGATATTGCGCGGCAGGCGGGCGTGAGCCTCGCCACTGTGGATCGCGTGCTGCACAACCGGCCGGGCGTGCGCCCGGATACGGTGCGACGCGTCAAGGACGCGATGGAGCGCAGCGCGTTCCAGCCGCATGCGGCGGCCTCCGAACTCGCCCGTGCCCGCGCGCGGCGCTTTGCCTTCGTGATGCCGTCCGGCGCCAATCCCTTCATGCAGCAGATTCAGGCGCATCTCGGCGATCTGACGAGCTGGATGGCCGCGCGCCGGCTCACGGTCGATGTGGTCACGACGGACGTGTTCGATGCGGCCGTGCTGGCCGCGAAGCTCGAGCAGCTCGTCGGTCAGGTCGACGGCGTCGCGGTGGTGGCGCTCGATCATCCGAGCGTGCGCGCGGCGATCAACGATCTCGTCGAGTCCGGCGCCAAGGTGGTGACGCTGGTGTCGGACGTGCCGTCGTCGCGACGGCATCATTATGTCGGCATCGACAACATCGCCGCCGGCCGCACCGCGGGCGCGCTGGTCGGACGCTTCGCCGGCGGCAAGGCGGGGCGGGTCGCGATCATGGCCGGCTCGCAAAGCCTGCGCGATCATGCCGAGCGCATCTTCGGCTTCGGCCAGGTCCTCGCGGCGGAGTTTCGGCAACTTGAGGTTTTGCCGGTCGCTGAGGGGCATGACGTGGACGATCGCTCAGAGCACCTCATGCGCAAGCTGCTGACCGAGCATCGTGACATCGTCGGGCTCTACAATGTCGGCGCTGGCACGGCCGGCGTCGCCAAGGCGCTGACCGAGTCGGGGCGCGCCGACGACATCGTGTTCGTCGGCCACGACGTGACGGCACTGACGCGCAAGCTGCTGTTGAACGGCGTGATGGACGCGGCGATTTCGCAGAACCCGGGACACGAGGCGCGCTCCGCGGTGCGCGTGCTCCTGGCGCTGGCGCGCGGCGAGCCGATCCTGAGCGAACAGGAGACGATCCGCATCGACATCGTGATGCGGGACAATCTGCCGTGAGCGGATGGCCGCGATGACGCGGTCGGCCTGAGCACGGAATGAGAAGAGACCGAGGTGCTTGTTTCGAGGCGACGGCAGATCGCCGAAGCGCCTTGCGGTCGGTGGGAGGAGTGGAGACGTGTTTCTCGGACTGGATGTCGGCACATCCGGCGTGAAGGCCGTGCTGGAGGACGAGACGGGCGCGCTGATCGCGAGCGCCGCGCGGCCGCTGGCGCTGTCGCATCCGCAGCCGCTGTGGTCCGAGCAGAATCCGGATCACTGGGTCGAGGCCGTCATCGGCGCGGTCGATGATCTCGCGCGGGAGCGTCCGCGCGAGACCGCTGCCGTCAGCGGCATCGGCCTGTCCGGCCAGATGCACGGCGCGACCTTGCTGAACCGCACCGGTCGGCCGCTGCGGCCGGCGATCCTTTGGAATGACGGCCGCTCGCAGGCCGAATGCGCCGAGCTCGAACGCCGCTGTCCCGAACTGCACGCCATCGCCGGCAACCTCGCGATGCCCGGCTTCACCGCGCCGAAGCTCGTCTGGGTGGCGAAGCACGAGCCGAAGATATTTGCCGAGGTCGCGAAGGTGCTGCTGCCGAAGGCCTATGTGCGCTATCGGCTGTCCGGCGAGATGGTCGAGGACATGTCGGATGCGGCGGGCACCCTGTGGCTCGATGTCGGCGCGCGGCGCTGGTCGGAGAAACTGCTGGCGGCGACCGGGCTCGGTCTCGATCACATGCCGCGCCTCGTCGAGGGCAATGAGCGCAGTGCCGTGTTGTCGCCCGAGCTGGCGCGGCGCTGGGGCATGGGCGCTGACGTCGTGATCGCGGGCGGCGCCGGCGACAACGCGGCGAGCGCAATCGGGCTCGGCGCCATCACGCCCGGCGATGCCTTCCTGTCGCTCGGCACATCAGGCGTGCTGTTCCGGGTGACCGACCGCTTCGCGCCAGCGCCGGAAGCGGCCGTGCATGCGTTCTGCCATGCGCTCGGCGGTCTCTGGCATCAGATGGGCGTGATGCTGTCGGCCGCGGCCTCGCTGGCGTGGCTGGCCCGCCTTCTCGAGACGCCGGAAGCCGCGCTGCTGGCGCCGCTCGGTATCAGCGTCGAACGTCCGAGCCCGGTGCAGTTCCTGCCTTATCTCGACGGCGAGCGCACGCCGCACAACGATGCCCATGCCGCCGGCGCCTTGGTTGGCCTGCGCAGCGCAGCCGGCCGCGGTGATCTCGTGCAGGCGGTGCTGGAGGGCGTGGCGTTTGCCTCACGCGACATGTTCGCCGCGCTCGCGCGCAGCGCGCAGCCGATCACAGAGCTCGATCTCGTCGGCGGCGGCTCGCGCTCTTTGTTGTGGGCGCAGATCATGGCCGACGTGCTCGGCGTCACCGTGCACCGGGTCGAGGAGGGCGAGGTCGGCGCCGCCATCGGCGCCGCGCGGCTCGGCCGTCTTGCCGCGACCGGCGCAGCACCGGCCGATGTCTGCCGCAAGCCGCAGCGGCTGCAGAGTTTCGAACCCCGCGCGCCGCAGCGCGCGGCATATGACGCCGCCTACGCGCAATGGCGCAAGCTCTATCCTGCTCTCAAGGAGTAACGTCGTGAACGTCCAGGCCCCCTTCTTCCAGACCGGCGCGACCGTCAGCTATGGCGGGCCCGAGTCACGCAGCCCGCTGTCGTTCCGTTGGTACGACAAGGATCGCGTCATCCGGGGCAAGCGGATGGAGGATCATCTGCGCTTCGCGGTCTGCTACTGGCATTCGTTCTGCTGGCCGGGCAGCGATCCGTTCGGCGGCGAGACCTTCCTGCGGCCGTGGCAGCATGGCGACGACGCGATGGCGATGGCGCGGGCCAAGGCCGACGTGGCGTTCGAATTGTTCCGGCTGCTCGACGTGCCGTTCTTCACCTTCCACGACGTCGATGCAGCGCCGGAAGGCGCGACGCTGAAGGAGTCGGTTGCCAATCTCAATGCGATCGGCGATCTGTTCGAGCAGAAGATGGCGTCTGCCAAGGTGCGGCTGCTGTGGGGCACCGCCAATCTGTTCTCGCATCGCCGCTACATGGCGGGCGCCGCGACCAATCCGGATCCGGACGTGTTCACCTACGCGGCGGGACAGGTGCGTGCCGCACTCGAGGTGACGCATCGTCTCGGCGGCGCCAACTACGTGCTGTGGGGCGGCCGCGAGGGCTACGAGACCCTGCTCAACACCGACATGAAGCGCGAGCTCGACCAGCTCGGCCGCTTCGTCGCGCTGGTCGTCGAGCACAAGCACAAGATCGGCTTCAAGGGCCCGCTGCTGATCGAGCCGAAGCCGAAGGAGCCGACCAAGCACCAGTATGATTTCGACGTCGCCACCTGCTACGGCTTCCTGCAGCGCTATGACCTTTTGAACGACGTCAAGCTCAACATCGAGCAGAACCACGCCATCCTCGCCGGTCATTCGTTCCAGCACGAGATCGCGCTGGCGCAGGCGCTCGGCGTGTTCGGCTCCCTCGACATCAACCGCGGCGACGATCTGCTCGGCTGGGACACCGACCAGTTCGCGATGAACGTGCCGGAGCTGGCGCTGGTGTTCCACGACATGCTCAAGGGCGGCGGCTTCACCACGGGCGGGCTGAATTTCGACGCCAAGATCCGCCGGCAGTCGATCGATCCGGATGACCTGCTGCACGCCCATGTCGGCTCGATGGATGCCTGCGCGCGGGCGCTGATCGCCGCCGACGAGATGCTGACCGACAGTGCGCTGACCGCGCCGCTGGCGCGGCGCTACGCCGGCTGGGACGGCGACGAGGGGCAGGCGATCCTCGCCGGCCGCCGCTCGCTCGCCGAGCTCGCCGACCGCGCCGTCAACACCGGCCTCGATCCGCAGCCGCGGTCCGGCCGGCAGGAATATCTCGAAAGCGTGGTGAACCGCTATGTCTGACGACAGCAACCTGCGCACGATGACGAATGACGCTGAGCGCGCCGTGATGAGCACCGCCGCGCAGCCGGTCCTTGAGCTGAAGGGCATCGGCAAGCAGTTCGGCGCGATCCGCGCGCTGCAGGGCGTGGATCTTTCGATCGGCTCCGGCGAGGTCGTCGGCCTGATGGGCGATAACGGCGCCGGCAAGTCCACGCTGGTGCGGATCATCGCCGGCAATTTTCCGCCGAGCCAGGGCACGATCCATTTCGGCGGCCGCGAGGTGCATTTCCATCGCCCGATGGATTCGCGCAGCGTCGGCATCGAGGTCGTGTACCAGGACCTGGCGCTCGCCAACAACCTCACGGCAGCGGCCAACGTGTTTCTCGGCCGCGAGCTGAAGCGCAATTTCGGCCCGCTGGCGCTGCTCGACCACAAGGGCATGGAGGCGCGCGCGCTGGAGCTGTTTCGCGAGCTGCGCTCCGAGACGCGGCCGCACGATCTCGTCAAGGACATGTCGGGCGGCCAGCGCCAGGCGGTGGCGATCGCGCGGACGCGGCTGTCCAACGCCAGACTGGTGATGATGGACGAGCCGACCGCGGCGATCTCGGTGCGCCAGGTCGAGCAGGTGCTGAGCCTGATCCATCGCCTGAAGGAACAGGGTATAGCCGTCATCCTGATCTCGCACCGCATGCCTGACATCTTCGCGGTGTGCGATCGCGTCGTGGTGATGCGCCGCGGCGAGAAGAAGGCCGACAAGCCGGTCGGCGAGACCAGCCCCGAGGAAGTGACCGCGCTGATCACTGGCGCCAAGGAGGCGGCGTGATGTCCGTTCCATCCGAGACCAGCTCCGCCGGCACCGACGTCACCTTCACCAATGTCGGCGTCATCAGATGGTGGCACCGCGGCGTGTTCGCCTCGCAGACGGCCTACGTTACGCTGGCGCTCATCGCCCTCATCATCGTGATGAGCTTCGCCAGTCCCTATTTTCTGACCGAAGGCAATCTGCAGAACGTCGCCAAGAACTTCTCCTTCATCGCCATCGCGACGCTCGGCATCACCTTCGTCATCATCACCGGCGGCATCGACCTGTCGGTCGGCTCGATGATGTGTTTCGCGGCGATGATCACCTCGATGGTGATGACGACGCTATCGACGCCGGGGATGCCGCTGTCGTCGCTGTTCGTGCATCTCGCCGCGGACGGCAAGACCGTGGTCGCGAACGTGCCCGGCCTGATCCTGATCGTCTCGGTGCTGGCAGGCCTGGCGGTTTCGCTGGTGGTCGGCCTGATCAACGGCGTCTGCATCGCCTTGCTCGGGCTGTCGCCGTTCGTGACCACGCTCGGCATGCTGTCGATCGTGCGCGGCCTCAGCTACGTGATCTCGAACGGCAAGGGCAGCTTTCCCGGCGGCCCGGACGCCGATTATTTCTATGCGCTGACGCAGGGCGATGTGTACGGCGTGCCGGCGCCCTTCATCTATCTCATCGTGCTGGCGCTGGTGATGGCGCTGGTGCTGCACCACACCGCGTTCGGCCGCCACGTGTTTGCGATCGGCGGCAACGAGAAGGCCGCGGAGCTCACCGGCGTCTCCGTGCCCCGGGTGAAGATCGAGGTCTATGTGATCGGCGCGCTTGCCGCTGGCCTGCAGGGCATCATCATCTCGGGCTGGCTCGGATCGGCGCCCGCCAACATGGCGACGTCCTACGAGCTCAACGTGATCGCCGCGGCCGTGATCGGCGGCGCCAACCTCGCCGGTGGTCTCGGCGGTCCGCTTGGCGCCATCGTCGGCTGCGTCCTGCTCGAGGTGATCAGGAACGGGCTGGTACTGGCGCAGGTCAACTCCTACTGGCAGCAGACGCTGGTCGGCGTGATCATCATCGCCGCCGTGCTTGTGGATCGTATCCGCGCGCGCCTGCTGTGACGAATACTGGCCGGGATGACAATCGCGTCTATCCTCACCCGGAACAGACAATGATCAGGGATAGACATGGAGGAGGGAAACCCATGAAGAAGCTGCTCTATGCGGTCGCATCGCTCGCGATTTTGATGGCCCCGGCGCAGGCCGAGACCAAATACCGCTTCGCCATCGTGCCGAAGGCGATGAACAATCCGTTCTTCGACGTCGCGCGCGACGGCTGTCTGAAGCGCGCCAAGGAACTCGGCAATGTCGAGTGCATCTACAAGGGCCCGGTCGAGCACGAGCCGGCCACGCAGGCGCAGATCATCCAGGACTTCATCACCCAGAAGGTCGACGGCCTCGCCATCTCGGTCGCCGACGTTCCATCGATGACGAAATCGATCGAGGCGGCGACGGCGGCCGGCATTCCCGTCATCACCTTCGACGCCGATGCGCCGGGCTCCAAGCGCATCGCCTATATCGGCACCAACAACAAGGACTTCGGCCTCGCGCTCGGCAAGCAGCTCCGCGAGCTGCGGCCTGAGGGCGGCAAGTACGCCGTCGTCTCCGGCGGTCCCGGCGCCAAGAACCTTGCCGAGCGCGTCGACGGCGTGCGCGAGGCGCTGAAGGGCTCGAAGTGGACGGAAGTGGCGGGCTCGCCGACCTTCTGCAACGACGATCCCGCGCTCGCCGTGCAGCAGATGGCCGATCTGCGCACCGCGACGCCGGATCTCGGCGCCATCGTGCCGATCGGCGGCTGGCCGATGTTCGCGCCCGAGGGCTACAAGGCCTTCGTCAACAAGAACCGCAAGGACATCGACGCTGGCAAGCTGACGCTGGTCGTTGCCGATACGCTGAAGATGCAGCTCGAGCTGCTGCGCGACGGCTATTCCAACGCGCTGACCGGCCAGCGTCCGTTCGAGATGGGCGAGAAGGCGATGGACACGCTGCTCGCGATCAAGAAGGGCGAGAAGGTGCCGGAGGTGATCTACACCGGCCTCGACCTCGTCACCAAGGACAACGTCGCCAAGCTTTTGAACTGAGTTCCTCCCGGGGAAAACCTGGCGGTCCGGCAACCGGCTTCGGCCGGCGGCTGGGCCGCCCTTTTTTTGCTTGGGGATGCTTTTGGTACCCGCGGACCGGACATGACGGCTGTGATCAATCGAAACGCTGCGGCGTACTGAATGCCCTGCTTGCGCAGGCAATGACGACAGAGGCTGGAGCGGCCACCTGCACTCGACTACGGGCACAATTGACAGACGGAAATGTCTGACTTAAGTCAGGCATTATGCTCGACCCCATCTCCCGCGTCCGCCGCTTCAACCGCGCCGTCACCTCGGAGGTCGGCGCGCTCGACACCTCGTTTCTCGGGCGCGGTCGGCCGCTCGGGGCGGCCCGCGTGCTCAATGCAATCGGCCATGGCCGCAGCGACGTGGCCGAGCTGCGCGACTACCTCGCACTCGATTCCGGGCTGATGAGCCGGCTGCTGCGCAGCCTGGAGGAGGAGGGGCTGGTGATGACCAGGCCGCATCCCGACGACGCGCGCCGCCGTATCGCCAGGCTCACAGCCGCCGGGCGGCGCGAATTCGAGGCCTATGAGACGCTCTCCAACGCCCAGGCCGAATCGATGCTGGCGCGTCACGGGCAGCCCGAGGCGCTCTTGGCGGCGATGGACCTGGTCGCGGCCGCGCTGGGACGCAGCCGCATCGCCATCGATGAGGTTGATCCGCGCGGCGAGCAGTCGCGCTACTGCCTCGGCGAGTACTACGCCGAGCTGTCGCGCCGCTTCGAACGCGGCTTCGACGTGTCGCTGTCGCGCGATCCCGATGCCTTGGACATGATGGCGCCGCGCGGGGCTTTCTTCGTGGCATTGTCCGACGGCCTGCCGCTCGGCTGTGTCGGGCTGAAGGGCAGCGGCGGCGATGTCGCCGAGATCAAGCGGCTCTGGGTCGCGCCCGCCGCCCGCGGCCTCGGCCTTGGCCGCCGCCTGATGGATGCGGCCGAAGAGGCTGCCCGCACGCTCTCGATCAGCATTCTTCGCCTCGACACCAACAGCGCGCTCGCCGAGGCCGTCCAGCTCTATCGCCGCGCCGGCTGGACGGAGATCGATCGCTTCAACGACGATCCCTATCCGGACCTGTTCTTCGAGAAGCAGCTGTCGTCATAACGGCAGCAAAGCTCAAGATGTCGTCAACGCTACCTTCATGGAATTGGCCTCGTAAACACACGCGCCGTCCGCCAGCACGCGGCCATCGGCGATGCCGAGCACTAGGCGGCCGCGTTTGACTTGGCGCATGTCGACCTCGTAGCGCACGCAATTGACGTCCGGCGTGATCTGGCCTCTAAAGCTCACTTCTCCGACGCCGGCGGCGCGGCCCTTGCCGGGCGAGCCCGACCAGCCGAGCCAATAGCCCACCATCTGCCACATCGCGTCGAGGCCAAGACAGCCCGGCATCACCGGATCGTCGCGGAAGAGGGATTCGAAGAACCAGAGTTTGGGCGTGATGTCCAACTCGGCGACGATACGCCCCTTGCCATAGCGCCCGCCGTCGAGCCTCAGCTCGGTGATACGATCCATCATCAGCATCGGCGGCGCCGGCAGCTGCGCATTGCCCGGGCCGAAATAGCCGCCTTCGCTTGAGCGAAGGAGATCCTCCTTGGCGTAGGACGATTGAGGCACGTGAAAATCGCGCGGGTCGGGCAACGCGTCATCTCCGTCAGCGATCGGGCATCGGCAAGGGAAGGACCCAGCCGCGGGCCGTCCTCCTCCACAGAGGATGGGAATGCAGTGCCGGCCGTGCAAGCCGAGGCGGTCAAATAACGCAGCGAAAGGCGCTCTGCTGATGCAGGCGAGCCACGCCAGGGTGGGCGGGTCCTCAGACCGGAAACAACCGTTCGAACTGGCGCAGCCCCTGCGGGCTGAACAGCACGGCGCGGCTGTCCTTGTCGCGGTGGGCCCATTTGAGTTTGAAGATCCGCGCGAGATAGGCAGAGCCGAGACGACCGGCGAGATGGTCTCGCCGCTCGCTCCAGTCGAGGCAACTGACGCAGGTCATGCGGTCCTTCGACTGCAGCTCACCAAGATCGATCCCGAACTGCTCGGTGAAAAGTCGCCCGGCGTCGGTCAGCGTGACGTGCTCTCCGCTGCGCTCCAGCAGCCTGCCACGCAGCAGGCTCTCGAACATCTGGACACCGCGGGCGCCGGCAAGATGATCGTAGCAGACGCGCGCCTCGCGCAGCGCGGGATCGCGCGGACCGGTGCGAACGCGCCGATGTCCCGTGCGCGCCGCCAGCAGCATCAGCGTCTCCAACGTGTGCACGACGTCCTCGCCGGACAGGCGCACATAGCGATTGCGTCCCTGCCGGACCGAGACGAGCAATTCTGCCCGCTCGAGCTTGCTGACGTGGGCGCTGGCGGTCGGAAGTCCGATGTCCGCCGACCTGGCAAGCTCGCTGACGGTCAGGGCGCGTCCATCCATCAGTGCGGAGAGAATGTTGGCGCGCGCCGGATCGCCGATCAGCGCGGCGATGGCAGCGAAGTTGGGACCGTCCCTCATGGTGTGATCGATAGCGAAGCATCGGGGCGGTTTCAACGCATATAACGCTGCAGACCTGACGCAAGAATGGACGGATATATGCCGGGACGCGATGAATGGATCGGGACCTTGGAATTGGCGCTGAAGCATGCCGTGCGGCATCTGGAGCGCCAGGACAGCACGCCGGTCCACGCGACGGCTTCACTTGAAGATCTACGACTTCGGCTAGGCCGTGCGCTGTCCAGTGACGGAGTTGCCGCAGAGCGCGTCATCGATGATCTCGTTCGCGACGTCGACGGGGGAATCCTCGGCAGCACATCCGGGCGGTTTTTCGGCTGGGTGATCGGCGGGACTATGCCGGCCGCGCTGGCCGCCGACTGGCTGGTCTCCGCCTGGGACCAGAACGCGGCGATCAATGCCTGTGGTCCTGCAGAGGCCGTCATCGAGGAGATTGCGGGCGCTTGGCTCAAGGAGTTGTTCGGGCTGCCCATGACGGCGAGTTTCGCATTTGTGACGGGCACGCAGATGGCGCATGTGACCTGTCTCGGCGCGGCGCGTCATCGCTTGCTCGCGCGGCTGGGATGGGATGTCGAGGAACGGGGATTGTTCGGCGCGCCTTCCATTCGCGTCATCACGAGTAGCGAGCGGCACGGCTCTGTCGAGCGCGCGCTGCGCCTGCTCGGCTTCGGCAAGAACGCGGTGCAGTCTCTGCCTTGCAACGATGCAGGGCAGCTCACGCCGTCGGCGCTCGAACGCGCGTTGGCAGACAGCCTGCAGCCGACGATCGTGGTCCTGCAGGCGGGCGACCTCAACATCGGCGCGTTCGACCCGTTTGTCGACCTGATCCCCATCGCTCGCGCGCACGACGCATGGGTGCATGTGGACGGGGCCTTCGGCCTGTGGGCGGCTGCGAGTTCGCGTTACCGGCATCTGCTGCGCGGCGTCGAACTCGCGGATTCCTGGACCAACGACGGCCACAAATGGCTCAACACGCCATTCGATTGCGGCTACGCGTTCGTGGCCGGTGCCGGGGCGCATCGGAGCGCCTTCTCGCATCGTACGAGCTATACGATGTTTGTCGACGGCGCCCGCGACCCGATCGACTGGACCCCCGAATGGTCGCGGCGTGGCCGCGCCGTTCCGACCTATGCTGCCATCCGACAGCTCGGCCGGCGGGGCATCGCTGACCTCGTCGACCGATGCTGTGCCTATGCTCACGCCCTGGTCATGCGGATCGGAACGCTGTCCGGTGCGGCCGTGATGTGGGAGCCGACCCTGAATCAGGGATTGTTGAGGTTCCTTGATCCGCGTCCAGCCGCGACCGAAATGGATCACGATCGCCGGACCGATGCCGTGATCGCGGCGATCTGCGCCACCGGAGAAGCCTTCTTCGGCGGCACGACGTGGCGCGGCAAGCGCTGCATGCGGGTCTCGGTCTGCAACTGGCAGACGAACGAGGCCGACATCGATCGCGCCGTTGCCGCAGCCCGGTGCGTCCTCGGCGGTCCGTCACAATGACGGATCGAAAAGCTCAGTCGTGCTCGAACGGTCCGACCTCGCGGACGACCTTGCAGATCTGCAGGAATCCGCTGGCGAAGAACTCGGCATGTCCTCGCTTCATGGTCTCGACATGCTCGGGATGGGTCCGCCAGGCTTCGAGCGCTTCCTCCGAGGCGAAGCGGAACACGGTCAGCTCCTCGCCATCGGGCGCCTTGTACGACTTGACCGACAGGAAGCCCGGAAGTCTGCTCACGATGCCGTACATGCGTTCGCCCAGCCGCTCATATGTGTCGAGCGAGGCGTCGCTGCGCAGCTTCAGATCGCCAACGACGATCACTTCGCCGATCATGGTTTCGTTCCTTTGCCGATCAATTCGCGCGCCGTCCAGAGGTCGGTGCGGGCCGCCCCCCGGGCGCTGAATGGCCATTCGATTGGCATTGGGATTTGTTACGCGCCTCGCGACAGCGGATGCGACGGGCGAGCCGGATCGACTGCTGAGTAGGTGACTTGTCTTTGCGCAATCGAATCGCCACTCTCCTGATAGCGCGCGGGATGGCAGGGAACCTGCCGGGTCTCTGGTCCGACGGGGCCGGGTGGTTCGCCTGTGCACACGGCACGTCTCGGCAGGATCACGTCGGCCACGTCTGGAGGTTTCTCGGCTCGGTATGGCAAGTCACGATTCTCGCGGCCTTCGCGCCCCGCACGAGCCTGGACACCAGGTTCTTCACCCAAAAAACATGATCGAGCGCAAAGACTGTGCTCGGCCGCCCGCGCTGAGCGGGCGGCAACGGGCATTGAAATCGAGGCAGGGCATGGCTGGTCAGGTTACGGCGTCGCAATTCGCTCCAGCCAGGCGGCGTTGGGGAAGTTCCGCCTTCGTGACCATTGCGGCGCTGGCTGTGCTGGCGCTGTCCGGCGGCGTCGAGGCCCGCGCCCGGCAGGGGCGTCCGGCGCCGGTGATCGAGGCGACGGCGCCGCGTGCGCATGGCGATCCGATCATGGCGATCGTGTCGATCAAGACCCAGAAGGTGACGTTCTACGACGCCGATGGCTGGATCTGGCGCGCACCGGTGTCGACCGGCGTCTCCGGCCGCGAGACGCCGGCCGGCGTGTTCGCCATCATCGAGAAGGACAAGGACCACCACTCGACTCTTTACGACGATGCCTGGATGCCGAACATGCAGCGCATCACCTGGAACGGGGTGGCGCTGCATGGCGGGCCGCTGCCCGGCTATGCCGCCTCGCATGGCTGCGTCCGCATGCCCTACGGCTTTGCCGAGAAGCTGTTCGACCGGACCTGGATCGGCATGCGGGTGATCATCGCGCCGGGTGACCCGGCGCCCGTCGAGTTCTCCCATCCCGCCCTGTTCGCGCCGAATGCGCAGGCGCTCGCCGCGGTGCCCTCGCGGGCCGCGACGCTCGGCCGCGAGGCCGAGGACGCCGCCAGGAGCGCCGACGAGGCCAAGGCGGCGGCTGCCGCGGCCGATCGCGAGGCCAAGGCTCTGAAGGCGTCCTTGCGCAAGCTGGAGCAGGCCAAGGCGCGCGCCGAGGCCGAGCTCAAATTCACCGACAGGAAGCTGGCCGCCGCCAAGACCGATCAGGCCAGGACGCTGGCCGAGGATGCGAAGCAGAAGGCCGCCGCCAAGGCGACCGACGCGGCAGCGCAGCTCGAGGCCGCGAAGTCGGACGCGACCGCGAAGCTCGCTGCGGCGACCTCGACCAAGGATGCCGCCAAGGCGGCGGCGGCCAGGAAGGCCGATGCGAGCAAGGCTGCGACGGACGCCAGGCTCGCGACCGAGCCGGTCTCGGTCTATATCAGCCGTTCGACGCAGATGCTCTATGTCAGGCGCAACACGCACAAGCCGGCCCCCGATGGCGGCGGCGAGGTGTTCGACACCTCGATCGAGGCGCCGGTGACCATCCGCGATCCCGACCGGCCGATCGGAACGCATGTGTTCACCGCGGTGGCGCAGAACGGCGCGGAGCTGCGCTGGACGGCGGTGACCATCGACGACGGCGACACCGCCAAGGACGCGCTCGACCGCATCACCATTCCGAAGGACGTGCTCGACCGGATCGCGCCGACGGCCGTGCCGCGCTCCTCGATCATCGTCTCGGACGAGCCGCTGTCGAGCGAGACCAATTACCGGACCGAGTTCGTCGCGGTGCTGAGCAACCAGCCGCAGGGCGGCTTCATCACGCGCCGGCCGACGACCAATGTCGACGTCGTCGCCAGCGGGGACGAATATGACGACGGCTTCGGCAGCTTCTTCCAGCGCAGCTGGGATGGCCAGCCCGTCGCGGCGCCGCGCCGCCGCGGTCCGCCTCCGACCTACTACCGGCCGATGCAGCCGGGCTGGTGGTGACCAGCCGGGCTGATGCCTGACCGCGATTCGCGGGTCAGGCCGGATGGCGCTTCAAATCAGTTGCGACCTGCGGGGATGACGCCGGGCCACTGCATCAAGAAGGGCTGCGGCTCGTGCTGCGCCTCGGTCGCGCGCGCCACGCGCCTGACACGGTGAGGCCTGCGGGAGATCGAGCTGGTCGCCTCGCGAGCGGTCTCGATGCGCGTCAACTGCTGACGCATCTCGCCGGTGGAGGTCCGGAGCTGCTCGATGGTCATGTCGCTGTTCGCGGCCGCGGTGCGCAGCCCGCTCAGCTCGGTTGCCGCATCTTCCTGGGCGCCGCGGAGGCGGATCGTCTGGCGCTTCAGCAGCGCGAGATCGGATTCGATCTTGTCGGCCGTATCGCGGCGGCGCGCCTCGGTCTCGTCGGCGGCGGTGCGCAAGACGGCCAGGCCCGTTTCGGCCGTGGTGAGGCTGGCGCGCAATTGCAGAAGCTCGCCGGAGGTGTCGCTTTGGCGGTCGCGCAGCTGGGCGGTCTCGGCCTTGAGCTGCGCCAGCTCCGAGGTCAGCGTGGCGACGCGGCTCTCGAGCGAAGGCGCTCCGGTGCCGAAGGAGAAGCTGTTGGCGCCGCCGCTGCTCCACCACATCGCACCGGCGCTGGCTACGAGCGCCAGGCTCAGGACAATTCGTAGAGAGGCCGTGCCGCTGCTCGGCGGGGCGTCCGGCGTCTTGGTGGATCTGCGCATCGACGGGTCTCCGGGATTTGATGGAGACAATTATGATCATATTAAGGTTGCCAATGTTCTAAGCGCGCGGCTCCGGCGGAACATTTCATCCACGTAGTTTTGCGGGAATGGGCTCTCGCAGCCTCGAGTTGTGAGCATGACCGGCGGCGCTCAGGAGTGCCGATGCAGGGACGGCGATGATCCGGCCCGGATCGCTGGCATGCAAATCGGATCCGTCGGAAAAGGCTTCGTGCGTCCTCGGGATCGTGATCTAAATCGCGCATGTCCGACATTCCGCCCCCCGCCGCACCGCCGGCATTCGACGTGCTCGCCGAGGCCATCGGGCAGCGCCGCTCGGTCTATGGCCATATCAGCGGGCTCAGGATGGATCGCTTCGCGCCCGGCGAAGCCTGGTCGACCCTGCCTTATCGTCCCGTGTTCGTCGGTGACAGCGAAGCCGGGGTGATCCATGGCGGCGTCGTCACCGCGATGCTCGACGAGAGCTGCGGCATGGCGGTGCAGCTTGCGCTCGACGGCAGCCGGGCGATCGCCACGCTCGATCTGCGCATCGACTATCGGAAGCCGGCGACTCCCGGTCTCGACATCAAGGCCCATGCGGTCTGCTTCCGCGTCACGCGCTCGATCGCGTTCGTGCGCGCCACCGCCTATCAGGAGGAGGAGACCGCACCGGTCGCCACCGCGACCGCCTGCTTCATGATTGGCGCCAACCGCACCAACATGCTGACCGACCGGGCGGCCTTCGACGGCGCGCCACCGCCGCTCGACGCCCCGGACGATCCGGCGGGGCCGTTTCCCACCAGTCCGTTCGCGCGCTGCCTCGGCATCCGCTTCGCCGAGAACGACACGCTGGTGATGCCCTTCTCGCGTCGTATCATCGGCAATCCCGTGCTGCCTGCGATCCATGGCGGCATGACCGGTGCGTTTCTCGAGACCGCAGCGATCGTCACCGTGATGCGCGAGCTCGGCGCCACGGCGCCGCCGAAGCCGGTCGGCCTCACCATCAACTATCTGAGGTCGGGGCGCGCGCTCGACACCGTCGCATCGGCGTCGATCGTCAAGCAGGGACGCCGCGTCGTCGCCTTCGAGGCCCGCGCCTGGCAGGACGATGCGACGAAGCCGATCGCCACCGCCTTCGGCCATTTCATGCTACGACCGGCGCCAGGGCAGGAGCAGGATTGAGGGAGACCGGGTCGCGAGACACGATCAGGCCTTGCGCAGGATCTTGTCCATTGCCTTTCCCCGCGCCAGCTCATCGACCAGCTTGTCCAAGTAGCGGATCTCCCGCATCGTCGGTTCCTCGACATCCTCCACGCGGACGCCGCAGATCATGCCCTTGATCAGGGTCCGCGCCGGATTCATCGCTGGCGCCTGTGCGAAGAAGGTCTCGAAGTCCGTCTGACGCTCCAACCGGATCTCAAGCTCGCTTTGGCCATAGCCCGTCAGCCAGCAGATCACCTGATCGACCTCTGCCTTGGTGCGTCCCTTCTTCTCGGCCTTCGCGAGGTACAATCGGTACACGCTCGCGAAGCTCGTCGTGTAGATGCGGTGTTTTGCCATGCTGACTCCATCGGATCGTAGGCGAGGCATGTCGGGTCTGCGAGGGGCGACGGCGCGGCAAAAGCGCGTGCTTCATGTCCGTGTTTCGGATCGTCGGACAGCACGTTCGTTCGCACATGCCGGAAACGGACGCTAGCCCGGCAGGAACATCGGAAACGACACCCCGAGCGACCACGCCAGGATCAGGCCGAGACCGAGGCCTTCGGCCATCGGCGAGCAGGTCCTGCGGCCGACACAGCCGCCGATCAGTCCGAACACGATGAAGAACAGCACGATCACGGGGATGATGATGAGCAGGAAGAACAGCCGCTTGAGGTCGAGCGCGACTGCCCCGCCCAACGAGGCCAGGAAGGCGGTGCGGATCCACACGGTGCGCCACAGCGCGGCGTGGCCGCCCCTGTTGGCGATGCAGTCCGCCAGCATGTAGGGCACCGCGCCCATTGCGATCGCTGCGATGATCGGCAGGCGCGCCGCGATCGGCATGAACGAGGCGACGTAGCGGTCGAGCGCGCCACCGAAGCCGCAGATGCCGTAGGCGGCCAGCGCCAGCGCCGCGAGCCAGGCCACGCGGCCGAAGTGAACGCCCTGCGCGCGTAGCAGTATGAGCGACAGCGTGCCGTACACGAAGAGATGTACGGCGAGGTAGTCGGCGATCAGAACGGGCAGGAAGCGAGTCTCGACGAACCTCAGGACGATCGGTGTCGTCACCGCCGGCACCAGCGTGGCGATCGCAAGACTGCGCAGCGGAATTGTCGGCGGCGGCGCATCACCCTTCGGCAGCAGCTCGGCCAAGGGCCACGCCAGCAGCACGATGCCGGCGAGCAGCAGCGCGATCGCACCGCCAGTCGAAGCGACCGGGCCGCTGCTGGCGCGGCCGAACGCCCGATCGAGCCAGTCGCGCGCCTCGCGCAGTGCGGTCGTCGAATACAGCACGCTGACGTGTTCAACTCCGGGCGCGACGACGGCGCGGCGTCCGCCATTTGCGGCGGGATCGCCCACGGTGTCGCCCTCGCGCGCGGCGGGATCGGCGAGCCGGAGGTTGCGCAGCGCATCCCGGCGCAGGGCCGCCTCCCATTCGCCTGTGATGATCAGCAGATTGCGCGGCGCGCTCGCCGTGACGGCCTCGGAAAACATCGAGATCGCCACCGTCGCCCTGATACGCGGATCGGCCAGCGCCTGGCGGACGATGATGTCGGAAGCCATCGAGTGTCCGAGCAGGGCGACCTGGCCGTCGTTCCCCGGCAGGGACAGCGCGGCGTCGGTGACGCGGCCGATCTGGCTCATCAGCTTCTTCGTCGTGCCGTCGACGCGCGTGACGTCGCCCGACATCGGCGTCGGATTGCGGCCATGCCCCTCGAAGTCGAACGAGACCGCGACATAGCCCGCGCGCGCCAATGTCAGCGCATAGGCCTCCATGAACTGGCGTGAGCCCGCAAAGCCGTGGGCAATGACGACCACGGGCGACGCAGCCGCGTCGTCGCGCCGATAGACGGTGATGGGGGTGGTGCCTGCCTGCAGCGGGGCGATCGTGATGCCCGCGCGCTCGGCTTCGAGGCGCCAGATCCCGGCGACGCAGAGCGCGAGGCCGGCAAGCGCTGCAGCCAGCAGGGCTGCCCCGCGCAAACCGATGGCGTCTCGTCTGCGCGGCGCAGCGTCCATGATCGGCTCCGTTTGCAGCCGAAACTAGCGCAGGAATTGGTGCGGTAACAGCGACGGCGCAGGCGAGCGGCACCGGCGCAATCGAACGAAACGCACGCCGCTTCGTTGACAACGCCGCCGGAGCGATATTCGGTGACCCCCGTTCAGCGGCGACAAGGAGGATGCATGAAACCGGAAGTCATCTGCCTGATGGCGTCGAGCGTCGACGGCCGGACCCTGCCGAGCCGCTGGCGTCCGAAGGGATCGGGCGATTTGTTCGAGCAGGTGCATGACCGGCTCGGCGGCGACGCCTGGCTGATCGGCCGCGTCACCGGCCAGGAATTCGCCAAGGGCTCGGCCTATCCGGCCGAGACGACGGAGAAATTCCCGCGCACCCATTGGATCGCGCGCCGCGATGCCAAGGCCTACGGCATCGTGCTCGATCCCCATGGCAAGATCTGCTGGGGTCGCTCCGACATCGGCGGCGATCCGATCGTCGTCGTGCTGACCGAGGCCGTGTCGGATGCGCATCTTTCGGGACTGCGCGGCGAGGGCGTCTCCTACGTCTTCGCCGGCCAGGCGAAGCTCGATCTTTCGCGCGTGCTCGAGATCGTCGCGCAGGAGCTCGGCGTGAAGCGCCTGCTGCTCGAAGGCGGCGGCGGCGCCAACGGCGCGTTCCTTCGCGCGGGCCTGGTCGACGAGTTCAACCTCGTTCTGTGTCCGGCGGTGGATGGCGCCAAGGGGGCGCCGAGCGTGTTCGATTCGACGGAAGCCGAGTCCGGCGAGCGTGCCCCGATCACGGCCATGACGCTCGAAAGCAGCACGGCGCTGGAGGGCGGCGCGCTGTGGCTGCGCTACAAGATCACCAACGGCTCGGCCTTGCCGGCCCAGGCAAGTCATGGCTGAGCGGCGAATGCACATCATCATCGTCGGGGCCGGTGCCGCGGGCCTGATGGCGGCGCGCGAACTGGCCCGCGCAGGCCAGCAGGTGACACTGCTGGAGGCGCGCGACCGCTGCGGCGGGCGCATCCATCCGCTGCCTGCGAGCAGGTTCGGATATCGCGCGGATGCCGGTGCGGAATTCATCCATGGCGAGGCGCCCGTCACCCACGCGCTGATGGCCGAGGCGGGGCTCACCTCGACGCCGGTCGATGGCGCGCGCTGGTACGTGACGGATGGCGCGTTCTCGCGCGAGGATCCCGCTGAACGGCAGATGCGCCAGTTGCACCGCGTGGCGCGGCAGCTCGACGAGGATATGACCGTGACGGCGCTGCTCGATCGGCATTTCGCCGGCGCGGAGTTTGCCGCCCTGCGCAAGTCGGTCTTGGGGATGGTGCAGGGCTATGACGCGGCCGATCCCGGTCGTGCCAGCGTGTTCGCGCTGCGCGACGAATGGATGGGCGGCGACCGCGGCGCTCAGGCGCGCATCGTCGGCGGCTACGCGGCGCTGCTCGATCATCTCCTGGCGGACTGCCGGGCGCATGGCGTGGCGATGCTGCTCGAGGCGGTGGCCCGTGCGGTGGAGAGCTCCGATGATGGTGTCGTCGTGCGCTTGGCTGACGGCCGTGCGCAGCGCGGTGATCTCGTCATCCTGACCGTGCCGCTGCCGCTGCTGCGAACCATCGCGCTGCCGCCGGCCATGCGCCCGCAATTGGCCGCAGCCGAAACCATCGGCTTCGGCAACGTCATCAAGCTGCTGCTTCGCTTCGAGCGTCGCTGGTGGCGAGAGGCCCGGACCGAGGACCTTTCCGACATGCTGTTCGTGCTGTCCGATGCCGACGTGCCGGTGTGGTGGACGCAGCATCCGAACGATGACGCGGTGCTGACCGGCTGGCTCGCCGGGCCGCCGGCCGGCGCCTTCGCCGCGTGCGACGAGGCCGCGCTGATCGAAAACGGGCTTTCGGCGCTCGCAGACGTCTTCGTACAGCCGGCGGGCTTGCTGAAGCAGCAGCTCGTCGCGTCGCATGTCACGGATTGGGCGAAGGATCCGTTCGCGCGCGGAGCCTATTCCTATGCGACGCTGACATCCCACGAGGCGCAGGATACGCTTTCGCGTCGGGATGGCGGACGGGTGCTGATCTCCGGCGAAGCGCTGTATCGCGGACGCGACATGGGAACGGTCGAGGCGGCGCTGGCGAGTGGGCAACAAACGGCGCGGCGCATCCTTGCGATGTGATCGAGCCGTGTTCGACACGTTGCGCCCGTGCGCCCACGGCGCTAGCATTCGCCGGTCACCATGGAGAGGATCACCATGCTCGACCACGTCGGCTTCCCTGTCTCCGACTTCGCCCGCGCCAAGGCGTTCTATGCGGCCGCCCTGGCGCCGCTCGGCTATGTCCTGATGATGGAGATCACCGACGCGCAGACCGGCGGCCATGGTGATCACGCCGGCTTCGGCGACGGCCGTCCGGATTTCTGGATCGGCACCGGCGGGACGGCCGCGACCTCGACGCATGTCGCGTTCCACGCCAAGGATCGCGCCACGGTCGATGCGTTCTATCAAGCGGCGATCGCCGCAGGCGGAATGGACAACGGCGCGCCTGGACTGCGGCCGCATTATCACGAGAACTATTACGGCGCGTTCGTGCGCGACGCCGACGGCAACAACATCGAGGCGGTGTGCCACGCGCCGGCGTGAGGGCCGCTCACCCCTCGGGATGAGTCAGGCCATCACCGGCATGTGCTCGGCGGCCGCGGCCAAGCTCGGCGCGACCACGATCTCAAGCTGCTGGCGCAGCCAGCGGTGCATCGGATCTTCGTGGTGGCGCAGGTGCCAGACCATGTACATCGGCATCGCCGGGCAGGGGACCGGCACCGGCGCCACCGCCAGGCCGCGCAGCATGTAGGCGCGCAGCAGGCTCGGCAGGGTCGCGATCATGCGGCTGCCGCGCAGGAACGGGCCGATGCCGCCGAAGCCCGGCACCTGCGCCGCGAACCGCCTGACGAGGCCGCGCTCGGCCAGGACCTCGTCGATGTCGAGCCGGCGCCGCGGCTCGTACAGTACCGTGACATGGTCGCTGGCGAGATAGTCCTCCAGGCTCTGCGGCGGCTCGCGCTGGCTCGCATCGTAGAACACGCGATAGCTGTCCTCGAACAGCCGCTTCTGCAGGATGTCGCTGCCCTCGGGCGGTCGCGGCGTGATGATGAGCTGACAGTGCTCCTCGCGCAGCATTTCCGGCGTCGGTGCGCCGGAAGGGATCACGCGCAGGCTGAGGCCCGGCGCCTGCGCGCGGGCATAGCGCAGCAGCGACGGCAGCAGCAGGTCGCGCTGCAGATCATTGGCCGCGATCGTCACCTGCGCGGAGATTTTCGCCGGCTCGAACGCAGCGGTGTGCGAGAAGCTCCGGAGATCGTCGAGCAGCGCGCGGGCGCGCAGCGCCAGGAGCTGCGCATGCGCAGTCGGCACGATGCCGCGGCCGGACTTCACGAACAGCGGATCTCCGGTGATCGCGCGCAGCTTGTCGAGCAGATGGCTGACGGCCGACTGCGTGACTCCGAGCCGCTGCGCCGCGCGGGTGACCGAGCCTTCCTCGATGACGGCGAGCAGGAGCTGCAGCAGGTGGCCGTCGAGGTCCAAATGATCGAATTGGCTCATGGATCAGATCGGTCGCGCGGCCTTTATTGACGGTGTCTGTCGGCGATATTGGCGGGCACGAACGGCGCCGCGTTTGATCCAGATCAAGCGCGGCCGTCCGAAACACGCCCAGGGGAGGCTCAGATGTCCACCACGTCAGCCCGGCAGCCCGTGCCCGGCACCACCATCTTCGACGGCGAGCAGGCCCGCAAAGGCTACGCCCTCAACAAGATGTGCTACTCGTTCAACGATGCCGCCAACCGCAAGGCGTTCGTCGCCGACGAGGACGGCTATTGCGCCAAATATGGCCTCAATGCACAGCAGCGCGCGGCGATCAGGAACCGCAACGTGCTGGAGCTGATCGAGGCCGGCGGCAACGCCTACTACCTCGCCAAGTTCGCCGGCATCTTCGGGCTCGACATGCAGGACATCGGCGCGCAGCAGACCGGGCTGACGAAAGAGCAGTTCAAGGCCAAGCTTCTGGCGGCGAGGGGGTAATCGTCATGGCAAAGATCGTCGGTTGCATCACCACCTCGCACGTTCCGGCCATTGGCGGCGCGATCGCCAAGGGCCTGCAGCAGGATCCGTATTGGAAACCGTTCTTCGACGGCTTCCCGCATGTCCGCGAGTGGCTCGCCAAGGTCAAACCGGATGTGGTCGTGCTCGTCTATAACGACCATGGCCTCAACTTCTTCCTCGACAAGATGCCGACCTTCGCGGTCGGCGCGGCCGACAGCTACAGCAATGCCGACGAGGGCTGGGGCATTCCGCAGACCGCGCCGTTCAAGGGTGACAGCGAATTGTCCTGGCATTTGATCGAGCATCTGGTGAAGGAGGATTTCGACCTCACCACCTGCCAGGAGATGGTGGTCGATCACGCCTTCACGCTGCCGATGGCGCTGTGCTGGCCCGATCAGAAATGGCCGGTGCGGGTGGTGCCCGTGGTCGTCAACACGGTGCAGGCGCCGCTGCCGTCGGCCGCGCGATGCTACAAGCTCGGCCAGGCGCTGGCGCGGGCGATTCAATCCTGGCCGAAGGACGAGCGCGTCGTCGTGATGGGCACCGGCGGCCTGTCGCATCAGCTCGACGGCGAGCGCGCCGGCTTCATCAACAAGGATTTCGACGAGAAGTTCATGGCCAGCATGGTCGACGATCCCGCCTGGGCGACGAAGTATTCGACCACCGAGCTGGTCGAGCTGTCGGGCACCCAGGGCGTCGAATTGCTGAACTGGATGGTGGCGCGCGGCACGCTGCCGGAGAAGGTCCGCAAGGAGCACGCCAACTATCATATCCCGATCTCCAACACGGCGACGGGACTGATGGTGCTGGAGCCGGTGTAGGGCCCCTGCGAGAGTCTTTTTCGGAAGGCGACGACTGAGAGTCGTCTGCCAACGACGATCACGCGGTATGGGTCTCGGCTCAAGGCCGGGACGACACGGGTGGGCTTGGATAGGCCGCGCCCCACCACTGCTGTCGTCCCGGCGAACGCCGGACCCATACCGCGGATGCTATCGAGGGATGTGGCTGTCAGTGGCTCCCTTCGACCGACTTCCGTGCGGTTGCCCTTACCCCGACCCTCTCGCCGTGAAGAACGGTTGAGAGGGAACGCAGCGTCTGGGCGGCGCGAACACGGATATCAATTCCGGCTGCCACGGCTCCGCTCCTGGCTGATGTTGATGTCAGCTCGCGGTGCCCTCGTCGCCCTGGATATCGGCGATGGCGCGGGTGAGGATGTCGCTGACACGCTTCGCTTCCGCGTCGCTCCAGCCCTGCCGGTGCATCTTGAGCGCCATCTTTAGCGTCTGCACGCTCTGCAGCACCGGCTCCGGCGGGCGCATGCCGCCCATGGTGCGGGCCATGATGCGCAGCCGGCTCAGCAGGCCATCGATGGCGGCTTCATCCTCTTTCAGTGCCTGACGGCCGGCGTCGGTGATCGCGAACAGCTTCTTGCCGCCCTCGGCCGATGCCGCTTCGATCTGGCCCATGTCCTCGAGCAGATTGAGGATCGGATAGACCGAGCCCGGGCTCGGCGAGTACGCCCCGCCGACCAACTGTTCGACCGCCTTGATCAGCTCATAGCCATGGCGCGGCTTCTCACCGATCAGCCACAGCAGCAGGCTGCGCAGATCGCCGGGACCGAAGAAGCGGCCGCCGCCGCCACGCCCGAACTCCTCGCGACCGCCGCGGCGGCCACGCTCGAACAGGCCGGCCGCCCGCGGGCCGAACCCGCCGCCGCGCCCGCCCATGCGCATCTCCTCGCAGGCTTCGTCGAAGCCACGCCGTCCATGACGTCCGCGATGTCCCCAGCCGCGCTCTTGGTTGTCGTCGTCTCTGCGGGAGGGGCCAAACGTCCAATGATGATGTCTCATACGATATGATCTCCGTTTCGTGCGAACGATATATCGTTTATAGGTTTCGTTTGTCAACCGTGACCGATGCAGGTTTCCGAATCTGCAAATAACGCGTTGATTTCACGCGATTTATGGGATTGCCTCGGTCACGCGACCCGCGACCTCGTGCGCCGTGCCGCGATGCGCAATCAGCGCATAGGCGACGGGGACCACGAACAGCGTGAACAGGGTGCCGATCGCGAGTCCGGTCGCGATCACGAGCCCCATGTTGAAGCGGGACACCGCGCCGGCGCCGCTCGCGGTGATCAGCGGGATCACGCCGAGCACCATCGCCGCCGTGGTCATCAGGATCGGCCGCAGGCGGACGGTGGCCGCCGCGATGATCGCCTCGGTGCGGTCCTTGCCCTGTTCGCGCAGCTCGTTCGCGACCTCGACCATCAGGATGCCGTGCTTGCTGACGAGGCCCATCAGGGTGACCAAGCCGACCTGGGTGTAGATGTTGATGCTGGCGCCGCCGACGCCGAGGCTGATGAAGATCAGCGCGCCCGCCAGCGACATCGGCACCGACACGAGGATGATGATCGGATCGACGAAGCTGTTGAACAAGGCGGCGAGCGCCAGGAAGATGATGATCAGCGCGAACACGAAGGTGGTGACGAAGCCGCCGGATTCCTGCTCGAGCTGTCGCGACGCGCCGCCATAGTCGATCGAGTAACCCGATGGCAGCGACTTCGCGATCTCCTTCAAGGTGGCGAGCGCGTCGCCCATCGCGATACCCGGCATCGCCACGCCGGAGATGGTCGCCGCGTTGATCTGCTGGAAGTGATTGAGCGACTCAGGGATTGTCTTGTGCTCGAGCCGGGCCACGGTCGACAGCGGCACCATGGCATTGCCGCTGGTGCGGATCGAATAGTCGAGCAACTGACTGTCGGTGAGGCGGTCGTTCTGCCGGACCTGGGGGATCACCTTGTAGGAGCGGCCCTCCAGGCTGAAATAGTCGAGATAATTGCCGCCCAGCATGGTCGCGAGCGCGCCGCCGAGATCGCTCATCTTGAGGCCGAGATCGGCAGCCTTGTCGCGGTCGAACACCACGGTGGTCTGCGGCTTGTCGATCTTCAGGTCGCTGTCGAGGAAGATGAAGCGGCCGCTCGCCAGCGCCTTGGCCATGAAATCGCGCGACACGTCGTTGAGCTCGCCGAATGCGCCGGTGGTGCCGATCACGAACTGGACCGGCAGGCCGTTGCTGCCCGGCAGGGGCGAGGGCTGGAACGCGACGGAACGCGCGCCGGCGATGCCGTTCAGGAGCTGTTGGAATTCCGGCTGCAAGGTGCTGGTCGTCGCCTTGCGCTGATCCCAGGGCTTGAGCACCCAGCCGCCGATCACCTGCGTCGAGGTGTCGATCTGGAACACGGTGCGCGTCTCCCGCCGCTGGGCAATCAGGCCGTACAGTTGCTGGCCGTAGAACTGGCGCTGCTCGAGCGTGGCCGAGGGCGCCGAATTCGTCAGCGACAGCACGATGCCCTGGTCCTCGTCCGGCGCGAGCTCGCTGGTGGAGCTGACATAGAGCCAGGGGATCATCGCCAGCAGCAGCAGCGCGAACACCACGACCACCGGCTTGGTCGCGAACACGCTTTCGAGCCCGCGGCGATAGCCCTGTGCGAGCCGTTCGAGCACGTGGTCGATCGCACGCACCAGCCGCGCCTCGACCGTGGTGGCGTCGCGCTCGGTCCGGCGCAGCAGCCAGGCGCAGTTCATCGGCGAAAGCGTCAGCGCGATCACCGCCGAGACGGTGACGGCGCCGGCGAGCGTGAAGGCGAATTCGGTGAACAGGGCGCCGGTGAGGCCGCCCTGGAAGCCGACGGGCACGTAGACCGCGATCAGCACCACGGTCATCGCGATGATCGGGCTCGCCAGCGCGCGCGCCGACTGGATGGCAGCCTCGACCGGCGGCACACCCTCGTCGATCAGGCGGTGCACGCTCTCGACGACGATGATGGCGTCGTCGACGACCAGGCCGATCGCGAGCACCAGCGCCAGCAAGGTCAGCAGGTTGATGGAGAAGCCCATCAGCAGCATCAGGCCGAAGGTGCCGATCAGCGACAGCGGAATGGCGATCACCGGGATCAGCACCGAGCGCCACGATCCCAGGAACATGAAGACGACGACAATTACGATCCCGATCGCCTCCACCAGCGTATGGATCACCTCGTCGATGGACGAGTTCACGAAATCGGTGGAGTCGTACAGGATCTCGCTGGTGATGCCGTTCGGCAGCTGTCGCTGCAGCTCCGGATAACCGACCTTCACGCCGTTGATGACGTCGAGCAGGTTCGCCGTTGGCGCCACCTGGATGCCGATGTAGACCGCGGTCTTGCCGTTGAAGCGCGTCGCGCTGTCGTAGTCGTCATTGCCGAGCGTGACATTGGCGACATCGCGCAGGCGGATGATGGCGCCATTGACCTGCTTGACGACGAGATTGCGGTATTGCTCCAGCGAATGCAGGTTGGTCGCGGCGGCGAGATCGACCTGCACGAGGCGGCCCTTGGTGGTACCGAGCCCGGAGATGTAGTCGTTGCCCGACAGTGCCGTCGACACGTCGGTTGCCGTCAGGCCATAGGCCGCAAGCTTGTCGGGGTCGAGCCAGGCGCGCAGCGCGAATTTCTTGGCGCCGAGCAGTTCGGCGGTCTGCACCCCGGAGACCGCCTGCAGCTTCGGCTGTACCACGCGGGTGAGGTAGTCGGTGATCTGGTTCGGCGCCAGCACGTCGCTGGCGAAGCCGATATACATCGAGTCGATGGTCTGCCCGACCTTCAAGGTCAGGGTCGGCTGCTGCGTGCCGGTCGGAAGCTGGTTCAGCACCGAGTTCACCTTGGCGTTGATCTCGGTCATCGCCTTGCCGGAATCGTAGTTGAGCCGCAGGTTCACGGTGATGGTGCTGCTGCCGGTGACGCTGGTCGACGTCATGTAGTCGATGCCGTTGGCCTGGGCGATCGCATTTTCCAGCGGCGTGGTGATGAAGCCGGCGATGATGTCGCTATCGGCGCCGGCATAGGCCGTGCTCACCGTGACGATGGCGTTCTGCGTGCGCGGATATTGCAGGATGGCGAGCGTCGTCATCGAACGCAGGCCGAGCACGAGAATGAGGGCGCTGACCACGAGCGCCAGCACCGGTCGGCGGATGAAGATGTCTGTGAAACGCATAGTGATGACTCTGATGGGTGCGGGCTGGCCGGATTATTGGTCGACGACATCCGGCGCGGCTTCCGCGACCGGCACGTGCGAATTGTCGATTTTCACCGGGCTGCCGTTGCGCAGCTTGATCTGTCCCGCGATCACCACCGTCTCGCCCGGCTTGATGCCGTCGGTGATCGCGATCCGGTCGCCCTTGGCCGGCTTGCTCTTCACGAACGTCTGCCGCGCCTTGCCCTCGCCGTCCTTCAGATCGTCGACCACGTAGACAAGATCGCCATAGGGATTGCTGACGATCGCTGTCAGCGGCAGCGTGACGAGCTGTTCGGGCTTGCCGGTCGCGATCTCGACCTTGGCGAACATGCCCGGCAGCAACCGCGTCGCATCGTTGTGCAGCGTGGCACGAATCTGGACGTTGCGGCTCGTCGAATCGACCTTGGCGTTGATCGCCGAGATCTGACCGGTGAAGCGTTCGCCGGGATAGGCGTCGACGGCGATTCCGACGTCCTGGCCGATCCGGATGTCGGCGAGCGACTGCTGCGGCAGGTAGAAATCGACGAAGATCGGATCGAGGCTCTGCAGGGTGACGATGGTGGTGCCGGCGCCGAGATACTGCCCGAGATCGACGGCGCGGATGCCGAGCCGGCCGGCGAACGGCGCCTTCAGCGTCTTCTGCTCGACGATCGCCTTCTGCTGCGTGACCAGGGCCTGCGCGTTCTTGAGGTTGGCGCGATCGCTGTCGAGCGTGGCCTGGCTGACCGCGTTGAACTTGATCTGCTCCTCGTCGCGCTTGACGACGATGGCATAGTTCTCGGCAGTCGCCTGCAGCGACTGCAGCTTGGCGACGTCATCGGTCGCGACCAGCTGCAGCAATTGCTGGCCGGCTTCGACGGTGTCGCCCGAATTGAACTGGATGCCCTGCACGATGCCTGCAGCCTGCAGCGCCAGATCGGCGCCGTTGACGGCGCGCAGCGAACCGACCGCGGTGAGGTTGGAGCGCCATGCTGCGGTCGCCGCAACGACCGTCGAGATCGTCTGCGGCGGGTTGGCCATGGCGCCGATCGCCTTGGCGATCATGATGCCCTTGAAGGTCTGAAAGCCGTACAGGCCGCCGAACAGCACCGCCATGGCGGCCAGCATGATCGTCATGCGTTTCTTCATTACATTGCTTCCTGGGTCGTACGATTGGGACCGGCGAAATAACCGGGATTGGCACGCGGCAGCGCCGCCGGGGTCTCGTCCTGGCGATTCCACCAGCCGCCGCCGAGCGCCTGGAACAGCGCCGCGGTGTCGGTGAAGCGCGTGGCCTGCGACTTGATGCGGGAGACGCGTGCGTTGAGATAGGATTGCTGCGCGTTGATGACGTTGGCGTAGGGCACCGCGCCGCTCCTGAACTGCTCGACCGCCATGGCGAGACTGTCGGCGGTGGCCTTCTCGGCGGCGGCCTGGGCCTTCAGCGCCTCGGCGTCGTACTGGATGGCGCGCAGCGAATCCGCGACATTCTGGAACGCCGTGATGACGGTGCTCTTGTAGAGCGACAGATCCTGCTCGAAGGTGGCGACGTCCGCCTCCTTGGTGTGATACAGCGTGCCGCCGTCGAGCAGCTTCTGGCTGACGCTCGAGGCCGCATCCCACACGATGGTCGTCGGCGAGAACAGCCGGCCCGGTCCGCTTGCGCCGTAGCTGCCCGACAGCGTCACCTGCGGCAGCAGATTGGCGACGCCGACGCCGACCGTCGCTGTGGCCTGGTGCAGCGTGGCCTCGGCCTGCCGGATGTCGGGACGCTGCCGGACGAGCGAGGAGGGCAGTGACATCGGCAGCTTGCGCGGCAGCCGCAGCTCCGCGAGGGTCACATGCTCGCCGCGATCCTGGCTCGGCAGCCGGCCGAGATAGGCCATCAGTTGATTGCGCTGCTGTGCGAGTTGCTTCTGCAGCGGCGCCAAGGTCGCCTTGGCCTGCGCCAGCGTCGCTTCCTGCGCCAGCACGTCGGATTTGGAGATGGCGCCGACGTCAAACTGGTGTTGGATCCGGCCAAGCTGGTCGGTCTCCGCCTTGATGATCTCCTCCGTCGCGGCAATCTGATCGCGCAACGAGGCGTCGCTGATCGCGGCGGTGACGACATTGGCGGTCAGCGACAGATACGTCGCTTCCATCTTGAAGGCCTGGTAGTCGGCCTGCGCCTGCAGCGCCTCCACCTGGCGACGCGTGCCGCCCCATAGGTCGAGCGCGTAGCTGACGCTCACCGACGTGCCATAGAGCGTGTACAGCGAGGTCTGACCAGGCCATTGTCCTTGCTGCGTGCTGGAGGCCTGCGTACGCTCGGCCGAGCCGCTCGCGCTCAGCTGCGGAAATAGCGCGCCCTGCTGCGATAGCGCGTTCTCGCGCGCAGCACGCAGCGCCAATTGTGCGGCTTCGATGTCCGGGTGGTTGCGAATCGCCTCCTCGACGAAGGCGTTGATCTGCCGGGAATGAAACAGCGCCCACCAAGTGCCGGGCAGATCGCCTCCGGGCGCGAAGCTCTGCACATTGCCGCCCGGTGTCGAGGCGCTGGCGGTCGCGGCGAGCCGACGTTCGGCCACATAACCGGTTGCGGCCGGCGCGTCCGGAGACATGAAGTCCGGACCGACGGCGCAGGACGCGAGCAGCATGCTGCAGCCGAGGAGGCCGAGCCGCAAGGGCAGCGCGCTGCATCTCGGGACCAGCCCCAAACAGGCATGAAACATTTTGACATCATCGGACATAAAACTAAACCGTTTCGTTTTCTGTCGCCGACGATGCGTGGCGGTTCCGGCCTAGTCAAGTCACGTTGATGACAAAGCGAGCTTGCTCACAGCTTCACGTCTCGCGCACCGCTGCGCGGCGCCGGCGCTCGCCTGCATCGGGACGCGGGCATGACAGCTCCGAGACGAACGCCGAGAACGCGCCGCTGCCCTTCCCGCGGTGGCGGGCAGCTACGTCGTTTCTCACAATGATCGAAAAAGCGCCGTCGCGCCTACATTGTCCAGGGCAGGCCCGAGCGAAGCAGCGCGTGCAGATCGCGCTGGAAGCCGGCCCGCGGTGCGAGCCGGCGTCTGCAACGTAGCGCCGGTCAGGATGGCATCGAGGATGCGACCACCGGCTTCGCCGGCACGTCGCGCACGCGGCTCGGGCGCCGCAGCCGGCGTTGCGTCCAGATCAGCAGGCCGGTGACCAGCAGCGCGAACAGCGCGACCGAGATCAGAACGTTGGCCGCGCTGCCGATCAGAGACCAGTTGCCTTCATGCAGCAGGCGCGGCCAGTTGCGCGGCAACGCGGAGAGCCCGTCGGCCGTGACGGCATAGGCCCTGAGCTCATCGCCCTCGATGATGCGCGCCATCATCCGTCCGCCGCGATTGCCGATCGAGTTCACCGACGACAGGTCGTGGTCCTTGGCAACGATGCTGACGGCGTCAGGCAGCGAGACGCGCTTGGCTGCGGCAGGAGGAGTGCCGCCTGCGAAGGTCAGGCCGAGCTCGAGGCAGAGTCCGGTGAGCGGGCTGAGCAAAATCAGCGGCAGCGTGAACCAGGCCGTGCCCTTGTGCCAGCCGGACAGCGTGTTGCGCAGCCGCGGCAGTCCCATCAGGATGCCGATGATCATGATGCTGATCATGGCGATGGTCGAGATCAGGGTGAGGCCGGGGATTCCGATCAGATGCTCGTGGGTCCTGCGCGCCCACGAGAAGACGCTGGGCATCGCCGGCTTTTCGACCGCGGCACCGGTTGTCATGTCGACCTCGGCGCCCGGCGCCCCCTGCAAGGTCAGATGCTGCGTGGAGGCGTCGATCGACAGACCGCGTGCCTTGCCGTCGGGATCGTATTGCTTGATCAGCGTGACCACGCGCGCCGGATCGACGCTTTGCGGCTTGACGGCGGCGACCTGCGCCATCGGCTCGAAGGAGAGGATCAGCCCGGTCACGATGATGACAAGCAATGGCAGCGCAAAGACGAGGCTGATCCAACGGTGAAGTTTGAGCAGAAGCTGCTTGTTCATGATCGTCTCCGATTGATCGTCTCGCACGCGGTATCATGCGGGACCGTTGTCCGCAGGCGTCTGCTCCGTGAACGTTTCTGATCGTTCTCGCTGGACGACGCCGGGATATCAACCTGTCGTCCGCCGCGCTTCATTAGCTGAGCGCAGCAGCGAGACGAAGGAGATAACTATTAATTTTAGGTCATGCGCCGTTTGATCGGCATCAATGCGGCAGAGGTCGTTTCAGGACTGCTGGGATGATGTCAATTTGTATCAGATGCCGTCTTGCGGCCATCGAGCACCTCGCGCAGGCATGTCGCGTCCAAGCCGTTCTCCCACTTCGCGATGACGATGGTGGCGACTGCATTGCCTATCAGGTTGGTCGGCGTCAGCCCCTGCGACATCAGGCGATGGATGCCGAGCACCAGCGCGACGCTGGCGACCGGAATCGTACCGGTCGCGGCGAGCGTGGCGGCCAGCACGACGAAGGCGGCGCCCGCGATGCCGGCCGCGCCCTTCGACGTCACCAGCAGGATCAGCAGCAGCCCGATCTGGTGGCTGATGTCGAGATGCGTGTTGGTCGCCTGCGCCAGAAACACCGCGGCGGTCGCGAGGTAGAGGCAGGTGCCGTCGAGATTGAACGAATAGCCGGTGGGGATGACGAGACCGACGATGCTGCGTTCGCAGCCAGCGGCTTCGAGTTTCGCCAGCATGCGCGGCAGCACGGTCTCCGATGACGTGGTGGCGATGCAGACCAGCACCTCGTCCCTGATGTAGCGGATCAGCTTCCACAGGCTGAAGCCGGTGAAGGCGGCAATCGGACCGAGCACGGCGGCGATGAAGATCAGGCAGGTGAGATAGAAGCTGCCGAGCAGCAGGCCGAGCTTGGCCAGCGAGCCCAGGCCGAACTTGCCGACGGTGAAGGCGATGGCCCCGAATGCGCCCAGCGGCGCTGCCCACATCACGATCCGAACGACACCGAAGATCATCCGGCCGGCGACATCGATCACGTCCGTCACCGGCTTGGCGCGGTCGCCGAGCCAGATCAGCGCAAAGCCGCACATGACCGAGATGAACAGCACCTGCAGGATATTGCCCTCGGCAAAGGCGCCAACGAAGGTCTGCGGGATGATGTTGAGCAGGAACGGCACGAAGCCGACCGCAGCGGTCTGCTTGATATAGGGCTCGATCGTCGCGGAGTTGATCGTCGCCGGGTCGACGTTCATGCCGACGCCGGGCTGAAACAGGTTCACCGCGGTCAAGCCGATGATCAGCGCCAGCGTCGTGACGGCCTCGAAATAGATCAGCGCCTTGATCGCGACGCGGCCGACCTTGGCCATGTCGGCCATGTGGGCAATGCCGTTGACCACCGTGCAGAAGATGATCGGCGCGATCAGCATCCGGATCGCCTTGATGAAGGCGTCGCCGAGCGGCTGCATCTGGGCGCCCAGATCCGGCTTGATGGCACCGAGCAGGATGCCCGCTGCCATCGCGATCATGACCTGGACCCAAAGCTCCTTCCACCAGCCGCGGCGGGCGCCTGCCTTGCTGTCGGCGGTGAGGGTCGTGGCGGTCATGATCGGTCCTGTCGCTGAACGGGCGAATTCGCAGCTGGCGGTGACTCAGCTCTTGGGCTCGAACTTGAACAGCCGTTCGGGATTGCTGACAAGCAGCTTTCGCTGCATGGCCGGATCCGGGGCGTAGAGTGGGATCAGATCGACCAGATCGCCGTCATTGGGCATGATCTTGACGTTCGGATGCGGCCAGTCGGTGCCCCAGATGACGCGATCCGGCGCGTTGTCGATCAGCTTGCGGGCGAACGGGACCGCGTCGTGGAACGGGGGGCCGGAGGCCGAAGCGCGCTCGGGACCGGTGATCTTGATCCAGCACTTGTCGTCGCTCGCCTGCAGGTCGAGCAGCGCCTTGAACCCGGCATCGTCGATCCCCTTGGCAGCGCTGATCGTGCCCATGTGGTCGATCACATAGGTGACCGGCAGCGCCTTCAGGATCGGCACGAATTCCTGGATCGTCCCGGCCTCGAGATAAACGTCGACGTGCCAGCCGATCGCCGCGACGCGGTCCACCAGGGTGCGGAAGACGTTCATGTCGCCGACGCCGCCGAGGCGGCGGAGGAAGGCGAACCGGCAGGCGCAGATGCCGGCCTTGCCGAGCGCCGCGAGGTCGGCATCGGACATCGCCGCGTTGATGTTGGCGACGCCCTTGTAGTTGCCATTGCTCTGCGCGATCGCATCGGTCACGACCCGATTGTCGGTGCCGTGGACGGTGGCGTTGACGATGACGGCGCGCTCGACGCCGATCTTGGCGTGCAGCGCCCGGAACATCTCCAGCGATGCGTCGGGCGGCGTGTAGGGGCGGGTGGGCGAGAATGGATAGGTCGCGGCCGGCCCGAAGATGTGGGTGTGGGTATCGACGCTGCCCGGTGGCGCCCTGAAGCTCGGGGTCTTCGGGGCCGGATCCGGGCCGGCTATGCTGGGGATCTTGGCCTCGTCGGCGGAGAGGGCAGGGCCTCCGAGCACGCTCGCCGCTCCCAGTCCGGCCATGGTGGCCAGCAGGTCTCGTCTCAACATCAGAGCGTCCTCCTCGGGATGGCCGCGGTCACAGGCAGGCGCTGCCCGCCAGGCTCCGGCATCGTTCGTGTTTGCTATCGTCACGCCACGAAGGAGAGGTCGGGCGACCTCTCAACGTGGCGTCGTGATCATGGGGGTTCCGGCTCCCGAGCCGGCGGATCGCTGTGATCCCAGTCGTTCCTGATCGAGGATCTTGCAGCCTCTGCAGCATGACAAGAAGCATTGGGTGAACGGTCAGTTCGCTTGGTTGGACAATGCTCTGCAGTCCAACTGCCAACGTTGCCGAGACCCTCCGTTCGAGCTGCGTTGCAGCGCGTCTGGGCGAGATGGGCTGCTCTTCAACCAGTCTGCGAGAAGGCAGCCCGAGCGCGCCGATCCGCGGAATTGTTCGTGCGACGGAAAGGTGAGTTGTGTCAAAGCCATGGCGTGCGTTCTGGTCATGCGCCGGCAGCTTCAAGCGCCGTTGTGAAGACCGCATGCGCAATGCTATGCGACAGCAAAGAGAGGCGTGCGGCCGCCGAGACGCCGCGCGCGGTCAGCGCACAACAACATCGGGCAAAGGAAACACCATGGTCGACGCGCTCATCATCGATGCCTGCAGAACGCCGCGCGGTATTGGCAAAGCCGGCAAGGGCGCGCTCGCCGGGCTGCACCCGCAGCGTCTCGGCGCCACCGTGCTGCGTGCGCTGGCCGACCGCACCGGCATCAATACCGGCGATGTCGACGACATCATCTGGGGCTGCTCGTCGCAGCGCGGACCGCAGAGCGGCGATCTCGGCCGCATGTCGGCGCTCGACGCCGGCTACGACATCCGCGCCTCGGGCGTCACGCTCGATCGCTTCTGCGGCTCCGGCATCACCAGCGTCAACATCGCCGCGGCCTCGATCATGGCCGGGCAGGAGGACCTCGTCGTCGCCGGCGGCTGCGAGATGATGTCGATGGACGGCCGGCGCGGCGAGGGGCCGCTGATGATGGATGCCGGCAATCTGCATCTGCGCGCGCTGCATCCGCAGTCGCATCAGGGCGTCTGCGCCGATGCCATCGCCACCATGGAAGGCATCACCCGCGCCGACGTCGACGCGCTCGGGCTGGAGAGCCAGAAGCGCGCGGCGGCTGCGATCGCTGCCGGCCATTTCAAGAAGAGTCTGGTGCCGGTGCATCGCGAGGACGGCAGCGTCGCGCTCGACCACGAGGAATACCCCCGGCCGCAGACCACGGCCGAGGCGCTGGCCGCGCTGAAGCCGGCGTTTCCGGCGATCGCCGACTACGCGCTGGACGAGAAGGGTACGACGTATCGCAACCTGATCCTGCAGCGCTATCCCGGCCTCGAGATCGAATTCGTGCATCACGCCGGCAACTCCTCGGGCGTGGTCGACGGTGCGGCGGCGATCCTGCTGGCGTCGCCGTCCTATGCCAAGGCCCATGGCCTGAAGCCGCGTGCACGCGTCGTGGCGATGGCCAATATGGGCGACGACCCGACCCTGATGCTGAACGCCCCGGTGCCGGCGACGCGCAAGGTGCTGGCCAAGGCCGGGCTCAAGCTTGATGACATCGACCTGTTCGAGATCAACGAGGCGTTCGCCGTCGTCGCCGAGAAGTATATCCGCGACCTCGAGCTCGACCGCGCCAAGGTCAATGTGAACGGCGGCTCGATCGCGCTGGGACATCCGATCGGCGCCACCGGTTCCATCCTGATCGGGACGCTGCTCGACGAGCTCGAGCGGCGCGATCTCAAGCGCGGCCTGGTCACGATGTGCGCGGCCGGTGGCATGGCACCCGCGATCATCATCGAGCGGATCTGAACGGGACATCTTCTCGATTTGAGTTGCGCGCGCCCGTTGCGGAGTCTCCCGTGGCGGGCGCCGTTGTTTTGCACCTGGGCCGCTTGTGACCTCGGCGGTGCCGCGCAGTTGAGGCGCAGGATCGCGCGAGCCGCGGCGGTTCCACTTTCCGGACCAGTCAACCACGTTTCGATCGGACAGGAATTCGCGCTTGTTCCGCTAGTTGCGACAGGTTATTGCCACGGCGAGGCCTCATCGTAGAAGAAATGGCTCTCCGTGCTGTCGACGCTGTCGCATATCATCGATCGCAAGGCTTCGAACCGGGTGGTCACGCGGCTGCGGGCCCTGCTGCGCAGCAACGAGTTCTACCTGATACCGCTGGCGCTGGTGATCGGCGTTGCGACGGGTGCGATCGTGACGGTGATGAGCCTGATCGCGCAGGTCGCGCATGTGGTCATCTACGGCATTCCGATCGATGTCCGGCTCAGCGCTCATACCTCGGTCAACCCGGCCGTCGCCCTGATCGCGCCCGCCTGCGGCGGCCTTGCGCTCGGCATCATGGAATGGCTGCGGCGGCGCTGGAAGATTGCGGCCGCGGTCGACCCTGTCGAGGCCAATGCGCTGCGCGGCGGACGGCTGTCGATGCGCGACAGCATCGTGGTGAGCGGCCAGACCCTGGTCTCCAACGGCTCCGGCGCGTCGGTCGGGCTCGAGGCCGGCTACACCCAGATCGGTGCCGGCGTCGCCTCGCTGCTTGGGCAGTATCTCACGCTCCGCCGCAACGATATGCGCCTCATCCTCGGCTGCGGTGCGGCCGCCGCCATTGCGGCCGCTTTCGGCGCGCCGATCACGGGGGCGTTCTATGCCTATGAGCTGATCGTCGGCGTCTACTCCGTCGGCAGCGCGGCGCCGATCCTGGCGGCCTCGCTGGCGGGTGCGCTGACCTCGCAATATCTCGCCGGCGCGCCGTATTCGCTGGAGGTCGCCAAGGTCGGCGCGGTCGGCTTCGAGCAATACATCGCGCTGTTCGTGCTGGCGCTCCTCGTCGCCGGCATCGGCATCGTGGTGATGCGTGCCTCGCCGGCGGTCGAGCGGCTGTTCGTCCGCATTCCGGTGTGGCTGCGCCCGGTGATCGGCGGGGTCTGTGTCGGCGCCATGGCGATCGTGACGCCGCAGGTGCTGGCGGCAGGCCACGGCGCAATGCTGCTCGACCTGCATCGCGAGATGGCGGTCGGCATGATCGCCACCATCATCGTGCTCAAGCTCGCCGCCTGCCTGATCTCGCTGGCCTCGGGCTTCCGCGGCGGTCTGTTCTTCGCCTCGCTGTTCGTCGGCAGCCTGCTCGGCAAGCTGTTTGCGGGACTGCTCGCGCTGGCCGGCCTCGGGCTCGCGATCGACCCGCTGGTGGCGATGCTCACGGGCATGGCGACGCTCGGTGTCGCCATCGTCGGCGGGCCGCTGACGATGTCGTTCCTGGTGCTGGAGATGACCCGCAGCGTCGACGTCACGGCCGTCGTGCTGGGCGCTTGCATCGTGACGTCGGTGTGCGTCCGCGTCCTGTTCGGCCACTCGTTCTCGACCTGGCGCCTGCATCTGCGCGGCGAGACCATCCGCAGCGCCAATGACGTCGGCTGGCTGCGCAACCTCACGGTCGAGCGGCTGATGCGCTCCGACGTCGCCAAGGTGCCGACCACGACCAGCATCGCGGCCTGCCGGCGCGAGTTCGCGCTGGGCACGCGCCAGGCCGTGGTGGTGGTGAACAACAGCGACGATTATTGCGGGCTGGTCTCCTTGCCCGATCTGTTCTCGGGCGAATTGGACTCCATCGCCGACGAGATCCAGGTGGTCGAGCTCGCCAAATATTTCGACGTCGCGCTGTTGCCCGAAATGAACGTCAAGACGGCGATGAAGATCTTCGACGATTCCGGCGCCGAAGAGCTGGCGGTGCTGGAATCGGAGAACAGCCGCAAGGTGATCGGCTTCCTGACCGAGTCCTTCGCGCGCCGCCGCTATGTCGAGGAGATCGACCAGGCGACGCGCGGCGTGCTCGGGGCGCTGTCGTGATCGCGTCCCGTCGCCGCGACACGTGATCGCCGGTCCTCGACCGGGGTAGACTGCCGGCCGTTCGAGACGCGCGAGGACCGCATGACGAGACTGATCAGCACGGCTGTCGTGGCGACCTTGAGCGCGCTGGCGGCGACCGCCGCCGCAGCCGAACCTGTTGTGCTGAAAGGCAAGGACGCGTTCGGCAGTTGGCAGGGTGATGCACCTGGCACAATCAGGCTGATCCGTCCCGAAGACCTGCCCAAACCGGGGGCGACGGCGTCCGCAGCCAACGTCTCCCGCGTGATGCAACGACCGGCCTCCGCCGTGCCGAGGGTCATCGACGGTTTCAAGATCGCGCTGTTTGCCGAGGGGCTGAGCGGGCCGCGCATCCTCCGTACCGCGCCGAATGGCGACATCTTCGTTGCCGAGACCCGGGCAGGGCGCGTCCGCGTGCTGCGTCCGAGCGAGGACGGCAGCAAGGTCGCGTCGAGCGAGATCTTCGCCGACCGTCTCGGCCATCCCTTCGGCATCGCCTTCTACCCGAGCAGCGATCCGCAATGGATCTATGTCGCGAGCACCGAGCGCGTCATGCGCTTTCCCTATCGGGCCGGCGACATGAAGGCGCAGGGGCCGCTGCAGCTCGTCGTGCCCGATCTGCCGGCCGGCTACGGCCATTCGACGCGCGATATCGTCTTCACCAGGGACGACAAGCGCATGCTGGTGTCGGTCGGCTCCACCGGCAATGTCGGCGAAGCGCTGGGAGAGCCAGCCGGCGGAGTCAGTGCCTGGATCAAGGCGCACCCGCTCGGCGCGGCCTGGGGCGGGGAGGCCGACCGTGCCAGCGTGCTGGCGTTCGATCCCGACGGCAAGAACCGCAGCCTGTTCGCCACCGGCATCCGCAACTGCGTCGGCCTCGCCATCCAGCCCGCGACCGGAACGCCGTGGTGCTCGACCAACGAACGCGACGGGCTCGGCGACGATCTGGTGCCGGATTATGTCACGCGGGTGAAGGAGGGCGGCTTCTATGGCTGGCCCTGGTACTACATCGGCGACAACCCCGACCCGCGCCATGCCGGCGAGCGCCCCGACCTGAAGGGCAGGATCACCGTGCCCGACGTGCTGCTGCAGCCGCATTCGGCCTCGCTCGGTCTGACATTCTACGACGGCAATCTGTTTCCGCCGGAGTATCGCGGCGATGCCTTCGCTGCCGAGCACGGCTCGTGGAACCGGTCCAAGCGCACCGGCTACAAGGTGATCCGGGTCAGGCTCAAGGACGGCGTGCCCACCGGCGAATACGAGGATTTCGTCACCGGATTCGTCGTCAACGATCGCGAGGTCTGGGGCCGGCCGGTCGGCGTCACCGTGGCGCGCGACGGCAGCCTGCTCATCTCCGAAGACGGCAACAGCACGATCTGGCGCGTGAGCCGCTGAGCGGATCTTTGCGGCGCAGGAACCTCTCGATCCGGTGTGGGTTGGGAGCGCGGATGAATGCCGGATGAGCGTATGAACATCTTCGATCCGCAAGGGCCGATCGCCGCCGCCGAGCAGACGATCCTGATCGATTCCGTCATCATCATGCTGGCGATCATCGTGCCGACATCGATCGCGGTGCTCGCTTTCGCGTTCTGGTTCCGCAGCTCCAACGCCAGGGCGCGCTACCGGCCGGAGTTCGCCTATTCGGGCGCGGTCGAGCTCGTGGTGTGGTCGATCCCCGCGCTCACCGTCATCCTGCTCGGCGGCGTCGCCTGGATCGGCTCGCACCAGCTCGACCCGGGCAAGCCCGTCGACGGCACCGGGCTTCCGATCCGCATCCAGGCGGTGTCGCTCGACTGGAAGTGGCTGTTCATCTATCCCGACCAGCGCATCGCCACCGTCAACAGCCTGACCGTCCCGATCGGCGCGCCGCTGCGCTTCGAGCTGACATCCGGCAGCGTCATGACGGCCTTCTTCATCCCGCAGCTCGGCGGCATGATCTACACCATGAACGGCATGGTCACGCGGCTGAACCTGCGCGGAGATCATGTCGGGACCTACAAGGGCTTGGCCTCGCATTTCAGCGGCGACGGTTTTCCCGACATGATGTTCGACACCAGCGTCGTCTCGCAGCCCGACTTCGCCAACTGGGTGACGAATGCTGCCAGGAGCGGCCAGGTGCTCGACGAGGCGGGCTACAAGGAGCTCGCGGCGCAGTCCGTCGAGACCCGCCCGAAGACCTACCGGCTCGCGGATCCCGAGTTGTTCGGCAACATCGCCAGCCAGAAGATCCCTCCGGCGCCGGGACCGCAGCTCAGCGAGAACCAGTCGCGGCCGGAAGGCGGAACGGCGCATGCCCACTGAAGTCGTCGCAAAGGGAGTGGGCCGATGTCGGTGACCACCGTCGCTCAGGCGCCTGCCTATGCCGATCCGCATCAACTGCGTGCCGCCGAGCATCCTGGGCCGGCGCCGAAACGGATCGTGACCGGATTCGGCTTCTGGATATTCCTGCTCTCCGACATCGTGATGTTCTCGTGCTTCTTCGCGAGCTTCGCTGTGCTGTCGGGTGCGACCGCCGGCGGTCCGGGCGGCGCCGAACTGTTCGACGTCCGCAACGTCGCGGTCGAGACCGCTTTGCTGTTGCTGTCGAGCTTCACCTGCGGCATGGCGAGCATTGCCGCCGAGCGCCACAACCAGCTCTGGTTCCAGGTCGCGATGGCCGTCACCGGCCTGCTCGGCGCCGGCTTCCTGCTGCTCGAGGTCCGAGAGTTCGTCGACCTCGTCGGCCGCGGCGACGGGCCGAGCCGCAGCGCCTTCCTGTCGGCGTTCTTCACTCTGGTCGGCTGCCATGGCCTGCACGTCGCGGCTGGCATCCTGTGGCTGCTGACCATGATGGCGCAGGTGGTCGCCAAGGGCTTCCGCGCCGACATCGAGCGTCGCATCCTGTGCTTCGCGCTGTTCTGGCACGCGCTCGACATCATCTGGGTCGCGGTGTTCTCCGTGGTCTATCTGCTCGGGAGTGCGACATGACCGATCAAGCCCCCGCGGAATTCGATCTCGCGCCCGGCGAGCAGCAGCATGGCAGCCTGCGTTCCCGCGTCCTGTTCTATGTCGCGGGCCTCGGTCTCGCGATCCTGCTGACGGCGACGTCGTTCTTCATCGCCGGCACCGACCTCGTCTGGCAGCCGTCGATCCCGGTCGCGATCATCGTCCTGGCGATCGCCCAGATGGGGGTGCACCTGGTGTTCTTCCTGCACATCACCACCGGGCCCGACAACACCAACAACGTGCTGGCGCTGGCCTTCGGGCTGCTGATCGTGTTTCTCGTCGTCGGCGGCTCGCTGTGGATCATGGCGAACCTCAACCACAACATGATGCCGATGGATCAGCTGCTGCAGATGCAGCACTGAGCATCGTTGCGGCAATCCAGGGGCCGCGCGACAGCTCTCGATTGCTTCGTCGTGCCGGCTCGTCGACCGTCCGATCTCACTTCTTCGGCGCGCGGCAGTTGAATGCACGGCGGAAGCCGGCGGCGCGTGCATCGTCCTCCGAGCAGAACCAGCGGTCGGGCTCGGTGGTCGCCGGATAGCTCGGGCAGCCCTGCAGATGGTAGATGCCGATGTTGCCGGTGACGCGGGCGCGCACCGCGAACTTCCCCTTGATGCTGCAGCCCGGCGGCGCGCTCGGCGCGTCCGGGAAGAGCACCGCACGGATCTCGCGGTCGCGGTCGGCGCGGCAGGCCGCGCCGAGCAGGGCGCCGTCCTTCTTGTCGGCGCGGAACTCGGCTGGGGCGACGAAACATCCCTTCCACAGCCCGCGCACCGCCTCCTTGGCCGCGGCGACATCGTCCTTGGCGCGATACTTGATCGCCGGATCCGCGCTCATGGCGTAGCCCGCGCGCGCGACCTGTTGGTTCAGGCTGACCTTGTCGCCGTCGATGGTGCAGAGGCCGATCCTGCGCGTCTTGAGCGGCTTGTCGGGGCCGAGATCGTCGCAGCGCACCGAGCGGCCGCCGATCAGCTTGCCAAGCTGCTCGCGTGCCTCGACGCCGCAGCTCCAGGAATCGGCGTGATCGTCGATGCAGAGCTGGTCGACCTCCGGCGCATCGATGCCGTCGAGCCGGAACACCGTGTCGCCGAGCTGGATCGTGTCGCCGCTGCGCACCGTGGCGCTCGCCGCCAGCGATGCGCCGGTCATGTCGGCTCCCAGCACCATGGCCCCACACAACGACAACAGCCGGTCTCGCAGCCGCATGCTTCCTCCCGCAATCAGATTCATCAAATACCCGGCCGTAGTCCTATCACAGCGCGCGTGAGTCTCGCCAAGGACGGCGCGGAACGGCGCCGCCGGATCGCCACCTTGCGCGGGGGGCGGCTGCTACCCATCTGACCGGGCGAAGGAAATCTTGCCATGTTGGACTTTACCTCCGATCTCGCCGGCGATGCGGTGTCGCCGGCGCGCGCGTCTGATGCTGCGCCGGCCGACGACCGCGCGCTGCTGGACGCCTATTCCAATGCCGTCATCGACGTCACCGAGCGGGTCGGCCCTGCGGTCGTGCGCGTCGAAACCGGCCCCAGGGCTGGGTCGACCGCCGGCTCCCGCGCCGAGCGCGGCGGGCTCGGCTCGGGCATCGTGATCTCGCCCGACGGTCTCGTGCTGACCAACAGCCATGTCGTCGGCTCCTCCAAGAGCATCCGGCTGCGCGACGTCGAGGGCGTCGTCACCGACGCTCAGGTGCTCGGCGTCGATCCCGACACCGATCTCGCCTTGCTGCGCGCCAATCACGCGCGCGACCTGCGCTACGCCGCGCTCGGCAACTCCAAGAGCCTGCGCCGCGGCCAGCTCGTGGTCGCGATCGGCAATCCGCTCGGCTTCGAATCCACGGTGACGGCTGGCGTGGTCTCGGCGCTCGGCCGCTCGATCCGCTCGGTCTCGGGCCGCATGATCGAGGACGTCATCCAGACCGATGCGGCGCTCAACCCAGGCAATTCCGGCGGGGCGCTGGTGTCGTCGGCCGCCGAGGTGATCGGCATCAACACCGCCATCATCCAAGGCGCGCAGGGCATCTGCTTTGCGGTCGCCAGCAACACCGCGCAGTTCGTGCTGTCGGAGATCATCCGCCACGGCTACGTCCGCCGCGCCTATATCGGCGTGTCCGGGCAGACCGCGCCGGTGCCGCGGCGACATGCGTTGCTCGCCGGCGTCGAGAACAAGATGGGCGCGCTGTTGATGCAGATCGAGCCGGACGGGCCCGCGGCCCGCGCCGGCCTGCTGCCCGGCGACGTCGTGATCAAGCTCGACGGCGTCGACATCAACGGCGTCGACGACCTGATCCGCGTGCTCGACCGCGACCGCATCGGCCGTACCGTCGCGATGGACGTGCTGCGGCTGGGACGGCTGCGCGGCATCGACATCCACCCGGTCGAGCGCAAGCCGGCGGCGCGGCAGGCGTCGTGAGCGTCGTGGGATGTTGAGCTGCTGCCACAACCACCGCCGTCGTCCCGGCGAACGCCGCCGCGCCGCGCTGGTGCGCGTCGTGGCTTGTCCGGGACGACGGCGGAGCGGAGGGCGCGCTTCACGATTCAAACAGCTGAATGATTGAGGACATGTCATCGCGTTCTCGCGGCACGTGATGCCCGAGGCTCGCGATCAGTTCGTCCCTCGCAAACAGTGCAGAGGGCGCAGGGAATGCCGGGTGAGGGCCTCACCCATGGCCCGCCTGCGAACAAGAATGCAGGCGGCAGGTACCACAGGTGCAGCCGACATTCCGGCATTCCCTGCGCGATGGGCTTACGGCTGCTTCGCGATCTCCCCGGTGCGCCGGCTGGTTGGCCACCGTCGTCCACGCCGAGCATCAGCAGTGGCGCCGGACTTGACCTCAGCTTCGGGAGGTCAGGACCACGCGACTTGACCGTCCGCAGGCGCTCGTTCGTCCGCACATCAAGAAGATATGCTGCGAGCTCCCGCGGCCATCGCATCCCCACCTCGCGTGTCGTGACGATCGCGCGCTACGCCCCTTCTGCAGGAGGCGGGATACGCGGATACAATCATGATTTCCGAAAAATAGCAATAAGATTATCTTTATCGGAATATGGCGCCTCGCCCTCCGCTGTCGTCCCGGGTCAAGCCCGGGACGGCGCCGTTCGGTTTGGCGCGATCGGTGGGCAACCTCGCGCAGTTGAGACTCTCCTCAATTCACTGGCTTCCCTTGGTGCAAGGGGATGCAGCAGGGTGATCGTTGCATGCAATGGCCGCTCATGAAATGAGCTGCGATCGCTGCAAACAAAACGTGCTCAGCGACCGGGCATTGCCGGCGCGCTTCTCAACCCTTTGAATTAGTTCGTGCTTCGCCGTCGCGCTTGCGTCCCGCCGAATTGTACACAATGGCATAGCGCTTGCTTCGTCTGTTGCGAGGCATTCTCGTGGAGAGGCAAGCGGCTGGTATGGCGAACTCATCTGCATCGGCAACCGCTACGATCACGGCCGAGCCGGAGCCGATCACGCTCGATCTCTTCAAGACCGCGCTGGTCATCATCGACATGCAGCGCGACTTCATGGAGCCGGGTGGATTCGGCGAGACGCTGGGCAACGACGTCTCGCAGCTCGCCCGTGCGGTTGTCCCGATTGCCAACGTGCTGGCGGCGGCACGCATGAGCGGCATGCTGGTGATCCATACGCGCGAGGGGCACGCGCCGGATCTCTCCGACGCGCCGCCGGCCAAGGTCGAGCGCGGCGCGCCGTCGCTTCGCATCGGCGATCCCGGTCCGATGGGGCGCATCCTCATCCGCGGCGAGGCCGGCCACGACATCATTCCCGCGCTCTATCCTGTCGACGGCGAGGTCGTGATCGACAAGCCGGGGAAGGGCGCCTTCTACGCCACCGAACTCGGTGACGTGCTGAAGCATCACGGCGTCGAAAACCTGCTGGTGTGCGGCGTCACCACCGAGGTCTGCGTCAACACCACCGTGCGCGAGGCCAATGACCGCGGTTATCGCTGCGTCGTCATCTCCGACGGCTGCGCGTCCTACTTCCCGGAATTCCACGAGATGGGCCTGAAGATGATCAAGGCACAGGGCGGCATCTTCGGCTGGGTCGCGGAGTCGACCGCGGTGCTGAAGGCCATGAGCTGAGAGAGAGCTGAGAGACGAGTCGAGACGAATGAGTTCGGTCATGTAGTCGCTGCAAGCAACAGGGGAGCAAGGCGATGAGCGGAAGCGGGACGGCAAGCTCGGTCAAGGCGGATTTCAAGCCGGTGCTGTGGACACCCGGCGACTGGAACGCGTTCTTCGGTTTCGGCACCAACATCCTCGTCAACATGCTCGTCCTCACCGGACTGTTGCGCTTCGTGCTGAAGATGCCGGACAGCCTGGTGTTCGGCCGCATCCTGCCGGCGCTCGGCCTCATGATGTGCCTGTCGACCCTGTATTACGCCTTCCTCGCCTATCGCCTGGCGCAGAAGACCGGACGCAGCGACGTCTGCGCGCTGCCCTCGGGCGTCAGTGTCCCGCACATGTTCATCGTGACCTTCGTGATCATGCTGCCGATCACGCTCAAGACCGGCGATCCCCTGAAGGGCTGGTCGGCCGGCCTCGTCTGGGTGTTCTTCCAGAGCTTCATCCTGATGATCGGCGGCTTCGTCGCGCCCTACATCCGCAAGATCACGCCGCGGGCGGCGCTGCTCGGCACGCTCGCCGGCGTCTCGGTCACCTTCATCTCGATGCGGCCGGCGCTCGAGATGTACATGACGCCGCAGATCGGCCTGGTGTGCTTCGCGATCATTCTGGTGAGCTGGTTCGGCGGCGTGAAATATCCGAAGGGGCTGCCGGCCGGCCTGGTGGCGATCGCGGTCGGCATGATCATCGCGTGGGGCTCGAACCTGTTCGGCCTCGGTCTCGGCGGGCTCAGCGTCAAGGGCGTCGGGGACGCCTTTGCGAACTTCGGGTTCTCGGTGCCGCTGCCGGCCTTCGGCACGGTGTTCTCCGGCTTCGAATATCTCGGGATCATCCTGGTGACTGCGATTCCGTTCGGCATCTACGACCTCGTCGAGGCGATGGATAACGTCGAGAGCGCGGAAGCCGCGGGCGACGAATATCCGACCACGCGGGTGCTGACCGCCGACGGCATCGTCAGCCTGATCGGCTGCATGATGGGCAATCCTTTCATCAACGCGGTCTATATCGGCCATCCCGGCTGGAAGGCGATGGGCGGCCGCATCGGCTACTCCGCGGCGACCGGGCTGATGGTGATCGTGCTGTCCTGGCTCGGCATCATCTCGGTGCTGCTGGCACTGGTGCCGGTGGTCGCGATTTCGCCGATCCTGCTCTACATCGGCATGCTGATCGGCGCGCAGGCGTTCCAGACCACGCCGGTCAAGCACGCGCCCGCGATCGTGCTCGCCTTCACGCCGCATCTCGCCGCCTGGGCCAAGCTGCAGATCGACACCATGCTGGCCTCGACGGTGGCCGCGGCGCAGAGCGTCGGCGGCCTCGCGGCCGACAAGGTCGATGCGGTCAAGACCGCTGCGATCGCGGCGCTGCCGCAGCAGGGCGTGCTGTATCACGGGCTCGAAGTGATGGGCGGCGGCTCGATCCTCGCCGGCCTCGTGCTCGGCGCGATCGGCGTGTTCGTGATCGAGCGCGACTTTATCAAGGCGGCGGCGTTCGCGCTCGCCGGCGCCGTCATGACCTATTTCGGCTTCATGCATGGCGAGGCGGTCGGCATCGGTGGCGGTTTCGGCGTGACGCCGGCGGTGGCGCTGGCCTATGCGGCCGTCGCAGGCGGGCTGTTCGCACTGGGGCGGCTCGGCACGTCCGAGAGCTACCTGGCGCATGCCGACATGCATGTGGCGCCGGCAGAATAGGTATCTTTTCAACGGGAACGACAACCGGCGGCATGGCCGCCGGTTATGATTTTCACGCGCCCGGCTGATCGAGATAATAGCGCAACAGCGCCTGGCCCGGCTCGGACGGCCATTCGGCCGCCCCGGTGACATAGCCTTCGATCAATCCCCTCGTGCCGACCAGATAGGTGATCGGCATCGCCGGCGTCGCGAAGATCGAGGCATCGGCATTGGCCGGATTGGTCGCTTGCGCATGCGGATCGGCGAAGGAGGCGCGGGGCATCGCGATCGCCTCGGCATAGCGGCGGATGCTCTTGATGTCGCGCCGGTCGGTGCAGATGGTCCAGACGTCGAGCGCCGGAATCCGCATCCGCTCCAGCCCGGCCAGCGTCGGCAGGTCGATCTTGCACGCCGCGCACCAGCTCGCCCAGAGATTGACCAGCGTGACATGGCCGGGCTTGGGCGCGAGCGTCACGTCCTTGCCGCCCATGTCCTGCAGCTTCAACGGCGGCAGCGCCTGGCGCGGCCGCTCGACGATGAACTGGGTGCGGCCGCTGCGGAACACCGGCGGGCTCGGGTCCTGTGCGCCGGCGCAAGCAGGCCTGCTTGTCAGCAGCAGCAGGCTGGCCGCGGCCAGCAGCAGATCGCGCCGTGCGGGCGCGCTCAAAGCCTCAGCCATGGACGTAGGCCCAGCCTTTGCGCTGCAGCTCGACGACGCGGCCGATGCCGAACGGCACCAGCCTGGCGCCGTCGATCAGCTGGATCGTGAGGTTCTCCTTGCTCTCCGCGATCGACTTCGACGAGGCGCACATGCTGAAGCCGATATGCGGATACATCTGCCGCAGCGCCGCGAGCGGCTCCTTGAGCGGTGATTTGTCGGCGCGAAATACGTCGATGCCGGTGCCGTTGGCGACGACCTCGATCGCGGGGGTCTGTCCGAGACTGCCGAAATGCCGCGTCAGATTGCCGGAATAGCTGATGGCGTGACCCATCACATGGGGGTCGTTGCGGTCGATCAGCACGACAATGCCGGCGCGATGCTGGGCGACGGCCGGGACGGCAGGGGCTGGGGCGCCGAGGGCTGTCGCGCCAGCGAGAAAGCCGCGGCGCGACACGTCAGGGATCGGTTCGCTCATCATGGCTTCCTTTAAAGCACGCGATGCGCCGGCGCTGGATGGCCAGCGCCGGCGATGCTCGGATCAGCCGCGCGGCGCGATCGGCGCTTTGCCGTTGCGGCCCCACAGTACGAACAGCGACAGCGCCAGCAGCAGGATGTTCAAAGGCGTGACTGCCGCTTCGCCGCGGGAGATGTGGAAGGCGAACGCGAACACCTGTAGCGTGGCACAGCCGATCGCGGCCAGCACGGTCACGCGCGGCATGATGCGGGTCAGCGACGGCAACAGGATGCCGAGCCCGCCAGCCAGATCGATCAGGCCGATGGTGCGGACGAAGGCCACCGAATATTCGCCGGTCCACGGCATCATCTGGGCGAGTTCCTCGATCGGCGTGAAGACCTTGGTGACGCCGGCGAAGCAGAACAGGGCGAAGAGCAGGGTCTGGGCGACCCACAGGCCGATGCGCAGCGCCAGCGGGGGCTGGAGTGGGCTGAGATCGGTGGTCGATGCGGTGCTGGACATGGTCGGAGCTCCAAATGGAAAGGTGCCCGACATTGATAATTTCTTCTGGTTTGATCATTATCCTTTTTGTTAAGCCATCATTTTCTATGGGTTGATGATAAGTGGATACGCTGGTCAGTATTCGGGTGTTCTGCCAGGTCGCGGAGCTCAAGAGCTTCGCGGCCGCCGCCGATCGCCTGGGGCTTTCGGCGGCGATGGCCTCCAAGCATGTCATGCAGCTGGAGCAGCGGCTCTCGACCCGGCTGCTCAACCGCACCAGCCGGCGGGTCGGCCTGACCGAGGCCGGCCAAGTCTATTTCGACCAGGTGCGGCCGATGCTGGAGTCTCTCGACGAGGTCGAGGCCGTCGTCAGCAAGGCAACCGTGATCCCGCGCGGCACCCTGAAGGTCAGCGCGCCGGTATGGTTCGCCAATCCGCTGTTTGCCGGCACGCTCGCGGCGTACCGCGCGCGCTATCCGGACGTGGTGATCGATCTCGATCTCAGCGGACGCCTGGTCAACCTTGTCGACGAGGGGTTTGATCTGGCGCTGCGCGTCTCGGCCACGCCCGGCGATGGGCTGATCGCGCGGCCGCTGTCGCCGGTGCTGATGCAGCTCGTCGCCGCGCCGAGCTATCTCGCCGCCGCCGGGCGGCCGAAGGCGGTGGCCGATCTCAATGGCCATGCAATGCTGAAATACGCGTTGTACCCGCTGCGGGCCATGATCCTGCCGACCGTGGACGGCGAGGTGACGGTCAACTTCAACGAGGTGCTGATCAGCGCCAACGAGACGCTCCTGCATCACGCCGCTGTCGCCGGCATGGGCATGGCGGTGCTGCCGCGCTGGCTGATGGCCGACGACCTCGCCAGCGGCCGGCTCGAGACGGTGCTGCCGGAGATGCTGACGATCAAAGCGCCGCTGATGGCGGTCTATCCGAGCCGAAAATATCTCTCCGCCAAGGTCCGCACCTTCATCGACTTCATCGCCGCCGATCCCCTGATGAAGCAGGCCTCGGACGGACCTCTGGCCGCGATCGATCCGACTGCGGCGGGGATGAGAAAGGGACGGAAGGCAGGGTCTTGAGCATATTGGGTCGCCGGAGGTCTCTATGCCGTCATGGCCGGCCATGACGCGTAACCCATGGCACGGCTCGTTCGTAAGCGGCGTTCTGCAAGCTCGAACGACTTGCCTGATAGCTCGCGAGACCTTGCCCGCTCACGGCCGCACCGCCGGCGCCTCCACCGGCATCCCTTGCGCCCGGGACATCAGATACAGCTCCAGCGCGATCATGTCGGGGGCGTCGAAATCGTAGGCCTGGGCGCGCACCCCGGTCATGCAGCCGCGCAGGCGGCGCTGCAGCGAGCCTATGCCTTGCCATTCCAGCCGGTAGATCGGATAGCCCGTCGACTGTCCCTGCGTGATCGCGGAGCCGGCGAGATGCTTGCGCCAATTGTCATCGTGACAATTGGTGCAGGCGAGATTGAGCTGGCCCTGCCGCTGGAAAAATAGCTCGCGACCGCGCGCGATGAAGGGCTGGAGCCGCGGATCGTCGCCAGCGGTGATCGGCATCCCGCGCGATTGCTTCGCGATCAGCGCCGTCAGTGCCAGCAGCTCGCGGCTCTCTGCTGCGAACGGCGCCGCCTCCTGATGCTGTTTGCGGCAGAGATTGACGCGCTGGCCGAGATCGACCGGCGCACCGCTGGCGGCATTGAAGGCGGGATAGCGCGCGGCGACGCCCTTCATGCTGACATCGACCGCGCCATGACAATCGCCGCACGCCTTGTTGGCCGTGCCTGCCTTCGTCGTCCACAGCGCCTCACCGTCGAGCACCGACAGCATCGCCGGATTGGCGGTGTCGTCGTCCTGCATCGCCCTGGTGTCCGACGACATGAAGTCATAGCCGGAGCGGCGCTCGGACTCAGCGATCTCGCCGGCAAGCACGGGCAAGGTCAGGACGATTGCCGTGACGACAGTGAGAAACGCAGACCGCATCATTCGATCGTGATCGCGGCGGCGGTGGTGGCGACGAACCCGTTGTCGCCGATCCATTCGAACTCGAAGCGGCCGCTCTCGGTAGCCGTGGTGAAGAACGACAGGAACGGATTGGCCGCGATGGCCGGATAGAGATCGGCGCGAAAGATCTCGGTGCCGTTGAAGCGGCAGGTGAAGCTGGTGATGATGTCGCGCGGGATGGCTTCGCCTGCGGCCGTATGGCGATAGCCCGGCTCCATGACGTGGCTCATCAGCGTCTTGATCTCGATGACGGCGCCGCGCTTGGCCTTGGCGGGAACGTTGACGAGGGCGGCAGGCATCACGGCATCTCCTCGGTGCAGGCGGCCAAGGTCACGATGACGTCGACGCTCGCCGACCAGAACGAGCCGTCGGAGAGCCTTGCGATCGCCACGACCTTCTGGGTGTCGGCGAGCCGGATGCGCGTCGTGACCTGGGCGCGGCCGGCGCTCGCCATCAGGTGAAAGCTGGCGACGTTGGGCTGCGGGTTCTTCTCGTTGAAGACGTGGATGCTCTTGACGAAATCGTCAGGCGTCATCGGGTGATCGACGCTGACGGTCATCGGCACGGTGTTGCCGTTCTCGACCAGCGGCGGGATGTCTAATCGGATCTTGCCGGCGTTCACCTTTGCCTCGCCGACGAGGTTGCGGATCGCCGACGCCAGCATCGCCGGGGTCGCCTGCGCAGGCCGGACCGTGATCAGCGGCAGCGCGCCCGCGGCGGTCAGCGTTCCCGCCAGTTGCAGCAGGTGGCGGCGGGACATGTGGGACGGTTCGAACATGCCGGTCATATGGGCTCACTCGCGCAAGGTCGCGAGATAGGCGACGATGTCTTCGATCTGCTCTGCCGACAGGATCGGCTTGTCGCGCCAGGCGGAACCGACGCGCGTCAGCCCGTCAATGCGATAATAGGACGGCATGATCGTTTCCGGATTGAGCCTGGAGGCATCGACCAGCCGCAAGCGGAGCTGCGGGATCGTTGAACGGCTGCCGGCCCCGGCAAGGCTGGGTGCGAGATCGCCCTGGAAGCGCGCTTCCGGAAACGGGCCGGAGTGACAGAGGATGCAGGTCGAGCTGCGCGCGAGGACGAGTGCGCGGCCGCGGGTGGCGTCGCCAGGCCGTCCGGTGAGGGACGAGGCGATGCCGTCGCCGGTGATCGTAGCGGGCGCGAGTGTCTGCGCCGCGACAGCGGCGGGCAGGGCGGCCACGAGCGCGGCGATGACAAGGCTAGCCGAAGGCATCGTGGGTCAGCGCCTTGAACCAGGCCGTCGCGGCGGCGGCCTCACGCGCGCGCGTCTCGCGCGATGCGTCGACCGGGCTGGCCCGTCCGCCCTCGATCTCGGCGAAGATGTCTCCCTTGGGCTGGTAGACGCCGGCGAGCGAGAACGCGTCGTCCGGCGCGACGATGCTGTAACAGATGCCGGTCAGCGGCGGCGGCTCCGACCGCCGTCCCGTCAGATCGCGCACGATCACGGCCGCACACGCCTTGCCCTGCGCCTGGGCGGCGCCGGCCGATTTCGGGATGCCGCCGCCAAGACAGGCGTCGCCGATGACATGGACGTCGGGGACGAGCTTCGAGGCGAAGGTCGCGGCATCGATCGGGCACCAGCCGGTGCGGTCGGCTGCGCCGGCGAGGGCGGCAATGCGGCCGGCCTTCTGCGGCGGGATGATGTTGGTCACATCGGGATTGTAATTGCCGAACTCGGTGACAACGGTACGCGTGGCGATCTCGACGCCGGTGACGCGGCCGCCCTGCGACAGCGGAATGCGTTCGATCACGCCGGGGTAGAGCTGCTGCCACGCCTGCTCGAACAGCTTCTGCTGCGAGAAGCTGTCCTTGGCATCGAGGATCAGCACCTTCGACCTCGGCTTGTGCGCCTTGAGATAATGCGCGATCAGGCTGGCGCGTTCGTAAGGCGCGGGCGGACAGCGCGACGGATTGGCCGGGACGGCGATCGCGACGGTGCCGCCATCCGGCATCGCCTCGATCTGCGTCCGCAGCAGCAGCGTCTGCTCGCCGGCCTTGTAGGCGTGCGGCATGACCGCGGAGGCGGCCTCGTCGTAGCCTTGCAGGGCTGTGAAATCGAGGTCGATGCCGGGCGCCAGCACGAGGCGGTCATAGGCCAGCGCGCTGCCGTCGGCGAGCGTCACCTTGTGGGCGGGCGCATCGACCGCCGTGGCCGCCCGCAGCACAGTGCTCACGCCTTCGGCTGCGATCTTGTCATAGCCGAACTGCTGGGCACTGATATCGCGCAGGCTAGCGATGACCTCGTTGCTGAGCGGACACGCCGTGAAGGTCGTGTTGGCCTCGACCAGCGTGACGTCGAGCTTGCCATCGGCTTGGCGCAGCGCGCGGGCGCAACTGGCGCCGCCGAAGCCGCCGCCGATCACGACGACGCGCGCCATCGCTTGTGCGCGCAGCACGGCAGGGGCGGCGATCATGGCAACTGACGCCGCGATCAGGCCGCCGACCTCTCTGCGCGTGCGCTGCCGGGACATCGTCATCATCCTGCAATAGCACGGCGCCAGCCATTGTTCCCAACGGCCGCCGCCACGCGGGTCATGCGAAGGTGATGTTCTGGTCGCGCAGTGGCAACGAGCGGATGCGTTTCCCAGTGGCGGCAAAATACGCATTCAGCACGGCGGGCGCGGCGACGCCGATGGTCGGCTCGCCGACGCCGCCCCAGAAGCCGCCGCTCGGGATCATGATCGCTTCCACCTTCGGCATCTCGGCGATGCGCATCGAGTTGTAGCTGTCGAAGTTGGTCTCGACGATCCGTCCGTCCTTCACGGTGCAGCCGCCGTAGAACAGCGCCGAGAGGCCGTAGACGAACGAGCCGGCGATCTGCCGCTCCACCTGCGCCGGGTTGACGACGTAGCCGGGATCGGTCGAGGCGACGATGCGGTGGATCTTGATCTTGCTGCCGTTGATCACCGAGATCTCGGCAGCACCCGCGACGTAGCTGCCATAGCCGTGCAGTTGAGCGAGGCCACGGGACACGCCGTCCGGCGCCGGCGTGCCCCAGCCGATCTTCTCCGCGACAGCGTTGAGCACCGCGAGATGCTTGGGATGATCGGCCATCAGCTTGCGGCGGAAGTCCAGCGGATCCTGGCCGGCCGCATCGGCGAGCTCGTCCATGAAGCATTCGAGATAGATCGCGTTCTGGTTCACGTTGACGCCGCGCCAGAAGCCCGGATTGATGTGCGGGTTGCGCATTGCGTGTTCGATCAGCAAATTCGGCACGGAGTAGCCGATCGTGGCTTCGCCCGATGGTGCGAGCCCCTGGAAGGTCGCGGGGTCCTTGCCGTTGACCAGCGCGTCGGGCCGCAGGCTGAACAGGATCGACTGGCCGGAGATGCGCATGTGCAGTGCCGTCAGATTGTTGTCGGCGTCGAAGCCGCCGGTCAGCTTGCACTGCGTGATCGGGTGATAGCGGCCATGGGTCATGTCCTCCTCGCGCGACCACAACAGCTTGATCGGCGTGCCCGGCATCTCCTTGGCGATCTTCACCGCCTGGCGGACATAGTCGGTCTGGCCGCGCCGGCCGAAGCCGCCGCCGAGGATCAGCTTGTGCACCTCGCATTTGTCGGCGGGCAGCCCTGAGGCTTCCAGAACCGCGGCGAACGCCGCCTCGCCGTTCTGCGTGCCGCACCACACCTCGCATCGCTCGGGCGTGTAGAGCGCCGTGGCGTTCATCGGCTCCATCGTGGCGTGGTTCTGATAGGGATAGTTGTAGACGGCCTCGACCTTCCTGACGGCGCTCGCCAGCGCCGCCTTGGCGTCGCCGTTCTCGTTGCCGACAAAGGCGGGGCCGGACTCCAATCCTTCCGCGAGCCATTTGGCGATCGAGGCCGAGGAGACCTTGGCGTTCTCGCCTTCGTCCCACACGATCGGCAGCGCATCGAGCGCCGTCTTCGCGTGCCACCAGGTGTCGGCGACCACGGCCACGGCGGTGCCATCGATCGCGACCACCTTCTTGACGCCCTTCATGCCGGCGATCTTGGCCTCGTCATAGCTCTTCAGCTTGCCGCCGGTGACCGGACAGTCCTTGATCGCGGCGTTGAGCATGTTCGGCAGCTTCATGTCGGCGCCGTAGATCATCGCGCCGGTGACCTTGTCGGCGGTGTCGAGCCGTCTCACGCCCTTGCCGATCAGGGTCCAGTCCTTCGGATCCTTCAGCTTGACGTCGGCAGGCGGCGTCAGCTTCGCGGCGGCTTCCGCCACCTTGCCGTAGGTCGTCGTGCGGCCCGACGCCTTGTGGGTGATGACGCTGTTGGCGGCGGTGCATTCGGCCGCCGGAACCTTCCATTCGTCGGCGGCCGCCTGGATCAGCATCATGCGCGCGGCGGCACCGCCCTTGCGGACGTAGTCCTGCGACGAGCGGATGCCGCGGCTGCCGCCGGTTGAGAAATCGCCCCACACGCGCTTGCGGGCGACGTTCTGGCCGGGCGTCGGATATTCGGTCGTGACCTTGCTCCAGTCGCAGGCAAGCTCCTCCGCGACGAGCTGGGCGAGCCCGGTCAGCGAGCCCTGGCCCATTTCCGAGCGGGCGATGCGGATCACCACGGTGTCGTCGGGCCGGACTACGACCCATGCATTGACCTCGGGTGAGCCATCGGCTGCGCGCACCACCTGCGGGCCGCCGAAGGGGATATCGAGGCCGAGGGCGAGGCCGCCGCCGAGTGCGGCGGTGCCGATGACGAAGGACCGGCGGTCGAGGCGCGGCGTCACATGCTGGTTCATGCCGTCCTCCTCAGGCGTTGGCCGCGGCGTGGATCGCCTCGCGCACCTGCGCGAAGGTTCCACAGCGGCAGATGTTGGTGATGGCGTCGTTGATGTCCTGATCGCTCGGCTTCGGATTGTCCTTGAGCAGTGCCGCGACGGCCATGATCATGCCGCTCTGGCAGTAGCCGCATTGCGGAACGTCGTTCTCCACCCAGGCCTGCTGCACCTTGTGCAGCCCGTTGTCGCTCGCGAGCCCCTCGATGGTGGTGATCTGCTTGCCCTGGGCCTCGGAGACGGTGACGCCACAGGAGCGCACGGCCGCGCCGTCGAGATGCACGGTGCAGGCGCCGCATTGTGCAATGCCGCAGCCATATTTGGTGCCGGTCAGTCCGGCATTCTCGCGGATCGCCCACAGCAGCGGCGTGTCGGGCTCGACGTCCAGAGTATAGGATTGTCCGTTGATCGTGAGGTTTGCCATCGCAGATCCCTTTCGTTCAACTCGCCAGTTGAACAGAGGGCGGCAATGTGGCGCGAACGTTTGCATCCTTCAAATCAAGAATATGCGTTTGCCGCGCGGGAAGATTTGTGATGAGCCGTGGTTGTAGTTGCTTCGGCTCATGGGCCGCGCGGCGGAGCTACGGCCAGCCGCAGAAAGCTCATCACGCTGCCCAGCGCGGCGAAACCTGCGCCGAGGGCCAAGGCAAGGGTGGCTCCGTCGTGCCCCGCAAGGCTGAAGCACAAGGCGGCCAGCGCCGCGCCGGTGGTCTGACCGGTCAACCGGGCCGTGGCGACGATGCCGCTGGCGCCGCCGCTGCGATGGGGCGGGGCGCTCGACATGATGGCCTTCATGTTCGGCGCCTGGAAGAAGCCGAACCCGATGCCGCAGATCAGCATGCGCCAGACGATGTTGGCGATGCTCGGGTTCTCGGGCAGCATGGCGAGCAGCGCCATGCCGGATCCGAGCATCACCAGGCCGATGCCGCCAAGCAGGCCGGCGGGAAAACGGTCCGACAGCCGCCCGGCGATCGGGGCCATGATCGTGACCGCGAGCGGCCAGGGGGTCATGAAGAAGCCGGTCTCGACCTGCGAACGCTGGAGAATGTCCTCGAAATAGAACGGCAGCGACACGAAGCCGAGGCCCTGCACCGAGAAGGAGCAAACCGCGGTCGCCGCCGACAGCGCGAAAACCCCGCGGCGGAACAGATCGATCGGCAGCATCGGCGCTGGGTGATCGGCCTGGCGGCGGGTCAGGATGACGCCGAGCACGAGCGCGCCGACAAGCTCTGCCACCACCATGGCCGGCGTCGCGCCATGCGCGGCGCTGCCGATGCCGGTGATGAACAGGCCGAGGCAGAGCGCAGCGAGCCCGGCGCCGAGAAAGTCGAAGCCATGCTCGGCGCGCGGCGTTCGCGGCAGCATCTTCATGCCGATCGCGATGGCGATCAGGCCGAAGGGGAGGTTGATCGCAAACAGCCAAGGCCAGGAGCCGAGCGAGAGAATGGCGGACGCAATGGTCGGGCCGAAGGTGAAGGAGATGCCGACCACGAGCGCGTTGTGGCCGAGGCCGCGTCCGAGCATCTTTCCGGGATAGACGAAGCGCACCAGCGCGGTGTTGACGCTCATGATGCCGCTGGCGCCGAGGCCCTGCAATGCGCGGGCGACGACCAGGGTCGGTAGCGACCACGCCAGCGCGCAGCCGACCGAGGCCAGCGTGAACAGCAGGAGGCCGCCGAGATAGATGCGCTGATGGCCGACGATCTCGCCGAGCGCGCCGAGCGGCAGCAAGGTCGCCACCAGCGCGATCTGGTAGATGTTGACCACCCAGACCACCTCGGCCGGGGAGACGTGGAGATCGGCCGAGATCGACGGCAGCGCGATGTTGGCGATGGCGACGTCGAGCGAGGCCATCGACAGCGCGGTGAAGATCGCCGAGATCGCCCAGGGACGCTGGCCCGGCGGCAGGCCGTCGGCGGTGCCGTCGCCGGCGAGCCTCGAAGCGTGGTGGCGGTTGGACATGGAGACCTTTGGAGACCTTCGGTTCGCGGGGCGCGTCCGGATCAGCATGTACACGGGAGCAGGCGAGCGCCCCAGCCGTCGCGGGCGCATGGCGGTATGCGCCCGGTCGCAAGGAACGGGTTGAAGCCGGCTACACGCCCGGCCTTGCCAGCCGCTCGATCGTCTGGTTGTGCCGCGTCAGGAGCTCGCAGGCGTGGCCGATCTGGCGGGCGCGCAGGGCCTGCAGGATCAGCCGGTGATCCTGGTTGGTGCGCGGACGCCAGCCGGCATTGCGGGCCATCGCCAGCACGAGGCGCGAATTCGCGAGGCGTAGTCCGTCGAGGCTCGCCAGCAGCCGCGGCATCGCGCAGGGCGCGACCAGCGCGCGATGAAAGGCGCGGTTTGCGGTCTCGAACTCCTGGATGGTCTCCGCATTATCGGCCTCGATCAGCGCCAGCTCGATCGCGGCGAGATGCGCCGGCGTGTAGCGCGGCGCGGCATTGCGCAGCGCGATCACCTCGAGCGCTGTGCGCATCTCGACGATCTCCCTGGTCGACTTCGCATCGAGCGGTGCCACGCGCACGCCGCGTCGCGGCGCCGCGACCACCAGATAGAGCGCCTCGAGCTGCCGAAATGCCTCGCGCACCGGCACGTGGCTGGAGTTGAACTCGCGCGCGACGTGGTCCTGCCGCAACGGCGCGTCGGGCGGCAGCGCACCGCTGACGATGCGATCGGTGATCGCTTCGGCGATCCGCTGAGCGGTGGTGAGATTCTCGTCCGGCATAGTCATAGATTATCTATCGAAAAAACCGATGCAGCGGAAGCTCTCGTCCGATACGGTGCTCGAATACAGAAAATCATAGATAATATCTATGATAATCTATAATTTGGCGTGGAGCGAGCATGGCGGATCAAAGCGGCGCGGGCCCTGATCGAATGGCGGTTGGCAATGCCATCCGTCATGACTGGACCAGAGACGAGGCCGAGGCGCTCTATCGCCTGCCATTTCCGGACCTGATGTTCCTGGCGCAGTCGGCGCATCGCCGGCAGTTCGATCCCACCCGCGTCGAGACGGCGAGCCTGCTCAGCATCAAGACCGGCGGCTGCCCGGAGGATTGTGGCTACTGCTCGCAGAGCGCGCATTACGACACCGGGCTCAAGGCGACCAAGCTGATGGACCGCGACGAGGTGGTCGCCACCGCGCGGCGCGCGAAGGCCGCCGGGGCCGAGCGCTTCTGCATGGCCGCCGCCTGGCGCAGTCCGAAGGACCGCGACCTCGATCAGGTCTGCGACATGGTCAGCGCGGTGAAGGATCTGGGCATGGAGACCTGCGTCACGCTGGGCATGCTGACCCCGCCGCAGGCGCAGCGGCTGAGAGAGGCCGGGCTCGACTTCTACAACCACAATGTCGACACCTCGCCCGAATTCTACGACCGCATCATCACCACGCGCGCGCTGCAGGACCGCATCGACACGCTCGCGCATGTCCGTGACGCCGGCATCAAGGTGTGCTGCGGCGGCATCATCGGCATGGGCGAGGAGGTCGATGATCGGCTCGGCATGCTGGTGCTGCTGGCCAATCTCGCTGAGCATCCCGACAGCGTGCCGATCAACATGTGGAACGAGGTCAAGGGCGTGCCGGTCAACGCTACGGCCGCGCGGCCTGATCCGATTGCGCTCGTGCGATTGATCGCGGTGTCCAGGATCATGATGCCGGCCAGCGTGGTGCGGCTGTCCGCGGGCCGGCAATATATGAGCGACGAGCTGCAGACCCTGTGCCTGCTCGCCGGCGCCAATTCCATCTTCATCGGCGACGTGCTGCTGACCACGGCCAATCCGCAACGCGACCGCGATGCCGATCTGCTCGCGCGGCTCGGCATGACATCGTCGCTGTCGGCGCGCCCGGGCGCGCCGGTCGCCGCCGGCGAGGGCGCGGAGGCTTCGTCCCCGGCCTGATTCAACCCTCAGCGCGATCTCGGCGCGACGGCGCCCCCGGAACTGCCTTGTCGTGCCGGTCCACGTCCGCGGCTGACCGAAAGAGAGCGGAGCCATGCCCATGCCGTCCGACAGATTGGCGATCTATTCCGACGGTCTGCAGAGACTCGCGGCCGATGACCGGTTGCGGCGCCTCAGTCCACGGGCCGGTCTCGATTTCTCCTCCAACGACTATCTCGGTCTCGCACAGGCTCCGCGGATGAAGCGCGCGGTCGCCGCGGCCATGGAGGCCGGCACGCCGGTCGGCGCCGGCGGCTCGCGCCTGCTGCGTGGCAATTGCGAGGAGCACGAACGGCTCGAGGCGGACGCGGCGCGCTTCTTCGGTGCCGAGAGCGCGCTGTTCTTCGGCTCCGGCTACGTGGCGAACTTCGCCGTGCTCACCACGCTGCCGCAGCGCGACGACCTGCTGGTGCTCGATGCGCTGGTTCATGCCAGCACCCATGAAGGCGCGCGCGCCGGCCGTGCCGAGACGTGCCAGTTCATCCACAACAACGCCCAGTCGGCCGAGGACGCGATCCTGATCTGGCGCAGGGGCGGCGGGGTGGGCCGGCCCTGGATCGTCGTCGAAAGCCTCTACAGCATGGATGGCGATCTCGCGCCGCTGGCGGATTTGATCGCGATCGCCGAGCGCCACGATGCCTTTCTGCTGATCGACGAGGCCCATGCGACCGGGGTCCACGGCGCGCAGGGCCGCGGTCTGGCCGCAGCCTACGAGGGACGCGAGAGCGTCGTGACCGTTCACACCTGCGGCAAGGCATTGGGCGCAGCCGGTGCGCTGGTCACCGCAAGCCGCGTGCTGCGCGACACGCTGATCAATCGCTGCCGACCTTTCGTCTTCAGCACGGCGCCGTCGCCGCTGATGGCGGTGGCGGTGATGGAGGCGCTTGCGATCCTGCGGGAAGAGCCGGAGCGGCAGCGGAGGCTGGCGCAGCTCGTTGCCTTCGCCCATGGCGCGATCGCCGCGCGCTTCGGTGAAAGCTGGTCGCCGTCGCAGATCATTCCCTGCGTCGTCGGCGACAATGCGCGCGCGATGAACCTGGCTGCCGCGCTGCAGGCGCGGGGCTTCGACGTCCGCGGCATCCGCCCGCCGACGGTGCCGCCGGGCACGGCGCGGCTCAGGCTGTCGCTGACCTTGAACATCGACGAGCCGGCCATCGCGGCGCTGCTCGACGCGCTCGCCGACGAGATCGGAAGGCCGCGGCCATGACGCTGCGCATCGTGGTCACCGGGACCGACACCGGGATCGGCAAGACGGTGTTCGCCGCCGGCCTCACGGCGCTGCTCGGGGCCTGCTATTGGAAGCCGGTCCAGGCCGGCCTTGCCGAGGAGACGGATACCCGCCGTGTCCAGCGGCTCGCCGAGCTCGCCGACGACCGCGTGTTGCCTGAAGCCTATCGGCTGGCCGAGCCGGCCTCGCCGCATCGCGCGGCACGCCTCGCAGGCATCAGCATCGATCCGCTCCGCCTCCGTCCTCCGCGGGCCGCCGGCCGGCCTGTCGTGATCGAGGGAGCCGGCGGCGTCATGGTGCCGCTCGATTCCGGAACGCTCTATCTCGATGTCTTCGCGCGATGGCAGCTGCCGGTCGTGCTCTGCGCGCGCACCAGTCTCGGCACGATCAATCACTCGCTGCTGTCGCTGGCGGCGCTGCGCAGTCGTGGCATCGACGTGCTCGGCATCGCCTTCATCGGCGACGGCCACGACGACAACGAAGATACGATCTGCCGGCTCGGCGAGGTGAGGCGCCTCGGCCGGTTGCCCTGGGTCACGCCGCTGACGGCGCGATCGCTGCAGCACGTGTTCGCCACCCAATTCCAGCGCACGGATTTCGAACCATGATGCGCAAGGCAACCTCGCCGATCTGGCATCCCTTCACGCAGCATGCGCTCCAGCCCGAGATGACGGCGGTCGCGCGCGGCGAGGGCGCCTATCTCTTCACCGCCGACGGCAGGCGGATCATCGACGCGATCGCGTCGTGGTGGGTGGTCACGCACGGCCATTGCCATCCGCATATCGTGCGCGCGATCCAGGACCAGGCCGAGCGGCTGGATCAGGTCATCTTCGCCGGTCATAGCCACGAGCCGGCCGAGCAGGTGGCCGCCGGGCTGCTCGCGCTGGTGCCGCCGAGCCTCACGCACGTGTTCTTTTCCGACAGCGGCGCCACCAGCGTGGAGGTCGCGCTGAAGATGGCGCTCGGCTATTTCAGGAACATCGGCGAGCCGCGTTCGCGCATCGTGGTAATGCAGCATTCCTATCACGGCGACACCATCGGCGCGATGTCAGTCGGCGCCCGCGGCGTGTTCAATGCGGCCTATGAGTCGCTGCTGTTCGACGTCGCCGTCGTCCCGTTTCCAGCGCAGGGCCGGGAACAGGCGACTCTGGATGCGCTCGCTACAATTTGCGAGAAAGACCGGCCGGCCGCCTTCATCGTCGAGCCCCTGGTGCTCGGCGCCGGCGGCATGCTGATGTATCCGGCCGCGGTGCTGCGCGAGATGCACCGGATCTGCAAGGTGTTCGGCGTGCTGTTCATCGCCGACGAGGTGATGACCGGCTGGGGCCGCACCGGCACGTTGTTCGCCTGCGAGCAGGCGGACATCGCCCCCGATATCGCCTGCTACGCCAAAGGACTGACCGGAGGCGCGATGCCGCTTGCGGTCACGCTGTGCAGTCCCGCTATCTACGAGGCGCACTATTCGACCGACCGCGCCTGCACGTTCTTTCACTCCAGCTCCTACACCGCCAACCCCATCGCCTGCGCGGCAGCTAGCGCCAATCTCGAGCTGTGGCGCCAGCCGCAGACGCGGGCCCGGGTCGCCGCCGTCGCGGCCGCGCAGGAGCGCTGCCTCGACCGCCTGCGTTACGACGAGCGATTTTCCGACCTGCGGCGCTGCGGTACCATCACCGCGCTCGATCTCCATGCCGACGAGCCGGGCTACCTCGCCGAGGTCGGCCCGAAGCTGCAGGCCTTCTTCCGCGACAGCGACGTCCTGCTGCGTCCGCTTGGCCACACCATCTACGTCATGCCGCCTTACTGCGTCACCGCCGGGGATGTCGAGACGGTCTATGCCGCCATCGACGAGGCCGTCGATCACGTGCTCTGAGGGGCTGTTCTGCGGCCCGCGATTTGCGCTCCGCGATCCCGCGCACTAGCATCGTGCCAACGTCGTTGCGGAGGAAACAGTCATGAGCGCGCCGGTCAGCGGAGATGGCACCAAGGATCCGAAGGAGGCCAGCGCGGCCGTGAGCGCAGCGCAGCAGGCCGTGCTGGAGGCGCTGCCGTTCGGCGACACCGCCGATTTCGATGATGCCGCCCGCGGCTTTCTCGGCACGATCGATCAGGCCAAGGTGACGACGGCGCAGGGGCGCACCGTCTGGAGCCTCGCGCCTTACTACTTCCTTGACGCGGAGCAGGCGCCGCCGACCGTCAATCCCAGCCTGTGGCGGCAGGCGAAGCTCAACATGCATCACGGCCTGTTCGAGGTCGTGCCCGGCGTCTACCAGGTGCGTGGGCTCGACATCGCCAACATGACGCTGATCGAGGGGGACACCGGCGTGATCGTGGTCGACACGCTGACCTCGATCGAGGGCGCGCAGGCCGCATTGGAGCTGTACTACCAGCACCGCGGCGTCAGGCCGGTCACGGCGGTGATGTTCACGCATACCCACACCGATCATTGGGGCGGCGCGCGCGGCGTGGTCGACGACGACGCGATGGCCAGCGGCCGCGTGCCGCTGATCGCGCCGAACCTGTTCATCGAGCATGCGGTCTCCGAGAACATCATCGCCGGCCCTGCGATGCTGCGCCGGGCGCAATATCAGTTCGGGCCGCTGCTCGCGAAGGGGCCGAAGGGCCATGTCGATTGTGGGCTCGGCAAGACCATGGCGGCGGGAGCCGTTGCGCTGCTGCGGCCGACCGACCTGATCATGGCGACCGGGGACACCCGGGTCATCGACGGTCTCACCTTCGAATTCCAGATGGCGCCGAACAGCGAGGCGCCGGCGGAGATGCATTTCTTCGTGCCGCGCTATCGCCTGTTGAACCTCGCCGAGAACTGCACGCACAACTTCCACAACCTGCTGCCGTTTCGCGGCGCCGACGTGCGCGACGCGCTGGCGTGGTCGAAATATCTCGGCGAGGCGCTGCAACTGTGGGGCGGCAAGGCGGAGGTGATGTGCGGCCAGCATCATTGGCCGATATGGGGCGCGAGCCGTGTCGACGGCATGATCCGCGAACAGCGCGATCTCTACAAATTTGCCCACGACCAGACCGTGCGGCTGATGAATCATGGCCTGACCGCAAGTGAGATCGCCGAGCAGATCAGGCTGCCCCGGAGCCTCGAAGGGGCATGGCATGCGCGCGGCTATTACGGCCACATCCGCCACAACGTGAAGGCGATCTACCAGAAATATCTCGGCTGGTATGATGCCAATCCGGTCAATCTCGATCCGCTGCCGCCGGTCGAGGCCGGCCGGAAATACGTCTCCTATATGGGCGGGACAGAGGCGCTGCTGGCGCGGGCGCGCGCGGACTTTGCCAACGGCGAATTCCGCTTCGTCGCGCAGGTCGTGGGTCATCTCGTCTTCGCCGAGCCGGACAATGCCGAGGCGCGCGCGCTGCTGGCCGACACGCTGGAGCAGCTCGGCTATGCCGCCGAGAGTGCGACCTGGCGCAATGCCTATCTGTTCGGCGCGCAGGAGCTGCGCCAAGGTATGCCGGAGGTTCCGGCCCGGCCCGGCCTGCCGCGCGAGACGCTGGCGGCGCTGCGCACCGAGCAGCTATGGGACGTGCTCGGGGTCAGGCTGAACGGGCCCAAGGCGGAAGGCAAGCACATCGTGCTGAACTGGACGTTCACCGACACCGGCGAGCGCTTCGTGCTCACCCTGCAGAATTGTGCGCTGACCTATGCGGTCGGCGTGCAGGCGTCGACCGCCGATGCGGGGTTCACGCTGGCGCGTTCGACGCTCGATGCGGTCATTGCCAAGGCCACGAGCTTTCCGGAAGCGGTCGCCGCCGGGAAGATCAGCTTCGCGGGCAATCCGATGCGGCTGGCCGAGCTGATGTCGCTGATGGACGAGTTCCCGCGCATGTTCGAGATCGTCGAGCCGAAGCGGGCTGCCGTCACCTGAGATGAGGCGGAGGCCGGGCTCGCCGAACTTGCCCGGCCTCCTCATGCTATTCGGCGCTGCTGACCAGCCGGATGCGCGGCGCAGCGATGTCGATCAGGCTGCGATAGGCCGCGAGATAGTCGAGCGCCATCCGGCGCGCGGTGAAGCGTCGCTCGAACTGCGCGCGCACGCGGGCGCGGCTCAGCTCGGGCAGGCGACTGACGGCCGCTACCGCGCTGAGCTCGTCCTCGACGATGAAGCCGGTCACACCGTCGTCGATCACTTCGGGAACCGAGCCGCGGTTGTAGGCGATCACGGGCGTGCCGCAGGCCATCGATTCGATCATCACCAGGCCGAACGGCTCCGGCCAATCGATCGGCAACAGCAGGCCGAGCGCGCCGGACAGGAACTCCGGCTTCTCGTGATCGCTGATCTCGCCGATGAACTCGACGAGCGGATTGCCGTGGATCAAGGGACGGATCGTCTGCTCATAATAGTCTTGGTCAGCGCGATCGATCTTGGCCGCGATCTTCAGCGGAATCCCGCAGCGCATGGCGATCTTGATGGCACGGTCGACACCCTTTTCCGGGGCGATGCGTCCGAGCACGGCGAGATAGCTCGGCGTCACCGGCTTGGGAATCAGGAGCGTTGCGGGCAGTCCATGCAGCACGGTGCGCACCCAGTTCGCATTCGGCACCGGCCGGCGCTGCGAGTCCGAGATCGAGACGACGGGAACATCCTTGAAGACCGAGAACACCGGCTGGTGCTCCGGAAGATCGAGCCTGCCGTGCAAGGTGGTCAGGAACGGTGTGGGTTGCCGGTGGAACAGGGAGAACGGGTAGTAGTCGAGGTGGAAGTGCAGAATGTCGAACTGTTCGTCGTCGCATTGCTGCCGCACGTTTTCGAGCATCACCATGTGCAGCGCGTTCGGATCCCTCACCGAGCCGTCGAGGCGCAGTGCTTTCGGCCATGTCGGAGAGAGCTTCGCCGAGGTCTGCGAATCGCCGCTGGCGAACAGGGTGACGTCGTGTCCGAGGGCAACGAGCTCTTCGGTCAACCAATGGACGACCCGCTCAGTGCCGCCGTAGAGCTTCGGAGGCACGGCCTCCGTCAATGGAGCTATTTGCGCAATGCGCATCTCATCGTCTCCTGTTCGTGACCGATCATGGATGAATCCCCAATGGCACCGGCACTGCCACAGCGGGAACGTTGTCGCATGTGCGAAGTTCCATTCACGCGATCACTCTTTCTTCGACACAACGTGTTCCGTGCCGTCTCATTGATGCCATCCCCGCTCTCCAACGCTGCTGCCGCGGCATCGTCGGAGGGCAGGTTGCGCCGCGAAGGCGCACGGAACCCGAGAAACCGTTCGTCGTTCATCTGGCCGCATCAGGTGTCGCCACGACCTCGCTCATCAACGGGAAGACCATGGATCAGCTTTCTGGCTACGCGCACCGACCCTTTCCCTTCGTGATGCGCTATCTGCGCAAGCGCCCCACCGCCCACCTCGTGATTCTGATGGCCGTCATCGGTGCGGTTGCCTGTTCGGTAGGCACGCAATATGGCGTGAAATCGCTCGTCGACAGCCTCTCGGCAGGGCCTGCGGGCGGCGGCAACGTCTGGGCCGCGTTCGTGCTGCTGATGGCGCTGATCGCGACCGACAACATTCTTTGGCGTGTCGCCAGCTGGATCGCGAGCTTCACCTTCGTCCGTGTCACCGGAGATCTCCGGCGCGACATCTTCCGTCATCTCACCGGGCATTCGCCGAGCTATTTCGGCGACCGTCTGCCCGGCATGCTGTCGAGCCGCATCACGGCGACGTCGAACGCCGTGTTCACCGTGGAGAACATGTTCGTCTGGAACGTCTTGCCGCCATGCCTCGCCACGGTCGCGGCGATCTGCCTGATCGGAACCGTGAGCGGCCCGATGGCCATCGGCCTGCTGCTGATCGCGGCGATGATGGTGGCGGCGATGTTCCGTCTGGCGGCCGCCGGCAAGCCGCTGCATGACGATTTCGCCGACAAGGCGGCCATGGTCGACGGCGAGATGGTCGACGTGATCTCGAACATGCCGCTGGTGCGCGCGTTCTGCGGCCTGCGCCACGAGCACGACCGGTTCGACGCGACGGTCGACAGGGAGTTGGAGGCACGCGGGCGCAGTCTCCGCTACCTCGAGAAGCTGCGCATTCTGCACGCGACGGTGACGATCGTGCTGACGATCGCGCTCATGGCGTGGGCGATCTCGCTGTGGCAGCGGGGCGGGGCGACGACCGGCGACGTCGTGCTGGTCTGCACGCTCGGCCTCTGCATTCTCAACGCGACGCGGGATCTGGCGGTGGCGCTGGTCGATGTCACCCAGCACGTGGCGCGCATGAGCGAGGCGATCGCGACCCTGCTGCAGCCGCACGAGCTGCGCGATGACCCGCAGGCCGAGCCGCTGGTCAAGAGCGGTGCGGCCATCGCCTTCGACAACATCACCTTCCACTATCCTGGCGGTCACAAGCTGTTCGAGAATTTCACGCTGCGCCTGCAGCCGGGCCAGCGCGTGGGCCTGGTTGGACAGTCCGGCGGCGGCAAGTCGAGCCTGTTCACGCTGCTGCAACGGTTCTATGATCCGCAAGCCGGGCATATCACGATCGACGGCCAGGACATCGCCAAGGTCACCCAGCAGAGCCTGCGCGAGGCGATCTCGGTGGTTCCGCAGGACATCTCGCTGTTTCATCGCTCCATTCTGGAGAACATTCGCTACGGACGTCCGAGTGCGACCGACGACGAGGTGTTGCGGGCGGCGATCGCGGCGCGCTGCGACTTCGTCGAGACGCTGCCGGAGGGATTGCAGACAATGGTCGGGGATCGCGGCGTCAAGCTTTCGGGCGGGCAGCGCCAGCGCATCGCGATCGCGCGCGCCTTCCTCAAGGATGCGCCGATCCTTCTGCTCGACGAGGCCACCGCCGCGCTCGACAGCGAGTCCGAGGAGGCCATCCGTGAGGCGTTGAGTCGTCTGATGCGCGGCCGCACCGTCATTGCGATCGCGCATCGCCTTGCGACCTTGCGGAATTTTGACCGCGTGGTGGTGCTGAAATCGGGCAGGATCATCGAGGACGGCGCGCCTGACCGGCTGATGCAGGACGAGGGCCCGTATCGTGAGCTCGTCACCCAGGAGATGAACCGGCTCGCCAAGTTCGCCGCCTGATCGTAGCGTCGGGTCGCGTCGAGAACGTGCACTCTCGGTTGTCTGGGCACTTCAACATCGCATGAGGCCAACATGTCCGCCGAAGTCGCAAGCACACTGTCGTTGATCACCCAGACGGACGAGCCTGTCGAGCAGCCGTTCTATATTCCCATGACGGGGCCGGCGTCCCGGCCGCGGCGCTCGCTCAAGCACGACGATACGTTCATCGTCCTCGACGGCCATGGCGACATCGGCGCCTCGGCCGGCGGACCGGACGGTCTCTTCAACGCCGATACGCGCTATCTCGCGCGGCTCGAATTGACGCTGGACGACGTTCAGCCCCTGCTGCTCGGCTCGAGCCTGCGCGACGACAACTCCGCGCTGACCGTCGATCTCACCAATCCCGACATCTACAGCCAGGGCCGCCTGGTGCTGCCGAAGGATATGCTGCACATCGTGCGCACGATCTTTCTCTGGCATGGCACGGCCTATCAGCGCATCGGGCTGCAGAACCATGGCGATCGCCATGCCAGCTTCGATCTCAAGCTGACATTCGACAATGATTTTGCCGACCTTTTCGAGGTGCGAGGCACCGTGCGGCCGCGGCGCGGCATCGGCTCGAGCCGGCTGGTGGACCCGTCCGAGGTGGTCCTGCACTATCGCGGCCTGGACAATGTCCTGCGCACCACCGACGTGAGCTTCGATCCGCGTCCGACGCATCTCACCGTCAATGTCGCAACCTATCATTTCGACCTTGCCCCGCAGGAATCGGCCTCGCTGTTCGTGGCCGTGATGTGCAACGCCAAGGCCGGCGAGCGGCCCCGGCCCTTTTTCCGCAGCCTGCTCGCCCATCGCCGAGAGATGCGCCGATGCACCGTTGGCGCCGCCAGCATCGAGACCTCCAACGACATCCTCAACGAGGTGCTGTGCCAGGCAGCGGCCGATCTGAACATCCTGATGACGGATACGCCGGAGGGGCGTTATCCCTATGCCGGCATTCCCTGGTATTCGACCACATTCGGTCGCGACGGGCTGATCACCGCGATGCAGATGCTGTGGGTCGATCCGCGCATTGCCCGCGGCGTCCTGCGCCGGCTCGCCGTGCATCAGGCGCGCACGACCGATCCGCTGTCCGATGCCGAGCCCGGCAAGATCCTGCACGAGATGCGCGGCGGCGAGATGGCGGCGCTGCGTGAGGTGCCGTTCGGCTGCTATTATGGCAGCGTCGATTCCACGCCGCTGTTCGTGCTGCTCGCCGGGCTTTATATCGAGCGCACCGGCGACATCGACACCCTGAGGGAGTTATGGCCGGCGATCGAGCTGGCGTTGCGCTGGATCGACGGCCCCGGCGATCCCGATCGCGATGGCTTCGTGGAATATCAGCGCGCCTCCGAGCAGGGTCTCGCCAACCAGGGCTGGAAGGACTCCTACGACGCGGTGTTCCATGCCGATGGACGTCTCGCGGAAGGTTACATCGCGCTTGCGGAGGTGCAGGGCTATGTGTTTGCCGGCAAGCAGCTGGCGGCGCGTTGCGCCCGTCGGCTCGGAAAGGCCGAGATGGCGGACCGGCTCCAGGCCGAGGCCGCTGATCTCGCGGAACGGTTCGAGGACGCCTTCTGGTGCGAGGATCTGAACACCTATGCGCTCGCGCTCGACGGCCACAAGCAGCCCTGCCGCGTCCGGACGTCCAACGCCGGGCAGCTGCTGTTCAGCGGCATGGTGCGCGAGGATCGCGCCCGCAAGCTTGCCGCCGAACTGCTGCGGCCGCATTTCTTCTCGGGCTGGGGCATCCGCACCGTCGCCTGCGGCGAAGCGCGCTACAATCCGATGTCCTATCACGACGGATCGATCTGGCCGCACGACAATGCGCTGATTGCGCTCGGCCTGTCGCGCTATGGCCTCAAGCATGCGGTCGAGCAGGTGTTCGGCGGCCTGTTCGAAGCGGCGTCCTACATGGATCTGCGCCGGCTGCCGGAGCTGTTCTGCGGCTTCCGGCGCGAGAAGCATCGCGGCCCGACGCTCTATCCGGTGGCCTGCGCGCCGCAGGCCTGGGCCAGCGCGACGCCGTTCACCTTGCTCGAGGCGGCGCTCGGGCTCGAGTTCGACGCCGCGCGCGGCGAGATCCGTCTGCGCAATCCGCGGCTGCCCGCGTTCCTGGACTGGGTGGTGCTGCGCGATCTCAGGCTCGGCAGCTCGACGATCGACCTGCGCATTCGCCGCCATGGCGAGGACATCTCCATGGAGGTGCTGCGGCGGCGCGGTCAGATCCAGGTCTCGCTGGTGCTGGCGCAATGATGGCGTTGAAACCCGCTCTCCACCGAGCTGCTTGCGGCTGTCTCGTCACGCTGCCGTTGCTCATCGGTCCGTATGTCGGCGACGGGCATGCGCAGCAGCCGTCGCCGGCACCGCCTGCCAAGGATGCCGCGGCGCCCGCGAAGGAGCCGGCACCGCCGCCCTCGGTCACCATCCTCGGCGCGCGCGATGCGCATGGCGTGCTCGGTCGCGACGTGCGCAGCTCGACCGGCGAGGACATGGGCCACATCGTCGACGTCATCGTCGATTCCACCGGCACGGTGCGAGCCGCGGTGATCGATTTCGGCGGCTTCCTCGGTGTCGGCAGCCGCAAGATCGTGGTCGACTGGACCGCGCTCGACTTCAAGCACATCGCCGAGAAGAGCGACCAGGTCACGCTCGACCTCACCAAGGAGCAGGTGAAGGCCGCGCCCGAATACAAGGAGGACAAGGCCGTCGTCGTGCTCGGCGCGTCCGGCAAGCTGTCACCCTGGGATTTCGATCATTGAGTTGATGTGTGCGATTGCCGGTCCGGCCTGCGCGTGCAGCGGAACACGGTGGGGATGTTCTGTCCCGTCAGCCTCACGAGTTGAGATGAGTTGAGATGTGAGAGCCATGCCGATTGCACGGCCGTCGAGATCGCCTGACCGGGAGCCCGAGCCTGACGGCGCGGCAGAGGCGGGCGCGCGTCCGGATGCCGGGGAGGATCATGGCCAGACTTCAAGACCAGCGCCGTCGCGGCAGAGCCTGCACGGGCTGGATTGGTTCATCTTCTTCCTGGCCGACGTGCAGACCGGCTTCGGTCCCTTCATCGCGGTCTATCTGACGACGCAGAAATGGACGCAGGCGCAGATCGGCCTGGTGCTGTCGATCGGCGGCATCGTCGGGCTGATCGGGCAGATGCCGGGCGGCGCGATCATCGATGCGGCCAGATCCGAGCGCCGCGTCGCCGGCCTTGCCATCGCGGCCATCGGCGGCTGCGCGCTGGCCTATGCGGCTTGGCCGATCTTTCCCGTGGTCGCGGCTGCCGCAACGTTGCATGCGGCGGCGAGCTGCGTGCTGGGACCCGCGATCGCGGCGATCAGCCTCGGCCTGGTCGGGCCGCGCGGCATGGCGGAGCGGCTCGGCCGCAATGCGCGGTTCGCGTCGCTCGGCAATGGCGTGGCTGCGGCCGTGATGGGCACCTGCGGCTATCTGCTGTCCAGCCGCGCCGTGTTCCTGGTCACCTTCATTCTCGCCTTTCCGACGCTGATCGCGTTGTCGCGCATCCGCGAGCGCGAGATCGACGTCGCGCGGGCACACGGCCGGGCCCATCACGAGGACAAGGAGGTCGCGCGGCTGTCGAATCTGCTCGGCCTGCTGCGCCAGCGCGCGCTGCTCGTGTTCGCGCTCGGCGTGTTCCTGCTGCAGCTCGCCAATGCGGCGATGCTGCCGCTGATGGCCGGCGTGGTGACGACGAAATCGAGCGAATGGGCGCCGATGCTGATCGCGTTCTGCATCGTGGTGCCGCAGGCGATCGTGGCGCTGACCTCGCCCTCGGTCGGCGCGGTCGCGCAGCAATGGGGCCGCAGGCCGCTGCTGATGCTGGGGTTTGCGGCGCTCGCGATGCGCGGCGCGCTGTTCGCGGTCGTGCACGATCCCTACGTGCTGGTGGCGGTGCAGATCTTCGACGGCGTCACGGCGGCCGTGTTCGCCGTCATGATTCCGCTGACGGTGGCCGACGTCGCCTTCGGCAGCGGGCATTTCAATCTGGCGCAGGGAATCGTCGGGACGGCGTCCGGGATCGGCGGATCGCTGTCCACCGTCGTCGCCGGCTTCGCCAGCGACCGTTACGGCAGCGCCACCGCCTTCATGGGTCTGTCAGGCGTGGCGCTGACGGGTCTTCTCTTGATCGCGCTGCTGATGCCGGAGACCGGGCAGCGCGAGCGCAGGGCGTGAACGGGCAGGGCGCTCAGGCGTCCATGCTGCGCAGGCGCTGGCGGTTGCGCAGCACGATCTGGCGGGCACCGGAGAAGCCGAGAACGCCCTGGCTGTGCAACTGCGACAGCGCGCGCGACACGGTCTCCAGGGTCAGGCCGAGATAGTCGCCGATATCGCGGCGGCACATCGGCAGCGCCATCATGCCGGCGACGGCGAGGCGGCGGTCCATCTCGAGCAGGAAGGTCGCGACGCGCTCCATCGCGGTCTTGCGGCCCAGCAGCAGCATGTGGTCCTCGGCATGGCGGAGATCGCCGGCCGTCATGGTCCAGAGCTTGCGGGCGACCGCGACGTCGACGCCTGCTGCCTGTTCGAGGCTGCGGCGCTTCACCAGGCGCACGGTGGTATCGATGATGGCCTCGGCGGCGAGACGGTGCATGGAGCCGAATTCGAGGCCGAAAACGTCACCGGGAAGATGGAAGGCGCCGATCTGGCGGCGGCCGTCGGAGAGCAGCTTGTAGCTGCGAACGGCGCCGGAAATCACCTGGTAGACGTATTCGGCCGGCTCGTCCTCGCCATAGATCTCCTCGTCCTTCTTGTAGGAGAACTCGCTGGCGATGAGCCCGGCATGGCCGGTGATCTCGGCAAAGGGATTGGCGGCAGGAGAGACGACAGCAGAGGGGACGGCGTGGGGGGCGTTGGTGTTGACGACCGAATTGGTAATCGACTGATTGAGCATGACCATCTCCTTGCGGCGGATGGCGATGTGGTACACGGCGGCTCCCGTTAAGGACATTTCGGCCGTTATCTTAAGGGGGGTTCCTTACGTAGATATACGTAGCCGGCCCGCTCAGGAGACCCGCTGGGCGGTACCCGAATGGTCGTTGGCGATCGCCTTGCGGATCCGCTTCACCAGATTGTCGTCGAGCAACGGCTTGAGCAGGAAATCCTGGATCCCGACGGCCGCCGCGCGCGCCGCAAGCCGGTCATCGTAGTGCCCCGTGATCAGCACCACCGGCGCGGTCGCCCCCTGCTTGCGCAACCGTTCGGCGAGCTCGACGCCGTTGATCTCCGGCATCTTGTAGTCGACCACGAAGCAGTCGACGGGCGCGTGGTCCGAGGCCTTGAGCAGTGCGGTGCCGCTGCGAAACGTGCGCACGTCGAAGCCATCGGCCTCCAGCAGGAAGCGCAGCGAGCCGAGGACGTCAGCATCGTCGTCGGCTACGTAGACCGTAGGTTTTGTGTGAGCCGACATCGCACGTGCCGCGAGAATGTGATGTTGAACCGAGGCGCAAGATAACACTCGATTCTGTCAAGGTAGCTTGATCTAGCTCAATCCTTCAGCGCACCTGCGCGCATCGCCAGACGCACCAGCTCGGAGAGGCTGTTCGCTCCCATCTTGGTCATCACGTTGGCCCTGTAGACCTCGATGGTGCGCGGACTGATGTCGTATTCGCGCGCGATCAGCTTGTTGGAGAGACCGGCCATCAGTCCATCCATCACCTGGCGCTCCCGGGGGCTCAGGCTGGCGACGCGCGCCAGGATGTCCTGCGTGACCGATTCATTCTTCGCGGCCGGCTCGGCCTGCTGGATTGCCGTTTCGATCATGGCGACCAGTCGCTCGTCCTCGAACGGCTTCTCCAGAAAATCGACCGCGCCGAGCTTCATCGCCTCGACCGCGAGCGGCACGTCGCCATGGCCGGTCATCACCAGGATCGGAAAGCTGCTGCCGGCGGCCTTCATGCGCTTGAGCAGCTCGATGCCGTCGATGCCGGGCATCCGCACGTCCGAGACGACGCAGCCGAAAGGGAGCATCGGCAGTCGGCCGAGGAAGATCTCCGCGTTCTCGAACAGCGTGACGTCAAAGCCTGATGAATCGAGCAGGAAGTTGAGCGAATCCCGCATCGCCTCGTCGTCGTCGATCACATAGACCTTGGCCCGTTCAGCCATCGTGCTCAACCTTGGTTGGGGCTGCCGGCAGGGTGAAGCGGAACGTCGCGCCGCCCGCTTCGTTGTTCTCGGCCCACATGCGCCCGCCATGGGCCTCGATGATGGACCGGCTGATCGAGAGGCCGACTCCCATTCCGGTGTCCTTGGTGGTGAAGAAGGTCTTGAAGAGATTGGGCATGACGTCGTCGTGGAATCCCGTTCCGGTGTCGGATACCGAGACCTCGATCAAGTCGTCGCTGAGTCTGCAATTTGTCGCACTGAGCTCGCGGCGTTCGGAATGAGCCATCGCCTCGAGTCCATTGCGGAACAGATTGACCAGGACCTGCTGGATCTGGACCCGGTCGGCGAGCACGAGATCGGCCTCCGGATTGAGTTGAAAGCGCAACTGGACGTTCTGCTCGCGGGCGCCGGAAAGGCCGAGGGCGCCGGCTTCCTCGATCAGCTTCGACAGGCTCTCGACCCGCTTCTCCGATTCGCCGCGCGAGACGAAATCGCGCAGACGGCGGATGATCTGGCCGGCGCGAATTGCCTGCTCGGCGGCGCGGTCCATCGCGCTCTCGATCTTGGGCGTGTTCGGATCACTGCTGCCGGCCAGCAGCCGGCGCGAGCCTTTCATGTAATTGCTGATCGCGGCGAGCGGCTGGTTCAGCTCATGCGCCAGCGCCGAGGCCATCTCGCCCATGGCGCTGAGGCGCGACACGTGGACCAGTTCCGACTGCAGTTCCCGCAGCCGTGCCTGGGTCTGCTGATGCTCGGTGAGATCATGGGCGAAGCCGGTGAAATAGGGCTTGCCGCCGGACTGCATCTCGCCGATCGACAGATGCATCGGGAATGTCGTGCCGTCGCGGCGGCGGCCGGTCACGATGCGGCCGATGCCGATGATGCGGCGCTCGCGACTGGCATGGTAGCGGGTGAGGTAGCCGGCATGGCGCGAGCGGTCCGGCTCGGGCATCAATTCGCTGACGTCAAGGCCGACCGCTTCTGCCTCGGTGAGGCCGAACATCCGCTCCGCCGCGGAGCTGAAGAACTGGATCGTGCCGCTGCCGTCGATCACGATCATCGCGTCCGGCACGGTGTCCAGGATCGAGCGGAAATGCTGCTCGCGCAGCCGCAGCGTCTCCTCCAGCCGCTTCTCCTGGTCGATGTCGAGGGCGATGCCGCGCAGATGGTGCGGCGCGCCGGCCTCGTCGGGGACCACGCCGGCAAGCACGCGAATCCAGTGGCCGCCGCCGGACACCTTGAACGACATGTCGAACCCGGTGCTCCGATGGCGCGAATCCTCGATCGCCGCCTCGACCGGCGCGCGATCCTCGGGCGCGAGCAGCGCCAGGAAGGACCCGTAGGTCACCGGCTGATCGGCCGCCACGCCGAACAGCTTCCGCGTCGTCACCGACCAGTAGAACTCGCCCGAGGCCAGATCGAGATCCCACGCGCCGAAGCCCAGCCTCCGAGCGTCCTCGGGAGCGTCGTCGAGCCTGGCGGATGCATCCGGGAAGGGGTGGGTGAAGTCGCGCAATTCGAGGCCTTTGATCGATTCGCCGTTGTCCGATTCGCCGTTGCCGCCGCGGCCGGGAGGCCGACCACCGCGGTATCCTATACCAGATTGCGCCCCTGCAACCCGGCCCGACTTAAACTTTGGTTCGACAATTCAAGGCTTTCTCCGATCCTGGGCCGGGTTCCAACGGTGTCCTGCCGCCCGTGCTTCACCGCCGCACCTTGATCTATCTCATCACGGCAGGTGATTTCACCTCTAAGAGCTGCATGGAAGCAATGTTTGGAGAGGCGGGATGACGTTCGCGACTGTCATGGTGAGCCTTGCGCTCAGTCAGCCGAATGAGGCCCGCCTTCAGGTCGCGGCCGACTTGGCGGCGCGCTTTGACGCAGGTGTCATCGGCGTGGCGGCCGCGGAATTCGCGCCGCCGCTGTATTTCACGACCGGCGAGCAGGCGCAGGATCTGATCGAGCAGGGTGAGGCCGCGCTGCGGAATCGACTGGCCGAGCTCGAGCAGCAGTTCCGCACCGCAGTGGGTGACCGGGCTGCGTCGTTGAGCTGGCGCAGCGCCGTGGATTTCCCCGCGCGCTACGTGCTGGCGCAGGCCCGTGCCGCCGACATTCTCGTCACCGGCGGCGTGCCGCCCGGGGTGTCCGATGCGTTCGCGGTCGCCAATCCCAAGGATCTCGTCATGCAGGCCGGGCGCCCGCTGCTCGTGGTGCCGGACAACGTCAGCAGCCTCGATCTCGGGACCGTGCTGGTGGCCTGGAAGGAGACACCGGAGGCGCGCCGCGCTTTGACCGATGCCCTGCCGCTGCTCGCCAAGGCGAGCGGCGTCGTGGTCGCCGAGATCCCGGAAACCGCCTCGGAATATGACGCCTGCGCGGCGCATCTTGCGGACGTCGTCGCATGGCTCGGCCGTCACAAGATCGTCGCATCGGCGCGCGTCGCGGAACCGGGGCAGGGGCGCAACGTTGCGGCTACGCTCGACGCCGTCGCCGCCGATGTTTCGGCCGGTCTCGTCGTGGCGGGCGCCTATGGCCATTCCCGATTCCGCGAGCTCGTGCTCGGCGGGGTCACCGAGCATCTGATGACGCGCAGCGAGCGTTGCGTTCTGCTGTCGCACTGAAATTCGACCCGCTCCATTCGAGAACAGGATTGCCGCCTTGTACAGATTTCTCGAGGAAACCGCCGGCAACTACATGACGCGGAACGTCACGACCGTGACCCGGGAGACGACGATCCGCGAGCTCGGCGAGATGTTCGACCGCGACGATTTCAACACCTACCCCGTCGTCGAGAACGACGAGGTGATCGGCATCGTCACCAAGTTCGACGTGCTGAAATGCTTTGCCTTTACGCCGAATCAGATGCTGCCGCGCTACAGCGACCTGATGAACCGGACGGTCGCCGACGTGATGACGTCCGAGTTCATCTACGTCAGGCCGGATACGAAGCTGACGCGCGTGCTGCAACTGATGGTCGAGCATCGCATCCGCAGCCTTCCCGTGACCGATGCCGACAACCGCGTGGTCGGGATCGTGGCGCGCGAGGACATCGTGCGAGCGCTGGCGGCTGCCGCCAAGGATTGAGCGCGGCGCGCTGAGTCCGAAGCCTGCTACGAACGTCTAATGACGGCCGGCATGCATCGCTGCATGCCGGCCGTCGCCGTGTCTGCGAGCGAAACCGCGTCGTCGTGCAACACTCTGCCTGTTTACCGGCGAACTGGTCGCAAAGTTGATTTCGATCAATTCCACGTGTGAACGATTGTGGTTGCTGGGCTCGTGTTCTTTCAGCGAGATTCCGCATGAGCGCGTCCTCATCCACAAAATCCATGACCATCGGCGAAAGTGGCTTGTCGCTCACTTTTGCCGTCACCGCCTTCCTGTGCGTCTTCGCTGCGGCGAAGGCACTGGATACGGCCTTCGCGTTCCACGCCTCGCTCGCGGCTGCCGCCAGCGCGGCGTCCGTCTTCTTCATCCTCAACCGCTACTTCGAGCGCCGCGAGCTGCCTCCGCAGGAGATCAATGGTCGGCCGAACTACAATCTCGGTCCGATCAAGTTCGCCTCGTTCATGTCGATGTTCTGGGGCATCGCCGGCTTCACGGTCGGCCTCATCATCGCCTCGCAACTGGCCTGGCCCGCGCTGAACTTCGACCTGCCATGGACCAGCTTCGGCCGCCTGCGGCCGCTGCATACCTCGGCGGTGATCTTCGCCTTCGGCGGCAACGTGCTGCTGGCGACGTCGTTCTACGTCGTGCAGCGGACCTGCCGCGTGCGTCTCGCCGGTGATCTCGCGCCCTGGTTCGTGGTGATCGGCTACAACTTCTTCATCCTGATCGCGGGCACGGGCTATCTGCTCGGTGTCACCGAGGGCAAGGAGTACGCCGAGCCCGAATGGTACTCGGATCTTTGGCTGACGATCGTCTGGGTGGTCTACCTGCTGGTCTTCCTGACGACGATCATCAAGCGCAAGGAGCCGCACATCTTCGTGGCGAACTGGTTCTATCTTGCCTTCATCGTCACGATCGCGGTTCTGCACCTCGGCAACAATCCGGCGCTTCCGGTGTCGCTGTTCGGCTCCAAGTCCTACATCGCCTGGGGTGGCGTGCAGGATGCGATGTTCCAGTGGTGGTACGGCCACAACGCGGTCGGCTTCTTCCTGACCGCCGGCTTCCTGGCCATCATGTACTACTTCATCCCGAAGCGGGCTGAGCGTCCGATCTACTCGTATCGGCTGTCGATCATCCACTTCTGGGCGCTGATCTTCCTCTACATCTGGGCCGGCCCGCACCATCTGCACTATACGGCGCTGCCGGACTGGACGCAGACCCTGGGCATGACCTTCTCGATCATGCTGTGGATGCCCTCCTGGGGCGGCATGATCAACGGCCTGATGACCCTGTCGGGAGCGTGGGACAAGCTGCGGACGGACCCCGTGCTGCGCATGCTGGTCGTCTCGGTCGCCTTCTACGGCATGTCGACCTTCGAAGGTCCGATGATGTCGATCAAGGTGGTCAACTCGCTCAGCCACTACACCGACTGGACCATCGGTCACGTGCACTCCGGTGCGCTCGGCTGGGTCGGCTTCGTCTCCTTCGGCGCGCTGTACTGCCTGGTGCCGTGGATCTGGAACCGCAAGGGTCTCTATAGCCTCAAGCTCGTGAACTGGCACTTCTGGACGGCCACGCTGGGCATCGTGCTCTACATCTCCGCGATGTGGGTCTCGGGCATCCTGCAGGGTCTGATGTGGCGGTCCTACACGGCGCTCGGCTTCCTCGAATACTCGTTCATCGAGACCGTCGAGGCGATGCACCCCTTCTACATCATCCGTGCCGCCGGTGGCGCGCTGTTCCTGATCGGCTCACTCATCATGGCCTACAATCTCTGGATGACGGTCCGTGTCGGTGAGGAAGAAGTTCAGTCGCCCGTCGCCCTTCAGCCGGCGGAGTGAGGTATCAACCATGTCTTTCTGGCAACGACACCAAGTCTTCGAGAAGAACTCGATCATCCTGGTCATCGGCATCCTGCTGGTGATCGCGATCGGCGGCCTCGTCGAGATCACTCCGCTCTTCTACCTGAAGAGCACGATCGAGGCGGTCGACGGCGTGCGTCCCTATACGCCGCTCGAGCTGGCCGGCCGCAACATCTACGTCCGCGAGGGCTGCTATCTCTGCCATTCGCAGATGGTTCGTCCGCTGCGCGACGAAGTGGAACGCTACGGCCACTTCTCGCTCGCCGCGGAGAGCATGTACGACCATCCGTTCCAGTGGGGCTCCAAGCGTACGGGTCCTGACCTCGCCCGCGTCGGCAACAAGTACTCCGACGACTGGCATGTCACCCACCTGACCAACCCGCGCGCCATCGTCCCGCAATCGATCATGCCCGGCTATCCCTTCCTGAAGGAGGCCGAGCTGAACGCCGACAACGTCGCCGATCACCTGAAGACGCTGCGGGCGGTGGGTGTGCCCTACACCGACGACCAGATCGCCAACGCCGCCGCCGACCTCAAGGCGCAGGTCGATCCGGATGGTGCCGGTGCCGAGGCGCTCACCAAACGCTATCCGAAGGCGGTGGTGCGCAACTTCGACGGCAAGGCGGGTGCGCCGACCGAGATGGATGCGCTGGTAGCGTACCTGCAAATGCTCGGCACCTTGGTCGACTTCAAGATCTACAACGAAAAAGCCAATCTGCGCTGAGATCAGAGGCGAACATCATGAAGCCCATCATTGCAGTCGAAAACATCGCGTCGTCACTCGTGACGACGCTGTGGACCCCGATCTTCGTCGCGATCTTCATCGCGATCGTGACCTATGCCCTCTGGCCTCGCAACAAGGCCGCTTTCGACGAGGCGGCGAGCATGCCGTTGCGGGAGGATTAATTCATCATGGCTGACCATACCGAAGTCGACAGTGTCTCCGGCACCCCCACCACCGGCCACGCCTGGGACGGCATCAAGGAGCTCAACACCCCGCTGCCGCGGTGGTGGGTGATCACCTTCTACATCACCATCGTCTGGGCGATCGGCTACTGGATCGTGTATCCGGCCTGGCCGACCATCTCCAGCAACACTCAGGGCCTGTTCGGCTACTCGTCCCGTGCGGACGTGGGGGTCGAGCTTGCCAATCTCGAGAAGATCCGCGGCGCCAAGATGGCGGCGCTCGCGACCGCCTCGCTCGCCGACATCGAGAAGGATCCGGCGATGCTGGCCCTGGCGCGTGCCAAGGGCAAGACCGTGTTCGGCGACAACTGCGCCGCCTGCCACGGGACCGGCGCGGCCGGCGCCAAGGGCTTCCCGAACCTGAACGACGACGACTGGCTGTGGGGCGGCTCGCTGGAGCAGATCCAGCAGACCCTGCTGTACGGCGTGCGCTCGGGTCACCCGAAGACGCGCGAGGGCCAGATGCTCGCCTTCGGCAAGGACGGTGTCCTGAAGCCGGCGGAGATCGTCACGGTCGCCAACTACGTCCGCGAGCTGGCGGGCCTGCCGACCCGGCCGGGTTATGACGCCAAGGCCGGCGCCAAGGTCTTCGCCGAGAACTGCGTGGCCTGCCATGGCGACAACGCCAAGGGCAATCCGGAGCTCGGCGCGCCGAACCTCACGGACAAGATCTGGCTGTACGGCTCCGACGAGGCGACCTTGATCGAGACCATCACCAATGGTCGCGCCGGTGTCATGCCGGCCTGGGAGGGCCGTCTCGACCCGACCACGATCAAGGCGATGGCGGTCTATGTCCACTCGCTCGGTGGCGGAAAGTAACGGAAATCCAACGGAACTTTCCCTTCGATTGAGCTGGATCAACTGAGCGGCCGGAGGTGGACATACCTTCGGCCGCAACTGCGAGAAGACCCCCAGCCATGATCCGCCAGCCATGAACCAGACGGTAAGACCGGACGACCTGAAGCCTCAGGACCTGCAGCCCGTGGACGATTACGGTCCGCTCTATGCTGCGCACAAGAAGGTCTATCCGCAGAGCGTCTCGGGCACTTTCCGCCGGATCAAATGGGGCCTGATGGGCTTCTGCCTCGGCGTCTATTATTTCCTGCCGTTCGTGCGCTGGAATCGCGGCCTCGGCGCGCCCGACCAGGCGGTGCTGATCGACTTCTCGAACCACCGCTTCTATTTCTTCTTCATCGAGCTGTGGCCGCAGGAGGTGTACTACTTCACCGGCCTCCTGATCATCGCCGCCATCGGCCTGTTCCTGATGAACGCGATCGGCGGCCGTATCTGGTGCGGCTATCTGTGCCCTCAGACGGTGTGGACCGACCTGTTCTATGCCGTCGAGCGCCTGATCGAGGGTGACCGGCGGGAGCGCATGAAGAAGGATGCCTCCGGCGACCCGATGAAGCTGGAGCGGATTTCGGAGCTCGTGCTCAAGCATTCGATCTGGCTGATGATCGCGTGGTGGACCGGCGGCGCCTGGGTGCTGTATTTCAGCGATGCGCCGACGCTCGTGAAGGATCTCATCACCTTCCAGGGGCCGATGCTCGCCTATGTCTGGATCGCGATCCTGACCGCGACGACCTACACGCTCGCCGGCTTCATGCGCGAGCAGGTCTGCGTTTATATGTGCCCGTGGCCGCGCATCCAGGCGGCGCTGACCGACGAATGGGCGCTCAACGTCACCTACCGCTATGACCGCGGCGAGAGCCGCATGTCGGTCAAGAAGGCCGCCGAATTGCGCGCGCTCGGCCAGCCGGCCGGCGACTGCATCGATTGCAAGCAATGCGTGGCGGTGTGCCCGACCGGCATCGACATCCGCGACGGCGCCCAGATGGATTGCATCCAGTGCGGCCTCTGCATCGACGCCTGCGATACCGTCATGACCAAGATCGGCCGCCCGACGCGGCTGATCGGCTATGACAACGACATCAACATCCATCGTCGACAGGAAGGCAAGCCGCCGATCTACAAGCTCGTGCGCCCGCGGACCATCGTCTATGCCGCGATCATCGCCGTGGTCGGCGGCGCCATGGTCTACAAGCTCGCGACCCGGTCGCTGCTCGAGGTTAACGTGCTGCACGATCGCAATCCGATCGCGATCAAGCTGTCCGACGGCTCGATCCGCAATGCCTATACGGTGCGCGTCCTCAACAAGCACGGCTTCGATCGCGTCATCGCCATCGACATCGAGGGGCCTGCCAATTCGACCGTCCACGTCGTCGGTGCGGATTCGGTGACGCCGGACCGGCCGATGATCGTGATCGGGCGCGACCAGACCGAGGAGCTGCGCCTCCTGGTGACCGCTCCCGAGGAGAACAATCCCGCGAAGTCCATCCCAGTGAAGTTCCATGTGACGGATATCGGTCTCGGCGTCGTCGCCTCCGCCACCGACAATTTCGTCAGCCCGTAGAGCTAAGGAGCCTGTCAATGGCCAGCCGTTCCAATCCTTCTTTCCAGCTGACCGGAGGCATGGTGCTCGCGATGCTCCTCGCCTTCTTCGGGACCGTGATCGGCGTCAACGTCTACATGATGAAGATGGCGATCTCGACCCTGCCGGGCACCGAGGTCGACAGCGCCTACAGCGCCAGCCTCGGCTACGAGAAGGAGATCGCGGCGGCGCGCGCCCAGGAGGCGCGGCGGTGGCAGGTCGAGGCGCATATCGAGCGTGGCGCCGGCGGCGCCGCCATCCTGCAGGTCAACGCGCGCGACGCGAGCGGCAATCCCGTCTCGGGCCTGACCTTCCAGGGCCGGCTCGAGCGTCCCGCCGACAAGCGCGCCGATCAGGACGTCGCCCTCGCCGAGGTCGGCATCGGCATCTATCGCGGCACGGCGGAGGCGATCGCGCCGGGCCAGTGGGACCTCGTGCTCGAAGGTGATTCCAGCGGCCGCCGCCTGTTCATGTCGAAGAACCGCGTGCTGCTGAACTGAAGGGACTTCCGATCATGCATGTGACGCGTGACTTCTCCCATTACGTCAAGGATCTCGGCGCCGGCCTGAAGCACATCGACCTCGCGGTCGAGGGTGTCAGCTGCGCCGGCTGCATGGCCAAGATCGAGCGCGGCCTCTCGGCACTGCCCGACGTGACGCTCGCGCGGGTCAACCTGACCGACCGCCGCGTCGCGCTGGAATGGAAGCAGGGCACGCTCGATCCGGCCAAGTTCATCGACCGCCTCGCCGAGCTCGGCTACAAGGCCTATCCGTTCGAGAAGGCAAGCGCCGAGGCCAACGAGGCCGAGGAATCGCGCTTCCTGCTGCGCTGTCTCGGCGTCGCCGCGTTCGCGACCATGAACGTGATGATGCTGTCGATCCCGGTGTGGTCCGGCAATGTCAGCGACATGCTGCCGGAGCAGCGCGACTTCTTCCACTGGCTGTCGGCCGTCATCGCATTGCCGGCCGCGGCCTATGCCGGCCAGCCGTTCTTCCGTTCGGCATGGCGCGCGCTCAAGAGCGGCAACGTCAACATGGACGTGCCGATCTGCATCGGCGTGATCCTGGCGCTGGGCATGTCGGTCGTCGAGACCTTCCACCACGCCGAGCACGCCTATTTCGACGCCGCGATCATGCTGCTGACCTTCCTGCTGGTCGGCCGCTATCTCGACCAGAACATGCGGCGGCGGACTCGCGCCGTCGCCGGCAATCTGGCCGCGCTGAAGGCGGAGACCGCGACCAAGTTCATCGGCCCCGACGAGATTTCGGAGGTACCGGTCGCCGCCGTTCGCGCCGGCGATCTCGTGCTGCTGCGGCCCGGCGAGCGCTGCGCTGTCGACGGCGTCGTGGTCGAGGGCCGCTCCGAGATCGACCAGAGCCTGATCACCGGCGAGACGCTGTACGTGCCGGCCGAGCAGGGCACCGCGGTCTATGCCGGTTCGCTCAACATTTCCGGCACGCTGCGCGTCCGGGTGTCGGCCGCGGCCGAGGGCACCTTGCTCGCCGAGATCACGCGCCTGCTCGACAACGCGCTGCAGGCCCGCTCGCGCTACATGCGCCTCGCCGACCGCGCCTCGCGGCTGTATGCGCCGGTGGTGCATGCGACCGCTGCGCTCACCGTGCTCGGCTGGGTGCTGATGGGCGCGAGCTGGCACGACGCCATCGTCACCGGCATCGCCGTGCTGATCATCACCTGCCCCTGCGCCCTCGGGCTCGCGATTCCGACCGTGCAGACCGTGGCGTCGGGCGCGATGTTCAAGTCCGGCGTGCTGCTCAATGCGGGCGATGCGATCGAGCGCCTCGCCGAGGCCGATCACGTCATCTTCGACAAGACCGGTACCTTGACGCTGCCGGAGCTCGAGGTCGTCAACGCCGCCGACATCCCTGCAGATGTGTTCGCGCTGGCCGGCCAGCTCGCGCTGTCGAGCCATCATCCGGTGGCCGCGGCGGTGGCCCAGGCCGCCAATGCGCGGTCGCCGCTGATGGGCGCGGTCGAGGAGCCGGGCCAGGGTGTCCGCGCCGTCGTCGACGGCGTCGAGATCAGGCTGGGACGTCCAACCTTCTGCGGCGCCGAGGCGCTGGTTGCGCAGACCGGCAGCGTTGATCCCGAGGCCTCGGTGGTGGCCTTCAGCCGCGGCGACAGCAAGTACCTGTTCTCGGTGCGCCAGGGCTTGCGCCCCGACGCCGCCAAGATCGTCGCCGGCCTGCAGCGGCGCGGCATCAAGGTCGAGATCCTCTCGGGCGATCGCGAGGCGGCCGTGGCTGCGGCCGCCAAGGCGCTCGGCATCGTCGAGTGGCGCGCCGGCGTCACGCCGGCCGACAAGATCGCGCGCATCGAGGAGCTGAAGCGCGCGGGCGTCAAGGTCATGATGGTCGGCGACGGCATGAACGACGCGCCGTCGCTCGCCGCCGCGCACGTCTCGATGTCGCCGATCTCGGCCGCGCATCTGAGCCAGGCCACCGCCGATCTCGTCTTCCTCGGTCGTCCCCTGGCGCCGGTGCTGGCCGCGATCGACTACGCGCGCAAGGCGCTGCATCTGATGCGGCAGAATCTGTGGCTCGCAGTCGGCTATAACGCCCTGGCGGTGCCGCTTGCGATCAGCGGCGTCGTCACCCCGCTGATCGCGGCAGCCGCGATGTCCGGCTCGTCGATCATCGTCATGCTGAATGCGCTGCGTGCCCGCAAGGTGGCCGGGGAGGTCGCGTCATGGAAGTGATGATCATTCTCGTCCCGCTCGCTCTGGCGCTCGGCCTTGCCGGCCTGGTCGGCTTTCTCTGGTCGCTGAAGAGCGGCCAGTATGAGGATCTCGAAGGGGCGGCCTGGCGCGCCATCGCCGACGACGATGAGCAGGCCCCGCCGGCTCAGCCCGAGGCCGCGCCGAGCCGGTCCTGAACGCCTGGCAGCGTCATCCGACGCGCCAGGTATCCCGCGACCGCGAGCGCGGCGGCGATGCCTGCCACGCAAGCCGTCCAGCCGAACCGGTCGAACAACTGGCCGAGCACGGCCGTTCCGATGATGCCGCCGGCGAAATAGCTGGCGAGGTAAAGACCGCTTGCAACGCCCTGATCGTGGGCGGCGGTCTTTCCGACGAAACCTGTGGTCACGGCCTGGGCGAAGAACGTGCCCGCTCCGACCAGCACCATGCCGGCGAGCACCGCCCCGAGCTGTGACGACAGCATCAGGACGAGGCCGAGGCCTGCGGTTGCGAGTGCGCCCCAGATCGCGCCCTGTGTGCCAATCCTTGCGACCGTCCGGCCGGCGAGCAGCGTGGTGACGATCGAGGGCAGGAAGACGAAATACACCAGTCCGACCTCCATCATGCCGAGCGACAGCGGCGGTCGCACCAGCACGAAGTTCACGAAGGTGAAGGCGCCGATGAAGGCGAACAGGACGCAGAAGCCGACGCCGAAGGCCGCGCGCAGCCGGCGGTCGCGCAGGTGATCGGCGATGGCCCCGCCGCGCAGCCGCATCGTTCCCTGCGCACGCATGGCCGCGCCTCCGACCGCGAATGCGGCGAGAAGGGCGCCGCAGACATTGAGCGCGGCGAAGACGTAGAAGGTCGGCTTGAGGCCCAGGGCACCGGTGAGACCGGCCGAGAGCAGGCGCCCGACCAGATTGCTGGCGACGTTGCCGGTGATATAGGCCGCGAAGGCGCCGCCGGCCTCGCTGGCGGTGCACTGCTCGCCGAGATAGGCAAGGGTGAGGGCGAACGCCGAGGCCATGCACAGGCCCTGCAGGATGCGCAAGCCTGCGAACACCGTCAGGTCGGGCGCGCTGCCGAGCAAGGCGGTGAAGCCGGCGAGCAGGGCAAGGCTGGCGACGATGCCGATCCGGCGATCGATCAGCGGGCTGAGCAGGCCGATGACCAGGCTCGCGATCGCCATTCCCAGCGTGCAGGCGTTGACGGCAAGCCCCATCTCGGCCGCGCTGACCTGATAGTAGCGCGCGAGGACCGGCAGCATCGCCTGCGCCGCGAACAGATCGACGAGGCTGAAAAAGGCGAGCAGGCCGACCAGGACCGCGCGCCGCGCCGCCCTTCGTGCATTCACATCGGCGGCTCCAATCGGCAACCGTGCGGACAGATCCGTCATGGCAATCTCCTCGGCTCCACAGGCAACGCGGCCGTATCCGGATCGCCTGCCTGAAGGCGGCGATCCGAAGGCGGCTGGCGGAGGCCCGCGATCTACATGTTGTGATCGTGCGGATCCTTGCGAACGTCGCCGACATAGAGGATGACCGTCTCCTTGCCGTCGTTCTTCCACCAATGCGACGTGCCGAACACCTCGGCTCTCAGATCGCCGGCCTTGTGCAGGATCGGCTCGGCGCAGTTGCTGGCATATTCGATGATCTCGCCCTGCTGAACGAAGATCAGCGCCGGGCGATCGTCATGGCTGTGCCACGGCACGATGCCGCCGGGCGCGATGGTCAGCTTGCGGAAGCGCAACTCGCGGTCCTTGATATTGGCGGGCTGCTTGGCGAGATCGATCGCGCCAAGCGTGACGTCGGTAACGCCGACCGCCTTGACGTCGGCTTTCTCACGTACGCCGGCCTTGATCTTGTCGGCCGGACACTCGCCGGCGCGGGCGCCGGACGCCGCGATCACCGTCGTAGCAACGGCCAGGACGAAAGCAGCGCTCAGGCGGCGCGCGCGTGTAGGTGCGATCTGCATCAACATGTCATTGTCTCCTCTGATGGAACAGCGGCCCGCGCCCAGCGGGCATCGCGAGGCGCACCATCGGGGAGCAGGGGACATGATGGAAATGCATCCTTTCTCTGGAGCCGATAGACCGCCGCTATCGATAGGCGGACGCTATCCTCGCGATTGGACAACGGCATTTCTCAAGCAGAGCAGGTCGCGCTTGTAATGCGGACGCCCGATGACGGGCGACAGCATTCATGAGGAGGAGATATCCATGACCCGCCTGTCCAAGACCTTGATCGCCGCGGCCGTGGTCGCGGTCTCTGCCACCGCAGCCATCGCGCAAGGCGGCCTCGATCTCGCGCCCGGCATGGCCTATGTCTACAGCGCCGGCAAGACCAGCATGATGACGATGGCCGCCGGCGACGCCAATCATCGGGCCATGATGCGCCACGCCAGGAAGGTGCCGAACAACACCGTCTTCTTCATGAGCGACGGGCAGCTCTATTCGGCGTCCGGCATGCTCGATCCCACCGGCAATTTCTATCGGCCCTGAGCGCGACAGTCGGGCAGGCCGCCCTTGTGGTCGGCTTGCCCGGGAAACTATCATGGTTGGGGTCCTGAACCTGCCGGAGCTGCTCATGACAGTGCTTTCACCCGCGGATGCCGAGCGGCTCAGACAGGCCTTCCTGCAATGCAGGGAGATGCAGGGCACCCTGCGTCAGCAGCTCGAGGCCTATGCCGCTGCGGGTCGCGAGATCTTTCCGGCCTACGCGTCCGCCGTCGACCGCCTGGTGGCGCGGCTCGGAGACAACGGCGGCGGCGAGACTGCGCCGCGGCCCGGTGAGACGATGCCGCCATTCGTCCTGCCCGATGAGGCTGGCCGGCTGGTGAGCCTGCAATCCTGCCTCGTCCGGGGGCCGGTCGCCGTGATGTTCTTCCGCGGCCATTGGTGCCCCTATTGCCGGCTCAACGTTCGCGCGGTGATCAAGGCGCAGGAGCGCATCGACGCCGCGGGCGGCGCGATCGTCGCGATCATGCCGGAGCTGCAGGCGTTCACGCAGCAGTTCAAATCGGACGCCGGCGCCACCTTCCCTGTGTTGACGGATCTCGACAACGGCTATGCCTTGTCGCTCAACCTCGCGATCTGGCTTGGTCGTGAGATCCAGCAACTACTGGCGCACCAGGACCTGGCGAGCTTCCACGGCAATGACGGCTGGGTGTTGCCCATTCCGGCTGCCTTCGTGGTCGGGCGTGACGGTCTCGTAAAGGCGCGCTTCGTCGATCCCGATTTCCGCAAGCGGATGGAGATCGACGATCTGGTCGAAGCGCTTCGCCAGGCCGCGGCTCAGGACAGCTGAGCGAGCCATTCCTGCCAGTTCCTGCCGCGCAGCATGCGCATCACGGTCGAGGCAACCGCCGTGCGTTCACGGCCAGCAACGCCGTAGAGATGAACGGTGCGCCGCACGTCGAGTCCGTCGACGGTGGCCCGATGCAGGGTCTCCGGCAGCGCGGTCGTTTGCGGCACCACACCGATGCCGACCCCGGCTTCCATCAGCGCGATCAGGTCGCGTTCGGAGTGGACATCATGAGTTCGTCCGAGGTCGACGCCGCGTTCGCGGAGCAGCGTGCGCAACCTGTCCGCATGTTCGCAATAGTTGCGGCACAGCAACGCGTCACCGCCCAGATCATCGATCGCGATCGGATCCTGCCCGGCCAGCCGGTGCCGGCTGCTCACGGCGAGCGCGAAGTCCTCCGTGAAGAGAGGCCAGACATCCAGCCGATCCCAGGTCTCGTCGATCTCCGAGGCGATGCCGAGCTCCGCTTCGCCGCTCTTCAGATGCTCTGCGATCATGCGGCTGCTGCCGCGTAGAAACCTGAGCTCGAGCTGGTTGAACTGGCGCTGCAGCTGATCGAGCAGCGGGATCAGCAGCGCAAGGTCGACCGAGTCGGCGAGCGCGATCCGGAGCGTGCCGAGCTCTCCGCTCTTGAAGGACGAGGCGAGGGTTCGCGCGCCAACGGCAGCCTCGTAGCATTGTTTCAGCAGTGGATGCATGCGCTGGCCGAGCTCGGTGAGTTGCGCGGCCGGCCGCTCACGCCGGAACAAGTCGCCACCGAGCTCGGCTTCGAGCTGCTTGATCGCACGCGTCAGCGACGGCTGCGTCACGTTGCATTCCTCGGCCGCGCGCGTGAAGTGCAGCAGCCGGGCAACGGCAAGAAAATACCGAACCTGATGCATTTCCATCGAGGTGCTCCGTTCGATCGGGCTGACGTCCCGGGTGCAATATCCTACCAAGCGGGGCTTGGCACCAGCGATTGCGATAGCGAGCACCTATCGTGTGGCGAGCCAAACGGCATTTCCATTGGTCATGGCGGCCCGGCAATTTGTGCAGGCACGGGGCTCAACTGCTCGGACGAAGGCGACGCCATGGCTGTAGATTCACTGAAAGCCCGATCCACATTACCTCCGTTGTCCGGCAGGGTGGCGGTGATCACCGGCTCGACCAGCGGCATCGGTCTGGGGATTGCGCAGGCACTTGCCGGTGCCGGGGCGCACGTGATGCTGAACGGCTTCGGAGCTCCCGAGGAGATCGGCCGCATCAGGTCGCAGATCGCTGCGGAGTTCGGTGTTCGCACCGGCTATGCTGCGGCCGACATGACGCAGCCGGAAGCGATCGCGCGCATGATGGCCGGTACCCTGCAGGAATTTGGCCGTATCGACATCCTGGTCAACAACGCCGGCATTCAACACGTCGCGCCGCTCGAGCAGTTTCCCGTCGAAAAGTGGGACGCCATCGTTGCGGTCAATCTCTCGTCGGCGTTCCACACGATGCGGTTGGCACTGCCGTCGATGCGGCGGAATAGCTTCGGTCGCATCATCAACATCGCCTCGGCGCATGGCCTCGTCGCGTCGCCGTTCAAATCGGCCTATGTCGCTGCCAAGCATGGCATCATCGGCTTGACCAAGGTCGCGGCGCTGGAGGCGGCCGAGATCGGCATCACCTGCAATGCGATCTGTCCAGGCTACGTCTACACGCCGCTGGTCGAGGCGCAGATCGACGGACAGGCCAGGGCGCACGGCATCTCCCGCGATCAGGTCATCCGCGATGTCCTGCTGGCGCAACAGCCGAACAAGCGCTTTGCAACGGTGGAGGAGATCGGTGCGCTCGCCGTCTTTCTCGCCAGCGATGCCGCCGCATCGATCACCGGTGTTGCCCTGCCGGTCGATGGTGGTTGGACCGCACATTGACGGTTGGGCGATGTAACAGCGACGGGAAAACTGCGAACAGGACAATGCATCAGGAGGGAGACATGAGGAGGGAGACATGAGGAGGGAGACATGAGGAGGGAGACATGAGGAGGGAGACATGAGGAGGGAGACATGGCCGACGTCGACGACACGATGTGCGCGATGATCGATCGCAGCAGGCTGCCCGGGCAGGTGGTTCTCGTCCTGCAGGGCGGTGGTGCGCTCGGTTCATACCAGGCCGGCGTCTATCAGGCGCTGCACGAGGCTGGTCTGGAGCCGGACTGGGTGATCGGGACATCGATTGGCGCCATCAATGCCGCTCTCATCGCCGGCAGCCCGGTGCAGGAGCGCATGACGCGGCTGCGGGAGTTCTGGAAGCGGATGCACCGGCGGCCAGCCTGGACAGTGCGCACGGCCTTTCCGGATTTCAACGAGCGGCTGTCCTATTGGACGACCGTGACGCATGGGATTCCGGGCTTCTTCCGTCCCAACGCCCTGGCGCATGCCGGGGAGTCCTATCCGCTCGGTGCCGAGCAGGCCGGCTATTACTCGACCGCTCCGCTGCGCGAAACGCTGCAGGAGCTCGTCGACTTCGATCGTCTCAACAATGGCGGTCTACGCCTCACGGTCGGGGCGGCGCATGTCAGGACGAGCCGGATGCGCTATTTCGACAGTCGCGACGAGGTGCTGGATGTCCGCCACATCCTGGCATCGGGCGCGCTGCCTCCCGCGTTTCCGGCAGTTCGCATCGATGGCGAACTGTATTGGGACGGCGGCATCCTGTCGAACACGCCGACCGAGGTCGTGTTCGACGACAATCCGCGAAAGGACTCGCTGATCTTCGCCGTGCATCTGTGGAATCCCGAGGGAGCCGAGCCGACGACCATGGCGGAGGTGTTCAACCGCCACAAGGACGCGCAATATTCGAGCCGGATCTCGAGCCATATCGCGCGCCAGCAGCAGACGCATCGGCTGCGGCATATCATCAATCAGCTTGCGGTTCATTTGCCGGAGTCGGCCCGCAATGATCCGGCGATCCGCGATCTTGTCAGTCACGGTTGCCAGACGCGGATGCATGTCGTCCGGCTGCTGGCCCCGCAACTCGCTCGCGAGAGCCATACCAAGGATATCGATTTCACCGAGCGAGGCATCATCGCGCGCTGGACTGCGGGCTATCAGCACACGCGATCGGTCCTGCAGCGCAGGCCCTGGTCGGGCGAGCACGATCCGCTCTCCGGCGTGGTGTTGCACGATCCCTCGGTGACGCTTGCAGCGGCTGCGGAGTAGAGGGCCCGATGGGCCGAGTCGATCCGATTGGCGCGGTATCGCGGCATTCCGATACCGCTCGGATCAGCTGAGTTTAAGGGATTAGTCGCCATTCGTTCTTAATCATTATGGCGCGGCAGCATCGCCGCGATTCGTGTTTGCCGACCGCGCGGGGACGTCGCCGGAGGCCGCTGCGCCAGCGCGTATCGGCCGACGCGAGCGTGACCGGCCGGGCAGCGATATTTGATTGGGAACGGCCGATGTCCGAGCGCTCGGTGCTGCAGAATGAGACGATCAAGCCGGAGACCGGTGCGGTCAGTCTCAAATGGAAAATTCTTGCCGGCAATCTGCTGACCGGCTTCTTCGCGATGGCCTTCGCCTTTGCGCTCGCATGGAGCGGGTGGGGCGACTTGCGCAAGCGCGAGCGGGCGGAGCAGGTTCTGGACGCCTTCGAGCTGGCACTGAAGGTCAATGCGCAGATCCCGCTCGAGCGCGGCCAGTGGAATCTGCTCGCGGCGGCCGGGTCCGCGTCGGCGGATGATGTCGCCAAGCTCGACAAGGCCATCGCCACGACGGACGAGGCGCTCGCACGGGCCAAGGCCGCCGCGCAAGTTGCGGGCCTGCCGACCACCAACATCGATGCCGCAGCGACGACACTGCGTGGCGTCCGTTCGGCGGCGCGCAACGCTGTACCGCTTCCGGCCGCGCAACGTCCGGCGAACATCCAGGCGACGACCACGGATGGCCTCGGTCGGGCGGCCGAGTCCCTGAATGCCGCCATCGACGAGACCGCGATCGAGCTGTCGGGGGCCGGCGGCGAGGTCGAGAACCTGTTGCCTTCGGCCCAGCTTGCGCAGCTGTCGCAATCGATGCGCACGATCAACGGCGCGCGCTCCGCCGTGCTGCGCTTCTTCATCCAGAACGTCAGCTGGACCCCGGCGCGTCTTGCCGAGGTGACCGAGCAGAGCGGACAGGTGACCCTGCTGTGGCAGCAGATCGAGCTCGCGGCGCGCAGCGTTCGCAATACGCCGGAGGTGTCCGCCGCGCTAGAGCACGTGCGCACGACCCTGATGGGTGCTGGTGAACAGCGCTACCGTCAGATCGTCACGGCGGGGCGCGACGGACAGCCGTCGCCGGTCACGGCTGAGGAGTGGGGCCGCTGGACCACGCCGATGCTGAACAACGTCATCGTGCTGCGCGATGCGGCGCTGAAGTCCGCGCATCAGGCCATCGATCAGGCGATCGGCGCGGCGCGGCTGCGGCTGTTCATCGCGCTCGGCGTTCTGCTGCTGGTGGCGATCGTGTCGGTCGCCGTGGTCATCGGCGTCGTCCGCGGCGTCATCGGCCCGCTGGTCGGGCTGACCGGCGTGACCCTGCGCCTCGCCAATGGCGAGCTGAGCGCCGACATTCCGAACGAGTCCCGCAAGGACGAGATCGGCGCGATGGCGCGCGCCCTGAAGATCTTCAAGGACGCGCTGATCGCCAAGAAGGTCTCGGACGAGGCCGCGCAGCGCGACGCGCAGGCGCAGATCGATCGGGCCCAGCGGCTGGATGCGCTGACCCGCAACTTCGAGTCGACGATCGCCGACATCGTCAACACCGTGTCGTCGGCGGCCTCGGGCCTCGAAACGTCGGCGGATATGCTGACAAACACCGCTAGCCGCTCGCAGGAGCTCAGCACGGTGGTGGCGGCTGCGTCGGAGGAAGCGTCCGCCAACGTTCAGTCGGTCGCCTCCGCCACCGAGGAGCTCTCCTCGTCGGTGATCGAGATCAGCCGTCAGGTCCAGGCGTCGGCCCGCATGGCCGGCGACGCCGTGCAGCAGGTGCGCCAGACCAATGGGCGCGTCGCCGAGTTGTCGCAGGCCGCGGCCCGCATCGGCGACGTCGTCGAGCTCATCAACAGCATTGCCGGACAGACCAATCTCCTCGCACTCAACGCCACCATCGAGGCGGCGCGCGCCGGCGACGCCGGTCGCGGCTTCGCGGTGGTTGCGACCGAGGTGAAGGCGCTCGCGGAACAGACGGCGAAGGCGACCGAGGAGATCTCACAGCAGATCTCGGGCGTGCAGGCCGCGACGCAGGAATCGGTGAATTCGATCCAGGCGATCAGCTCGACGATCGAGCGGCTTGCCGAGATCGGAGCAGCCATTGCGGCGGCGGTCGAAGAGCAGGGCGCGGCAACGCAGGAAATCTCGCGCAACGTGCAGCAGGCCGCCCACGGCACCCAGCAGGTCTCGTCCAACATCACGGACGTGCAGCGCGGCGCCTCGCAGACCGGCTCGGCCTCCGCCGAGGTGCTGTCGTCGGCCAAGTCGCTGGCTGGAGATTCCAACCGCCTCAAGCGGGAGGTCGGCAGCTTCCTGGAAGCGGTCCGCGCAGCGTAAGAAGCCAGCCTTTCAAGCGCCCAAGAAAAAGCCCGGACGACGTCCGGGCTTTTGTTGTTGACCGTAGCCCGGATGAGCGAAGCGATATCCGGGGCCTGTTCGACAGGATGAGATAAACCCGGATGTCGCTTCGCTCATCCGGGCTACGGGAGCGGGCTACGACGCCAGCATCTTCCGGTACAGCGCGTTGTAGCAGGCGGCCGACAGGTTCCAGCTGAATGAGCGTGCCATCGCCGACAGCCGCATCTCGTTCAGCCGTTCGGTGCTGGTGAACGCCGAAAACGCGCGCTTCACCCCGCCGAGGAAGGATTCCGCCGACGGCTTCTCGAACAGGAATCCGGTCTCGCCATCGGTGATGGTCTCGGCGAGGCCGCCGGTCTGGTGGCCGATCGGCAGCGAGCCGAAGCGCTGGGCATACATCTGGCTCAGGCCGCATGGCTCGAAGCGCGACGGCATCAGGGTGAAGTCGCTGCCGGCGAAGATGCGCCGCGCCTGTGCATCGTTGAAGCCGATGGCGACCCCGATCGCGTCCGGCCGGCGGCGGTGGGCCTCCATCAGCGCGCGCTCGATGGCGGGCTCGCCGGTGCCGGTGACCACGATCTGGCCGCCGGCGCCGACGATCTCATCGGCGGCTTCCAGCACCAGGTCGATGCCCTTCTGATGAACGAGGCGCGCGACGATGCCGAACATCGGACCGCGCGACACGGCGAGGCCGAACTGCTTGCGGACGTAGTCGGCGTTGGCCTTCTTGCCCTTCCAGTCGCCCGCGGCGAAGGGCTGCGCCAGCTGCTGGCAGTAACGGGGATCCCAGCTCTCGTCGATGCCGTTGAGAATGCCGGTCAGCTCATCGGCATTGGAGCGCTGCCGGAGCAGGCCCTCCAGCCCGCAGCCGAGCTCGGGCGTCGTGATCTCCTGGGCATAGGTCGAGCTGACCGTGGTCAGATGCGACGCATAGACCAGACCGCCCTTGAGAAAGGACAGTTTGTCGTAGAACTCCAGACCGTCGATGTGGAACGAGGATTCGGGCGCGCCGATCCGGCGCAGCGACTCGCGCGGGAACAGGCCCTGATAGGCGAGGTTGTGGATGGTCAGGATCGACGGTACGTCGACCCCGCGCCACGCCAGATAGGCCGGCACCAATGCGGCCTGCCAATCATTGGCGTGGACCAGATCGGCTGCCCAGTTCTTGTCCAGCGTGCCCGCCGCCAGCTCGGCGGCGGCGGCGGCGAGACGGCCGAAGCGGATGTCGTTGTCCGCCCAGTCCTGCCCGCTTTCGTCGCCATAGGGGTTGCCCGGCCGGTCGTAGAGCTCGTCGCAGAGCAGGACGTAGACCGGCAGGCCGTCGCGGGTCGACGACCGCCCCAGGGCGCAGCCCGGCATCTCTGCCAGGGGCGCGCAGTGGCCGACGATCTCGATGTGAGTGAGTTGCTCGATCACGTCCCGGTAGCCGGGCAGCATGATCCTGACATCGGTGTGTGAGCGCAGCGCCCGGGGAAGTGCCGCCGAAACGGCAGCCAGTCCGCCCACCCGGACGAAATCGTCCATTTCGGTCGTAACGAACAGAACCCGCAAGAGATGTCCTCGATCAAGCCCCATGTTCGTCCTATGCAAGAAAAGGTCCAAATTCAGTCATGAAGAAAGGCGCTGCCGCACCGCGGCGGAACGCCAAACGCTTTCGACATCGAATGGTTCGATCTAGAAACGACCTGCACAACGATCGATGGCTTACGCTTTGTGAATCCGCGACGGCAAAGCGGACCTTCGGCCTCGGTGCCGAGCGAGAAGAGTTCAAACCAGGGAGCTGCCAGGGTGAGTCTAGTGGGAAACGATGAGAGCCGTTTGACAGGATGTTTCGAGGGACTGCGCGTCCTCGACTTCTCGACCACCATCGCCGGCCCGCACTGTGCCCGCATGCTTGCCGATATGGGAGCGGAGGTGATCAAGATCGAGTCAGTCGAAGGTGAAACCATGCGCACCCGGCCTCCGATGCGTCATGGCTGCTCTACCGCTTTCGGTCAGCTCAACGTCGGCAAGAAGAGCGTCGTGCTCGACCTCAAGTCGCGCGACGGTGTCGCCGCGGTGCGTCGGCTGGTCGCATCGGCCGATATCCTGGTTGAGAACTTCCGCCCTGGAGTGATGCAGCGGCTCGGGCTCGACTATGCGGCCTTGAGCGCGCTGAATCCGCGGCTGATCTACTGCTCGATCTCGGGCTACGGCCAGACCGGCCCATCGGCGGAACTCCCGGCCTACGCCCCGGTGATCCATGCGGCTTCGGGCTACGACATGGCGCATCTCGCCTACCAGCCGGGGCGCAGCCGACCCGATTATTGCGGCATCTATCATGCCGACGTCGTCACCGGGACCTACGCGTTCGGCGCCATCGCCTCCGCTCTGTATCAGCGCGAACGCAACGGGCGCGGCCAGCACATCGACTGCTCGATGCTGGAATCGATGCTGAGCCTGACGCTGAACGAGATCCAATGGTCGCAATTTCCCGTCACGCAGCCGTCGCGGCCGACCTTCGGCCCGGCGGAGTGTCGCGACGGCTATGTGATGATCGCCATCGCCAGCGAGAAGACGTTCCAGAACCTGATGACCGTGATCGGCCATCCGGACTGGGTCGATGATCCCAGATTCGCAAAATATTCCGACCGGCGGGCAAACTGGGGGGCGCTGATGGATGGCGTGGAAGCCTGGTCGCGCCGGCTCGACGTCGCCCAATGCCTGGAGGCATTGAATGCGGGCGGCGTGCCAAGTTCGGCCTACCGCAGCGTGGCCGATGCGCTGGCTGATCCGCAGATCGCGCATCGCGGCGCGCTGGCCGATGTGGAGGATGCAGCCGGCAGCTTCAAGGTTGTCAACCTGCCGTTTCGGATGTCGGAAGCGAAGGTTGCGGCCGGCCTGCGGGCCGCAAGCCTCGGAGAGCACACAGTGGAAGTCCTGCGTGGAGCTGGCGTAGGCGACGCTGCAAAACCTTGAGCTCGCTGAGGCAAAACGCTGCAGGGCTGCCATGACCGCAGGCGCTGCGCGCAGCCTTGCCGCTCCTCGCGTTTCCAGCCAATGTCGCGATATCGCAAGAACAGTCCGGACCAGCCGGACGCGCTCATGCCGGGGAGGAGGTCCAAGGCGACGTTGCCGCGCGCAGCCTCGCCGCTCGTCCCGTCGATGCGCCGTCCGGTCGCGCCCGCACCGGACTACGGGAGTGAAACCATGAAGAGCTTCAAGGTCACCGATTTCAATGCGCCGCTGACCGAGGTCGACGAGCCGACACCGCAACCATTCGGCAAACAGGTGCTGATCAAGGTGAAGGCGGCCGGCGTCTGCCACAGCGATCTGCACATCTGGGAAGGCGGCTATGATCTCGGGCACGGCCGCAAGCCGCTGTCCCTCAAGGATCGGGGCGTGTCGCTGCCGCGGACCATGGGCCATGAGAGCGCCGGCGAGATCGTGGCGTTCGGGCCGGAGGTCACCGAGGCGGAGAAGGGCGGGCTGAAGGTCGGCGACGTCGTGCTGGTCTATCCCTGGATCGGCTGCGGCAAGTGCGCGACCTGTCTCGCCGGCGACGAGAACATGTGCCTGAAGCCGGCCTCGCTCGGCGTCTATTGCGACGGCGGCTATGCCGACCACATGACGGTGCCGCATCCGCGCCACCTGATCGATCTCAAGGGGCTCGATCCGGTGACGACCGCGCCTTACGCCTGCTCCGGTGTCACGACCTACAGCGCGCTCAAGAAGGTCGAGAAGGATTTCGACACGCCGATCGTGATCTTCGGCGCCGGCGGCCTCGGGCTGATGGCGCTGTCGCTGTTGAAGGCAATGGGCGGCAAGGGTGCGATCGTGGTCGATATCGACGCGCGCAAGCGCGAGGCGGCGCTGGCGGCCGGCGCGCTGGCGGCGGTCGACGGCAAGGCGCCGGATGCGCTGGAGCAACTGAACAAGGCCGCAGGCGAGCCGATCCGGGCCGTCATCGACCTGGTCGGCAATGCCGCCACCGCGCAGCTGGGCTTCGACTGCCTCACCAAGGGCGGCAAGCTGGTCATCGTCGGCCTGTTCGGCGGCGGCGCGCCGTGGGCGCTGCCGCTCATTCCGATCAAGGCGGTGACGATCCAGGGCAGCTATGTCGGCAATCTCCGCGAGACAAAGGAGCTGCTCGACCTCGTCCGTGCCAAGCACATCGCGCCGATCCCGGTGACGCCGATGCCGCTCGCCAAGGCCAACGATGCTCTGCGTGAGCTGCAGAAGGGTCAGCTGGTCGGCCGCGCCGTGCTGACGCCGTAGGACACACCCTCTCCATCGTCATTGCGAGGAGCGAAGCGACGAAGCAATCCAGAGTCTCAACCTGGGCCCTGGATTGCTTCCGCCGTCGCCCTTCGGGCTAAGGCGGACAAGTTGCTTCGCTCGCAATGACGGCGCTAAATCCCTCGTGTGACGAAGAAAAAAGCATGCCCTCCACCAACGCACTCCACATCGCAGTCCTCCCCGGCGACGGCATCGGGCCGGAGGTCATGGCGCCGGCACTTGAAGTGCTGCGCAAGGTCGAGGCCAAGGCCGGCCTGTCGTTCCGGTTCACCGAGGCCCAGGCCGGTGCGAACAACTATCTCGCGACCGGCGTCTCGATCGCCGACTCCACGATCCGGCTGTGCGAAGAGGCGGACGCGATCCTGCTCGGCGCCTGCGGGCTGCCGTCGGTGCGCTATCCCGACAACACCGAGATCGCGCCGCAGATCGAGCTGCGCTTCCATTTCGACCTTTATGCCGGCGTGCGGCCGGCGCGGCTGATCCCGGGCGTGCCGAGTCCGATCGTCGGCGCCGCCGAGCGCGGCATCGACTTCGTCGTGATCCGCGAGTCCACCGAAGGCCTGTTCGCTTCGATGGGCAAAGGTGTCGTGACACATGAGGAGGCGCGCGAGACCCTCGTCATCACCCGCAAGACATCCGAGCGGCTGTTCAACTTCTCCTTCAAGCTCGCCGCCCGGCGCCGCGCGCGCGGCCGCTCGGGGACTTTAGCCTGCGTCGACAAGGCCAACGTCTTCAAGGCCTTCGCCTACTTCCGTAAGATCTTCGACGAGGTCGCTCAACTTCATCCGGACGTGAAGACGGACCGCCTCTACATCGATGCTTGCGCGCTCATGCTGGTGAAGCGCCCGTGGGATTTCGACGTTCTGGTCACCGAGAACATGTTCGGCGACATCCTGTCCGATCTCGCCGCCGGTCTCGTCGGCGGCATGGGCATGGCGCCGTCGGCCGACATCGGCGATCGCCACGCCGTGTTCCAGCCCTGCCACGGCACCGCGCCCGACATCATGGGGCAGGGCAAGGCCAACCCGACCGCGATGATCCTGTCGGCCGCGATGATGCTGGACTGGCTGGCGGACACCCATGGCATCGAGGGCGCAGCCGAGGCGGCCCAGCGGATCGAGCAGGCCGTCGACCAGGTCTACGCATCCGGCCTCAAGCCATTCGAGTTCGGTGGCAATGCCGGCACGATCGACGTGACCAGGGCGGTGCTGGAGGCGCTCTAACGTCCCTTGAAGGCTGGCTTGCGCTTCTCCATGAAGGCGCGGCGGCCCTCGCGGAAATCCTCCGAATCCATGCAGACGTCGCCGATCCGCTTGATGGCTTCCATGTCGCGGCGGCTTTCGTCCTTCAGCACTTCGGCGATGGTGATCTTGGCGGCCTTGACCGCCAGCGGCGCATTGACGGCAATGGTGCGGGCGATCTCCAGCGTGGCCGGCAGCAGTTCGTCGTTGCTCATCATCCGGTCGACGAGGCCGATCCGCAGCGCCTCCGCGGCATCGATCCGCAGGCCCGTATAGAGCAGCAGCCGCGCCTGCGACGGGCCGACCAGTGACACCAGGTTGCGCAGGCCGTCATAGCCATAGGCGATGCCGAGCCTGGCGGCGGGGATGCCGAACTGGCTGTCCGCGGCGGCGAAGCGCATGTCGGTCAGCATCGCGATCTGCAGGCCGCCGCCGAGGCAGAAGCCGCTGACGCAGGCGATCGTCGGCTTCGGGTAGCCGGCGAGCAGCGCCCGCTGGGCGGCGCTTCGCTCGGCATAGGCCTCCGAGGCCGCGGCATTGTGGCGGCTCTGCTCGAACTGGCTGATGTCGGCGCCGGACACGAAGGCCTTGCCGCCGGCGCCGGTCAGCACCACGACCCGGATCGCGTCATCGTCGCGCAGCGCGACCAGTGCCTGGCCGAGCCCCTCCCACATCTCCAGCGACATCGCATTGCGCTTGTCCGGGTTGTTGAAGGTGATGATGCCGACGCCATCGCCCGCTCTGGTCATGAGGATCTTGTCCCCGGCGAAGGTGGTGGGGAGCTCGGAGATGGTCGGCATGTGGGTCCGTCCGCAGGAGGGCAGGCGGCCGGCATCGTTCACCGCGCCGGTGACGGCGTCAATGTAAGTTCAGGACATGATGGGCAGGCAAAGGGACGTTCGGGCCGAGCTCTCGACCTGTGCACGGGTGGCCCAGGAGAGGACGCGCAGCGTTCATGATCAGCGTCGGCCGGACAGGACCGAAACGCCGGCATGCCGCCACTTCCTATGACGGCAGAGAGCACGAGATTATAAAAGCGACGAAGCCTCAGACCGCGCAGCGATCGCTGTGCGGACGAGAAGGGCCGGTGTGTCGGCCGCGCCGATCGCTCGGCCTTGAGCCGAGGCAGTGAACTCGCCCGAGCTGGCAGAGCGCCTGGCGCCCCCAAGTTGCGCCCTCGAGCGAAGATGGCCCATATCCATCACGGGCAGACCTGTCTGACGGATCAGACAGCCTTGCCTATTCTTCGTTCGCTGCGATCGATTCCATCAAGGATACCAGCTGACGTTGCACGGTCTGGTCCTTGATCTTGCTGTAGGCGCGCAGCAACCGCAGGCTGAAGGCTGAGTCCAGGAACAGGAGGCTCTCGACCTCGCGCGCCTTGCTGTCGCCGTCGTAGAAGAACGTCACAGGCACGTCGAGCGCGGTGGCGATCTGCTGCAGACGCGCAGCGCCGACCCGGTTGACGCCCTTCTCGTACTTCTGGACCTGCTGGAAGCTCACGCCGAGCTTCTCGCCGAGCTCGGCCTGCGAGATCTTCTGCTCTACACGCCGCAGGCGAATCCGCTTGCCGAGCTCGATGTCGGGCTTGCCCGCACTGCGCTGCTTCATTTTCTTTGCCGCTGATTTGTTCATACTGATTTTACCGTCCTTCCATCGGAAAGCCCCCGAATAGATGGGTCAGGGGTTCACCCATATATACTGTTTTAAGTTGCTGTGGATGAATGAATTCGTCTTTAAACCACGGGTATTTGCCAGGGTTAAAAGCCTCGACCAGCCAGTCGATCATGTGACGCACCCTAGGGATGCGTCCGGTGGTGGCATGATAAGACAGCCAGATGTCGTAGGACCACTTGAGGTCAACCTCCAGTGGTATGATCTTCCCGCCCAGGGCACTCGCATAGGTTGGGAAGACTCCGATGCCGGCGCCGTGCGCCACGGCCCAGTAATTGGCGCTCGAGACATTGGTGGTCATCGCGATCAGGTCCCGCTGCTCGAAACCGGGGAAGATGGTGGCGAAGGCGGCATTGGCGGCGGCTTCGTCCGCCACCTGCAGAACCAAGCGGTGTTTGACGAGATCGTCAATCGTCTTTGGGATGCCAAATATCTCCAAATATTTCTCGCTCGCAAAGCACATCAGGTGCATGCGGCCGAGCCGGACCAGCTTGACGTCGAGCGCCGCCGGCCGGGAGAGGTGGATGGCGACGTCGGCCTCGTGACGCGACACGTCGGCCGAGCGCATCGCGCAATAGAGATCGACCATGACGTTGGGAAAGCTCTGCTGAAATTCGACCAGCCGGGGCGCCAGCCAGAACGTGCCGAGCCCCTCGGTCACCGCGACCCGGACCTCGCCCGACGCAGCGCCGGCGAGACCATCGCCCGCGCGCAGCAGCTCGAATGACGCGGCCTCCATGTGCTCGACGGCGGAGACCACCAGCGCGCCTTCGTCGGTCAGCCGAGCGCCGTGGACATCGCGCGTGAACAGCGTCGCGCCGATCTGCCGCTCGAAATCATCGATGCGTCGCCGTACGGCATTGATCGAGAGCGTCAGCCGCTCGGCCGCGGAGCGAAAGCTGCCGGCCCTGACAACCTCGAGGAATATCCGCGCTGCATCCCAGTCGGTGAGGCTTGCCTGCGCCGATTTGCTCACGGTCGACTTGGCCGGGGCGGCCCGGCCCGTCGCAGTTCTTGCCGGCTTGCTCGCCGTTGCGCCCTTGGCGCCGCCACTCTCTCGGCTCAGTTCAATGCTCGATCCTGCCCCAGCAGACGAGCCGCCGTGCTCCCCTGGTGCCAGCGTCGCAGGGGTCTCGGCTAGTTCCCGGCGTTCCTTCTGAGGAACGCCCCGTTCCGCCGCAACGCGCATACAAGCTCTCTCCGCCTGCTAGAGTGATTCCGATAAATTACGGGCAGGGCACGTTCGTGCCATGATTTGGTTGAGCGATCGAGGGTCGATGAGTCTGCCACCTTCAGTTCTCTGCAGCATGGTCTTACCGCCAGCAGATGCGCGGTCTGACACATCATGTAGGACAGGGACACGCTTAACGCGAGTCGAACCTAAGATCGACGGTTTTTGCCTCGACCGCAATGAAATGGTATTCGAAGATGGGCCGTTGTCATGCTATCGTGATGAACGGATCGTGGCGCTAATTCATCGAATGCCGGGGAGCGGTGATGTTTCTTCACCCTGCGTCATGCCAGGACGCCGTCGTGCCGTCCCAGGGGGTGGGTGCATGGCTCGGCTGAGCCGCATCGGCAAAGCGCAGGGGAGCAACGACATGACGTATTTGGAAGCCATCCGCGAGTCGGGAGTTGCTCGGCTCCATCTCGTCGCACGCTACTAGAACGGAAACGACGCCTGTGGCCAATTCAGACGAACAAATGCTTGCAGTGCTTGCGTCCCTCGAGCAGTGCCGCGCCATGCTCGCGGCGACGGGCAATCGCGAATCGGCGCATTTGGTCTCGGTTGCCATCCTCGACCTGCGCATGAAGCTGAACCGTCTGACCGAGGACGATCTGAAATCGCTCTGCGATGAGATGGTTCAAGCCGACAATCCCGACAAGCTGCGCGATGCGAAGCTGCAGCCGGGTCAGCGCCGGCCACCGTTGCTTCGAGTGGTGAAATAGCACAGTTCGATGTGTGCACAAGGGTGCATCTGGCGCATTTGTGATATGTCGTGATCCCACGGTGAGGCGCGCGCCGGCTCGCAGACGAGCCGGTTAAAGCGAGGCGACACTCCCTATCGGGGCGGGGGACTTCGCCAATGAGGCCCCGATCCGGGGACGTCGGGCTCTATCCTGGCGAAAGCCCGCAGGCCGTGATCATCGTTGACCGCCGTAACTTCGGCACGTCTGTTGCGTATTCCCCGCATCGGCGGCAAGAAGCGTCGTGCCCCGGCTTGCGCCTGGAGGGGCGTATCGCGGGACTCGCATGATCCAGAACGTATCGATTCCGGCCGCGTTCATTGCTGGCTTGGTCAGTTTTCTTTCGCCCTGCGTGCTACCGCTGGTTCCTCCGTATTTGATCTATCTCACCGGCGCCACGATCGAGCACATCGAGAGCGACGAGCCTCCGGCCGCGTCGCGTCGCGCCGTGATGATCTCGGCCGCACTGTTCGTGCTGGGCTTCTCCACCGTGTTCGTGATGCTGGGGGCGAGCGCCTCGCTGATCGGCGGCCTGATCCGGGCCTGGTCGGAGCAGTTGTCCATCCTCGCCGGCGTCGTCATCATCGTGATGGGCCTGCACTTCCTCGGCCTGACGCGGATCTCGTTCCTGATGCGCGAAGGGCGGCTGCCGATCCCCAAGCCGGTCGGCCTGTGGGGCGCCTATGTCATGGGGCTCGCCTTCGCCTTCGGCTGGACGCCGTGCATCGGGCCGATCCTGGCGGCGATCCTCTCGATCGCAGCCGCGGAGACGACGGTCGCCAAGGGGGCCGGGCTTCTTGCCGTCTATTCCGCCGGCCTCGGCATTCCGTTCCTGGTCGCGGCGTTCATGATCGAACAGTTCTCGGCGCTGTTCATCCGCATGCGTGGCCATCTCGTGAACATCGAGCGCGCGATGGGCGTGCTGATGATCGCCACCGGCATCGGCTTTCTCACTGGCGCGGTCTCGACCTTCAGCATCTGGCTGCTCGAGACGTTCCCGGCGCTGCAGAGGTTCGGCTGACGCGGCTCAATCGTCGAGCTTGCAGGTGATGGTATAGACCACGCCCAGCGGCAGGAAGTCGACCGTGGCCTCGCCGCCGAGCTGATCGCGCGCGCTGCGCTCGATTAGGCGGGAGCCGAAGCCGCGCTGGATCGGCGCCGAGACCACCGGGCCGCCGGTTTCCTGCCACACCAGCCGCAGCCGTGCCGGCAGCTTCTTCGCCGCGTCGGCCGCGCTCGCCAGCTCCCAGGACAGATCGACCTTGCCGGTGTCGTTGGAGAACGCACCATATTTGGCGGCGTTGGTTGCGATCTCATGCACGATCATCGACAGCACGACGGCGAGCCGCGGCGACAGCGCCACCTTCGGGCCGGAGATCCTGATGCGGTCGGGCGTGTTGAGGCGGTAGGGCTTGAGCACGCGCTCGATCACGTCCTGCAGCTCAGAACCCTGCCATTTCTCCTTGCTGAGCAGATTATGCGCCTCGGCGAGCGCGCCGAGCCGGCCCTCGAACTTCTCACGCTCATGGCGGCTGGCGCTGCGGAAGGTCTGCACCGCGATCGCCTGCAGGATCGCCAGCGTGTTCTTGACCCGGTGATTGAGCTCCTCGATCAGCAGGTCGTGCAGCATCTCGGCGCGCGCGATCGTCGTCGCCATCCGCACCGCGAAGGCCAGACCGATCGCCAGCATGATGCCGCCGAGCAGGCTGGTGACGGCGAGGTTGCGCCACAACGGCGCAACCAGCGAATCCTCGGCGATGCCGGCGCCGATGGTCCATCCGGTGAGGGTGGAATGGGTGAAGCTCGACAGCAGCGGCACGCCCTCGAGCGATACGCTCGACAGCGTCGCCTCCTGCTCGCTGCGCATGCGATCAAACACCGAGGGCGAGGCCTGCTTGCCTATCGTCTCCGCCGGATTTGGCACGCGTGCGAAGACGGTCGCCTGGCGGTCGAGCAGCGACAAGGTCCAGTCCGGATTCGGCCGCTGCTTTTCCAGGATGGTCTGGAACATCTCGATCGGCGGGCTGAACGAGATGTCATAGACGACCTCGCCGTCGCGAAAGACGGGCACCTCGACGGTGACGATCAGGCTCTTCTTCACGACGCCGTAGAACAGGTCGGAATATTGCGGCTGCCGGGTCTCGAACACGCGGCGGGTGATCTCGCGGTTGTTGCGCGTCGGCAGGTGAGCCGTATCCGTCGTCGCCGACGAGAACAGCTGGCGTCCGTTGCGGTCGGCGACCACGATCGTGCCGTTCTTGCCGTACTGCTCGAGGAAGCCCATCGCGATCGGCCGGAAGCGTTCGAAATCGCCGGTGGTCAGAGCATCGGTCAGCGCCAGGACCTGGACGCCGCCAGTCATGCGCTGCATTTCGGCATCGAGCGTCAGCCGGATGCTGCGCACCGTCTCCAGCACGCGCTGACGGGCGTCGCTGCGATCCTGCATGTAGCTGTGCAAGACGATTCCGCCTGCGAACAGGATGAGCGGCAATGTGGTCCCTGCGACCAGAAGAGCAAGCCGGATCGGCAGGGAGAGTTTTGGCACGGATGCCCCGTTTGAGCTGGCGCTGCCGATCGCCGTTGGGACTGACGCAGGCGGGAGACGCGTCGGGCGGAGGCGAATTTGTGCGGCGAGCGCATATCAGGCTGGAGCGGCTGCCTCCGCAAGGGTTCGGCGGTTGCAGCCGTTCACATGACTGTCAGCATAGGAGAGCACCACGTGCACGCCAAGCGCAACGCGCGGGGATCGCCGGTTCCCTGAGCGGCTTTACCGCCACGACGCCGCTCCTAGACGTTGCTTTCGGTGATCGCCGCGTACACCATCGTGCGCAGCTCGCGGCGGATCGGGTAGGCGCTCGACGGCAAGACCTGGGTCATGAAGATCGTGATCAGCTCCTCGGCCGGGTCGATCCAGAACGCCGTGGAGGCCGCACCGCCCCAGGCATATTCGCCGGCGCTGCCGGGAATCAACGTCTTGGCCGGATCCATCGTCACCGAGAAGCCGAGACCGAAGCCGATGCCGTTATAGGCTGCTTCCGCGAACATCGAGCGCGACAGCGCCGGCAGGTCGACGCCGCCCGGCAGATGGTTCGAGGTCATCAGCTTCAGCGTCTTCGGTCCGAGCAGCCTGACGCCGCCGAGCTCGCCGCCATTGAGCAATGCGCGGCAGAACGTCAGATAGTCGGCCGTGGTCGAGCACAGGCCGCCGCCGCCGGAGATGAAGTCGGGCGGGTTCAGGAACGAACTGGTCGCCGGGTCGTCCTGCAAGGTCAGGCCGCCCTTGCGATCGGCGGCGTGGAACGACAAGGCGCCGCCGGCATCGGCCGAGTAGCACGCCGCCAGCCGGTGCGCCTTCGCCGCGGGCACGTGGAAATCGGTGTCGCTCATGCCGAGCGGATCGAAGATGCGCTGCTTCAGGACTTGCTCGAACGGCTGGTCGGCGATCTTGCCGACGAGATAGCCGACCACGTCGGTTGAGACCGAGTAGTTCCAGGCCTCGCCCGGCGAGAATTCGAGCGGAATACGCGAGAGATCATCGATCATCGACTGCAGCGTTCCCGCCTTTTCGACTGCGCCGATCTTGGCGTCGCGATAGGCGGCATCGACGTTCGATCGCTGCTGGAAGCCGTAGGTCAGGCCGGAGGTGTGGCGCAGCAGGTCGACGATCAGCATCGGCCGCGACGGCGGCCGGCTGACAAAGGCCGGCGCGGTGCCGGCGACGAACACGCCGAGATTCTTCCACTCCGGAATGTATTTCGCGACCGGCTCGTCGAGCGCGACCTTGCCTTCCTCGACCAGCATCATGAAGGCGACCGAGGTGATCGGCTTGGTCATCGAATAGATGCGGTAGATCGTGTCGTCCCTGACCGGGACCTTGCGCTCGACGTCGGCATAGCCGAGCGAGCTCGCATGCACGATCTTGCCGCGGCGATAGACCATCAACTGCGTCCCGGGAAAGCGGCCGGCCTCGACATAGCGCTGCCGCAGATGGGCATCGATGCGATCGAGCGCGGCTTTCGACATGCCGACGGTTTCGGGCGAGGCGGGTGTCGGGGCGAGCATCGGGCGTCTCCGCTATAATCGGTTTCTGGCGGCCTGCGCGAGGATCGGCCGCGCATCCCGTTTGTTCCGGGTGATAGCCGAAAATCGCGCCGCGTCCAATGGCAGGCCAGGCATGCGTCGTGTACCCTTTGCGCCGGGAGGAATTGGCAATGACACAATTCAATGAAGGCGAGCTCACGGAGGCCGTCGTCGCGAGCTTCGAACGGACACCCGATCCGCGCGCGAAATTCCTGCTGCAGGAATTGGTGAAGTCGCTGCACGATTATGTGCGCCGGACGGAGCTCACTTTCGACGAATGGGCCGCCGCCATCGACTTTCTCACCCGCACCGGACAGACCTGCACCGCAAGCCGGCAGGAGTTCATCCTGCTGTCCGACGTGCTCGGCGTGTCGATGCTGGTCGACGCCATCAATCATCGCGACCGGGCAGGGGCGACGGAGACGACCGTACTCGGCCCGTTCTACGTCGGCGAGCACAAGGTGACGCCCCACGGCACCGACATCTCGGCGGATCTCAAGGGCGAGAAGATGTTCGTCCAGGGACGGGTGACCGATCTGGCGGGTGCCCCGCTGGCAGGCGCCGCGGTCGATGTCTGGCATGCCGACGACGAGGGCTTCTACGATTCGCAGCGGCCGTCCTATGAAAGCGATGGTCCGTCGTCGCGGGCGCGCTTCATCACCGATGCTGATGGCCGCTTTTTCTTCCGCACCATCCTGCCCTGCAGCTATCCGATCCCGACCGACGGACCGGTGGGACGGATGATCCTCGAGACCAAGCGTCATCCGATGCGCCCGGCCCATGTGCATTTCCTGGTGGACGCCAAGGGCTACGAGCCGCTCATCACCCATGTCTTCGTCGGCGGCGACGAATATCTCGACAGCGACGTCGTCTTTGGCGTCAAGGACGAGCTCATCGCCCAGGTCGAGCGGCGCAGCGACGCGGTGATGCCGGACGGCAAGCTGGCCATCGGGCCATGGCACTTGATGACCTATGATTTCCGCATGAAGCCGGGAGCGGGCGTGGCGCCGAGGCCGCTTGGCGCGATCGCGCCTGAACCCGCCTGATCCGCGGCTGGCAGGTCCGCCTACCAGCCGCCGTGGCGAGCCGCGAGCAGGATGATCACTGCGATCGCGAGCAGCGCAGTCGTCGCCTTCCAGAACAGCAGCGGATTGCGCTCGATCAGGGGCGTCCGGCCGCCGCCGATATAGGCGGGATTGGGGTGCCGAAGGTCGAAGACGAATTCCGAGAGGCTCTCGTAACGTTTGGCGGCGACGGGATGGACGGCGCGCCGGAGTGCGCCATCGATCCAGAGCGGGACGGTTTGGTCATCGCCGGAGGCCGGGTGATAAAGCACCTTGCGAAACTGCGCCCGGGTTCGTGCACGTGCCATCTGCGCGCCGTAGGGCAGCCGGCCCGTCAGCATCTGGTAGGCGATCACGCCGAGCGAGAACTGGTCGGACCATTCGGAGCCGCCCTCGCCGAGAAAATATTCCGGCGCCGTATACTGCTGGGTGCCGAGGATGCTGTCGTGGTCGGCAGCCGGATCGGCCTCGACCACGCCGCTGACCCGCACCGATCCGAAATCGATGATCTTCACCGTCCCGGTCCGGTCGATCATGATGTTTGCAGGCCGCAGATCCTGGTGCAGCACTTCCTTGCGATGCAGCGCCTGCAGCCCCCTGGCGATCTGCTCGATGATGTCTCTGACGGTATCGAGATCGGCTTTGGGATGGTCGATCATCCATTGCGCCAGGGTCTGGCCTTCGACGAATTCGGTGACGACGTAGAGATGATCGCGGCGACGCGTCGATGGGAAGGCCTTCAGCACGTGCGGGTTGTCGATCCGCCGCGCAATCCAGTCTTCCATCAGGAACCGTTTGAGATAGGCCGGGTCGCCGCGCAGGTCGATCGAAGGCACCTTGAGGGCGACGGCGAGCTCCGTCTCGACGTCGACGGCCAGATAGATGTGGCTGCGGCTGCTGGCGTGGATCTCGCGCACGATCCGGTAGCCCTCGAAGATCATCCGCGCGTCCAGCAGCGGCGCCGGCGGCAGCTGCTCGGCCTGGACCGGAATCTCGGCGGCATCGCCGGCACCGAGTTCGTCGATCCGCACGATCTGGATCGTGAGATTGTCCGCGCTGCCCTGCGCCAGCGCCTCAGCGACGATGATACGGGCCGCCTGGTCGAGGTCGTGGGAATTCTCTTTCAACACGTTGGCGACAAAACGCTTGCCTACGTGTTCGTGAACGCCGTCGGTCGCGAGCACGAAGATGTCGCCGCGCTCGATCCGAATGGCCTGATAGTCGATTTCGACCTCGGGATTGACCCCGAGCGCACGCCCCAGATAGCTCTGCTGCGACGAGATGATGACGCGATGATCGTCGGTGAGCTGCTCGAGCGAGTGGCCTGCGGGGCGATAGATGCGACAATCGCCGATATGGAAGAGATGCGCCGTGGCCGCCTTGATTACCATCGCACTGAGCGTGCAGACGTAACCCTTGTCGCGGTCATAGGCGTATTGGCTGGCTCTGGTCTGGGCGTAGAGCCAGGAGTTGGCCGCGGCGATCACGCGTCGCGCCGAGGTCTTCACCGACCAGGCATCCGGCGTACAGTAATAGTCGGTCAGGAAGCTCTTGACCGCCGACTCGCTCGCAATGTGGCTGACCTCGCTGCTGCTGATCCCGTCCGCGATGGCGATCGCGATGCCCTTCAGGCTGAGCGCCGGCTCATCGGGAATCAGTGCGCCGTGGAAGTCCTGGTTGCCCGGCTTCTGCCCTTTGTCGGAATGCGCTCCGATGGTGATCCGCAATGGCATTTGGGCTATCGAGCGATTTGAGGAGAGCCCGACCTTAACTGAAGCCGGGCTCTCCAAGGGAGACGGAAATCAAGCCGCGACGCGGGCTGCGATCTTGGCATCACGCTTCGGCTGCGTCCTGACATGGGTGGCGTACAGCGTCAGGCCGGTGAACGAGAGACCGCCGACGAGATTGCCGAGCACGGTCGGGATCTCGTTCCAGATCAGGTAGTCCATGATCGAGAACTTCGCATGGAGCATCAGCCCCGACGGAAACAGGAACATGTTCACCACCGAATGCTCGAACACCATGTAGAAGAACACCAGGATCGGCATCCACATCGCCAGCACCTTGCCCGGGACCGTCGTCGAGATCATCGCGCCGACCACGCCGGTGGAGACCATCCAGTTGCACAGCATTCCGCGGATGAACAGCGTCGCCATGCCGGCCGCGCCATGCGCCGCGTAGCCGAGCGTCCTGCCTTCACCGATATTGCCGATGACAGCGCCGACCTTGTCCGGCTCCTGCGTGAAGCCGAACGTGGTCACGAATGCCATCATGAAGGCAACGGTCAGTGCCCCGGCGAAATTGCCGATGAAGACGAGGCCCCAGTTGCGCAGCACGCCCGCGATGGTCACGCCCGGACGCTTGTCGATCAGCGCCAGCGGCGACAGCACGAACACGCCAGTCAGCAGATCGAAGCCCAGCAAATAGAGCATGCAGAAGCCGACCGGAAACAACAGCGCGCCGATGATCGGCTGGCCTGTGTTCACATTGATGGTGACGGCAAACCAGGCCGCGAGCGCCAGGATCGCGCCAGCCATGTAGGCGCGGATGACGGTGTCCCGGGTCGACATGAAGATCTTGGACTCACCTGCGTCCACCATCTTGGTCACGAATTCTGAAGGCGCGAGGTACGACATTCAAACGTCCTTTGTTTGCTCTCGGGAATAGATTGCGCGCTGCCTTGCGAGAGGTTCTGGCTCTCGCGGGACATCGCCACGGGCAGGCGGATCGGATGTCGAATGCGGGGAAGGGCGTCACGACGACCGCGCCGAGGTGACCCCGGTCGCGAGCGCGCGTCCGTCCCGGAGATCAGGCGCCATCGGCCTCGACAGTCCGGCGAACCGCAGTCATCGTTGACTTGTAGGCGTCGAAGCAATGCCTGTGCCAATTTTGACGCCAATCAAAAGATCATCGATTTCAATCGATTACGTTTGGACGTCCGGGCCGCGGCTGCTTGAAAGGGCTGATTTGCTGCCCTGGTGCTCATGGAACAATCGCGCCATGCCCACTTTGTGTGCGGCGCACACAAAGTGGGCGAATCGCAAATTTTGGATGCGGCCTTCTGCCTCTGATGGATTTGCTGTGTGCAGTTAAGCGATTGAATCTACTTGTAAATTCAAAAATGATGCGTTGGCACGAAGCTTGAAAGAGCATTCGCGACGCCATCGATGCCGTCCGCGCAATCCTCATCCGAATCGTGACGCTGCCCCTTCCGAGGCCACCTCGGAACACGCGCCTTCGTGCGTGGCGCAGCGACCCGCAACGGACGGCCTTTTCACCCATCGAGCGCTCTTCAGACAAAGGACGACAGCACTCATGACGAAGACTGCCAATCCTGCTCGCCGCAACGGCTTCAGCCGTCGTCAGCTTCTCAAGGCGGGCGCCGGCACGGCTGCGCTGCTAGCAGCCGCGAAGCTGAACTTGCCGGGCGGAGCGTTCGCCCAGGGGGCGGGGCCGGAAGTCGCCAGCGCCAAGCTCGGCTTCATCGCGCTCAGCGATGCCGGTCCGCTGTTCGTGGCCAAGGACAAGGGCATCTTCGCCAAATACGGCATGCCCGACGTCGACGTACAGAAGCAGGCCTCGTGGGGCACCACGCGCGACAATCTCGTGCTCGGCTCTGAAGGCAACGGCATCGACGGCGCGCACATCCTGACCCCGATGCCGTACCTGATCTCCTCGGGCAAGGTGACGCAGAACAACCAGCCGACGCCGATGTACATTCTGGCGCGGCTCAATCTCGATGCGCAGTGCATCTCGGTCGGCAAGGAATATGCGGACCTCAAGCTCGGCCTCGATACCGCGCCGTTCAAAGCCGCGCTGGAGAAAAAGAAGGCCTCCGGCAAGTCCGTGAAGGCCGCGATGACCTTCCCGGGCGGCACCCACGATCTCTGGATCCGCTACTGGCTCGCCGCCGGCGGCATCGACCCCGACAAGGATATCGAGACCATCGTGGTGCCGCCGCCGCAGATGGTGGCCAACATGAAGGTCGGCACCATGGACTGCTTCTGCGTCGGTGAGCCGTGGAATGCGCAGCTCGTCAACCAGGGTATCGGCTATACCGCCGTCACGACGGGCGAGATCTGGAACAAGCATCCCGAAAAATCCTTCGCGATGCGCGCCACCTTTGTCGACAAATATCCGAAGGCCGCGAAGGCGTTGACGATGGCGGTGATGGAAGCGCAGCAGTGGGCCGACAAGATGGAGAACAAGCAGGAGCTTGCGACCATCATGGCCAAGCGGCAGTGGATGAATTGCCCGGTCGAGGACGTCGCCGGACGCACGGCCGGCAAGTTCGACTACGGTACCGGCAAGGTCGTCGAGAACTCGCCGCACATCATGAAGTATTGGCGCGACTTCGCGTCCTATCCATTCCAGAGCCACGATCTCTGGTTCATCACCGAGGACATCCGGTGGGGCAAGTATGAGGCTGGCTTCGACGCCAAGTCGCTGATCGCCAAGGTCAACCGCGAGGACATCTGGCGCGAGGCCGCCAAGGAGATGAACATCGCCGCCGCCGAGATTCCGACCTCCAAGTCGCGCGGCAAGGAGACCTTCTTCGACGGCAAGGTGTTCGATCCGGAAGATCCCGCCGCCTACCTGAAGTCGCTGTCGATCAAGCGCGTCGACGCCTGATCAGGACCTCCCGCCGCGCGCGAGGCGCGCGGCCTCTCTCATTGCACGGAGAACGATTTCCGATGTCCATGCCAGCGTTGACCAACGATAGCGCTCCCCAGGTCGTGCCGACCGCGGCGGCGTCCACCTCGGCGTCAATCGTGACCATGACGCCCAAGCAGGCGCCGAAAGCCGAACGCTTTGGAAAGATGGCCCGCGAGGCCGCGGTGCGTGTGGTGCCGCCGTTGATCGTGCTGGCGCTGTTCCTGCTGATTTGGGAGCTGGTCTGCCGCCGGGCCGGCTCGGCGCTGCCGCCGCCCTCCCGGGTGTTCAGCGATACCCGCGAGCTGATCTTCGATCCGTTCTTCGATCATGGCGGCATCGACAAGGGACTGTTCTGGCATCTCGAGGCCAGCCTGCGCCGCGTCGCCTTCGGCTACGCGATTGCTGCCGTCGTCGGCGTCGGTGTCGGCACGCTGATCGGCCAGTCGGTGTGGGCCATGCGCGGCCTCGATCCGATCTTCCAGGTGCTGCGCACGATCCCGCCGCTCGCCTGGCTGCCGCTGTCGCTGGCGGCGTTCCGCGACGGCCAGCCGTCGGCGATCTTCGTCATCTTCATCACCTCGGTATGGCCGATCATCATCAACACCGCGGTCGGCATCCGCAACATTCCGCAGGACTATCGCAACGTCGCCGCGGTGGTGCAGCTCAATCCGCTGGAGTTCTTCGGCAAGATCATGATTCCGGCGGCCGCGCCCTACATCTTCACCGGCCTGCGCATCGGCATCGGCCTGTCGTGGCTCGCGATCGTCGCGGCCGAGATGCTGATCGGCGGCGTCGGCATCGGCTTCTTCATCTGGGATGCGTGGAATTCCTCGCATATCAGCGAGATCATCCTGGCGCTGTTCTATGTCGGCATCATCGGCTTCGTGCTCGATCGCCTGATTGCGGTCGTCGGTAAGATCGTCACCCGCGGCACCGCGACGAATTGAGAGGTAGAGATCATGGCCTATCTGAAGCTCGATCACGTCGACAAGACCTTCACCCGCGGCACCGCCACCACCGAAGTGCTGAAGGACATCAACCTCTCGATCAACAAGGGCGAATACGTCTCGATCATCGGCCATTCCGGCTGCGGCAAGTCGACGATGCTCAACATCGTGGCGGGGCTCACCACGGCCACGACCGGCGGCGTGCTGCTGGAGGAGCGCGAAGTCAATTCGCCGGGACCCGACCGCGCCGTGGTGTTCCAGAACCACAGCCTGCTGCCCTGGCTGACGGTCTACGAGAACGTGCGGCTCGGCGTCGACAAGGTGTTCGCCAAGACCAAGACCCGCGCCGAGCGCGACGCCTGGACCATGCACAATCTGAACCTGGTGCAGATGGCCCATGCCAAGGACAAGCGGCCCAACGAGGTCTCCGGCGGCATGAAGCAGCGCGTCGGCATTGCCCGTGCGCTCGCCATGGAGCCGAAAGTGCTGCTGCTCGACGAGCCGTTCGGCGCGCTCGACGCGCTGACGCGGGCGCATCTGCAGGACTCGGTGATGGCGCTGCACCAGAAGCTCGGCAATACCATCCTGATGATCACGCACGATGTCGACGAGGCGGTGCTGCTGTCCGACCGCATCGTGATGATGACCAACGGCCCGAGCGCGCATATCGGCGAGGTGCTCGAGGTCGCCCTGCCGCGGCCGCGCAAGCGGCTCGAGCTGGCGACCAACGCCACCTACGTCAAGTGTCGCCAGCGCGTGCTGGAGTTCCTGTATGAGCGGCATCGCTACGTCGAGGCGGCGTGACGATTGGAAAGCGGAGAGCGCATCGAACCGCTCTCCGCGTCGGGCAACTAACGGGTTCTCGTTTCCATCATAAGGATTTCCCATGACGCCGTCTCAGATCGCATTGGTTCAGGATAGCTTTGCCAGGGTCGCGCCGATCTCCGATCAGGCCGCGACCATCTTCTACGATCGGCTGTTCGAGGTCGCGCCGCAGGTGCGCGCGATGTTTCCCGACGATCTCACCGAGCAGCGCAAGAAGCTGATGGCGACCTTGGCGGTCGTCGTCAATGGATTGACGAATCTGCCCGCGATCCTGCCGGCGGCAAGCGCGCTCGCCAAGCGCCACGTCGATTACGGCGCCAGGCCGGAGCACTATCCGGTGGTCGGCGCCGCGCTGCTGTGGACCCTCGAGAAGGGACTTGGCGACGGCTGGACGCCCGATGTCGCCGATGCCTGGACCGCGGCCTACGGCACGCTGTCCGGCTACATGATCGCGGAAGCCCATGGCAAGGCGCAGGCGGCGGAGTAGGCGCTTTGAGTGAACCGCTCGTCATCGTCGGCAACGGCATGGCTGCCGCAAAGCTGGTCGAGGAATTGTCGCAGACTGCGCTCGGCCGCTACGCGATCGCCGTCATCGGCGAGGAGCCGCGGCTCGCCTACAACCGCGTGCTGCTGTCGTCGGTGCTGGCCGGCGAGGCCGCGTCCCACGAGATCGAGCTCAAGCCGGCGGCCTGGTGGCGCGAGCGCGGGGTAACGTTGAAATACGGTGCGCGCGTCACCGCCATCGATGTCGGCCGTCGCGAACTGCGGATCGAGAACGACGAGAACGTGGCGTTCTCGCGCCTGGTCCTCGCCACCGGCTCGCTGCCGCTGCGGCTGCCGGTGCCGGGCGCCGATCTGCCGGGTGTGCACACATTCCGCGACAGCCGGGACACGGACGTGCTTCTGGCGCTGGCGGCGAAGAAGGGGCGCGTGGTGGTCGTCGGCGGCGGGCTGCTCGGGCTGGAAGCGGCCTATGGCCTGGCGCGTGCCGGCGCCAGGGTGACGCTGTTGCATCTGATGGACCGGCTGATGGAGCGGCAGCTCGATGCGCCGGCCGCCGCGTTGCTCAAGTCGCTGGTGGCGCGCAAGGGCATCGAGGTTCTGCTCAATGCCAGCACCGCGGCCATCCATGGCGATGGTCGCGTCGAAGGAGTCGAGCTGGCCGATGGGCGGCGCCTTGCCACCGACGCCGTGGTCTTCGCGGCCGGCATCCGGCCGAATGTGACACTGGCGAAGGAGGCGGGGCTCGCGGTCAACCGCGGCATCGTCGTCGACGACGCGATGCAGACCTCGGCGCCCGGCATTTTCGCGCTCGGCGAATGCGCCGAGCACCGTGGCACCTGCTATGGGCTGGTCGAACCTGCTTATGAGCAGGCGCGGGTGCTGGCGCGGCATCTCGCCGGCCGCCAGGCGGCCTATGGCGGCAGCGTCGTCTCGACCAATCTGAAGGTGTCGGGTGTGTCGGTGTTCTCGGCCGGCGACTTCATGGGCGCCGAGGGCAGCGAGGCGATCGTGCTCAACGACGCCAGGCGCGGCATCTACAAGAAGCTCGTCATCGCCGAGGGACGCCTCACCGGCGCCGTGCTGATCGGTGAGACTCAGGACGCGTTGTGGTATCGCGACCTGATCCGGAGCCGCGAACCGGTCGCAGCGATCCGGACAGCGATGATGTTCGGCCGCGCGAGGGCGCGGCCGCAGGCAGCGTGAGAAGGGGCCACGCACGACGATGACGACGCTCGATCCGAAGCTGCCGATGGTGCGCACCGCCTGTCCCTATTGTGGCGTCGGTTGCGGCGTGCTCGCCACGCCCGACGGTCGCGGCGGTGCGGCGATCTCCGGGGATCCTTCGCATCCGGCCAATCTCGGCCGGCTCTGCTCCAAGGGCTCGGCGCTCGGCGAGACGCTCGGGCTGGAGAGCCGGCTGCTGTACCCGATGATCCGCTGCAAGGGCGGAATGCAGCGGGTGGCCTGGAGCGATGCGCTCGATCACGTCGCGACCCGGCTGAAGCACATCGTCGCCCGCGACGGCGAGGATGCAGTGGCGTTCTATCTCTCCGGCCAGATGCTGACCGAGGACTACTACGTCGCCAACAAGCTGATGAAGGGCTTTCTCGGCTCGGCCAATGTCGACACCAATTCGCGGCTGTGCATGGCCTCGTCGGTCGCCGGCCACCGCCGTGCCTTCGGCGCCGACACCGTGCCCGGCACCTATGAGGATCTCGATCAGGCCGATCTGCTGGTCTTCGTCGGCAGCAACGCCGCCTGGTGCCACCCGGTGCTGTACCAGCGCATGCTGGCCAACAAGCAGGCGCGCGGCGCCAGGTTCGTGGTCATCGATCCACGTCGCACCGACACGTCGAGCGAAGCCGATCTGTTCCTGGGATTGAAGCCCGGCGCGGATGCGGCGCTGTTCGCCGGCCTGCTGGTGCATCTCGCCGACAGCGGTGCGCTCGATCACGACTACATCAACGCTCACACCGGCGGCTTCGACGAGACCCTGGCCCGCGCCCGGAGCCTCGCCGGCAGCGCCGCGGCGACCGCGCTCGCCACCGGCCTGTCCGAGGTCGACGTCGCCGCCTTCTTCAAGCTGTTCCGCGATACTCCCAAGGTCGTCACCCTCTATTCGCAGGGCGTCAACCAGTCGGCGCAGGGCACCGACAAGGTCAACGCGATCCTCAACTGCCATCTTGCGACCGCGCGCATCGGCAAGCCGGGCATGGGGCCGTTCTCGCTGACCGGCCAACCCAATGCGATGGGCGGCCGCGAGGTCGGCGGGCTCGCCAACCAGCTCGCGGCCCACATGGGCTTCACGCCGCCGGACATCGACCGCGTCCGCCGCTTCTGGAAGGCCAAGGACATCGCCACCCATGAGGGTCTCAAGGCGGTGCAGATGTTCGAGGCGATCGCGCGCGGCGAGATCAAGGCGCTGTGGGTGATCGGCACCAACCCCGCGGTGTCGCTGCCGGACGCCGATCTGGTCCGCGCCGCGCTCAAGAAGCTCGAGCTGCTCGTCGTGTCCGAGAACGTCCGCTCCAACGACACCGTCGATGCTGGCGTCCACGTGCTGCTGCCGGCGCAGGCCTGGGGCGAGAAATCGGGCACGGTCACCAACTCCGAGCGCCGCATCTCGCGCCAGCGCGCCTTCCTTGCGCCGGCCGGCGAGGCCATGCCGGACTGGTGGATCCTGAGCGAGGTCGGCAAACGGCTCGGCCACGCGGGCGCCTTCAATTACAACTCTGCGGCGGACGTGTTCCGCGAGCACGCGGCGTTGTCGGCGTTCGAGAACGACGGCACGCGCGACTTCGACATCGGCGCGCTGGCGACGCTCACCGACGACGAATACGACGCGATGGCGCCGGTGCAATGGCCGGCGCGCGCGGGCAGGCCGCCCGAGCCGCGCTTTTTCGCCGAAGGCGCCTTCTTCACCAACGATCGCAAAGCGCGCTTCGTCGCGCCGGAGGTGCCGGCGCTGCGCGGCGAGACCACCGCCGCCCGCCCGCTGCGCCTGAACACCGGTCGCATCCGCGACCAGTGGCACACGATGACGCGCACCGGCTTGAGCCCGCGGCTATCAGCGCATCTGCCGGAGCCGTTCGTCGAGGTGCACCCGGATGACGCGCTGCGCTATGGCCTGATGCATGACGGTTTCGCCAAGGTCACGACCGAGCACGGCCAGTGCATCCTCAAGGTCGTCGTCAGCGAGCGCCAGCAGCGCGGCATGCTGTTCGCGCCGATCCATTGGAGCGCCACCAACTCATCGCATGGCCGCGTCGGCGCGCTGGTCGCCTCCTACACCGATCCGTTCTCCGGCCAGCCCGAGGCCAAGGCGACCCCGGCTGCGATCAGTTCTTATGAGTACGTATTCCGCGGCTTCATCCTGTCGCGCAACGAGCTCACGCTGCCGTCCAACCTGTGGTGGGCGCGCGCGACGGTGCAGGGCGGCTTCGGCTATCTGTTCGCCGACAACGGCGATCTGTCGCGCTGGCCGGCCTGGTTCAAGGCGCGCGCCACCGACGATGTCACGGACTACATGGATGTCGGCGGCGGCGTCTATCGCGCCGCGTCGTTCGCCGACGATCGCATCGAAACCTGTTTGTTCGTCGGCCCCGGCCATGATGCTGGCGACTGGAACGTCGTGAAGACGATGTTCGCCGCCGACCGCCTCGACGACGACCAGCGTCGCACGCTGCTGTCCGGCCGCGCGCCCGACGGCGTCGGCGGCGGCCCGATCGTCTGCGCCTGCTTCGGCGTCGGCCGCGACACCATCTGCGATGCGATCACGGCAGGTGCGCGCACGCCCGCCGCCATCGGCGCGCAGCTCAAGGCCGGCACCAATTGCGGCTCGTGCATTCCGGAGATGAAGCGGCTGATCGCGCAGACGGCCACGGACGCCCCGCCCATCGCGGCGGCGAGCTAGCCGAGAACACTGTCGTTCCGGGGCGAGGCCAACGGCCTCGAACCCGGAATCTCGACATGGTGGAAATGAAACAGCGCAAGACAAGCTCGGGATTCCGGGTTCGACGCTGACGCGTCGCCCCGGAATGACGTGGGTGTGGAAGCGTGTCAGATGCCTTGAGCAGGGAGGGCACCCAATCGACGCCGTGCGCCTCATCCACTATGCTCCCGCGCATGAAGCACAAGACATTCGGAACCGGCGGCGGCGGCGTCTCCGTCATCGGGCAGGGCACCTGGTATCTCGACCACGCCGATCGCCGCCGCGCCATCGCCACCCTGCGGCGCGGCCTGGATCTCGGCATGAGCCACATCGACACCGCCGAGATGTATGGCGATGCCGAGCTCGTCGTCGCCGAGGCCATCGCCGGCCGACGCGACGAGGTGTTCCTGGTGTCGAAGGTGCTGCCGAGCAACGCCTCGCGCAAGGGCACCGTCACCGCCTGCGAGCGCTCGCTGCAGCGGCTGAAGACCGACCGGCTCGACTGCTATCTCCTGCACTGGCCGGGCTCCTATCCACTCGCGGAGACGGTGGCGGCGTTCGAGGAGCTCAAGGCGGCCGGCAAGATCGCGTCCTGGGGCGTCAGCAATTTCGACGTCGACGATCTCGACGAACTGCTGGAGGTCGCAGGTGAGGGCAAGATCGCCTGCAACCAGGTGCTCTATCATCTGCAGGAGCGCGCCATCGAGCATGCCGTCATTCCGTGGTGCGGCCAGCATGGTGTTGCCGTGGTCGCCTACTCGCCGTTCGGCCATGACGACTTTCCGGAACGCCGCGGCGCCGGCGGCGAGGTGCTGCAGCGGATCGCGGAGCAGCATGGTGCAACGCCGCGCCAGGTCGCGCTGGCCTTCCTGACGCGGGCGTCGTCGCTGTTCGCGATCCCCAAGGCGTCGCGGCCCGGGCATGCCGAGCAGAATGCGGCGGCCGGCGACATCGAGCTCACCGCGGCCGAGATCGCCGCAATCGATCGCGCCTTTCCGCGCGGGCCGAAGCCGCGTGGGCTGCCCATGCTGTAATGCAGCATCACGGAAAATTACGGATGTTTGCTACCCCGGCGCGTAGCAACGCATAAGTGCTGCCCGCTTCGATGGGTTGTCGCGGCGTCGCGATTGGCGTTTTGTCGCCACTCACCGAATCGTCCTGTCTCCAAACGTCCGAGTTCGACCGTGACCCCGCCACCGAGTGCGGCCGCCGCCGCGCGCCTCGACGATGTGCCGACATCCGTGCAGGAGAAGCCGCAGGCCACGCGCAAGCGCGCGCCCGCGCGGGCCGACCGGCCGTTCCGCGGCATCGCGCTGATCCTGCTGTCGACCGTGTTCCTCGGCACCTCGGACGTCACCGCGAAGTATCTGTCGAAGACGCTGCCCTCGATCGAGATCACCTGGATCCGCTTCGTGGTATTCGCAGCGATCATGGTGCCGGCGATGATCCCGGGCTCGCCGCTGTTCGCGATGCGCACCGAGCAGCTCAAGTTCCAGCTGCTGCGCGGCGTTGCGCTGCTCGGCTCGTCGCTGATGTTCATCACCGGTTTACGCTATCTGCCGATCGCCGAGGCCTCCGCGACCGGCTTCGTCGCGCCGCTGTTCGTCACCGCGCTGTCAATCATCTTCCTCAGCGAGAAGGTCGGCCTGCGCCGCTGGGTCGCAACCGCGGTCGGGCTGTGCGGCGTGCTGATCATCCTCCGCCCTGGCACCGGCGCGTTCCATCTTGCCGCGCTGTTCCCGATCGTCTCGGCGTTCGCCTGGGCCTGCACGCTGATCATGACGCGGATGATGAGCGGCCGCGAGCACGCCATCACCATCATGACCTATTCCTCGATTGCCGGCGTCTGCGTGCTCACGGCAATCGTGCCGTTCGTATGGACCACGCCGTCCTGGCAGGACATCGGCTTCGGCGTGCTGGTCGGCGTCGCCTCGACCATGGGGCAGTGGATCGTGGTGCTGGCATTCCGCTATGCCGACGCCTCGGTGCTGGCGCCGTTCTCCTACACCCAGCTCCTGTGGGTCAGCATCCTCGGCTTCCTGGTGTTCGGCGAGGTGCCGGACGTCTGGACCATCGTCGGCGCCGCCTTCATCGTCTCCAGCGGCCTCTACACCGCCCATCGCGAGCGCGTCCGCCGCTCGCAACTGCTCCAGGTCGCCGGCGAGAGCTCGCCGAATCCGTGAGCCATCGGTCGCACGCCCCCGGGCCATTACCGGGGAGCGACTTTTTGGGTGGATGCGTTGCGTGTCCGCTACACCTGCGATCAAACGCGTAACGCACTGATTTCAAACAAGAAACAGGAGCGCCGTCGATCTCGGCGGGCGCCGTGCGCCTGCTAGGTCTTGGATTGCATCACGGGTGCAGAGCAAGATCGGGGGATTGCGTGCGGAGGCGGGTCGAAACGGCGGTGTGTCGGACGGCGCGGGCCGTGTGGGGCGCGCTGGGGCTCATGCTCGGGCTCTGTGGGCTCGGGCTGACGACGTCGGCGCTGGCCCAGACCGACTACACCTGGGGCGGCACCGGCTCGTCCACCGCGACCTCCGACTACAATCTCTCGACCAACTGGGAGAGCCCGCCGGCCGGCGCGCCGCCGGCATCGAGCGGCCAGGAGGCGCTGTTCGGCGCCACCGGCGCATCGACCATCACGGTCACCGCGCCGATCAATCCGGATTCCTGGATCTTCCTCAGCAACGCCCAGTCCTATTCGATTGGCGGCGCCGACGTGAATTTCGGCGTCGCCGGCTCCGGCTGGGGCTTCATCAACAACGCCAATTCCGGCCAGACGATCACGATCGGCAACAATCTCGGCGAGACCGTTGCCGGCGTGCGCGCCGAGCTGCTCGGCAACAGCACCACCATCCTGCTCGGCACCAACTCCTATTCCGGCGGCACCTTCATCGGCAGCGTCGCGACGCTGCAACTCGGCGACGCCACCCACACCGCCCGCATCATCGGCGACGTTTCGAATTTCGGCATCTTCAACATCGTCAGGGCCGACACCTCCGGCATCACCTCGCTCACCAATGACGGCGGCACCACCAACTTCCTCGGCGCGAGCTCCGCCGGTGCGATGACGATCGTGAACCAGTCGATTGCCACGACCGCGTTCGGCGTCGCCGGCGGCACCGATACGGCCACGGCGGGGAACGCCGTGATCACCAACCATCAGGGTCGCACGCTGTTCAACGCCAACACCAGCGCCGGCAACGCGACGATCACGAACGATACGTTCAGCCTGCTGGCGTTCGTCAATGCCGCCACGGCCGCCAATGCGGTCATCACCAATGGCGGCAATTCGTACGTGATGTTCGGGATCGGCTTCGGCAGCGACACCCCGTCGGCCGGCAATGCCACCATCATCAACAACATGAACGGCCAGGTCCAGTTCAACGCCCATTCCACCGCGGCGAACGCGACCGTCACCACCAATGACGGCGGATCGACGCTGTTCTTCGATCACGCCAGCGCCGGCTCCGCCACGATCATCACCAATGATGGCGGCCGCACCCGCTTCCTCGACAATACGACCGGCGGCACCGCCCAGTTCGTCACCAATGGCACCGGCGTGGTCGATTTCTCCGGTAGCATGGGTGTCAATGGCGACGGCCGCATCACCGCCGGCTCGCTGGCGGGCTCCGGCAACTACTACATCGGCGCCTTCAACACGCTGGTGGTCGGCGGCAACAATCTCTCCACCGAGGTCTCCGGCGTGATCGGCGACACCGATCCTTGCGGGTGCGGCACCATCGGCCCAGGCTCGCTGACCAAGGTCGGCAGCGGCAAGCTGACATTGTCCGGCATCAACACTTACACCGGCACGACCACGGTCGATGGCGGCATCCTCGCCGTCAACGGCGCCATCGCCGGCAGCAGCGTCACCGTGAATGCCGGCGGGACGCTCGGCGGCAACGGCATCGTCGGCAGCACGCTGGTCAATGGCGGCGCGCTCGCGCCGGGCAATTCGATCGGGCTGCTCACCGTGCAGGGCAGCCTCGTGTTCACGGCGGCCGCGAGCTACATGGTCGAGGTGTCGCCGGCCAATGCCGACCGGGTCAATGTGACGGGCACCGCGACGCTCGGCGGCGCGACCGTGCAGGCGAGCTTCGCGCCCGGCAGCTATGTCAACAAGCAGTACACGATCGTCAACGCCGCCGGCGGCATCAGCGGCACCTTCAACACGCTGATCAACACCAACCTGCCGGCCAACTTCTCTTCGAGCCTGAGCTACGACGCCAACAACGTCTATCTGAACCTGACGCTCGGCACGGCCGGGACCAACACCAACCAGCAGAACGTCACGGACACCACGACCGGCTATTTCAACCGCACCGGCGGCATCCCGCTCGCTTTCGGCGCGTTGACCCCAGCCGGCCTGACACAGGCGTCCGGCGAGATCGCCACCGCCTCGCAGCAGGCGATGTTCGACTCGATGAAGATCTTCCTTGGCCTGATGACCGATCCCTTTGTCGCCGGGCGCAGCGCGAACGCATCCGGTCCGGCAGCGGCGTTCGCCGACGCAGGACAGGGCGCCGCGCCGCGCGATGCCTTCGCGCGCATGCCGGTGAAGGCCATACCGGCCCGGCGCTTCGACGAGCGCTGGAGCACCTGGGCGGCGCCGTTCGGCGGCGGCTCGTTCGCCGATGGCAACGCCGCGCTCGGCTCGAACAACGCCACGATCCGCGAGGTCGCCTTGGCCGCCGGCGCTGATTACATCGTGTCGCCGAGCTGGCTGGCCGGCTTCGCGCTGTCGGGCGGCGGCACCGCCTTCGGCGTCAATGGTGGCGGCAGCGGCCGCTCCGACCTGTTCCAGGCCGGCGCCTTCGCCCGCTATCGCAGTGGTCCGGACTATCTCTCCGCGGCGCTCGCCTATGGCTGGCACGACGTGACCACCGACCGCGCCGTGACCGTCGCCGGCGTCGACCAGCTCCGCGCCCGCTTCGATGCGTCGGCCTATTCGGCCCGCCTCGAGGCCGGCCGCCGCTATGCCACGCCGTGGGGCGGGATCACGCCCTATCTCGGCGGCCAGGCGACGGCTTACGTGCTGCCGTCCTATGCCGAGCAGGTGCTCTCCGGCGCGGGCACCTTCGCGCTGAGCTATGCCGGCAAGACCGTGACGGATGCGCGCACCGAGCTCGGCGCGCGCGTCGACCGGTCGTTTGCGCTCGCCGACGGCGTGCTGTCGCTGCGCGGCCGCGCCGCCTGGGCGCACAATTTCAACCCCGATCGCACCATGACCGCGGGCTTCGAGGCGCTGCCGGGCACGAGCTTCGTCGTCAACGGCGCCGCGCAGTCGCGCGACCTCGCGCTCACCACCGCCTCGGCCGAAATCGCCTGGCGCAACGGCTGGTCGGCGGTCGCGACCTTCGAAGGCGAATTCTCGTCCATCAGCCGCTCCTACGCCGGCAAGGGCGTGGTGCGCTACAGTTGGTGATTGCGCGACGTCGTGTGGCTTGGAGCCGGCGTGCACCGATGCTAGGGGTGCGCTGAGCAACAAGAACAACAGGGAGCACGACGCCATGATCAACCTGACGCCCGAGACCGTCCTGCCCGACGACGGCACCAGCGGCACGCTGGTTGGCCGGGTCTGGCGCCCCGACGTGGACGGACCGGCCGTGGTCGCGGTGCGCGATGACGGTGTTTATGACGTCACCTCGGCTTTCCCCACCGTCAGCGCGCTGTGCGAGCAGGATGATCCGGCGACGGCGCTGCGCGGCATGGGCGGGCAGCGCATCGGCGACCTCGCCGCCATCCTCGCCAACACCCCGCCGGATCGCCGCGATCCGGCCAAGCCGTGGCTGCTGGCACCGGTCGACCTGCAGGTCCTGAAGGCGGCCGGCGTCACCTTCGCGATCTCGATGCTGGAGCGCGTCATCGAGGAGCGGGCGCGCGGCAATCCGGCCTCGGCCGAGGCGATCCGGAAAGAGGTGGTGCGTCTGGTCGGCGACGATTTCTCCAAGCTCAAACCCGGCTCCGACCAGGCGATGCACCTCAAGCAGGTGCTGATCGAGCAGAACGCCTGGAGCCAGTATCTCGAGGTCGGCATCGGCCCCGACGCCGAGGTCTTCACCAAGGCGCCGACCTTGTCGTCGGTGGGGACCGGCATGGATGCCGGGCTGCATCCGAAATCGACCTGGAACAATCCGGAGCCGGAGGTCGTGCTGGCGGTGTCGAGCCGCGGCCGGATCGTCGGCGCCATGCTCGGCAATGACGTCAACCTGCGCGACTTCGAGGGCCGCTCGGCGCTGCTGCTGTCGAAAGCCAAGGACAACAACGCCTCCTGCGCCATCGGCCCCTTGCTGCGCCTGTTCGACAAGACCTTCACGCTGGATGACGTCCGCAAGATGGACGTGGCGCTGAACGTGACCGGCAGCGACGGCTTCGTGCTCGACGGCCATTCCTCCATCAGCAAGATCAGTCGCGATCCGACCGATCTGGTCGCCCAGACCATCGGTGCCGTGCATCAATATCCCGACGGCTTCGCGCTGTTCCTCGGCACGATGTTCGCGCCCGTCAAGGATCGCGACGCAACGGGCCAGGGGTTCACCCACAAGCGCGACGACATCGTCACCATCTCGGCGCCCCAACTCGGCCGTCTCGTCAACCGCATGCGCAACAGCGACGAATGCGAGCCGTGGACCTTCGGCGTGGGTGCGCTGATGCGCAGCCTGGCGCGGCGGAAGCTGATCTGAGGCACGCAGCTTCCACACCCACGATGTCATTCCGGGGCGCGCGACAGCGCGAGCCCGGAATCCATACGCCGCAGCGCTCGTGAGGCAGACGGCCTGAGTTACGATCGCGCTCCATCACGCGGGCTGGTGGTTATGGCCTCCGGGCTCGCTCGCTTCGCGAGCGCCCCGGAGTGACGGAGAGACTGGGGGACTCCTGCGTCACCTCACACATGCCCCGAGGCCATCTGGCTGGCGGCGCGGCGCGGACGCTCCTGCAGCGATGAGGCGTCGCCCAGCGCGCGCTCGCGCACCAGCGAGAGTGCGTGGTCGCGTTCGGCGGCCGTGCTGCGCCGTGGCTCCGACCGGCGCAGGCCCAGATCGTCGTCGATCGGATCCTTCGGCACCAGCGACAGCGCCCGCTCGAACGGATCGAGCGACGCGTCACGCCCCCTGCCGCCGTCACGGCCCGGCTCAGGCTCGGGCGGACGTCGCGCCACGAGCGTCTTGATGCGGCCGATCAGGCCGGATGGCGCTTCTGGTGGCGCGGAATCGAACGGGTCGGCATAGAACGTCGCGCCGGCCTTCTCGACCATCCCGGCGAGCGCGGTCACCATGCGCGGCGAGCCGCAGGCATAGACGACATCGGAGGCCGTCAGCGTCGGCATGTGCGGCTCGATCCGTCCGGTGCGGATCGAGGGATGATTGACCGGACCTTCCTCGACCGTCGGGATGATCGTGACGTTCGGCAGCCGCGCCAATTGCGCCAGGATCGGCGTCATGTAGAGCTGCGGCAGCTTCTTGGCGCCGGCGATGATCACCATCGGCCGGTTGCGGGACTCGCGCAGCGCCATCGCGGCGATCGCCCAGATCGGCGCGAAGCCGGTGCCGCTGCCGGCGAGGACGAGACGGCCGGTGCCGCCCGGGCGCAGGAACGCATGCCCATACGGCCCCTGGATGCGCAGCCGATGGCCGGGACGGATGCCGCTGCCGAGCGCCGTCGTGACGCGGCCGCCGCGCACGCGCTTGATGTTGAGATGGATGACGCGGCCGCCGATGCGGCCGTCGAACGACGCCGTTGGGCTGTAGGCGCGTGCCGGATAGCCGTTGAAGGTGAACTTGAAGTACTGCCCGGGCAGATAGCTGATGCTCTTCTCCGGAGCGATCATCAGCTCCATGATGTCGGGCGCGACCTCGCGCAGGCCGACCAGCCGCGCCTTGCTGGTGTCGATTTCCGGCACGTCCTCCAGCTCGACGTCGAGATCGGAGACGACGCGCGCCTGGCAGGCATAGATCATGCCCTGCGTATGCGTCTCGCCGCACACTGTCTGGCCCTTGGAGACGTGAACCATGCAGGTGCCGCAGGTGCCGGCGCGACAGTCGAACGGAATCTCGACGCCGTTGGCGAGCGCGCCATCGAGCAGCACGTCACCCGCGCGGACGCGGAACTGGCGGCCCTTGACGGTGACGGTCCTGAAGTTCGACATGGTTCACTCCTCGATCGGATACGCTGTGACGATGGTGGGATGAGACCGCGGGGATTCACGCCTTGCCGGGCGACACGCGGATGAGATTCTTGTTGGCGGTGCTCTCGAACCGGCTCGACCAGTAGTTCGACGCCATCACCGGCCGCTTCAGCCAGCTCACCTTCGGCGAACGCAGCACCAGGAACCAGAAAAAGAACGGCGTCGTGATGAGATGCGAGACCAGCGGAAACCAGTCCGGCAGCAAGGATGCCGGGCCGGGCAGGCGATACCAGTAGTAGGTGCTGATCGCGGCCGCCGCGAAGATGCGATGCATCCGGGTGCGGGCGGCGGGCCTGTAGCGCAGGATGTGCTCGCCGACCCTGAAGACGACGTAGCTGACGAGCGCGGCGCCCAGCGGCCACACATAGGCGGTGATGATCGCGGCCTGGTCGACCTGCTGCGGCGGATAGTCCGGCACTTGATACCAGCCCCAGACGAAGCCGGGGAAGCTGCCGATCAGGAAGTTGCCGAGGAACTGCTGGACTTTGGTGGGCACGCCCGCCGTCGGCGTCAGCTCCGGCGTGGAGTCGGGACACGGATTGCTGCAGGCCTCGCAGATGTTGCAGCGGGCATTCTTGAAGGTCAGGGCAGGGTTGGTGCCGTAGAGCCGCTCGACGGGGTGGATCGGACACAGCGAGGTGCACCAGCCCGAGCGCATTTCGAACACAGAGCCCATCGCGAATGCCATGACCGCGGCCGACAGCAGCATGACCGCCGTCAGCGGACCGTCGACATTGAGCCCGATTCGCCGCATCGGCACGACGATGAAAAGAAGCGTCACGCTGATCACCGCGAGCGTCGCCGCGCCCCATTCCGGCATCCGGATGTTCTGCGAGATGCCCATCTTGTTGGGCAACAGATGGAATGTCGCCATTGGACAGATGTTGCGCCACAGGCCGGGCGAGATCGTCACCAGCGCGGGCGCGATCGGAATCAGGAGATTCCACATCAGGGCGATGCCGAGGGGAGGGAAGAACAGCAGCAGGTTCACCAGCAGCACGCCGACGACCAGCATGACCGTCTGCATCGTCAGCCAGAATCGCCGCTCGGCCCGTCCGGTGCTGCGGCTGCCGGCCTGTGCGGCCGGCTGATACCTGGCGGGAGCCACCTTCACCGCCACGTGCGCGAGCGGCCGGGCATCTCGATGTTGCGAAGCGTAGTCGTGTCGGGGCGAACGTTGAGCGCTGTTGTTCTGCATTGCTTTCCAGGACGCGAGTTGGTCTTCACGATCGCGCCGACGTCACGTTCACAGGCGCGGAGTTGTTAGTCCCGCAATCCCTGTGACTTCGTGTCGCAGCGCATGCTGTGACGCAGAATCTGACGGCGAGATGTGGCGCTTTTTGACGGCCAATATGGACGTCCCTGGGCCATGCTGCGGTCGGCCTGCGGCCGTTTGATCTGGATCAAATCGAGGAACATCAAGGATTTGATCGGGGGCTGGAGCAGTTTTTCCAGATCGTTTGATCTGGATCAATGACGGCCTCGGCTGTGACGTAGTTCGGGCGTGATCAGGGCAGTGCGCAGATGATTTTCGACGCTGCCATAACGACCCGACGGGCAAATCAGATCGCGCGCTAAAATCCTGTCCAGCCGTCAGGCAAAAAATAAATCGCTTGCCGATTTCGTATAATCAGCATTACAGTCCAGCCCGTTCCGTTGCGTCGGAGGGGACGTATCGCGGTCGTCATGGACGTCGGCAGCGGAATGCGATGGGCGTGTGTCGTTGCAGCGTGATCATTCGCGCCGACGAACAATGATGCACGCACGGTCAAGTCGCGCGGTCCTGGCACCCCGATGCTGGTGTCCCCGCGGCGGCGCGCGGACAGCGCGTCGTCGCGCACGGTGGCCAAAAGCCGGCGCACCGGGGAGAACGCGAAGCAGCCGTCAAAACCATCGCGCAGGGAGGGCCGGGCGTCTTCGGCCAGACCTGTGGTACCTGCCGCCTGCATTTTTTCCGCAGGCGGGCCACGGGCGCGGCCAGCGCCCGGCCTTCCCTGCGCCCTTCACGTCATAAGGGCGATGATATCGGCATCACCCGGACGCAACGCGCCGCGGGAGTGAGAACGCATGTGACCATCCCGGTCGGTCCTGGACTCACGATTGTGGCAAATCCGATGACACAACAAAGGTCGTTATTCCGGGACGCGTCGCGCAGCGGCGCGGGCCCGGAATCCATACGCACGATCGTGGTTATGGATTCCGGGCTCGCCCTGCGGGCGCCCCGGAATGACGGCGCAGGGAGAGGGGCTCATGCGAGGTCTCTCATGGCCGAGCGCCAGAGCTGGCCGAAAGTCTCGCTTGGCTCTCCGCTGTCGTACCGGACAAGCGTGCGCAGCACGCGCAGATCCGGGACCCATAACCCCAGGGAGATGTTGTTGCGCACGATGTTGGACCAGTCGTTCTTCGCAACGTCTGCCGCGGAGTATGGGTCCCTGCGTTCGCAGGGACGACAGCTGAGGTCGTGGCGATGGCCTGCCTCACACCGGCAGCGCGATGGAGTACTTCACCTGGCTCAGCGCAAAGCTCGATTCGATCGAGGCGATGCCGTCGAGGCGGGTCAGCTTGCTCTTCAGGAACGCTTCATAAGAGGAGAGATCGGCCGCGACCACGCGCAGGAGATAGTCGCGATTTCCCGTCATCAGATAGCACTCCAGCACCTCGGGCCAGGCCGAGATCGCCTTTTCGAACCGCTTCAAATCCTCCTCCTTCTGCCGCGCCAGCTTGATGGAGATGAAGACCGAAACGTGCAGCCCGAGCGCCTTTTGGTCGACGGTCGCGAGATAGCGGGTGATGACGCCGCGCTCCTCCAGGAGCTTGACGCGGCGGTGGCAGGGCGAGACCGACAGCCCGACCTTGTCGGCGAGCTCCTGCATGGTGATGCGGCCGTCGGCCTGGAGATGGCCGAGGATCTTGCGGTCGATGGCGTCGAGCTCGGGCATTGGGATAAAATCGCTCAAAGTGGATCCTGAATGGGAAAATATCTCAACAATCGGCAACTGCACGCGAAAAATTGAGAATTATGGCCGGTGCGACAGGATTAAAATCGGCGAATCCAACAAGGCCCCGGGGAGCAGCGCGCCATGGCCACGCCATCCGCATCGTCAGACCGTCTCGACATCCTGAACGCGCTGACCCGCAAGGCGCTGTGGCTGTCGTCCTGGACCATCCATCACGCCAACCACATCCGGCCGAACACCGACGGCCTAAAGGTTGGCGGCCACCAGGCGTCGTCGGCCTCGCTCGCGACCATCATGTCGGCGCTGTACTTCTCGGTTCTGCGCCCCGAGGACCGCGTCGCGGTGAAGCCGCATGCGAGTCCCGTGTTCCACGCCATCCAGTATCTGTTCGGCCGGCAGACCCGCGAGAAGCTGGAGAATTTCCGCGGCTTCAAGGGCGCGCAATCCTATCCGTCGCGCACCAAGGATGTCGACGATGTCGACTTCTCGACCGGCTCGGTCGGCCTCGGCGTCGCGCAGACTTTGTTCTCCTCGCTGGTGCAGGACTACGTGCACGCGCATGGCTGGATGAAGGACCGCCGCGAGGGCCGCATGATCGCGCTGGTCGGCGACGCCGAGATGGACGAGGGCAATATCTTCGAGGCCCTGGCCGAAGGCTGGAAGCACGGCCTGCGCAACACCTGGTGGATCGTTGACTACAACCGCCAGAGCCTGGACGCCGTCGTGCGCGAGGGCCTGTGGGAGAAGTTCGAAACCATGTTCCGCAATTTCGGTTGGGACGTGGTGATCGTGAAATACGGCCGGCTGATGCGCGAGGCGTTTGCCGAACCCGGCGGCGAGGCGCTGCGGCGCTGGATCGATAACTGCCCGAACGCGCTTTATGCGGCGCTGTGCTTCCAGGGTGGGGCTGCCTTCCGCAAGCACATCCAGGACGAGATCGGCGATCAGGGCGACGTGACCCGGCTGCTCGACAAGCGCACCGACGACGAGTTGCTGGCGCTGATGAGCAATCTCGGCGGCCACGACATGGCCAGCATGCTTGATGCCTTCGAGTCCATCGACCACGACCGCCCGGTGTGCTTCATCGCCTATACCATCAAGGGCGTCGGCCTGCCGTTCCAGGGCCACAAGGACAATCACGCCGGCCTGATGACCGTCGCCCAGATGGAGAAGTGGCGCGCGCAGCAGAACATTCGCCCGGGCCATGAGTGGGACAAGTTCGAGGGACTGACGCAGGATGCTTCGACGCTGGAGTCGTTCCTCGCGTCGGTGCCGTTCAATCGCGATGGCCGCCGGCTCGATGATGCGGTGTTCGACGTGCCGGAGCGGCTGACCTTCACCGCGGCGGCGCAGATGTCGACGCAGCAGGGCTTTGGCCTGATCCTCAACGATCTCGCCCGCAGCGACACCGCGCTGGCCTCGCGCATCGTGACCTCGTCGCCCGACGTCACCGTCTCGACCAATCTTGGCGCCTGGGTCAACCGCCGTGGCCTGTTCGCCCGCGCGGAGAAGGCGGATTTGTTCCGCAGCGAGAAGATCCCGTCGACCTTCAATTGGGCGGCCTCGCCGAAGGGCCAGCATATCGAGCTGGGGATCGCCGAGATGAACCTGTTCATCATGGCCTCGGCGCTTGGCCTGTCGCACGCCATCAACGGCGCGCGGCTGCTGCCGGTGGTCACCTTGTACGATCCCTTCATCGAGCGCGGCCTCGATGCGCTGAACTACGCCTGCTATCAGGATGCGCGTTTCATGGTGGCGGCCACGCCGTCGGGCGTGACCTTGGCGCCGGAGGGCGGCGCGCATCAGTCGATCGCGACACCGTTGATCGGCATGGCGCAGGACGGGCTGTCGTCGTTCGAGCCGGCCTTCGTCGACGAGCTCGCCGCGATCATGAAATGGGGCTTTGCCCACATGCAGCGCGAGGCAGGCGAGGGCGGCTCGCTCTATCTGCGGCTGTCGACGCGCACCATCGATCAGCCGCAGCGGATCATGACGCCGGAGCTGGAATCCGACATCGCCGCCGGCGCCTATTGGCTGCGCAAGCCGGGACCGAATGCCGAGGTGATCGTCGCCTATACCGGCGCGGTCGCGCCGGAGGCGATCGAGGCCACCGGCCTGATCGGCGAGTCCCGCCGCGACGTCGGCCTGCTCGCGATCACCTCGGCGGACCGGCTGCATGCCGGATGGACGGCGGCGCGCAGCCTGCGGCGGCATCGGCGCGGTGTGCAACATCTCAGCCACATCGAACAACTGCTGGCGCCGCTGCCGCGCGATTGCGGCATCGTCACCGTGATCGACGGCCATCCGGCGACGCTCGGCTGGCTCGGCTCGGTGCGCGGCCATCGCGTCGAGGCGCTGGGGGTTGAGAAATTCGGCCAGACCGGGACGATCGACGACCTCTATCGCCACAATGGGATGGACGCCAACGCGATCATCGATGCGGCCGAGAGCCTCACTGGCGCGCCGGTCCGGCATCGCAAGATGGCAGTGTGAGGGCGGGCCAAGAACGGGGACGCCGTCTCCCTCACCTGGATGAAGGAGACGGCGTCGCAACTTGGATCAAATGTCTACGTACTGAAAGGCTGCGCAATAAGAACTGGCGAAAATATCGGTTCTGAAATCTTATCCGGCGTCCTTTCGAGATGCCGGGATGTCTATGAAGAGGAGATTAGCCAGAGCGATCGAACGGCGATGTGAAGCAGTTCACATCTTGGAAATGAATCTTCGACGGCGGGAATTCTGCCATCCGGAATGATGGCGATCTGGAGGGGGCGAAGGGGACACGCGGTTGCTGCGATGCAAAATGGAGCGGCGACGAAACGCAGGCCGGTCGGCTTGCGCCGGTCGCGGCCTTGCTCCTATATCCGCGGGACGCAACCCCGGTCCCCGCATGTGGCGGGTTCATCCCGCGGATCGCGCGTGCCAGGATGCCGGCCGCGTGCTGCCGCCCCCTCCAGATGCTTCCACGTGAAGAGGTTTTCCGATGGTCAATCGCCTGCAATTCTACATCGACGGCGCCTGGGTCGATCCGGTCGTCAAGAAGTCCACCCAGGTCATCAATCCGGCGACCGAGGAGGCGATGTACGAGGTTGCGCTGGGCTCCAAGGCCGATGTCGACAAGGCCGTCGCCGCCGCCAAGCGCGCCTTCGAGACCTTCTCACAGACCTCGCGCGAGGAGCGCGTCGCGCTGCTCGAGAAGATCATCACGATCTACAAGGGCCGCATGAAGGAGATCGGCGCCGCCGTCTCCGACGAGATGGGCGCGCCGCTGCCGATGGCGGAGAAGCTGCAGGCCGGCGCCGGCCTCGGCCATCTGATGTCAACGCTCGACGTGCTGAAGAAGTATGAGTTCGAGGAGACGCTGCCTGCGTCCGTGGTGGTGCGCGAGCCGGTCGGCGTGGTCGGCATGATCACGCCCTGGAACTGGCCGCTGAACCAGATCGCCTGCAAGGTCGCGCCGGCGCTGGCCGCGGGCTGCACCATGATCCTGAAGCCGTCGGAATTCACTCCGACCTCGGCGCTGATCTTCGCCGAGATCCTGCATGAAGCCGGCGTGCCGAAGGGCGTGTTCAACCTGATCAACGGCCTCGGGCCGGAGGTCGGCGCTGCGATGAGCGAGCATCCGGACATCGACATGATCTCGTTCACCGGATCGACCCGCGCCGGCATCGACGTCGCCAAGCGCGCGGCGCCGACCGTGAAGCGCGTCAGCCAGGAACTCGGCGGCAAGTCGCCGAACGTGATCCTGGAGGGCTCCGACCTGGTGAAGGCAGTGACCGGCGGCGTCATGCATATGTTCAACAACTCCGGCCAGTCCTGCAACGCGCCGTCGCGCATGATCGTGCCGGCCGCGCGCATGAAGGAAGTCGCTGCCATCGCGAAGGGCGTCGCCGACAAGACCAAGGCGGGTGACCCGCGCGGCGAGGGCACCACGATCGGCCCGGTCGTCAATCGCGGCCAGTGGGACAAGATCCAGGCCCTCATCAATAAGGGTATCGAGGAGGGCGCGACCCTCGTCGCCGGCGGCCCGGGCCTGCCGGAGGGCGTCAACAAGGGCTTCTATGTGCGGCCGACCATCTTCGCCGACGTCAAGCCTGAGATGACGATCTCGCGCGAGGAAATCTTTGGACCAGTGCTCGTGATCATCGGCGCCAAGGACGAGAACGAGGCGGTGCGTATCGCCAACGACACGCCCTATGGTCTTGCCGGCTATGTCACGGCCCCGACGATCGAGAAGGCCCGCGAGGTCGGCCGCAAGATCCGCGCCGGCAACGTCAACCTGCAGGGTGTCCCGAACGACCGCACCGCGCCGTTCGGTGGCTACAAGCAGTCCGGCAACGGCCGCGAATGGGGCCGGTTCGGTCTCGAGGAGTATCTCGAGGTCAAGGCCATCGCGGGCTACAACGCGGCTTGATTGGTCTCCGTCATTGCGAGCGCAGCGAAGCAATCCAGGGGCCGGGAAGGAAGTCTGGATTGCTTCGTCGCTTCGCTCCTCGCAATGACGGCCAATTATCCCCCCAGCGCGCCCTGCGTGTTGACGTAGAGCGCGTAGATCGACTGGCTGGCGGCCATGAACAGGCGGTTGCGCTTGAGGCCGCCAAAGCAGAGGTTGGCGCAGCGCTCGGGCAAGGCGATGCGGCCGATCGGGGCGCCGTCGGGTGCGAACACCATGACGCCATCGAGCTCGGGCGAGCCCATCCCCCAGCCGCACCAGAGATTGCCGTCGACGTCACAGCGCATGCCGTCCGGCGTGCCCGGACCGGCATCGATGTGGACGCGCTTGTTGGCGAGCTTGCTGCCATCGGCGGAGACGTCATAGGCGAGGATCTTGCGGTTCGGTACGCCGCGGGATTCGACGATGTAGAGGATGGATTCATCGGGCGAGAAGCACAGCCCGTTCGGTCCCAGCACGCCCTCGGCGACGATGGTCGCCCGGCCCGTGGCCGCGTCGATCCGGTACACGTTGGCGTCGATCTCGGACTCGGCCTTGTAGCCCTCGTAATTGCCGAGCAGGCCGAAGGTCGGATCTGTGAACCAGATCGAGTCGTCCGATTTGACGACGACGTCGTTTGGCGAGTTCAGCCGCTTGCCGTCGAAGGAGTCGATCAGCACGGTGATGGAGCCGTCATACTCGGTCCGCGTGACGCGGCGGCCACCGTGCTCGCAGGTGACGAGACGGCCCTGGCGATCCCGGGTGTTGCCATTGGCGAAATTGGAGGGCTTGCGAAACACCGAGACCGCGCCGCTTTCCTCCTCCCATTTGAGGATGCGCTGGTTGGGGATATCGCTGCACAACAGATAGCGCCCGTCGCCGAACCACACTGGCCCCTCCGCCCAGCGCAGGCCCGTCGCCAGCCGCTCCACGGCCGAGAGCTTGAGCCAGTATTTCTCGAAGCGCGGATCCAGCGCCTGGATCGCCGGATCGGGATAGAAGGTGGCAGGGCGCCAGCCCTGCGCGTGAGCGTTTCCGTCGGACATTTGGCCGGTCCTGTTATTGCGCGGTTGCGATCTCTGCTATCATTGGCCCGCCACAACCGCAAACCTGCGGACCCAACACGAGGGATGAAATGCCACGTATCTTGATGACCGGTGCGAGCGGTGGAATCGGCACTTCCTTGCGGAAGCTGCTGCCGCCGATCTATCCGGACCTTCTGCTCAGCGACCTGAAACCGCCTGCCGATCTTTCCAGCCAGGAGACCTTCAAGGCGGCCAATCTTGCCGACCTCGCCCAGGTCGAGGCGCTGTGCGAAGGCGTCGACGGCATCATCCATTTCGGCGGCTATTCGGTCGAGGGACCGTGGAACGACATCCTGCAGGCCAACATCATCGGCGGCTACAACCTGTTCGAGGCGGCCCGCCGCAAGGGCGTCAAGCGCGTGGTGTTCGCGTCGTCGAACCATGCGGTCGGCTTCTACCCGCGGCACCGCAAGATCGACAATGAGGTGCAGCCGCGCCCCGACGGCCGCTACGGCGTCAGCAAGGTGTTCGGTGAGGCGGTCGGCTCGCTCTATGCCGACAAGCATGGGCTGAAGGTGACCTGCATCCGCATCGGCAATTTCGGCGACAAGCCGCTCGACAAGCGCCGGCTGTCGATCTGGCTCAAGCCGGAAGATCTGGTGCAACTTTGCCGCATCGGCCTCGAGCATCCCGACATCCATTTTGAAGTGCTCTATGGCGCATCGCTGAACGAGCGCGCCTGGTGGGACAACCAGCGTGCCTATGACCTCGGCTATCGCCCGACCGGCCGCGCGGAGGATTTCCGCGAGCACGCCTTGGCCGAGCAGGCCAAGCTGCCCGCCGATCCGATCGGCGACTATTTCCAGGGCGGCGCGTTCTGCACCACTGAGTTCGACGGCGACACCAGCCGGATCATCGACTGGGGTTGATCCGACCTCGTCATTCCGGGGCGCGTCCGCAGGACGCGAACCCGGAATCTCGATGTGAGAGCGCAAGACAATGTCTGGATTCCGGGTTCGCGCTTCGCGCGCCCCGGAATGACGTTGAGAATGAAAGAAGAGAAGACCATGACCGATGGATTGCGCAAGGGACTGACCGCTTACGGCGATGCCGGCTTCTCGCTGTTCCTGCGCAAGGCCTTCATCAAGGCGGCCGGCTATTCGGACGACGCGCTCGATCGCCCGATCGTCGGCATCACCAACACCTACAGCGACTACAATCCGTGCCACGGCAACGTGCCGCAGATCCTGGAGGCGGTGAAGCGCGGCGTCATGCTGTCGGGCGCGATGCCGTTCGTGTTTCCGACCATCTCGATCGCCGAGAGTTTTGCGCATCCGACCTCGATGTATCTGCGCAATCTGATGGCGATGGAAACCGAGGAGATGATCCGCGCGCAGCCGATGGATGCGGTGGTGGTTATCGGCGGCTGCGACAAGACCCTGCCCGCGCAGATCATGGCTGCGGTGTCGGCCGATCTGCCGACGGTGGTCATTCCGGTCGGGCCGATGGTGGTCGGGCATCACAAGGGCGAGGTGCTCGGCGCCTGCACCGACTGCCGACGTCTCTGGGCGAAGTATCGCGCCGGTGAGATGGACGGCAGCGAGATCGACGCAGTCAACGGCCGGCTCGCTCCTTCGGTCGGCACCTGCATGGTGATGGGCACGGCCTCGACAATGGCCTGCATCACCGAGGCGCTCGGACTGTCCTTGCCGATGAGCGCGACCATCCCGGCGCCGCATGCCGAGCGCTTCCGCTCGGCCGAGGCCAGCGGCCGGGTCGCGGCCGAGATGGCCAAGGTGAAGGGACCGAAGCCGAGCGAACTGCTGACCCCTGCGGCGTTCCGGAATGCGCAGGTGGTGCTGCAGGCGATCGGCGGCTCGACCAACGGGCTCGTGCATCTCACCGCCATCGCCGGCCGGACGCCGCATAAAATCGACCTCGATGCATTCGACAGCATCGGTCGCGAGGTGCCGGTGCTGGTCGATCTCAAGCCGTCCGGCGATCACTACATGGAGCATTTCCATCACGCCGGTGGCGTGCCAAAGCTGATGAAGCAGCTCGGCGATCTCATCGATCTCGATTGCCGCTCGATCACCGGCCAATCGCTGCGCGACATCGTGGCCGCCGCCGAGGACGTGCCGGGGCAGGACGTGATCCGCGCGCGCGACGACGCGATCAAGCCGGAAGGCGGCCTTGCCGTGCTGCGCGGCAATCTGGCGCCGCGCGGCGCGGTCATCAAGCATTCGGCGGCAAGCCCCAAGCTGCTGCAGCACACCGGGCGCGCCGTCGTGTTCGAGTCGATCGAGGACATGACCTTGCGGGTCGATGCTCCCGATCTCGACGTCTCGGCCGACGACGTCCTGGTGCTGCGCAACGCCGGGCCGAAAGGCGCACCCGGCATGCCGGAGGCGGGGTACCTGCCGATCCCGAAGAAGCTCGCGCGCGGCGGCACGAAGGACATGGTGCGCATCTCCGATGCGCGCATGAGCGGCACCGCCTTCGGCACCATCGTGCTGCATATCACCCCGGAGTCCGCGGTTGGAGGCCCGCTGGCGCTGGTGCGGAGCGGCGACATGATCCGGCTCGATGTTCCCAAGCGCAGCATCGACCTGCTGGTCGACGACGCCGAGTTGGACCGGCGTCGCGCTGCGCTGAAGCAAGCCGCAACGCCCGAATGGGCGGAGCGCGGCTATGCGCATCTCTTCCATGAAACGATCCTGCAGGCCGACGACGGCTGCGATTTCGATTTCATGCGCCGGAAAGGGAAGGGGTGAGCGCAGTCCTACTTTCCCTTGCTGGTGAACCGCTTCACGGCGGCGCGGAATTCATCCGTGTGCATGCAGTTGATGATGGCATCGCGCTCGGCGGCGAGCTGGTCTTCGACCGAGCTGGTTGGCGCGCGATGGATCAGCGCCTTGGTCGCCGCGATCCCCGCCGGCACATTCTGCGCCAACCGCTGCGCCAGCGCGTCGGTGGCTGCCGCGAGCTCGGGGGCGGGGACGACTTTCGCGACCAAGCCCCATTCACGGGCCTGCGCGGCCGTGAAGCTGTCCTCCGCCAGGAAGATCTGCAGCGCCCGCCTGATGCCCACAGTGGCGACCACGCCAACTGTACCGCCGCCGTCGGGCGACACGCCGAGCTTGGCATAGGCCGGCGTGAAGCGCGCGTCCTCGGCGGCAATGCAGAGGTCGGCGGCGAAGGCGAGCGACATCCCCGCGCCGGCGGCGGAGCCGTGCACGCTCGCCAGCACGATCTTGGGCATGCGCCGCAGGCTCGCGATGAAGGCATGGTAGTGATGCAGCAGTTCGCTGACGACAGGCGTGATGGCGTCGGCCTCGGCGGCAGCGCCGATCGTCTGCAGGTCGCCGCCGGCGCTGAAGGCGCGGCCTTCGCCTTTCAGGATCAGCACGCGGATGGTGTCGTCGGCCTCGACCTGGGCCGCAAGCAGCTCCAAGCGCTTCGCAATCGCAAGGTTGATGGCGTTGAACGCTGCCGGGCGGTCGAGCGTGATGGTCGCGATCGGACCTTCGATGCTCAGGCGGGCAGGTTCCGCTACGGCGTCCGACATTCATACCTCCCGGGGCGTGGCTTTTGTTGCCGCATTTAAACCGTACGGCGGGACCGGTGACAATGCCGGACAAGTCTGCCAAAACCCGGTTCCGTCGGCGTGGACAATGACAGAATGGGGCAGGGTGCAGTGACGAAGGGACCGGTGGTGATCGTGGGTGCGGGGCATGCGGGATTCCAGCTCGCGACCTCGCTGCGTCAGGCAGGCTTTGCCGATCCGATTCATCTGATCAACGACGAGTCGCATCTGCCGTATCAGCGCCCGCCGCTGTCGAAGGCGTATCTGAAGGGCACCGGCGGTCCCGAGACCCTGATGTTCCGACCGCAGAAGTTCTACGCCGACCAGACCATCGATCTCGTCTACGATCGTGCCGTCGCTGTTCAGCGCGATCAGCGCCGGGTGCTGCTCGCCTCCGGTAGGACGCTCGACTATGGGCACCTCGTGTTCGCGACCGGTGCGCGCAACCGGCTGCTCGACATTCCCAACGCCAATCTCCCGGCGGTGCGCTATCTGCGCATTCTCGACGACAGCGAAGCGCTGCGAGGCTTGCTCGCCGATGCCAAGCGGGCCGTCGTCATTGGCGCCGGCTTCATCGGTCTTGAATTCGCAGCGACTGCGCGGATCAAGGGCCTCGAGGTCGACGTGCTCGAACTCGGCGCCCGGGTGATGGCGCGGGCAGTGACCGCCGAGATCTCGGACTACTTCCAGAAGCAGCATGCGGAAGCCGGCGTGCGCATCCATCTCGGCGTGCAGGCCACCAGCATCAAGGCCGACGGCAACAATGTCACCGGCGTCAGCCTCAGCGATGGTCGGCACATCCCCGCTGACCTCGTCGTGGTCGGCGTCGGCGTGCTGCCGAATGTCGAGCTCGCCGCCGAGGCTGGATTGCAGGTCGCCTCCGGCATCGTCGTCGACGAATATCTGCTCACCAGCGATCCGCACATCTCGGCCATCGGCGACTGCGCCCTGTTCGTCAGCCAGCGCTTCGGCGGGACGCTGCGGCTGGAGTCGGTGCAGAACGCCACCGATCACGCCCGCTGCGTCGCGGCGCGGCTGACGGGCGACGTCAAGCCCTATGACGGACAGCCGTGGTTCTGGAGCGACCAGGGCAATGACAAGCTCCAGATCGCGGGGCTCACCACCGGCTATGACCAGGTCGTTCTGCGCGGTGACCCGGCGCAAAAGGCGTTCTCCGCGTTTTGTTACAAGGAGGGCCGACTGGTCGGCATCGAGTCGGTCAACCGCGCCGGCGACCATATGTTCGGCCGCAAGTTGCTTGCTGCGGGCGGCACCTTGGATGCAGCCAAGGCCGCTGATCCCAGCTTCGACCTGAAGAGCGCTCTGGCCTAGAGCCACGCGCGAACCTCCTCCTCGGTCGGCATCGACGGGCCGGCGCCCATGCGCTGCACCGAGATCGACGCGGCGATGTTGGCATAGCCGATCGCATCCGCGATATCAGCGCCCTGCGACAGCCGCGCGGCGAGCGCACCGACGAAGCAGTCGCCGGCGCCGGTGGTGTCGACAGTCTTCACCGCGCGGCCTTCGACCAGCCGGGCCTCGGCACCAGAAACCGCGACCGCGCCACGCGCGCCGAGCGTGACGCAGACCGTCTGGTCGTCGCGAGGCTTGAGCGCGCGAACCGCCTCATTCACCTGCTGCGGCGTCGGCGCGTCGCCGAGCTCGATGCCGGCCAGGAAACCGAGCTCGGTTTCGTTGAGCACGAGGACATCAACCAGCGCAAACAGCGGGCTGTCGAAGGCGCTCGCGGGGGCGGGGTTGAGGATCGTGGTGGCGCCGGCCGCTTTGGCACGCTGGAAGAACGCGACAATCGTCGCTTGCGGGATCTCGAACTGGCTGACGGCCACGTCTCCCGAGCCAAGAGACACCCGCGCCACATCGTCGGCGCTGACCTCGGCGTTGGCGCCTGATATCACCACGATCGTGTTGTCGGCCTTGGCCAGCGTGATGATCGCGGTGCCGGTCGACGCGCTGGCGCTGTCCTTCACGGCGGTGAGATCGATGCCCTGAGCCGTGAGAAATGCGCGCAACTGCTCCCCGAAGGCGTCGCGACCGAGCCGGCCGATCAGCGCCGTCGGCACGCCGAGCTTGGCCGCGGCGACGGCCTGGTTCGCTCCCTTGCCGCCCGGAAAGTACATCACCGACCGGCCGGCGACGGTCTCGCCGATGCGCGGATGGCGCTCGGCCGCCGCCACCACATCCATGTTGATGCTGCCGGCGACGACGACCCGCCCCATCCGCCTGCTCCCCACAACCGCTAGACGCGAGCCTCGAATTCCTGCCGGACCAGCTCGATATCGGCGAGCGTCGGCAGGCCGGCCTCGTTGCCGAGCTTCTGGATCTTGAACGTCGAGGCCGCGCGGGCGAACTCGAAATGCTCCTTCCAGCCCTTCGCAGGATTGGCGAGGTACGAATACACATAGGCGCCATGGAAGACGTCGCCGGCGCCGTTGGTGTCGATCACGCGCTCGCGCGGGATCGGATAGGCGGGCAGCGTATGCACGGCGCCGACCTCGTCATACCAGAGCAGGCCCTTTTCGCCCTGGGTGACGCCGCCGATGCGGCAGCCGCGGCTCTTCAGGTAGTCGAGCATCTTCTCCGGCGTGAGGTCCATCTGCTCGCACAGCCGCTCGGCCACGATCGCGACGTCGATATATTCCAGGAGCTCATGGGTGTTAGTGCGCAGGCCGCCGCCGTCCAGCGAGGTCAGGATGCCGGCCTCGCGGCACAGCTTGGCATAATGCAACGCCGCGTCGGGCTGGTGGCCGTCGACATGCAGCGCCTTGCAATTGCCGAGATTGAGCAGCGGGAACGGGTGGATATGCGCATCGTCGCGGCAGCGCACGATGGCGCGCTTGCCGTCCTTCGGCATGATGAAGGACAGCGAGGAGGCATTGACCTTCCGGGGATGGACGGAGATGCCGTATTTCGCGGTCATGTCCTGGAACATCCGCCCGAGCCAGTCATTCGCGACGGTGGCGATCAGGTCGGGCACGATGCCGAGCTTGGCGCAGCAAAATGCCGCAGTCACCGCATTGCCGCCGAACGAGACGGCATAGTCGGATGCCACGTGCTTCTCGTCCCCCGTCGGCATGTGGTCGGTGATGAACGTCACGTCGATGTAGGTCTGTCCGATGAAGAGGGCCTGCATTGCCATTTCTGTCTCACTAAGGGGTGATCGCGGCCCCGGCGCCGCAGATTAGCAAGCGGTCAAAGCGGATCAACGCTGAAATTCTTCGCCAAATCGTCACCTTGGTGGTTGAGATCGGCCGTCTGCTACCGGTGGCCCCCTGCCGCCGGCGCTCGGGTCGCGCTATGGTTGCCGGCCTGCAGAAGCGCAGATTCGGGAGTGGAATATGACTGTCTATGCGGGTCCGGTCTTCGAGATGGCCACCAATCAGTTCAACGTGATCGCCGACCACCTTGGCATCCCAGCCGACGAGCGGGACCGGCTGCTCTTGCCGAAGCGGGCGATCACCGTCTCGTGTCCGATCCACAAGGATGACGGCACGATCGCGGTCTATGAAGGCTACCGGGTCCAGCATCTGCTGACGATGGGGCCGACCAAGGGCGGCACGCGGTTCGCTCCGACGGTCGACATTGGCGAGGTCGCCGCGCTCGCGATCTGGATGAGCTGGAAATGCGCGTTGGTCGGGTTGCCCTATGGCGGCGCCAAGGGCGGCATCAACGTCGATCTCTCCAAACTGTCGAAGCGCGAGCTCGAATCGCTGTCGCGCCGCTATATGCAGGAGATGATCCCGTTCGTCGGCCCGCATACCGACGTGATGGCGCCCGACATGGGCACCAACGAGCAGGTGATGGCGTGGTTCATGGACACGTATTCCATGTACCAGGGGCAGACGGTGATGGAGATCGTGACCGGCAAGCCGGTGTTCTCCGGCGGCACGTTGGGGCGCCGCGAGGCGACCGGCCGCGGCGTCGCCCATGTGTCGAGGCGGGTGATGGATGAGCTGGGCATCGACCCGACCAAGTCCACCGCGGTCGTGCAGGGCTTTGGCAATGTCGGCTCGTATGCCGCGCTCGGCTTCCACCAGATGGGCATGAAGGTGATTGCGGTCAGCGATCACACCGGCGCCCTCCATGATCCGCGCGGCCTCGACATCCCGGCCTTGATGGCGCACGCCGCCAGGCACGGCAGCATTGCCGGCTTCTCCACCGAGCTCGCCTTCGATCCGCGGGAGATCCTGACCCTGGCCTGCGACATCCTCGTGCCGGCCGCGGTCGAGCGGGTGATCGACGCCAAGGTGGCGGCGAACCTGAAATGCCGCGTCATTGCGGAAGCCGCCAACGGCCCGACCACGCCGGATGCCGATCTGGTGCTCGACCAGCGCCGCAACGAGATCTTCCTCATTCCCGACATTCTCTGCAATTCCGGTGGCGTCATCGTCAGCTATTTCGAATGGGTGCAGGACCTGCAGCAGCTGTTCTGGGAGGAAGAGGAGGTGATGCGCAGGGAGTACCAGATCCTTGACCGTGCCTTCGAGCGCATGCTGACGCGCGGCAAGACCGACGGCATCTCCCACCGGACCGCGGCGATGGCGATCGGCGTGGAGAAGGTGCGCGCCGCCAAGAACTCGCGAGGGCTGTTTCCGTGATCACCGGCCTCGACCACGTCGTCGTCCTGCTGCAGGACATCCAGGCCGGCAGCGCCGCGTTCGAGACGCTGCTGGCGCGCAAGCCGTCCTGGCAGAATTCGGGCGAGGGCGCCGATCGCGTCCTGTTCACGCTCGACAATATGAGCCTGGAGCTGATGGCGCCGGCGGGCCAGGGCGTGGCCGCCGACCGCATCCGCAACGTGATCAAGATCTGGGGCGAGGGGCTCGCCAGTATCTGCTTCGCCACCGGCGATATCGGCAAGATGCATCGGCGGCTCGAGCGGGTCGCGCTGAAGCCGGATCCGATTGCCGAGGTCGACAGCACCGACCGCATCTCGGGCCAGACGCTGCATTGGAAGCGCACCCGCGCCATGACCGATCTCACGCGTGGCGTGCGCATGTTCTTCCTCGAGCTCGCCGAGCCGCGCCCGCCGTCCGCCAAGACCGCCGATACGGCCGTGCTCGGCCTCGACCATATCGTGATCTCGACCGAGGATCCCGAACGCGCCGCCGCGCTCTACGGCGCGCGGCTCGGCCTCGACATGGCGCTCGACCGCAGCCATCAGGAATGGGGCCAGTTGATGTTCTTCCGCTGCGGCGACCTGATCGTCGAAGTGGTGAAGCGGCCGGTCGCCGGCAACGACAAGGCCCATGACAAGCTGTGGGGCCTGAGCTGGCGCGTCGCCGACATCGAGGCGACGCGCGCGCGGCTGCTCGCCGCCGGCCTGCAGGTCTCCGAGCCGCGCGCCGGCCGCAAGCCGGGCACACGGGTGATGAGCCTGTACAGCGGCACCTGCGGCATCCATACGCTGATCCTGGAGAAGACGCCGCGCGCGGCGCGGTGAGGTCGAAGCGGAGCCGACGGCGTCATGGGCCAGCCGCCCGTGATATAGGTCGGAACGGCATTCGGAGTCTTTGCCACGCCGATGATCTCTCCTTCCGAACCGGCTCCCGCCACTGTGTCCCGTCCACGCCGCGTCTTCACGCTTGGCGCGACGGGAACGATCGGCCGTGCCACGGTACGCGCGCTCGTCGCGCGCGGGCACGAGGTGGTCTGCTTGGTGCATCCGCGCCATGACGCCGTGAAGATCGCGGGCGCCACCGTCAGGACGGGGGATGTCACCGATCCCGCCTCCCTCGCACGTGACGGCTTTGGCGGTGAGCGGTTCGACGCCGTGGTGTCCTGCATGGCCTCGCGGACCGGCGTGCCCAGGGATGCCCAGGCGATCGACTACCAAGCCCATGTGAACGTGCTGGATGCCGCGCGGAGTGCCGGTGTGAGTCACTTCGTCCTGCTGTCCGCCATCTGCGTGCAGAAGCCGCTGCTGGCGTTTCAGAGGGCCAAGCTGGCGTTCGAAGCGCATCTGATGGAGCAGGGGCTGACCTACTCGATCGTCCGCCCGACCGCGTTCTTCAAGTCGCTGTCGGGACAGGTCGCGCGGGTGAAGCAGGGCCGGCCCTATATGGTGTTCGGCGACGGCCGGTTGACGGCGTGCAAGCCGATCAGCGACGGGGACCTCGGCGACTATCTGGCCGGATGTCTCGATGACGAGCGCCGCTGGAACCGGGTGCTGCCGATCGGCGGCCCAGGCCCCGCCATCACGCCGATCGAACAGGGCGAGCATCTGTTCGCGCTGCTCGGACGCAAGCCGCACTTCCGGCACGTCCCGGTGGCGCTGCTCGATGTCATCATCGGCGGGCTCGATGTCGCCAAGCGGATCGTGCCGTCGCTGGCCGACAAGGCGGAGCTCGCCCGCATCGGCCGCTACTACGCGACCGAATCCATGCTGGTGCTCGATCCCGCCACCGGCCGCTACGACGCCGACGCCACGCCGTCGACCGGATCGGAGACGCTGTTCGACTACTACGCCAGGCTGATCCGCGGTGAGGCGACCGCCGAGCGCGGCGATCACGCTGTGTTTTAACCTCGATCTCTCCGCGTCATTGCGAGGAGCGCAAGCGACGAAGCAATCCAGAGTCGCGGGCGCGGCCCTGGATTGCTTCCGCCGTCGCCCTTCGGGCTTTGGCGGACAGGTCGCTTCGCTCGCAATGACGGAGAGATGAGACATGCGGTCTTCTTCTCGCGGCGCGTTTCGCGTCCGAGCTTTAGCGTTCGTCCTGCCCTCTTCGAGAAGAGGGCACGGGGAATGCCGGGCGCTGGCCGCACCCATGGCCCGCCTGCGGAAAAAAATGCAGGCGGCAGGAACCACAGGTTCAGCCGAGAACACCCGGCATTCCCCGCGCGATGGTTTGACGGCTGCTTCGCGTTCTCCCCGGTGCTCCGGGCTTTCTGGCCACCGTTGCCCGCGCGGCGCGTGAGCGCCGGCACGGGCGTGACACCAGCGTCGGGGTGTCAGGACCACGCGACTTGACCGTGCGCATCGCTGCCGTTCGTCCGCGCGAGGTTCACTCGCGCGCAGCACCGACACGCCCACCGCGTCCCGCACCCGACGTTCGTGACGACCGCGAAGCGCCCCTCGTGTGAGGCGGGACAGGAGAACGTATACACCAATTCTGAAAAAAAGAAATAGAATTCTTTCGACGGGTGAGTGTCGGCGGAAGCGGGCGGGTATCGCCCTCTTTATGTCGCTGGTCGGACCTTCCGACAGCCGCGCGTAGAGCGGATTGCGGACTGAATTGCTCCGGTCACGCCGCGCAGCGTGATCCTCGCCTCAGCCGACCACACACGGCACACTCGCAAACCCGCGAAACCGCACCCGGCCGCCGCGCACTGGCTCGCCCTCGAGCTGATAGTTCGGAAACCGCGCCAAGAACCGCCCAATTGCCACGGCGCCCTCCAGCCTTGCCAGCGCCATCCCTGCGCATTGATGGGCGCCGGTGCCGAAGGCGAGGTGGCGGTTGGCGAGGCGGGTGATGTCGAAGCGTTCGGGATCGTCGAACTGGGCGGGATCGCGGTTGGCAGCGCCGATGCACAGCGTGACCGATGTTCCGGGCGCCAACGCGATGCCGCCAAGCTCGACGGCTTCCGTCGTCATCCGATTGCCGAGCTGGTTGGAGCTCTCGTAACGCAGGATCTCTTCGACCGCGGTGCGGATCAGGTTGGGGGCCTCGATCAGCCTCTCGCGCTCGGCCGGATGCTGGCCCAGCAGGACGAGGCCGTTGCCGATCAGATTGGTGGTGGTCTCGTGGCCGGCATTGAGCAGGAAGATGCAGTTGTGCAAGAGTTCCGTCTCGCTCAGCCGCTCGCCGTCGGCCTCGCCCCGGATCAGCCGGGTCAGCACGTCGCGCTCGGGATTGCCGGGGGCCGCGCGCCGCCGCGCGACCAGGTCTTTGAGATAGGTCAGCATGTCGCCGACCGCCTGGTTGCCACGGGCGAATTGCTCGGCCGACAGCACCGGCTCGAGCGCGCCGAGGATGGCGAGCGACCAGTCGCGCAAGGGGGCGCGCTCCTCGTGCGGCACGCCGAGCAGGTTGCCGATCACCTCGATCGGGATCGCCGCGGCGAAATCCTCGATCAGCTCGAAGCGGTCCTTGGCGGCGATCCGGTCCAGCAGTCCGTCGACCAGCGCGATCAGCGCCGGCTCCATCTCGGCGATCGCGCGCGGCGACAGCGCGCCCATGATCAGGCGGCGCACCCGGGTGTGCGCCGGAGGATCGTTGAAGACGAGGCTGGTCGTGTGATGCTCGTACAGCAGCGAGTTGCCGTATTTGGGCGCGAACTCGCGCTTCTTGTCCGACGAAAACGTCCTGGTTGCCTTGTAGGCGGTGATCAGATCGTCGTAGCGGGTGAGGAAATAGGAGCCGTTGCGCATGCGCTTGACCGGGGCGTGCCGGCGCAGCGCGCGATAGGTCGGGTAGGGATCGGCGTAGAACTCCGGCGTCAGGCTCTCGAGATCGAACTGGCTGGCGAGCGCTGCGTCGTCGGTCATGTCTGGTCCTCCCGGCCGATTCTTGTTTTTGTCCCGGCGACCGTCGCACGGCGAGCGGCGGAAGAAAATGTGCCCGCCGCGGTGGTCTCCGCGCGGCCTTGCGTCCACCGATGGAGCGGTGCCCCAGATCCGCCGCTTTGAGAGGTATAAAATTGCCTTTGGCGCCGGTGAAATCCCGCCTGCAATTTCAGGGACTTGGCCGCCGACCCTGCTGCGCCGCGGCATCTTTCTTGACACAGATCAAGTGAGTATTTACTCACGGCCGATGTCCACTTTGCGCATGACAAGCGATCTCCGCAGGCAGCTGATCCTCGGTGCAGCCAAGCGCTGCTTCGCGCGTCATGGCTATGCTGGCACCACGACCAAGAGCGTGGCCGCCGCGGCGGCGATCTCGGAAGCGCTGCTGTTCAAACATTTCCCCTCCAAGGCGGCGCTCTATGCGGAGATCCTCACCGAGGAGTGTGAGACCGATCCGGATTTCGAGGTGCTGCTCAGCCAGGAACCTTCGACCGCGACGCTGGTCATGCTGATGGCCGGGATGGTCCGGCATTTCCTCGGCATTGCCGACGGCCCCAATGAGGAAGAAGAGCAGCGGCTGCGGCTGATGGCGTCGAGCCATCTCGACGATGGCGAGTTCGCAAGGCTGCTGTATACGAAGATCGATGATCTGATCGGCGCCAAGTTCGTTAACTCTCTGGACAGCGCCGTTGCCTCCGGTGACGCCGTGCGATTGGCGGCCGCGCCGCGCGATCTGTTCTGGTTCGCGCATCACACGGTCTTGATGGCGGCATTGACGCGGCTTCCATCCATTCCCTGTGTGCCGTATGGAACTGCGGCGAGCCTGGAGCGCCAGCTCAGCGAATTCATCCTGCGCGGCATCGGACTGACCGACGCCGCCATTGCGTGCTACCTCGATCACGAATTGTCGCAACCTCCGGCCCGGCCGGCGACGGCAGAAAGTGCATGACATGAACATTGCGACGGAACCCAAGCTCTCAGGAAAGCCGGTCCACGGCAAGCCGCGCAAGCGCACCCGCCCGGTGCTGTGGTTCATCGTGGTTGGCGGCCTGCTCGTGGCGCTGGTCGGCGGTCTCGTATGGTTCAACATGTTCCGCGACAAGATGATCGCGCAGTTCTTCGCCAACATGAAGCCGCCGCCGCTCAACGTCAGCGTCGCGACGGCGAGTTCGGAGACGGTGCCGAACCTGTTGACCGCAGTCGGCGATCTCGCCGCCGTGCATCAGGTCAACGTGACCTCGGACGTCAGCGGCCGCATCACCGACATCATGTTCACGCCGGGCTCCACGGTGAAGCAGGGCGCGCCGCTGGTGCAGCTCTATGACGCGCCGGATCAGGGCGATCTCGCCAACTACAAGGCCCAGGTGACTGTGGCGCAATTGTCGCTTGATCGCGCCAAGCAGCTGGCGTCGCGCCAGTTCGGGCCGCAGGCGACCGTCGACCAGGCCCAGGCCGCCTACGACCAGGCCCAGGCCGGCATCGCCAAGACCGAGGCGCTGATCGCGCAGAAGCTGGTGCGCGCGCCGTTCGACGGCGATCTCGGCGTCCGCAAGGTCGAGGTTGGCCAGTATCTCAGCGCCGGCACGCAGATCGTGTCGCTGACCGATCTGTCGGAGCTGTGGGTGAACTTCACCGTGACGGAGAAGGACAGCGGCCAGCTCAAGGTCGGCCAGACCGTCCGCATCGGCGTCGATGCCTATCCGGGCCGGACCTTCGAAGGCAAAATCACCACGATTGAGCCGCAGATCGCGACCGACACGCGCAACATCCGCGTGCAGGCGACGATCGCCAATCCGGAGCGCATCCTGAAGCCGGGCATGTTCGCCACCGCCACCGTGGTGCTGCCGGAGAAGCCGCCGGTGCTGACGGTGCCGGAGACCGCGGTCGACTACACGCTCTATGGCGACTCGGTGTTCGTCATCAACGAGAAGAAGACCGACGACGGCAAGACCGCGCTGACGGCCGACCGCATCTATGTGCAGACCGGCGACCGCATCAACGGCCGCGCGGTGATCCTCAAGGGCCTCAAGGAAGGCGATCGCGTCGTCGCCGTCGGCCAGCTCAAGATCCAGTCCGGCGCCGCGGTCGCGATCTCCACCGATCCGCTGCCGCCGGTCCCGGCGAAGCCGCCGCGCTACTGAGCGACCTCTGATCCAATGCCGGGCCGCCCTGAGGCGGCCCGCCCGGACCTCATCTGACTTCTGCTGACGGGATTGCCGCGATGCGTTTCACCGATATCTTCATCAAGCGCCCGGTGCTGTCGGTCGTGGTCAGCCTGCTCATTCTGCTGCTCGGCCTGCGCGCCGCCTTCGTGCTGCCGATCCGGCAATATCCGAAGCTGTCCAACACCGTCGTCAACGTGACGACCGTCTATCCCGGCGCCTCCGCCGACCTGATGCAGGGCTTCATCACCACGCCCTTGGAGCAGGCGGTCGCATCCGCCGAGGGCGTCGACTACATCACCTCGTCCTCGGTGCAGGGCACCAGCACGATCCAGGTGTTCATCAAGCTCAATTTCGATCCGAACCAGGCGCTCACCGAGGTGCTCGCCAAGGTGAACTCGGTCCGCTACCTCATTCCGAAGGAATCCAACGATCCCATCGTCACCAAGACGACGGGACAGACGACCTCGGTGATGTATCTCGGCTTCTCCAGCGAGGAGCTGTCGGGCTCGGCGATATCAGACTATCTGACGCGCGTGGTGCAGCCGGTGCTGTCGACCGTCGATGGTGTCGCCGCGGCGAACATCCTGGGCGGGCAGACCTTTGCGATGCGGATCTGGCTCAATCCGGAGAAGATGGCCGGCCGCAACGTGTCGCCGACGGACGTCGCGGCGGCCATCGCCGCCAACAACTTCCAGTCCGCGGCCGGACAGGCGAAGGGCTATTTCATCGTCTCCAACGTCACGACCAACACCGGCCTCACCGACGTCAACCAGTTCAAGCGGATGATCGTCAAGGCCAAGGACGGCGGCTTCGTCCGCATGGAGGACATCGCCACCGTCGAGCTCGCCGCGCAGAGCACCGACGCCAGCGTCGCCTTCAACGGCGAGCGCGCCATCTTCATCGGCGTCGACGCGACGCCGCAGGGCAATCCGCTCAACATCGTCAAGGGCGTGCGCGCGCTGTTCCCGGACCTCGAGCGCAATTTGCCGCCGTCGATGAAGATGAAGGTGGCCTACGATTCCACCAAGTTCATCCAGTCGTCGATCGACGAGGTCGAGCACACGCTCGGCGAGGCCGTGCTGATCGTCATCGTGGTCATCTTCCTGTTCCTGGCGTCGCTGCGCTCGGTCATCATTCCCGTCGTGACCATCCCGCTGTCGCTGATCGGCGTCTGCACGATGATGCTGGCGCTCGGCTTTTCCATCAACCTGCTGACCCTGCTCGCCATGGTGCTGGCGATCGGCCTTGTCGTCGACGACGCCATCGTGGTGGTGGAGAACATCCATCGCCATCTGGAGGAGGGCAAAGCGCCCGTGCAGGCCGCATTGCAGGGCGCCCGCGAGATCGTCGGTCCCGTCGTCTCGATGACGATCACGCTGGCTGCGGTGTATGCCCCGATCGGCTTCCTCGGCGGTCTCACCGGCTCGCTGTTCCGCGAATTCGCGTTCACGCTCGCCGGCTCGGTCATCGTCTCCGGCGTCATCGCGCTGACCCTGTCGCCGATGATGTGCTCGGTGCTGCTGCGCAGCGCCGAGGAGGGCCGCTTCGCGCGGCTCGTCAACCGGGTGTTCGGCGCGATGACGCGCTGGTACGGCCGCCAGCTCGACCGCTCGCTCGACTACCGGCCGGTGACGGCGCTGTTCGCGCTGACGATCCTCGGCCTCGTCGGCTTCCTCTACATGCACACCTCGAAGGAGCTGGCGCCGGAGGAGGATCAGGGCATCGTGTTCTCGATCACCAAGGCACCGAAATACGCCAACATCGACTACATCAACTTCTACACCGACAAGGTCGACAAGGCGTTCCAGAAGTTCCCCGAGACCGACCTTCGCTTCGTTCTGAACGGCATCCTCGGCCCGCAGGGCGGCTTTGCCGGCATGCTGCTCAAGCCCTGGGACGAGCGCACGCGCTCCTCGATCAAGCTGAAGCCGCTGGTGCAGGCGGAGCTGTCCAAGATCGAGGGCATCAACGCCTTCGCCTTCAACCTGCCGGCGCTGCCGGGCGGCCCCGGCGGCCTGCCGGTGCAGATGGTGATCAGCTCGACCAGCGGCTTCCAGGCGGTCTATGAGCAGATGGCCAAGCTGAAGGACGCCGCCCGCAAGAGCGGCATGTTCATCGTCTCCGACAGCGACCTCGAGTTCAATCAGCCGGTGGTCAAGGTCTGGATCAATCGCAGCAAGGCGAGCGATCTCGGCATCACCATGCAGTCGATCGGCAACACGCTGGCCGTACTGCTCGGCGGCAACTACATCAACCGCTTCAACCTCGAGGGCCGCTCCTATCAGGTGATTCCGCAGGTGCCGCGCGACAAGCGGATCTCGCCGGAATCTCTGTCCGGCTACTATGTCGCGACCTCGGCCGGCCAGCAGGTGCCGCTGTCGACCGTCGTCAACATCGAGACCGCGACCGACCCGAACTCGCTGACGCATTTCAACCAGCTCAACTCGGCGACCTTCTCCGCCGTGCCGATGCCGGGCGTCACTGTCGGGCAGGCGGTCGACTTCCTGGAGAAGCAGGCCAAGAACCTGCCGTCCGGCTTCAGCCACGACTATCTCGCCGACGCCCGTCAATACGTCCAGGAGGGCAATCAGCTCGCCATCACCTTCGGCTTCGCGTTGGTCATCATCTTCCTGGTGCTGGCGGCGCAGTTCGAGAGCCTGCGCGATCCGCTGGTGATCATGATCAGCGTGCCCATGGCGATCGTCGGCGCGCTGATCCCGCTGTTCTTCGGGCTGGCGACCATGAACATCTACACCCAGGTCGGCCTGCTGACGCTGGTCGGCCTGATCACCAAGCACGGCATCCTGATGGTGGAGTTCGCCAACGAGCTGCAGCTCAACGAGGGGATGGACCGCCGCACCGCCATCGAGACGTCCGCGCGCATCCGCCTGCGGCCGATCCTGATGACCACGGCGGCGATGGTCACCGGCCTGATCCCGCTCTTGACCGCGACCGGCGCCGGCGCCGCCAGCCGCTTCTCGATCGGCCTCGTCGTCGTCGCCGGCATGTCGATCGGCACCTTGTTCACACTGTTCGTACTGCCGGCCGTCTACACCGTCATCGCCACCAACCACCAGGCCGCCGCCAAGTCGCTGCGCGCCCGGCAGATCGCCCAGTTCGACGCCGAGACCGACCACGCGCTGAAGGCGACGTGAGCGGTTTCTTTGGGTTGCTGAAGATCAACGGCGGCTGCTCCTGACAGTCGCCGTTTTTGTCGGGCCGTCTCTTACTCCCTTTACTGGCGTCACGGCCGGCGGCGCCCGCCGCGGCGCTCAGCACGGCGGCCTCTTAAAGAACAGATGGTCGAGCAGGATCAGCAGAGCGGCGATGCCGATGATGATGAAAAACGCGAAGGCGTAGTGCAATGACCGATGGAAGTGCGCGCGATAGGCGCGGGAATATTCGTCGGCAGTGACACGGCGGAGCGTGAACCAGCCGCGCCATTCCGGTGCATGGCTCGCCATCAAGACCCGCTCGCGAAACGCCAGCGCCCAGATCACGACGCCAGCCCCCATGTCGACGATCGTCAACAATCGCAGGAGATCCTCAGCCATTCGAGCTAGCATGGAGAGACCTCGCTCACTCCTCCTGCTGCGGATCGAGCGCGTCGCGCAGGCCGTCGCCCAGGAGGTTGAGCGACAGCACGACGAGGAAGATCGCAAGACCGGGCCAGATCGCCATCCACGGCGCGTTGGTGAGGAAGCGCTGGGCGGCGTTGAGCATGCTGCCCCAGGACGGGGCGGGCGGCTGCTGGCCCAGGCCTAGGAATGACAGCGCGGCCTCGGCGATGATGGCGGCGGCGACCGACAACGTCGCCTGCACCAATAGCGCCGGCATGATGTTCGGCAGGAGGTGCCTGACCGCGATCTGCAGGTCGGTATCGCCGACGCTGCGGGCGGCCTCGACATATTCCTCGACCTTGACGCTCATCACCTCGCCGCGGGTCAGCCGGACGAAGATCGGCGTCGCCGAGATGCCGATCGCGATCATGGCATTGCCGAGGCTCGGCCCCAGGAACGCCGCCAGCGCGATCGCCAGGATCAGGAACGGGCAGGCCAGCATCGCGTCGGTGATGCGGCTGATCAGGGCATCGAGGAAGCCGCCGCGATAGCCTGCGAGCATGCCGATGGGGACGCCGATCGCCAGCGCGATGGCGACCGAGATCGCTCCGGCCAGCAGCGAGGCCCGCGCGCCGTAGATCACGCGGGCCAGCACGTCGCGGCCGAGATCGTCGGTGCCGAACCAATGCGCCGCCGACGGCGCCTTGCGCACCAGCGCCCAGCTCGTCTTGATGGGATCGTAGGGCGCCACCACCGGCGCTGATACGGCGAGCAGGATGAAGGCCGTGATCAGGCAGAGTCCGACCATGGCGCCTTTGCGCTTCACCAGTCGGCGCAAGGTGCGCTGCATCGGCCGCTCGAGCGGAGCGAGGGCGCGTGCTCCGTGCGGAGCTGACAGCGTCGTCTCGGCCATCTCAGCTCCTCAGCCGCGGATTGACGAGGACATAGGCGAGATCGGCGATCAGGTTCAGCATGATGTAGACGGTGGCGGTGACCAGCACGACGCCCTGCACGACGGCATAGTCGCGATTGAACACGGCATCGACGATCAGCTTGCCGAAGCCGGGGATCGAGAAGATCTGCTCGGTCAGCACGGCGCCGGACAACAGCGTCCCGAGCTCGAGCGCGCCCAGCGTGATCACCGGCGTCAGGGCATTGCGCAGCGCGTGGCGCAGGATGACCTGGCGTTCGGAGATGCCCTTGGCGCGCGCGGTGCGGATGTAGTCGCTGCCCAGCACCTGCAGCATCGCGCTGCGGGTGTGGCGCATCAGGATCGCGGCGATGGCGTTGCCGAGCACGAAGGCCGGCATGATGGTGGCGGCGAGGCTGGCCCGCCAGTCCTCGGCGGGCGAGATGTAACCGGAGGCGGGGAGCCAGCCGAGCTGGATCGAGAACAGGAAGATCAGCATGATGCCGAGCCAGAAGTTCGGCGTCGAGATGCCCCACAGCGCAAACAGGTTGGCGGCATAGTCCCAGGCCGTCCCGCGCTTCACGGCGGAAACGATGCCGGCGGGAATGCCGATCAGGAACGCGATCACGATCGCCATCGAGGCGAGCTGCAGGGTTACGGGCAGCTTCTGCAGGATGAGGTCGCGCACCGGCATCTTGATGCGCAGCGACTCGCCGAAATCGCCCGAGAGCACGCCCTTGATCCAGTAGCCGTATTGAACCGGAAGCGGCTGGTCGAGCCGATACTGTTTGCGGATCTGCTCGATCACCGCCGGATCGCGCTCCTCGCCGGCCATCACCAGCGCGGGGTCGCCGGGCAGGAGCTGTTGCAGCGAGAAGATGAGGATGGAGACAAAGATCAGCGTCGGGATGATCTGGGCGATGCGGCGGGCGAGGAACGTCAGCATGATCTGCGTCCCTCGCGGCAGTCACCCGGCGCGTCATCGGAAACCGGTCGTGCTCCCAGCGTTCCCTCCCCCACAAGGGGCGAGGGAGCGCAGCGCGCGCGAGGCGTCGCGGTCGCGTCCCAACGAAGGGGGGCCAAGTGACTGCTCACTTCAGCTTCAGGCCGATCACGCGCACCAGGCCGTCCGGCATCTGCTTGTAGCCCTCGAGCTTCTTGGTGTGCGCGATCAGGATGCGTCGGTGGTAGAGGTAGAGAATCGGCTCGTCCTCGATCTCGAGCTTGGTCAGCTTCTCGTAAAGCGCCTTGCGCTGGGCCATGTCGGTCACCAGCCGTGCGTCGCTGAGCGCCTTGTCGGCCTCGGCGTTGGCCCAGACGCTGTAGTTCTGCGGCGCGTTGCTGTGCAGGAACACGTAGCTGTTGCCGTCGGGATCGATCCGGCCGCTCCATGACAACATGAACGCCTGATAGTCGCCGGCCTCGGCCTGCTTCAACGAGGTCGCAAACTCCGTCACTCGGATCTTCATGTCGAAGCCGGCCTCGGCGGCCATCGACTGTACGACCTGGGCGGCCGCCTCGGTCTCGGCGCCCTTCGGTACCATGAAGTCGACCGCGACAGGCGTCGTCACGCCGGCCTCTTTCAGCAGCGCCTTTGCCTTCTCGACATCGCGGGCACGCACCGGGAAGGCCTTCTGATAATAGGGATGCGAGGGATTGACCCACTGGTTGCCCGGCATGAATTCGCCGTTGAAGACCACCTGGTTGAGCGCCTCGCGGTCGATCGCGAGATCGAGCGCCTGGCGCACCTTCGCGGACTGGCTGAGTGGGCCCTTGGCCTTGTCCTTGCCGATGTTGAGCGTGATGCCCTGATAGCCGAGCTCGATCGCGGTCGACAGCGCAAGCTTGGAATCGGCGCGCACGTCCTTGATGTCGGTGGCGAGCACGCGCTCGATCAGGTCGAGGGCTCCGGACTTCAGGTTCGCCAGCCGCACCGTGGCGTCGACGATCGGCTGGTAGACGATCCTGTCGATGAAGACGTTGTCCTTGTTCCAGTAGTCGGCGAACTTCTCGAACACGATGCGGTCCTGCTGGACGCGCTCGACGAACTTGTACGGACCGGCGCAGACCGGATGCAGGCCGAACTTGTCGCCGGCCTCCTTGGCCGCCTTCGGCGACACCATCATGCCGGCGCGGTCGGTGAGCTGGGCGATCAGCGGCGAGAACGGCGCTTTCAACACCAGCTTGATCGTCAAGGGATCGACGACGTCGACATGATCGAGCGAGGCCAGCTCCGGCTTGCGGAACGAGCCGGGGAGGGTGAGATGGCGGTCGAGCGAGAACTTGGCGGCCTCAGCGTCGAACGGCTCGCCGTCATGAAACTTGACGCCGGGCCGGAGCTTGATGGTGACCTCCTTGCCGTCGGCCGAGGTCTGCTGCGACAGCGCGAGCTGCGGCACGATGTTGAGCTTGTCGTCGATGTCGAACAGCTTGTCGCAGGTCGCGGCGAAGACGATGCGGCCGACATAGGTGCGGGCCATGGTCGGATCGAGAACGTCGGGGTCCTCGGCAAGGCCGATGCGCAAGGTGGTCTGCGCCTGCGCGACCGGCCCCCAAGAGGCCACGACAACGGCCGCGACCGCGGCCAAGCACCAGTTCCTCATCATCCGATGTCCCTCACGCGAATGCAGCCTGCGTTGTTGCACTATCAATACCAACCCCGATCACGCGCCGTCCTTCCGGCTCGGTCATGTCTGGTTCGCGAGCGCGGCGGCGATGCCGGCATCAATCGTGGCGCGATCCGTAATCCCTGCCGGATTGTCGCGCGTCGGCATGAACTGCCGGAACACGGCCCAATGCTTGCGGCTAACGCCCTCCAGTCGTTCGAGCTCTGCCAGCGGATCGGGGTGATCATCGACACGCAGATCGAGCTCGGACCATTCCTCCTTGCCGTGGACCAGAAGAGCGGCCGACTGTTTGCCGCGCTTGTCACCGCCGGCGGCCTCGCCGGCCTTCATGGCTGCGATCAGACGCTCCGCGAAGGGCAGGGCGTGGCTGGCGATAAACGCGTTCGCGGTTTCGTTCAGCACCTGCGGGCCGGCCAGCATGTTGCCGGCAATCGAAAAGCCACGGCCTTCGAGATGGCCGCACCAGTCGATGCAGTCGCGGCCGGTGTGGGCGGCAATCTGGCCGTTGTGATCGAGGATGTGGAGCTGGCGGCTCTCGCGGCCGGGATCGGCAGATGTCAGCAGTTGCACGATCTCGCGCGGATGCCGGCCGTCGCGCAGCAGCGTGACGCCGTCGATGCCGTAATAGGGATTGACCAGCGCCTGTGTGGCGATGCCGCCGTGGCCGGCGACGATGAAGGGCACGCGCGCGCCGACGGCGAAGAAGCGGGTGGCGACGGCGATGCCGATCCGGCCGGTGAGATCGTCCTTGGCAATGATCGACCAGGTCATCGTCGCGTTGCTCTCTTATCGTCCGGCGGCGTAACCCTGCATGCCCCGTGGATTGGCCGCGGCGCGGCGGCGGCGGCCCACGCGGGAGGCCGCGGTGAGGCGGCCCTCCGACCAGTCGGGGCCGACTTCGACCACATGGCCGCGGCGGCGCAGCTCCTCGACGGTCGCCTTGGGCACGCGGCCCTCGACCACGAGCACGCCGGGGCGCGCGGTGCGCGGCCAGAACGAGATCGGGAAATGCTCGGAGTGCCACGCCGGCGCGTCGATCGACTCTTGCAGGTTCATGCCGGCATGGACGTGGCGCAGGAAGAACTGCGTGTTCCACTGGTCCTGCTGGTCGCCGCCGGGCGAACCCCAGGCCACATAAGGCTCGCCGTCGCGCAGCGCCATGGTCGGCGATAGCGTCGTGCGCGGCCGCTTGCCCGGCACCAGCGCGGCCGGATGATCCTCCTCGAGCCAGAACATCTGCGCGCGCGTCCCCAGGCAGAAGCCGAGCTCGGGGATGACCGGCGATGATTGCAGCCAGCCGCCGGAGGGCGTCGCCGAGATCATGTTGCCTCGGGAATCGATGATGTCGAAATGCACGGTGTCGCCGCGCACCTCGCCGAAGCGGCCGACGGTCGGCTCGCCCGAGCCCATTGCGCCGACGGCCTCGCGGCGGCCTTGGGCCTCGCGCAGCTTTACCTTGGCGCCGTAGCCGTCGAGCGTGCCGGGACGCAGCTCGAGCGAGGCCTTTTCGGTGATCAGCTTGCGGCGCTCGTCGTTGTAGGCATCCGACAGCAGCGTCTCGATCGGGATGTCGGCGAAAGCAGGATCGCCGTAGAAGGCCTCGCGATCGGCGAAGGCGAGCTTCGCGGCTTCGATCTGCCAATGAATGAAATCGGGGCCGGTCGGATCGAGGCCGTCGAGCACAAAGCCCTTGAGCAGCGCGAGCTGCTGGAGCAGCACCGGGCCTTGGCTCCAGACGCCGGCCTTGCACACGGTGTAGCGGCCGTACTGATAGGTCAGCGGTGCCTCGATGGTCGGCTGCCAGCGCGCCATGTCGTCGGCTGTCAGCACGCCCTTGTGGCGCGAACCCGAGACGTCCATCACTTCCTGCGTCCGGCAAAAACGGTCGATAGCCTCGGCGACGAAGCCCTGCGACCAGGCCTTGCGCGCGCGCTCGATCTGCGCGTCGCGATCAGCACCCGCGCTTTCGCCTTCACTCAGGAGGCGTGCGTAGGTTTCCGCGAGCTGTGGATTGGTGAACAGCGTGCCCGGCCTCGGCACCTCGCCATTGGGCAGATAGAGCGCGGCCGAGGTCGACCAATGCGTCTTGAACAGCTGCTCCACGGTCTGGATCGTCGCCGAGATGCGCTCGACAAGCGGATAGCCGTCGCGCGCGTAGGAAATCGCCGGCTCCAGCACGTCGCGCAGCCGCATCGTGCCGTAGTCGCGCAGCAGCAGCATCCAGGACTCGAACGTGCCGGGCACGCAGGCCGCGAGCAGGCCGGTGCCGGGCACCATGTCGAGGCCTTCGTTCTTGTAGTGCGCGATGGTGGCGCCTGATGGCGCCGGGCCCTGGCCGCAGATCACCTCGGTGCGCCCGCGCCTGACGTCGTGCAGGATGATCGGCACGTCGCCGCCAGGACCGTTCAAATGCGGCTCCACCACCTGCAGGGTGAAGGCCGCCGCGACGCCGGCGTCGAAGGCGTTGCCGCCGCGCTCCAGCATCGCCATGCCCACCGCGGTGGCGAGCCAGTGCGTGGAGGTGACGACGCCGAAGGTACCGTCGATCTCGGGGCGGGTCGTGAAGGGATCGGGGTTGATGAAGCTCATGTGACTTTCATTCTGATGATCGGTCCGTCCGCACCACGACTCGTTGCCTCATGCAGGAACGGCCGCGCTCGCCGGCTGGTTCACCGCATGGCAGGCCACGCCGCCGATGAGTTCGGGCGACTGCTGCCGACAGAGATCGAATGCAAGGGGACAGCGTGGGTTGAAGGTGCAGCCCGAGGGCGGATTGATCGGGTTCGGGATCTCGCCTTTGACCGGAATGCGCTGGCGGCCGGACATCGACAGGTCCGGCACTGCGCCGAGCAGCATCTTGGTGTAGGGCATGCGCGGGTCGCTGAACAGCGTGCGGCCATCGGCGATCTCGACGATGCGGCCGAGATACATCACGCCGATGCGGCTCGCCATGTGGCGGACGACTGCGAGATTGTGGCTGATGAACAGATAGGTCAGGCCGAACTTGTCCTGCAAATCGCGCATCAGATTGAGGATCTGCGCCTGCACGGAGACGTCGAGCGCCGAGGTCGGCTCGTCGCAGACGATGAACTCGGCCTCGGAGGCGAGCGCGCGCGCGATGGCGATGCGCTGACGCTGCCCGCCAGAGAATTCGTGCGGGAATTTCTGGCCGTCGTCGGGATGCAGGCCGACCAGCGTCAGCAACTCGCCGACGCGGTCCTTGATCTGGCGCTCACCCTCGATGATGTCAAAGGCGCGGATCGGCTCGGCGATGATGCTATCGACGCGGAAGCGCGGATTGAGGCTCGCGTAAGGATCCTGGAACACCATCTGGATGCGGCGGCGCAGCTTGCGCCGCACCTGGGCCTGGCGCGCTTCGCTCATCGACACGCCGTCGATGATGACCTCGCCCGACGTCGGCGCCAGCAGCCCGACCACCATGCGCGCGACCGTGGTCTTGCCAGAACCGGATTCGCCGACCAGCGCGAAGGTCTCGCCCTTCCTGATGCCGAAGCTGACGCCGTCGACCGCCTTCAGGAACTCCTGCGGCTGACGCTCGATCACGCGGTTGAGCCAGGGTTTCGAGACGTCGAAGACCCGGCGCAGGTTCTTGACCTCGACGAAATCAGTCATGCCGCGGTCTCCGTCGCGCGATCGTACAGATGACAGGCGACGGCCTGCGTGCCCTGGCGCAGCGGCTCCGGCCGGTCGACGCGGCAGCGGTCGAAGGCGAAGCTGCAGCGCGGATTGAACGAGCAGCCGGGCGGGATCGCGGACAGTCGCGGCATCGAGCCTGGGATCTGCACCAGCCGCTTCTCCTCGCCCGCGAGCGTCGGGATCGCGCCCATCAGCCCCTTGGCGTAGGGGTGCAGCGGGTTATTGATCACCTCCTGCACCGGGCCGATCTCGGCGACGCGGCCGGCATACATCACGGCGACGCGGTCGCAGGTCTCGGCGATCACGCCCATGTCGTGGGTCACCAGCATCACGGCGGTGCCGTGGTCGCGGCCGAGCCGCTTGATCAGCGAGATGATTTGCGCCTGCACGGAGACGTCCAGCGCGGTGGTCGGCTCGTCTGCGATGATCAGCTCCGGCTCGGCGCACAGCGCCAGCGCGATCACGACACGCTGGCGCATGCCGCCGGAGAATTCGTGCGGATAGCCGTCGATGCGCTTCTCGGGCGCCGATATGCCGACCTCGGCGAGCAGGTCGATGGCTCGCTTGCGCGCCTGCTGCTCGGTGAGGTTGGTGTGGGTCCTGATGGTCTCGATGATCTGGTCGCCGACGCGATACAGCGGATTGAGCGAGGTCAGCGGATCCTGGAAGATCATGCCGATGCGCCTGCCGCGCACCTTGCGCATCTCCTCCGGCGGCAGGTTGTCGATCCGCAGGCCGGAGAGCTGGATCTCGCCGCCGGAGATGCGGCCCGGAGGATCGATCAGGCCGATCACGGCGAGGCCGGTGACGGATTTGCCGGCACCGGATTCGCCGACGACGCCGAGCACCTCGCCCTTGGCGATGTCGTAGGAGACGCCGTCGATCGCGCGCAGGGTGCCGCGCCGGGTCGCGAACTCGACCTGCAGGTTGCGCACGGACAGAACGGGGGCGGTCATGAGCTCAAGCCTCGGAAGGACGCATTCACGCGGGTCATCGCAGTTTCGGGTTGAGGGCGTCGCGCAGCCAGTCGCCGAGCAGGTTGATGGCGAGGATCAGTCCGGCCAAAGCGATGCCGGGGAAGGCAACGATCCACCATTCGCCGGCGAACAGATAGTTGTTGCCGATCCGGATCAGGGTCCCGAGCGACGGCATCGTTTCGGGCATGCCGGAGCCGAGGAACGACAAGGTCGCCTCGGTGATGATCGCCAGCGCGAGGTTGATGGTGGCGATCACCAGCACGGGACCGGTGGTGTTGGGCAGCACGTGGCGCAGCATGATGACGGGCGCGGGCAGGCCGATCAGCTGTGCCGCGGCGACGTAGTCCTTGTTCTTCTCGACCAGCACTGAGCTCCGCACCGTGCGCGCATATTGCACCCAGAAGGAGAGGCCGATCGCCAGCACGAGCACGACCAGCATGCTGAGCCAGTCCAGCCGGTTGCCGGACACCGACTTGGCGATGCCGTTGACCAGCAGCGCAATCAGGATCGGCGGAAAGGTGAGCTGGACGTCGGCGATGCGCATGATCACGGTGTCGACCCGGCCGCCGAAATAGCCCGCGATCAGCCCGAGGCCGATGCCGAGCGCGCCGGAAAAGGCGACGCCGAGAATGCCGACCAGGAGCGAGATGCGCAGGCCGTAGAGGATGGCCGAGAGCACGTCGCGGCCCTGCTCGTCGGTGCCGAGCAAGAACGGGCTCTGCCCGTCGGCGGTCCATAGCGGCGAAATCCGCGAGTTCAACAGCTGCAACTGGGCCGGGTCGAACGGGTTCTGCGGCGACAGCAGCGGCGCGAAGATCGCCAGCAGGAAGAACAACAGCGTGATCACGGCCGCGGCGACCGTCAGCTTGGAGCGGCGGAACGAGTAGAACAGGTCGCTCGCAAGCGCACGCTTCAGCCATCCGTCGGCGGCGCGCGGCGTCTCGACGGGCGTGGGGTGGGGAAGGGCTGCGTCGCTCATAATCAGGCCGGACGGCTGATGGTCGCGCGCAGGCGCGGATCGACCACGGTGTAGAGGATATCAACCACGAGATTGATGGTGACGAAGATCAGCGACACCATCATCAGGTAGGCCGCCATGATCGGGATGTCGACATTCTGCACCGCCTGCACGAACAACAGGCCCATGCCCGGCCATTGGAACACCTGCTCGGTGATGATCGAGAACGCGATCACCGAGCCGAACTGCAGGCCGACCACGGTGATCACCGGCACCAGCGTGTTGCGCAGGGCATGGCCGAAATGAATCGCGCGCGTGGTCAGCCCACGGGCACGAGCGAAGCGGATGTAGTCGGTGCGCAGCACCTCGAGCATCTCGGCGCGAACCAGCCGCATGATCAAGGTCATCTGGAACAGGCCGAGCGTGATGGAGGGCATGATCAGCGCCTTCCAGCCGGAGACGGTGAACAGGCCCGATGTCCACCAGCCGAACCTGACGGTGTCGCCGCGGCCGAACGACGGCAGCCAGCCCAGCGTGACCGAGAACAGGTAGATCAGGAGGATGCCGATCAGGAAGGTCGGCAGGGAGATGCCGATCAGCGACAGCATCTGGAACAGCTTGGCGAGCAGGGAGTCGCGGTGCAGCGCCGAGAACACGCCCATCAGGATACCGCAGAACAGCGCCAGGATCGTCGCGCAGACCGCGAGCTCCAGGGTGGCGGGCATGCGCTCCTTGAGCAGATCGGAGACCGGCTGCCGGAACTGATAGGAGACGCCGAACTTGAACTGCGCCGCGTCGAACAGATAGCGACCGAACTGCACGATGAAGGGATCGTCGAGCCCGAGCGACTGGCGGATGCTGGCCCGTTCCGCGGCCGACGCGTCGATCGGCACGATCTGGCTCACCGGGTCTCCGGCGAAGCGGAACATGGCGAACGCGATGATTCCGACGGCGATCATGACGCCGATGGCCTGAATTGCTCGGCGAAGCGCGAAGGCGAGCATCTGATCCTTTCAGGTCCTTCGAGATGCGGCGGCGCGTAGCATCTGCCGCAGGAAATGAAAAGTCCCGAAAAGCAGTTCTGCTTTCCGGGACTTGTCGTTGCGTCTGGACTACTCGGTCTTGGTGGCGAGGAACAGCAGCACGGCGTTGTCGGCGCGCAGCGGAATCTTCACCTTCTTCGAGACGCCCCAGGCCACCGCCTGCTGATGCAGCGGGATGTAGCCGTAATCCTTGATGCCGATCTCGAAGGCCTGCTTGATCAGTTGATTGCGCTTGGCGGTATCGGTCTCGACCAGGACCTTGTCGGTCAGGGCGTCGAACTCCTTGTTGCAGTAATTGCCGAGATTGGCCTCGCCCCGGGTCGGGTCCTTGGCATCGTCACGGCAGCCCATGATGTCGTGCATCACGTTGTGCGCGTCCATCGAGGAGGGCGTCCAGCCGAGCAGGAAGAACGAGGTGTTGTAGCCGCCGGGCTTCAGCACCTTGGCGAAATACTGCGCCTTGGGCTGGGCGTTCAGGTTCACCTTGACCCCGATGCGGGCGAGCATGCCGACCACGGCCTGGCAGATCGCGGCGTCGTTGACGTAGCGGTCGTTCGGGCAATCCATGCCGACCTCGAAGCCGTCGGGATAGCCGGCCTCGGTCAGCAGCTTCTTGGCGGCGTCCGGATCATATTTCGGCCGGGTGAAGTCCTTCGACAGCGCATAGAGCTGCGGAGCGATCATCAGCGCCGACGGGGTCGACAGGCCGCGCATGACGCGGGTCTTGATCAGCTCGACGTCGATCGCCTTGTAGAAGGCCTCGCGGACGCGGATATCCTTGAACGGGTTCTTGCCCTTGACGTTGGAGTACAAGAGCTCGTCGCGCGTCTCGTCCATGCCAAGGAAGATCGTGCGCAGCTCCGGTCCCTTCAGGACCTGGGCATTCGGGCTGGAATCGACGCGGCCGATATCCTGCACCGGGACCGGCTCGATGACGTCGACCTCGCCGGACAGCAGCGCGGCGACGCGCGTGGCGTCGGAGGCGATGGTGGTGAACACGATCTCCTTCAGATTGTGCTCGGGCTTGCCCCACCAGTTCGGATTGACCTTGAACACGGTCTTCACACCGGGCTGATGGCTCTCGATGATGAAGGGGCCGGTGCCGTTCTCATGCAGCGCGGCGTAGCTCGGCGTGGTTGCCGACACCGGCGTCGGCGCGACCGAGTTGTTGTCCTCGCACCACTTCTTGCTCATGATGTACCACGTATCCCATTGCGAGATCAGGATGGGATTGGGGGCATCGAGCTTCACGTCGACTGTGTAGTCGTCGACCTTGATGAATTTTGCGTCCGGCGGAACGTTGGAGAGGAAGTTGGAACCGGTGGCGCGGACGCGATCGGCGGAGAAGATCACGTCGTCGGCCGTGAAGGGTTCGCCATTGTGGAACTTGACGCCCTTGCGCAGATGGAAGCGCCAGCGGGTCGGCTCGGGCGTTTCCCAGCTCTCGGCCAGCGCGGGGATGATCTTCAGATCCTTGTCGCGCGCGGTCAGCCCCTCATAGACGTGAGCATGGTGCGCAATCGTGGTCGATTCCTTGAAGGTGTAGGGATCGAGCGATTTCAGGGTGCCCTGGTTGGCATAGCGCAGGGTCTGGGCCGAAGCTGGCATGACGGCGAGGCCGAATGCGACCGCTGCCGCGATGAGCAGGGATTTGCGTCCCGACATATGTCCAAATTCTCCGCGTTTGACGCTTGGTTTTTCGGCAGGCGCGATTGTGTCCGGCCTGTTTTGCTTCGAAGTTCGTGTTGTCTGCAGCGCCTCTTGCACGAACTTCAAGAAGCAACAAGACGCCGGGCGATATGCTTGCAAGTCTGATGCCGCGCCGGAATGAACTGATCCCGTTGGCTCTGGCCTGGCGGTGCGTCGTGCGACCCGCGGCAGATCGATCCGAATATGTTGCCAGAGTTCAGCGGCGGCACACAAGTGCAGTTTGTTTAAGCCTAAACGATATGGTTATCCCCCCGCCGCCGCTGTGCGGCGCACGCGAGCGGCGGCTTCCGGGATGGGGCTGAGGGCTCGCCGGATTGACCATGTCCCGGGAATTGCGCACCTGCAGCAACGCGCCGCTTGCTAGAGGGGGGCCGGCGCGGTGATACTGGACACCCCCTGCCGCGAGTCCGGGATGGTCTTCCTGGTGAAGGGAGCCCGGCCCGGGGCTCGCGTCGGGATGGTTCGAACAGCGGAGCGGACATGAAAGTCAATATCGAGATCGATTGCACACCGCTCGAAGCGCGGCAGTTTTTCGGACTTCCCGATGTCGGTCCGATGCAGGCTGCGGTCATGGACCGGCTGCAGAACCAGATGACGAGCAACATCGACAAGCTCACGCCCGAAGCCATCATGCAGAGCTGGTTCACGTTCGATCCCCGCTTGGCCGAACGGTTTCAGGACCTGATGCTGACCATGACAGGCCTGGGCGGCAGCCGCTCGAACGACAAGAAGTCGGCCTGACGCGGCCGACGGCCGCACGGATTACGCTTGCGCGGAACTCCGAAGGGACGTGGCGTGACGTCACGGCATGGAGCAGGCTCCATGCCGGAGCCGAAGACCGGTCGAAAAAGACCGGCTGAACACTTCAGGGGAGGACGCATGACCGATCCGTCTTGGATGCCGGCGCTGCAGTTCGCGACGACCAACGGCATCCGCATGGGCTATTACGAGGCGGGCCCCGTCAGCGACCGGCCGCCGATGATCCTCTGCCACGGCTGGCCGGAGCTGGCCTTCTCCTGGCGGCATCAGATCAAGGCGCTGGCCGAGGCCGGCATCCGCGTCATCGCACCCGATCAGCGCGGCTATGGCGCGACCGACCGGCCGGAGCCGGTCGAGGCCTATGACCTCGAGCATCTCACCGCCGACCTCGTCGGCCTGCTCGATCATCTGAAGATCGACAAGGCGATCTTCGTCGGTCACGATTGGGGCGGCTTCGTCGTCTGGCAGATGCCGCTGCGATACCCCGACCGAGTCGCGGGCGTGGTCGGCATCAACACGCCGCATCTGCCGCGCGCGCCGGCCGATCCCATCGCCATCATGCGCAAGCGGTTCGGCGACATGATGTACATCGTGCAGTTCCAGGATCCCGCACGCGAGCCGGACCGCATCTTCGGCAGCCGTGTCGGGGAGACCTTCGATGCCTTCATGCGCAAGCCGCTGCCGCGCAGCGATACGCCGCCGACGGAGCCGCCGGACGGCGGGATCGCAGCCTCGCCATCGCTCAACCTGGCGTTCCCGCAGATGATCGCAGCCTATGACGCCGCCAAGGACACGCGGCAGCCGATCCTGTCGGAGGCGGAGAAGCAGGTGTTCGTCGACACCTTCACGCGCACCGGCTTCACCGGCGGCATCAATTGGTATCGCAACATGACGCGCAACTGGCAGCGCGCCGAAGGGCTAGATCAAACGGTGCGCGTGCCGTCGCTGATGATCATGGCGGAGAACGACGCCGTGCTGCCGCCCTCGGCCGCCGACGGCATGGAGAAGCTGGTGCCGGACCTGGAGAAACATCTCGTCCGCGACAGCGGCCATTGGACGCAGCAGGAGCAGCCCGCGGAGGTCAGCGCCAAGCTGATCGAATGGCGGCGGCGACGGTTCGGTTGAAGAACGGCCGAGGCAGATTGCACGTCCGAGTGAGAGGCTGCGGCCGAGCCAAACAACAACAGATGTCGTCAAGCCTGCCGACGCAGCGCGTCGGCTCTCCTAAGCCGCCTGCGGATTCGCGCCGTGCGCGTGCTCGGCGATTGCGTCGATGATCTGCGGCCACATCGGCCGCGGAGTAGCGTGACCCATGCCGTCGATCATCAGGAGCTTGGCATTCGGAATCGACTCCGCCGTGTCCTTGCCGGCGGTGGGATGGACCAGCGGGTCGACCTTGCCGTGGATCACGAGTGTCGGCGCCGTCACCAGATGCAGCCGCGGCTTGCGGCTGCCGGAGGCCAGGATCGCGCGCAACTGACGTCCGACGCCGGCGGGATTGATGCCGCGCGCGAAGCAGCGTTCGGCGAGTGCCACGTCATTTACCTCGTCCTCGGGAAATGAGCCGACGCGCAGCGCCTTCCAGGTCTTCTGGAAGCGCTTGATGTAGTCGTCCTTGGTCTTCGGCGGCGGCGCCATCAGCAGCATCGCGACCTCGCGCGTCGGCGGCGGGATGCGCGGATTGCCGGTCGTCGACATGATCGACGTCAGCGAGCGCACGCGATGCGGAAAGGAGATCGCGATCTCCTGCGCGATCATGCCGCCCATCGACGCGCCGACCAGATGCGCCGACTTGATGTCGAGCGCGTCCATCAGGCCGACCGTGTCCTTGGCCATGTCGAGCAGCTTGTAGGGCGCGGAGACGGGAATGTTGAAGAAGCGCAGCTTGATCAGCTCGAACGGGGTCAGCCGGCGGCCGCCATGCAGCTTGCTCGATTGGCCGATGTCGCGGTTGTCGAAGCGGATCACGCGGAAGCCGCGGCTTGCGAGCTGTTCGCAGAACTCGTCGTACCAGATGATCATCTGGCCGCCGAGGCCCATGATCAGCACGAGGGGAGGGGCCGCCGGGTCGCCGAAGATCTCGTAGCAGATGTCGATACCGTTGGCGCGCACAGTCTGCGGCGGCTGATGAGCAGTTGCAGTCACTTGATCCCTCGTTCAAGGCCTTGGAACCCTCTATGGCATGGTTCTGTTGGTCGAGAGAAGCAAGCTACAAGTTCTCCCGCACCGCAGCGAAGGCGTGCTATGATAAGTTGTGTTTGAGTCTTGTATTGGTCTGAAGGAGCGTGCCGATGGCGAACAAAGCTGGCGACCCGATCGCATTCTGGCAGCAGATGGTCGGAGAGATGCAGAAGAGCTTCAGCGCCTTCACGCGGCTGCGCCCGATGGGTGCGACGCCCCGTCCATCCTCCGATGGTCCCGCAACTGGTTCAGGAAACGGACAGAAGCCCATGGTTGATCTGATGGAAAACTACTTCGCCGGCATGAACGTGCCGAGCCGTGGTCAGCTCACCGCCTTGAATGAGCGGCTCGCCTCCATCGAGGGCGAACTGGCGGAGACACGGGTGTTGTTGAAGGAGCTGCTGGCTTCCGCGCAGGTGCCCGCGACGACGCCCGCCGATCTCGCTCCGCAGTTGAATGAGATCAAGAGCGTGCTGGATTCGCTTCTCTCCGCGTCCAAGGCGCCGGCGCCAGTCGTGGCGCCGCCGCGCGACGTCACGCCGGACTTGAAGGCGATCAAGGACTTGCTCAACGAGCTTCTTGCCGCGACCAAGGCTCCGCAACCGGCGGCAAAACCCGCCGTCGACGTCACGCCCCAGTTGAGCGAGATCAAAGCATTGCTCGACCGGACGCTGAACGCCGCCAAAGCACCCGATCCGTCACCGACAGTCGCGATCGAGGCAGAGCTGCGCGAGATCCGGGCCATGCTCGACACGTTGATGAAGCCGTCTCAGCCCGTCGACGCCGCGCCCAAGGCTGATGAGGCGGCTCCAAAGCCGGCCGAGCCGGCCCGGCCGGGGAAGAACCGCAACAAAAAGCACGGCGGCGCCCCTGCCGAGCACTGAGGCTCACCCGAACGTTCCGACGTGCGGCGGGTCGCTCAGCGGTTGCCAGTCCTTTCCTCCCATCCAGGATGGTGCGTTGCAACATTTATGTTGCGTCGCACCATCCAGAATGATATAGCTGAGTCACTCCGGTTTCATAAGGGACGGAGCGAGCCATAGCTCAGAAGCATTGAGGATGGAGACAGCCATGACCACCGAGACCAATACCGTGTTCGACACCGTCAAGGACGCCTTTGCACCGGTGACCGACGCGTTCAAGAATCTGCAGACGATGGAAGTGCCGGAGTCCGCGCGGGAGTTCGTCAAGAAGACCGCGTCGACCGCCAAGGAGCGCGCTGCGGAGGCCCTCGCTGGCTCCGAGAAGGTGACGTCGGCGATCGAGACCGCCGTGTTCGACGGCGTGACCGAGGCCGGCAAGATCAGCCGGAACATTCAGCAGGCGCTGTATCAGGACACCGAGGCCTTCTTCGACGGCATCGACCGGCTGGCGTCCGCCAAGTCGATCAGCGAAGCCGTTCAGATCCAGGGTGAGCTGGCCCGTGCCCGTGGCGAGGCGCTCGTCGCCCGCGCCAAGTCGACCAGCGAGTATGTCGGCAAGCTCGTCACCGAGGGTGCAAAGCTCGCCCAGGAGAACATGGCCAAGGCCTACAACAAGACCGCCTGATCGCCTCGCGCATCAGCCGATCGACCTGCAAGGCCCGCATCGTGCGGGCCTTTTCTTTTGTGACCAGGCGAAACCGGATAAAGCGGAGACATGGCGCAGCCTCTGTCCCGCATCGTCAATCAACTGAAGAGCGAGCCGTCGCGCACGGGCTCGCTGATCATCACCGTGTTCGGCGACGCCATTGTGCCGCGGGGCGGCAGCGTCTGGCTCGGCAGCTTGCTCGCCTTCTTCGAAGGGCTCGCCATCGACGGCAGCGTGGTGCGCACGGCGATGTCGCGGCTGACGGCGGAAGGCTGGTTCGAGCGCAGCAGAATGGGCCGCAACAGTTTCTATCGCCTGACCCGGCGCGGCGAGCAGACCTTCGCCGGCGCCACCCGCCACATCTACGATTCGCCGCCGGCGGAATGGAACGGCAGCTTCGAACTGCTGCTCATCGGCAGCGCCGAGGATCGCGAGCAGGCGCGGACTGCGCTGCGCGATGCGGGCTTCGGCAGCCCGCTGCCCGGTGTGTTCGTGGCCCCCTCGAGCATCGCCGTCCCTGACGCAGTGGAGGGGGCCATCCGCCTGCAGGCGTCCGCCGGCTCCGACATGGCGCGACGGCTGGTCGCCGAGAGCTGGGCGCTGGAGCGGACGGCGGAGGCGTACCGCAAGTTCAGCGCCTCCTTTGCGCCGCTCAAGGACAGCATCGCGCGCGGCGAGGTGTTGTCCGACGGGCAGGCCTTCACCGCCCGGATCCTGCTGATCCACCACTATCGGCGCATCGTGCTGCGCGATCCGCTGCTGCCGGCCGAGCTGCTGCCGGGGAATTGGCCTGGACGGCAGGCCCGGGCGCTGTGCGGCGAGATTTATCGGTTGCTGCTGCCGGGTTCCGAGCGCTGGCTCGACGCGCATGCGACAAATGAGGAGGGGCCTCTGCCGGCGGCCGGAGCGGCGCTGCTGCGGCGTTTCGCCGTTGAGAATGAGGGCCGTTGATATATTACAGAATTCGATTGCACGGATGAAATCTCGTTATATATTGGCGTCAACCAAGTCCTGGGAGGACGCCGCCGCATGTACACGCAGGCGCTCAATTCGCCCGAGGAGGGCAGCTTCGCCGAGGACGCTGGACGCGCCTCGCGCTTTCAGGCGCGCATCGATGCCGAAGAGCGCATCGAGCCGAACGATTGGATGCCGGCGGCCTATCGCAAGACGCTGGTCCGGCAGATCTCGCAACACGCCCATTCCGAAATCGTCGGCATGCTGCCCGAGGGCAACTGGATCACGCGCGCGCCGAGCCTGCGCCGCAAGGCGGCGTTGCTCGCCAAGGTCCAGGACGAGTGCGGCCACGGGCTGTATCTCTACGCCGCCGCCGAGACGCTCGGCGCCTCGCGCGAGGAGCTGGTCGATGCGATGCTCGCCGGCAAGGCCAAGTACTCCTCGATCTTCAACTACCCGACCCTGACCTGGGCAGACATCGGTGTGATCGGCTGGCTGGTCGACGGCGCCGCGATCATGAACCAGATTCCGTTGTGCCGCTGTTCCTATGGTCCCTATGCGCGTGCGATGATCCGCGTCTGCAAGGAGGAATCGTTCCATCAGCGGCAGGGCTACGAGATCATGCTCACGCTCTGCCGCGGCACGCCCGAGCAGAAGGCGATGGCGCAGGACGCGCTGAACCGCTGGTGGTGGCCGGTGCTGATGATGTTCGGCCCGCCCGACCAGGCCAGCCAGCACAGCGACACCTCGACCAAGTGGAAGATCAAGCGCTTCTCGAACGACGAGCTACGCCAGAAGTTCATCGATGCCACCGTGCCGCAGGCGCAGTATCTCGGGCTCACCATTCCCGATCCCGAGATGACGCAGGACGAGCAGGGCCATTGGGTGCACGGCCCGATCGACTGGAACGAGTTCAAGCAGGTGCTGGCCGGCAACGGCCCGTGCAACCGCGATCGCATGGCCGCGCGCCGCAAGGCGCATGCCGAGGGCGCCTGGGTGCGCGAGGCCGCGACCGCCTACGCCGAGAAGCGCGCGCGGCGCCGGATGGCACAGGCTGCCGAATAGGACAGGGAGATCGAAATGGCGACGCCGAACACGCCGTTGTGGGAAGTCTTCATCCGCAGCCGCAACGGGCTTGCGCACAAGCATTGCGGCTCGCTGCACGCGCCGGATGCGACCATGGCATTGCAGGCGGCGCGCGATCTCTACACCCGCCGCGGCGAGGGCCTGTCGATCTGGGTGGTGCCGTCGAGCGCGATCACCGCGTCCGATCCTGCCGACAAGGGCATGATGTTCGAGCCGGCGGAGTCGAAGATCTATCGGCATCCGACGTTCTACGAGGTGCCCGAGGAAGTCGGGCATATGTAAGTGCGGACGGCCGTCAGCCGTCGTTATTGCGAGCGCAGCGAAGCAATCCAGACTGCCGGCTCGGATGAATTCCTGGATTGCTGTGCTCGCAATGGCTGAGTTCGTGGCGGGCCTGATCGGATCACAACCATGACCGCTCCCTCGATCACCGTCTGCGAAACGCCGCTGGTGCTCTACACCTTGCGCCGCGCCGATGATGCGCTGATCCTCGGCCATCGCCTCTCCGAATGGTGCGGCCATGCGCCTGTTCTCGAAGAGGACATGGCGCTCTCCAACATGGCGCTCGACCTGATTGGCCAGGCGCGCGAGCTCTATGGCTACGCCGCCAAGGTGGAGGGTCACGACAATGACGAGGACAAGCTCGCCTATCTTCGTGATGTCAGGCAGTACCGCAACCTGCTGCTGGTCGAGCGTCCCAATGGCGACTTCGCGTACACGATGGTGCGGCAGCTGTTCTACGCGGCCTTCGCCGATCTGTATTGGCGCGGCATGATGGACTCGACCGATGCGACGCTGGCGGCGATCGCGGCCAAGTCGGAGAAGGAATGCGCCTATCATTTGCGCCACGCCAGCGAATGGGTGATCCGGCTCGGTGACGGCACCGACGAAAGCCACGCCCGCGCGCAAGCCGCGATCGATGACCTCTGGGCCTATACCGGCGAGATGTTCAGCGTCGACGAGAGTGAGCGCGGTCTGATCGACGCGGGTATCGCGATCGATCCGACGCAACTGCTGCCGGAATGGCTGTCGATCGTCTCGCATGTCGCGCGCGAGGCGACCCTGGTGCTGCCGGAGAACGAGTGGATGCAGCAGGGCGGCCGCGACGGCCGCCACAGCGAGCATCTCGGCCATCTCCTCTGCGAGCTGCAATACATGCAGCGCAGCTTCCCCGGTGCGACATGGTAGTTCCGGATTTCAGCCCCGCCGAGCTGCGCCAGCGCGCCTGGGACGCCGCGGCATCGGTGGCCGATCCGGAAATCCCGGTGCTGACGATCGACGATCTCGGCGTGCTGCGCGAGGTCGAGGTGGTCGGTGACCGCGTCGACGTCGCGATCACGCCGACCTATTCGGGCTGTCCGGCGATGAACATGATCGCGCTGGAGATCGAGCTGGCGCTCGAGCGCGCCGGCTTCCGTGAGACCCACGTTCGCACAGTGCTGTCGCCGGCCTGGACCACGGACTGGATGAGCGAGGCGGGGCGGCGCAAGCTGCGGGAGTACGGCATCGCGCCGCCGCAGCCGTCGAGCGGGCGCCGCGCTCTGTTCGGCGTGGCCGAGGTCGCGTGTCCGCAATGCGGATCCGTCGACACCGAGCAACTCGCCGAGTTCGGCTCGACCTCGTGCAAGGCGCTGTGGCGCTGCAGATCGTGCCGCGAGCCGTTCGATTATTTCAAGTGTCACTGATGCAGCAGCCGTCATCGCGAGCGCAGCGACTTGTCCGCCGAAGCCCGAAGGGCGTAGGCGGAAGCGATCCAGAGTCCCGCGCGCGGTCCTGGATTGCTTCGTCGCTTCGCTCCTCGCAATGACGGGAGGATGAACCCGATGTCGACCACGCCACGCTTCCACCGTCTCGCTATCCGTGACCTGCGCCGCGAGGCGCCCGATGCCGTGTCGCTGACCTTTGCCATTCCGAACGAGCTGGCGGCGGACTATCAGTTCGCGCCGGGGCAATATCTCACGTTGAAGACCACGCTCGGCGGCGAGGAGGTGCGGCGCTCCTATTCGATCTGCTCCGGCCCCGATGATCACGAGATCCGCATCGCGGTGAAGCGCGTCGATGGAGGCGCGTTCTCCAGCTTCGTCACTGACGAACTGAAGCGCGGCGACGAGATCGACGTGATGACGCCAACTGGACGTTTTGGCGTGGCATTGCAGCCGGAGGCCGCGCGCACCCACGTCGGCTTCGCGGCGGGCTCCGGAATCACGCCGATCCTCTCGATCGTGAAAGCCGTGCTGGCGCGGGAGCCGCACAGCCGCTTCTTCCTGTTCTACGGCAGCCGCACCACCGCAGGCATGCTGTTCCGCGAACACCTCGAGGAGCTGAAGGATCGCTTCCTCGACCGCTTCTCGCTGTTCCACGTCATCTCCGGCGAGGAGCAGGATCTGCCGATCCTGCACGGCCGGCTCGACGGCGAGAAGGTGCGCGTGCTGCTGCGCTCGCTGGTGCCGGCCGAGAGCGTCGATCACGTCTTCATCTGCGGTCCCACCGGGATGAGCGAGGATATCGAGGCCGCCTGCCGCGCGCTCGGGATCTCCGACGACCGCGTCCATGTCGAGCGCTTCGTCTCCGGCGCCGGCGGCAAGCCGCGGCCCAAGATGGTCGTTCCGGACTCGGCGCCGCCGAAGGCCATCGCCGCCCTGATCATCGACGGCAAGCGCCGCGAGGTTCCGGTCGCCGACGGCGAAGCCATCCTCGACGCCGCGCTGCGTGCCGGTGTCGACTTGCCCTTCGCCTGCAAGGGCGGCATGTGCTCCACCTGCCGCGCCAAGCTGGTCGAGGGCAAGGCCGAGATGGAGCTGAACTACTCGCTCGAGCCTTGGGAGCTGAAAGCGGGGTTCGTGCTGACGTGCCAGGCCAGGCCGGTGACGGAGCGGGTGGTGGTGGACTACGATCATATGTGAGGAACTACGCTCGCCGTCATTGCGAGGAGCGAAGCGACCAAGCAATCCAGAATCTTCGCGCTGCCCTGGATTGCTTCGCTTCGCTCGCAAGGACGAGCTGCGACCATTTGCCGAACCTCACACTCGCGACACCAACAATTATCCTATCGGCCGCTTGTCCTTGATCCGTTTCGCCTTGCCGGCCGAGCGCTCCAGCGTGTCGGGCGGGACGACTTTCACCTTTGCCGTGAGGCCGATGGTGTTCTTGATGTGGATGGAGATGCGCTCGGCGTGCGCGCCGAGGCCGGTCTCGTCCCAATGCTCGGGGCGCGACTCCGCGTAGATGGTCAGCTCGTCCATGCGGCCCTCGCGCGTCAGCTCCAGCATGAAATGGCCGCCGCACCATTCGGTCGACAGCAGGATCTCCTCGATCTGTGACGGGAACAGGTTGACGCCGCGCAGGATGATCATGTCATCGGAGCGACCCGTGACCTTCTCCATCCGTCGCATTCCCGGCCGCGCGGTGCCCGGCAGCAGCCGCGTCAGATCGCGGGTGCGATAGCGGATGACGGGAAAGGCCTCCTTGGTCAACGAGGTGAACACCAGTTCGCCCATCTCGCCGTCGGGCAGCACCTTGCCGGTGTCGGGATCGACGATCTCCGGATAGAAATGATCCTCCCAGATGTGCAGCCCGTCCTTGGTCTCCAGGCATTCCTGCGCCACACCAGGGCCGATCACCTCGGACAGGCCGTAGATGTCGGTGGCGTCCATCGCGAACGCATCCTCGATCTCGGCGCGCATCGCATTGGTCCACGGCTCGGCGCCGAAGATGCCGATCCTGAGCGAGCTCTGCCGCGGATCGAGGCCCTGACGCTTGAACTCGTCGAGGATTGCCAGCATGTAGCTTGGCGTCACGGTGATGATGTCAGGGCGGAAATCATTGATCAGCTGCACCTGCCGCTCGGTCATGCCGCCGGAGATGGGCACCACCGTGCAGCCGAGCTGCTCGGCGCCGTAATGGACGCCGAGGCCGCCGGTGAACAGGCCATAGCCATACGCGTTGTGGATGATCATGCCGCTCCGGCCGCCGGCGGCGCGGATCGAGCGGGCCATCACGGCCGACCAGGTCGCGATGTCGTTCCTGGTATAGCCGACCACGATCGGCTTGCCGGTCGTGCCCGAGGAGGCGTGCACCCTTACCAGTTGCTCGCGCGGCACGGCGAACATGTTGAACGGGTAATTGTCGCGCAGGTCGGTCTTCACCGTGAACGGAAACTTGGCGAGGTCGGCGAGCTCGCGGAAGTCGGAGGGATGCACCCCCGCCTTGTCGAAGGCGCGGCGGTAATGGGCGACGTTGTCATAGGCGTGCTTCAGCGACCAGGCGAGCCGGCTCGTCTGCAGCGCCATGATCTCGTCGCGCGAGGCTCGCTCGGCTGCGTCCATCTCGGGAACGTAGCTGCCGGTCGATTGAAGCTTGGTCGATGTCATGGTCAGGTCCTCCGGCAGGGGCGCGGGGCGATAGGGAAGCGGATCAGCTCGCGGCGGCCGGGACCAGCGTGCCGCCGATGCTGCGGGAATGGCCGCGGAATTCGGCGATCACCGTGTCGCCTGCCGTAACGCGGACATCATAGATGCCTGAGCGCCCGCTGCGGGATACCTCGTGCGCGCGAGCAAGCAGAACGTCGCCGAGCTTGCCGGGGCGGATGAAGCTGATGCTGCCCTGTGCGGCCACGGTGCGGTCGTTGTGCGAGTTGCAGGCGAATGCGAAGGCGGAATCGGCCAGCGTGAAGATGAAGCCGCCATGGGCGATGCCATGGCCGTTGACCATGTGCGGCTGCACCGTCATCTGCAGCGTGGCGCGTCCGGGGCCGATCTCGACGATCTGCATGCCGAGCCCCTGGCTGGCGCGATCATCCTGCCACATCGCGTCGGCGCAGGCGCGGGCGAGAGCGTCGGGGGAAAGTGTCGCCACGCCGCTCACCGTGCGGCCTCCATGCATGCGCAATGCGTCGGCCACCCCTGAGGATGCGCTTCTGAAATCACGGCGTTCTCTCCCGTCGATGCTTGTTGGAACAAGCATTCTCATCTAGTTAGGTGCGACATCGTGGCAAATATTCTGCGCGCGTCAAGCGAAAGCGCTGCCTGCGCAACGCGCGTGTTGTCTGCAACCGGAAGGATTCCCGAACGTGCCCGAAGCCGCCAATCTGGCCATGATGGCCGGTCTCGTGATCGGCCTGGTCTATGGCGTGGTGGGGCTGCTCAGCGGCTTCTGCATGATGAGCAGCCTGCGCGGCTGGTGGGCCGACGGCGACCGCCGGCTGGTGCGAACTTACGCCCTGGCGATGGGCATCGCCATCATCGCCACACAGCTGCTCGCGGCCAACGGCGCCGTCGATCTCGGCAAGTCGATCTATCTGCAGCCGACGTTCTCGGTGCCACTGATGCTCTTGGGCGGTGTTCTGTTCGGCTACGGCATGGTGCTCGCCAACGGTTGCGGTTCGCGCGCGCTGGTGCTGCTCGGCCGCGGCAATCTGCGCTCCTTCGTCGTCGTGACCGTGCTCGCGATCGCGGCGGAGATGACGTTGAAGGGCCTGATCGCGCCGCTGCGCATCGCGCTGATGCAGGGCTCGCAGACCACGGCGACCGCGACGTCGCTGCCGGCTGTGCTGTCGGTCGGTGGCCTGCATGGTGCAGCGGCGCGGCTGCTGCCGGCCCTCGGGCTCGGCGGCGCGCTGATCGTCTTCGCCCTTGCGCATGCGCCATTCCGGCGCGCGCCCGGCCAGATGCTCGCCGGCCTCGTCGTCGGCCTGCTGATCGCGGCCGGCTGGTTCGCGACCGGCACTCTCGGCGCGGACGATTTCAACCCCGTGCCGGTCGCGTCCCTGACCTTCGTCGCGCCGATCGCCGATGCCCTGCAATACATCATGCTGTCGACCGGCTCGACCGCCAATTTCGGCATCGCCACCGTGGCCGGGGTGCTCGCCGGCAGCCTCGTCACCGCGGTGGCGACGCGGCGCTTCAAGCTCGAAGGCTTCCACTCTCCGCATCACATGCTGCGCTCGGTTGGCGGCGCCGCGCTGATGGGCATCGGCGGCGTGATGGCGCTGGGCTGCTCGGTCGGGCAGGGCCTGACAGGGCTGTCGACCCTGGCGCTGCCGTCCTTCGTCGCCGTCGCGGGAATCTTCATCGGCACGGCGGCCGGCCTGCGCGGAGCTTTGCGCGTCAGGCCGCTGAAGAGCGAGCCGCAGGCCGCGCGTTAGTCTCATTGTGTCACGACCACCGTCGTTCCGGGGCAATCGTCGATGCGAAGTCGCGAAGCGGCTGCGCGTCGGCGATTGAACCCGGAATCTCGACATTGCCGGAAATGGACGCAAGACAATCTCGGGATTCCGAGTTCAAGGCCTCACGGCCTTGCCCCGGAATGCGGTGGTTGTGACTCAGTCGAATGAGCTCACTCCGTCGCGCGCGTGACGATACGGATCTCCGACGTCAGCGTCCGGTGCACCGGGCATTTGTCGGCGATCTCCATCAGCTTCCTGCGCTGCTCCTGATCGAGCGCGCCGTCCAGGTGGATCTCGCGGTCGAGCTGATCGATCAGCCCGACCTTGGTCTCGCACTCCGCGCAGTCCTCCGCATGGATCTTGCTGTGGCGCAAGGTGACCGTGATGCGGTCGAGCGGCAGGAATTTGCGGTCGGCATAGAGCCGCATCGTCATCGAGGTGCAGGCGCCGAGCGCCGCGAGCAGGAGGTCGTAGGGGCCCGGGCCGGTGTCCTGGCCGCCGACCGAGAGCGGCTCGTCGGCGGTGAGATGATGCGGGCCGAGCGCGATGGCCTGCTGCAGCTTGCTCGACCGGGTCTCGCGCACGACCACGTCGCGCGGACCATCCGCGGGCGCCGGCTCGGCGGCCGCCGGCGCGACGTAACGGCCGGCCCAGCTCGCGATCACCTCGGCGATGTAGGCTGCGTCCTCCTTCCTGCTGATGAGATGATCAGCGTGATCGAGCGAGATGAAGCTCTTCGGATGCCTGGCGGCGACGAAGATCTTCGTCGCGTTGTCGATGCCGACGGTGTCGTCGACAGGCGAGTGCATCACCAGCAGCGCCTTGTGCAGATGTTTGACCCTGTCGAGCAGGCGCTGCTCGACGACGTCGTCGAGGAAGGTGCTGCTGATCCGGAACGGACGGCCCGCGAGCGAGACCTCGGCCGAGCCGTCGCGGCGGATCGCCTCGAGGCTGTCCTTGAATAGCGCGGTGACGTGGCCCGGGTCCGAGGGCGCCGCGATCGTCACCACGGCTTTCGCATCGGGAATGTCGCCGGCGGCGGCCAGCACGGCAGCTCCGCCGAGGCTGTGGCCGATCAGGATCGCCGGCGCCTGTCGGGTCTCGCGCAGATGATTGGCGGCGCGGACGAGGTCGGCGACGTTGGAGGAGAACGTCGTATTGGCGAAGTCGCCTTCGCTGGAGCCCAGGCCGGTGAAGTCGAACCGCAGCACGGCGATGCCATGCGCCGTCAGCGCCATGGCGATGCGCCGCGCCGCATGCGTGTCCTTGCCGCAGGAGAAGCAATGCGCGAACAGCGCATAGGCCCGCGGCGCGCCATCAGGCAGATCGAGCGCCGCGGAGAGCTTGTCGTCGCCTGCGCCTTCAAACTGGAAACGTTCGGTCGGCATGATGTGGTCCCCCTCGTTTTGCCCGCTTGCGGCGGCTGCTCATGGGTTTACTCCGCCATGCCCAGCCTTGTCCCGGGCATCCACGTCGTTCCCAGCATGCCGAACGACGTGGATGGCCGGGACAGGTCCGGCCATGACGACGTGGAGAGAGACGATCGAACGAACTGCGACCGTCAAATGCGATAGCCTTGCGGGGCGGGGGAGGCCTCCCTCGCGCGCCGCGACGTAGCAATCATCACTCCCGCGGAGGCAGCAGCTCGATCTCCTGCTCGCCGCGGCGGATCGCTGTCGGCAGGTCCTGGGCGACGAGATTGGAAATCCATTGGATCAGCGTGGGAAGGCCTTCCTCCTTCGCGCGCCGGCGAAGCGGGGGCAGGTCGCGTTCGTGCGCGGTGCCGACCTTGATGTTGAGACGCTCATAAGGAATGTCGCCGTCCGGCGGCCGATATCGCGCATCGAACAGGCGCCTGCCGTGGCTGCGAACGAGGTGGATGCGAATGCCGCCGAGATCTCTTGCGGTCAGTGCGGCGAGGATGACGCTCGGCTTGAGAAGGTACCCATAGCCTTTGGGGATCTTGCCGGTTTCTGAAGTGAACTCCATGCTGCATCTCTGGCATGTTCGGATATCGCGGTGACCGCGCTTCGGGTCGGAAGCGATAGCATGCAGTCCATAGGGTGGGCAAAGCGAAGCGTGCCCACCATTCTTTTCCCATTCAGCTTTATTCAGAACAGGCGAGGGTTGGCACGACGCTGCACGTCTTTGCCCGCCCTACGGTCCTGTCGGCCCGTCAGTCCGAATAGCGCTGCTCGGCCCAGGGATCGCCGCGGTTGTGATAGCCGCGCACCTCCCAATAGCCGGGCTTGTCGGAGTCGAGAAACTCGATCGCCTTCAGCCATTTCGCGCTCTTCCAGAAATACAGATGCGGCACGACGACGCGCACGGGGCCGCCATGCTCTCCAGTCAACGGCGCGCCGGACCAGCTATGCGCGAGCAACGCATCCTCGGTCGCGAAGTCTTCGAGCGTCAGGTTCGTCGTGTAGCCGTCATAGGAATGCAGCACGACGAATTCAGCGCTGTCACGCGGCCGGCAGGCGGCGAGCAGGTCACGTGTGGCGAGCCCTTCCCATTGATTGTCGTAGCGCGACCAGGTCGTGACGCAGTGGATGTCGGAGACGAACTGGCGCTGCTCCTGGGCGAGGAAGGCGCGCATGTCCCAGAACAGCGGGTTCTCGACGGCGCCATAGACATCGAGTCGCCAGCGCTCTGATGTGACCGACGGTGTCAGGCCGAGGTCGAGCACCGGCCAGTCGCGGGTCAGATGCTGCCCCGGCGGCAGGCGCTGGTCCTCCGGCCTGATGATGCGGCCGGTCAGGAATTTGCCCTCGCGCGCCCAGCGTTCCTTGCTGCGGGTCAGCTTGCTCTCGGGCGGCAGGCTGGACTCGTCGGCCATCTCGACACCTCGTCAATTCGTGCGGGCTTTTTCGTGCGGGCTCATTCGTGCCGGTGCATCGCAGACGCATGCTTGGTGTCGCGCATGGTCGCATAGATCAGCAGCGACAGGAAGATCACGCCGGTGAGATAATAATAGAACCACGTCTCGTGCCCTATACTCTTGAAGTAGAGGGCGATCGCCGGCGCGGTGCCGCCGAACAGCGATACGGTGATTGCATAGGGCAGGCCGACACCGAGCGCGCGGACATTGGTCGGAAACAGCTCGGCCTTCACCACCGCATTGATCGAGGTGTAGCCCGCCGTGAAGATCCAGGCGCCGCAGATCAGCAGGAAAGCTGTGAACGGCTCCTTGGTGCCCTTCAGTACCGTCAGGATCGGGATCGTCGACAAGGTGCCGGCGACGCCGAAGAAGATCAGCAGCGGCTTGCGACCGATGCGGTCGGAGATCGCGCCATACAGCGGCTGCAGCACGCAGGCGAACAGCAGCGAGCCGAAGATCACCATCGTGGTCTGGTCCTCGGTGAGGCCGACCGAGAGCTTCACGAAGGTCTGCATGTAGGTGGTGAAGGTGTAGAACGCGGCGGTGCCGCCCGCGGTCAGGCCGACCACCAGCAGCAGCTCCCGCGGATATTTGAACAGGGCGGTGATCGAGCCGGAAGGGCCTACGGTCTTCTTGGCCTCCACGAAGGCTTCGGTCTCGTGCAGGTTCCGCCGCATCACCGCGACGAAGATTGCGAGGCCGGCACCGATCGCGAACGGAATGCGCCAGCCCCAGGCTCTCAATTCTTCCGGGGTCAGGAACACCTTCTGCAACAGCAAAAGCACGATGATCGCGGTGAGCTGCCCGCCGATCAGGGTGACATATTGGAAGCTCGAATAGAAGCCGCGATGCTTGGCGTCGGCGACCTCGGAGAGATAGGTGGCGCTGGCGCCATATTCGCCGCCGAGGCTGAGGCCTTCGATCACGCGGGCGAGCGCCAGGATGATCGGCGCGGCGATGCCGATGGTGGCATAGGTCGGTGTCACCGCGATGATCAGCGAGCCGAAGCACATGCAGAGCACCGAGACGGTCAGCGACAGCCGCCGGCCATGGTGATCGGCGAGATAGCCGAACAGCCAGCCGCCGAGCGGGCGCATCAGGAACGTCGCGGCGAACACGACAGCGGCGTTGAGCTGCTCGACCACCGGGTCCTTCGACGGAAAGAAGGCCGGCGCGAAGTACAGCGCGAACGCCGTATAGGCATAGAAATCGTACCACTCGACCAGGTTGCCGGCCGAGCCGATCAGGATCGCCTTGATGCGCCGCTCGACGTCGGTGAATGTGGTAGTGTCCGCGGCAGGCAGCAGCGCCTCGTCTGTCATATGCGGTCTCCGGCAAGCATGATTTGCGGGCCTTCTACGGCAGCCGCCCGGATTGCCAACAGCCGATAACGGACATGGGTCCCATGTTCAGAGCATGGAACTCGGCGGATGGCGGCCTTGAAGAAAAGCCCCGTTCGTCGGCCATCGCGCCACGAAAGCAAGTCCCGATCCTCATGGCGAGGAGCGCCGCAAGGCGCCTCTCGAACCATGAGGCCGCCGACCAAACTAGCCCTTCGGCGCGCGCGGATCGATCGGGGTCGAGCTGGCCACGCCAAGAACATCTTCCAGCAACTTGGCGCCGGCGAGCAGCTTGGCGTCGGCGCGCGGCGCCGCGATCATTTGCAGGCCGATCGGCAGGCCCGTTTCCGTGAAGCCGCAGGGCAGCGACAGGGCTGGGCAGCAGGCCAGCGTGATCGCATAGACGATGCCGAGCCATTGCACGTAGTTGTCGAACTTCTGCCCGGCGCATTCGGCGACGTAGCGGTTCTCGATCGGGAAGGGGGGCACGATGGTCGCCGGCGCCAGCAGCAGATCATACGTCTCGAAGAGCTTCACCGCGCGCGCGGTGATCGCGACGCGCTGCGCCTCGGCGCGCGCGATCTGCGCGACCGTGAGCTTCAGCCCTTCCTCGATGTTCCAGATCACCTCGGGCTTGAGCAGGTCGCGCTTGGTGCGCAGCAGCTCCGCCTTGCTCATCGCGAAGTCGAGCGCGCGCAGCACGTGGAAGCATTCATGCGCCTCGCTGAAATCGGGATGCGCCTCCTCGACGATCACGCCGAGCTCGGCGAAGCGCTGCGCCGCCTTGCGGGTGACGGCAGCGACTTCGGGATCGACGGGCGTGATGCCGAGATCGGGCGAGTAGGCGACGCGGACCGGCTTCTGGCCGGAGCGCGCGGCGGCCAGGAACGACGTCGCAGGCGAGGGCAGCGAGATCGGATCCGCGGCGTGCTCGCCGCTCATCGCGTCCAAGAGCAGCGCGAGGTCCGCGACGTTGCGGGCCATCGGGCCCTGGATGGCGAGATTGCGGTCGATGGCCACCGCCGGCGTATGCGCGACGCGGCCGAAGCTCGGGCGCAGGCCGACGATGCCGCAGAAGCTCGCGGGGTTGCGCAGCGAGCCGCCCATGTCCGAGCCGTGTGCCAACCAGGCCATGCCGGTGGCGAGCGCCACCGCGGCGCCGCCGGAGGAGCCGGCCGCCGAGCGGGACGTGTCCCAGGGATTGCGCGTCGCGCCGAACACCTCGTTGAAGGTGTTGGCGCCGGCGCCGAACTCCGGCGTGTTCGACTTGGCGTAGATCACGCCGCCATTGGCTTCGAGATGCTCGACCATGAGATCGGAGCGTTCCGGAATTCGGTCCTTGAAGATCGGCGAGCCCTGGGTGGTGAGCACGCCGGCGACGTCGGTGAGATCCTTGATCGGCAGGGGCAGCCCGGCCAGCACGCCGCGCTCGGCAGCCGGCTTCTGCATCAGCGCCTTGGCGTGATCGCGCGCGCGATCGAAGCACAGCGTCGGCAGCGCATTGACCTTGCCGTCGACGGCTGCGATGCGCGCTTCCAGCGCGTCGAGGCAATCCAGCGGCGTGACCTCGCCGGACTTCAACTTGTCGACGACGGCGCAGGCGCTCTCGCGGATCAATCCCTGGTCGGCCAAAGCTTAGTTCTCCTGATGGCAAGCGTCCCGGCGCTTCGCTGTAGATCACGTTTCGGCTGAGGTGGAAAGGTCGCGGCGATCAACCCCACCCTGCGCTGATGCCGCCATCGACGGTATAGATCACGCCGGAGGTGTAGCCGGCACGGTCCGAGGCCAGGAACGCCATCAGGTCGGCGATCTCGCTGACATGCGCGGGACGGCCGAGCGGCAGGCTTTTCTGGAACTCCGTGTAGCGGCTCTCGTCACCGAACAGATCGCGGGCGCGGGTCTTGAGCAGGCTGACGTGGCGATCGGTACCGACCGGCCCGGGATTGATGCCGACGACGCGGATGTTGTCGGCGAGGCTCTTGGAGCCGAGCGCGCGGGTGAAGGCCATCAACGCTGCATTGCCGGCGCTGCCGCAGATGTAGTTGGCGTCGAAGTTCTCGCCGGCCGCGCCGATGTCGTTGATGATCACGCCGCCGCCGCGCGCCTTCATCTGGGCATAGACCAGCCGGGTCAGGTTGATGAAGCTGAACACCTTGAGGTCCCAGGCATGCCGCCAGGCCGCCTCGTCGATCTTGTCGATCGCGCCGCCCGGAATATCGCCGGCATTGTTGACGAGAATGTCGATGTCGGACGCCTCCTGCGCCAGCCGCGCGACGTCTTCGGATTTCCGCAGGTCCACCACATGCGCGGCTGCATCGATCTGGTGCTTCGATCGGAGCTGCTCGACCAGGGCGGAAAGGCGATCGCCGCTGCGCGCAGCGAGCCGGACGTGGCAGCCTTCCTCGGCAAAGGCTTCGGCCGCCGCGGCGCCGATTCCCTTGGACGCGCCGGTGATGAGAACGCGCTTGCCGCGCAGATGAAGGTCCATGGAGGCTCTCGCTGAGGGGAGGGAGACCGGATTGTCGGGCGCGTCAGCCATGCGGTCAATCTTGCACCGCAGCGTTGCGCTTCCCGGCCGTTTGGTCCATTCAGGCGATCGACAAATCAGCCTGGACAACCGGCGCCAACACTCAAGGATCCGCTCGATGAGCAAGAAGCCCTATCGCATCGCAGTCATTCCCGGCGACGGCATCGGCAAGGAGGTCATGCCCGAGGGCATCCGCGTGATCGAGGCCGCCGCCAAGAAGCATGGCGTCGCCGTGCAGTTCGACCATTTCGACTTCTCGAGCTACGACTACTACGAGAAGCACGGCCAGATGATGCCGGACGATTGGAAGGCGCAGATCGGCGGTCATGACGCGATCTATTTCGGCGCCGTCGGCTGGCCGGCCAAGATCGCGGACCACGTCTCGCTGTGGGGCTCGCTGATCAAGTTCCGCCGCGAGTTCGATCAGTACGTGAATCTCAGGCCCGTGCGGCTGATGCCCGGCGTGCCGTCGCCGCTGGCGGGCCGCAAGCCCGGCGATATCGATTTCTGGGTGGTGCGCGAGAACACCGAGGGCGAGTATTCCTCGGTCGGCGGCCGCATGTTTCCGGACACCGACCGCGAGTTCGTGACGCAGCAGACGGTGATGACCCGCACCGGCGTCGACCGCATCCTGAAGTTCGCCTTCGAGCTGGCACAGTCCAGGCCGAAGAAGCATCTGACCTCGGCGACCAAGTCCAACGGCATCTCGATCACGATGCCGTATTGGGACGAGCGCGTCGAGGCGATGGCGAAGAACTATCCGGGCGTGAAGTGGGACAAGTACCACATCGACATCCTCACCGCGAACTTCGTGCTGCACCCGGACTGGTTCGACGTCGTCGTCGGCTCCAACCTGTTCGGCGACATCCTGTCCGATCTCGGCCCGGCCTGCACCGGCACCATCGGCATCGCGCCGTCGGGCAACATCAACCCGGAGCGCCATTTCCCGTCGGTGTTCGAGCCGGTGCACGGCTCGGCGCCCGATATCGCGGGGCAGGGGATCGCCAATCCGATCGGCATGATGTGGTCGGGCGCGATGATGCTGGAGCATCTCGGCGAGAAGACCGCGGCGCAGTCGATCGTCGGCGCGATCGAGCGTACGCTCGCCGAGCGCACCTTGCGCACGCGCGATCTCGGCGGCAATGCCGACACGGTGGCGTGCGGCAAGGCGGTCGCGGAGATGGTGGACTAGGAACGCTGTTTGTTGTCGCCCCCGGCGAACGCCGGGTTGCATAGCCACGGTTCGTAAGGCGGATTAGCGGAGCGTAACCTGCCTTACTCATCGTTGCTGGACGACGGCGGATTACGCTCCGCTAATCCGCCCTACGCGATTGCCACCGTCCGCTCTCGATCAATCACGCGGTATGATCCCGGCATTCGCCGGAACGACAGTGGTAGTTTAGGCGACAGCTCGACCAACAACGTCATTGCGAGGAGCGCAGCGACGAAGCAATCCAGGGGCGCCGCGGGACTCTGGGTTGCTTCGCTGCGCTCGCAATGACGGAGGAGAGAGCGTTTACTCTGCCGCCACCCGCCGGCAGTGCTCCCACGCGGCGTGGATCAGGTTTTCGCTCGCCTCCGGGGTGCGGAAGGCCGAGTGCGCGGACAGCGTCACGTTCGGGATCGTGGTCAGCACGTGACCGGCGGGCAGCGGCTCGGTGGTGAAGACGTCGAGGCCGGCGTGGCGGATGTGGCCGCTGCGCAAGGCATCGATCATCGCGGCCTCGTCGACGATGGCGGCGCGGGCGGTGTTGACGAAGATCACGCCCTTGCGCATCTGCGCGATGCGCTCGCGCGACAGGAAGCCGCGGGTCTCGTCGTTGAGCAGGAGGTGCAGCGAGACGACATGGCTCTGCTGCAGCAGCGTGTCGAGGTTGACGAAGTCGACGCCCGGATGGCTCTTCGGCGAGCGGTTCCAGGCGATCACCTTCATGCCGCTGCCCGACGCGATGCGCGCGACCTCGGCGGCGATGCCGCCGAAGCCGATCAGGCCGAGCGTCTTGCCGGTCAGCTGCATGCCGTCGTCGCGCAGCCAGTTGCCGGCGCGCATCTCGCGGTCCATCTGCGCGATGCCGCGCGCCGAGGCCCACATCAGCGCAATGGCGGCTTCGGCAACCGCCGTGTCGCCATAGCCCTTGATCAAATGCACGGTGATGCCGAGCTGGCTAAGCTCCTCGGGGTTCATGTAGCTGCGCGCGCCGGTGCCGAGAAAGACGACGTGCTTGAGGCCCTTGCACTGCTTCGCGACCTCGGTGGGCAGGGCGGTGTGATCGACCACGCCGATCTCGGCGCCGTCGAGGATCGCCGGCCAGTCCTCCGGCTTGATGTCGGGGTTGAGATGCACGCGCATCTCGGGATCGCCCGATTTGCGCTGCCGCTCGAAGATCTCGGCCAGCGAGTCGTTGGCGTCGATGAATACTCCGCGCACGGATACCTCCTAGTTGTCCTGCCTGGCTAGTGCGGCAACAGAGGCGAACTCCCTCCCCCCTTGTGGGGGAGGGTTGGGGAGGGGGTAGCCCCGGGCGACACCGCCGTTGTGGACCCCCACCCCCGACCCCTCCCCGCAAGGGGGAGGGGAGCCCAGCGTGCCCGCGCTATTCAGGCTTGTGATTGATCATTGATATTGGAGTAGATTGAAGCAGTAGATCACGACGCCACGCCCGCCAGCGACAGGACGGTGTGCAGCAGGACATTCGCGCCGGCGGCGCAGTCGGATTGCGTCGCGTCCTCGAGCTCGTTGTGGCTGATGCCGTCCTTGCAGGGCACGAACACCATGGCGGCCGGCATGATCGTGTTCAGATTGCAGGCGTCGTGGCCCGCTCCCGACGTGATGCGCCGGTGCGAATAGCCGAGCGTGCCGGCGGCGCGCTCGACGGCATCGACCAGCTTCGGATCGAAATGCGTCGGCGGCTTGCGCCAGACCTGGTCGATCGCGATCTCGACGCGGCGCTTCTTCGCAATTTCACCCGCGGCCGCGCGCAGGCTGGCATCGAGTGCGTCCAGCGTATCGGCATTGGCGCTGCGGCAATCGATGGTGAAGGCGATCTCGCCGGGGATCACGTTGCGCGAGGGATTGGCGATGACGGCCTCGCCGATGGTCGCGACCGCGTTCGGCCCGAGCTTGATCGCGATCTGCTCCAGGGTCAGCGCAAACTCCGACAGCGCCAGCAGCGCGTCGCGGCGCAGCGGCATCGGCGTCGAGCCGGCATGGCTCTCGAAGCCCGTGACCTTGCCGTCGTACCAGAACACGCCCTGGCCGTGGTCGACCACGCCGATGGTCTTGTTCTCGGCCTCCAGGATCGGACCCTGCTCGATGTGCAGCTCGACGAAACCGGAGAATTTCTGCGTGCCGACGGCCGTCGCGCCGCGATAGCCGATCTCGTCCAGCGCCGCGCCCACGGTCATGCCTGCCGCATCTGTCCGCGACAAAATGTCCTCGACCGTGAAGTCGCCGACATAGGCGGCCGAGGCCATCATGGCCGGCGCGAAGCGCGAGCCTTCCTCATTGGTCCAGTTGACGATGCACAGCGGCGCGTCGGTCTCGATGCCGGCGTCGTTGAGGGTGCGGATCACTTCCAGCGCGCCGAGCGTGCCCAGAATGCCGTCGAACTTGCCGCCCGTCGGCTGGGTGTCGAGATGCGAGCCGAGCCCGACCGGGGGCTTCGACATGTCGCGGCCGCGGCGGAGGGCGAACATCGAGCCGAGCGTGTCGACGCGCACGTCGAGCCCGGCATCCTCGCAGGCTTTGCGGAACCAGTCGCGGACCTGCTTGTCCTCCTGGCTCAGGGTCAGCCGCCGCACGCCGCCCTTCGGCGTGGCGCCGAACCTGGCGGTCTCGTGGATGCTGTCCCAGAGGCGGGCGGAATCGATCTGCAGATTGGTGACGGCGCGGCTCATGCTTGAATTCCCTGTACTCCGGCATCCTGTCCATCGCGCGCCGCGACGAGCCCGTCAACCGATGCAGAGGGATGGCTGGCCGTCTGCGCCGTCCGGACTGCGAGCTCGGCGACGCGCTCGATCGCGATCATCTCGGGCGACGACAGCCAGCTCGCGGTGAAGGTCAGCGGTGGAATCCGCAGGTCCGTCTTCAACTCCTGCAGGCGGCCGCTCTCGATCTCGTTGGCGACGATCGCGGCCGGAATGACGGCGACGCCGAGCCCCTCGACCGCCATGTGGATCACGGTCGCCAGCGAGGCGCTGGCGTGCAGCCGCATCGGCGGCAGATGCGGGCGGTTGAACAGCGAACGCACATTGTCATAGGGCTGGGTGTTGCGCGGAAAGGTGATGATCGGAAACCGCGCCATCTGCTCGGCGGTGACCACGCCCGTGCCGAAGCCGAGGGCAGGGCTGGCGAGGAAGCTGATCGGATAGTCGCACAGCACGCGGCTGCGGATGCCGGACTCGGAGGGCGCGCCCAGCGCGAAGGCGAGCTCGATCTCCTGCGCCAGCAGGCGCGCGTGCAGATGGGGCGTGACGTCGACCTCGATCTCCAGCGACAGATTCGGATAGCTCTCGTTGACGCTCTTGATCAGCCGCGGCAGCCAGTCGTGCACGATGGTCTCGGCGACGCCGAGCCGGAGCACGCCGCGCATCGCCGAGCGGTCGCCGACCTCGGCCAGCATCTCCGCGCGCAGGCCGATCAGCTTCTCGGCATAGACCAGCATCTGCCGGCCGCTCGCGGTCGGGGACGCCACGCGATGATCGCGGTTGAGTAGCTTGACGCCGAGCTCGCGCTCGAGCTGGGCGATGCGCTGGGAGATGGCGGGCTGGGTCGTATTGAGGCGCTGCGCCGCGCCGCGGAAGCTGCCAAGCTTCACGACCCAGAGGAAGGTCTCGATGGAACGGAAATCCAGCATCGCGCCCCGCTCGGATCAATTTGTCTTATCGATCCTGATTAAAAACGAAGATTAGACTTTATAGCATGGCTGATGTTCAGTGAGTTTGTCGAGATATTAGGCAAGTGGCACAAATGACTGTTTCTGCGGCAGTGCAGCAATCAGCCGGCGAGACGGATCTTCTCCCGAGCCATCGGGCCCGCCTGGATTATCGCGCGGGCAGGGGCTGGAGCACGGCGGGCGTCGCCAACGGCTTCGTCCAGGGCAATCTGGCTGTTATCCCCGAGCAGTACGCCGGCGCCTTCCACCGCTTCTGCCAGCTCAACCCGAAGCCGTGCCCGATTATCGGCATGTCCGATCCGGGCAATCCTTTCATTCCGGCGCTCGGCGCCGATCTCGACATCCGCACCGACGTGCCGCGCTATCGCGTCTGGCGCGATGGCGAGATGGTCGAGGAGCCGACCGATCTCATGGCGCATTGGCGCGACGACCTCGTCGCCTTCGTGCTCGGCTGCTCGTTTTCCTTCGAGGAGGCGCTGATGGCCGACGGCCTGCCGATCCGCCACATCGAGCAGGGCTGCCGCGTGCCGATGTATCGCACCAACATCGCCTGCACGCCGTCGGGGCCGTTCGCGGGGCCGATGGTGGTGTCGATGCGTCCGTTCAAGCCGGCGCAGGCGATCCGCGCGGTGCAGATCACGACGCGCTTTCCCGCCGTGCACGGCGCGCCGGTGCATCTCGGCCATCCCGACCAGATCGGCATCGCCGACATCAGCAAGCCGGACTACGGTGACCCGGTGCCGGTTGGCGCCGACGAAATTCCCGTCTTCTGGGCCTGCGGGGTGACGCCGCAGGCGGTCATCGCTGCGGCCAGGCTGCCCTTCGCCATCACCCACGCACCGGGCCTGATGCTGATCACCGATCTCAAGAACAAGGATCTCGCCGTTCTCTAATCAGGCAGCCATGCTGCTCATTGAGCCTTTACCGTCGACCTCAACCGCTTCATCGATGCGCTTTCATCAGAGGATCTTGCCATGACCATCACGCGCCGAAACGTCCTGCTTGGAGCCACCGCCGCCGCTGCGCTCGGTCCGATCGCCGCCCGCGCCCAGACGTCGGAAGTGAAGATCGGCGTCATCTATCCGTTCTCCGGCGCCAGCGCCCAGATCGGCGTCGACGCGCAGCGGGCGTTCGAGACGGCGGCCGAGATCATCAACGGCAAGTTCGACTACGACCTGCCGCTGGCCCGTACCGAGGGTCTGCCGGGCCTCGGCGGCGCCAAGATCAAGCTGGTGTTCGCCGACCACCAGGCCGACCCGCAGAAGGGCCGCGCGGAGGCCGAGCGCCTGATCACCCAGGAGAAGGTCGCAGCCGTCATCGGCTCCTATCAGAGCGCCGTCGCGGTGACGGCGAGCCAGATCTGCGAGCGTTACCAGATTCCGTATCTGTCGGCCGACAATTCCTCGCCGAGCCTGCATCGCCGCGGCCTGAAGTATTATTTCCGCGCCGCCCCGCATGACGAGATGTTCTCGCAGGCGATGTTCGACTTCTTCGACGCGATGAAGAAGAAGGGCACCAAGATCGACACGCTGGCCCTGTTCCACGAGGACACCATCTTCGGCACCGATTCGAGCAATGCTCAGCTCAAGCTCGCCAACGAGCGCGGCTACAAGATCGTCGCCGACATCAAGTACCGCGCCAACTCGCCGTCGCTGTCGGCCGAGGTGCAGCAGCTCAAGGCCGCCAATGCCGACGTGCTGATGCCGTCGAGCTACACCACGGACGGCATCCTGCTGGTCAAGACCATGGCCGAGCTCGGCTACAAGCCGAATGCGATCGTGGCGCAGGATGCCGGCTTCTCCGAGAAGGCGCTGTATGACGCGGTCGGCGACAAGCTCGAAGGCGTGATCTCGCGCGGCTCGTTCTCGCTCGATCTCGCCGCCAAGCGGCCGATGGTCGGCAAGATCAACGACATGTTCAAGGCCAAGTCGGGCAAGGACTTCAACGACTACTCGTCGCGCCAGTTCATGGGCCTGATCGTGATGGCCGACGCCATCAACCGCGCCAAGTCCACCGACGGCGAGAAGATCCGCGACGCGCTGGCCGCGACCGACATGCCGGGCGAGCAGACCATCATGCCGTGGAAGCGGGTGAAGTTCGACGAGAACGGCCAGAACAACGACGCCGATCCGGTGCTGCTGCAATATGTCGGCGGCAAGTTCGTCACCATCTTCCCGACCCAGGCCGCGGTGGCCCAAGCCACTTGGCCGATGAAGTAAGCGTCTTCGGCCCGAGGGGCGGGGAGACCATGGCGGAGCATCTGTCGTGCTCCGTCATTGCGAGGAGCGCAGCGACGAAGCAATCCAGGGGCCGCAAAGAAGGTCTGGATTGCTTCGCTTCGCTCGCAATGACGGGGAGCAAGTGAAGTGACAGCAGAAACAATCATCCAAAGTCTCGCCAGCGGCCTCTTGATGGGCCTGCTCTACGGGCTGATCGCCGTCGGCCTGGCGCTCATCTTCGGCCTGATGGACGTCGTGAACTTCGCCCACGGCGAGTTCCTGATGATCGCGATGTACGCGACCTTCTTCCTGTTCGCGTATTTCGCGCTCGATCCGCTGCTGTCGGCGCCGATCGTCGCCGCTGCTCTCTTCGTGTTCGGCGCGGTGGTCTATCTTCTGATTGTCAGATTTGCGGTCAGGGCGAAGGCCAATACCGGCATGGTGCAGATCTTCTCCACCTTCGGTCTCGCCGTGCTGATGCGCGGTGTCGCGCAGTACTTCTTCACCCCTGACTATCGCAGCATTCCGCACTCCTGGCTGGGCGGCAAGACGATCTCGATCGCCGGCATCTATCTGCCGCAGCCGCAGCTTGTCGGTGCCCTCATTGCGATCGCCGCCTTCGCCGGCCTGTACTTCTTCATCCACCGCACCGATTTCGGCCGCGCGCTGGAGGCGACGCGTGAGGATGCCGGCGCGGTGGCGCTGGTCGGCATCGACAAGAACAAGGTGTTCGCACTCGGCTGGGGCCTTGGTGCGGCGCTGGTCGGCCTTGCCGGTGCGGTCATGGCGATCTTCTTCTATGTCTTTCCCGACGTCGGCGCGTCGTTCGCGACCATCGCCTATGTGACGGTGGCGCTCGGCGGCTTCGGCAGCGTATTCGGCGCCTTCGCCGGTGGCATCGTGGTGGGCCTCGTCGAGGCCATCACCACGCTGATCCTGCCGCCGTCGCTGAAGACTGTCGGAATCTACGGGGTCTATCTCCTCGTCGTCTTCATCCGCCCGCGCGGCCTGTTCGGATCGATCTGATGGACAAGGCATTCATCCAACGCCGTCGGCGCGACCTCGTCCTCGCCGCCTTCCTTGCGGCCATCGCCGCCGTCGTGCCGTTCTTCGTCAAGGACGTCTACGTCCAGAACATCATGGTGCTCACCCTGATGTACGCGGCGCTGTCGCAGAGCTGGAACATCCTGTCCGGCTATTGCGGCCAGATCTCGCTCGGGCACGCGCTGTATTTCGGGCTCGGGGCCTACACCACCGCAATTCTGTTCACCAAGTTCGGCGTGCTGCCGTGGTTCGGCATGCTCGCCGGCGGTCTGATCTCGGCGCTGATCGCCATGGCGCTCGGCTATCCCTGCTTCCGGCTCGGCGGCCATTACTTCGTCATCGCAACCATCGTCATCGCCGAGATCACGCTGCTCTTGTTCCAGAACTGGGATTGGGCGGGGGCGGCACTCGGCATCGACATTCCGGTGCGGCGTGACTCGTGGCTGACCTTCCAGTTCACCCGCTCCAAGCTGCCGTACTTCTACTTTGCACTCGTGCTCGCCTGCGTCGCCTGGTTCGTGACCTGGTGGCTGGAGGATTCGAAGTGGGGCTATTGGTGGCGCGCGGTGAAGGACAACCCGGTCGCCGCCGAGAGCCTCGGCGTCGACGTGTTCAACTCCAAGATGGGCGCGGCGGCCGTCTCGGCCTTCCTGGTCGCGATCGGCGGCAGCTTCTATGCGCAGTTCGTGTCCTACATCGATCCTGAAAGCGTGATGGGATTCCAGTTCTCGCTCTTGATGGCGCTCCCGGCCGTGCTCGGCGGCATCGGCACGCTGTGGGGACCGATGCTGGGCGCGGTCATCCTGATCCCGCTGACCGAGTTGACCCGCTCCTTCATCGGCGGCTCCGGCCGCGGCGTCGACCTGATCGTGTATGGCGGCCTGATCGTTGCGATCTCGCTGGCGCGGCCGCAGGGTCTGGTCAGCCTGTTCTCCCGCAAGCCGAAGCCGGCCGTTCAGCCGGCGAGAGAGGCGGTGGCGTCATGACCGCGCTGCTGGAAACCCGCAACATCACCCAGCGCTTCTCGGGCCTGACCGCGAACTCCGACGTCTCCATCAAGGTGGGGCATGGCGAGATCGTTGGCCTGATCGGTCCGAACGGCGCCGGCAAGTCGACCTTGTTCAACCTGATCGCCGGTGCGTTCAAGCCGACCGAAGGCGCCATCATCTTCAACGGCGAGGACGTCACCGCGCTGCCGGCCGCCGAACGCTGCCAGCGCGGCATCGGCCGCACCTTCCAGGTGGTGAAAAGCTTCGAAAGCATGACGGTGATCGAGAACGTCATCGTCGGCGCGCTCGTCCGCACCACCAACATGCGCGAGGCGCGGCGGAAGGCGCATGAGGTCTTGGAGTTCTGTGGCCTCGGCGCCCGCGCCGATGTGCTCGCCAGCGATCTCGTGCCTTCGGAGAAGCGGCGCCTGGAAGTGGCGCGTGCGCTCGCCACTGAGCCGAAGCTGCTGCTGCTCGACGAGGTCCTGACCGGCCTGACGCCGGTCGAGTCACAGAAGGGCGTCGAGCTCGTGCGCCGCGTGCGCGACACCGGCATCACGGTGCTGATGGTCGAGCATGTCATGGAGATCGTGATGCCGCTGGTCGATCGCGCCATCGTGCTCGATCTCGGCAAGGTGCTGATCGAAGGCAAGCCCACGGACGTCGTCCGCGATCCCAAAGTCATTTCCGCCTATCTCGGAGACCGCCATGCTGTCGGCGCGTGACATCACCACCGCCTATCAGGGCCTGGTTGCGATCTCGAATATCTCGATCGATGTCGAGAAGGGCGAGATCGTCTGCGTCGCCGGCGCCAATGGCGCGGGCAAGTCGACCTTGTTGAAGTCGATCGCCGGGGCCGAGCGGCCGCGTGCGGGCAGCATCACCTTCGACGGTAGCCGCATCGACGGCATGGCGCAGCACCTGATCACGGCCAGGGGCATCGCCTATGTGCCGGAGAACCGCCGGCTGTTCCCGCGGCTCTCGGTGCGCGACAATCTGCGGCTCGGCAGCTATCTCTATCGCGGCGAGGCCAACCGCGAGGAGCCGCTCGACTTCGTATTCACACTGTTTCCGCGGCTGTCCGAGCGGCTCGAGCAGCGCGCCGAGACCTTGTCCGGCGGCGAGCAGCAGATGCTGGCGATCGGCCGCGCTCTGATGACCCGGCCGCGGCTTCTGATGCTCGACGAGCCGTCGCAGGGCATCATGCCGAAGCTGGTCGACGAGATCTTCCAGGCCGTCAAGCGCATCCGCGACGCCGGCATGACCGTGCTGATCGTCGAGCAACGCATGGCCGAATGCCTGGAGATCGCCGACCGCGCCTACATCCTCCAGACCGGCCGCGTGCTGATGCAGGGCACGGCAGCGGAGATCAGCGGCAACAAGGATGTGCGGAAGGCGTATTTGGGGCTGTGAGGCGATATGTTCAATTGCCTGCTCTGCGTCGTTGTGTTCGCGGCGCGTAGCGAAGCCATCTAGAGTCCCGTCCGAGGCCCCTGGATCGCGTCGCTGCGCTCGCGATGACAGCGTTCGTGGAAGGCGCGGTGTCCGCCACAACCGTCATTGCGAGCGCAGCGAAGCAATCCAGGGGCCAAGGCAAAGTTCTCTTTGGCTAAGATGTCGAGCAACAGCGGCGACTGTTCGGTCAGCCGCCGCGGCTACACCATCCCCTTGCCGGCGTCGGACCCCTGGCGGCGCTGCCGCGCCTGCAGCATCAGGATCACCGACAGCGCGGCGAAGATCACGACGAAGGACACCGCCGATGTCAGCGTGCCCAGCGCGTAGATGTCGGGCTTGGTGACGGTCGTCGTCAGGCCCTGCAATTCCAGCGGAAGCGTATTCACCGAGCCGATCGCCTGGCTGGAGCGGGCGAGTTCGTCCCAGGACAGGGTGAAGCCGAACAGGCCGATGCCGACCACGGATGGCAGGATGATCGGCAGCACGACGTGGCGGAAGGTCTGCCAGGGCGTGGCGCCGAGGTCGCGTGCGGCTTCCTCCAGCCGGCCGTCGAAGCGGTTGAAGATCGCGAACATGATCAGGAGTCCGAACGGCAAGGTCCAGGTCAGATGCGCGCCGAGGCCCGAGGTGAACAGGCCCATCGCGGTGGTGTAGCCGTCTGCGAGCCAGCCGAGCCCGACATCGGCGCCGTGCTTGTTGATGAAGTCGTCGATCAGCCGGAACTCCAGCGCGATGCCGAGCGAGGTGATGATCGAGGGCATGATCAGGCTGGCGATCGCTGTGTAGAACAGGATCGAGGCGCCACGGAACGGCTTGCGGAACGCCATGCCGGCCGCGACCGACAGCACCACCGTGATTACCATCACCACGAGGCCGAGCGCCAGCGAGCGCTTGAACGCGGCGCCGATGTCGACGATGCCGCCGCCGGAAAACACCTTGCCGAACCAGGTCAGCGACACGCCGTTCATCGGAAACGTCAGGCCGCCATCCGGTCCTTGGAACGACAGGATGTAGATCGCGATCATCGGCCCGTACAGGAACAGCACATAGGCTGCGAAGAAGGCCGCAAGGATGTAGAAGGAGCGGGGGCGCTTGTCTCCCATCTCAGAGCTCCTTGCGCACGTCGACGATCCGCGTCAGCGCGGAGATGATGATGATGGTGATGCCGAGCAGGATCACGGCATTGGCCGCGGCGGCCGGGAATTGCAGTGCCGACAGCCGGGACTCGATGATCTTGCCGGCGGAGGCGATCTGCTGGCCGCCCATCACGCCGACGGTGACGAAGTCGCCCATCACGATGGTGATGACGAAGATCGAGCCGATCACGATGCCGGGCTTCGACAGCGGAATGACGATGTTGACCAGTGTCTGCCAGCCCGATGCGCCGGCATCATAGGCGGCCTCGATCAGGCGCTTGTCGATGCGGATCATCGAATTGAAGATCGGCACCACCATGAAGAACGTGAACAGGTGCACCAGCGCCAGCACCACCGAAAATTCGGAGAACAGCAGCCATTCGATCGGCTTGTTGACGATGCCCACACCTTGCAGGCCCTGATTGACGAGGCCGTTGCGTCCCAGCAGCGGGATCCAGGCGATCATCCGGATCACGTTGGAGGTCCAGAACGGGATCGTGCACAACAGCGACAGCACGATCTGCCAGGTCTTGCTGCGAACGTGGAAGGCGAGGAAATAGGCGACCCAGAAGCCGATCATCAACGTCAGGCCCCAGGTCAGCAGGCACAGCTTCAGCGTCTTCAGATAGGTCTTCAGGATCGTGCACAGTTCGGGCAGGTTGGCGACGCAGCCTTCGAAGGTGTCGGTATAGCCGCGGAAGCTGAACGCCGGGATCATCTCATATTCGTTGTAGTCCCAGGCGCTGACGACGACGACGAGCACCAGCGGCAACAGGAAGAACAGCGCGAATACCAGCATCATCGGGCCGGCCTGCAGCCACGCGATCGAGCGCTGGGTCAGCTTGCGGAAGGTGCTCTCCGCGGGCGCTACGGTGTCGGGCGAATTGTCGATCGTCACGGCCACGTGGGAAACCTGTCGTCCGGTGCGGATGTTTCGAAACGTCTGAGACGAGCTGCCGCGCCCACGACGTCGCGGGCGCGGCAGCAATGGCGGTCACATCAGGCGGCGATGAACTCGTTCCACTTGCGGACCATGTAGTCGTTCTCGTCCATGACGGCGTTCCAGCAGACGACGTTGCCCATGCGGTCCTCGTAGGAGCCGCCGTCGCGCACGGCGCCGGCCTTTTCCATCAGGGTGCCGTCGGGGGCCTTGATGTCGTTCTTCGCCGGCTTGCCTTCCATCCAGTAGCCCCACTCGTCCTCGGTCATGTTGGCCTTGGCGGTGGAGAGCACGGCCGAGTAGTAGCCCTGGCGGTTGAGATAGGCGCCGGCCCAGCCGGACAGGTACCAGTTGACGAACTCATAGGCCCAGTCGAGCTTCGGGCTGCCGCCCACCGCCTTGGAGACGCAGAAGCCCGAGGCCCAGGAGCGATAGCCTTCCTTGAGCGGCTGGAACACGCAGGGGATGCCCATCGAGCGCACCTTGGTGACGGCCGGCGACCACATCGACTGGATCACGGTCTCACCCGAGGCCATCAGGTTGACGGACTCGTTGAAGTCCTTCCAGAACGCGCGGAACTGGCCGGCCTTCTTGGCCTCGGTCAGCACCTTCATCGTCAGGTCGATCTCGGCCTTGGTCATGTTGCCCTTGTCGGCATATTTGTATTGGCCGGTCGCCTCGACGACGAGGGCGGCATCCATGATGCCAATCGAGGGAATGTTGAGGATCGAGGCCTTGCCCTTGAATTCGGGGTTGAGCAGCTCGGCCCAGGAGTTGATCGGGCGCTTGATCAGGTCGGGGCGGATGCCGAGCGTGTCGGCGTTGTAGACGGTCGGGATCAGCGTGACCCATTCGGTCGGGGTTGCCGAGAAGGTCTTGGAGTTTGCGCCGTCGAGATAGAGCACCTTCCAGGGCGCGGTGCCCTGGCCGCCGATCTTCTTGCCGTTCGGCAGCTCGCCCTTGGTGAAGACGGGCGTGATGTTGTCGAATTCCTTGATCTTGCGCGCGTCGAGCGGGAAGATGTTGCCCGACGGCACCAGCTTCTTGAGCGAGAAATATTCGGTGTCGAGCACGTCGAAGGAGTTCGGCTGGGTGATGACGCGCTTGGTGACGTCGTCGGTCGTCGCCGTGATGTATTCGATCTTGATGCCGGTGTCGGCGAGGCACTTCTTGGAGATCTCGTCGCCCTCGTTCACGGCGGTGCCGAGATAGCGCAGCACCTTGGCGTCGGCGGCGTGGACGTAGGGCGCGCTGAGCAGCGTGCCGGAGCCGGCGAGACCGGCAACGCCCGCCGCGCCCTTGAGCAGCGAGCGGCGGCTGATGGATGTCGTCTTCGATCGATCAGTCATGATCATCTCCTTGGGAAAGAACGAGCAAACGAAAATCAGGTGACCAGCTCCGCAGCCGGAGCGGCTGCGGCAGGGCGGGGCGTCAGTGCGTCAGCGAAGGCCATGTTCCAGGTGACGACGACGCGCTCGCCGATGCTGTGGGTCTGTGCATCGAACTGATCGTCGCTGAGCTGCGCCGAGATCTCGGGGCCACCGTCGGTCGCGACCGCGACCAGCACATAGGTGCCCTGATATTCGATCTTGCTGATGGTGCCGGGCACCACCGGGCCGTCGATCGCCGCATTCGGCGCCTTGAGCTGGATGCGGTCGACGCGCACGGCGAAGGTCTCGCCGTTCAGCGGGATCACGTTGTGGCCGCCGATGAAGCGGGCGGCGAATTCGGTGCGCGGATGATTGAAGATGTCGCGCGGGCTGCCCTGCTGCTCGATGCGGCCGCCATTCATCAGCACCACGAGGTCGGACAGCGCCATGGCCTCGTCCTGGCCATGGGTGACGTGAACGAAGGTGAGCCCGAGCTCGCGCTGCAGTCGCTTCAGCTCGGCGCGCATGCGCAGGCGCAGGAACGGGTCGAGCGCCGACAGCGGCTCGTCGAGCAGCAGGATCTGCGGCGAGGTGATCAGCGCACGGGCCAGCGCCACGCGCTGCTGCTGGCCGCCGGAAAGCTGCGCCGGCAGGCGGCCAGCATAGCTCTGCATGTCCACCAGCTCGAGCAGCTCGCGTGCCTTGGCGTGGCGCTCGGGCTTGGACACGCCTTTCATCTTCAATGCAAACGCGACGTTGTCGATCACCGACAGATGCGGAAACAGCGCATAGGACTGGAACATCATCGCGGTGCCGCGTCCTGCGGGCGGCAGCTCGGTGACGTTCCTGGCGCCGACGATGATGTCGCCCGATGTCGCGGATTCGTGGCCGGCGATCATGCGCAGGGTGGAGGTCTTGCCGCAGCCGGACGGGCCGAGCAGACAGCAATAGGAGCCGGCGGGAATCCGCAGGTCGATTGCGTCGACGGCGGTGACGTGACCGTACATCTTCGTCACCTTCACCAGTTCCAAGCTCGCGCCCGCCGCCATCCGCCCTCCGTCGTCCTGTCCCGTGTCGGTCATGATCGCAGCTCGCTCCGTCGGGCGCCCGCGATCCGGCCCGTCTGATGTCTGCAACGGATATGCCAAGGGTCGCCGTGGGCGCGGAGCAGCGCGTGAAGATTGCGCGTTGGATGAGATGCGCATGCAACGCTCGAAAGGGCATTCCCCGGTCCCGGCGTCAGTCCGCTCAGATGGGCCGCCGATCCGGCCAAACAGCCGCGCCCACGCCGATGTGGAGGCATTTTGCCCTGTCCTTTCGTGCTCCGGGCGTGCTCAGCGATAGGCTGCAATCGATGGTGGAAGAGCGGGGCGCATCCTCGCGCCGCGGCAGCGACGAGCTGCCGGTGTTGTCCTTGCTCGACCGATCCGTCCCTGATTGCTGCCGCAGTCGCACTTTGCCTGAATATTAGGCATCGTTGTCCTCCCGAGGCAAGGCAGCTTGATGAGCGACAAGGCGGCGCAGGCTACCTCGCATGCAGGCCAGGCTGGCGGGACGCTAGATCCGCCGCGCCCGCGATCTCGCCTGCGCGGCGGCCACCAGCATGCGCTCGGCAATGCCGCGCAGCTCGCTGACCGCGATCGGATCAGAGGCGGCGAACGCGTCATAGGAGTCGGCTGCGATCGGAAACCAGCGATAGAAGCGGGCCTCCTCGTAGAGCACGCGGACAGCGGCATCGATCTCGGCCGGCGTTGTTGCCAAATATTGCATGCCCATCCATCCGCCGGCGGGATCAGTGATGACCGTTGTGATCGGGCAGGGTGAGGCCGAAGACTTTGACCAGATCGTCGACCTGCTGCGGCGACAGCTGACGCGGGTTGAGCCCGCGCAGCAGCAGATAGAGCTTTGCGGTCTCCTCGAGCTCCTCCATCGCGAACACGGCGGCTTCCAGCGTGTCACCGGACACGACGGGCCCGTGATTTGCGAGCAGGACCGAGGCGTATTTGCCGGCGAGACCCTTGATGGCATCGGCTACCGCGGGATCGCCCGGACGATGATAGGGCACCAGCGCGGTCTGGCCGCAGCGCATCAAGTAATAAGGTGTCAGCGGCGGCAGCGCGGCGCGCGGATCGATCTCCGGCAGCATCGAGATCGCGACCGAATGGGTCGAGTGCAGATGCACGACGGCGCGCGCGACGTCGCGCGTCTGGTACAGCGCCGTGTGCAGCGGCACCTCCTTGGTCGGTGCATCGCCCGAGACCAGTCGCCCTTCGGCGTCGAGCCGCGACAAACGGGCCGGATCGAGGAAGCCGAGCGAGGCATTGGTCGGCGTCACCAGCCAGCCGCCATCATCGAGTCGCACGCTGATGTTGCCGGACGAGCCCGGCGTCAGCCCGCGCTCGAACAGCGAGCGGCCGAACCGGCAGATGGCCTCGCGAATCGCAGTTTCCGCCACGGGTCTTTCCTCGCATGTCGCTGTTTTGCCGCTTTGTCTCACGCTTTGGCAACGCGGCCAAGCCGTGATACCCAGAGTGCAGTCCGGGGCAACCGGACGTCTCCGGGAAACGCTTCAGGGATCTGCCGCATGCCGTCGCCATCGCAATTGAAAGTCGCCGTGATCGGGCTTGGCTCGATGGGATTCGGCATGGCGACCTCGCTGAAGCGCGCAGGCTTCGAGGTGACCGGATGCGACGTCTCGGCGGACGCGGTGGCGCGTTTCGTGGCCGACGGCGGCAAGGGCGCGACGACTCCCGCCGAGGCGGCTGATGGCGCCGATATCGTGGTCAGCGTCGTCGTCAATGCGGCGCAGACGGAAGCCATCCTGTTCGGCCCCGGCGGTGCTGCCGAAACCATGCCGAAGGACGCCGTGTTCGTCTCCTCCGCGACCATGGATCCTGACGTTGCGCGGCGGCTGGCGAAGCAGCTCGAAGCCGCCGGCCGGCACTACCTCGACGCGCCGATCTCCGGCGGCGCGCAGCGCGCCGCGCAAGGCGAGCTGACGATCCTGGCCTCGGGCAGCGCGGCGGCGTTTGCCAAGGCGCGGCCGGCGCTCGATGCGATGGCGGCCAAGCTCTATGAGCTCGGCGATGCCGCCGGGCAGGGCGCTGCGTTCAAGATGATCAACCAGCTTCTCGCCGGCGTGCACATCGCAGCGGCGAGCGAGGCCATCGCCTTCGCCGCCAAGCAGGGCCTCGACATCCGCAAGGTCTATGAGGTCATCACCGCCTCGGCCGGCAATTCCTGGATGTTCGAGAACCGCATGCCGCACGTGCTCGACGGCGACTACACGCCGCGCAGCGCGGTCGAGATCTTCGTCAAGGACCTCGGCATCATCCAGGACATGGCACGCAGCCATCGTTTTCCGGTGCCGGTCTCGGCCGCCGCGCTGCAGATGTTCCTGATGACGTCGGCCGCCGGCATGGGCCGCGACGACGACGCCTCTGTGGCGCGGATGTATGCGCAGGTCACCGGCACGACGCTGCCGGGCCCCTCCAAGTAGCAGCACGACGAGTATTCACGCCATGCCCCGCTTCGCCGCCAATCTCTCGATGATGTTCACCGAGCATCCGTTCCTCGACCGCTTCACGGCCGCCGCCAAGGCCGGCTTCACTGCGGTCGAATTCCTGTTTCCGTATGACCATCCGGCCGAGGAGGTCGGCCAACGGCTGCATGGCAACGGCTTGACCCAGGCGCTGTTCAACCTGCCGCCCGGCAATTGGGATGCCGGCGAGAAGGGCTTTGCGGCGCTGCCGGAGCGCTTCGACGATCTCAAGGCGAGCCTCGAGACCGCGCTGCCCTATGCCATGGCGACCGGCGTGAAGCGGCTGCACATGATGGCGGGGATCGCCGAGCGCAGCGATCCGAGGGCGGTGGAGGCGTACTACAAATCGGTCGCATGGGCGGCCGAGTTCTTCGCGCCCCACGGCCTCGACGTCGTGATCGAGCCGATCAATCCGCGCAACGTGCCCGGCTACTTCCTCAACGATTTCGGCTTCGCCCGCGATCTGATCCGTGAGCTGAAGATTCCGAACCTGAAGCTGCAGTTCGACATCTATCATTGCCAGATCATCCATGGCGACGTCACGATGCGGCTGCGCGAGATGATGGACATCATCGGCCACATCCAGATCGCCAGCGTTCCCTCGCGCAACGAGCCCGACGGCGAGGAGCTCAACTATCCGTTCCTGTTCGGGGAGCTCGACCGGCTCGGCTATGCCGGCTTCGTCGGCTGCGAGTACAATCCGCGCGGCCGCACCGAGGACGGGCTCGGCTGGTTCGCGCCCTACAAGGGAGTGAAGCCGTGAGCCTGAAGCTCGGCTGCATCGCCGATGACTACACCGGCGCCTCCGATCTCGCCAACACCCTGACCCGCGCCGGCCTGCGCACGGTGCAGACCATCGGCGTACCGGCTGATGACCTCACGCTGCCCGAGGTCGATGCCGTCGTGGTGTCGCTGAAGAGCCGCTCGATTGAGGCGTCGCTTGCCGTGGCCCGCTCACGCGAGGCCGACACATGGCTGCGCGCACGAGGCGCCGACCACGTGCTGTTCAAGATCTGCTCGACGTTCGATTCCACCGACGCCGGCAATATCGGTCCTGTCATGGACGCGCTGGCGGGCGATGCCGGTGAAACGATCGTGCTGGTGACGCCGGCGTTCCCGGAAACCAGGCGGACCGTCTATCAGGGCAACCTGTTCGTCGGCGGCGTGCCGCTCAATGAGAGCCCGCTCAAGGATCATCCGCTCAACCCGATGCATGACGCCAATCTGGTGCGCGTGCTCGGCCGGCAAAGCCGACGGAAGATCGGTCTGGTCGATCTCGCCACCGTGGTGCATGGGCCGGAGGCGATCAGCCACCGGCTGCAGGAACTGGCCGGGCAGGGCATGGGTGCCGCGATCGTCGACGCCGTGTTCGATGCGGACCTGACCGCGATCGGTGCGGCCGCCTTGAAGAGCCGGGTCTCCGTCGGCGCGTCCGGCATCGGGCTCGGTCTGGCGCGCGCTTTGGTCGAGGCCGGGCGCGTGCATTCCCACGGCTTGGCGCATCACGCCGATGCCCCCGTCGGCGGCTTGGCCGCCTGCCTCGCCGGCAGCTGCTCGCAGGCGACGTTGCAGCAGATCGCGCAGGCCGAGACCATCATGCCGGTGCTGCATCTCGATGCGGCGGGTCTGGTCGCCGGTCCGGACGAGACGCAGCGCGCGCTCGCCTGGGCGCGTGAGCGCATCGCCAAGGGGCCTGTGCTGATTGCCTCCAGCGCGACGCCGGATCAGGTCAGCGCGCTGCAATCCAGGCACGGCCGCGAGGCGGCGGGGCACGCCATCGAGCAGGCGATGGCCGATCTCGCCGAGGGGCTGATCCAGGCCGGCGTGCGGCGGTTGATCGTCGCCGGCGGCGAGACCTCGGGCGCTGTCGTTGATCGGCTGGGGATTCCGGGCTTCCTCGTCGGTCCGGAGATCGCGGCCGGCGTGCCCGTGCTTCGCACGATCGGCGCCGACGCAGGCGACATGCTGCTGGCGCTGAAGTCCGGCAATTTCGGTGGGCCGCAGTTTTTCGCCGACGCGCTCGGGCTGATGCGCTAACTGCGCGTCAGCCGACTCCCGGCTGCGTCGGCCCGTGCCGGATTTTGGAACGACGTGCTTGGCCTCGGTCCCGATCTCATCATCTGCTTAGTTTGTGAGCCGTCGCTCGGCGCGGCAGCGCCGTCGTGCCGCCATAAGCATCGGGACGCACACTGAAAAAGCAGAAGTTTTTTGCGTGTAATGCCCGATAACTCCCGTAAATTAACGGTCTCTAGGGACCTCACCGCTATACCTCCAGTACGGACCGTCGCGTGACGCGTTCATCTGTGGGTAGGGCAATGAAACTGAATCGGATCGGCTACAAACTCGGGCTCGCTGGCGCCATCGGCGCATCTCTCGCCGTCGGCATGATCGCTAACCAGTTGATGGCGGAAAGAGCGGTCAACCACGCCAATCAGCAGGCCGAGCGCGCGCGGCGCGTCGTCGAGAGCGTGCTGTCGGCCAGCATCAACATGCAGCAGACCCAGCTCGGTGGCCGTTCGGCACGGCTGGCGCGTGCGCCGGCCGAGGCAGAGAAGGCCGCCGCCGACATTCAGCAGTTCTCGACCGGGATGGTGACGGACATCGACGCCGCACTCGCCAACGTGTCGACCGCCGACAATCGCGCCCGGCTGACCCGGATCAAGGAGCTGATGACGAGCTATGCCGCAGGAGCGGTCGATCTCGCCGAGGCGCAGAAGAAGTTGCTGACGCAGATCGAGAAGCGCAGTGCCGTCTCCAACGACTGGAACACCAGCCTGAAGGCGCTGCTCGCCTCGCCGTCGCTGCCGAAGCTCGCCTTCCGCGAGCGGGTCGAGCGCCAGCTTCACGCCGCCGATGCCAAGTTGAACTACATGCGGTCGCAGGCCTGGCGGTTCGGTATGACTGGCGATGCCGCGACGATCCTGACGGTGAAGCAGACGGTGCCGGGGCTGAAGAGCTCGCTGACCGATGCCCGCATGCTGGCCGACGACCGCGAGATCCAGGCCACGATCACCAAGCTCAATGGCCTCGCCTCGGACTTCGTCGCCGCGAACGACGAGGTGGTGAAGACCGAGGGGATCAAGGAGGCCGTGCTGCGCGACCGCACGCTCATCTATCTCGGCGAGGCCGGCGAGCTGATGTCCTCTGCGATCCAGGACGCGCGCGCGCGCAACGCGAGCGCGCGGTTCGAGGCAGACCAGGTCGCCGCGCAGGCGAGCTATATCACGCTGTTTGTCGGATTGGCGGTTCTGTTGTCGGTGATCGGTTCGGTCGTGTTCTCGTTCCTCGGGATCGCGCGGCCGTTGACGCGGCTGAACGCGGCGCTCGGCGAGATGGCGCGCGGCCGGCTCGACATCGCCATTCCCGGCGCATCGCGGGGTGACGAAATCGGCGATCTCGCCAAGACCGTAACGGTGATTCGTGGCAATGCGGAGGAGAAGGCGCGCGCCGAGGCCGAGGAAAAGAGCGCGCAGGACGCGATCACGGCGCGCCAGCGCAAGGCCGACATGCAGCGGCTGGCCGAGCAGTTCGAAGCCGCGGTCGGCGAGATCGTGAACACCGTCTCGTCGGCCTCGAGCCAGCTCGAGCAGTCCGCCACCACGCTGACCCAGGCCGCGACGCGCTCGCAAGGCTTGACGACGGCGGTTGCGTCCGCCTCGGAGGAAGCCACGACCAACGTCCAGTCGGTGGCGTCTGCGACCGAGCAGATGGCCTCGTCGGTCACCGAGATCAGCCGTCAGGTGCAGGAATCGGCGCGCATCGCCAACGACGCCGTCGGCCAGGCCCGCACCACGACCGGGCGCGTCAGCGAGCTGTCCAAGGCTGCCACCCGCATCGGCGACGTCGTCGAACTGATCAACACGATTGCCGGCCAGACCAACCTGCTGGCGCTCAACGCCACCATCGAGGCCGCACGCGCCGGCGACGCCGGCCGCGGCTTCGCAGTCGTCGCCTCGGAGGTCAAGGCGCTGGCGGAGCAGACCGCGAGGGCGACTGGCGAGATCGGCCAGCAGATCTCGAGCATCCAGGTCGCAACGCAGGAGTCGGTCAGCGCGATCAAGGAGATCTCCTCCACGATCGAGAAGCTGTCGGAAATCTCCTCGACCATCGCAGCCGCCGTCGAAGAGCAGGGCGCGGCGACGCAGGAGATCTCGCGCAACGTCCAGCAGGCGGCGCATGGCACGCAGCAGGTCTCGTCCAACATTGCCGACGTCGAGCGCGGTGCGGCCGAGACCGGGTCGGCCTCGGCCCAGGTGCTCTCAGCGGCACAGGCGCTGTCCGGCGACAGCAATCGTCTCAAGCAGGAGGTCGCGAGCTTCCTCGGTTCGGTGCGGGCGGCGTAACGCCGAGCCGCGGAGGCGGCCAACTCCCGGTCGCGCAGGGGATTGGAAGGCCGGAGCATCGAACGCTCCGGCCTTTTGCGTTGTCTCGCGTTGCATCGACGCCGGCAAACTAACCTGCGTAGTCAATCTGCGTTTTTAACTTGTGTTAAGAATCGGCGCGTAGGGTCTGGACGTTCGCGGCCAACGCGCAGTCGAGTCCCACGGGCAGACGGCGCTTCTCTCGTTCGGTCGCACGGCACGAGACGACGCGTCGCACGGCAAGCCGGAGCGCGTTACCGATCTGGACGGGCAACGATCAGTTTTCGATCGTTGCTCCGTATTTGCACGGACATCGTCTTAACCAGACTTAATATTGGGTTCCGTAGCTTCCACGCGTGGGCTGCGGGCCCGTTTGCGTGACGACGAGGGCGAGCCCCCGACCGTCGACGTGATCTGTCCCCGAGCGCCCCAAGCATGAGTCGCGCCCGTGGAGACTGACATGTCGTTTGCAATGCCTCATCGCCTCAAGCTCACCATCGGGATCAAGATCTACGCCTTGATCGGTCTGAGCTTCCTCGGTCTGATCGGCCTGACTGCCTTCAATTCCCGTGAGCTCGCCGCCGGCCTCAAGCAGCAGAAGCAGCTCGAGCTGCGGCATCTGACCGAGCTCGCGCTCGCCATCTTCGCCGAGGAGCATGCTGCCGCGCAGAAGGGGACGATCTCGGTCGCCGACGCGCAGAAGCGCGCTCTGGAGCGCGCCTCCCAGCTCCGCTATGGCGGCAACGAGTATTTCTTCGTCACGGACATGACCGCGAAGATGCTGATGCATCCGATCTCGACCAAGCTGATCGGGCAGGACGTCGCGGACATGAAGGATCCGAACGGCAAGAAGCTGTTCCAAGAGATGATCGACGTGGTTCGCCAGCATGGCCGCGGCTTCGTCGACTACGATTGGCCGAAGCCCGGCTCCGAGACGCCGCAGCCCAAGCTCACCCATGTCGCAGGCTTCGCACCCTGGAATTGGCTGGTCGGGACCGGCGTCTATATCGATGACCTCTCGGCTCAGGCCTGGGCCTCGACGCGGCAGTCGTTGATGGCGGCCGGGATCGTGCTGCTGATCCTGCTCGTCGTGTCGACGCTCGTCGGGCGCGGCATCACCAGCCCTCTGCATCGCATGACCAGCGCGATGAAGAGCCTCGCCGGCGGCCGTCTCGACGTCGAGGTCCCCGGCGTAGGACGCGGCGACGAGATCGGCGAGATGGCCGGCGCCGTCGAGGTGTTCAAGAGCAATGCGGTCGCACGTCACGCGCTGGAAGCGGAGCAGAAGGAAGCCGAGCAGCGGGCGCTGGCCCGCCGCAAGGCCGACATGCACAAGATGGCCGACGACTTCGAAAGCGCCGTTGGCGAGATCGTCGAGACGGTCTCGTCGGCTTCGTCCAGACTGGAAGTCTCGGCGGATACCTTGAGCAAGACGGCGGTCCGCGCCGGCGAGCTCGCAACCACGGTGGCGGCTGCGTCGGAGGAAGCGTCGACCAACGTGCAATCCGTCGCCTCGGCCACCGAGGAGATGACGTCCTCGGTCACCGAGATCGGCCGCCAGGTGCATGAATCGGCGCGCATGGCCAACGAAGCGGTCGAGCAGGCGAAGAAGACCAACGAGCGGGTGAGCGAGCTGTCGCGCGCGGCGAGCCGCATCGGCGACGTGGTCGAGCTGATCAACAGCATTGCCGGGCAGACCAATCTGCTGGCGCTGAACGCCACGATCGAGGCGGCGCGTGCCGGCGAGGCGGGGCGGGGCTTCGCCGTGGTCGCCGCCGAGGTCAAGGCGCTGGCGGAGCAGACCGCCAAGGCGACCGATGAGATCGGCCAGCAGGTGGCCGGCATCCAGGCGGCGACACAGGAATCGGTTGCGGCGATCAGGCTGATCTCCGGCAGCATCGAGCGGCTGTCGGAGGTTTCCTCGACGATTGCAGCCGCTGTCGAAGAGCAGAACGCCGCGACCAAGGAGATCTCGCGCAACGTGCAGCAGGCGGCGCACGGCACGCAGCAGGTCTCCGTCAACATCACCGACGTGCAGCGCGGCGCCACCGAGACCGGCTCGGCCTCGACCCAGGTGCTGGAGGCGGCCCAGGGGCTGTCGACAGACAGCAACCGCCTCAAGCGCGAGGTCAGCCGCTTCCTGCAGACGGTCCGCGCGGCCTGACAGGCCGCGGCAATCTCACTAGCTCAATCAACGATCCGACCAGCGTGTCTCAACGAGTTCAAATCCCGTCATGATGGCCTTCCTTGACCTCCGGCCCCGCCACGAGGTGGTGAACCGGATCCGATCGCTCGCGACTTCCTCGGTGATCATCCTCACCCTCATGCTCACGACCTCGGTCGGTGCCGCGCCCGGCGACAACCTCGCCGTCGTGCGCGACCTCGGCGGCAGGATCGGTCCCGCCATCGGAGCGGCCCTTGCCTGCAGCGAGATCCCTCGGCCGCGGATCCAGGCCATCATCGGCAAGTTCCAGGCCGTCATCCGGGAGGCGTCGAGCGACGACGGCGATCGCAACGAGCTGACGCGCGAGTTCGACCGCTCCATCGCCGACGGTCGCGCGGCCGTGGCGAGTGGCCGTCAGGACTGCCGGCGGGCCGAGCTTCAGCTCGCAGACATCGAGCGATCGATCGGCGCGCCCGCAACGGCGGCCGGCGCGCTGCCGGACTCTGCGCCCTCCATCGCTGCGGCTGGTGCGACGAGCGCCGTGCCTGCTCCATCGGTTCGCGGCGTCACGGAGCGCGACATCACGTTCGGCAGCGTCTTGCCACTGTCGGGCGCGAACAAGGAATCGGGTCGGCTGCTCAAGGTCGGCATCGAAGCCGCCTTCAACCGCGCCAACGACGCCGGCGGGGTCAATGGCCGGATGCTCAAGCTCGTCGTCGCCGATGACGGCTATGATCCGAACCGCACGCTCGACGCCATGAAGCAGCTCTACGAAAAGGAGCGCGTGTTCGGCTTCGTCGGCAGTTTCGGGACCGCGACGGCGGCCGTCGCGATCCCATATTCGCTCGAGCGCCGGATGCTGTTCTTCAGCCCCTATACCGGTGCGAACGTCTCGCGCCACGATCCGCCGGACCGCTACGTCTTCAACTATCGTCCGAGCTATTCGGAAGAAGCCGATGCGCTGGTCCGTTACCTGGTGAAGCTGCGCCGCGTGCCGCCACGCCAGATTGCGCTGTTCGCGCAGGACGATTCGTTCGGCGATGCAGGCTTTGCCGGCGTGGCAAAGGCGTTTCGCGTCCTCGGCCTCAGCGACGCCGCGATCCTGCGCGTCAACTACACCCGCAACACCGTGGATGTGGAGCCGGCGATCAACCAGCTCAAGGCCCAGAAGGTGCCCGTCCGCGCGGTCATCATGGTCGCGACCTCGCGCGCGGCGGCGAAGTTCATCGAAAAGGCGCGCGATGCGCTTCCCGGCGTCCTCTTCGTCAATGTGTCGGCGGTCGGCGCATCGGCGCTTGCCAATGAGCTCATGCTGCTCGGTTCGCGCTACGCGGCCGGGGTCGTCGTGACCCAGACCGTTCCCGCCGTCTCCGGCTATTCGAGCGTGGTGCTCGACTACAAGGCCGCGCTGGCTCGACACTTCCCCGGCGAACCGCCGGACTACACCTCGCTCGAGGGCTACATCGAGGCGAGTATCCTGGTTCAGGCCCTGAAGCAGGCCGGTCCGCAGCTCGATACCGAGCGGCTGATCGATACGCTGGAGTCGATGCGCAACATCGATCTCGGTCTTGGCGCCTCGCTCAACTTCGGCCCCGCCGAACATCAGGCCTCGCACAAGATCTGGGGCACGGCGCTCGACGAGACCGGCGCCTATCAGCCGATCGAGCTGGAATGACGCGGCTATCGCCGGGGTGCAGCGCGGCTCCGGCGAGACCGGCTCGGCGTCGTCCCAGGTGCTCTCGGCGGCGCAAATGCTGTCCGGCGACAGCAACCGACTGAAGCTCGAGGTTGGACGTTTCCTGGACACCGTGCGCGCAGCCTGATCCCGGCGCGCAGATCCCGACCAGACCAGGGCGTGGCCGCGAGGCCGCGCCCTTTTTTCGTGGGCCGGTCGGCGCGGATGGCGGGCGAGGCAGCCGGCCAGGCGCGCGGGACCACCGATCGCCTCGGCGGGCTGTCGAAGGCCGCGACCCGCATCGGCAAAATCGTCGAGCCGATCAATATCACCGCCGGCCGAACCAACCTGCTGGCGCTCTTGCGCTTCCTGCAAACGGTTCGCACCGATTGATCCAGTTTCCTGCATCAACGGCGGCAACATGGTTGGGCCGTTCTGTCTGGCTCGTATCGAGGAGACACGCCGGCGACAGGTCTTGTGAGATTGCGGCCGTCCGTGAACGGGGTCCAGCGACCCGTATTTCAACGGTTGCGGCATTTTATCTTAGGTTAATCGGCGACTGCGACAATCGATGCATCGTTTGCAGCAAAATTAGTCATGCCGATGCCGGCATGACTCGCGGCCATCATCGTCGATTGAAAGACTCGCCATGCGTAAGAATTTGCCCGTCACCAACGTCGAGTATCCGATCACGGATGACACGCTGATCGTGTCCAAGACCGACACGAAGGGCAAGTTGACCTTCTTCAACCAGGATTTTGTCGATGCGGCCGGCTTCACCGAAGCCGAGCTGATGGGGCAGCCGCACAACATCGTGCGTCATCCGGACATGCCGCCTGAAGCTTTCGACAATCTCTGGACCACGCTCAAGGCCGGCCGTCCCTGGGTCGGAGCGGTCAAGAACCGCCGCAAGAACGGCGACTATTACTGGGTGCTGGCGACGGCGTCGCCGATCTGCAAAGACGGCCAAGTCGTCGGCTACACCTCGGTGCGCACCAAGCTGCCCGCCGACCAGCGCGCAGAGGCCGAGCAGGTCTATGCGGCGATCCGCGAAAAGCGGCCACATGGTTACAAGATCGACGACGGCATCGTCCGCCGCCGCTCGGTGTTCGACCATCTCTCGATGTTCACCGGCACGATCGCGGCAAGGCTGCGAACGCTGGTCGGATTGCAGACGCTGTTCCTGCTCGTGCTTGGTGTCATCTCGTTCGGGGAGGGCGGGCTCGCCGGAATGACCGCCGTGGTGATTGCTGCTACCGGTGTCGTGCTGTGTGGCCTGGTCGGGCTGCGCACAATGAACGTGATCGTGGCGCCGCTGGATCATGTGAACGAGACGATGGAAAGCATCACCCAGGGCAAGCTCGACACCCGCATGCACATCGAGCGCGACGACGAGATCGGCCGCGCCTTGCGTAACCTGCAGACCGTCCAGACGATGGTGCGGTTCAACGCCAGGGAGCTCGGTGAGCAGGAGCGGCGAGCAGCCGCCTCGCGCAAGCGGGAGATGTCGGAGCTCGCCAACAGTTTCGAAGGCGCCATCGGCAACATCGTCAATACGGTGTCCTCGGCCTCCAGCGAGCTCGAGAGCTCGGCCAACTCGCTGTCGAGCACCGCCGTGCGAGGGCAGGAGCTTTCCACCACCGTCGCCGCGGCCTCCGAAGAGGCGTCGGCCAATGTTCAGGCCGTCGCCTCGGCGACCGAGGAACTCACTTCGTCGGTCCGTGAGATCAGCCGCCAGGTGCAGGAGTCCGCGCGCATCGCCTCCGATGCGGTCGAGCAGGCACGCCGCACCAATGATCGTGTCGGCGAGCTGTCGAAGGCGGCGACCCGCATTGGCGACGTTGTCGAACTGATCAACACGATCGCCGGGCAGACCAATCTGCTGGCGCTCAATGCCACGATCGAGGCCGCGCGGGCGGGCGAAGCCGGCCGCGGCTTTGCCGTCGTCGCCTCCGAGGTCAAGGCGCTGGCCGAACAGACCGCCAAGGCGACCGGCGAGATCGGCCAACAGATTTCTGGCATCCAGGGGGCCACGCAGGAGTCGGTCGGCGCCATCAGAGAGATCTCGACGACGATCGAGCGGCTGTCGGAGATCGCCGCGACGGTGGCGGCCGCGGTCGAGGAGCAGGGCGCAGCAACCGCCGAGATCTCGCGCAACATCCAGCACGCCGCCGCAGGTACACAGCAGGTGTCCGCCAACATTTCCAATGTCCAGCGCGGCGCCAGCGAGACCGGCGACACCTCGGGGCAGGTGCTCAGCGCCGCGCGCCAGCTCTCCGGTGATAGCCAGCGTCTCAAGCTGGAGGTCAGCCGCTTCCTGCAATCGGTTCGCGCCGCCTGACCCAAGACATTGACGAAGCGGAGGACAGCGGCCGAGATTGGCCGCTGTCGCATCCGATAGTCGAACGACACAGCCCTAACGATAGCCGCGGACAGAGCCGACGACGCCCCCGCGAACCACGTCGACGCTCATGCGTGCGCCGTTCGTCAGGCGGCGCCCCGCTCGACCGGATCATCCCCCACCGTTGCAGACTCCCCACACCTGACGCCCCGGCCAGAAAGGCCGTTGTCGCGCCATAATCCCGCTAAGGTGCGGAGATTAACTTGTGTTAGGCATTTATTCAACCGACGGTATATTTGAGTGGCAGGCAATGTGATTGCGGGTGGTTTTTCGCGAAGGACCCTGGTGCTATCGGCCGCGACGGCCGCGGCTGCCTTGGGTCTCGATGCGGGACTAGCCGTCGTTGCCGCCAAGCCGCACCGCCGCACTGAGGATCCCGCACGCGGCTATCGCCGGATCACGATCGGCGAGGCGGAGGTGATCGCCCTCTACGACGGCGTGTGGGAAAAGCCGCACGAGGCCGGCTTCATCAGCAATGCCAGCATCAGCGACGTGAAGGACGCACTGCGCGCCGCTGGTCTGAGCCCAGCCTTCGTCCCGGTCCCGATCTCCACCTTCGTGGTGCGGCTGAAGGGCAAGACCGTGCTCTGCGATGCCGGCGGCGGTGGTCAGGTGCAGGGCTACAATTCCGACTCGATCTTCGTTTCGGGTCGCATGCTGGACAATCTGAAAGCAGCCGGCATTCGCCCGGAAGACATCGACACCATCCTGATCTCGCACTTCCATCCCGATCATATCTTCGGCCTGCTCGGCGAGAACACCGACGCGCCGGTGTTTCCCACCGCCGAGATCATCGTGGCTGCGGCCGAGTACAAATTCTGGACCGATGCATCTCTGACCAGCCGGCTGCCGCCGTGGCGGCAGGCGCTGGCGCGCCGCATCCAGAGCGTGATCCCGGGCTGGAAGAACGTGCTGCCGGTCGAGGGCGAGGACGAGGTGGTGCCCGGCATCCGCTTCGTCAGCGTCCCCGGTCATACCCCGGGGCACACCGCGTTTCATCTCGGCTCCGGAGCGGAGCAACTGATGATCTCCGGCGACACCGCCTATGTGCCGGCGTTGTGCCTGCGCCATCCGGAATGGCACGGCGCCTATGACCAGGACGGCGCGGCTGCCGAGGTCAGCCGGCGCAGATTGCTCGATCGTATCGTTGCAGAAAAGATGTTGGTTTGTGGATCTCATTTTCCGTGGGCCGCGTTCGGTCGGCTCACCCGCGATGGCGCCCATTATGCGCTCGACCTGCTCCCCGCGTGATCCCGGACCGGCCTCGGAAGAGAGGTTCGGGATCGCGCCATGACGACGCATTATGAGGTGCTCGGCGTATCGCCGCGGGCCGATCTCGACACGATCAAGCGGGCGTTCCGCCAGGCCGCCAAGGCGCACCATCCCGACCTCCGGGGCAGCGCCGATGCGGCGTCGGAGCATCAGCTCAAGCTGATCATCGTCGCCTACAACGTGCTGCGCGACGCGGGCCTGCGTGCCGAATACGACGCCCATCTCGCCTCCGAGCGCGACCGCGTCCGCCGCGAACGCTGGGACGCCATCCTGCAGTTTACCGCGGCGACCGCCGTGCTCAGCGCGGTCCTGATCGGCCTCGAGATTCTGCTGTTGCCCTCCGCCGGTGACTGGATGAGCAGGCAGGCGACGCGCTCGATCGTGACACCGTCGCCGCAGGCCCGATCGGGGCCGCAGCGCAAGGTCGCAGGTGAGACCGTCCCGGCGCCTGCCGTCCAGGACGCGACCGGAGCCGTGCTCCCGGTGCCGCCTCCGGCGGCGGAGGCCCCCGCGCCGCCTCCGCCGGCAGAGCCGAAAGCGGCAGAGCCGGTCGTGCCGCCTGCGCCGATGACCGCCGCATCCTTGGTGAAGCGCGCGATGGACCGCAGCCGACAGGGCGATCTTGAGGGCGCCGTCGCCGATTTCGACGAAGCAATCCGGCTCGCGCCCCGCAATGCCGATCTCTATCACTACCGCGCCAAGGATCTGGTCCGCATGGGTCGCTTCGACCGGGCGCTTGGCGATTATGAGCGGGCGATCCGGCTGGATCCGCACAACCCGATGCTGTTCCACGATCGTGGACTTGCGTTCCAGCGCAAGGGAGATCTCGACGAAGCCCTTGTCGATCTCGACCACGCCGTGCGCATGGGCTTCAGCGATGCCGCAACGTACAGCGACCGGGGCACGGTGTGGCTGGCAAAGGGGCACTACGACCGCGCGCTCGCCGACTTCAACCAGGCGCTCAAGCTGGATCCGGAATTGGCGGTCGCGGCCGCCCGGCGTGACGAGGCGCTCGCGCGCAAGCGCGACCAGCAATTGGCGGGCGACGACAGCGCGCCTCCGGCGGCTGCGGAGACCACGGGCACGGTGCCTGCCAACGTGAAGCCCAGGCGAAGTGGGCGCTGAGCGCCGGCCCGTGATCCGCACTCGACATCCAGGACGCGGTGGGCAGCGTTGTGCTCACACCTGTCGGCGCGACCGTTCCATCGCGCGGCGGTTTGCGATCCAGGAGCGCGCCATGAGCGTCTACGTGTCCGTCACCGGCTTCCGCCCGCATCGCGGCCTCACGCGGCTGGCGCGATTCTGGTGGCACACGCTGCGCGCCGTCCGCCAGGCGCGTGCGGCTCCCGGGAATCTGCGCGTCGAGCTTCGTCCGGTGAATGGCATCTATCACACGCTGACGGTCTGGACCGACGAAGCCAGCATGCGCGCCTATGTCAGAAGCGGCGCGCACCGCCGCGCCATGATCGGCTTCCGCGACCTCGGTGGCGGCAGGACGCTCGGCTTCGCGGCGGAGCGCGATCCCGATTGGGAGACGGCCTATGCGCGCTGGCAGCACGAGGCGCGGGAGGTGTGAGGCGACGGAAGCGAACTAATTCGTCCGCCACTCCGGCACACCATCGGCGGCCATCGTGATCGTGCCGAGCGCGCCGACCGGCGACCGGTCCTGATCCATCAGCCGCGCCAGCGTGGCTGCGTCCTGCGCCGGCACGCGCGCCAGCGTGCGCGTGTCCTGCTCGGTGCGCAGCATCACCACGCCATGCTCGACCTCGCCGTTGCGATCGAACAGCGCGGTGAAGCTCTCGACCCTGCCGCCGCCGCCGGCCTCGCTGACGAACTCCGGCGTTGCGGCGCGATGCCGATCGGCCTCGGCCTGCACGCTCACCTCCTGCGACAGCGATGACGGCGGCTCGCGCGAGATCACCAGCGCATGATGCTTGGTGACGAAGCCGCCCTGGCCGTACAGCAGGCCGCGCCTGGCGCCGCCGCGCAGCCGCCGCACCATCGCGCAGGCGGCATGCGTCATGTAGGTGTTGAGCGGCGCGCCGAAGAAGGTCAGCCCGCCGGTGACGGTCGGCTCCACGTCAGCGCCGAGGCCGAGGATCCGCCGCGCCATCTTCGGCACGCAGGGAAAGCAGCTGTAGAGCTCGATGACGTCGAACGCCGCCCCGTTGCCGCCGACGATGTTCATCGCGGCCCGCAACACGGCGTTCTGCGGATGACTCTCGGCGAACTGATCGCGCGTGAGGTAGTCGCGCGGATCCTCCGCCGATGCGCCGCCGAGCGGATAGATCATGCGGCTGTCGGCAATGCCCGCCGCACGCGCCTTGGCCAGGCTGGTCAGGATCAGCGCCGCGCCCATGTTGACCATGGGATTGGCGACCATCAGCTTGGTGTAGGGCCAGGCGATCGGGCGGTTGTCGGCCGACGGCGTCGTGATCTCCTCGGGCGCGAAGTGCCGCTTCAGCCAGGCGTTGGGGTTGTAGGCGGCAACCGCGGAAAAGCGCGACCACAGCTCGCCGGATTCGGCGAGCGCCTGCCGTGTCGTCTGGCCCCATTTGGCTGCGCTCGCGACTTCGTAGAACGGATAGACCGTGACCGGACGGAACACGCCGAGCTTCACCGCCAGCGGCTTCTGGAATGCAGCGCCGCGCTTCGGCTCCTCGACGTCATGCGCGAACGGCGTCCACGGCAGGGTCACGCCGGCGCGTTCGGCCTTGGTCGCCGTCGATTGCGCCTCGGCGCCGCAGACCACTGCGACCTCGCATTCGCCGCGCGCGATGCGCAAGGCGGCCTCGTGCAGAAAGCGGATCGGGCTCTCGCCGCCGACGGGACCGTAGTGGCAGTGCGCCGGGCTCACGCCGAGCCGCTGCGCGAGAAGCTGCTCGGGATCGCGGTAGCGCCAGCTCAGGAAGTTGACGACGTCGAGCGAGCCGGTGTCCTGGATGAGCTTGGCGCCCGCGTCATTTTCCGCGCGGCGGATCGCCTGTTCGAGCAGCGCCAGCGGCTCGAGACCGTCGCCGATGTCCTTGAGGCGATCGACGATCTCGCCCACGCCGACGATCACGGGAATGCGGTCGGGGGGCAGGGGACTTGCAGTCATCGGCGTTTCCAGGAGCCGGCCCGCGACGGACCGTCATTATTGTCTTGTCTCCGTTCTGTCATCGCAGGTTCGACCGCGCAATGCAGAAAATGCTGATGGCGCCCGCGCGCAGCGTGGCTTCCGCTCGACGGCATATGCGCCTAAAACGTCGCTCCTGACGCTCACGCCGGAGTCTGCCGTGTCTGAACAGAACAGCTATGTGCCGCCCAAGGTCTGGACCTGGAACAAGGCCAGCGGCGGCCGCTTCGCCAACATCAACCGGCCGATCGCAGGTCCGACGCACGAGAAGGAATTGCCTGTCGGTCGTCATCCCTTGCAGCTTTATTCTCTGGGAACGCCGAACGGCGTAAAGGTCACAGTGATGCTCGAGGAGCTGCTGGCGCTCGGCCACAGCGGCGCCGAATATGACGCCTGGCTGATCCGGATCGGCGAGGGCGATCAGTTCGGTTCGGGCTTCGTCGCCATCAATCCCAATTCCAAGATCCCGGCGCTGCTGGATCGCAGCGGGCCGGAGCCGATCCGCGTGTTCGAGTCCGGCGCGATCCTGGTTCATCTGGCCGAGAAGTTCGGCGCCTTCCTGCCGACCGAGCCGGCCAAGCGCGCCGAATGCCTGTCCTGGCTGTTCTGGCAGATGGGGGCTGCGCCCTATCTCGGCGGCGGCTTCGGCCATTTCTATGCCTATGCGCCGACCAAGATCGAGTATGCCATCGACCGCTTCGCGATGGAGGTGAAGCGCCAGCTCGACGTGCTCGACCGCCGCCTGGCCGAAAGCGAGTATCTCGCCGGCCCCGACTACACCATCGCCGACATCGCGGTGTGGCCGTGGTACGGCGCGCTCGCCAAGGGCCTGCTCTACGAAGGCGGCGAGTTCCTCTCGGTGCAGGACTACAGGAATGTCCAGCGCTGGACCGACCAGATCGCGCAGCGCACCGCTGTGAAGCGCGGCCGCATGGTCAACCGCGTCTCCGGCGATCCCAAGAGCCAGCTCCACGAGCGCCACGACGCCAGCGACTTCGAGACCAAGACGCAGGACAAGATCGGGCAGGGCACGTAGTTGCGCGTGTGGGGTGCACAAAGGAGCGGCGAGCTCATCGCGGCGTGCAACAACCGTGGAGCGCGCCGTGCCCAACGTCGTCCTCGCCGGCGCCGTCGGTGGGCACGCGCCGCCTGACGGCCCCGATTGCCCGCCCCTGCGGTTCGATGCACGATTGCTCTTGTTGCACGTGCGAAGTCTCGGCCGTTGCCGCGCTGCGATGCTATGATTGCTGACGTTCGCGGCTTTTCTCGCAGTGAGAGAATGTGCAACGATCAATTCGCAGCGGCCGTGCATGCCGCCAGATTTCGATGAGAGCCGGCGGTGATGACCGCGGGTTCAAAACGACCACTCCGGAGGGAGTTGCATGATCGACAGACGTGATCTGCTCAAGGGAGCAGGGCTGGCGGCGCTGCTGGGCGGGTTTGGCGCGACTCGCGCGCTGGCCGAGGACACCGTGACGTTGCCCTTCGCCAACGGCGAGCGCCCGCTGGTGAAGTATCCGCAGAAGCGGCCGATGATCGGCCTGACCAGCCGGCCGCCGCAACTCGAAACGCCATTCGGGGTGTTCAATGACGGCGTGATCACGCCGAACAATGCCTTCTTCGTCCGCTATCATCTGGCGGGCCTGCCTTACGATCTCGATCCGGACAGGTTCACGCTCGCGATCAAGGGGAAGGTCGACAAGCCGCTCAAGCTGTCGCTCAAGGACATCCGGAAGATGAAGGCGACCGAGATCGTCGCCGTCAACCAATGCTCCGGCAACAGCCGCGGCTTCTTCGAGCCGCGCGTCGCAGGTGGCCAGCTTGGCAACGGCGCCATGGGCAATGCGCGCTGGCGGGGCGTGCCGCTCAAGACCGTGCTCGACATGGCGGGTGTCCAGGCCGGCGCCAGACAGGTCACCTTCGGCGGCATGGACGGCCCGGTGATCGACAAGACGCCGGACTTCGTCAAGGCGCTCGACCTCGATCACGCCATGAATGGCGAGGTGATGCTGGCCTACGGCATGAACGGCGAGGATCTGCCGTTCCTCAACGGCTTTCCGCTGCGCCTGATCGTGCCCGGCTATTACGGCACCTACTGGGTCAAGCACCTCAACGAGATCACCGTCATCGACAGCGTGTTCGACGGCTTCTGGATGAAATCGGCCTATCGGATTCCGGACACGCCGAACAATGCGATCGAGCCCGGGACCGCGCCGAAGGCGACGATTCCGATCAATCGCTTTACGGTCCGTTCCTTCATCACCAGCGTGAGCGATGGCGCGAAGCTGAAGGCGGGCACGGCGACGCTGCGCGGCATCGCATTCGACGGCGGAAGCGGGATCAAGCAGATCGCGGTCTCGACCGATGGCGGCCAGACCTGGACCGATGCCAAGCTCGGCAAGGACCTCGGGAAGTATTCCTTCCGGGAGTGGAAGCTGGCGGTGAAGCTTGCCCCGGGGTCCCACGATCTGAAGGTGCGGGCCACCAGCAATTCGGGCGAGACTCAGCCAGAGACGCCACGCTGGAACCCGGCCGGCTATCTGCGCAATGTCGTCGAAACCGTCCGCGTCACGGCCGCCTGAGGAGAATGACCATGCAACGGACGTCCTTCCTCCTCGTCATGCTGGCTGTCGGACTTGGCTGCCTTGCCGGCACATCCGTCTCCCTCACCGCAGCACCGGTCAACTACAAGGTTCCGCAGGAGACGGCGGCCTTCAAGCCGGGGCCCGATCTCGCCGTCGTGCAGGGCAATTGCGCGGCCTGCCATTCCGCCGACTACATCAAGACGCAGCCGCCGATGCAGAACAAGAAGGAGTTCTGGCAGGCCGAAGTCACCAAGATGATCAAGGTCTATGGTGCTCCGATCGATGAATCCGATGTCGGCAAGATCGTCGACTATCTCGCCGCGACCTACTGACGTTTCGCGCCGGCGGAAGCCATCGAACGCTCAGCTGGCGCCCTTGGCCGGCGGGAAATCCATCCGGTCGTCGGTGCGGCAATAGCGGTCGGCGAACATGCGCCCGACAGGATGGAACAACTCCATCTCGACCCGCATCTTCTCGGTGTCCCACAATTCGTCACGGATGTGGAAGGCGAGGCCTTCGCCGAGCACCAGCACGCGATCGCCATTGACGTCGATGAGCTGCCAGGTCTTGCACTCCATCGCGAACGGCGCCTCCGCCAACCGCGGAACGCCGATCATCCGGGACGGTGTGAGCTTGAGCCCAAGGTGATCCGGCTCGCCGATCTCGGGCGGAAAGTCGCCGCCGGTCTCGTGCATCGCCTGCGCCAGGGGCTCGTCGGTGATGTGGACCACGAACTCGCCTGAGCTGCGGATGTTGACCAGCGTGTCCTTGATCCGGCCGTCCGGCCGCAGGTTGATCGCGAACACGCACAGCGGCGGGTCCTCGCCGAGCACGTTGAAGAAAGAGAACGGTGCGGCGTTGACCACCCCGGTCTCGCCTCTCGTCGTAACCCAGGCGATCGGCCGTGGCAGCACGAAGGAGGTCAGGATCTTGTAGCGCTCGCGCGGGCTGAGATCGGTGGCGAGGTATTCCATGTAGAGGCCTCTGATGCGTCGGTTCCCCGACCGTAGTGGGCCGCGACGCGATCAGGAAGCCAATAAAGCGGGCAGGGGTGCGCACCTCGGCGTCGTCGCGGGAAATTCCATGTTTCCGGGAACGGCTCCGCCGGCGCCACGTTCGGACAGCACGGCAACTACAAATGGAGGTCGCCCATGAAGCCAATGATCGGTCTGATTGCTTGCGCATTCGTCGTCTCGGCCACGTCAGCGCTGGCGCAGGGCAGCCCACAGACCACGCCGCCGCCGAGTGCGCAGAATTCCGGAGCAGGCATCCAGGGCGCGCCTGGCAACAAGAACGGACCGGGCACTGAGACGAAAGGCGGCACCGTCGGCTCGTCCACGATCAACCGCCATAATCCGGACGTCAGCGCTCAGGACCCGTCGAACATCAAGGGCATGCCGGGGAATAAGAACGGCCCACCGGTCAAGAAACCGCAGGACTGACGCCTGCGATGGCAGCTGCGCGATTGCGCAGCTGCCATCGCACGCCAGCGCTGAGGTGTCGTCAGATCAGGGCAGGGCCGCTGCGCCGTTGGTCACGATCAGATTGTCGGTGTCTGCCGGGGCCAGTTCGCTCGTCGCATCGCCGCCGAGATATTTGTCGAGCGTCGCCTGGATCCGTTCCCGCGCCGTGTAGGGGCCGCGGTCGCTCATCCAGGTGTGCTGGAACTCGGTCTTGATGATGTCGATGCCGCTCTTCTTGTCGACATGCGTTGGCAGAACGCCGGGGTCGGTCTTGAACTGCGGATCATCCGAGCGGAACGACAGGATCTTGAGCTTGTCCCTGATAACGAAAGGAACGCGCAGATTGTCGAGCGTCACCACCTGCGAGACGATGTTCGGATGCTCCTTGGCGAAATACATCGCGGTATCGCCGCCATTGGAGTGGCCGACCAGGGTCAGGTGATCGTAGTCGGCATTCGGATGACGCTTCTTCATCTCGTTCAGCACGCAGAGGATGTTGGCCTCGCCTTTCCGGTAGACGTCGAGCCGGCCGACATAAGGCATCCCGACCTTGGTGACGAGCGGCGGATCAGTCGGAAGGTCCTGCTGGACGCTGGCGACAAGGTAGCCGCGCGCGGCGAACACGTTCGCGAGGAAGGAGTACTCGGTGTTCTTCACTGTGTTGCCGTTGCTGATGATGGCGACCGGCAGCCGCCACAGCCCGGCATTGGCCTTCATCTCGTAGTCCTTGCGCACGGCGACATCGACATTGATCGACCGCTGCCGCGCGGCATCGAAGAACTCGCGGCTTTCGTGCTGAATGCCCCATTTGGCCATTGCAAAGTAACCGGCCACAGCCAGGGCAGACACACAGGCCAAAACCGTCACACCGCGCTTCATGGTATCCTTCCTTGGACGTCTCTCCGTTATGTGATGGAAGACAACGCCCGGGTCACGGGGGTGTGGCAGCCAGGGGTGGATTAAATTTCCGAAATCTTGCAGTGCAGCACGGGAACAATCCGCGGTTGGTGAACCGGCGCGCCGGCTCACCTCCCACTGCGAGGAGTCAGAATGCGGTATAGCCGCCGTCGATCACGAGGCAGTCTGCGGTGTGATAGGACGACGCCTTGCTCATGAGGTAGACGGCGATGCCGCCGAAATCCGACGGCTCGCCGAAGCGGCGCACCGGGATACGCGGCATGACGTTGGCAACGAACTTCTCGTTTCCCATGATGCCTGCGGTCATGTCGCTCTTGATCCAGCCAGGCAGGATCGCATTCGCGGTGACGCCGTGGCGTGCGAGTTCGACGGCGAGCGCGCGGCACAGCGCATTGATTGCCGCCTTGGTTGCCGCATAGTGCTCGTTCCGCGCGGTGCCGAACAGCGAGGCGAGGCTCGAGGTCGCGACCAGGCGGCCGAACGGATCGCCGGCTTCGGCGCGCGCGGTCATGTGCTTGGCGGCGGCCTGGAAGGCATGGAAGACGCCGTCGAGATTGGTCGCGAACATTGTGCGCCATTCCTCCTCGCTGCGCTCGATGAAGGGCTTGCGGCCGCCGCCGCCGATGCCGGCGTTGGCAAAGCAGCCGTCGACGCGACCGAAGGTGTCGAGTGTCGCCTTCATCGCCTCGTTGACGGACGCAGGGCTCGTCACGTCGCAGACATGGGTATCGACCCTGCCGGGCCCCGCGGCCATCGACGCCGCAGCCGCCTTGTTCTTCTCGGCGTTGCGGCCCCAGATCGAGACGTTGCAGCCACTGGACGCAAGTGCCTGGGCGATTCCGAGGCCTATGCCTCCATTGCCGCCGGTGACGACGGCCACACGGCCGGTGAGGTCGAACATGCTCATGGGGTTCTCTTGGGCGTTTCCGTGATGATGTGAGCGCGCTGCGCGCCGCTTCGGTTATTGGGATGATCCAACCATGGACAAGCGAAGCGCAAAAATCAAATATGCTGACAGAACCATGCCGCGCTTCAAATTTCCGCGGCGAAGAATGCACTGACCGAAAAGCTCTTGAGAGGAAAACATGCAGTTCAAGCACGTCACGCTCGATTTCGACGGGCCCGTCGCCGTCCTCACGCTCGATCATCAGGAGGTCATGAACGCGGTCTCGATCGACATGCTTGGCGGGCTCGCCGAGGCGCTCGACGAGATCGAGGAGAAGAAGGCCGAGGTGCGCTGCCTGGTCGTAACCGGCGCGGGGCGGGCGTTCTGCACCGGTGCCAATCTGCAGGGCCGCAATGCGCAGGCGAAGCCCGGCCGCAGCAATGCCGGCGCCGCGCTCGAGACCGCCTTTCATCCGTTCCTGCGCCGCTTGCGCAATCTGCATTGCCCGATCGTGACGTCGGTCAACGGCCCGGCCGCCGGTGCTGGCATGAGCTTCGCGCTGATGGGCGACATGATCCTGTGCGCGAAGTCCGCGTATTTCCTGCAAGCCTTCCGCCGCATCGGTCTCGTTCCCGACTGCGGCTCGACCTGGCTGTTGCCGCGCCTCGTCGGCAAGGCGCGCGCGATCGAGCTGTCGCTGCTCGGCGAGAAGCTGCCGGCCGAGACGGCACTGCAATGGGGCCTCGTCAACCGCGTCTATGACGATGCGGCCCTCAAGGAGGAAACGATGAAGCTCGCGCGCGAGCTCGCCAACGGGCCGACGGTGGCGCTGGCGCAGATCCGCAAGCTTTACTGGGACAGCCCGGAGAACTCGTTCGAGGAGCAGCTCAACGCCGAATTCCAGTCGCAGCGCATCGCGGGCGGCACGTCGGATTTCAAGGAGGGCGTCACCGCGTTCCTCGAAAAGCGCCCGGCCAAGTTCAAGGGCCAATGATCGAGGCCAAGCTGTCGCGCTGCGTCGCCTCGTTCATGCCGGGGGCGACTGGCGTGCGCGGCGCCGCGAAACTCTCCGGCGGCGCCAGCCAGGAGACGTGGCGCTTCGACATCGTCCATCCCGGTGGTGATGTCGGCGCCATCCTGCGCCGCTCGCCGAAGGGCTACGGCGCCGCGCCCGGGCGTGCCGCCGGGCTCGACAACGAGGCGGCGCTGATGCGGCTCGCTTGTGCGGCCGGCGTGCCGTCGCCCGAGGTACTGCACGTGCTACGGCCGGAGGACGATCTCGGCGCCGGTTTCATCATGCGCCGCGTCGAGGGCGAGACCATCGCGCGCAAGATCCTGCGCGATGCTGAATTCGCCGAGGCGCGGCCGCGCCTCGCGCGCCAGCTCGGCGGCATCGCTGCCGGCATCCACGGGATTCGACGCGAGACGCTGCCCGCGTTGCGCGAGATGAACGCGACCAGGGAGATCGCGGAGCTCGCGCGCGAATATCAAAGCTTCGACTGGCCGCGCCCGGTGTTCGATCTCGCGCTGCGCTGGCTGTCGCACAACGATCCCGGCCCCTCGGCGGAGGTGACGCTGGTGCATGGCGATTTCCGCAACGGCAATCTCATCATCGGCCCCGACGGGGTGCGCGCTGTGCTCGACTGGGAGCTCGCCCATCTCGGCGATCCCATGGAGGATCTCGGCTGGATCTGCGTCAACTCCTGGCGCTTCGGCGAGATCGACAAGCCCGTCGGCGGCTTTGGCTCGCGCGAGGAGCTGTACGCGGGCTACGATGCCGCTGGCCGCAAGGTCGATGCCGGCAGGGTGAAGTTCTGGGAGGTCATGGGCACGTTGCGCTGGGGCGTGATGTGTTGCGGCATGATGCAGCGGTTTCGCTTGGGTCCCGACCACTCGATGGAGCGCGCCATGATCGGCCGCCGCGCGTCGGAGACAGAGATCGATCTGCTGCGGCTGCTGGCGCCGAGAGGAGAGGGCTGATGCAGGACGAACCGACGGCGACGGAGCTGGCGAAGGCGGTCGCGGATTTCCTGCGCACCGACATCGCGCCGCTGATCTCCGGGCACCCGGCGTTCAAGCTGCGCGTGGGAATCAACGCGCTCGATCTGGTGGTGCGGCAGTTGACGCAGGCTGCTCCGGCGGATGCCGCGGAGCACGCGCGGCTGAAACAGCTATTGAGACGAGACGGTGACTTGCTCGAACTGAATCGTGCGCTTTCCGAGCAGATCGCCAGTGGTGCCGTCGATCTCGGCACGCCGGGCCTGAAGGACCACCTCTGGCAGACCACGCTCGACAAGCTCGCTGTCGATCAGCCCAACTACGCGTCCTACAGGCGCGAGGCGGGGAGGGGCACCAGCGATGCTTAGCTCTCCGCCGTCATTGCGAGGAGCGCCAGCGCCGAAGCAATCCAGACTGCTTCGGCGGTGGGACTCTGGATTGCTTCGCTTCGCTCGCAATGACGGCGGCGGGAGCTGGACAGGCGTTGCGATCACCTCGGCCGTCGTCCCGGGGCGCGACGCAGTCGCGAGCCTGGAATCCAGACTCCCGTTCGTGGTCACGGATTCCGGGCGCGCGCTCCGCGTGTCCCGGAATGATCACCTTGGCGATGCGCTACCGCCCCAGCCATTTCGGCGGTCGCTTCTCGGAAAACGCCTTCGGCCCCTCAATATAGTCCTGCGAGTGGATCATCGCCTGCACCGCCGCGTAGTCGCGCTGCTCGGTGATGGCCTGCTCCAGCGACACCGCGAGGCCCTTCTCGATCGCCTGTTTGGAGGCGCGGATCGACATCGGCGAGTTCTTGGCGATGGTCTCGGCCCAACGCTCCGCGGCCGCCAGCGCCTCGCCCTGCGGTACGACCTCGTTGACGAAGCCGAGCTCGTGGCCCTCGCGGGCGCCGACGTGGCGGCCGGTCAGGATCATGCCCATCGCGCGCTTCAGACCGATCTGGCGCGGCAGCCGCTGCAGCCCGCCGGCGAGCGCGGCGAGGCCGACGCGCGGCTCGGGCAACGCGAAGGTCGCGTTCTCGGAGGCGATGATCAGGTCGCAGGCCAGCGCGATCTCGAAGCCGCCGCCCATCGCAACGCCGTTGACGGCCGCGATCAGCGGCTTGTCGCAATCGAAGCGCGAGGTCAGTCCACCGAAGCCGCTTTTGCCCCAGCCACGCGCGCCGCCGGCCGCCTGCCATTTCAGATCGTTGCCGGCGCAGAATGCCTTGTCGCCCTCGCCGGTGACGATCGCCACCCATTGCTCGGGATCGGCGGCGAAGCCGTCGAACACGCGCTCGAGCTCGTAATGCGCCTCGATGTGCAGGGCGTTGTAGACCTCGGGGCGCGCCAGGGTGACGATCGTGATCGGCCCCTTGCGCGTCACTCTCGAAAACTTCAGCTCCATCGGCCGTTCCTCCTGTTTTCTGATTGGTTGTCGCGCATCAACTTAGCGCCTGCGCAGGTGTCGCAGTCATCCAAATACGCAACGGCGCTGCGCGCCACAAGCGCGCGACGGGAGGTCGCGCCCATCAGGACCAAGAACAACAACGAAACGCACAGGGAGACACGCCATGGATTTTTCCTTGCCGAAGGAATTGGTCGCCTACCTCGACGAGCTCGATCGCTTCATCGCCGCCGAGATCAAGCCGCTGGAGCAGGCCGACGACAACATCCGCTTCTTCGATCATCGTCGCGAATGGGCGCGCACCGATTTCGAGAATGGCGGCCTGCCGCGGCATGAGTGGGAGCAGCTGCTGCGCAAGGCCAAGGATCGTGCCGACGCGGCCGGGCACCTGCGCTTCGCGATCCCAAAACGCTACGGCGGCAAGGACGGCTCGAACCTCTGGATGGCGGTGATCCGCGAGCATTTCGCCTCGAAGGGCCTCGGCCTGCACAACGACCTGCAGAACGAGCACTCGATCGTCGGCAATCTGCCGATCGTCACCATGCTCGACCGCTATGGCCGCGACGACCAGAAAGCGATGATCGACGGCTCGATCACCGGCAAGTACCGCATCACCTTCGGTCTCACCGAGCCGCATCACGGCTCGGACGCAACCCACATGGAGACGAAGGCCGTCCCAGCCACCCGCGACAACGTCAAGGGCTGGCTGATCAACGGCGAGAAGATGTGGACGACGGGAATGCACGTCGCCACCCATTGCGCGCTGTTCGCGCGCACCTCGGGCAATGACGGCGATGCGCGCGGCATCACCTGCTTCCTGGTGCCGGCCAAGAGCGAGGGCGTCAAGGTCGAGGAGTATCTCTGGACCTTCAACATGCCGACCGACCATCCGCGGGTCAGCTTCACCGACGTGTTCGTGCCGGAGGATGCGCAGTTCGGCGAAGTCGGTCGCGGCCTGTCGCTGGCGCAGTGCTTCGTGCACGAGAACCGCATCCGGCAGGCGGCGAGCTCGCTCGGTGCGGCCGTATTCTGCATCAATGAGAGCGTGAACTACGCGCGGGAGCGCAAACCGTTCGGGAAGGCGCTGGCCGAGAACCAGGCGATCCAGTGGCCGCTGGTCGAGCTGGCGACGCAGGCCGAGATGCTGCGGCTGCTGATCCGCAAGACCGCCTGGGAGATGGACCAGCTCACCCAGGCGCAGGTCGAGCACACACTCTCCGACAAGGTCTCGATGTGCAACTACTGGGCTAACCGTCTGTGCTGCGAGGCGGCCGATCGCGCCATCCAGGTTCATGGCGGCATGGGCTATTCGCGCCACAAGCCGTTCGAGCACATCTACCGCCACCACCGCCGCTACCGCATCACCGAAGGCAGCGAGGAGATCCAGATGCGCAAGGTGGCGGGCTTCCTGTTCGGGTATATGGGGGTGAACAAGAGGTGAGGCGGTTGTAGTTTGAAGGCGGCCATCGTGAGCGTCAGCCAGCAATCCAGACCTTGTTGTTTGGCCCCTGGATTGCTTCGGCGCAAGGGCGCCTCGCAATGACGGCGTGGAAGGCGTACCCTCTCTCCACGCCATCGCGAGCGTGGCGAAGCGATCCAGAATGTCTCAGCGAGCACCTCGTTCTTGATCAATTCACCTGCCGATCCTTGCCCGCCCAGTACGGGTCGCGCAGATTCCGCCGCAGGATCTTGCCGGAGGGATTGCGCGGCAGGGCGTCGAGGAAGTCCACGCTCTTCGGCGTCTTGAAGCCGGCGATGCGGGTGCGGGTGAAATTGATGATGTCGGTCTCGGTGGCGCGCTTGCCGGGCTTCATCACGACGATCGCCTTGACGGCCTCGCCCCATTTCTCGTCGGGAATGCCGATCACGGCGGCCTCGGCGACATCGGGGTGGTCGCAGATCGCGCTCTCGACCTCGGCCGGATAGATGTTCTCGCCGCCGGAGATGATCATGTCCTTGATGCGGTCGTGGATGTAGACGTAGCCGTCCTCGTCCATGTAGCCGGCATCACCCGTGCGCAGCCAGCCGTCCTTACCGAGCGTGCGTGCGGTCGCCTCCGGCAGGTTCCAGTAGCCGGTCATGTTGGAGCCGGAGCGGGTGGCGATCTCGCCGACCTGCCGCGGCGGCAGCGGGTTGCCCGAGGGATCGATGATCGCGACTTCGACGCCCGGCAGCGGCTTGCCGGCCGAGCGCATCCGCTCCAGCCCTTCGACGTGATCCTCGGGCGGCAGCGCGATGATGGTGCCCGTGGTCTCGGTCATGCCGTACATCTGCACGAAGCCGCATTTGAACACCTCGATGCATTCCTTCAGCAGCGCCGCCGGGATCGGCGAGGCGCCGTAGAGCATGTATTTGAGCCGCGAGAAGTCGACCTGCCGCGCTCGCGGCTGCCGGACCACGAACTGCATCGCGGCGGGCACCATGAACAGCTTGGTGATGCCGGACTGTTCGAAGAAGTCGAGGATCTTCGTGGGATCGAACTCGCGCGCGATCACGCCGCGGGCGCCGTGGTAGAGGCTCATCAGGCCCCAGCCGGAGCCGCCGATGTGGAAGATCGGCATCGCGATCAGCGAGACGTCGTCGGTCGTCCATTTATTCCAGTCCGGCTTCTCCTCGGGATTGCCGGTGTTGACGAGGTTGAGGAAGTTGGCGTGCGACAGCATCGCGCCTTTCGGCTTGCCGGTGGTACCGGAGGTGTAGAGCTGCAGCGCGATGTCCTTCGGCGTGATCGCCTCGCCGGGAGCGTCGGCGCTCTGCGCGTCGCGCCAAGCCGTGTAGTCCTGCCATTCCGGCGCGCCGCCTTCGGTGGTGATGATGTGCCGCACGCTCGGAATCTGGTCGCGGATGTTGCGGATCATCGTGATGAACTCGGGACCGACGAACAGGGCAGGCGCCTTGCAGTCCTCGACGATGAAGGCGACCTCGGGACCGGCGAGGCGCCAGTTCACCGGCGCCATCACGACGTTGGCCTTCATGGCGCCGACCAGCAGCTCGAAATAGATGTCGCTGTTCTTGCCGAAATAGGCGATCCGCTCATGCGGCTTGATGCCGATCGCCTTCAGCGCGTTGGCAACCTGGTTGGTCTTGCGGTCGAATGCGGCGAAGCTGGTGAGGCGGCCTTCGAACTCATAGGCGGTGGCGGAGCCAAGCGCTTCCGCCTGCCTGCGCACGACGTCGACGAGCGTCGACGCTGCCGTCGTGACGGACATGTTTCCCCTCCGATTGCGTCTTGTTCTTTGTTCGATGTCTTGTCGTGGTCCTCGCCCCGGATTGCGCCGGAGCAAGCATCTCTCGATCAGTCTACAGGGAGCAGGTCGCCGATCAACAGGGTGATTGCGCCAATCAGCTCGTGCGCGTCGCGCGATCCTTTTCGTTCTGCGCCTTGATCGACTCCTTGGCCTTGGTCCAGTCGTCGTCGCTCCAGTCGCGCAACTGATAGAAATTGCCGCCCATCGCCAGCGCCTGGGCGCCGTCCATCGCGATGGTCTCGCCGTTGATCCAGTTGCAGCCGCCGGAGATCAGGAACACCGCGAGGTTCTGCAGCTCCTCCATGGTGCCGACGCGACCCATCGGGTTCATCGCCTTGGTCCGCGCGCCGGCCTCGTCACCGGGCTTGATGCGCTTGCTCATGCCTTCGGTCGGGATTTCGCCGGGTGCGATGGTGTTGAGGCGGATGCCGTAGCGGCCCCATTCAGTCGCGAGCGACATCGTCATGGCGTGGATCGCCGACTTGCTCATCGCCGACGGCACCACGTAAGGCGAGCCGTTGCGCACCCAGGTTACCGTGATCGACACGACGTTGCCCGGCTGCTTCGCGGCGATCCAGCGCTTGCCGACGGCGTGCGTCACGTAGAACGTGCCGTGCATCACGATGTTGGCGACGGCATCGAAGCCGCGCGGGCTCAATTCCTCGGTGCGGGAAATGAAGTTGCCGGCCGCGTTGTTGATGAGGTCGGTGAGACCGCCTTCCTGGAAGATGGCCTCGATCATGTCCTCCACCGCCATGGCATTGCGGATGTCGACGCCATGGCTGGTCACTCGGCCGCCGTAGAGGTCCATCAGTTCGGTCGCGGTCTCGTCGCAGACGATTTTCCGCCGGCCGCAAATATGCACTTCGGCGCCGAGTTGCAGGAAGCGTGCAGCCATCGCTTTGCCAAGGCCCGTGCCGCCGCCGGTCACCAGAATGCGTCGACCTTCGAGGAGATTGTCCTTGAACATGGGAGTTTCCGCCTGACATGTTGTGAGTTAATTGGTCGATTGACTAAATCGCTCCGACAGCCTTCTGTAAAGTCACAAAGACATCCGTAGGGAGACCGTTCGATGGACAACCGCCTCGCGATCGAGATCAAGGACGGCGTCGCCGATGTTCGCCTGGTTCGCGCCGACAAGATGAATGCGTTGGACATGGAGATGTTCGAGGCGCTGGTCGCGGCGACCGACCGGCTGTCGAAGGAGAAGGGCCTGCGGGCGGTGGTGCTGTCCGGCGAGGGCCGCGCGTTCTGCGCTGGTCTCGACATGGGCCGCTTCGCGGCGATGAAAGATTCCGGCGGCAACGGCATACCCGGCGGCGAGAAGCGCGACCTCACCGTTCGCACCCACGGCAAGGCCAACTTCGCGCAGCAGGCGGTATGGGGCTGGCGGCAGTTGCCGGTGCCGGTGATTGCTGCAGTGCATGGCGTCGCCTATGGCGGCGGCTTCCAGCTCGCACTCGGCGCCGACATGCGCTACGTCGCGCCGGACACCAAGATGTCGATCATGGAGATCAAGTGGGGTCTGGTGCCCGACATGGCGGGCACGCCGATCCTGGCCACCCTGATGCGCGACGACATCCTGCGCGAGCTGACCTACACCGGCCGGGTGTTCTCGCCGGAGGAAGGCCAGTCCTACGGCCTCGTCACCCGCATCTGCGCCGATCCGCGCGCGGCTGCGCTGGAGACCGCGCGTGAGATCGCCGGCAAGAACCCGGATGCGATCCGCGCCGCCAAGCGGATGCTGAACAATCTCTCGGTCGATCCGGGGCCGGCGCTGCTCGCCGAATCGGTCGAGCAGCAGAAGCTGATCGGCAGCCCGAACCAGCTCGAATCGGTGCGCGCCAACATCGAGAAGCGCGCGCCGAAGTTTGCGGATTGAGTCCGTCATTCCGGGATGCTCCGAAGGAGTAGGCCCGGAATCTCGAGATTCTCCGGTGCGCAACTGCGCACCTGAGTTCGATGCTCCGCGCAAAACGGCACCGCCGTTTGTCGCGGCGCATCGCCCCGGATTGATGGCGGAAACTCAAACCGACGCCAGATCGGATAACAAAGAAAATGGAAACGTCCTCCCTGTTCTGCGGCATCATCTCCGGCGAGCGCCGGCGCAGCCACGCCGAAATCGCCGACCGCACCGCGCGGATCGCCAGCGGCCTCGCGCAGCTCGGCGTACGCCAGGGCGATTGCGTCTGCATGCTGATGCGCAACGACATCGCCTTCATCGAGGCGGCCTATGGCGCGATGCGGCTGGGCGCCTATGGCGTGCCGGTGAACTGGCACTTCAAGCCGGAGGAGATCGACTACATCCTCAAGGACTCCGCGACGCGCGTGCTGATCGGTCACGCCGATCTGCTGCATCAGCTCGCCGGTGCGATACCGGCCGATGTCACGGCGCTCAGCGTGCCCACGCCGCCGGAGATCCTGTCCAACTACAAGATCGGTGCGGATCTGCTCGCAACACCGGAGTTCGCGACCGACCTGGAAAGCTGGCTGACACAGCAGAGCCCTTACGAAGGGCCGCAGGGGCCGCAGCCGCAGAACATGATCTACACCTCCGGCACGACCGGTCATCCCAAGGGCGTCCGCCGCAGTGCGCCGACGGTGGAGCAGGCCGCCTCGGCCGAGCGCATGCGCGCGTTGATCTACGGGCTGAAGCCGAACGCGCGCGCGCTGCTGCCGGGGCCGCTGTATCATTCGGCGCCGAACGCCTTCGGCCTGCGGGCGGGCCGGCTCGGCGGCGCGCTGGTGCTGATGCCGCGCTTCGAGCCGGAGGCGTTTCTCGACGTCATCCAGACAGAGCGGATCGATACCATCTTCATGGTGCCGACCATGTTCATCCGGCTGATGAAGCTGCCGGAGGAGGTTCGCCGCCGCTACGACGTCTCGTCGTTGCGCCATGTCATTCACGCTGCCGCGCCGTGCCCGGCCGACGTCAAGCGCGCGATGATCGACTGGTGGGGGCCGGTCATCTACGAGTTCTACGGCTCGACCGAATCCGGTGCCGTGACCTTCGCGACCTCCGAGGACGCGCTGCGCAAGCCCGGCACCGTCGGCAAGGTCTCGCCGGGCGCGGAGCTGCGCTTTCTCGGCGAGGACGGTCGCATCCTGCCGCAGGGCGAGATCGGCGAGATCTATTCGCGCATCGCGGGCAATCCGGATTTCACCTATCACAACAAGCCGGAGAAGCGTGCCGAGATCGACCGCGACGGCTTCATCACCTCGGGCGATGTCGGCTACATCGATGCCGAGGGCTACGTCTTCCTGTGCGACCGCAAGCGCGACATGGTGATCTCTGGCGGCGTAAACATCTATCCCGCCGAGATCGAGGCCGTGCTGCATGCCGTGCCCGGCGTGCATGATTGCGCCGTGTTCGGCATCCCAGATGCCGAGTTCGGAGAAGCCCTGATGGCCGTGGTCGAGCCGCAGCCGGGCGTGACGCTTGACATTGGGGAGATGAGGGCCCGGCTGAGAGCGTCGCTGGCCGATTACAAGGTGCCCAAGCACATCGAGATCCACGAGAAGCTGCCGCGCGAGGACTCCGGCAAGATCTTCAAGCGGCGGCTGCGCGATCCCCATTGGGAGCAGGCGGGGCGGAAAATATGATGATGGGCCCGCACTTGGCGGCGAAAGGAGGCGAGACCGACATTGAATAGGGCAGGCAACGCCTCTTTCTTGATCTTGCGCTGCGGTATAGATACGGCAGACTGACCCGTAAATGGGCAGCTGCTGGAGAGCGCATCCATGTCGCCGCAAGCCATGACAGAGGAAATCCGTCCCAACCGCGCCGCCGAGGCGCAGGCCATGGAGGAGGACGCGCGGCTCCGGGACGATATCCGGCTGCTCGGCCGCATCCTCGGCGATACCGTCCGCGACCAGGAAGGCGCCGAATTGTTCGACCTCGTCGAGCGCATCCGCCAGACCTCGGTGCGCTTCCACCGCGACGAGGACCGCCAGGCGCGGCGCGAGCTGGAGCAGATCCTCGACGGCATGACGACGGCTGAGACGGTCCGCATCGTCCGCGCCTTCAGCTATTTCTCGCACCTCGCCAACATTGCCGAGGACCAGAACAACATCCGACGCATGCGTGCCAGGAGCGACTCCAATGGCGGGTCCGGCATGCTGGCGGCGACGCTCGCTCACGCCAAATCCGCCGGGTTCGAGGCTTCCGATCTGCGCAAGTTCTTCTCGACGGCGCTGGTCAGTCCGGTCCTGACCGCGCACCCGACCGAGGTGCGGCGCAAGAGCACGATGGATCGCGAGATGGAGATCGCGATGCTGCTCGACCGCCGCGAGCGGATGCAGTTGACGCCGGACGAGCGCGAGGCCAATGACGAGGCGCTGCGCCGCGCCGTGCTGACCTTGTGGCAGACCAACCTGCTGCGCCGGACCAAGCTGACGGTGCTCGACGAGGTCACCAACGGCCTGTCGTTCTACGACTACACGTTTCTGCGTGAGGTGCCGCGTCTGCTGTGCTCGCTCGAGGATCGGCTCAATGACGGAGCGGAGGTGGCAGGCGATCTCGCCTCGTTCCTGCGAATGGGGAGCTGGATCGGCGGCGACCGGGACGGCAATCCGTTCGTCACCGCCGAGGTGATGCGCGGGACGCTCAAGCTGCAATCCAGCCTGGCGCTGCACTACTATCTCGAGGAACTGCATCTGCTCGGCAGCGAGCTGTCCATCGCCGCGCATCTCGCCGATGTCTCCGAGGAGCTGCGTGCGCTGGCCGAGCGCTCGCCGGACACGTCGCCGCATCGTCGCGGCGAGCCATATCGTCTGGCGGTGTCCGGCATCTATGCGCGCTTGGCGGCGACGGCGAAGAAGCTCGGTATCCAGATCAGCCGGCTTCCCGTGGCGGCGGTGGCGCCTTACGACAGCGTCAAGCAGATGCAGGATGATCTCGACGTGCTGCATCACTCGCTGATCGCCAACAATGCCGAGGTGATCGCCCGCGGGCGGCTGCGGCTGCTGCGGCGTGCAGTGGATTGCTTCGGCTTCCATCTGGCCCGGCTCGACATCCGCCAGAATTCGGCGGTGCACGAGCGCACCGTCGCCGAGCTGATCGACACCGCGATGCCGGGCATGTCCTACATGGCGCTGAGCGAGGATGCCAGGGTCGGCCTGCTTGTCAGCGAGCTGCGCAATGCGCGGCCGCTGGTGTCGCAATTCGTCAAGTACAGCGACGAGACCGTCGGCGAGCTCGCGCTGTTCCGCGCGGCCGCCGAGGCGCACGCGACGTTCGGTGCCGACGTGATTCCCCAGTGCATCATCTCGATGTGCAAGGGCATGTCGGACATGCTCGAGGTGGCACTGCTGCTCAAGGAGGTCGGCCTGATCGACCCTTCGGGCCGCTGCGCCGTCAACATCGTGCCGCTGTTCGAGACGATCGAGGACCTGCAGGCGTCCAGCGGCATCATGGACCGCATGCTGGCGCTGCACGATTACCGCCGCCTGGTCGACAGCCGCGGCGCCGTGCAGGAGGTCATGCTCGGCTATTCCGACAGCAACAAGGACGGCGGTTTCGTCACCTCGGGCTGGGAGCTCTACAAGGCGGAGATCGGCCTCGTCGACATCTTCGAGCGCCACGGCATCCGGCTCAGGCTGTTCCACGGCCGCGGTGGATCGGTCGGCCGCGGCGGCGGACCGAGCTACGACGCCATCATCGCCCAGCCGGGCGGCGCGGTGAACGGCCAGATCCGCATCACCGAGCAGGGCGAGATCATCTCCAGCAAATATTCCAACGCCGAGGTCGGACGTAACAATCTGGAAATTCTCGCCGCCGCGACGCTCGAGGCCAGCCTGCTGCATCCGCGGCAGCCGGCGCCGAAGCGCGAATATCTCACCGCGATGGACCGGCTCTCGGAGCTCGCGTTCAAGGCCTATCGCGGCCTGGTCTACGAGACCGACGGCTTCGTCGACTATTTCTGGGCCTCGACCGTCATCAACGAGATCGCGACCTTGAACATCGGCAGCCGCCCGGCCTCGCGCAAGAAAACCCGCGCGATCGAGGACCTGCGTGCGATCCCCTGGGTGTTCTCCTGGGCGCAGTGCCGGCTGATGCTGCCGGGCTGGTACGGCTTCGGCAGCGCGGTCGAGACCTGGATCGCGGAAAATCCGGAGCAGGGCATGCCGTTCCTGCGCGAACTTTATCAGGAATGGCCGTTCTTCCGCATGCTGCTGTCGAACATGGACATGGTGCTCGCCAAGAGCTCGATCGCCATCGCCTCGCGCTATGCCGAGCTGGTCCCGGACGAGGCCCTGCGCGAAAAGATCTTCGGCCGCATCCGGCGCGAATGGAATCTGGTGATCGAGACTTTGCTCGACATCACGGGGCAGGAGCGGCTGCTGCAGGGCAACCCGCTGCTGGAGCGCTCGGTGCGCAACCGCTTTCCCTATCTCGATCCGCTCAACCACGTGCAGGTCGAGCTGCTCAAGGAGCATCGCGCGCAGAACCCGGACGAGCAGGTGCTGCGCGGGATTCAACTAACGATCAACGGCATCTCGGCGGGGTTGAGAAATACGGGATGAGGGCGAGTGGGGAGTAGCGAATAGAGGGTCTATTCGCTACTCCCTATTCGCCATTCGCTATCTTCAGGGCTTCAGCGCACCCTGCGCACTCGTATAGACCGCATAGAGCGACGTCGAGCCGCAGATGTAGAGCCGATTACGCTGCTGGCCGCCGAAGCACAGATTGGCGACGGTTTCCGGAATGTGAATCTTGCCCAGCAAGGTTCCGTCCGGGGCATAGCAGCGTACGCCGTCCTCGTTCGGATCGCCCCAGCCGACCGAGCACCAGACCCGCCCGTCGCGATCACATCGGACGCCGTCGGAGATGCTGGGCTTAGGCATTTCGGCGAAGACCTTGCTGTTCGCCAGCTTGCCGGCGGCGTGATCGACGTCGAACACGCGGATATGCGCGGGATTGTCGGGCCCGTCGGTGAAGCCAGTGTCGATGACGTAAAGCTTCGTTTCGTCGGGTGAGAAGGCGAGCCCATTGGGCTCGACGAAGTCGTCGGCAACGACCTTGACCTCTCCCGATTTCGGATCGACCCGATAGACATTGTGCTTGTCCTGCTCGGGCGCCGCCTTGAGGCCCTCATAGAAGCCACCGATGCCGTAGACCGGATCGGTGAACCATATTGCGCCGTCGGCCGCGACCACTGCATCGTTCGGCGAATTCAATCGCTTTCCATTATAGCTGTCGGCGATGATCGTGATCGAGCCATCGAGCTCGGTGCGAGTGACCCGCCGACCGCTATGTTCACACGTGATCAGCCGTCCTTCTCGATCGATGGTGTTGCCGTTGGAATTCATCGACGGCTGCCGATAGACGCTGAGGTGACCATCGTCCTCGGAGAACCGCATGATGCGATTGTTCGGGATGTCGCTGAACAGCAGATAGCGACCGGCGGCAAAATAGACCGGGCCTTCGGCCCAGCGCATTCCGGTCGCGACGCGTTCTACGGCCATCGTGCCCGCGAAGGCCGGAAACTCCGCCGGCCCGAATGACAGCTTGGGCTTTTTCGACGACTCCAGGTGAGAGTCCGGATAGCGGCTGCCCGGCAAGGGACCGAGAGGCAGCGGATCTGTCGAGATTGTCGGTGCCCCGGTCTGGCCGAAGGGCGTGACGGTTGCAGCCGATGCTGACGTCACGGTTGCCGCGGCAGCGGCGAATGCCGCGGCTCCTTTCAGCAACCTGCGCCTGTCGAAGCCATCTGCTCCGACCAGCGAGTTCTGCGCGACGTCGTGTCGTAGAGTCGTCATATGTGTCCTCCCATTTTTTTGTTGGGAGGCGACCATACGACAGAATCGTGGCGACGTGCGGGTCGTCTCGATAAAAAACAACTTGAGAGTGTGTGCGCTGCGAATGGACTTTGCGCGCTGCAAATCTCAGATCGGGTCCCAGCCGAACACGTCGGCGGAACGATCGAGCTTGTAGAACGACGGCTTCAGTGCCGGCATGCCATGCTCCGCAATGGTCTGCGGCGTCCAGCCTTCGCCGCGGTGCACCGAGCGCAATGGGCGCGACTGGCTCATCAGGAAGATCTCGTTCATGCGAACGGCGAAGATCTGGCCGGTGACGTCTTTCGAGGCATCGCTGAGCAGATAGGCGACGACGGGCGCGATCTTCTCGGGCCCCATCCGCTTCATGCGTTCGACGCGTTCCTTCTCGGCCTCGGTCTCCGCCGGGATGGTGCCGATCATTCGGCTCCAGGCAAACGGCGAGACGCAATTGGAACGCACGTTGAAGCGGCCCATGTCGAGCGCGATCGACTTCGACAGGCCGACGATGCCGAGCTTCGCCGCGGCGTAATTGGCCTGGCCATAATTGCCGATCAGGCCCGAAGTCGAGGTGAAATGGACGAAGGAGCCGCTCTCCTGCTCGCGGAACAGCCGCGCGGCGGAGTGAGCGACATAGAACGACCCCATCAGGTGCACCTTGATGACGGCTTCGAACGCCTCGATGCTCATCTTGTGGAAGATCATGTCGCGCAGGATGCCGGCATTGTTGACCACGCCGTCGAGCTTGCCGAAGTGGTCGGTCGCGGCCTTCACGATCTTGCTGGCCGGGATCGCTTCGGACACGCTCTCGAAATTCGCCACCGCCGTGCCGCCGCGCTTCTTGATTTCCTCGACCACTTCCTCCGCCGGCGCTGCGCTGGTGCCCGAGCCGTCGGAGGCGACGCCGGGATCGTTGACCACGACCTTGGCGCCTTCGGCGGCGCACAGCAGCGCGATCTCGCGCCCGATGCCGCGGCCGGCGCCGGTGACGATGACGACTTTGTCCTGCAGCGATTTGGTCATGAGAGGTTCTCCTTAGCGTGATGTGCTGTTCATCCTGCCCCGTTTGCGTCAGGGCTATTGCATTTGACGAGACGGCTCAGATCAGCCGGGCTGCCTGCCAATATGTTGCTCCGTCATGCCCGGGCTTGTCCCGGGCATCCACGTCGTTCCGAGGGCACCGGACGACGTGGATGGCCGGGACAAGCCCGGCCATGACGACAAAACGAAAGAGAGCGACCGGAACGGCGAGCGTCGTTACCTCTCGTTGGTGAAGATGATCGTCCCCGATGCGGCGAACATGCCGCCGACGCCGTGGCACACCGAGATCTTGGCTCCTGGTACCTGCGCCGGGGCGATGCCACGCATCTGGCGCACGCTCTCCTGCAACGCATACATGCCGTACATGCCCGAATGCATGTAGGATAGGCCGCCGCCGTTGGTGTTGAGCGGCAGCTTGCCGCCTGGCCGTGTGTGACCGGCTGCGATGAACGGCCCGGTCTCCTCATGCGGCATGAAGCCGAGATCACCGAGACCGAACAGCGGCAGATGCGCGAACGCGTCGTAGATCATGAGATGGTCGACGTCGGCATGGCCGATGCCGGCCTCCTTGAAGGCGAGGGGGCCCGCGACCTTGAAGGCGCGCGATGAATTGAACGTCTCCATCTGGCTGACCATCGGCGTCTCCACGCTTTCGCCGGTGCCGAGAACATAGACTGGCCTCTGCGGAAAATCCTTGGCGCGATCGGCCGAGGTCAGGATCAGCGCGCCGCCGCCATCGGTGACGAGGCAGCATTGCAGCAGCCGGAACGGGTAGGCGATCATGCGCGAGTTCAGCACGTCCTCGACGGTGATCGGGTCCTTCATCATCGCGCGCGGGTTCTTTGCCGCCCATTCGCGCTGTACGACGGCAACCATCGCCAACTGCTCATGGGTGATGCCGTACGTCTTCATGTAGCGCAGCACGGGGATCGGGAACATGCTGGGCGGCCCGTAGACGCCGAACGGCGCCTCGAACTGGCCCTGCAGGCTGTCCGGCGGGATCGAGCGCGGCAGCTTGCCGATCATCGATTTGCCGCTCTCGGCGTGGGTGATCAGCACGGTCTTGCATAGGCCGGCCTCGATCGCAGCCGCGGCGTGGCGGACATGCAGCATGAAGGAGCAGCCGCCGACCGAGGTGCCATCGACCCAGGTCGGCGTGATGCCGAGATAATGACAGATCTGCTGCGGCGTCTCGACCGCGGTGGCGAAGCCGTCGATGTCCGACAGCTTGAGCCCGGCATCGGCGATGGCATTCAGCGCCGCGTCCGCATGCAGCTGGATCTGCGACATCGTCGGGATGATTCCGAGCTCGGTGGTCTCGGCCGCGCCGACCACGGCCACCTGGTTTCGACGCATGGCGCTATCCTTTCGCCGGCCGGAACAGGGGCAGGGTGATCTGCTCGTCCATTTTCTCGAATGTGACTTCGAGGGCCATGTCGAGCTCCAATGCCTCCGGTGTCTGCGGGCAGCCCGTGATGTTGCTCATCATGCGCGGGCCCTCTTCGAGCGCCACGACGGCAATGGCGTAGGGCGGCGTGAAGCCGGGCGCAGGGGGACGATGGTTGATGACGTAGCTGTAGAGCGTGCCTTTGCCCGTGGCCTTGAAGACGCTGACCTTGCGGCTGGCGCAGGCCGGACAGAATGGGCGCGGCGGGAAGTAGACGTGGGCACAGGCGTCGCAGCGCTGCAGCCGCAATTCGCCGGCGCGGGTGCCGTCCCAGAAATGCTGCGTCTCGGGTGTCGGTTTGGGGCGTGCACGCATAGGCTCGGCCATCCCGGTTGATCCTCCCTGCGGCGGGCTCCGTCGCCCGCTCCTTTGCATCCGTGATGCGCCATTTGACGCAGACGCGTCAACGGTCCATCACGCCACGCATGCGGCCCTCCGGGAGGCGCAGAGGTGTTTGGACGGCAATTGCCGCCTGATGAAAATTGGTCTTTGATGCTGGGAGTATGATCGGAGCCGAGATGAAGCTGCGTGACATCGCCCATTCCAGAACCGGCGACAAGGGTGACACCTCGAACATCTCGGTCATCGCCTACGACCCCAAGGATTACCCGCTGCTGCTCGCACAAGTCACGGCCGAGCGGGTGAAGGCGCACTTCGCCGGCATTGTCCAGGGCGAGGTGGTCCGCTATGAGCTGCCCAACATTGCGGCGCTGAATTTCGTGATGAGCCGGGCGCTCGGCGGCGGGGTCACCCGGTCGCTCGCGCTGGATGCGCACGGCAAGTCGCTGAGTTCCGCGCTGCTCGATCTGGACATCGCGGCCGATGCCGCAGACACGCGATAGGATGCCATGACCGTTTCGAATCCGACCCTGGCCGCGCTGGCCGACGATCTCGCCGCCGGTCGCACCACGTCCCGCAAGCTGGTGGAGGAGTGTCTCGCCCGGATCGCCGATCCCGCCGGTGAGGGCCAGCGCGCCTTCATCCATGTCGACAAGGAGGCCGCGCTGGCGGCGGCCGACGGCATGGACGCGCTGCGCAAGGCCAATGCGGCGCCGTCGCCCTACGCCGGCATTCCGGTCTCGATCAAGGACCTGTTCGACATCAAGGGCCAGGTCACCCGCGCCGGCTCGAGGGCGCTGGAGGATTCCGCGCCGGCCGAGGCCGATGCGCCGGCGGTGGCGCGGCTGCGCCGGGCCGGCTTCGTCGTGATCGGCCGCACCAACATGACCGAGTTCGCCTATTCCGGCATCGGCATCAACCCGCACTACGGCACGCCGAAGAGCGCCTGGAAGCGCGACGTCGGCCATGTGCCCGGCGGCTCGTCGTCGGGCGCCGCGGTCTCGATCGTCGACCGCATGGCCTATGGCGCGCTCGGCACCGACACCGGCGGCTCCTGCCGCATTCCCGCGGCCTTCAACGGCATCACGGGCTACAAGCCGACGCAGGCTCGCGTGCCGCTCGACGGCGGCGTGCCGCTGTCGACCACGCTCGACAGCTTTGGGCCGCTCGCCAACACGGTCGCCTGCTGCGCGGTGCTGGATTCCGTGCTGGCCGACGAGCCGGTCCGCCCGCTCGCGTCGCGCCCGGTGAAGGGTTTGCGGCTTGCGGTGCCCACCACGGTCGTGCTCGACGAGCTCGATGCCGAGGTCGCCGAGACCTTTGAGCGGGCGCTGCAGACGCTGGCGAAGCAGGGGGCGCTCATCGAGCGTATCGAATTCCCCGAGTTCCTCGACGTCGGCCTGATCGGCATGAAGGGCGGCTTCGCCGCCGCCGAGAGCTATGCCTGGCACCGCTTCCTGCTGACAGCCAAGGGCGACGTCTACGATCCGCGCGTGTCCGTCCGCATCATGCGCGGCGAGGCGATCACCGTGCCGGATTACATCGAGATGCTCAACGCGCGCCGCTCGCTGGTGAAGCGCGCCGCTGCACGCATCGCGCCCTACGATGCGCTGGCGATGCCGACCACGGCCAACGCGCCGCCTGTCATCGCCGATCTCGCCGACGACCAGGCCTTCGCCCGCGAGAACATCCGCGCTTTGCGCAATTGCACCTTCATCAACATGATCGACGGCTGCGCCATCTCGCTGCCGGCGCACCGCCACGGCGAGGTCCCGGTCGGCCTGATGCTGGCGCAGTCCGGCGGCCAGGACCGCAAACTGCTGGAGATCGCGGCTGGGGTCGAGGGCGTGGTGCGGGGCTGAGTAGGGAAAGAGCCCGGCGTTCCGACGCCGGATGGGAACCTGTCGTCGTTACGGTATCATCGACATGGATGCTACCGGAAATCGGGTGGTGCCCCGCTGGCCACTCCGTAACACCCTCGTCATTCCGGGATGCGCGCCCTTGCGCGCAGGCGCGGAATACATGACCACGATCGTACGTATGGATTCCGGGCTCGTCGCTTCGCGCCGCTCCGGAATGACAGCTGGAATGTCCGAATGACCAGGCTCAAACAGGCTGCGCTCGACATCGATACTCCCGCCGCGATCGGGATCGACCAGCTCGATTGGGCGATGGTCGAACGCGATCTCGATGCGCGCGGCTGCGCCGTGTTGACGCAGCTACTGTCGTCGGAGGATTGCCGCGCCCTGGCGGCGCTCTATCCGGACGACCGGCACTTCCGCAGCCGCGTCGTCATGGCGCGGCATGGTTTCGGCCGCGGCGAGTACAAATATTTCAGTTATCCGCTGCCCGATCCGATCGCGCAGTTGCGGCCGCGGCTCTATTCGCATCTGGTGGCGATCGCCAACCGCTGGAATGCGACGATGGGGATCGACATCCAATTTCCCGCCGAGCACGACGACTTCCTGGCGCGCTGTCATGAGGCCGGCCAGACGCGGCCAACGCCGCTCTTGCTGCAATATGTCGAGGGCGACTACAACTGCCTGCACCAGGATCTCTATGGCGAGCACGTGTTTCCGCTGCAGGTCGCGATCCTGCTGTCGGAGCCGGGGCGCGATTTCGAGGGAGGCGAGTTCGTGCTGACCGAGCAGCGGCCGCGCATGCAGTCGCGCGCCGAGGTGGTGCCGCTCCGGCAGAGCGACGCCGTGGTGTTCGCGGTCCACAATCGCCCGGTCCAGGGCACGCGCGGCAGCTACCGCGTCAACATGCGTCATGGCGTGAGCCGGCTGCGTTCCGGCCGGCGGCATACGCTCGGCGTGATCTTTCACGATGCGAAGTAGCATATGACGGATTTGTTCGATGGATTTGAGATCGCCGGACCGGCGAGCGAGCCGCTCGCGCCCGGCGCGGTGCTGCTGCGTGGTTTTGCGCAGCCACATGCGACGGAGCTTCTGGCCGCGATCGAGTCGATCACCGCGCAGGCGCCGTTCCGCCGGATGATCACGCCTGGCGGGCACCAAATGTCGGTGGCCATGACGAATTGCGGCTCGGTCGGCTGGGTGACGGACCGCAGCGGCTATCGCTACGATCCCGTTGATCCAGACAGCGGACAGAGGTGGCCGGTGATGCCGCCGCTGTTGCGACAGCTCGCCGAGCAGGCGGCGAGCGAGGCAGGCTTTGCCGCCTTCGCGCCCGATGCCTGCCTGATCAATCGCTACGAGCCCGGCGCCAAGATGTCGCTGCATCAGGATCGCGACGAGCGCGACGTCGGCGCGCCGATCGTCTCGGTGTCATTGGGCCTTCCCGCGACGTTCCTGTTCGGCGGCCTCAAGCGCTCCGACAAGACGCAACGCTATCGGCTGGCCCATGGCGACGTCGTCGTCTGGGGCGGCCCGGCGCGGCTCGCCTTTCACGGCGTTGCGCCGCTCGCCGATGGCGAGCATGCTCGGCTCGGCCGCCGGCGTATCAACCTGACGTTCCGCCGCGCCCGATAGTCCTGGCCGCTCTGTGACGTTCCTCATTTTGCAACGGGCATCCCTGGCTCTATGCTGCGTCCGGGAGAGGGGCCATGAGCACTGTCGAACTTGCGGACGAGCGGGCGCCGGCGGCGACGCGAATAGGACTTCATCTTGCGCTGCTGCAGCTGGTGTTCACGCTGCTGTGGACGACCTACGTGATCTATCTGCCGAGGCTCGCGGCCCAGGCCGGCATCGCGCCCTCCGCCGTCGTTCTGATCCTGATGCTGGACCAGGCGATCTTCACATTGTCCGATACCGCGATGGGACTTGCGGCCGATCGCATTGGGCGCGCCGCCGCGCGGTTCGGTCTCTTCATCGGCCTGCTGACTGCGGTATCCTGCGCCGCCTTTGTCGCGCTGCCTTTCGTGGCGGCGTCCGCAGGTCCAGCGGTCTTCGTCGGACTGATCGCGATCTGGGCGCTGACCTCGTCGGTCTTGCGCGCGCCGCCCTTGACGCTGCTTGGGCGCCATGCGGCCCGGCCGGCCATTCCGCTCCTGGCAGCGCTGGTCATGCTCGGCTATGGCGTGGCCGGCGCCGTGTCGCCCTATCTCGGCGTGATCCTGCGCGACTACGATCCGCGCCTGCCGTTCGTCATCTCATCGGCCGTGCTGCTGCTGACGGCGCTCGGTCTCTCGCGCATTCCGCAGAATAGCGGTCGGGCAGCGCAAGCAGCCGCCAAGCCTGAGCCCAGGCCGCTGCGGGGACTGCCGCTGCTGTTCATCGGCGCCATGGTGATCCTCGCGCTCGGCTACCAGCTGCATTTCAGCATCAACAGCTCGGCCTTCTATCTCCGCTTCGCCAGGCCGGAGGACCTTTCCTGGCTGATGCCGGTGTTCTGGATCGGCTTCAACCTCGTGCTGTTCCCGGCCAGCGTGGTCGTCAAGCATCGCGGCGGGCTCATCGTGATGGGATTCGCCGGTCTGCTCGGTGCGCTCGCGATCGTGATCGCCGAGCTCGCGGGCGCACTGACTGTGCTGATCGTGGCGCAGTTCATCGCCGGGGCGGCCTGGGGCTGCATGATGATGAGCGCCATTTCCGCGGCGCTCGCGATCGGGACGACCGGCGCCGAGGGCAAGGTGACCGGGCTCGTGTTCTCGGCGCTGGCGCTGGCAACCTTCGCGCGGATCGCTGCCGTCGCCGGCGGTCTGCAGAAGTTGCCAGACTATGCGCCGCTGGTGCAGTGGGCGCCGGTCGCGTGCTGGCTTGTGGCCGGCGCCGGCCTGCTGGCGATGGCCGCGGCCGGATTGCAGGGACGCCGCGCGTCCCCGCCGTGAGGTCGATCAGATCCCTGGAGGCTTCGACGGATGGATGAAGGCCCAGGGCGAGACCTCGGAATCGCGGGGCACCTCGATATCGATCAGATACGGTCCGCCATGCGCCAGCGCCGCCTCCAGGGCGGATTTGAACTGATCGGGTGACGTGACCTTGGTTGCGGCCACGCCGAAGGATTCAGCCAGCTTGACAAAATCCGGATTGACGAGATCGGAGGCGACGACGCGGCCGTCGAAGCGCTCGCGCTGGTCACGCCGGACATTGCCATAGGAATTGTTGTTGAACACCAGGGTGACGACGCCGATGTTGTATTGCACGGCAGTCGCCAGCTCCTGCACGGCGAACATGAAACCGCCATCGCCGGTGATCGCGACCACAGGTCTGTCGGGATGCGCCACCTTGGCACCGAGCGCGGTGGGAAAACCCGCGCCGAGCGTGCCCTGATAGCCCGAGGTGATGAAGGTGCGCGGCTCGTAGACGGGAAAGCCGTACCAGGAGGCGAAGCCGACCTGCGACAGTTCGTCGGTGACGATGGCGTCGCGCGGCAGCACCTCGCGGAGCACGTTCAGATAGGCCATCTGCGGCTGGACCTTCTGGATCTCCTGCAAGGTCGCTGCGGTGACCTCCCGGATCGCGGCGCGGCGTCCCGACGTCTTGCGGTAGCCCGTCTTGCTCACAGCAGCGATGAGCGCGGCCGTGCCCGCCTTGGCATCGGCGACGATGCCGGCGTCGACGATCAGGCGCCGCATCTCGGCCGGGTCGATGTCGATGCGGATCGACTTCAATCCATCCGGCTTGAACGGCCAGCGGAACGTGGTCGGCAGCTCCATGCGGGTGCCGATGCCGATCATCAGATCGGTGGTCGGCCACAGCTTGTAGGCTGAGGCCATGGTAAGCCCGAGCTCGTGTGCATTGGAGACGATGCCGCGTCCTGACCGGAAGGCGACGACCGGCGCGTCGATCATCTCGGCGAGCTCGAGGATGTCCTCGCGCGCCTCGATTGCGCCTGAGCCGACGAAGATCATCGGCGCCTTCGCGGACGTGATCAGCCCGGCCGCCTTGGCGATGCGGTCGGGATCGGGCTGCGGCGGCGCGAACTGTGCCAGCGGCATCGCCGCGGCGGTGGCCGCCTTCTGCGTGAACACGTCCCACGGCATCTCGAGCGCAGCGGGGCCGCGCCGCCCCGACATCATCTCCTGGAACGCGCGCGCGACCTGCGTCGGCGCGCAGTCGGGATATTCGATGCGCTCGGCCCATTTGACGAAGGTGCGCAGGGTCGCGAGCTGGTCCGGCATCTCGTGCAGATGGCCGCGGCCGCGGCCGAGATAGTCGGTCGGCACCTGGCCCGTGAGGCACAGCACCGGCTCGTTGCAGCCGAAGGCGGTGAGCAGTGCCGCGCCGGCGTTGAGCACGCCGGGACCCGGCACGACGCTGAACACGCCGGGCCTGCCGCTGGCGCGGGCATAGCCGAACGCCATGTAGCCGCAGGCCTGTTCGTGGCGGGCGCCGACGACCTTGAGCTGCGCCTGGTGGAAGGCATCGAACAGGCCATAGACCTGCGCTCCAGGCAGGCCGAACACGGTGTCGACGCCGTGGGCGACGAGCCCGCTGACGATGGCTTCGCCGCCGGTCATGGTGGTCATGCTGACATTCCGTTGCTGACTTTACAGAGCTTCGTCGACGACGCCATTGCGCAAGGTGCCGACGCCCTCGGCTTCGATCTCGATGACGTCGCCGGGCTTCAGATAACGCGGCGGATCGAACCGTGCACCGGCGCCGGTGGGCGTGCCCGTCACGATCACGTCACCGGGGACGAGCGTGGTGAAGGTCGAGATGTAGTTGATGAGGTAGCGGAAGCCGAAGATCAGCCGTGACGTGCGGTCGTCCTGGCGCAACTCGCCATTGACGCGCGTCGTCAGCCGGATATCGGCAATCTGGCTCTCATTCGTGTAGGGCACGATCCAAGGCCCGAGGCTGCCGGTCGAATCGAAGTTCTTGCCTTGTGTGACGTTGAACTTGGCATGCCGCACCCAGTCGCGGATGGTGCCCTCGTTGCAAAGCGTGAGTGCGGCGATGTGATCCAGCGCCTGGGCCTCCGGGATGTGACGGCCGGCCTTGCCGATGATCAGCACGAGCTCGCCTTCATAGTCGAGCTGCGGCGAGGCGCGGGGACGCACCAGGGGCGTTTCATGGCCGACGAAGGAGCGCGGCGTCCGCATGAACATCGACGGATATTTCGGCGCGTCCTGGCCATCCTTGTATTCGGCATTGCGGTCCGGATAGTTGACGCCGATGCAGATGATCTTCTCCGGCGAGGGGATCGGCGGCTGCCAGGTGATCGCGTCGAGGCCGTGATCCGGCGACAAGCCGGCTGCAGCATCGATCAGCCGGGGCAGGGCGCCGGCGGCAATCGCTTCGCGCAGGGTCGGATAGTCCTTGGCAAAGCGCGCGGAGAGATCGACGAGGCCCTTGTCGGTCACGAGCCCGTAGCGGACCGAACCATCGACGGCATAGGTGGCGAGGCGAGGGGAGGTCATGGGCAGTTCTCCTTAGACGCCGAGCCGCTGGATCTTGTGGGTGCCGCGCGCGAGCGAAACGTGCTTGGTCTCCATGTAGAAGTCGAACGAATAGTCGCCGCCGTCGCGGCCGATGCCCGATGCCTTCATGCCGCCGAACGGGGTTGGCAGGTGGCGGACATTCTCCGAGTTCAGCCAGATCATGCCGGCTTCCAGCGCGTCGGCGACGCGCAGCGCGCGGCCCATGTCGCCGGTCCAGACATAGCCGGTGAGGCCGTATTGCACGTCATTGGCGACCGCGATCGCGTCAGCCTCGTCGCGGAACGGGATCACGGTGAGGAACGGCCCGAACACCTCTTCTTGCGCCACGCGCATGGTCTGGCGCGCGCCGGTCACCAGTGTCGGCTCGACGTAATGCCCGCCGCCCGGGCCGTCGAACCGCTTGCCGCCGACGGCGATGATCGCACCGTCCTCGCGTGCAACGTCGACATAGGAGCAGACCTTGGCGAGATGCCGCTCGTGGATCAGCGGCCCGATCTCGGTGGCGGGATCGAGCGGATGACCCACTTTCAGCGCACGCACGCGCGCCGCAAGCTTGGCCGTAAAGGTCTCGGCGATACTCTGCTGCACCAGCAGGCGGCTGGATGAGGTGCAGCGCTCACCGTTGAGCGAGTAGATCATGAACACGACGGCATCGAGCGCGCGGTCGAGATCGGCATCGTCGAACACGATCACCGGGTTCTTGCCGCCGAGTTCGAAATGCACCCGCTTCAGGGTCGGTGCGCCCTGCGCCATGATCGCAGATCCCGTCGAGCTCTCGCCGACGAAGCCGATTGCCTTGATCGCGGGATGCTCGGTCAGCGCCTTGCCGGCCTCCTCCCCGAAGCCATGAACGGTGTTGAGGACGCCGTCGGGAATGCCGGCGTCCTTGGCGAGCTTGGCCAGCCACTGCGCCGTGATCGGCGACCATTCCGCCGGCTTGTGCACGACCGTGCAGCCCGCCGCGAGCGCCGGGGCGATCTTCCAGGTCGACAGCATGAACGGCGTGTTCCATGGCGTGATCACGCCGACCGGGCCGATCGGCACCCGCGTCGAGATGTTCCAATGCTCGTCGCTCGGCGTACTCAGGCCGTCACGCGCCTCGGTGCATTTGTCGGCGAAGAAGCGGAAGTTTTCCGCCGCGCGGACCGCGGCTTTGGCCATGAAGCGATAGGCCTGCCCGGTGTCGATGCATTCGAGCACGGCGATGTCGTCGGCATGATCCTCGATCGCGTCGGCCACGCGATGCAGCAGCTTGCGCCGCATCGCCGGCGCCATGTCGCGCCAGGATCTGAAGGCGAGTGCGGCCGATGTCGCCGCGCGGTCGATGTCCTCTGCATTGCCGCGAGCGACCTTGGCCAGAACAGTGCCGTCGATCGGGGACTTCGTCTCGAACGTCGCGCCCGAGATCGCCGGCACCACCTTGCCGTCGATGAAGTGGCCGATGCCCTCGTCCTTCAGCTTCGCGAGCAGGGGAGCGGCACGGTCGAGATTGGCCTTGTAGATGTCGGTCTTGGGGGTGGCCTTATCCATGGGATGCCTCCGCTTTCAGGGCGTCGTGGATGTTGTTGCGCTTCCAGCTGGTCGCGGCGTCGTTGATCTGCATGTCGAAGGACAATGCGAACTTGGTGCTTGCGAAGACCGGATCGAGATACGCCGAGAGTGCCTTGAAGACGTGCTCGCCGGCCTTCTGCCGTGCCGCGAGGTCGCGGCCTTCGCCGAGCCGCAGCAGCATGGCGAGGAAGGCGGAGTCGGGCTTGCCGTCGGCGATCGCGTAGTGCTCGCAGCGGATCGCGCGCACGCGGATGCCGCCGATCGGAAAGATCCCGGTCTCGCTGGCGGCCTTGCGGACCACTTCGCAGACGTTGGCCATCACGACAAAGGCATCGAGATTGGCGGAGTATTCGATGCTGAAATGCGGCATGATGCGGTCGCTCCGGGGCAGGCTTCAGGCGAAGTAACAGCTCACCGTCCCATACGAGCCGTAGTCGGCCTGGATCGTGTCGCCCTTGCGCGCCTCGATCGGCCGGATGAACGAGCCGGCAAGGACCACCTGTCCCGGCTCCAGCGCGAATCCATTTGCCGCGATCTTGTTGGCGAGCCACGCAACGGCCGTTGCCGGGTTGTTCAGCACGCCGGCGGCCAAGCCGGTCTCTTCCAGTTGACCGTTCTTATAACAGAGTGCGCCGATCCAGCGCAGGTCGGCATCGAGCGGCCGCAGCGGCCGGCCGCCGAGCACGATGCCGGCATTTGCGGCGTTGTCGGCGATCGTATCGAAGATCTTGCGGGTCGCCTTGGTCGCGGGATCCACCCGCTCGATCCGCGTATCCAGGATCTCGAGTGCCGGCACCACGAAATCCGTCGCGTTGAGTACGTCGAACAAGGTGCAGTCCGGTCCAGACAGACGGTGCTTCATGACGAAGGCAAGCTCCGCCTCGATACGCGTCGCGATGAAGCGGTCGGACGGCACCAGCCCGCCATCGGCAAAGAACATGTCGTCGAGCAGCACGCCCGAATCCGGTTCATCGATGTTCAGCGCGCTCTGCATCGCCTTCGATGTCAACCCGATCTTGTGACCCTTGATGACGCGGCCCGCGGCCACCTTGATGCTGATCCAGGCCTCCTGGATCGCATAGGCATCTGCGATGGTGATATCGGGAAACTCCTGCGACAACTGCCTGATCTGGCGGCGGCTCTTTTCGGCCTGATCCAGGCGTAAGGCGCAGCTATGAATCTGGTCGCTCGCAAGAGGCATGGTCTATCGCTCAGAAAAGAGATGGCGACAGATGATTAACATGTTAAGTTTCAGTCGGCAAACCGAAAGGACGTTTGCTGCAGTGCAAATGTTCAGGATGGCCCACGGGAGATTGAGGAGATTGATGTGAGCGAGACCAGGGCCAAGGTCGCCAGGCAGGCTGCGAAGGAAGCGCGCAAGGTGCCGATGCGCGACTTCTCGCAGTCGCTGCCGATGGCCTTGTTGCGGGCGCGTGAGGCCGTGATGCGGCAGTTTCGCCCCAATCTGCGACAGCACGGCCTGACCGAGCAGCAATGGCGTATCTTGCGCGCGCTGGCGGCGGTCGATGTGATCGAGGTGACGGAGCTGGCGAGGGTCGCGTTCCTGCTCGGGCCCAGCCTGTCCCGCATCCTGCGCGATCTCGAGGCGCGCGGCCTGATTCAGCGCGAAGTCGATAGCCGCGACATGCGCAGGGGCGTGTTGTCGATCTCGGCCAAGGGCATGAAGCTGATCGCACAGGTCGCGCCGAGCTCAGAGGCGATCTATGCATCGATTGCCAGTCGGTATGGCGCCCGCAAGCTTGCCGCATTGCACAAGATGCTGGGCGAGCTGGAGCAGAGCATCGGCGGCGATCTCGACGCCTCCGAAGACGGCGATGGCTGATCTGCCGCGGACCAAGCGCAATGACGCGGTCTCATGCTTGGCAGGCCGTTCGGCGTTTTGATAAGAAGCGATGCAGTCGAGCGGAGAGGGCGTGCGTCGCAGGCATGGCAAACCATGCTAACTCTGTTTTCGCATGCTGATCGAACCCGCGAGTTGTCATGGTCACTATCAAGGTTGCGCATCTCATCGATTTCGTTGCCGACGTCTTCGAACACGCCAATTCCTCGCCGGAGGAGGCCCGCCGGATCGCGACCTATCTGACGACGGCCAACCTGACAGGGCATGACAGCCACGGTGTGATCCGCGTGCCCGTCTATATCCGTTGGCAGAAGATGGGTTCGATCGTGCCCAACCAGACCGCAGAGGTCGTGGTCGACACCCCGTCGCTGGTGGTCGTCGACGGCAAGTTCGGCTACGGTCAGACCGTGACACCACAGGCCGTGAGGATCGGCATCGAGCGTTGCAAGAAGAGCGGCTTGGCTGCGTTGGCGCTGCGCAATTCCGGCCATCTCGGCCGGGTCGGCGACTGGGCGGAAATGGCCGCCGCCGAGGGGCTCGTCTCCATTCATTTCGTCACGGCCGCAGGTTCACTGCTGGTGGCGCCCTATGGCGGAGTCGAGAAGCGGTTCTCCACCGCGCCATATTGTGTCGGCATTCCGCGCCAGGGGAAGGATCCCATCGTGCTCGATTTCGCGACCTCGATCGTGGCCGAGGGAAAGGTCTTGGTGGCGAGCCGCGGCGGCAAGAAGCTGCCCAAGGGCGCCTTGATCGATGCCGACGGGACGCTCAGCGAGGATCCGGCGGTGCTCTATGGACCCTATGAGGCCGAGGGGACGCGCGACCACACCAAGGGGACGGGAGCGATCCGCGCCTTCGGCGAGCACAAGGGCTCTGGTCTCGCCTTCATCTGCGAGCTGCTCGGCGGCGCCTTGACCGGCACCGGGGCGACGTCGGCAAATCGGCGCTTTGCCAACGGCATGCTCGCGATCTACATCGACCCGAAGGTGGTCGATCCGGCGAGCTTCTTTGATGGTGAGATCAGCCGCTATACGGATTTCATCCGGGCGACCAAGCCGGTCTCCGGCGTTGATCAGGTGCTGGTGCCGGGCGATCCCGAGCGCAAGATGCAGGCCGAGCGTACGGCCAATGGCGTGCCCTTGCCCGATGACACCTGGGCGGCAATAGTGAACACGGCACGCGAAGTGGGTGTCAGCGAAGCGAGCATTCAGCGGGCGACATCGTGAAATCAGTGTGACTGCGGGTGGTGCGAAGCATCCATGCTCAGATTGAGCGGGATTGCATTGCGTTGCGCCATCGGCGAGAACAAATTCTAACGAGACGGATCGGTTGAACAACAAGGGAAGGAAACGCAGTCGTGGCGAACAATAAGGTCAAGCAGCTCTGGGCCGAAGGCAAGACGGTGGTGAATGCCTGGCTCGCGATCCCCTCGGGCTTCTCCGCGGAGGTCGTGGCTCAGTGCGGCTTCGACAGCGTCACCGTGGACATGCAGCACGGGGTGCAGGACTATCTGTCGATGGTGCAATGCTTCCAGGCCATGCATGGCCATCCGGTCACGCCGATGGTGCGCGTGCCGTGGAATGAGCCCGGCATCATCGGCAAGGTGCTCGATGGCGGTGCCTATGGTGTCATCTGCCCGATGGTCAACACAGCGCAGGAAGCGCGCAACCTCGTTTCCTATTCCAAATATCCGCCGAAGGGTGTGCGCTCCAACGGTCCGATCCGCTCGGGCATGTATGGTGGTGCGGGCGAGTATCAGAAGACGGCCAACGACGAGATCGTGCTGCTGCCGATGATGGAGACCAGGACCGCGGTCGAGAACATGGAAGCCATTCTCGATGTCGAAGGCATCGACGGCGTCTATATCGGGCCCTCCGATCTCGGCTTTTCCTATGGCCTGGTGCCGAAGCTCGATCGTGACGAGCCGGAAATCCTCAAGATCTATGAGAAGATCGTGAAGGAGTGTGGCAAGCGTGGGCTCAATCCCGGCATTCACTGCAGCGGCGCCGAGGGTGCGGTCCGCGCCATCAACATGGGCTTCAAGCTCGTGACCTTGTCGAACGAGGTCGGCCTGATGCAGGTCTATGCCCGCCAGCAGGTCGCGCAGACCCGCAAGGAATCCGGCGGCAAAGCGTAACGAGAAAGGCGAATGGCGAGGAGGGCGTAGCGAACGGGGATCCGTCCATTCGCTATGAGCCGCTCGCCATTCGCATATGTGTTCGCGATCGACGTATTGATACGAGAGAGACAGCCATGGCTCCCACCCCCGTCATCCGTCTTCATCCCGAGGACAGCGTCCTGATCGCGCGCGCCAGCCTGCCCCCGGGGCTGTCGATCGCCGATGGGGTCACCACGACCGACCGGATTCCGGCCGGTCACAAGGTCGCGGTGCGTCCGATCGCACAGGGCGAGCCCATCCGCCGCTACGGCCAGATCATCGGCTTCGCGACCGCGCCGATCGCGCCCGGGCAGCACGTTCATACGCAGAACTGCGGCATGGGCGATTTCGCCAAGGACTACGCCTATGGCGTTGACGTGAAGCCGACGCCGAATTTCGATCTTCCGGCGACGTTCGAGGGCATTCGCCGGCCCGATGGCCGGGTCGCGACCCGCAACTACATCGGCATTCTGACCTCGGTGAACTGCAGCGCGCATGTCGCGGGCCTCGTTGCCGACGTGTTCAAGCGCAATCCCTTCACCGGTGACGATCCGCTCGCCGACTTCCCGAACGTCGACGGCGTCGTGGCGCTGACGCACAAGACCGGCTGCGGCATGACGCTCGACGAGCCGTTGAAGCTGCTGCGGCGAACCCTCGGCGGCTACGCGCGGCACGCGAACTTCTCTGCGGTGATCGTGCTCGGCCTTGGTTGCGAGGCCAATCAGATCGGCGGATTGATGGAGGAGCAGAAGCTCGCCGGCCGCCTGCGCGCCATGGACATCCAGGAGGTCGGCGGCACCCGCAAGACCGTCGAGGCCGGCATCGCTTTCGTCAGGGAAGCGCTCGCCGACGCCAACAGGGTCAAGCGCGAGACGGTTCCGGCTAGCGAGCTGACTGTCGCCCTTCAATGTGGTGGGTCCGACGGCTATTCCGGCATCTCGGCCAATCCGGCGCTCGGTGCGGCAAGCGATCTGCTGGTGCGACATGGTGGCACAGTGATCCTGTCGGAGACACCCGAGACCTACGGCGCCGAGCATCTGCTGACGCGCCGCGCAGTCAGCCGCGACGTCGGCGAGAAACTCGTCTCCCTGATGCGCTGGTGGGAAGAGTATACCGCGCGTGAAGGGGCGGAGATGAACGCCAATCCCAGCCCGGGCAACAAGGCCGGCGGCCTGACGACGATTCTCGAGAAGTCGCTCGGCGCGATGGCCAAGGCCGGCAGCACCAATCTGGTCGATGTGCTGCATTATGCGGAAGCCGTCACCAAGAAGGGCTTCGTGTTCATGGACACGCCCGGTTACGACCCGGTTGCGGCGACGGGGCAGGTGGCCGGCGGCGCCAATCTCGTCTGCTTCACCACCGGCCGCGGCAGCGTGTTCGGCTGCAAACCGGCGCCGTCCATCAAGCTCGCGACCAACACGCCGATGTACAAGCGGATGGAAGACGACATGGACGTGAATTGCGGCACGATCCTCGACGGCGAGGAGACGGTGCAGGAATGCGGCCAGCGCATCTTCGAATTGATGTTGAAGACCGCCTCGGGGCAGCCGACCAAGAGCGAGAGCTTCGATTTCGGCGGGGCCGAGTTCGCGCCCTGGGTGCTCGGCGCGACGATGTAGCTGGATCACTCAGCTATTCGGCGGCCCTATCGGGGCTGCGGTTCGGTGTCCCGGCATCTGATCGCAGCTGAGATCGCAAGTTAACTGAGACTGGATCGCAACTGAGATCAGATGACAGGTGAGCGCGCCGCCATGGGCTGGCTGTCGTGGGCAGTCCGTCATGGGCTGGCCCTGCCGACGCTCGCGCGACAGCGGCGCCGAGCAATTTACCGCTGGTGGCCCAGGCCGATGCCGAGCGCCAGAGCCTTCTGACGGAGCGAGCCTTCGGTCCGCTTCATCGCCTTGGCGATCTTGGCAACCGGGGTCTTGGACTTCGAGTGCTGTTTCAGCAGCTTGATGTCGGCGGGCGTGTAGGGTTTCCGCGCCAACTTCTTGGTAGCTGCCTTCTTAGCTGTCTTCGCCACTTGATTCTCCTTTTGGCAATGATGGTCCTAAATAGCATGTGTAGTCGAGCTATCAAGCGATTGCGGCAAATGCAACGCTATTAGTTCTTGTTAGTTCATCATTCGGGGTTAATCCCTGCTTTGAGGGACTGGTCAATCTTCCGTGAGCGCCTGCGCGTCGTCCTGTGGACAACTCTCCGCGTGCGGCCGGATAGGTTGTTTGTTCTTCTCTCGTTCTTCGTGACGGGCCTGATTGAGGCGCGCAGCGGCCGGAAAAGCGACCGGTGCGTGCAGCGGAGACACCTGATAGGGCGGCTCAACTGGGCCGGCGCGGTCCAAATGCCGCCTTTCGGGCTTAGGATCGTCCAATAGGCAGCTCTGCCCTTTGTTAGTGCTTGATCCCTAAGCACAGCAATGTTCTGCTTAAAAAAGTTGCTGGAGCGCCGAAGCCTCGTGTCAATCTACGTCGCATTACATCACGTCACCCATTACAAATACGATCGTCCGGTCGAACTGGGCCCGCAGACCATCCGCCTGCGTCCTGCACCACATACCAGGACCCCCGTGCTGAGCTATTCGCTCAAGGTCACGCCGCCCAACCATTTCGTGAACTGGCAGCAGGATCCGCAAGGCAATTGGCTGGCCCGCTACGTTTTCCCCGAGAAGGTGAACGAACTCAAAATCGAGGTCGACTTCACGGCGCAGATGACCGTGATCAATCCGTTCGACTTCTTCGTCGAGCCTTATGCCGACAGTTTTCCCTTCGCCTATCCGGAGGGCCTCAAGGTGGAACTGGCGCCCTATCTCGAGACGATCGAGCCGGGGCCGTTGTTCGCGGAATACTTGAAGTCGATTCCCCGCGATGCGGACAACACGGTCAACTATCTCGTCGAACTCAATGCGCAGTTGCAGAAAAAGATTCGTTATATCATCCGGATGGAGCCTGGCGTTCAAACGCCGGAGGAGACGCTGTCGTCGGCCGCCGGCTCCTGCCGCGACTCGGCGTGGCTGCTGATCCAGACGCTGCGGCATCTCGGGCTCGCCGCCCGGTTCGTCTCCGGCTATTTGATTCAGCTTCGTCCCGACATCGATCCGATCGAGGGGCCGGTCGAGGTCGAGAATGATTTCACCGATCTGCATGCCTGGGCCGAGGTCTATCTGCCCGGCGCTGGATGGATAGGCTTCGACGTCACCTCGGGCATGCTGGCGGGCGAAGGACACATCCCCGTTGCTGCGACTCCCCACTATCACTCGGCCGCGCCGATCAGCGGCAGTGCCGGAGTTGCCGAGGTCAACTTCAACTTCGAGATGAATGTGAGGCGCATCCGCGAAGCGCCGCGGATTACCCGGCCATTTTCGGATGAGGCGTGGGACCGGCTCGACCGCCTCGGCGAAGCCGTCGATGCCGATCTCGCCGAAAACGACGTGCGCCTCACGATGGGCGGCGAGCCGACCTTCGTGTCGATCGACGACATGGAATCGGCGGAGTGGAATACGGCTGCCGTCGGCCCGGCCAAGCGCGGGCTCGCGGACAGCCTGATCCGGCGTCTGCGCGCGCGTTTCGCGCCCGGTGGCCTGCTGCATTACGGACAGGGCAAGTGGTATCCCGGCGAAAGCCTGCCGCGCTGGGCGTTCGGACTGTATTGGCGCAAGGACGGTGAGCCGATCTGGCGCAATCCGGATCTGATCGCCAGCGTCGATGGCCCGCGCAGGGCGACGATCCAGGATGCAGAGCGTTTCCTGGACACGGCGGCCGAGACGCTCGGGCTCGAGCCGGACTACGTGCTGCCCGCGTTCGAGGATCCCGCGCATTGGCTGCAGAAGGAAGCCGCGCTGCCCGAGAACGTCGACGCGCTCGACTCCAAGCTCGCCGATCCCGAAGAGCGCGCGCGCATGGCGCGGGTGTTCGACGAAGGCCTGCACATCCCGCGCGGCTTCGTGCTGCCGATCCAGCGCTGGAATGCGCAGCCCCGGCGCTGGCGCAGCGAGCGCTGGGGCCTGCGGCGCAAGCGCCTGTTCCTGATTCCCGGCGACTCGCCGCTCGGCCTGCGGTTGCCGATCGGCTCGCTGGCCTACATTCCGCCGGAAGATTTCCCGTACATCCACGAGCAGGACCCGATGGAGCAGCGCGGGCCGCTGCCGATGTTCACGCAGGGGCGTCCGGTGATCGTGCCGCAGGTACCGCCGCTGCCGAAGCTCGATCGCGCGCCGAAGCCGCAGCAGGATGTTCAGTATCAGTACTGGGGAGGGCTCGGCGTCCGCACTGCGATGTCGGTCGAGATCCGCGATGGCATTCTGTGCGTGTTCATGCCGCCGGTCGAAACCATCGAGGACTACCTGGAGCTGGTCGCAACGGTCGAAGCGACGGCCGAGTCGATGCAGATCAAGGTTCACGTGGAGGGCTATGCACCGCCGTTCGATCCGCGCATCGAGGTCATCAAGGTGACGCCCGATCCCGGCGTCATCGAGGTCAACATCCAGCCGGCCGCGAGCTGGCGGCAATCGGTCGACATCACTTTCGGGCTGTATGAGGATGCCGCGAAGGTGCGGCTCGGCGCCAATCGCTTCCTGATCGATGGCCGCCACACCGGCACCGGCGGCGGCAATCATGTCGTCGTCGGCGGCAGCTCGCCGCAGGATTCGCCCTTCCTGCGTCGCCCCGATCTGCTGAAGAGTCTCGTCCTGTATTGGCAGCGGCACCCGTCGCTGTCTTATTTGTTCTCCGGCATGTTCATCGGGCCGACCAGCCAGGCTCCGCGCATCGATGAGGCGCGCCACGACAGCCTTTATGAGCTCGAGATCGCGCTCGCCAACGTGCCTCGGATCGGGCAGAGCGTGCCGCTGTGGCTGGTCGACCGGCTGTTCAGGCATCTGCTCGTCGACATCACCGGCAATACCCACCGCTCGGAGATCTGCATCGACAAGCTGTACTCGCCGGAGGGACCGACGGGCCGGCTCGGACTCGTGGAGTTCCGCGCACTGGAAATGCCGCCGGATCCGCGGATGTCGCTGGCGCAGCAGCTTCTCATCCGTGCGCTGATCGCCAAATTGTGGCGCGAGCCGCAGGACGGCCGGTTCGTGCGCTGGGGCACGGCGCTGCACGACCGCTTCATGCTGCCGCACTTCATCTGGGAAGACTTTCTTGATGTCCTGGATGAGCTGCGGTCGTCCGGCTACGACTTCTCGCCGGAATGGTACCAGGCGCAGCTTGAATTTCGCTTTCCGACCTTCGGCCGCGTGCAGCATGGCGGCGTGACCCTGGAGCTGCGGCAGGCGTTGGAGCCCTGGCATGTGCTGGGCGAGGAAGGCGCCGCGGGCGGCACCGTGCGCTATGTCGATTCCTCGGTCGAGCGACTTCAAGTCAAAGCCGAAGGTTTCATCGAAGGCCGCCACCTCATCACCTGCAATGGTAGGAGGATGCCGATGACCTCGACCGGACGGTCGGCGGAAGCGGTGGCGGCGGTTCGTTTCAAGGCATGGCAGCCGGCCTCCGGCCTGCACCCGACGATCCCGGTGCATGCGCCGCTGACCTTCGACCTGATCGACACCTGGAACGGCCGTTCGCTGGGCGGCTGCGTCTATCACGTCGCCCATCCCGGCGGCCGCAACTACGATACCAAGCCGATCAACTCCTACGAGGCGGAGGCACGGCGGCTCGCCCGCTTCCAGGATCACGGCCACACTCCGGGACGAATCGCGCTGCCGCCGGAGGAACGCACAAATGAATTCCCGATGACCCTCGACTTGCGCAGGCCGCTCCTGCATTGATGGCACGGAGTTTGTACGGAGGACCAGGGTATGGACGGCTCGAGCGGCCAGGACCAGGGAGCGAGCGCCGCCGGTCGGCCGGCGGCACGTTCTCCGCTGCGCCGGGCCGAGCATTGGGCCCGCGACTATGCCCGGCTCCCCGGCATCCCCGATGAGTTCATCGGGGCCGACGGCCGTCCGCGACCGGTCTGGACCCGCTTTGCCGAGACCTTCGCCGCACTCGCGCCGAGTGACATCGAGCGCCGCTTCGCCTCCGCCGATCGCCATCTGCGCGAAGCCGGCGTCACCTATCGCTCGCCGGGCGACAACGCCGAGCGATCGTGGCCGCTGAGCCATCTGCCGCTGCTGATCGACGAGTCCGAATGGGCGCAACTGTCCCAGGGCATCGTCCAGCGCGCCGAACTGTTCGAACGGGTGCTGCAGGACATCTATGGCGAGGGACGGCTGGTGGCGAGCGGCGCGCTGCCGGCAGCCGCCGTCGCCGGGTCCAGCGAATATCTGCGCCCGGTCTGCGGCGTCAAACCGCCCGGCGGCCGCTTCCTCAGCATCTACGCCGCCGATATCGGCCGCGGGCCCGACGGCGGCTGGTGGGTGCTCAACGACCGCACCCAGGCGCCGTCCGGCATGGGCTATGCGCTGGAAAATCGGCTCGTGCTGTCGCGCGCCTTCTCCTCGATCTACAAGTCCATGAACGTGGAGCGGCTCGCGCCGTTCTTCGAAGCATTCCGCGATGCTCTGCGCGCCAGCGCCGATCGTGACGAGCCGCGCATCGGCGTGCTCACGCCGGGCATGTTCAGCGAGACCTATTTCGAGCACGCGACGCTGGCGCGCTATCTCGGCTTTCTGTTGGTCGAGGGCGACGATCTCGCTGTCAGCGGCGACCGCGTGCATATCCGCACCGTCGCCGGCCTGAAGCGCGTCGACGTGCTGCTGCGGCGGCTCGATTCCAACTCGCTCGATCCGCTCGAACTCGATGCCGGCTCGCGACTCGGCGTCGCCGGCCTGATGGACGTCGTGCGCAAGGGCGGTGTGGTGATCGCCAACATGCCGGGTTCTGGTGTGCTCGAGGCGCGCGCGCTGCTCGGCTTCCTGCCGAGCCTTGCGCGGCGCGTGCTCGGTGAGGATCTCAAGATCCCGCACATCGCGACCTGGTGGTGCGGCCAGAAGTCCGCACGCGACGAGGTGCTGTCGCGGCTCGAGGAGTTCGCGATCGAAGGCGCCTATGGCCGCGCCGTGCCGGGCTTCGCAAGCAGCGGTCCGGTGCTGGCTGGTGAGCTCTCGGCCGCCGAGCGCGAGCGGCTGCGCGCTGCGATCAGCCAGCGCGGCATCGATTATGTCGGACAGGAGGTGGTGCGGCTGTCGACCACGCCGGTGTGGGAGGACGGTCGGATCGCGCCGCGGCCGTTCGTGCTGCGGGTGTTCGCGGCCGCCACGCCCGACGGCTGGACCGTCATGCCCGGCGGCTTCTGTCGCATCGCCGACAAGCTCGATGCGCGCGCGGTGTCGATGGGCGATGGCGCGCGCGCCGCCGACGTCTGGGTGGTCGCCGACAAGGCGGTGGCGGCGCGCACCTTGCTGCCGGGCTCCGACAATGTGCGGATACGCCGCATCGCCGGCGTGCTGCCGAGCCGCGCCGCCGACAATCTGTTCTGGCTCGGACGCTATCTGGAGCGCGCCGAGGCCACCGTGCGGCTGATCCGGGCGCTCGCAGCCCAGCATCGTGATCCCGGCAAGGGATCGCCGGCGCAGCTCAACACCTCCGAGCGTATCCAGCGGCTGTTGCTGGCGTGGGGCGCGGTTGAGCAGACCTCGCGCAGCAAGGGATTTCAGGTGGCGGCTGAGGCCCTGCAGGCCGAGGCGCAGTTCGGCTCGGCGCTGTCGCTGCTCAGATCGGCTCAGCGCACCGCGACCTCGCTGCGCGAGCGCCTCTCGCCCGACGCTTGGCAGGTCATCACCGAGATGCCGAATCGCCTGGCGCAGGAGGCCGAGGATGAGGACGCCGTCGTCAGCATCGCCGAGCTCACGCTCGACCGGCTTGCGAGCTTCGCCGGCCTTGCCCAGGAGAACATGAACCGCGCCGCCGGCTGGCGCTTCCTCGACATGGGGCGCCGCGCCGAACGCGCCATCAACACCGCGCGGTTCGCGCGCCAGTTCGGCTATGACGAGGCGACGCCCGAGGATCTCGACGTCCTGCTCACGCTGGTCGACTGCCAGATCACCTACCGCTCGCGCTATTTGATCGGCCCGTCGCTGGCGCCGATCCGCGATCTCGTCGTGCTCGACCTCTACAATCCGCGCTCGGTCGCGTTCCAGGTCGAGCTGCTCAACGAGCACATCGCGAGCCTCCCGGTGCTGAAGGAGAACGGGCTGATCGAGCGGCCGCAACGCCTCGCGATCTCGCTGGGCGCGCGGCTGACCGCGGCGGAGGCGGCCCATCTCGATGGCCGCGCCTTGTTTGCACTGGAGCAGGACCTGCTCAATCTGGCGGAGGCGATCGGTCAGCACTACTTCCCACACGGTCCGAACGCGACGCGGCCGGAAAAGCTGACGGGCCTCGCGTGATCTACGACATCCGCCATGTCACCACCTACGAATACGGGAGTGCCGTCAGCTTCGCGCGCTGCTCGCTGCGCCTGGAGCCGCTCAGCGGCGACGGCCAGGAGTTGATCTCGCACAGCGTTGACATCCGCCCGCGTCCCTCGGAGCGGACGGCGCGGCGCGATTTCTTCGGCACACTGACCGAGAGCATCGTGATCGACACTCAGCACCGCCACCTGCGCATCGACTCGCGCTCGCGGGTGAAGCTGTCGCGCACGCCGCCCGAGCGCGATGCGCCGAGTGCGGAGTGGGAGCAGGTGCGCGATGCAGCTTTCGAGGCGACGAGCCTCGGCCCGTCGTCGCCGATCGGCTACGTCTTCGCCAGCGCGCTGGCGCCGGTGCTGGAGCCGGTGACGGACTACGCCGCGGCGAGCTTCTCCGCCGAGACGGGGATCGTAGCCGGCGCCGCCGATCTGATGCGGCGCATCCGCAAGGAGTTCAGATACGATCCGAAGGCGACCGTGATCTCGACCCCGCTGCGCGAGGTGTTCGACAATCGCCACGGCGTCTGCCAGGACTTTGCTCACGTCATGATCGCCGGCCTGCGCGGCCTCGGCCTGCCCGCAGCCTATGTCAGCGGCTATCTGCGCACCATCCCGCCCGAGGGCCAGCCGCCGCTGCAGGGCGCCGACGCCACCCATGCCTGGGTGTCGCTGTGGTGCGGCGAGGAACTGGGCTGGATCGGCTTCGATCCGACCAATGATCTCCTGGTCGGCAATGATCACATCATCCTCGGCATGGGCCGCGACTTCTCCGATGTCTCGCCGGTCGATGGCATCATCGTCGGCTCGCGCAAGCAGAAGCTCGGCGTCGCCGTCGATGTCGTGATGGTCGAGTAGGGTTCCCTGACCGGGAACGGTCGGAACATTTTTCCCGCATCGCACTTGATCCGCCCGAGGGGCCCGAATGGGGGCTGGCTGACCCTTTCGAGCGATGGAGTGATCGACATGAAACGTGTTGCAATCGTCATTGGCCTGGTCGGCGCCTGCGTCGCCGGCAGCGCCTCGGCCCAGCCGAGTGCGAACCTCACCGGCACCTACCGCTGCATCCAGATGTGCCGCGACGGAATGATCGGCGCGCCGGCCTTCGTGACGCAGAACGGCGATGCCGTGAACCTGACCACCGAAACCGGCGAGTCCCTCCAGGCCTGGCCGGACTGGAATGCTCCCAATAGCCGGCTTTGGATCGACGCACGTGACGAAAGTGCAGTGTATTCGCCCGACGGCATGCGCATCCAGTTCGACGACGGCCGTGTCTGGGAGCGCGACCTGCCGCCGCCGCTCATCGTCCGCCGCGCGCCGGTGGTGTACGGGCGATAAGCGATCGCCATTGCTATCGAGGCTCTCGCGCACGCGGGGGCCTTGATTTGCGGGTGAGATGAAAGGTGCCGGCCTCACGATCCAGTACTCGCCGGAAGGGGTGATGAATCGAGACGCCGCGGCGTACCGGATGCCCGCCTGCGCGGACATGACACGGGGTACGGGGCGGCGTTCTCGCGACACGATCTGTCCGAGTCATGAAGGATAGCTCGAACCCTCTGAGAACAAGAGGGCGCAGGGAATGCCGGGTGATGGCCTCACCCATGGCCCGCCTGCGAAAAGAATGCAGGCGGCAGGTACCACAGGTGCAGCCGGATCAACCCGGCATTCCCTGCGCGATGGCTTTACGGCTTATACGTGGTCTCCCTGGTGCGCCGGGCTTTCTGGCCACCATCCCCAGCGCGATCGTATTGCGCCAGGTTGACACCAGCATCGGGGTGTCGGGACATCACGACTTCACCGTGCGCATCATGCCGTTCGTCCGCGCGACTGATCACGCTGCAGCACCACACGCCCACCGCTCCCCAGGCTCCACGTTCGTGACGATCGCGATACGCCCCTCTCACGAGCCCGGGATGGCCGGAAACATCGGTCTGATTTGCCCGACGACACAAGTGGGCAAGCGTGCGACAAACTGGCACGACGGGCAATTCGGGCATGGCGGATATGCGCGATCTATTAGTTGTCGTTCAGACAGCGAGCGCCATGCTGAATCCGGCACCAGCAGAGAAGCTCAGCACTTCCGCATCTGCAAACAATGCTCTCGCCCCTCGACATCAGTCCGAAACGACTCGATGAAGCCGCCCTGGCGCTGGGTCACATACACGGTCTTGCCGTCGCTGCCGCCGAAGGCGAGGTTGGTCGGCTCCCTGGCTTTCAGCGCGATCTCCCGGATCATGCGCCCATCCGGCGCCAGCATGGCGATGCTGCCCTTGAGGATGTGCGCGACCAGCAGCCGGCCGTTGGCGTCGGTGCGCAGTCCGTCGATCGTGTTCGGCTCGAAGGTCTTGATCAGCTTTGGCCGTGTAAGCGCGTCGCCGTCGATCGCATAGGACCAGAGCTCGCCGCTGTTGGATTCGCCGACATAGAGCGTGCGGCCGTCGGGGCTGAGATCGATGCCGTTGGCGGTGCCCATGGCACGCGGCGCCGACATGGCTGCGCCTTGCAAGGATCCGTCGGGTCCTTTCGCGATCCGCCAGATGCGGCCGCTGCGCGCCTTCCAGTTGGGATCGCTCGCATAGATCGTGCCGTCGCGCGCCAGCGTGATGTCGTTGGGCTGGCTCATGTCATCGGCATGGAAGACGAGGCGGGGCTCGGTCGTGCCGGGGGCGATGGCGAAGATGTTGTGGCGCTTGTAGTCGGCGACGAACATCGTGCCTGTGGCGTCGATGCGGATGGCGTTGCCAATGCTGTTGTCGGGCAGCTCGGTGAATTTTTCGGAGGCCGTCGCCTCCGGCGCGAGCTTGCCGATCGTGCCGGCCTTGCCGAGATTGACGACGAACAGATTGCCGTCGCGGTCGACGGCGGGCCCCTCGATGCCGAAGGTGTATTCGCCGGATGGAGTGAGCTGGGTGCTCTCGAACAGTTTTGGTGCGGCGAGGGTGGGCGCGCTCGCAAGCAAGAGCATGAGAACAGTCGCCAAACCCGAGATGCGTAGGGTGGACAAAGGCGCAGGACGACGCCGCTTGCGCCCGAACGCACGCTCGTGCGCGCCGTGCCCACCAGCATCTGCACCGGTGCGCGCGGCCGGTGGGCACGCGCCGCCTGCGGCGGTCGCTTTGCCCGCCCTACGGGCCATTGCAAGCCGGTCAGAGCGGCACCAGAAACTGCTGTTGGATGTAATAGCCATTGTCGTCCGTACAGGTGCCGTTGAGGTAGGTATCGGCGGGCCGGAAGAAACGGCTGAAGCCGGGCTTATTGACGGCAGACCTCTCGGTCATCACGACGACCTTGCCGAACGGGATCTCGCCGCATTCGCGGCCGTCGCCGGCGAAGAACTTGCGATGCGGAGGGCCGCCCGGTTTCACCCGCATCCTGGTTCCTGGAATCATCCGCGCGACCAGATCGTCCGCCACATCAAGCACCCTGGCGTAGCCTGGTTCCGTCTTGATGAGGTTGGCGCCCGGCGGCATCTGCCGCTCGGCACCCAATCCGCGCAATCGTTGACGCAGCCGGCCGGCTTCGGGATCGCCCGGATAGATCCAGCCGTCTTGCGCCAGCATGAAGCGCAGCACGGCGCGGTCCTTGTCGTCATCGGATTGCCCGGCCTTGAGGCCGAAATCCGAATGGCAGCCGCTGCAATGTTTTTCGATCAGGCTCCTGCGCACGGTCGTGAGCCGCGCGCGACTCGCCGCGTCCTGCATCGCGAAAGCCGCAAGCCGGTCGATCAGCGCCTCGCTCCTGATGTCGCAGGGCAGGGGTTCGGGGGCAGCCTCGCCAGAGCGGTCGATGCGGATCACGGTCTGGTTCTTGTCCTCGACCAGCCAGATCGCGCCGTCGTCGGCGATGGTCATGCCGACCGGCGCGCCCTGCGGCCGGATGCCGTTGACGCGATGCCACCCCGTGATGATCTCATCGAACGCCGCGGCCGGCGCGGGACCGGCTGCGGTCTGGAAAGCGCGGGTTGGCTCGGCGGCGCAGCTCACATGGTAGCGCACCGGCGCCGGGCTCAGCTTGGGGAAGCCGTGGTCGTCGACCTCGAAGGCGAGTAGCCGGCTGCCGGTCGGCCGATAGCCATGCAGGCCGACCAGCAGCTTGCCCTTCAGGTCGTCGAAGCGATCGCCGGTGTAGTAGAGCATGCCGAGCGGCGCGCCATGCGGCGGCAGCAGCGACCAGGGCTGCTTGTAGAGCGTGGTGGTGTTGCAGAGGTTCTTGAGCGCGCCGGACTGCAGCACACGCTTGAATTCCGGGCTCGGCGTCGTCAGGTCGTAGCAATAGGGCCAGCCATAGTGGCGGCCTTGCTCGATCGCGTTGATCTCCTCGTTGGGCGCGAAGATGTCCTGCAGGTCGCGCGCGTTCTCGCCCTGCAGGAACGCGGTGCCGGGATCGGGAAAGCGCGGATGCAGCGCCAGCGCCATCGAGTTGCGCAAGCCGCGCGCGAACACCTCATGAGGCGGAGCGGAATCGCCGGGTTTCAGCGCTGGAAAGAGGCCGCCGGCGGGCGGCGTGAACAACCAGATGGAAGCCAGCGGCGAGGTGCCGTCGCCCGCCGCGCAGGGTCGCGTGATCGGCGCCGGCGACAGGCAATTGTCGCTGTGCGAGCCGATGTTGACGAACAGCCGCCCGTTGCGGTCGAAAGCGAAGGCCTTCAGCGGATGCGCACTCTCCGCGATCCGGGTGCCGTCCGGCAAGGTCAGGCGGCGCCCAGGCAGATCGCGGATGATGGTCTCGATGGTCGCTCTCGGGTTCGCGGCGAGCGGATCGAAGCGGAAGATCGCGGTGTCGGTCGAGGCGTAGATCCTGCCGTCGAGGCCCGCGGCGAGGCCGAATGGATAGGACAGTCGCGTGACCGCCTCGCGGATGCGCTGGCCCGCGGGCGCTACGGGATCGAGGATGAGGAGGCGGCCGTCGTCATGGCCCCAGCCGCCCATGTCCGCGACCACGAACAGTTGATGGCCGGGAATCTGCACGATGCTGCGGGGAAATCGCAGGCCGTCGTCGCGACTGGCGACGAGGCCGGCGCAGAAGCCGGGCTTCATGTCGATCTGGAGGCGCGGAAAGGTGAGGGCGCCGTCGCCGCAACTGGCCGGGCCGAGCGCGTAGCCGCTGCGGATCGTCGCGTCGTCGGCGTGGCCAGCTCCGATGCCGATGAGCATGGCGGTCGCGACGGCTGCAAGACTGTGCCACGACCATTCCATGCGTCGGTCCCGCTCAGTGAAGCAGATTGTATTGGATGATGTAGGCGGCGGCGCCGGCAAAATAGCCGAGCAGGGCGATGCCGCTGATGCGGCGGACGTACCAGAAGAAGTGGATGTTCTCGAGCCCCATCGCGGCGACGCCGGCCGCCGAGCCGATGATCAGGATCGAGCCGCCGGTGCCGGCGCAGTAGGCGACGAACTCCCACAGGAAACTGTCGGGCGGAAACTGGCTCAGGCTGTACATGCCCATGGATGCTGCGACCAGCGGCACGTTGTCGATGACCGCGCTGGCGAGGCCGAGCACGATCACGATCAGGTCGAGCCGGCCGACGGTGCGATCGAGCCATTGCGCCAGCGCCTGCAGGATGTGGGTGTGCTCCAGCGCTGCGACGGCCAGCAGGATGCCGATGAAGAACACGATCGAGGGCATGTCGATGCGGGTCAGCGCATGCACGAGCGTCAGGCGCTGCTTCTGCTCCGAGGCCTTCTCGCGATGGATGATCTCGCCGACCATCCAGAGCAGGCCGAGGCCGAACAGGATGCCCATGAACGGCGGCAGGTGCGTCAGCGCCTTGAACACCGGCACGGCGACCAGGATGCCAAGGCCCATGAAGAACATCAGATTGCGCTCGAACGGCAGGATCGGGCTGATCGAGGCGAGCCCTGCGCTCGCCGGAGGCGCGAGCTGCTTGCCGCGCAGCGTGACGCTGACGACCGCGAGCGGCACCAGCAGGTTCAGGAGCGAGGGGATGAAGACCGACTTCATGATCGCGAGCGGCGTGATCTGGCCGCCGATCCACAGCATGGTGGTGGTGACGTCGCCGATCGCCGACCACGCGCCGCCGGCATTGGCGGCAATCACGATGATGGCGGCGAACACGAGACGATCTTCGTCACGCCCCGACAGCTTCTTCATCAGCGACACCATCACGATCGCGGTGGTGAGGTTGTCGAGCATGGCGCTGAGGAAGAAGGTCACGAAGCCGACCAGCCAGACCAGCGTGACCTGATTCCTGGTGCTGATCAGCGAGGTCACGACCTCGAAGCCGTTGTGCGCGTCGATGACCTCGACGATGGTCATCGCCCCGATCAGGAAGAAGATGATCTGCGCGGTCGAGGCCACGGACTCGTTGAGCTCAGCCGCAACGGCCGGCGCGGTCCCGCCCATGACGGCGTAGATGGTCCACATCAGGCCGGCACCGACCAGGGCGGTGGCTGCCTTGTTGATCCGGAATGGATGCTCCAGCGCCACCACGGCATAGGCGAGTGTGAAGACGGCGACGATGGCGGCGGTCATGGGCAGGGCATTCCGGGCTGGATCGGCGGGAGACGGATGGAACTGCCCAAGATATGACCGATCGGCGTCCGGCCAGCAAGCCGTGAGCGCTGTTCAGACCGGCGAACGCCGGATTACACCAGGGCCGACGCGATCGCGTCGGCGTGGCTCCGGATGGCGCGGATCTCCGCCGCGCTGCGGCGCTCGAGATTGACGTACTGGTTGCGCATGCGGCCATTATTGGCGAAGCGCCGGCGGTGCTTGGCAAGGAAGCTCCAATACAGCGTCGTGAGCGGGCAGGCCCTGTCGCCGGTCGCCTGCTTCGGATCGTAGCGGCAGTTGCGGCAATGGTCGCTCATGCGGTCGATGTAGTGGCCCGACGCCGCATAGGGCTTGGTGCCGACCACGCCGCCGTCGCCATGCTGGCTCATGCCGAGCGTGTTGGGCAGCGACACCCAGTCGATGGCGTCGTGAAACATCGACATGTGCCAGAGGTGCACATCGTAGGGCCGGACGCCGAGCAGCATCGCGAACAGGCCGAGCACCATCAGCCGCTCGATGTGATGCGCATAGGCATGGTCGATGGTGTGGCCGATCGCCTGCGCCAGGCAGCGCATGTCGGTCTCGCCGGTCCAGTAGAAGCGCGGCATCGGCAGGCCGGCGTCGAGCGCGTTCTCATCGGCGTAGTGAGGCATGCGCTGCCAATAGATGCCGCGCACGAATTCCCGCCAGCCGATGATCTGGCGGACGAAGCCCTCGAGCGCGTTCAGCGGCGCGTTGCGGCTCTGAAGCGCGGCCGCGACCACTTCGCGCGGATTCAGCATGTGCAGGTTCAGCGCGCCCGACAGCCGCGAGTGATACAGGAACGGCTCGTCGCTCAGCATCGCGTCCTGATAGGTGCCGAACAAGGAGAGGCGCCAGGCGACGAAATCGGAAAGCTCGGTCAGCGCGTCGACGCGCGACACCGGCAGGTCGAAGCGGTCGAGCTTGCCGGGACTGTTGGAGAAGCGCGCCGCGACCAGCTTGAGCACGTCGCGCGTGATCGCGTCGGGCGCATAGGATCTGGCGACGGGGATCGGCGGGCGCGACTTGCCGAATCCCTTGCGGTTCTCGGCGTCGAAATTCCAGCTGCCGCCGACCGGGCGGCCGCTCTCGTCGATCAGGATGCCGGTCTTGCGCCGCATCGCGCGGTAGAACGTCTCCATGATCGGGCGCGGATGGCGCTCGGTGAAGGCGTCGAACTCCTCCGCCGTGCACAGGAAGTGGCGGTCGGCGCGGATGTCGGGCCGCTGCGGCAGCTTGCGCAAGCCCTCGCGCACGCGAAAATCGCCGGGCTCCAGCACGATGGTCGCCGCAGGCCGCAGCGCCGCCTGATGCCGCGCGATCTCGCTGTCGAGTGCGCCGGTGTTGGCGGGATCATCGAGCCGGACGTAATGGACGGTGCGGCCGCGGCTCTCGAGATCGGCGCGGAAGTGGCGCATCGCCGCGAAGAAATACGCGATGCGCATCTTGTGCTGCGGAACGTAGCTGGCCTCGTCGCTGACCTCCATCTGCAGCACGGCGTCCTGCTCCGGGTCGAAACCGTCGAAGGCCGCCGAGTCCGCATCGAGCTGGTCGCCCAGCACGATGACAAGGTGTCTTACGGCACGTGTCCTGGTCATGGGACCTTGGTCATCACGCCATGCAGCCGATCAGGCGGCCGCCGCGGTAACCGCGTGGGCCTGGCCAAGACAGTCCTTGCGCACCGTGACCAGGCTGCGATGCAGCCAGGTCTTGATGGTGCCGACCGGCACGCCAAACCGTTCCGACAGACGCGTCCGGCTTTCGCCCTCGAGATAGGCGAGCGCCAGCAGCCGTCGGCGCTCCTCCGGCAGCCGCCCAAGCGCCTCGCGGGCGATCGGTTCCGCCAGCGCGTAGTCGAATTCGTCGGCGGCGCTGTCGGCGGAATCGGGGATCGCGAGGGCCTCATCGAGCTCCGAGGTCGGCACGCCGGTGGCGCGCAGCGCGTCGATCGCGGTGTTGCGCATGATCCTGCACATCCAGGTGATGGGCGAGGCGCGCGTCGGGTCGAAGCTCGCGGCATGCCGCCAGATCTTCAGGTAGCCATCCTGCAGGATGTCGTCGAGGTCAGCCGCGGACGGCAGCAAGGCGCGCACGGTCTTCCGCATCTTCAAGATCGTTGCAGCATGGAGCTCGGCAAAGGCTTGCTCATCGTTGCGTCCGGCACGGGCCAGCAGGCTGCCAAGATGCGCGACGCAACCCTTCTGATCCGCGCTTGCTGATCGCATCATTCTCCTCCATGCGCTCTCTCTGAACGGAAACGGGGCAGAGTCAGATGCGGATCACCGCCAGCGTGCTGTCGGTATCGCGCGGAGGGAAGTGGCGAATCGTCCAGCCGATCTAGCTCGTCTTGATTGCTCCGCGGCGGCACGCCACGATGCGATCAGAGCCGGACGAAGGGGCTGATGAGGCGGCCGAGCAGGCCGTGCATGCGCAGGTCGCCGGTCATGGCGACGAGGCAGAGGCAGGGGCCCTCGTCACCGACCACCGGACGATGGTCGACCTCGTCGTCGCCATAGTCGAAGTCGCCGGGTCCGTAATAGCCGCCGAGATGGCTGAAGCTGCCCTTCAGCACGCAGGTCAGCTCATTGCCGGAATGCGTATGCTCCAGCATCCGCGCCCCTGGCTCCGAGCGCAGCAAGAAGGCGCGCGATTTGCCGGTGCCAGGCAGCAGGATCGGGCGCATGCTGATGCCGGGTGCCACGCGCCGGCGCTTGCCGATCTTGCAGCGCTTGACCATCTCGGGCAGGTCCGCGAGCTCGGGATCGTGCTCGGCGACCTCGCTCACCTGCGGCGCCGCCTGCGGGCGTCGATCGATGCGGGCCATCACGGCATCGAAAGCATCCGCGCCCGTCGCGATCGGCTCGGCCGCGTCCAGCGAGGCGCCGGCGAGCTGCTCGATGGCGCGGACGAAGCGCTGGCATCGGCCGCAATCGGCGACATGGACACCGACGACCAGCCGCTCGGCCTCGTCGAGCGCACCAGTGGCGAAGTCGGCCAGCAGGTCTTCCGGCGGGTGGTGGCTGATCGTCATGTCGCGTCGTCCAACAGGTCTCTCAGGCGATTCATCGCCAGTCTGATTCGTGACTTTACCGTACCCAGCGGCAGGCCGAGCACCGCCGCGATTTCCGAATGCGGTCGTTCCTCAACGAACGACAGGCGGATCACGGTGGATTGCTCCGCCGATAATCTTTCGATCGCGGCCGCTACCCGTGTGGCATCTTCGACACGCGAGACGATCTGGTCGGCTGCGAGCGTCGGATCGGCTTCCTCGTCGCGCCCCACTTCTCTGCTCAGCCGGCTGTCGCGGGCGGCCTTGCGCACGGCGTCGATCCGCTGGTTGCGCGCGATCGTGAAGATCCAGGCGGCCGCGCCGGCCGTCGACGGATCGAATTGCCCCGCCTTCGTCCACACCGCCACCATGGTGGATTGGGCGATTTCCTCGGCGTCGTCGGCGTTGCAGCCGGTCTTGATGAGGAAACCTTTGATGCGGGGCGCAAAATGCGCGAACAGGGCCTTGAACGCCTCGCGGTCGCCGCGCGCGGCGACGCGTCCGATCAATTCAGCCCAATCCACAGTCGCCTTCGGCCCTCTGCTCACATTCACCTTGGTACGGGCGCCCAAGGCCCGTGCAAATCGATGCCGGGACGATGCCACGTTCCATTGCGCTAATCCAGCCGCTCTCATCGCGTGGTCATGGTCCCCGGCACGCATGCTTGATCCCGGATAACGTGGCTCATGGACGGCTGGATCACAGCGGGCGGACGATTTTCCGTGCCCCTCAATCCTTCAGATCGGAATTGACCATCGCCAGGAACTCCTGGCGGCTCATCGGGTCGGTGCGGAAGCAGCCGAGCATGCGGCTGGTGGTGAGATCGACGCCGTGCTTCTTGACGCCGCGCGAGCTGATGCAGTGATGGGCTGCCTTGATCACGACCGCCACGCCCTGCGGCTGCAGCACCTCGTCGATGATGTTGGCGATCTCGGCGGTCATGCGCTCCTGGATCTGCAGCCGGCTGGCATAGGCCTCGACGACCCGGGCGAGCTTGGAAATCCCGACCACGCGGTTGCGCGGCACGTAGCCGACCCAGGCGCGGCCGATGATGGGCGCCATGTGGTGCTCGCAATGGCTCTGGAACGGGATGTTCCGCAACAGCACCATCTCGTCGTAGCCGGCGGTCTCCTCGAACGTCTTGCGCAGATACTCCTCGGGGTTCTGCTCATAGCCGGAAAAATAGCTCTTGTAGGCCCGCGCGACGCGGGCCGGGGTCTCGGAGAGACCCTCGCGTGACGGGTCCTCGCCGATCCAGGTCAGGATGGTGCGGATGGCGTCCTCGACGTCATCCTGGGTGACCGCAACCGGGTCGCAGGCGAACGGAAGTTTCTTGGCTGTCTGGCGCACGATGGCTCTCCAAAAACCAAGAAACGGTTCCGGTGTCGGAACGGATCACGTCTTGTGGGGGCGATTTCCGCAACCGATGGCTCGCCGCCGTCAGCTCGCCTTGCGCAGCCGCATCTCCGCAGACGGACCCGAGCGGAGGTTCTGGAAGAACTTCTCGACCTCGTTGGCAAGCGTCTGCGCGGTCGCGTTGAGGTCGCCGGACGCCGACAGGACGGAGGCGGCGGCTGTCGAGGTCTCGCTGATGGCGTCGCGGAGCGAGTCGATGTTCATGACCAGCGTCTGGTTGCCCTGGGCGGTCGACTGCGCGTTGGTCGAGATCTCCCGCGTCGCCTGGTCCTGTTGCTGGATGGCATTGGAGATGTTCGAGGTGATCTCGTTGATGCCGCGGACCGCCTGGCCAATCTCGCGGACGGCGTCGACCGCGGTCTTGGTCGAGGCCTGGATCAGGCCGACGTTCTGGCTGATCTCCTCGGTCGCCTTGGCCGTCTGCCCGGCCAGCGCCTTGACCTCGTGAGCGACCACGGCAAAACCACGGCCGGCCTCGCCGGCGCGGGCGGCCTCGATGGTCGCATTCAGCGCGAGGAGATTGGTCTGCTCGGCGATGGTCTGGATCAGGGTCAGTACGCCGTCGATGCGCTGGGTGGCGGCGGCAAGGCCCTCGATCTCCGTGACCGACTTCTCGGTGCGCTGGCCGGTCTGCTCGACGGCGCCGGCCGACTGCCGGATCTGCCGGCCGATCTCCTCGACCGACGTCGACAGCTCCTCGGCGGCGCTGGCGACGGCGGAGACGTTGGTCGAGGCCTGCGACGTGGCGCCGGCCGCGGTGACCGCGCGCTCGTTGGCATCGGCCGTCAGCCGCGTGATCATCTCGGCGGTTTGGCGCATCGCGGCGGCGTTCTCGGTGACGGTCCGCATCACGCTGCCGATCGCGGTGCGGAATTGCTCGACCGCGGTCTCGATGTGGCGGGCCCGGGCTTCGCGGATTTCCGAGTCCTGCGAGACCTGGACATTGAGGTCGCGGTTATGGGCCATCGCCTGCTGGAACACGCCGATGGCGCGGGCGAGCTCGCCGATCTCGTCGGCCCGTCCGGCATGCGGCACCTCGACGTTCTCGGCGCCGGTCGCGACCTGGCGTATCGTATCGGTGATCTGCGACAGCGGCCGAGCGATCGAGCGGGCGATGATCACCACGCCGGCTGCGACCAGAACCAGCATCAGGCCGCCAAGACCGGTCAGCACGAGCGAGAGCTTGTTGTTCAGCGCCGTTTCCTCGGCGATCTTTCCTGCGCGCTCGACATAGACTTTGGACAGCGCCTCGAGATCCGTGTTGAGCGCCTTGCGCACGGAGCGATTGGCATCGTTGTCGCCCCACTCGCGTCCCGCAGCCGGGCTGATTTCATTGGCGCGGCGGACCAGTTCGGCGCGGAATTCGACGAATTGCTCGATCCGCTTCTTGAACGTTGCGAATTGCTGGGCGTCGTCGGCCTGGACGATCGCCTGCCACTTGTCGACGACCTTCAGGATGTCGGCATTGAACTTGAGCAAGCCGTTGCCGTATTGCTTCACGACGGCGGGGTCTGTCGACATATAGACGCCGCGCGACTCCATGACGACGGCATAGACAAGGCCGTTGACCAGCTGAACGTTGTGAGCGGCGAGATTGGCTGTCTCGATGGCTTTGATGAGCTCCGTGGCTCGCCGCGAGTTGTAGTCGGACAGCCAGGTGATTGCGGCGGTCAATAGCGCAAACAACGCAAAGATTGCGTAGAGCTTGACTGCGATGGATTGGCGCGTGGCCGTCTTCGTTGACGTCGGGCTTGAGGTCATGAGGTGAGATACCGCGAGTTTTTGCTACGACGGAGGAGGCGCTTGATCGTTAATAGTTATGCAAAACCTTCATGGAGAAAGCGTTAAGTGGACACCGTCAGTATTATGCAACCACAGCGCACTTTGCTTGGCGTTTCAATCGATTAGTTGGTGCTCCGCAGCAGGGGCGGGCGTCGGGGCATCCGGTCGACTACGGAGGGCATGCGCCATTTCGAGGCCCCTCGTTCCCCTGCAAATGCATTGCAAACCAGTGGCCGCGCGCACGCGCGCTCCGCAATTGGTTCGCCGGTCGGAGACAGGCGGGAGCAGTCGTCGCGCTCGACCGATCAATTATCCATCCGATTGGAACTTTGGATCGCCCTTCGCATTCCGCCATCCGTATTGCGATGCATCGGATCAGGTCGCCTCGTCAGGTCGCGTCGGATCATGCCGGGCAGCGTGAGCATCTGGCACGCGGCGGGACCTCGCGCCTTGCGACAGGAGCGGAAGGCGCGATCGCACTCAACTTTTCCGGAAGGGGTAGCGAAGCCTTATCTTCGGCCGTAAGGTAACCGGTTAGCGGGTTGTCGCGAGGGGCAGTCGATGAGATTCGAGGGCATCGAAACGGTACGTCGCATTCTCTGTGTGTTTCCGCGCTACACCTCGTCGTTCGGAACCTTCGAGCATGCCTATCCGCTCACCGACGGCATCCAGGCCTTCATGCCGCCGCAGGGGCTGCTGCTGATCGCGGCCTATCTTCCAGGTTCCTGGCAGGTGCGCTTCATCGATGAGAACATCCGCCCGGCGCAGGACGAGGATTTCTCATGGGCCGAAGCGGTGTTCGTCAGCGGCATGCACATCCAGCGTCAGCAGATGAACGACATCTGCCAGCGGGCGCACGCGTTCGACCTGCCGGTCGCGCTCGGCGGCCCCTCGGTCAGCGCCTGTCCGGACTACTACCCGAGCTTCGACTATCTGCATGTCGGCGAGCTCGGTGATGCGACCGACGAGCTGATCGCGCGGCTGGCGCGGGATCCGTCACGGCCTGCGCAGCAGGTCGTGCTGCGGACCAACGAGCGGGTGGCGATGACCGATTTCCCGGTGCCGGCCTACGAGCTCGCCGAGGTGAAGAAGTACTTTCTCGGCAGTATCCAGTATTCCAGCGGCTGCCCCTATCAGTGCGAGTTCTGCGACATCCCCGGCCTCTATGGGCGCAACCCGCGCATCAAGTCGCCGCAGCAGATCATCGCCGAGCTCGACAAGCTCAGGGAATGCGGCGTCACCGGCTCGGTCTATTTCGTCGACGACAACTTCATCGGCAACCGCAAAGCCGCGACGGAGCTGCTGCCGCATCTGATCGAATGGCAGAAGCGCACCGGCTATGTGATGCGGCTCGCCTGCGAGGCCACGCTCAACATCGCCAAGCGGCCCGAGATCCTGGAGAAGATGCGTGAGGCCTATTTCATCACCATCTTCTGCGGCATCGAGACGCCCGATCCGGATGCGCTGACGGCGATGCAGAAAGATCACAACATGATGGTGCCGATCCTGGAGGGGATCAGGACCATCAACAGCTACGGCATGGAGGTCGTCTCCGGTATCATCATGGGGCTGGACACCGACACGCCGCAGACCGCGGACGCGCTGCTGCAGTTCGTCGAGGAGAGCCGGATCCCGCTGCTCACGATCAATCTGCTGCAGGCGCTGCCGAAGACGCCCCTGTGGGATCGCCTCGAGCGCGAGGGCAGGCTGGTCCACGATGACAGTCGCGACTCCAACGTGAAATTCCTGATGCCCTATGACGAGGTGGTCACGGCGTGGCGGCGCTGCATGGAGGTTGCCTACGAGCCGGAGCGGCTGTTCGCGCGCTACAAGCACCAATGCGACACCACCTATGCCAACCGCATCGAGGTGCCGGTCAGCGACGAGATGAAGAGTTGGCCGAACATCAGGCGCGGCCTGGTCATGATGGGCAAGATCTTCTGGAAGGTGGGCGTGCTCGGCGACTACAAGCGGCCGTTCTGGCGCTTTGCCTGGAGCCAGCTCAAGCGAGGCGAGATCGAGAATTTCATCGCCGTGGCGTTGATCGCGCATCACCTCATCATGTTTGCGCGCGCCGCCTCGCGCGGGCATCAGAACGCGTCGAACTACTCGATCCGGCTGCGCGAGGCCGCCCTTCCCGCAGGGTGATGGTCCTATGTGGAACTGGGGGCGGCGGGTGGTGCTCGCCAGCACCGGCTCGCGGCCTGCCCAGAGCAAGGGACGGCTCGGTCGGATACCGGTCCTTGAGTCGTTCAGGTTTCGAGGCCCCGCGTCCGTCGGGGCCATCCACGCTCTTTTCAAGCACGGCAGAATCGTGGCGTGATCGGAAGCCGTGGCGGCTCGCCGTATTGTGTGGCCGCGCATGGTTGCGGCCGGGGAGTGAACCCTGCTAGATCGCCTCGACGAATTTTCACGTGTTTTCAAGGATTAGCTTGGGCTGCGGGCCACAATGCGGTCATCTCTGCTTCGCTGAGCGGCCTTATTTCTGCCCTATGCGCTCAGGCCCTCAGAATTGGGCCGCACCCCAACCACTGGACACCGCATGCTGGAAGTCAGGCACGACAACGAAGTCCATGTCGAGAAGGTCGAGCACCGGCCGGCCGACAGCATCGCTTTTGGCATCGAACGACTCGGCCTCCTCGCGGTCAAGGCGCCGATCTTCTCCTGCGTCGTCCTGCTCGTCCTCATCGTGGCGGCGGTGTTCGGCATCAAGCGCATCCAGATCGACGATTCGCTCAGCCAGCTGTTTCGCTCCGACAGCAAGGAATTCCACCAGTACGAGGAGGTGACGAAGAAGTTCCCGGCCGAGGAATTCGACGTCCTCGTCGTGGTCGAGGGCCAGACCTTGCTGGCCCGCCAGAACCTCGAGAAGCTTCGTGACTTCGTGACCGACCTGCAACTGGTCGAGGGTACCCGTGGCCTGGTGTCGCTGTTCTCGGCCCGTCAGGCGCCGGCGCCCGGCAAGCTGCCGGCAGCGCTGTTTCCGTCGGATCTGCCGGAGGGCGAGGCCTACGACAAGTTCATCGAAACGGTGAAGTCGAACGAGATCATCCGCGGCAAGCTGTTGTCGGAGGACGGCACGCTCGCCCTGATCGTGCTGTCGCTCGAGCCCAAGGTGGTCGCCTCGAACGATCTCGGGAAGGTGGTGGGCGACATCCGGAAGCTGATGGCGGAGGACCTCGCCGACACCGGCCTGAATGTCCAGCTTTCCGGCGTGCCGGTCATGCAGCTCGAGATCCGCAACGCGGTGGAACGCGACGGGCTGACCTACAACATTCTCGGCATTCTCGCCGGCTGCATCATCGCCATCATCTTCTTCCGCAAGGTCTCCTTCATGATCGCAGCGGCGTTTCCGCCGCTGATCGCGATCATGCTCGCGCTCGGCGCGCTCGGCTGGGCCAATTTCAATCTCAACATGTTCCTGAACGTGATGACGCCGCTCATCATGGTCATCAGCTTCTCCGATTCGATGCAGCTTACCTTCGCCGCCCGCGACCGCCTGATCGCGGGTCAGGACAAGGTGACGGCGTTCAAGAACGCCGTGCTGGTCGTCGGCCCGGCTTGCGTGCTGACCCACGCCACCGCCGGCATTTCCTTCATCGCCCTGCAGTTTTCCGACAGCGACCTGATCCGCAAGTTCGGCGAGGCGGGGCTCGCAGCCACCATCATCGCGCTGGTCGCGGTGCTGTCGCTGGTGCCGGTGTTCGGCGTGCTGCTGGTGCGCAACGAGAAGACATTCGCGGTCAAATTCCAGGGCGCCGACGCCGGCGTCCAGGCGCTGCGCAATTTCTGCTACTGGATCGCGGTGCGCATGGTCGGCCGTCCCGGCCTGTTCAGCCTGATCGCGGTGCTGTTCGTCGGCTCGCTCGCGGTGGTGTATTCGACCCTGGAGCCGCGCTATCGCCTCGCCGACCAGGTGCCTGACAAGCAGCAGGCGGTTGCAGCGAGCAACCGGCTCGATGCCAAGCTGACCGGCGCCAATCCGGTCAACGTGCTCATCCAGTTTCCGAAGGGCGCCTCGCTCTATGCGCTGGAGACGTTGCAGGCGATCGCCGACGTCCATGCCACCGTCGAAAAGACCGCTGGTGTCGGCAACGTCTGGTCGGTCGAGACGCTCCGGCGCTGGCTGGCCGAGAAGGCCGGCTCGTCGGATACGGCGACGTTGCAGGAATACGTCAATCTGATCCCCGAGCACCTCGTGCGCCGCTTCATCGACAAGGAACAGGATGCCGTGGTGGTCGCCGGCCGTGTGCCGGATGTCGATTCCAGCCAGCTGCTGCCGGTGGTGGACAAGCTCGACCGCGAGCTCGATGCGGTGAGAAAGAGGCATCCCGGCTATGAAATTGCCGTTACCGGTCTCGCCGCCATCGCCGCGCGCAACTCCGCCGGCATGATCGAAAAGCTCAACCATGGGCTGACGATCGAGTTCGCGCTGGTGGCGATGTTCATCGGGCTGGCCTTCCGGTCCTGGGTCGTCATGCTCGCCTGCATCCTGCCCGGCATTTTCCCTGTCGTGATGTCGGGTACCGTGCTGTGGGCAATGGGGGAGGGGCTGCAATTTGCCAGCGTGGTGGCGCTCACGGTCTCTTTCGGCCTTGGCCTGTCGGCGACTATCCACTTCCTGAACCGGCTGCGGATGGAAAGCGCGCCCGGCGTCAGTGCCGCCGTCGCAGTGGAGCGCGCCACCGTGCTGGTCGGACCGGCGCTGATCCTCACCACCGTGGTGCTGGCCTGCGGCCTGGTCGTCACCGTGTTCTCGGATCTGCCGTCGCTGCGGCTGTTCGGTTGGCTCAGCGCGTTCTCGATGGTGGCGGCGCTGTTTGCCGACCTCTTCATCCTCCGCCCGACCGCGATGTTCCTGATCAACCTGTCGCAGAAGCTGAAGCGCAAGCCGCTTTAGCCCAGGCTGTTGCGTAAACCAGGGCCGTCATCACCGGCGAAAGCGTGTGATCCAGCACGCCGCGGCCTATCGGTTCAATCAGGACAGCCTCTGGAATACTGGAGCGCCCGGTCCCGTCTGCGCCTTCGGCTTCGACGCGGCTATGAGTTCAAGGGCGCGCCGGAGCTTTAGCGAAGGCGGCAAGCCGGGCGACGACAGCGGCGGGTCTCATTCGTATCCGACGGCTGCGGAAGCACCGCAAAACAAAACGGCCCTGACATTGTCAGGGCCGTTTGCGCATTCGACTGCCCGTGAGCGCGCGACGCGCTCCGGTCCAAGGATCAGGTCTTCGACATCGTGATGTTGACGCCGCGGATCTCGCCCTTGGAGGAGATCTGCACGACCTGCTTGTTGCCGCTGGTCCTCAGGGTGATGCTGGCGGCGAAGCCGGCGGCCTGCACGAACACGTCGATCTGGCCGTTGCCGGCGGTGCCCTGCAGCTCGCCGTTCACGTTGCGGCTGGATTCGCTCCAGTTGCCGGAGATGCGATCGCCCTGGCTGGTGACGTCACTGGTCAGGAGGAACTTGTAGCTGTCGCTGGCGCATTGCAGGCTCTGCTTCAGATTGGCGCCGGCCACCTTGTAGCTGGCCTTGCAGCGGATGCGCTCGGTGGTGCCGTCCGACAGCGCGACCGTGCCGTTGCCCGACCACGAGCCGTCGAAGCCGGCGAACGGGCCCGACTGAGCCTGAACTGCGGTCGCCGCCACGAACAGTGCCGCTCCGAGACCGGCGGCCTTGATGACGTGCCCCGAGAAAGATGAGCCGAACAGTTTCATATCGAGTTTCCCATCCAAAATGACACCGCTGTGTCGGCGTATGCCGCCGCTTCGAACACTTGGTGTTCTCGCCGAAGGTTAGGTTCAAATGACGGCCGGTCGGGCGCTGCGACCGGATGCCATGATGCCCGCCGACGCCGTGCGACCGGTCGGCGCCGAATGGTCGTCCTCGCAAGACGGCTGCACGCAAGCCGCCTCGACGGCGCTGCATCTAACGGTCCGCGCGGCATGCTTGCAACAGCCAAATGCGAAAAACGTGTTCCGAGAATAACGCCCTAGTATCAACGCCTTGTTTGTGCCAAAGCTGTGATCTCCGAGCTTGATCCGCTCGGGATCATAGGGCGCAAATTTGGCCGCATTTGGCAGCGTACCTCCGGCGCTGGGGGGCTTGCGGTCCTTGCCAAACCAAACAGGTGTTTCCCGGGCAGCATCGGCGATCCGGGAGGTCTCCTCTGCTGTCAAAATGAAGGAACACGATGCGTAAGATTTTCCTGGCACTTTCCCTGCTGTCGTCGGTGTCCGTTTCCACCGGTGCGTTTGCGCAAGGCCGCGGCGGCACGCCCGAAGAGCAGGCGGCCTGCACGCGTGACGTTCAGAAGTTCTGCCGTGCCGTCATCGATCAGGGTGACTTCACCATTCTGGCGTGCCTCAAGGAGAACCGGCCCAAGATCAGCCCGGCCTGCGACCAGGTGCTGAAGACCCACAACCAGTAAGCGGTTGCCGTTCGGAACGGTTGTTTCCGAACTCCCTTGGTTAACGACCGCCGGCCCGCCCCTCGGGGGAGGCCGGCGGTTCGGTCCTATGGGCTGCCCGACATCGATTGCATTGGTTTTGGCGGGATCTTCGCCTATATGGGGCGAGCAATCCGTTCGCATGAGCGAAGCGGCGGGCATTGTTTTCGGTAGCGCCCTTTCAACCTGATAGCTGTTTCGTCCATGACCACCGCGAGCGATTTGCGATCCGGCAAGACACACCGGGACGAGAACTTTCCGGTGGCGTCGTGGATCATCCGTCCCGAGCACCGGGGGCTGATCCTCGCCTTCTACAATTTCGTGCGCACCGCCGACGACATCGCCGACCATCCGAGCCTGCCGGGCGACGAGAAGCTGCGGCTGCTCGATCTGCTCGAAGCCGAGCTGACCGGGACTGGCGAAACCCAGGACGTCGCCGTCAGCCTGCGCCGGGCGCTCGCCGAGCGCGGCATGCCGCCTCGGCACGCGCTCGATCTGCTGGTCGCCTTCCGGATGGACGTGACCAAGCTGCGCTACGAAAACTGGGACGAGGTCATCCACTACTGCCGCTACTCGGCGATGCCGGTCGGCCGCTTCATGCTCGACGTGCACGGCGAGTCCACCGCGACCTGGCCGGCCTCGGACGCGATCTGTGCGGGCCTGCAGATCAACAACCACCTGCAGGACTGCGGCAAGGACTACAAGGCGCTCAACCGCGTGTATCTGCCGCGCGATGCGCTGGCGGAAGCCGGCGCGACCGTCGAGATGCTCGGCGAGGCCAAGTCGCCGCCGCCTCTGCTGGCCTGCCTGCAGAAGCTCGCGGTGCGCAACGCGGCGCTGCTCGATGAGGGCAGGGACCTCAACAGCGGCGTCAAGGATTTCCGCTTCGGACTGGAGATCGCCGTGATCCAGGCTTTCGCCGACCGCATCGTGGCGTTGCTGAAGGTGCGCGATCCGCTGAGCGAGCGCGTGCACCTGTCGCCCGTCGGCATGCTCGGCCTCACCTTCACGTCGGTCATGGGCGAGATCGGCCGCCGCGTGGCCGGGCGTCATCCCGTCACCAAATCGGCAGCCGGCGCATGACCCTCGAGGCAACCGCAGACAATATCGATCACGGCACGGCGGCCTCCGGCAGCTCGTTCTATGCCGCCATGCGCATCCTGCCGCGCGCCCAGCGCGACGCGATGTTCCAGGTCTACAGCTTCTGCCGCGAGGTCGACGACATCGCCGATTCCGACGGCCCGCGGCCCGAGCGGCTGGCGGCGCTGCAGAAATGGCGCGACGACATCGACGCTCTGTACCAGGGCAACCCGCCGCCGCGGCTGCGCGACTATGTCAGCTCGGTGAAGACCTTCGGGCTGAAGCGCGAGGACTTCCTCGCCATCATCGACGGCATGGAGATGGACGTGCCGCAGGAGATCCGCGCGCCGGATCTCGCGACGCTCGACCTTTATTGCGACCGCGTGGCGAGCGCGGTCGGCCGCCTCTCGGTGCGCATCTTCGGCATGCCCGAGGAGGACGGCATCCTGCTCGCGCACCATCTCGGCCGCGCGCTGCAGCTCACCAACATCCTGCGCGACATCGACGAGGATGCCGGCATCGGCCGGCTCTATCTGCCGCGCGAGGCGCTGCTGTTCGCCGGCATCACCGGCGACGATCCGGTCAAGGTCACGCAGGAGCGCGCGCTGCCCAAGGTCTGCAGCTCGGTTGCGGTCAGGGCCAAGACGCATTTCGAGAAGGCCGACGAGATCATGCGGCGAAATCGCCGGCGCGCCGTGCGGGCGCCGCGGATCATGTCAAAATACTATCGTGCCGTGTTCGACCTCTTGCTCGAGCGAGGTTTCGCGCTGCCGCGCGAGCCCGTCCGCGTGAGCAAGCTCACGAAGATCGGCATCATCCTTCGTTACGCAATCATCTGATGCAGAAGACAGCTCACATCATCGGCGCCGGCGTGTCCGGCCTTTCCGCCGGCGTGCGGCTCGCCAATGCGGGCTACATCGTCCATGTCCACGAGGCGACGCAGCAGCTCGGCGGCCGCTGCCGGTCCTATTACGACGCCGCGACCGACCTGGTGATCGACAACGGCAACCATTTGCTGCTGTCGGCCAATCATCACGTGCTGTCCTATGCCCGCGCGATCGGCTCGGAAGCGGGGCTGGTCGGGCCGGAGAAGGCGCAGTTCGCCTTCGTCGACATCCGGAGCGGCCAGCGCTGGCTGCTCGATCTCGGCAACGGCCGCCTGCCGCTGTGGGTGTTCGACGAGGGTCGCCGCGTGCCGGATACCAAGCTCGGCGACTACCTCGCGCTGTCGCCGCTGATCTGGGCCGGTACGTCCAGGACGATCGGCAGCACGATTCCCTGCAAGGGTACGCTGTATGACCGTCTGGTGCAGCCGCTGCTGCTTGCGGCGCTGAACTGCGATCCGCCGGAAGGGTCGGCGGGGCTGGCCGGCGCCATCGTCCGCGAGACCTTGCTCGCCGGCGGCCAGGCCTGCCGGCCGCTGATCGCGCGCGACGGCCTGTCGGGCGTGCTGATCGATCCGGCCGTGAAATTCCTGGAAGGCAAGGGCGGCAGCGTGCGGATCGGCCGCGAGCTGCGCGGCCTCGACGATGCGGGTGGTCGCGTCACCGGGCTCAGGTTCGGCGGCGATGAAACCGTCGCGCTCGGTCCGTCCGATGTCATGGTGCTCGCCGTGCCGCCGCGGCCGGCGATGGCCCTGCTGCCGGGGCTCACGGGGCCGACGAAATATCGTGCCATCGTCAATGCCCATTTCCGCATCACGCCGCCGCGCGATGCACCAGCTCTTCTCGGGGTTGTCGGCGGCCTGGTCGAGTGGCTGTTCGCCTTCCCGCAGCGGCTCTCGGTCACCATCAGCAATGGCGATCGCCTCGTCGACGTGCCGCGCGAGGAGCTCGCCGCCGCGATCTGGGCCGACGTCTGCAAGGCCGCCGGGATCACGGCGGAGCTGCCGCCGTGGCAGATCGTGCGCGAGCGTCGCGCCACCTTCGAGGCGACGCCCGAGCAGAACGCGCTCCGACCGGGAGCGAAGACGGCGTTCGGCAATCTCGCTCTGGCGGGGGACTGGACCGATACCGGCCTGCCGGCAACCATCGAAGGCTCGGTGCGCTCCGGCGACCGCGCTGCGAATCTCCTGCTCGGGCACGGCTGACCGGCGCAGGGGCGGCCGAATCTGCCCGCGCCGTCATGCCGCTTGCCGTGAGTCTCACATTTTCGTGGCGTAGTTCTTGCTTAAGGTTCCACGCCCGGTGGCACCGGCGCAATCTGTTCCAGGACGGAACAGGGATCGGCGGGGCCAAATGGCAACACCGGGCAAAAAACGCATCAGGTGCCGGTGCAGTGCGGCGCAAACGGGGTTTCCTCGCGGATTTTTTCTGCGTAATCCTCGGTTTGTTAAGGCCTTTCCGCTCTGGCGCCGCCGTGGCTGAGGCTTTGGAACAAGAGACGGAGACGTCGGATCACGCGACGTCCGAGAAGGTGTCAGGGGTCGGATTGTGAAGTTGGGGATGGGGGACGACACGTCCGCGGATCGCCCGATTGATTCGCGGCCGGTCTTGGTCGTGACGGGCTTGGTGCAGGAGGCCCGGATTGCTGCCGGGCCCGGCATGATGGTGATCTGCAGCTCGAGCGACCCCAGGCAGTTGCGCTCGCTGCTCACCGTGTTCGATCCGACCTCGATCCGCGGCGTCGTCAGCTTCGGCGTGGCCGGCGGTCTCGATCCGAGCCTCAAGGCCGGTGACATCGTCGTCGCCACCGAAGTGACCGCCGGCGATGCCCGCTGGCTGTCGGGCCTGTCGCTGCGCGAGGAGCACATCGCCCGCGCCGCCCTGAAGAAGCGCCGCGTTGTGCGCGGCGTGCTCGCCGGGGCCGAAGAGGTGGTGGTGGCCCAGGCCCGCAAGGCGGCGCTGCGCATGAAGACCGGCGCGGCCGCGGTCGACATGGAGAGCCACATCGCCGCTGCCTATGCCGCCGAGTACGGGCTGCCGTTCGCGGCGCTGCGGGTGATCTCCGATCCCGCCCATCGCACCCTCCCGTCGCTTGCCAAGGACGCCATCAAGCCCAACGGCGACATCGACCTTCCGATGATCCTGCGCGGCGTCGCCCGCAATCCGGCCGTGCTGCGCGGCCTGGTGTCGACGGGCATCGAGTTCAATCGCGCCCTGCGCTCGCTGCGCGGCGCGCGCGACCTGCTGCTGAGCGGCATGCTGGCGGCTGAGCATTTCCTCGAGACCGAGACGCTGGCCGCTGCCGAGGCGTGAGCCGTTTGCTCATCGCCGAGCGTAGCGTCCATCCCGATCCACAGATCAGTTCAATGAAAAAGGCCGCCGATCACTCGGCGGCCTTTTGATTGATCAGAGCCGTGAAGATCAGGCGGCCGTCGAGGCCTTCTGCTGCGCCTCGATCGCCTCGTCGTGACGGATCTCGGAGAGGCGCTTCTGCACCTCCGACGAGAACACGTACTGCGCCGGGCGCTGCTTGGAGAGATCGATCTCCGGCGCCATCGGACCCTCGGTCTTGATGCCACGCAGCGACACGAACATCGCCTTGATCGGGTTGGTCAGCGCCGCATTGGCGGCGGTCGCCTCGTAGCCGCAATGCGCCATGCAGTCGGCACACTTCTCGTACTTGCCGGTGCCGTAGGAGTCCCAGTCGGTGGTCTCCATCAGCTCCTTGAAGGTCTTGGTGTAGCCTTCGCCGAGCAGATAGCAGGGCTTCTGCCAGCCGAAGATGTTGCGCGCAGGCATGCCCCAGGGGGTGCACTCGAACTCCTGGTTGCCGGCCAGGAAGTCGAGGAACAGACCGGAATGCATGAAATTCCACTTCTTGCCCTTGCCGAGCTTGAAGACGTCGCGGAACAGCTGCTTGGTCTTGGTGCGGTTGAGGAAGTGCTCCTGGTCCGGCGCGCGCTCGTAGGCGTAGCCGGGCGACATGGTGACGCCGACGCCGAGCTCGGTGGTGAAGTCCAGGAACTTGGCGATCTCCTCGGCGGGGTGGCCGTCGAACACCGTGGCGTTGACGTTCACCGTGAACCCGCGCGCCTTGGCGGCCTTGATCGCGGAGACGGCGCGGTCGAACACGCCCTTCTGCGACACCGCCTTGTCGTGATGCTCGCGCAGGCCGTCGAGGTGCACCGAGAAGAACAAATACGGCGACGGCTCGAACAGGTCGAGCTTCTTCTCCAGCAGCAGCGCGTTGGTGCAGAGCGAGACGAACTTCTTGCGGGCGACCAGGCCGCGCACGATCTCGCCGATCTCCTTGTGGATCAGCGGCTCGCCGCCGGGGATGGCGACCATCGGCGCGCCGCACTCGTCGGCCGCGTCCCAGCACTCCTGCGCGCTCATGCGGCGGTTGAGGATCGCGTCGGGATAGTCGATCTTGCCGCAGCCGGCGCACGCCAGGTTGCAGCGGAACAGCGGCTCCAGCATCAGCACGAGCGGATAGCGTTTCCGGCCGAGAAGCTTCTGCTTCATCAGATAGGCCCCGATACGCAGTTCCTTATGGAAGGGGATTGCCATTACGTCTCTTCTTTCTGGACCAAACGAGGACCGATCAGCCCGCGACCAATTCGGCCGGCAGGCGGAATTCGATGTTTTCTTCCCGCCCCGGGACCACCGCGACCTCGACCGGTCCGATGCGCCGCAGGGCTTCGATGACGTCGTCGACGAGAACTTCGGGAGCCGAGGCGCCGGCGGTGATGCCGACGGCTTTGGCATCCTTCAGCCAAACCGGATCGAGCTCGCTGCCATCAGCGATCAGATAGCTTGCGACCCCGGCCTCGGTGCCGATCTCGCGCAGTCTGTTCGAGTTGGAGCTGTTGGCGGCGCCCACCACCAGGATGACGTCCACCAGCTTGCTTAAGTCCCTTACCGCAGATTGCCGGTTCTGTGTCGCATAGCAGATATCCCGGATATCGGGACCTTGAAGGTCTGTAAAGCGGGCTTGAAGGGCTAAAATGATGTCCTTGGTGTCGTCCACGCTGAGCGTGGTCTGGGTAATATAGGCCAGCGGGGTATCGACCGGCAGGGGCAGGGTGGCCACATCGGCCACGTTCTGCACCAGATGGACCGGGCCGGGAACCTGGCCCATGGTTCCCTCGACTTCCGGGTGGCCGGCATGGCCGATAAGTACCAGGGTACGGCCTTTGGACATGTAGCGCTTGCCCTGGTTGTGGACCTTGGTCACCAGCGGGCAGGTGGCATTGAGCACCGGCAGCCCGCGGGCGGCCGCTTCCTCCTCCACCGTCCGGGCGACGCCGTGGGCGCTGAACACGGTGACGGCGCGCGGGGGGACCTCGGAGAGGTCCTCGACGAAGATGGCGCCCTTGGCCTTCAGGCTCTCGACCACGTGCTTGTTGTGGACGATCTCATGACGCACATAGACCGGCGGGCCATACTTCTCCAGCGCGCGCTCCACGATCTCGATCGCACGCACGACTCCAGCACAAAAACCGCGCGGCTGCGCGAGATACACCTGCATTGGACGTCCAGCCACGTTGCCTCACTTTCGACCTGGCACCTCCGTGCGTGCGACAGGGTTGCAATAATCGCACCAGCGAATGCCCAATGGCCCGCCACACGGATGGAAACGCAGGACTTTGTGTCAAAAATCGAGCGAAGAAGAAAGCCGGTCTGCAAGTGGCTCGCATGTGACACGTCGCACACAGCTCGCGACAGGTCGCCGGTAATTTAGTAATTATAAATTAGATCAATTAATTGAGTTGGTTATGCTCTCACTCGTTCGTCACTTTACCGCCGAGAACAGCCGCTATATCAGCCGCCCCGACGGTTCCGTGCATCGTTCGACCTGATCCGCCGTCGACGGACCACCCTCGTCTTCAAGGTTGGGCCAGGCCGGGTCGGGGCGCCGCTCAGGATGTGTGCGTCCGGGGCTCGCCCTGATCGGGGAACTCCGCCATGAAGCGGACGTTTCCGCCCAGCTCTCTAAACATTAGAAAGTCACGAAGTGCTGACCACGTTTGTCGTCTCGATCGTCAAGGCCTGCACCCGGTTTGCCTGGCCGACATTGATTGCGGCCCTGCTGCTCTCCGTAGGCGCGGGCTTCTATACGGCGCGTCATTTCTCCATCAATACCGACATCAACAAGCTGATTTCGCCCGAGCTCGACTGGCGCAAGCGCGACCAGCAGTACGAGCAGGCCTTCGATCGCGATCGGATGATCCTGGCGGTGGTCGAAGCGGCGACGCCCGAGATGACAGGTGTGGCGGCCGATGCGCTCGCCAAGAAGCTCAAGGGCGACACCGCGAACTTCTCATCGGTCGAGCTGCTCGGCGGCGGCGAGTTCTTCGCCAGGAACGGCCTGCTGTTCCTGCCGACCGAGGAGGTCAAGCAGCTCACGGACCAGTTCGCGGCGGCAGCGCCGCTCGTCGAGATCATGGCCGGGGACCCCTCGATCCGCGGCCTGACCGGTGCGCTGGAGACCGGCCTTGCCGGCGTCAAGCGCGGCCAGGTCAAGCTGGACAATGCCGCACGGCCGTTCGACTACATCTCCCAGACGGTGGAGACCGTGCTCGACAAGGGCGATGCGACCTTTTCCTGGCGCCAGCTGATCTCCGACAAGCCGCTCGAAGACAGCGACAAGCGCGCCTTCATCCATTTCAAGCCGATCCTCGACTACCAGGCCCTGGAGCCCGGCAAGGCCGCCACCGATGCGATCCGGCAGGCCGCGGCCGAGCTCGATTTCCCCAACCGCTTTCACGCGCGCGTGCGGCTGACCGGTCCGGTGCCGATCGCCAACGAGGAATACGCCACCGTGCAGGAGGGCGCCGTCGTCAACGGCATCGGCACCGTGGTCGTCGTGCTGATCATCCTGTGGCTGGCGCTGCATTCGGCCAAGATCATCTCGGCCGTGTTCATCAACCTGTTCATCGGCCTCGCCCTCACCACGGCCGTCGGCCTGATGATGGTCGGCTCGCTCAATCTGCTGTCGGTTGCGTTCGCCGTGCTGTTCATCGGCCTGGGCGTCGATTTCGGCATCCAGTTCAGCGTGCGCTACCGCTCCGAGCGATTCAAGAACGACAATCTGCCGGAGGCGCTGGCGGAAGCCGCGCGCCGCTCCGCGGTGCCGCTGTCGCTCGCGGCGATGGCAACGGCTGCCGGCTTCCTGTGCTTCCTGCCGACCGACTACAAGGGCATCTCCGAGCTCGGCGCCATCGCCGGCGCCGGCATGATCATCGCGTTCCTGTCGTCGATCACGGTGCTGCCGGCGCTGCTGAGGATTCTCAATCCGCCCGGCGAGAAGGAGCCGGTCGGCTATGCCTTCCTGGCGCCGGTCGATCATTTCCTCGAGAAGCACCGCGTGCCGATCATCGTCGGCACGCTCGGCCTGGTCGTCGCCGGCCTGCCGCTGCTCTACTACATGAAGTTCGACTTCAACCCGATGAACCTGCGCAATCCGCGCGCCGAGTCGATCGCGACCTATCTCGACCTGCGAAAGGATCCGAACACGGGCGCCAACGCGATCGACGTGCTGACGCGCTCCGAGACCGAGGCCAAGGCGATCGAGGCCAAGCTCGAGAAGCTCCCCGAAGTGGCGCGCGTGATGTCGCTCGACAGCTTCGTCCCCCAGGACCAGCCGGCCAAGCTGAAGCTGATCGCGCAGGGCGCGAAGGTGCTGGGGCCTGCGCTCAGTCCGGATCAGGTCGATGCGGCGCCGAGCGACAAGGAGAATGTCGACGCCCTGAACTCGACCGTCGACAATCTCCGGCGCACCGCGGGCGAGAGCAATGGGCCGGGCGCGGTCGCGTCGCGGCGGCTCGCAGATGCGCTTGCCAGGCTCGCGGGCGCGAGCGAGGCGGTTCGCAACAAGGCACAGGCGGTGTTCGTCGAGCCGTGGAAGATCACGCTGACGCAGCTCAGCGCCACCCTGCAGGCGCAGCCGGTCAGCCTCGCGAACCTGCCGCCGGAACTGGTGTCGCAGTGGAAGAGCAAGGACGGACTGATTCGGGTCGAGGCCCAGCCCAAGGGCGATCCGAACGACAACGACAATCTCAGGCGATTCGCCAACGCCGTCCTGACGGCCGAGCCCAACGCGATCGGCGGGCCGGTCTCGATCCTGAAGTCCGGTGACACGATCGTGAAGGCATTCATCCACGCCGGCATCTACTCGCTGGTCGTGATCAGCCTGCTGCTGTGGGTGACCTTGAAGCGCTTCACCGACGTGCTGATGACGATCGTGCCGCTGCTGGTCGCAGGCGCCGTGACGTTGGAGATCTGCGTGCTGATCAAGCTGCCGCTGAACTTCGCCAACATCGTCGCTCTGCCGCTCCTGCTTGGCATTGGCGTCGCGTTCAAGATCTACTACGTGGTGGCGTGGCGCGGCGGCCGCACCAATTTGCTCCAGACCAGCCTGACCCGGGCGATCTTCTTCAGCGCGCTGACGACGGCGACCGCATTCGGCAGCCTGTGGCTGTCGAGCCATCCCGGCACGTCCAGCATGGGCAAGCTGCTGGCGCTGTCGCTGGTCACCACGCTCGCCGCCGTGCTGCTGTTCCAGCCGGCCCTGATGGGCAAGCCTCGCGAGGTCAAGGAGCAAGAGGGCTCTTGATCACCGAATAGAAAAAGCGGCCGATCTCTCGGCCGCTTTTTTGTTCGGGTGACGGACGCCAACTAGCGGGCGCGCGCAATATCGGGCAGCAGGCAGATATCGCCGACCTGGTCCGCGGGCTTGTGTCCCGGCTTGGCCGATGCGGTTGCGCCACTGCCGACGCCGGTCGTGGTCTTGGCCGCCGGGGCAGGGGCCGGCGCGATTGGTTTCTGTGTACCTTTGGCCATGCTGTTTACGGGGCTCGACGGGATCGGCGGAGCAACCCGCGTCCAGGTCTCGCCGCCGCACAGGAAGCCGAGCACGCAGCCCTTGATCTCCAGGTGATCGGGGTCGACCGGCGTGATGGTGGAGCTGTAGAGCTGCCCATCCTTGGCGTTGTAGACTTGGCCTTCCCACGCGTCTGCGCCGGGCTTCTTCTTCATGTCGATCAGGATCGGCATGCCGAGCGTCGGCCGGCTCTGGCGGGCCGGATCGGGGTTGTTGCTGTCGCGTCCGCCCGGGGTCTTCTCCCAGGCCACGACGCCCCACATGCTGCCATTACATTGTGCGACTCGGATGTTAGCGACGCCGTCGGCGACCCGCCAGTCGCCGGTGGGGTCGGCCGCGAGCGCGGAAGAAATTCCTGCTGCGAACACGACTGCGGAGTATGCTAGTGTCGTCGACATGAGATATCTAAGGCGATGCAACATTGGCAGAAACCCGTGCTTGCTTTGATGGTGCGAATGAGGGCAAAACGCCGCATTGCGCGTTTTCAGTTGACGTCACGTCCATCAACCGAAGTATGTAGCCGATGCTAAAACCCAATCTAGACGTTTCCGAGATGTTTGTGGAGCGCCAAGCGCAGCGCAGCACGATGCACTCTCGGCATCTGAACGAGCAGCTTGTCCGCGTTCTAAAGACGATTGGATATGATGTTGGGTTCCAGAAGGGACAAGGGCAATATCTCTACGATCGTGATGGCGCCCGTTATCTTGATCTGCTCAGCGGTTTTGGCGTCTTTGCAATCGGCCGCAATCATCCGACGCTGCGTGCCGCGCTGAAAAGCGTCCTCGACACCGATCTGCCGAATCTCGTTCAGCTCGACGTCTCGACCTTGGCGGGCGTTCTTGCCGAGCGGCTGCTGGAATATGTCCCGTATCTGGACAAGGTGTTCTTCGCCAATTCCGGCGCCGAGACGGTGGAAGCCGCGATCAAATTCGCGCGTGGCGCGACCGGCCGGCCCGGCATCGTCTATTGCGGGCACTCCTATCACGGTCTCACCTACGGCGCGCTGTCGCTGACCGATGATTCGAACTTCCGCAACGGCTTCGAGCCGCTGCTGCCGGGCTGCACGGCGATCCCCTTCAACGATCTCGCCGCGCTCGAGCAGGCGCTGTCGTCGCGCGAGATCGCAGCGTTCATCGTCGAGCCGATCCAGGGCAAGGGCGTCAACATGCCCTCCGACGAGTTCCTGCCCGGCGCCGCGGCGCTCTGCAAGAAATACGGCACCATCTTCATCGCCGACGAGATCCAGACCGGCATGGGCCGCACCGGGCGGTTCCTTGCGGTGGAACATTGGAACGTCGAACCCGACATGGTGCTGCTGTCGAAGGCGCTGTCCGGGGGCCATGTTCCGGTCGGCGCGCTGCTGACGCGCAAGCAGATCTTCGACAAGATCTTCAACCGCATGGACCGCGCCGTGGTGCACGGCTCGACCTTCGCCAAGAACGACCTCGCGATGGCCGCCGGCATTGCCACGCTCGAGGTGATGAAGGCCGAGAAGCTGGTGGAGGCCGCAGCCAAGCGCGGCGCCGAGCTTCGGCTGGCGCTGACGCGGATGGTGCCGGGCTACGAGCTGCTCAAGGAAGTGCGCGGCAAGGGACTGATGATCGGCGTCGAGTTCGGTCCGCCGAAATCGCTGCGCCTCAAGGCGTCGTGGACCATGCTGGAGAGCGCCAACAAGGGCCTGTTCTGCCAGCTCATCACGGTGCCGCTGTTCAAGGATCACAAGATCCTGACCCAGGTCGCCGGCCACGGCTTGCATACGATCAAGCTGCTGCCGCCGCTGACCATCACCGAAGAGGACTGCGCCTGGATCGAGCGCGCCTTCGACGACGTCATCGCGCAGAGCCACAAGGTCCCCGGCGCGATCTGGTCGCTCGGCAAAACCCTGGTCGACAACGCGATCCGCAAGTCGGCGTGATGTTCGCATCGGGTGGGCAAAGGCGCGTGGCGCCGTGCCCACCGTTTCAGTTCGTCTCCGGACAGACCGTGGGCACGCTTCGCTCGCAACGACTGAAGCGCAAGAGCGCGTCACCCCTCCTTGTTCGCACCCATCGCGCGCTCGAACCGCTCGCCGAACTCGTTGAGTTCGTCGGCACCGATATCGCTGACCGCCCAATAGCTCAGACCGCGGTCGCGCCAAGAGCGGATGTTGAAGCCCTGGATCGTGTCCATCCGTGCGGCGCGGCGCTCGGTGGACGAGGTCTGCGCCACGAACAGATTGATCACGTGCTGGCGGCGGCGATAGACCACCGCGCCGATCGCGCGTGCGTCGACGTAATCGAGCCGCCCGCCGATGAGGGTGAAGCCCTGCGCGGTCAGATCGATCACCGGCGGCGCGACGTCGAGCTTGCCGTTGAACCAGGGCTTGACGGTGTGCTGGTCGGTCGAGATGACGTCGGTGAGGTGGCCGGCCTGTAGCGAGCGCAGATGCGCCGAGACGATCTCGGCCTCGATCCGCTGCTGGTCGTCATTGCGCAGCACGATGGCGACGAGGCCGGTGGCGGCCAGCGCCGACACCGCCGAGCCCAGGGCGAAGCCTCGCAGCAGCGTGCGGCGGCTCGGCGGCACTGCAGCGAGCGGGATGATGGAGGCCGCATCGGCCGGCGGCAGGGCGGCTTCGATGCGCTGGCGCAAGGCAGGGGACGCCCTGTAGCCGAGGTCGGTGCCGGCGAGCATCTGCTTCATCTGCCTGATCGCAGCAAGCTCCGCGGCGCAGCGCGGGCAGGTCGCAACATGGGCTTCGACCTCACGAGCGTGGCCGGCATCGAGCTCGCCATCGGCCAGCGCGTGGATCAGGATCTCGGCTTCATCGCAGGTCATGGCTTAAGGCTCCTCTTGCGCGAGCCAGGCGGCGCGCAGCATCGCGCGGGCGCGGGCAAGACGCGACATCACGGTGCCGACCGGCACGCCGGCGGCCTCCGCGATCTCGCGATAGGACAGATTGTTGACCTCGCGCATGACGAACGTCTCGCGAAACGGCTCGGCCAGCGTGTCGATCAGCCGGCGGATCGCCGAGGCATCACGTTCCCGCAACACGGCGCCTTCCGGCGTCTCGGCGCTCTCCTGCCACAGCGGGGGCTGCTCGGCCGCTTCCGGCGCGTCATCGAGCGCCTTGACCGGCGCGCCGGCCCGGCGCGCGAATTCGGCGTGGCAGACATTGCGCAGGATCGCGAACAGCCACGGTTTCATCGCCGGGCCGCGATAGGTGTCGAAATGCTTCAGCGCGCGCAGGTAGCATTCCTGCACCGCGTCCTCGGCGTCGGCGGCGTTGCGCAGCAGATAGCGCGCCAGCGTGTAGGCATCGTCGAGATAGGGCAGCGCCGCCTCGCGGAAGCGTCGCGCCTTCTCGGGATCGTCACTGGCTGTCGTCACCGGCGAGGTCTCCGGCCCGGTTCGCGGTCGCACGGCGCGGCCGGCGGTACGCCGCCGACCGGCCCATCCGACGATGCTCATGCCCTGGTTCGCGATGCTACTCAACCTTGATCAGCCCCGTCATGTGCGGATGCAGCGAACAGAAATATTTGTAGTCGCCGGCGGCTGCGAACGTGAAGGAGAAGCTGTCGTCGGTGTCGAGCGTTTTCGATCGGTATTTCCCGGCCGACACCACCGTGTGCGGAATGTCGTCGTGGTTGGTCCAGGTGACGGTGTCGCCGACCTTCACCGTCACTTCGGTCGGGGTGAAGGTGAAATTGTCGATCGTGACCTTGATGGTCTCGGCGCGCAGCGGCGTGGCGCAAACAAGCAGTACGGCGGCCAAGCCGGCACCGCGAAGAACAGGCTGGATCATCGCGTTTTCGTCCCTCAGCCCGCAAGCGGCGTGTCGATGATCGCGAGCCGCTCGGCCCCGACCTTGAAGTCGATGCTGGCAATGCCGAGCAGGCTGCGCAGCCTGGCGTCCTCGACCTTCATCGGGCCGGGCGAGGGCGCCGTGCCCGGCGCCGGCTGCGGAAAGGCGGTCGAGCGCGCGGTATGGAAGGTGACGTTGCCTTCGACCTTCTGCATCACCTGATGGATATGGCCGTTCAGCACCGTCACCGAGCCGAAGCCCTTCAGGCTGTCGAGCGCGCGCCCGCCATCCTCGGTCCCCCAGCCCCATTGTGGATACACCGTCCACAGCGGGATGTGCGCGAACACCACGATCGGCGTCGATTTCGAGCGGCCCTTGAGATCCTGCTCGAGCCAGGCAAGCTGCTCGGCGCCGAGATTGCCGAGCCCGCCGGCCTTGAGATCGACCACGTTGACGAGCCCGACGAAGTGCACGCCATTGGCATCGAACGAATACCAGCCGGCACCGCGCGTGCCCTTGCCGTAGCGCTCCTTGTAGAGCTTGACGTCCTCGTCGAGGAAGTCGTGCTCGCCCGGCACGTAGTGCACGTCGAGCCTGGACTGCGAGATGATGCGGTCGGCATCGTCGAACTCAGCTGCCTTCGACAGATGCGAGATGTCGCCGGTATGGATCATGAAGGCGGGCTTCACCGGCATCGCCTTGATGCGGTTGACGGCCTCCTCGAGCGTGCCGGTCGCGTTGGGATTGGCTGGCTTGTCGAAGCCGACATGGCTGTCGCTGATCTGCAGGAAGGTCAGGCCGGGCGCGGGCTGCTCGGCCGCCCGCGCCGCGTCGACCAGGCCGAGCGAACGTGGCACGCCGCCCGACAGCGTCCAGAGCACGCCCGTGCCCGCCCATGTCATGCACTCCAGCACCTTGCGGCGGCTGACGCCGTTCTCGTCATGATCACCAAGGCTCATCGTCATCTCCCGTTGTCCGTCATCGGGCTTGCGGGTGAGAAGAGCGGTCGCGGCCCGGTTTTATTCCCGGCTTCTCGCGATCGAAACGCGATGACGTGTTCGTGATCATGCCGGCCATGGCCGGCGGCTCACCTGGTCACGCAGGATGTGGCGCAGGGCCGCGCGAATGACATGAGCGGCGCGCGCCGCCGAGGGGCGGCTGATGGACTGGATGCGACGTCGATGCATGAGCGCGTGACCCCGACCCTGCAACGAACCGAGACGTCGCGCGATCGGATCGTGCCGCTCGACCGCGCCAGGACCTTCATCACGCTCTCGGTCGTGCTCTATCACTCCGCCATCAACTACACCGATTTCGGCCAGGGCGGCGACCGCATGCACTGGCTCGGCTTCGATCTCGTCGCGCTGTTCAACGACAGCTACTTCATGTCGTGCATGTTCTTCATCTCCGGCCTGTTCGTGCCGGCAAGCCTGGCGGGCAGGGGCGCGTCGGACTATGTCGGGCGCCGTGCGCTGCGGCTCGGCGTGCCCTATATCGTGTCGATCTTCGTGATCATGCCGATCGCCTACTACCGCTACTACGTGGCGGAGGATCAGTTCAGCGCGGTGTGGTGGCGGATGATCAGCGAGGGGCCGTGGCCGTCCGGCTCGGCCTGGTTTCTCGGCGTGCTGCTGGGGTTTGATATGCTGGCTGCGCTCGTCTGGGTCCTGGCACCGCAGGCGGTCGGCGCACTCGGGCGTTGGGCGGGAATGGTGCTGCACTATCCGCTCACTGGCTTCCTGATCTTCCTCGTGATCGCCAACCTGGTCTATCTGCCGCCGCATCTCGGCTTCGGTGACGGATTCTGGTTCATGCCCGGACATTTTCCGCTGCCGCTGCAGGCGAGCCGGGTGCTGCTCTATCCGGCCTTCTTCGTCGGCGGCGTCGCGATCGGCGCAGCCGGGCTGCGGACGGGGCCGTTCGCAGCCGACGGCGCGCTGGTGCGGCGCTGGTCGATCTGGTTCGGTCTTTCCTACGGCTGCTATGGCGCGATCCTGTTGCTGGCCTACGCGCATCACAACTGGATCGCCGATTTCGATTCCCCGCCACTGTGGTGGCGCGCGGCCTATGGCATGGCGGTGGCGAGCGTCTGCGCCGCGATGGCGTTCGGCGTGCCGACCTTCTTCCTGCGCTGGGCGAAGGCACCGCTGGCGCTGATGGATCGCCTGCAGCCGTCGGCCTACGGCATCTACCTGCTGCACTTCCTGCCGCTGCTGTGGCTGCAATATCTGGTCTACGACCCGGCTTGGCCGGCGGGAGTGAAGTTCGCGATCGTGCTGATCGGCACGCTGTCGGTGAGCTGGCTCGCCGCAGCACTGTTGCGCCGGGTTCCGCTGGTGGCGCGGATCATTTGAAGCTGAACCTCTCTGACGTCAAAGGCCACCGTTCATTGATGGTGTCATTGCGAGCGGCGTCCTTGCGCGCGAAGCCGACGAAGCAATCCAGAGTCGGGAGGAGGCTCTGAATTGCTTCGCTTCGCCGCTTCGCTTCCAATGACGGCAGCGGTGGTTGTTGGACGTGAGCGCCTAGCGCCCATCCTCCAAGATCATCGACGCCGCCTTCTCTGCGATCATCGCCGTCGGCGTGTTGGTGTTGCCTGACGTGATGGTCGGCATGATCGAGGCATCGGCGACGCGCAGCCGTTCGATGCCGCGAAAGCGCAGCCGCTCGTCGACCACGGCCATCGGATCATCAGCGGAGCCCATCTTCGCCGTGCCGACCGGATGAAAGATCGTCGTGCCGATGTCACCGGCGGCCTTGGCCAGCGCCGCGTCGTCATCGCCGACGGATGGGCCGGGCAGATATTCCTCCGGCCTGTAGGCGGCGAGCGCATTCTGCTTCATCAACCGGCGGGTGACGCGGATGGCGTCGGCCGCCACCTGGCGGTCGTCCTCGGTCGCCAGGTAGTTCGGCGCGATCGATGGCGCCTCGTCTATCCCCGCCGACCTGATCCGGACCGTGCCGCGCGAGGTCGGACGCAGGTTGCAGGCGCTGACCGTGATCGCGGGAAAGCGATGCAGGGGATCGCCGAACTTGTCGAGCGACAGCGGCTGCACGTGGAACTGGATGTTGGCGCGGTCGCGCGTCGCATCCGAGCGCGTAAAGATGCCGAGCTGCGACGGCGCCATGGTCAGCGGCCCGCGGCGCCGGAACGCGTAGTCGAGCCCCATCAGGCCGCGCCGCGCCAGCGAGTAGTACGTCTCGTTCAGCGTCTTCACGCCCGTGACCTTGTAGATCGCGCGCTGCTGCAGATGGTCCTGCAGGTTGCGTCCCACGCCCGGTCTGTCGAGGACGACATCGATGCCGAGCTCGCCGAGCCAATCCGCAGGGCCGATGCCCGAGCGCTGCAGCACCTGCACCGAGCCGATCGAGCCGGCGCTCAGGATCACCTCGCCCCTGGTGCGCGCCTCGATGGTCTCGCCATTCTGCTGGAAGCGCACGCCGACGGCGCGGCCGTTCTTGACGATCAGGCGGTCGACGAGGACGTTGGTTTCCAGCCGCAGATTGGCGCGGTTCAGCGCCGGCTTGAGGAAGCCGCGCGCCGACGACCAGCGCCGGCCGCGCTTCTGGTTGACGTGGAAATAGCTGATGCCTTCATTGTCGCCGGTATTGAAGTCGGGGATGCGGCGGAGGCCCATCTGCTCGGCGGCATCGCCGACCGCGTCAAGCACCGCCCAGGACAGCCGGGGGGCCTCGATGCGCCAGCCGCCGCCGGTGCCGTGATGCTCGCTCTCGCCGAGAAAATGATCCTCCAGCCTTTTGAACACCGGGAGCACGTCGGCATAGCTCCAACCGGCGAGACCGAGCTGGCGCCAATGGTCGTAGTCAGCGGCCTGGCCGCGCATCGAGATCATGGCGTTGATCGCCGAGCAGCCGCCGATCACCTTGCCGCGGGGGTAGGCCAGCGAGCGGCCGTTCAGCCCCGGCTCGGCCTCGGTGCGAAACATCCAGTCCGAGCGCGGATTGCCGATCGCGAAGAGGTAGCCGACCGGAATATGGAACCAGATCCAATTGTCATTGCCGCCGGCCTCGAGAATCAGGACGCGGCGCTTCGGATCGGCCGACAGCCGGTTGGCGAGGATGCAGCCGGCGGTGCCGGCGCCCACCACGATATAGTCGTAATCCCCCTCGAGCTGTCTCGGCATCGGTATTCCCTTCCCATCGTTGCCAGCTTTTAGTCAGCTCAGACGGGGCCGGACAAGCGCCACGTTCATGGCTGGTTGACCGAGCCATGAGACGGGCGCAGCCCTTATCTTGGGCGGTGCGGCTTTTGCATGCTAAACAGGCGCAAAGTCCCATCGGAGTTACGAGATTCCCCATGCCCATCGTCAACCGCGTCGCCGATCTGCAGCCCGATATCCAGGCCTGGAGGCGGGATATCCATTCGCATCCGGAGCTGCTCTACGACGTGCACCGGACGGCGGCCTTCGTCACCGAGCGGCTGCGCGAGTTCGGCTGCGATGAGGTCGTGACGGGCCTCGGCAAGACCGGCGTGGTCGGCGTCATCAAGGGCCGCAAGCCCGGCCACGGCGAGGTGAAGGTGCTCGGGTTGCGCGCCGACATGGACGCGCTGCCGATCGAGGAGGCGACCGGGCTGCCCTATGCCTCGAAGACCCCGGGCATGATGCATGCCTGCGGCCACGACGGTCACACCGCGATGCTGCTCGGCGCCGCGCGCTATCTCGCCGAGACCCGCAACTTCGCCGGCGAGGTCGCGGTGATCTTCCAGCCCGCCGAGGAGGGCGGTGGCGGTGCGGACGCGATGATCAAGGACGGGCTGATCGACCGTTTCAAGATCGACCAGGTTTACGGAATGCACAACGGGCCCGGCCTGCCGGTCGGCGCGTTTGCCATTCGCCAGGGGCCGCTGATGGCATCGACCGATGCGGTCGACATCGCGATCGAGGGCCATGGCGGTCATGCCGCCAAGCCGCACAATTGCATCGACTCCCTGCTGGTCGGCGCCCAGCTTGTCACCGCGCTGCAGCAGATCGTGTCGCGCAGCGTCGACCCGCTGGAGGCCGCGGTGTTGTCGATCTGCGAGTTCCACGCCGGCAATGCCCGTAATGTGATTCCGCAGAGCGCGGTGCTGCGCGGCACCGTGCGGACGCTGACGCCGAAGGTACGTGAGCTGATGGAGAAGCGCGTGCGCGAGGTCGTGACCGGCGTCGCCCAGATGACCGGCGCCAAGATCGACCTGAACTATGCACGCGGCTATCCTGTCGTCATCAATCACGCCGAGCAGACCGAGATCGCGATCCGCGCCGCAAAGGAGGTCGCGGGCGACGCCAACGTGCACGAGATGCCGCCGATGATGGGCGGCGAGGACTTCGCCTACATGCTCGAGGCGCGCCCCGGCGCCTTCATCTTCGTCGGCAATGGCGACAGCGCCGGCCTGCATCACCCCGCCTACAACTTCAATGACGAGGCGATCGTCTACGGCACCTCGTTCTTCATCAAGGTGGTGGAGAATACGCTGGCGGCGTGAGGCTCGCGGCCGCGTGCGGCGGCACCGCCGCGATCAGGCACGAAAGTGGACTGGCAGGGCCCGTGCGATGAGCGCGGGCCTTTTGCTTTCCATATGCACGTCGAGCTTCATGAGCTACGCGAGAATGTGCGCTGCCGCGGAGAGAGGTGCGACAATATGCCTTGCGGGTAACATCCGAGAGCGCAAGACGTCATCACGCGTGGCCACTACCGGCCTGGGATGACTGTAGTGCGTCGTTCATTCGAGCAATCAACAGGTGTATCTAACAAACTACTCTATTGTTAAAGAACTAGCTTCATGTTAGTTTTTTCCGGCTTCGGCGACTGGCGAGTGTGACAGCCTGAGCGAGGTGCTTAGCACAGCTACATTGTTTCAGGTTCTGTGAGTTCAGGGCGCGAGATCACAGAGCTTGAACCGGGACGTTGCTATTTCCTTTCTGAATGATGGCGGTTCTCAACCGACTGGGAGTATAGGAATGGCTGATCGCGATCCGGCGGAAATGCGCAAGAAGGTCGATCTGGCGCTGAAATCCGTAGTCGACTCAGAGATCGCACGCGCGTCTCTGAAGATCGACATCATGGCAGAAGGCGTTCCATTCTCGCGTGGAGCGATCTTCAGCAAGACCAATCCATTCTCGCGTGGCATCGTCTTCAGCCGCCTTGCGGCGATGGAGCGTCCGGATGAGATGGAGCGTGAAATCGCCAACGATCCTGCGGTGTTGGGGGCTCTTGCGGAGCGTCTCACGCAGGTACGGGCGGTGAAGGACCTCAAGGGTCAATTTAGCGTGCCGCAGGCGGGGGGCGCGCCGAAATCGGTCAGGTGAACGGATCGATCGTTCGGCTCAGACGGAGCGAAGCGGGCCTGCGATGTCGGATCTTTCCGACGTGACGTGTCGTGGGCCCGCCCGCGACTCGCTGGTGCGGATGACGGGCAATGGTCGCCGTCATCAGCGTGACCTTTCCTGATAGCTGCTCTTGAATCCGGCATCGGTTGCGGTCCTGCCTGACGGCGGGACAGCTTGCGGCCGGCTTCGTTGGCGTATTTCCGGAGGCATGCTCGATCATGAGTGACGCGTGGACCTGGCGACCGTCGAAATCTGCCTGGCATGAAAAATTCAACGACAGGATCCTGAGATGGCAGCCGGAGGATCGCCTCGGCCTCGACTGCGAGCCGCTCAAGGCGTCGCTCATCGAAGCCAACGCGCGTGAAGCGGACTGGCTTCGCCATCCCTGCTTGAACTCCATCACCTATGAGGGGCATGACAAGAGCCCGCAGCGTGATCTGCAGGTGGCGATCTGGACGGCGGCGAATGCGCCGACCGCATCCACCTCGCTGACGACGCCGGAGCCGCTGACCTTGTGGTCGCCGGTCGGAGGCTACCGGATCGAGGCCGGCAGCTATGACCTGAACGAGCTCGCTGGGCTGCTCCCGATGAAGGAATGGCCCTACGACATATCGGTCGACGTGGGGTGCCACTCCCTCGGATTTCCGATTCCCGACACCTGGGCCGAGCACACCGATCTCTCGGCCGACGAGCAGGCCCGGATGACGCGCGAGGTGACGAACGCGCTCGAGATCCTCGTGACCGCCGCGAAGAAGTTTCCCGAGTGCGTGAATTGGGTGTCCGATGTGACGCGGGTCCTGATCCCCCTGCGCAGCAGCGAGCGATCCTATTTCCGCAGCGGGTCGCAAGCCGATGTGCCCGGGATGGTTTACGCCGACCTGTTCGGCGGCCTGATGCAGGTGATGGAGGCCATCGTCCACGAATCCGCGCATCTGCATCTGTTCATGGCGGAGGCGTCGGGACCCCTGGTGGATCCGCAGCACCAGGGGCGCTACGCATCGCCGTTGCGGCCGGAGCCGCGGCCCTTGCGCGGGATCCTGCTGGCCTTTCACGCCATCGCCTATATCTGCGCCTTCTATCGTGAGGCCGAGAAGCAAGGGTTCGGCGGATCAGCCGAGTATCAGGCCGAGCTTGCCAATATGCTGACCAAGCTCAAGGAGGCGCAGGTCGTACTGGACGGTGCCCGGCCGTTCCTGACCGAGGACGGCCGCATCTTCGTCGATCGCACCGCCGAGATTGCGTACCAATGAACGACGGTCCCCATCTTCACTTCGTGTTCAAGGTCGCGTCGCGCTGCAATCTGAACTGCTCCTATTGCTACGTCTACAACAAGGGCGACAGCACGTGGAGAGAGCGGCCCGCGATCATGGATGATGAGGTCGTCGAGATCGCGATCGACCGCATCCGCCGCCATTGCCAGGCAACGGGTCAGAGCTATCTGACGATCACCTTTCATGGCGGCGAGCCGTGCCTGGTCAAGCAGGAGCGGTTCAGCTCATGGTGCCGGAAGATCAAGGAGGGGCTGTCGGGCGTCGCGCGGGTGCAGCTCTGCATGCAGACCAACGGCACGCTGCTCGACGACGGCTGGGCCGAGATCATCAAGAGGTTCGACATCGATCTCGGGATCAGCATCGACGGAACCCCCGAGGTGCATGATGCCTTGCGTGTCGATCATGCCGGGCGTGGCTCCTATCGCGATGTCGAGCAGGGCCTTGGCGTGCTGCGCCGCGCCGGGATTCCGCTGCGCTTCCTGTCGGTGATCCAGCTCGGGGCGAGCGGTGCCGCGGTGCATCGCCATCTGACGAGCCTGGGCCCGGCCTCCATCGACTATCTGCTGCCGGATTTCACCCACGACACCATCGCGGCGGTTCGCGACCGGTATGGACCGACACCCTGTGCCGATTTCCTGATCCCGATCTTCGAGGATTGGTGGCGGGACGGCACGCTGGACCTCCGGATCAAGATCTTCTGGAACATCGCGTGGCTGGTCCAGGGCGGGGAGAGCCGCATCGACATGCTCGGCAACCAGCCGCTGACCTTCCTGTTCGTCAACACCGATGGCGAGATCGAAGGGCTGGATGTGCTGCGGGTCTGCTACGACGGCGCCGCGCGCACCGGCCTGAATGTGCGGACGTCCGACTTCATGGACGTCCGGCACGCCGGCGAATTCCATCGTGCGGCGGTGTTCGAGGGCATGCCGCTGCCCGACGGCTGTCGCGCGTGCCGCGAGCGCGACACGTGTGCCGGCGGCTATCTTCCGCATCGCTATGCATCGCGGACGGGCTTCAACAATCCGACGGTGTGGTGCGCCGATCTCCTGAAACTGTTCGATCACGTCCGCGAGCGGCTGGGAACGTCGGTGGAGGAAACCAAGCTGCGCCGGGCTCATCTCCTCGACACCGCCCTGCGGCGGGCGGTGGGGCTGCAGCAGGAATCTCCGGCCATCGGCTGAGGTCGGACCTCGATCGCCGACTTATGCGCGCTGTCGCGCGGGCCTGCTGCAAGGCGGCGTGGTCGAGAGTGGAACGTGGAAGGAGTGCGCACGATGACGATCACCCTGATGCCTGACGTTCTGCGCTGGAATGACTACGAGGCGGTGTGTGACGGCGTGCTTGCGACCTATGGCGACCGGCTCGCGCAGAAGCTGGGCGAAGCCCTCGGCGAGATCGGCCGCGACGACCCTGCGGGCGGGGACGAACTGCGCAGCCTGATGGATCGCGTGGCGGACGACGGCTTCATGCGGGTTCTCGATGCCCCCGAGACCTCGTTCCGTCTGCTGTCGGCGCCGGGCCGGTACGCCGAGGACAAGGGACGATTTCTGCGCGATTCATTCGTGGCTGAGGCCTTGCGCCAGGGACTCGAGATCACCGCCGATCGGGAGGTGTGGACCGCGCTCGGCGATCGCGGCTATCGGCGTGACGGCGCCTGCATCTGGCCGCAGATCGAGGGCATGCCCGTGACCGATTACGGCAGCCCGCATGCGGTCAAGGTGGATCTGTCCGGCCAGGACCGGCCGGTCCCGCCGCAGCGCCCGCCGTTCTCCGAGGACGAAATCGACCGGCTGCGTGATCTGCTGCGCCGGTCGCGGGCGGCGCTCGAACGGACCGAAGCGGGGCTTCCCCGCTTCGTCGCGCGCTTCAACATCGCGCTCATCCTGCAGAAGGATCCGGAGAGCCCGGGCAGCTTCTCGTCAGGATCGAACGGCTACTACATCGGCCGCACCTTCCTCGCCAACCCGCATCTTCCCGAGATCGACGAATCCCACATCGCCGATGCGCTCGTCCATGAGGGCATCCACGCGCTGCTCTACATGCAGGAGCAGGAACAGCCTTGGTTCCTCGATTCAACGGCGAAGGGCTCGCTGCCGCGCATCACCTCGCCCTGGAGCGGCAGCCGGCTGCCGTTTCCGTCTTTTTTACAGGCCTGTTTCGTCTGGTACGGCCTGCTGCACTTCTGGAGCCTGGCGATGCAGTCCGGCGCGTTCGAGCAGGGCGTCGCGATGAAGCGCATCCAACTCTGCCTGCGCGGCTTCTGCAGGCAGCCGCTGCTCGATAGCATCGCGGGGTTTTCATCGGTGGTCGACGCCGACGTGCAGAAGACGATCGAGGAGATGCAGAACGTCGTGGTCGGCGCCTTTGCCGATGTCCGCCATGCGGGCTGATGCGACGACGTCAGCGGCGGTTGAGTGTGGAGGCTGCGGATGGCGAATGGAACGGCACTGCATCGGGATCGTCTGGCGCGTCCGGTCCCGAAGAGCTTTCGATGGGGAACTCAGCGGTCGGTGCCGCCGTCGCAGACGGTCGAGCGGGTGCGTCCGTTCCTGGGAGAAATGGGAATCACGCGCATTGCTGACGTCACGGGTCTCGACCGCGTCGGCATTCCCGTCACCATGGTCTGCCGGCCGAACTCGCGCTCGGTCTCGGTGTCGCAGGGCAAGGGGCTGACCCTCGATGCTGCGAAGGCGTCGGGCGTGATGGAATCGATCGAGCTGTTTCACGCCGAGACGATCACATTGCCGCTGAAGCTTGCGACCTATGCCGAGCTGATCAGCGACCATGAGGTGGTCGACGTGGCGGACTTGCCGCTGATCGCCGGCGGGCGTTTCCATCCCGATCTGCAGATGCTGTGGATCGAAGGGCGCGATCTCATGGCCGATGCCGACGTCTGGGTGCCGTTCGAGATGGTGAACCTGTCGACCTCGCGGCCGGAGATGCCGGCCGGCAGCTTCATCTCGTCGTCGAACGGGCTGGCGTCCGGCAACCAGCTGATCGAGGCGGTCCTGCACGGCATCTGCGAGGTCGTGGAGCGCGATGCGACCACGCTCTGGCACCTCCGCAGTCCGGACGAGCAGCAGAGCCGGCGCGTCGCGCTCGAGACGGTTCAGGACGAAGGCAACCGGCGGCTCCTGGAGATGTGCGAGCGCGCGGGCCTCGAGGTCGTGGCGTGGGACATCAGCTCCGATGTCGGGCTCGCCGCCTGCCAGTGCCTGATCTTCGATCGTGACGAGGAGCTGGGGCGGGATCTCTACGCGGCGTTGGGCATGGGCGCGCATCTGTCGCCAGAGATCGCCTTCCTGCGGGCGCTGACGGAAGCCGCGCAGAGCCGGCTGACGCTGATCGCGGGCGCGCGCGACGACGTGTTCCGCGAGGAATATGACGAGAAGGCATTGGCCGCACAGTTTCTCGGCGAGCAGCGGGCGCTGCTGCGAAACAGCCCGCCGACGCGAAGCCTGCGCGAAACTCCGTCGCTGGCAGCGGAGACGTTCAACGATGATCTCGCCGTGGTTCTCGAACGGCTGCAATCCGCCGGTGTCCGGCAGGTGATTGCGGTCGATCTCACCAAGAGCAGGTTCGAGATCCCCGTGGTGAGGATCATCATTCCGGGGCTCGAAACCTTCGACAAGAATCCTGACTACAGCCCGGGGCGCAGAGCGCGGGCGTTCGCCGGCGATCAGATCTCGCGGCATCAGCCATCGGGGCATCCGCTATGACGTGCATCGTATTCACCGGGCCGACGCTGCATCCGCGCGACGCGGCGCTCGAATTGGAGGCCGAGTATCTCCCGCCGGTGCAGCAGGGCGACGTCTATCGTGCCGCGCTGGCGAAGCCTGCGGCGATCGGAATCATCGACGGCTATTTCGAGCAGGTGCCCTCGGTGTGGCACAAGGAGATCCTGTGGGCGATGGCCAACGGCATCCACGTGTTCGGCAGCGCCAGCATGGGCGCGCTGCGCGCGGCCGAGCTGCACGCGTTCGGCATGGAAGGCGTCGGCAAGGTGTTCGCGGCGTATCGCGACGGCGTGTTCGAGGCCGACGACGAGGTCGCCCTGATTCACGGACCGGCTGAGCTCGGCTTTCCCGCGCTGTCCGAGCCGCTGGTCAACATCCGCTTCACCCTGCAGAAGGCGGTCGACCATGGCGTGATCTCGGAGGCGTCCCGCCTGGTCCTGGAGGCGCTCGGCAAGGCGAGCTTCTATCCCGAGCGCAGCTACCCGGCGCTGCTGCAGGGCGCGCGGTCCGACGGCAGCCTGGCCGCGGAGGAGATCGACGCGCTGAAGGCGTGGCTGCCGGATCACCGCGTCGACCAGAAGCGCGAGGATGCGCTGGAGATGCTGCAGACGATGCGGCGCCGGTTTGCCGGAGACACGGTGCCCAAGGCGGTCGATTACGCCTTCGAGCACACCCAGCTATGGGACGGCCTGATGCAGGACGCGCAGCGTTCGGCGGCCGCAGCGCGCGAGACGGTGATGCCGGACGGAACGCCGCACCTGCTGGACGAGCTGCGCCTGCTGGCCGTGCGCGGCAGCGACCTGTCCGACAAGGCGATCGCGCGATTTCTCGCGGCATCGGAGGCGAAGCGCCGCGGCATCAGGGTCGACGCCCAGGCGCTGAGCGCGGAGATCATCCGGTTTCGGCAGAGCAGGGATTTGATGGACCCGGCCGAGCTCGAGGCATGGATCGCGCGCAACGGCCTGACCCGGTCGGAATTTCTGGAGCTGATGCTGGACGAGGCGCGCATCCGATCGTTCAGGAAGGGGCTCAACGGCTCGGCCCTGAATGCGCTGGCCGACTGGGCGCGGATCGACGGCCATTTCGAGGATCTGCTGGCGCGCGCGCGCGACAAATGCGACGTGCTGAAGCAGACGGAACTCGACGGCGGTGGCAGTCCGGCGGACTATGGCCTCAGCGAGGGCGAGCTGATGGCGAGATACCTGCCCGCGATGCAGGCCGGCGCACCCGACCGGGACGAGACGGACGTGGCGGTGTCGCTCGGCTTTCCCGACCGAGCAGCGCTGATCCAGGCCTTGCTGCGTGAGCACGTCTACACGTCGCGCAAATCCTGAGGCCCCGTTGTCGCGTGGGCGGCCCGGTCGAGGCCATGCCGGCCCGTCACGCCGCATGTGCGCGCCTGATCGCGGCCGCGGCAATCTTCAGGTCCTCGACGAAGCGCTCATATTCTCGCGCCTTGGCGTCGGCGTCGGGCAGGCGCAGCAGATAGGACGGGTGCACTGTGATCATCGCCTGGTGACCGTCGGGCAGGTCGGCGACATGACCGCGGTTCTTGGTGACCTGCGTGATCTTGCCGAACACCGCTTGCGCGGCGGTCGCGCCCATCGCCACCACCAGCGCCGGACGCACGGCGGCGAGCTCGCGCTCGTACCATTGCCGGCAGGCCTTGATCTCCGGCGTGTTCGGCTTCTGGTGCAGCCGGATCTTGCCGCGCGGCACGAACTTGAAGTGCTTCACCGCATTGGTGACGTAGACCTTGGACCGGTCGATGCCGGCCTCCTCAAGCGCGCGGTCCAGCATCTGGCCGGCCGGGCCGACGAACGGATGGCCGGCAAGGTCCTCCTTGTCGCCGGGCTGCTCGCCGACCAGCATCAGCGGCGCATGCGCGGGGCCTTCGCCGAACACGGTCTGCGTGGCGTCCTTCCACAGCGGGCAGGCGCGGCAGGAAGCGGCTTCTTCGCGCAAGGTCTCAAGATCGGTGGCCTCGACATCACGTGAGGTCTCAGCAGCGGGCGCGTGGGCTTTCGGCTTGCGGCTCATCGCGGTCTCCTCGACGCGTTTCTGCGGCTTGTGGGGTTCGGTGCCGGGTTCGGCGATCATCGATGACGTGCGCCGGCTGGCTGCCGCGATCAGCGGCTGGATCAGCTTGGCCTCGGGCAGGTTCTGCCAATATTTCTTCGGCATCTCCTTTTCCATCGCCTTCACTTTCAGCCGTGCCGGATTGAAAATGCTGGCATAGTAACGCAGCCAGACCTCTTCGAGCCGGTCCTCCGACGGCGCTTCAGCCTTGCTCACACCGGGCGTGAAGCTGACGCGGCTGCCGTCCCAATGCGCACAGAGTTCGGGCGTCAGGATCGACCACGGCATGTCGGCGAAGCGGCGGGCGAAAAATGGCGCGGCGCGCTCGACGATGTGGTGCTCGGGCTCGAACCAGGCGACGTAGCGCGCCTCGCGCTCGCGGCCGACCTCGCGGAAGCGGACGAAGGCATGCATCTTGTGGACGTCGCGGCGCACCGCCCGCGCCAGCGCGTTGGCCTGGGCGACATCAGGATCGGTCGCGATCTCCATGAGATCGTGGTTGGTCCGCAGACGCCACAGCAGCCGGTAGAGCAGGGCGAAGCGGTTGGGATCATTGTGCAGAATCGCGCTCTCGGCGAGCTCCATGAAGCTCGCCGGCACTGAGAACGCGCCCTTTGGCACCTCGGGAAGCTGCGTGTCGGCCTGATCGTCGAACAGGTCGGGCGCTGCGCCCTTGACGCGCCAGCTGACATCGGCCGGCTTGACGTCGTTCATCGCCAACGCCCGCGCCGCCTGACGCCAGCCGTCGAAATCAGTGTCGCTGTCGAGGGTTACGACGTGCATCTCATCTCTCTCGTCATTGCGAGCGAAGCCGCCGCGTCATTCCGGGATGGTCCGAAGGACCAGACCCGGAATCTCGAGATTCCGGGTTCGCCTCTTCGAGGCGCCCCGGAATGACGGCAGCTATGTCACTGCGCTCGCGATGACGGCTTCCGTTAGAACCCAAATCCCAGCTGCTGCGGTTTGGGCCGCAGCCGGGCTCTGAGGCTGGCACCGTCGAGCAGGGACGGCTGTGGCCGGTGGTCGGAGAGAACGATGAACGGCAGGACCTTGTTCCGGATCACGTTGAGCCGGGCGAGATCCGCAAAGCGGATCGTGGTGGTGCGGCGGGTGGCGAGGATGCGCTGCACGGTGCGGGTGCCGAAGCCGGGCACGCGCAACAGCTCCTCGCGGCTTGCTTTGTTGATGTCGAGCGGGAAGCGGTCGCGGTGGCGCAAGGCCCAGGCGAGCTTGGGGTCAATGTCGAGCGGCAGCATGCCTTCGTTCTCCTCGACGATCTCGTCGGCATCGAAGCCGTAGAACCGCATCAGCCAGTCGGCCTGGTACAGCCGGTGCTCGCGCACCAAGGGCGGCGCCTGCAGCGGCAGCGCGCGGCTGGCATCGGGGATCGGGCTGAAGGCGGAGTAATAGACGCGCTTGAGCTTGTAGGCGCCGTAGAGATTGGCTGAGGTCGACAGGATGACGCGATCGTTGGCGTCGTCGGCGCCGACGATCATCTGCGTGCTCTGGCCGGCCGGCGCGAAGCGCGGCGGCTTGGCCCGGCGCACCGTCTTCTTCGCCTCCGCCGTCTCGTCGAGCTTGAGCCGGAGACGGCCCATGGTGCGGCGGATGGCGCGCTGGTCCTTTTCCGGCGCGAGCGTCGTCAGGCTCGCCTCCAGCGGCGTCTCGATGTTGATGCTGAGCCGGTCGGCATAGCGGCCGGCCTCGGCGATCAGCGCCTCGTCAGCCTCCGGGATCGTCTTCAGATGGATGTAGCCGCGGAAGCGATGCTCCTCGCGCAATTTGCGCGCGACGCCCACGACCTGCTCCATCGTGTAGTCGGGGCTGCGGATGATGCCCGACGACAGGAACAGTCCTTCGATGTAGTTGCGGCGATAGAAGTCGATGGTCAGCTTCACCACCTCGTCGACCGTGAAGCGCGCGCGGGCCACGTTGGAGGAGGCGCGGTTGACGCAATACAGGCAGTCGAAGTTGCAGGCATTGGTCAGCAGAATCTTGAGCAGCGAGATGCAGCGTCCGTCCGGCGCATAGGAATGGCAGATGCCCATGCCGGGCGAGGTCGAGCCGAGGCCCTTGCCGTCGCGGGAATCCCGCATCTCGGTACCGCTGGAGGCGCAGGACGCGTCGTACTTGGCGGCATCGGCCAGGATCTCCAGTTTGCGCAACAGCTCCATGGCTTTGAATCCCTTTGATTCCATTCGTTGAATCACACCCGGGTCAATCCCGATTGACTCTCTCGAAGGCGTTAGCTTTATATTAGAACGTATCATGAACAAAGAAGGTCGTCGCGGGTTCACTGCCTGATCACTGAAACAACGGCAGCGCCCGCACGATGGATTGAAGAGGAGCGGCGACGGATGACCGGCGCACGCATGGATACGCTCGCGCGTCTGCGCGGCCGCATTGCCCGTCTCGAGGCGGGAGATGGCGCACATGATTTGCGCCGGGTCGCGCTCGGCCATGACGAGGCCGACGCGACCTTGCAGGGCGGGCTCGCGACCGGCGCGCTGCACGAGGTGTTCGCCGAGACCGGCCGCCAGGCGGCAGCCGCGACCGGCTTCCTGTGCGGGCTTGCCGCGCGTGTCGCCGCGCACCGGCCCCTGATCTGGATCCGGCAGGATTTCGCCGAGCGCGAGATGGGCGCGCTGTTGATGAGCGGGCTCGCCGAGCTCGGCCTCGATCCGCGCCGCATCGTCATCGTGTGCGCGCCCGATCTCGACCACGCCTTGCGCACCGCCGCCGACGCGCTCGCCTGCGATGCGCTCGGCAGCGTGATGCTGGAGGTGTGGGGGGAGACGCAAAAGCTCGATCTCGTCGCCAGCCGCAAGCTGACCCTGGCGGCGCAGGAATCCGGCGTCACCGCGCTCATGTTGCGCATTGCGGCTGCGCCCGAGCCATCGACCGCGGAGACGCGCTGGATCGTGCGCACCGCGCCGTCACCGCTCGTTGCCCCGTGGATGGCGTGGGGCGCGCCGCGCCTCGATGTCGAGCTCATTCGCAACCGTCACGGCCAGACCGGACGATGGATCATGGAGTGGACCCCCGATGCATGCCGTTTCAACGAACCGGCGGCGGATCCTCAGCCTGTGGCTGCCGCGCCTGCCCATCGATCGCATCAAAAGACAGCGGGCACTCACAGGCGCTCCGCCTGAGAGCAAGCCGCAGGTCGTCGTCATCAAGGACGCCAATGCGCTCTTGATCCATTCGCTGGACGAAGCGGCGGCGTGCCACGGTGTGTCGCTCGACCAGCCCTTGGCGAATGCCCGCGCGGTCTGTCCCGACCTCGTCGCGCACGAAGCCGATTTGGCGGCTGATGCAAAGATGCTGGAGAGCATCGCCGACTGGTGCGACCGCTTCACGCCGCTGGTGGCGCTCGACCCGCCGCATGGGTTGTCGCTCGACATCACCGGCTGCGTGCATCTGTTCGGCGGCGAAGCCAGGCTGATGCAGTCGGTCTGCGACGCGCTGACCGCGCATGGCCTCATTGTGTCGGCGGCGATCGCCTCCAACGCCGTCTGTGCGCGTACGCTGAACCGCCAGGTGCATGGCCGCATCGTGCCCGACGGCGAGGAGGCGGCCGCGGTGGCGCCGCTGCCGGTGGCCGCCCTCGGCGGCAGCGAGGCCATTACGCTCGGCCTGCGCCGAGCCGGCCTCAAGACCATCGGCGACGTCGCCGCGCGCGGCCGCAACGAGATCACCGCGCGGTTCGGCGCCGCCTTCACCCGCGTGCTGGCGCAGGCGCTGGGCGAGGCCGATGCGCCGATCAGCCCGCGCAAGGTCCCGCCGGACTACATCGTCGACAAGCGTTTTGCCGAGCCGGTCGCGACCGACACGGTGATTGCGGCCAGCCTCTCCCGTCTGGCCGCGATGCTGGTGGCGGCGATGGCGCAGCAGGGTAAGGGCGCGCGGCGGCTGGAGGCCTGCTTCTTCCGCACCGATGGAATGGTGCGCGTGATCACGGTCGACACCGGCCAGCCGGTCACCGAGGCCGCAATCATCGACCGGCTGTTCCGCGAGCGGCTCGAGGCGCTGAACGATCCGCTCGATCCCGGCTTCGGCTTCGACATGATCCGGCTCGCTGCTGGCCGCAGCGAGATCGTGGTGCAGCAGCAGCGCGATCTCGATGCCCATGTCCACGACAATGACGAGCTGTCGGCACTGATCGACCGCATCGCCGCGCGCATCGGCGGCAAGCGCGTGGTCGTGCATCTGCCGGTCGATACCCATGTTCCGGAGCGCGTGGCGCTGCCGCTGCCGGCGCAGCAAAATCTCGCCGCCGCCACTGCTGCCGCCTGGCCGGAGCGCGCCGAGGGCGAGCCGCCGCTGCGACCTCTGCGGCTGTTCGCGCACCCCGAGGCGATCCAAGTCATTGCCGGCGTGCCGGACGGCCCGCCCGCGCGCTTCGTCTGGCGCCGTGCCGCGCATGCCGTGGTCCGCGCCGAGGGCCCGGAGCGCATCGCGATGGAATGGTGGCGGCCGGACGGGCAGGGCCTCACGCGCGATTATTTCCGCGTCGAGGACGAGCACGGCCTGCGCTTCTGGCTCTATCGCGACGGGTTGTATGACCGTGAGTTCGAGCAGCCTGAGGGCCTGCCGGTGCAGCCCGCCTGGTACATGCATGGCCTGTTCGCATGAGGGTCGGGATCGCACATCTCTCGCGGCGATCTCGCTGCTCACCCTCCCCTGGAGGGGGAGGGTCGGCTCGCATGCGCGCATGCGAGCCGGGGTGGGGTGACAGACCATCCGCACCTGCGGTGCTCGTCGAAGCCAACTCACGCACGGCTGAGAAGAGCGGGCCCAATGACGACCGGTTGCTGGGCTCACCCCACCCCGCCGCGCGCTCTGCGCGCGTCGACCCTCCCCCTCCAGGGGAGGGTGGGCACTTGTGCAAGGCGACTTGTTGCTCATCACCTGCAGGGAGCGGGCAACGCGGCATCGTCAACGCAGCCTCCGCGATCGTGCCATGACTCCCATCCCCTATGCCGAGATCGGCGTCACCACCAATTTCTCCTTCCTGCATGGTGGTTCGCATCCGCAGGACTATGTGCACCAGGCCGCCGAATATGGCCTCACCGCCATCGGCATCGCCGACCACAACACGCTGGCCGGCATCGTGCGCGCCTATAGCGAGTTGAGTAACGACCGACTGAGTTACAGACCGAAGCTGCTCTACGGCGCGCGGCTGGTGTTCACCTGCGGCACGCCGGACATCCTGGTCTATCCGTGCGACCGCGCGGCCTACGGCCGGCTGTGCCAGCTGCTCACCCGCGGCAAGCGCGGCAGTGACGCGGACAAGGTCGCCAAGGGTGATTGCCGCCTGAGCTTCGAGGACCTGTTTGAGTTCATCGAGGGACAGTTGCTGGTGCTGATGCCGCCGCATCGCTTCGACGAAGCCGCGCTCACCACCATTCTCACGCGGCTGAAAGACAGTCCCGCCGAAGGCGTGTGGCTGGCCGGCAGCCTGCTGTATCGCGGCGACGATCGGCGCCGGCTGGCGCGGCTGTCGCGCCTCGCAGCTTCAAGCAAGGTGCCGCTGATCGCCACCAATGACGTGCTCTATCATCATCCTCGACAGCGGATGCTGCAGGATGTGCTGACCTGCATCCGCGAGAAAGCCTCGATCGAGGCCATCGGCCGAAGGCTCCAGGCCAATGCCGAGCGCCATCTCAAGCCGGGACACGAGATGGCGCGGCTGTTCCGTGACCACCCCGACGCTGTGACCGAGACGCTCCGTTTCACCGACCGCATCGTGTTCTCGCTCGACCAGCTCAAATATCAATATCCCGACGAGCCGGTGCCGCCGGGCAAGACCGCGCAGGGGCATCTGCAGGATTTGACCTGGGCCGGCGCCAAGACCTATTTCGGCGACCATCTCGATGACAAACTGCGCGCTGTCCTCGACAAGGAGCTGGCGCTGATCGCCGAGCTCAACTACGCGCATTACTTCCTCACCGTCCACGACATCGTGCGCTACGCCCGCAGCCAAGGCATCCTGTGCCAGGGCCGTGGCTCGGCGGCGAACTCGGCCGTGTGCTACGTGCTCGGCATCACCTCGGTCGATCCGACCAAGATCGATCTGCTGTTCGAGCGCTTCATCTCCAAGGAGCGGCTGGAGCCGCCCGATATCGACGTCGATTTCGAGCATTCGCGACGCGAGGAGGTGATGCAATATGTCTATCGCCGCTACGGCCGGCACCGCGCGGCGATCATCGCCACTGTCATCCATTATCGTCCGCGCAGCGCCATTCGCGACGTCGGCAAGGCGCTGGGCCTGACCGAGGACGTCACCTCGGTGCTCGCCGACACCGTGTGGGGCAGCTGGGGCGACGGCCTCTCCGACATGCAGGTGCGCCAGGCCGGGCTCGATCCCGCCAATCCGATGATCCGCCGCGCCGTGGAGCTGGCATCGGAGCTGATCACCTTCCCGCGTCATCTGTCGCAGCATGTCGGCGGCTACGTGCTGACGCAGGATAGACTTGATAGTTACGTCCCGATCGGCAATGCCGCGATGGACGACCGCACCTTCATCGAATGGGACAAGGACGACGTCGATGCGTTGTCGATGATGAAGGTCGACGTGCTCGCGCTGGGCATGCTGACCTGCATCCGCAAATGCTTCGACCTGATCGCCGATCACAAGGGCAAGCGATACGTGCTCTCCGATATCCGCTCGGAGGACGATAACGAAGTCTACCGGATGCTGCAGCGAGGCGAGTCGCTCGGCGTGTTCCAGGTCGAGAGCCGCGCGCAGATGAACATGCTGCCGCGGCTGAAGCCGCGCACCTTCTATGATCTCGTCATCGAGGTCGCGATCGTCCGGCCCGGGCCGATCCAGGGCGACATGGTGCATCCCTATCTGCGCCGCCGCAACAAACTGGAGAAGGTGAGCTATCCGTCGCCGTCGCCGGATCACGGCCCGGCGGACGAGCTCTACAAGGTGCTGCACAAGACGCTCGGCGTGCCCTTGTTCCAGGAGCAGGCGATGCGGATCGCGATCGAAGCCGCCAAATTCTCGCCCGAGGAGGCCAACGGTCTGCGCCGCGCGATGGCGACCTTCCGCAACGTCGGCACCATCGGCTCTTATGAAGAGAAGATGGTCAGCAGCATGATCGCGCGCGGCTACGATCCCGCCTTCGCCAAGAGCTGCTTCGACCAGATCAAGGGCTTTGGTTCCTACGGCTTTCCGGAAAGCCATGCCGCGAGCTTCGCCCAGCTCGTCTATGTCTCGTCCTGGCTGAAATGCTTCCACCCCGACGCGTTCTGCTGCGCGCTCTTGAACTCGCAGCCGATGGGTTTTTACGCGCCGGCCCAGATCGTCGGTGACGCCCGCAAGAACGGCGTCGAGATCCGGAACATCGACGTGTCCTACAGCTTCGCCGACAACACGCTTGAAGATACCGACGACAAATACTGCGCCGTTCGCCTCGGCTTCCGCCAGATCGACGGCTTCCGCTGGATCGACCGCGACGAGGAGCGGATCAGGAAATTGTCGGAGGCGCTGCGGAGGAAGGCGCAGCCTGCTCCAACATCTTCAAAAGGTGCTGGGGAGGCTCTCTCCCCATCGTCATTCCGGGGCGCGCGCAGCGCGAGCCCGGAATCCATACTCCCGATCGTGGTTATGGATTCCGGGCTCGCCCTCCGGGCGCCCCGGAATGACGGCGTGGGTGGAGTTGTTTCTAACTCGCAAACGCTTGGTGCATTTGGAGAGCATGCAAACGCATCGCCCCGCAACGATAACGAGACACAAGCCGACATCTTCGACCGCGAGGACGACTGGGCCGACCGCATCATCCAGGCGCGCGGCCGCCGTCCCTTCACCTCGCTCGAAGACTTCGCCCGCGACACCGCTCTGCCCAAGCGTGCGCTGCTGCTGCTGGCCGATGCGGATGCGTTCCGCTCGCTCGGGCTCGACCGTCGCGCCGCGCTCTGGGCCGTGCGCCGGCTGCCCGACGACGTGCCGCTGCCGCTGTTCGAGGCTGCCACCGCCCGCGAGCAGCCGGACGAGGGCGCCAGGCCGCTGCCCGAGATGCCTCTACCGGAGCACGTCGTCGCGGACTATCAGACCATCCGCCTGTCGTTGAAGGGGCACCCGATGGAGTTCCTGCGCGAGCGTTTCGCTGCCGAAGGCGTGCTGGCCTGCCGCGACGTCAATGATGCCAACGACCGCCGTCGCGTCCGGTGCGCCGGCGTGGTGCTGGTGCGGCAGCGGCCGGGCAGCGCCAAGGGCGTCGTGTTCATGACCCTGGAGGACGAGACCGGCATCGCCAACATCGTGGTGTGGCCGAAGGTGATGGAGACCTTCCGCAAGGAGGTGATGGGCGCGCGCCTGGTGCTGGTCGAAGGCCGCATCCAGAGCAGCCCGGAGAAGGTGGTCCATCTCGTCGCCGAGCGCCTGGTCGACCGCAGCGCCGATCTCGCGCTGCTGTCGGACGACCGCCTCGGCGCCGTGCCACACGGCCCGATGCCCGCCGAGCCGCTCAACGACGACCGCCGCGATCATCCCGACACTCCCTCCCAGCGCGTCAGCCACCCCCGCAACGTCCGCATCCTGCCGCGCTCGCGGGATTTCCATTGAGGGAGTGTGAATTCGTAGAGTGGGCAAAGACGCCGCGCATCGCTCGTCGCGACGTGCCTACTGGCCGCGAGTACGACGCTCACTATCATCGCAAGCGTAGCGACGCGATCCAAACGTCCCACGACATTTCAACGCCCGCCTAAAAATTTCACTTTCTTTTTTTCAGAAATTGTGCTTTATTCCGCGCATCCCGCTCCATGAAGGGGCGTTGCGCGCGATCGTCACGACACGCGGGGCGGGGAGCGATGGCCGTGTTTGTGCCGCAGCGTGCGTCATGCACGCCGACGAACGGCATGGCGCGGACGTGAAGTCGCAGCGTCCTGGCACCCCGATGCTGGTGTCAAGTTCGCGACGGCGCTGGCGCGCCGCTCGGATGATGGTGGCCAAAAAGCCCGGCGCACCAGGGAGACTGCGTATAAGCGTGAAAACCGTCGCGCAGGGAAGGCCGGGCGATCTCGGCTGCACCTGTGGTACCTGCCGCCTGCATTCTTTTCGCAGGCGGGCCGCAGGCGTCAGTCGGCGCCTGGCCTTCCCTGCGCCCTCCTCACGAGAGGGTGAAACGGTCAGCACAACTCGGACGCATCCGCGCCGCGAGACCGCGTTCCAATGTTCATTGCGCAATTGATGAATCTCGGAGACCCGCGACGAACCGTGTCACCATCTCTCTCGCACCAGGATCGGTCAGACCCGCCGCGCACGTGTGAAACATGGCTCCGACGCCGGGGGTAGGCGCGTACCCGCAGAGGTTGGCTTGTGAAGTCGGGACATCGTCCCGGCGATCCCCTACGCTCAGACGACGTCATGGTGCGTCGCGAAGAAAAGCGCCATTGTCCAAAACCAACTGAATGCAAGCTGAACGGCTGTCGTTCAACTTTCAAATTTTTAAAGCAAAACAGAGGCGGGTTGGGCGATTTTTAGGTTGTTTAAAGCTCCAGTTCCGCACTATTAGCGCGACGATGAGACCGCCAGAGCCGGAATCGTCGACCGATCACGCGAGCCGATCTGACCAGCCATGGCGTCTGACATGAACCCATCCCCCCAGATGCTCAGCACCAAGCGGCTGCTGATCGGCCTTGCTGCCCTGGCGATGGCCGGCGCGGGCGGCTATGGCTACATGCAAGTCCGGTCGGAGACGGCTGCGAAAGACAATATCGAGCTCTCCAGCCAGTCCAAACGCAACGGCACCACCTTTACGCCGTCGGCAGCGGAATGGTCGACGCTGACGATCGAGCCGGTGTGTGAGAAGATATTTCGTGCCGAGCATATTACCGAGGGCAAGGTTGCCGTCGACGAGGATCGCTCGACACCGGTTTTCTCGCCCTATGCCGGCCGCGTGACCAAGCTGCTGGCGCGCCCGGGTGAGACGGTGCGCCAGGGCCAGCCGCTGTTCGTGATCGAGGCCGCCGACACCGTGCAGGCCCAGAACGATTTCATCGCCGCCATCACCGCGATGAACAAGGCGAAGTCCGCGCTCGACCTCGCTGATATCCAGTACAAGCGCGCCAAGGACCTGTTCGAAGGCCGGGCGATCCCGCTGAAGGATTTTCAGCAGGCGGAGGCGACCTCCGTTCAGGCCCAGAACGACATGCGGTCGTCACAAACGGCCCTGGAGGCGGCGCGCAACAAGCTGCGCATCCTCGGCTTCACGGATGCTGCGATCACCGATTTTCAGAGCAAGGGCGTGATCGACCGCGAGATCACGATCTACTCGCCGATCACCGGTACGGTCGTGCAGCGCAAGGTCGGCCCCGGACAATATGTCAACTCCGGCGCGAGCGACCCGGTCTTCGTGATCGGCGATCTCTCCACCGTCTGGCTCACGGCGTTCGTCCGCGAGAGCGACGCGGCGCTTGTGAACATCGGCGAGGAGATTCTCGTCAACGTGCTGGCGCTGCCCGGCCGACCGCTCAAGGCCAGCATCAACTACGTCGCCGCCTCGATCGACCCGGCGAGCCGCAGGCTGCTCGTCCGCGCGACCATCGACAACAAGGATGGCCTGCTGAAGCCCGAGATGTTCGCCAATGTGACGATCTATTCGCCGGGCGAACAGCCCGCGGTCGCGGTGCCCCGCCAGGCACTGATCTACGAAGGCAATCAGGTCCGCGTCTGGGTCGCCCGTCCCGACAAGTCGATCGAGCTGCGCAAGATCAAGACCGGTTTGATCAACGGCGACCAGGTCGCGGTCGAAAGCAATCTGAGCGCGGGCGAGCAGATCGTCACCAAGGGCAGCCTGTTCATCGATCGCGCAGCCTCGGGCAGCTGAGATGCGCTTCTCCTGCATGCCTTCCTGAAAGTGCCGATCTGAATGGACCGTCTCGTCGCCATCGCCGTTCAGCGGCGCTTCCTGATGGTCGGAATGTTCGTCGCCGTCCTGATCGGGGGTCTGATCGCATTCCGCCAGCTCAACATCGAGGCCTATCCCGATCCGACCCCGCCGATGGTCGACATCGTGACGCAGAGCCCCGGCCTCTCGGCCGAGGAGATCGAGCGTTACATCACGATCCCGATCGAGACCCAGGTCGCCGGCATCAAGAACCTGCGCACCATTCGGACGATCTCGCTGTACGGCCTGTCCGACGTCAAGCTGCAGTTCTCGTTCGACTACACCTACGACGAGGCCCTGCAGCAGGTGCTGAATCGCCTGTCGCAACTGTCGCCGCTGCCGGGCAATGTCACGCCACAGATCTCGCCGCTCAGCGCGGTCGGCGAAATCTATCGCTATCGCTTGCGCGGCCCGCCGGGCTACAGCGTGCTCGACCTCAAGACCTTGCAGGACTGGGTGCTGCAGCGGCGCTTCCGCGCCGTGCCGGGTGTCATCGACGTTACCGGCTGGGGCGGCAAGACCAAGACCTATGAGATCCAGGTCGACTTCAACAAGCTGGTCGCCAACGGCCTGACCCTGCCGCAGCTCCTGCAGGCGGTCGGCAACTCCAACATCAATGTCGGCGGCAACACCGTCGAGATCGGCACGCAGTCTGCCGTGGTGCGCGGCGTCGGCCTGATCCGCTCGATGGACGATCTCGCCAACACCATGGTGTCGCAGAGCGGCGGCAATCCGGTGCTGGTCAAGGACGTCGCCAACGTCACGGTGGCCGAGAAGCCGCGGCTCGGCATCGCCGGCCTGAACAACAATGACGACATCGTCCAGGGCATCGTGCTGATGCGCCGCGGCGAGCAGAGCTCGCCGACCATCGCCCGCGTCGAGCAGCTCGTCGACCAGATCAACAATTCGACGATCCTGCCGCCGGGCGTGCGGATCGAACGCATCTACGACCGCAAGGACCTGATCGACACCACGACGCACACCGTGCTGCACAACATGGTGGTCGGCATCGGCCTGATCGTGCTGCTGCAGTGGGTGTTCCTCGGCAATCTCAGAAGCGCGCTGATCGTCGGCGCCACGATTCCCTTCGCGCTGTTCTTCGCCGTCATCATCCTGGTGCTGCGCGGCGAGTCCGCCAACCTGCTGTCGGTCGGCGCGATCGATTTCGGCCTGATCGTCGATGCCACGGTGATCATGGTGGAGGCGATCTTCCGACGATTGACGCAGACCACGCCGCTGTCCGAGGCCGAGGAAAGTCACATCTCGCCGGAGACGATGATGGGCATGAAGAGCCACGCGATCCTGTCGGCGGCCGCCGACGTGTCGCGCTCGATCTTCTTCGCCGCCGCGATCATCATCGCCGCCTTCCTGCCGCTGTTCACCTTGAGCGGCGTCGAGGGCAACATCTTCGGGCCGATGGCGCGCACCTATGCTTACGCGCTCGCCGGTGGCCTGCTCGCGACTTTCACGGTCACGCCGGCGCTGAGCGCCATCATCCTGCCTGCGCATGTCGAGGAGACCGAGACGCGCCTGATGCGGTTCTTGCACGCGATCTACGCCCCGGTGCTGCGCTGGGCGGTGGGCAACCGCAACCTGGTGATGACCGGCGCGATCGCCCTTGTGCTGCTGACCGCGGTGGTCGGCCGGCTGCTCGGCCTGGAATTCCTGCCGAAGCTGGAAGAGGGCAACCTCTGGATCCGCGCGACTCTGCCGCCGACGATCTCGCTGCAGGAGGGCAATGCCTACGTCAACGAGATGCGCAAGATGATCCGCGCGCGTCCCGAGGTCGAGGCCGTCGTCTCGCAGCATGGCCGTCCCGATGACGGCACCGATGCCGCCGGCTTCTTCAATGCCGAGTTCTTCGCACCCCTGAAGCCCGTGAAGGACTGGCCAGGCACCAAGGACAAGGACCAGCTCACGGCGGAACTGTTGAAGCAGCTCGACGACCGCTTCCCCGGGGTCGAGTTCAACTTCTCGCAGTATCTGCAGGACAACGTCTCCGAAGCCGTCTCCGGCGTGAAGGGCGAGAACTCGATCAAGCTCTATGGCAATGACCTGCAGGCGCTGACCGACACCGCCAACAAGATCAAGCAGGTGCTGTCGACGGTGCAGGGCGTCACCGATCTTGCGGTGTTCACCTCGCTCGGCCAGCCGACGGTGCAGATCGACATCGATCGGGCCAAGGCCGCGCGCTACGGGCTGGCGCCCGGTGACATCAACGCCACCATCAAGGTGGCGATCGGCGGCGACACTGCGGGCGATCTCTACGAGCCCGGCTCCGACCGGCATTTCCCGATCATCGTTCGTCTGGCGCCGGAATATCGCAAGAGCGCGGAGGCGATCGAGAATTTGCGCATCGGCGCGCAGGGGCCGAACGGCATCACCCAGATTCCGCTGAGCGAGGTCGCGACCATCAAGCTGGTCTCGGGCGCAGCCTATATCTATCGCGAGCAGCAGGAGCGCTACCTGCCGATCAAGTTCTCGGTGCGCGAGCGCGACCTCGGCAGCGCGATCCAGGAGGCGCAGCAGAAGGTCGCCGATCAGGTGCAGCTGCCGCCGGGCTCGCGCGTCGAGTGGGTCGGCGAGTTCGGCAATCTCCAGGACGCGATCAAACGGCTGTCGATCGTGGTGCCGATCAGCCTCGCGCTGATCGGCGTGCTCCTGTGGTTCAATTTCGGCTCGATGGCCGACACCTTGCTCGCCATGAGCGTGATCCCGATGGCGATCTTCGGCGGCGTGGTCGGCCTCGTTTTGACCGGCATTCCGTTCAGCGTGTCGGCGGCGATCGGCTTCATCGCTCTGTTCGGCATCGCCGTGATGGACGGCATCATCATCCTGTCTCAGTTCAACCAGCTGATCGACGAGGGCGTCGACCGCATCGAGGCGGTCATCCGCACCGGCGAATTGCAGCTGCGTCCGGTGCTGATGACCTGCGTCGTCGCCGGCATCGGGCTGATGCCGGCCGCGGTGTCGACCGGCATCGGCTCGCAGGTGCAGAAGCCGCTCGCGATCGTCGTGGTCACCGGCATGATGCTGGCGCCGGTGGTCATCCTCATCACGTTGCCGGTCCTGATCTCGCTGTTCTCGCGGCGACGGGTCCGCTAGATGCGCATGTGCTGGTCGATGCGCGCGGCGGAGTCACGATCGACCGCGGCGGCATCGACGATCTCGCCGCGCTTGAACACGAGGTATCTGTCGCTGATCGACAGCGCGAATGGCAGATGCTGCTCGACCACGATCATGGAGGTGCCGATCTCGCGTCGGACGCGCACCAGCACCTCGGACAGTCGGTCGACGACGGACGGCTGCGGACCTTCCGTGACCTCGTCGAGCAGCAGCACGTCGGGCTTCGCCATCAGCGCGCGCGCCACGATCAGCATCTTCTGCTCGCCGCCGGACAGCGTGCCGGCCCGCTGGCTCAACCGCTTGGTCAGCACCGGAGACCAGCCTCCGACCTGCTCGAAACGCGCGCTCATGTCACCGTCCGTGAGCACGCCAAGTCTGAGATTGTCGCGGACCGACAGGTCCTGGAACAGCGCATGTTCCTGGGGAACATAGACCAGCCCCATCTTCCGCTTCAGATGCGGCGCTATTCGCGTCACGTCCTTGCCTGCAAGTTTCACTCGGCCGCGCCAGGCCGGCAGGAAGCCGACGATGGCCTTGAGCCGCGAGGTCTTGCCCATGCCGTTCTTGCCGACGATGGCGAGGGTTTCGGCTTTGCCGAGCGCAAAACCGACGTTGCTGATCACCTCCGACGAGCCGTAGCCGCTTGCGAGCTCGTCGACGTCCAGAACTCTGCTCATTTGCGGATTTTCAGAAGCAGTTTATTTGTCGCGCAGGCTCTTGAAATCGGCGTTGTTGCTGGAACGGCAGACAAATTCGGCATTCTGGAGCATGTTTTCGCCGGCAACATCGCGTCGTGGCGGGGGCCAAAGTCCAATTCGAACGTTGACCATCTCGCGACCAGGCCGCAAACCGTCCGCCGTGGAGGAAGGAACGGTCCAGCTCATGGTCCCGGTCCGATAGGAAAGCCAGATGCGTAGCCTCGAAGACCGAGCCCTGCTTCTCTTGCTTGTCGCGATATCGCTGATGTTCGGGTGGATCCTGCTGCCGTTCTACGGCGCGGTTCTGTGGGGCATCATCGGCGTCATCGTCTTCGTTCCGCTGCACCGCTGGCTGTCGCGATCGATGCACGGCCGACACGGCCTGGCGGCGGCCGTCGTGGTGTTGATCTTCGTCGTGATCGTCATCCTTCCGCTGTCACTGATCGGGGCGTCGCTGGCGCAGGAGGCCTCCGGAGTCTACAAACAGATGCAGTCCGGTCAGCTCGACATCGGACAGTACTTTCGGAAGATGCTGGCCGCGCTTCCGACATGGGTGGTCGATATGCTCAACCGATTCGGGCTCGGCAGCCTCGCCGGAATGAAGGACAAGCTGTCGGCCGGCCTGCTGAAGGGCAGCGAGGTCATTGCGAGCCAGGCGCTCGTGATCGGACAGGGGACGTTCGAGGTCTTCGTCAATCTGTTCATCATGGTCTATCTGCTGTTCTTCCTGCTGCGTGACGAAGAGACGCTATCGGAGCGCATCAAGAGCGCCATTCCCCTGCGCCCGGAGCAACGCGATGCGCTGCTGCGCAAATTCACGGTGGTCATCCGCGCGACGGTGAAGGGCAGTCTGCTCGTCGCTCTGGCGCAAGGCGCGCTGGGCGGCCTGATGTTCTGGTTCCTCGGCATCAACGCGCCCCTGCTGTGGGCGGTCGTGATGGCCTTCCTGTCCCTGCTTCCGGCAGTGGGAGCGGGCCTCGTCTGGTTTCCGGTCGCGCTCTATCTCCTGGCCACCGGATCGATCTGGCAGGGCGTGGTCCTGATCGCCTATGGCGCCCTCGTCATCGGCCTCGTCGACAATGTCCTGCGTCCGATCCTGGTCGGACAGGACACCAAGATGCCCGACTATGTGGTGCTGATTTCGACATTGGGCGGGATCGAGGCATTCGGCCTCAACGGGTTCGTCATCGGGCCCGTGATCGCGGCAATGTTCATCGCAATCTGGGACATTTTCTCCACCTCGCGTCGCGAGAGGGCCATGGCGCAGGATGCCTCGCGCGGGACGGGCTGAAGGGAACGCGATGCACAATCGAAGCGGCATTTCATCTGGCGGATTAACGGATCGTAACCCGTCCTCTCCTAGCAATGAGGCGTTCGACGGGTTAAGTTCCATTGATCCGCCGCACGCGCTCTTTACCCGTCTCCTGTCGGGCGTCCACATCCCAGACTTTCTCTTCCAGAGCGGTTCATCGTCGGGCGCACGATGAACCATTTGGCTTCGACGGCGGTTAAACCGACGAAAGCTCGTGATTTCGAACTCCTGCAGCCCGTTCGGCGCTGCGCAGGGGTCCATTTGGCCGCGGTCGTGCCATGCGCGATCGCCAAGAACACAAGGTGGAGACGACATTGCAGTTCGATCAGCCAGTCGCGATGGCGACTGTGCCGCCCAAGGACCGCGCCACGCTGCGCGCCGGCGACGACGAGGGCCGCGCGGCGGCCGACGCCCGCTACTGGATGCAGATTCTCAGCAGCTATCGCACGCCAAACCGCGTCCGCAGCGTCACCGAGCTGGTGATCACGGCGGTGCCGCTGGTGGCGCTGTGGGCGGCAGCCTGGTTCGCATTCTCGCTCGGCCATGCCTGGGCGTCGTTGCTCATCGCGATTCCTGCTGGCGCCTTCCTGGTGCGCCTGTTCATGATCCAGCACGATTGCGGCCACGGCACCTTCTTCGCCGGGCGTCAGGCGAACGACTGGGTCGGCCGCGTCCTCGGCGTGCTGACCCTGACACCTTACGACTGGTGGCGGCGCACCCACGCGATCCACCACGCCAGCAGCGGCAACCTCGACCGGCGCGGCATCGGCGACATCGATACGTTGACGGTGCGGGAATATCAGGCGCGATCGACCTGGGGCCGTCTGCGCTACCGGCTGTACCGCCACCCGCTGGTCATGTTCGTCGCCGGACCCGCCTACCTGTTCTTCCTGCAGCACCGCCTGCCGTTCGGCCTCATGCGCGCCGGCTGGTCGCCCTGGGTCAGCACGATGGCGACCAATTTCGGCATCGCCCTGATCGTCGCCGGGCTGGTGTGGCTGATCGGCATCCAGGCGTTCCTGGTCGTACATCTCCCGATCATGCTGCTCGCCGCCATGGCCGGGGTGTGGCTGTTCTATGTCCAGCATCAGTTCGAGCACACCGTCTGGGAGCGGAGCGAGCGCTGGACGCAGCAGCAGGCCGCGCTCTACGGCAGCTCACATTACGACCTGCCGGCATGGCTGCACTGGCTCACCGCCAATATCGGCATCCACCACGTCCACCATCTCTCGAGCCGGATTCCCTATTACAGGCTGCCGGTGGTGCTGCGCGATCATCCCGAGCTGCGCGAGATCGGCCGCATCACGCTGCCCGAGAGCCTGCGCTGCGTCCGGCTGGTGCTGTGGGACGAGTCGCAGCGCCGGCTGGTGTCGTTCCGCGAAGCCGGAGCGGGAGCATTGGAGCTTCGGACAACGACACCGAAGCTCGCTGGGCCACAACCATAGTACGCAGATTAGGCAGAGGCGCGCGAACGACCTGCCCACATACAAGTTCTGAGCCGGCGGATTGAGCCGTCAGATGGAAACCCAGGCGCGACCGCGCGCGTCTCAGGCCGCGCCGCTTTGTTTGGCCGGTGCCTGTCGTTGGGCCGCCGACCAAGATGCGTGGAACCAGCCGCCGAGGCCCCAGGGGTGAGTCCGTTCCAACCAGATGAACGGTCCCATCGGCGTTTCAAACTTGCCGGGCTGGGGCCCGACCACACCCCGACCATGCAGCAACTCGCCCTGCCAGCCTTCGTTCTTGGAGCCTTCCGCGCCGACATGAAGCCGGTAGGCCCAGGGCTCGGTGTCCATGATGACGTTGCCCTGCGCCGTCTTCATCCAGGCGATGGTGTCGGCGTGGATCGCACCAAAGGGATGGAAAGGACGGTCCTCGGGGACGCCGACGAATACGCCGACGCCGGTCTTGACCGTCGCGCCGGCGGCGATCGTCACGGGCTCGCCTTTCTGATCGTACAGCACGCCGTGCCAGTTCTGCGATCTCGTGCCCGGCGCAGTGACGATGATCTGGTAGGCGAGGCGCGGCTCGTCGAGGAGCGGCTCTTGTGACATGATCGTCTCCCATCCATGCGGGCCGGGCGTGACCGCCGGGACACGTGCGGCCCTATTCTGACGCAGTATCGGCACGGCGCTAGATCGGGCGTTGATCTGAATCAACCGTCACGAGTGGAGTGCAATTTCAGATTGAGTAAAAGGCTGGTGCGGAGTGTCAGCGGACGCGCCGTGCCCACCGCCCGTCGGTCGTAGTAATCGACCTCATAGTAGGACGGCAGGCACGCATCTTCCTTCGCTCTGTCGAGCGAAGGCAGATGCCTTGTCCGTCCTGCGGGCTAAAGGCTCAATCCCTCACCGGCGCTTGAGGCGAACGCGGCGTAGGCCTTCAGGGCGGCGTAGCATCGTGCGGCGGGTTACGCTGCGCTAACCCGCCCTACGGACTAACAACGCCATCAAAACCCGTACAGCTTCGCCGGATTATCGACCAGGATCTTCTCGCGGACCGCGGCGTCCGGCGCCCAGACCGGGAGCTGGTTCATCAGGCGGCCGTCGTCGATGGGATAGAAGGGCCTGATATCCGTGACCTTCAATTCGGGATGCGGCGACGAATCCGGGTGGGGCCAGTCGGTGCCCCAGACGATGCGGTCCGGGTTGGCTTCGATCAGGGCCTTCGCGAACGGGATCACATCGGTGTAGTCGGGACCGCGGGTCGAGGCGCGGTAGGCGCCGGAGATCTTCACATAGGCCTTGCCGCTGCGGACGAGCTCGACCAGATCGGCAAAGCCCGGCTGCCCGAGGCCGAGATCGGCCTGCGCGCCGCCGAAATGGTCGAACACGGCCGGCACGGGCGATTGCATCACGAGGTCCTTGATGGCCGCGATCATCGCCGTGTTGGTGTAGAGCTGGACGTGCCAGCCCCGCGCCTTCATCCGCTCGACCGCGGCCTGGAAGCGGGCGCGGCCGACATTGGGGTCATTGATGCCACCGGTCGCGAGATTGAGGCGGATGCCGCGGAAGCCCTCGGCATGCATGGCATCCAATTGCGCCTCGGTGGTCTTGTCGTCGATGACGGCGACGCCGCGCGCGTCATTGCCGCGCGCCTTCATCCCGTACAGCGTCGCGGAGTTGTCGGTGCCGTAGACGCTTGGCGTCACGATCACCACGCGCTGGATGTGCAGGGCCTTGTGCAGCGCCGCCATCTCCTCGGGCAGGGCCGGCTCCGGCGTGTAGACGCGGTTCGCTGCAAACGGGAATTGTTTCGGATCACCGTGGATATGGGTGTGGCAGTCGCAGGCTTGCGCCGGCACGTCGAAATCGACCGGGGTCGAAGGTTGCGCCGGCTTGGCGCGGGCGGCTGTCGTGGTCATCGTCACTCCGGCGGCAAGCGAGGCGAGCAGCAGGCTGCGGCGGTTCAGCATGGCGATCCTTCCCAGGGCCTGGCGCGTGCATTGTGGCTGACGCGCTCATTGTCGATGAAGGGAGCCTGAACCCGCTGTCGTCAGTGGGCAACAACGAAGTGCGGCATGGCTGTTCGCAGGACGAGAGCGAGACGAGGAAGTCTATGGTGAGGCCGCGGCCGCCGGCCGCAGCAACCGGTCGGAAAGGACCGGTGCTGCCGACCGAACAGATCGGTCTTACTCCTTGACGATCCGCACCGCGCCCTTGGCGGCGCTCGACGCGAACGCGGCGTAGGCCTTCAGCGCGGTCGAGACCTTGCGGGCGCGCGTCTTTGGCTTCCAGGCTTGATCGCCCTTCGCCTCCATCGCGGCGCGGCGGTTGGCGAGCTCCTCGTCGGACACTGCGAGATGAATGGTGCGGCTGGGAATGTCGATCTCGATGCGGTCGCCGTCCTGCACCAGGCCGATCAGGCCGCCCTCGGCGGCTTCCGGCGAGACGTGGCCGATCGACAGCCCCGAGGTGCCGCCGGAGAAGCGGCCGTCGGTGATCAGGGCACAGGCCTTGCCGAGGCCCTTCGACTTCAGATAGCTGGTCGGATACAGCATCTCCTGCATGCCCGGGCCGCCGCGCGGGCCCTCATAGATGATGACGACGACGTCGCCGGCCTTGATCTTGTTGGTCAGGATCGCTTCGACCGCGGCGTCCTGGCTCTCCATCACGCGCGCAGGACCCGAGAACTTCAGGATCGAGGCATCGACGCCCGCGGTCTTCACGATGCAGCCGTCGCGCGCGATGTTGCCGGTCAGCACCGCGAGGCCGCCATCCTTGGAATAGGCATGCGCGAGGTCGCGGATGCAGCCCTTCTCGCGATCGAGATCGAGCTCCTGATAGCGGCGGTCCTGGCTGAACGCCACCTGCGTCGGCACGCCGCCGGGGGCGGCCATGTAGAAGTTCTTCACGCTCTCGCTCGACGTTTGGCGGATGTCCCAGCGCTCCAGCGCTGATGCCAGCGAGGCCGAATGCACGCTCGGCAATTCGGTGTGCAGCAGGCCGGCGCGGCCGAGCTCGCCGAGGATGCCCATCACGCCGCCGGCGCGATGCACGTCCTCCATGTGCACGTCGGCCACGGCCGGCGCGACCTTGCACAGGCAGGGGACCTTGCGCGAGAGGCGATCGATGTCGGTCATGGTGAACGGGATCTCGCCCTCATGGGCGGCGGCGAGCAGATGCAGCACGGTGTTGGTCGAGCCGCCCATCGCGATGTCCATGCTCATCGCGTTCTCGAACGCCTTGAAGTTGGCGATGTTGCGGGGGAGCACGGACGCATCGTCCTGCTCGTAATAGCGGCGGGCGAGGTCGACGACGAGATGACCGGCCTCGACGAACAGGCCGCGGCGGTCGGCATGGGTCGCCAGCACCGAGCCGTTGCCGGGCAGCGACAGGCCGAGCGCCTCGGTCAGGCAGTTCATCGAGTTCGCCGTGAACATGCCCGAGCAGGAGCCGCAGGTCGGGCAGGCCGAGCGCTCCATCACCTCGACATCGGCATCCGACACCTTGTCGTCGGCGGCCACGATCATCGCGTCGATCAGGTCGACCTTGCGCAGCTTGCCCTCGATGTTGACCTTGCCGGCCTCCATCGGGCCGCCGGAGACGAACACCGCGGGGATGTTGAGGCGCATCGCGGCCATCAGCATGCCGGGCGTGATCTTGTCGCAGTTGGAGATGCAGACCATGGCGTCGGCGCAGTGCGCGTTGACCATGTATTCGACGCTGTCGGCGATCAGCTCGCGCGACGGCAGGCTGTAGAGCATGCCGTCATGGCCCATCGCGATGCCGTCGTCGACGGCGATCGTGTTGAACTCCTTGGCGACGCCGCCGGCCTTCTCGATCTCGCGGGCGACCAGCTGGCCGAGGTCCTTGAGGTGAACATGGCCGGGCACGAACTGGGTGAAGGAGTTGACGACGGCAATGATCGGCTTGCCGAAATCCTCGTTGGTCATGCCGGTGGCGCGCCACAGGCCGCGGGCGCCGGCCATGTTGCGGCCATGGGTGGAGGTGCGGGAGCGATAGGCGGGCATGACGGTTTCCTTAGGCGTTCCTCGGGATCAGGCAATGTTGGTCCGCGGGCGGAAGGGTCCCGACAACCGACGGACGGCAATGATGCGGCGAGGCATACAGCGAAGTGCTTGATGATTCGACCCTAAATTTCGCTGTTCCGGGATGCCCTGCGGGCAGGGCCGGGGCCACGTGCCGCTGCCGGAGGGGCCGGCCGGCCCCGGTCACGCGTTTGTGGCTACGTGGGGAACAGGAAGGTCGCTTAGATTAGAACGGTCGAGTTTTGTTCGCCCCGATCCAGCCCGAACGTTCCTGCCGCAGCCTCCGCCGCCCGCGCGTCCCATGCCGTCCGTCATCCGCTTCCGCCACCTGCCGACCCTTGCCGCGCTGCTTCTGGGCGTTCCCGGCGCCGCCTCGGCCCACGCCATCATCGTCTCGTCGCAGCCCGCGGCGGGTGGCACCATCGAGACGCAGACGACAATGATCCGGCTGCGCTTCAACAGCCGCATCGATCACGCCCGCTCGCGGCTGAAGCTGCGCGCGCCCGACGGTGCCGAGCAGGCGCTTTCTCCGGCAGTCGATGCGCCGGCCGACGAGATCGACGCCGAGGCCAAGGCGCTCAGCCCCGGCGCCTGGCACCTGCAATGGCAGGTGCTCAGCGTCGATGGCCACATCACCCGCGGCGACATTCCTTTCAACGTGCGCTAGCCGTGTCGCTGTTGCTCGACATCTTCGGCTATCTCTCGGTGGTGCTGCGCGGCCTGACCCTGCTGGCACAGTCCTTCACCATCGGCGGCTTGGCATTTCTGCTGTTGCTGCTGCGCCCGCTACGGCAAAGGCTGTCCGCTGACGCGATCGTGGTCGGGAAGCGCGGCCAGCGCTTCCTGCGCCGAAGCGCATTCGGCTGGTTCGCGGTCGTGCTGGCTTCGCTCGCAGTCAACATGGGCGCGCTGATCGGGACGCTCGATCTGTCGCTCGGCGCGGCGGCGAGCGCGGATTTCGCACGCTCCGGCCTGGCTGTTGCCGCGTGCGCGCTCGGCATCGCCGTGCTCGCCCGGACCGGCAGCTGGGCCGCCTGGCGCGTCCTGACGCTGACCGTGCTGGCCGTCTCAGCGCTGCTGCTGCAGCTCAACCTGACGCACGCGGCGAGCCGGCTCGAGGTGCGCTGGCCGCTGCTCGCCGCCGACTTCCTTCACATGCTCGGCGCCGGCGTCTGGATCGGCGGCCTGCCGTATTTCATGATGGCGCTGAACGGCTGCAAGGCGGATGACGATCAGCGCAGAATCGGACGGCGCTACTCGTTGATGTCGATGGTCTCGGTGGCGGCGATCGTGCTCGGCGGCATCGTGATGGCGATCGCCTATCTCGGCTCGTTCGCGGCGATCTACGGTACGGCCTATGGTGTGATGACCTCGGCCAAGGTCGCGATGCTGCTGATGCTGCTCGCGCTCGGGGCGGGCAATTTCCTGGCTGTGGAGCGCCTGCGCCGCCGTGATCCCGCAGCGCCGCTGCTGCGGATGAAGCGCTTCGTCGAGGTCGAGCTCGGCATCGGGTTGACGGTGCTCCTGACGGCGGGCTCGCTGACGTCGCTGCCGCCGGGCATCGACCTCAGCCAGGACCGCCTGAACTGGGCCGAGATCGTCGAGCGCGCCGCGCCGCAACGGCCGCGGCTGACCAGCCCCTCGGTCGACCAGCTCACGATCTCGCAGTTGCAGGCGAGGATCGACGCCGCCGACGCGCAGCGCGTGACGGCGCCGCAAGCCTACGTGCCGGGCGAGGGCGTGATCCTGCCGCGCAGCGCCGCCGACATCGCCTGGTCGGAATACAACCACCATTGGGCCGGCATCTTCGTCGTGCTGATCGGCCTGCTGGCGCTGATCGAACGCTTCGCGTGGGGCGGCTTCGCGCGGCACTGGCCGTTGCTGTTCCTGGTGATGGCGGCGTTCCTGTTTCTCCGCGCCGACGAGATGGCCTGGCCGCTCGGCCCGATCGGCTTCTTCGCGTCGCTGCGCGATCCCGAAGTGGCGCAGCACCGGCTGTTCGTGGTGCTGATCGTCCTGTTCGGCCTGTTCGAATGGCGGGTGCGGCTGCGCGGGCAACAGGCGGGGCGGGCGGCGCTGGTGTTTCCGCTGACGGTCGCCGCCGGCGGCGCGCTGCTGCTGACCCATTCGCACGCCATCGCCAACATCAAGGATCAGCTCCTGATCGAGATGAGCCACACGCCGCTGGCGCTGTGCGGCATCATCGCCGGCTGGGCGCGCTGGCTCGAGCTGCGCCTGGACGGCCGCATCAGCCGCGCCGCCGCCTGGGTCTGGCCGGTGGCCTTCGTGCTGGTCGGGCTGATCCTGCTGGATTATCGCGAGGCGTGAGCAGCCTTACTGCTTCTGCAGGAACACGTAGTCCGCGGAATAGGCCACGCTGCGGAGTTGCCCGGCGGTCTCGCAGGCGCCCTCCAGCTTGCCGCCCGACGTGTTGATCCGCTGCACGGTGGTGACGTCCGACAGCACGCCCTTGCTGCCGCGGTGGGAGACGACGGCGAGCTTCAGCCAGGGGATGTCGTTGTCGGTGGCCCCGATGGCGGTGCCCTGGACGCGGCCGCCGACGATCGAGCCGTCCTGGTGCTCCCAGCTCGGGCCGGCGTAGTGCCGACCGACAGTCTTGCCGTCCTCGAACAGACTGGCGATCGGTTCGCGAAAGGTCCAGGCGAGCTTGCCGTCCTTGTCGGTCTTGCAGTCGTAGACCTGCGCGCCTTCGGCATGCAGCGTCAGCACGGCCTTTTCGCCGGCGGCGATCAGCGCGTCGGGAATCGTGGTCTCTGCAGCGTAGGAGGAGCCGATCTGGGCCCCGAGCAACAGCAGGGCGAGCGATGAGGTCAAGCGCATGATCAGGTTCCTCGACAGCAGGAGTGAAACAGAAACGGGCCACGCTTGTAGCGCGGCCCGTTGATAGGTGACGAAACCAGAAGGCGAAAGTGGGGAAACTTACGCCGCCATCGCCTTGGTCAGGTTCTCGGCGATCTTGTCGAGGAAGCCGGTGGTCGAGAGCCAGCGCTGATCGGCGCCGACCAGGAGCGCGAGGTCCTTGGTCATGTAGCCGGACTCGACGGTGTCGACGCAGACCTTCTCCAGCGTGGCGGCGAACTTCGCCAGTTCGGCGTTGTTGTCGAGCTTGGCGCGGTGCGACAGGCCGCGGGTCCAGGCGAAGATCGAGGCGATCGAGTTGGTCGAGGTCTCCTTGCCCTTCTGGTGCTCGCGGAAGTGGCGGGTCACCGTGCCGTGGGCCGCCTCGGCCTCGACGGTCTGGCCGTCCGGGGTCATCAGCACCGAGGTCATCAGGCCGAGCGAGCCGTAGCCCTGCGCCACGGTGTCGGACTGCACGTCGCCGTCATAGTTCTTGCAGGCCCAGACATAGCCGCCCGACCACTTCAGCGCCGCGGCGACCATGTCGTCGATCAGGCGGTGCTCATAGGTGATCTTCTTGGCCTCGAACTTGTCCTTGAACTCCTTCTCGTACACCTCCTGGAAGATGTCCTTGAAGCGGCCGTCATAGACCTTCAGGATGGTGTTCTTGGTCGACAGGTAGACCGAGTAGTTCTTGGCGAGGCCCATGTTGAGCGAGGCGCGGGCGAAGTCGTAGATCGACTCGTCGAGGTTGTACATCTCCATCGCGACGCCGGCGCCGGGCGCCTTGAAGACCTCCTTCTCGATCACGGTGCCGTCGTCGCCGACGAACTTCATCGTCAGCACGCCCTTGCCGGGGAACTTGAAGTCGGTGGCGCGGTACTGGTCGCCATAGGCGTGGCGGCCGATGATGATCGGCTTGGTCCAGCCGGGAACGAGGCGCGGCACGTTCTTGCAGATGATCGGCTCGCGGAACACGACGCCGCCGAGGATGTTGCGGATGGTGCCGTTCGGCGACTTCCACATCTCCTTGAGGCCGAACTCCTTCACCCGGGCCTCGTCCGGGGTGATGGTGGCGCACTTCACGCCGACGCCGACCTTCTTGATGGCGTTGGCCGCATCGATCGTGATCTGGTCGTTGGTCTTGTCGCGGCTTTCCATCCCCAGGTCGAAATACATCAGGTCGATATCAAGGAAGGGGTTGATCAGCTTGTCCTTGATGTACTGCCAGATGATCCGGGTCATCTCGTCGCCGTCGAGCTCGACGACCGGGTTGGTCACCTTGATTTTTGCCATGATCGATGGGGCCTTCTTGGGAACAGCGCGCCAGGAATGGAAAGCGCTTGTGAAATCAAGCGCGTCATAGCACTGCTGCACCGCGGGCGGAAGCGCACCCGGTATGCGTCCGGTGCTGATTTTCGCAGCCCGCTCATGCGGTGGGCAACGGCAGGCCGCGGGCCGGCCTGCCGTTTCGCGCAAACTGCAAAATTCAGGCGTAAGCCGATTATTTTGCTTGAGAATTCTCATCGGCCGGGCCAACGAGCGGGCAGGGCGCGATCGGCGCTTCAACCGGATCTGGAAGTCGAGGATTGAGCGTGTCGGGCACCGACAAGACGAAGGCGGGCGTGGAGATCGCAGGGCCAGTGGTGATCCTGGTCGAGCCGCAGCTCGGCGAGAACATCGGCATGGCCGCGCGCGCCATGGGCAATTTTGCGTTGTCGGAGCTGCGACTGGTCAACCCGCGCGACGGCTGGCCGAACATCGCCGCCCAGCGGGCGGCGGCCGGGGCCGACCACATCATCGATCATGTCCGGCTGTTCGACACCCTGCCGGAGGCGATCGCCGACCTCGACCTGGTGTTCGCGACCACCGCCCGAGCCCACGACCAGGCCAAGCCGGTGATGGGACCAGAGGCGGCCGCCCGCGAGATGCAGGGCCAGATCGCCGGCGGCGGCCGGGCCGGCATCCTGTTCGGCCGCGAGCGGGCGGGGCTCACCAACGAGGAGGTCGCCCGCGCCAACCGCATCATCACCTACCCGGTCAACCCCGGCTTTGCCTCGCTGAACCTCGCCCAGGCGGTGCTGCTGATGGGCTATGAATGGTTCAAGCTGGTGACATCGGGCGCGCTGCCCTTCGCCATGCCCGAACGCTCGGAGCGCGCCAGCCAGGGACAGATGGAGGCGTTCTTCGAGAACCTGGTGCGCGAGCTCGACCGGGTCGAATTCCTGCGGCCCGCCGAGAAGCGCGAGACCATGCTGGTCAACCTGCGCAACATCTTCTTCCGCATGGAGCCGTCGCGGCAGGACATCCACACCCTGCACGGCGTGGTCATGGCGATCGCCGAGGGGCGCAAGGGGCCGGCCAAGGGCGGCGTGCTCGACAGCGAGCAGGCGACGCGGCTGCGGGCGCTGATCGCCGAGCAGGGCACGGTGGCCAACCTGCCGGATTCGCGCGGCTCGCTGCGCGGGCTGGCGCGGCTGCTCCGCCGCAACCCGACCGACGCCGAGCGCGCGCTGTGGCACGCGCTGTCGCGCGACCGCCGCTTCGCCGGCCAGTTCAAGCGCCAGACCCCGGTCGGCCGCCACATCCCCGACTTCGTCTCCTTCATCCACCGCCTCGCGATCGAGCTGGTCGGCCCGGACGAGAGCGAAGGCGTGGTGGCGGATCGCAGCGCAAGGCGGGCGTGGCTGGAAAGCCGCGACTACCGCGTCACCGAGGTGAAGGCGGCGGATGTCGAGGCGAATCTGGAGGCCGAGCTGGTGCGGCTGCAGGCGGTGATCGCCGCAGCCAAGTAGTCGCCGACGGTCGCATCGCGAGCCGCGTGGCGGCTATCAATGGCTTCGCGCGTCCGTTCATCACGCGCAAGCGTCGATTGAGTTGCCGCGTGGCATGCGCGGCCCTCGCAACTCATCCGCGCCCGGCAGGCCCCGAGTCTGCGATCTCGTTTACACCGGCTGAACGATGATTTGTGAACGCAATTCCAGATTGTGGTTCTCCCAATCGGTTCTGGTTAGATCGCAGCACCAAGAGCAAGACCTAAGGGGGCATTCATGGCTACGCGACGATGGCGCTCGATTCTGTGTTGTGCGTTGATCATCGGCTCGATCTTCGGCTTGTCGGCAAGCGCCGAACCGGCGGCACCGAAGCGGTGCACGACGGCGGCCGATCTCGGTGCCGACGAGCGCATCGCCGGCTGCACTGTCGTGATCGAGCGCGGCAAGCCGGCGACGCCGCAGGTGATCGAAGCCCGTTTCGCACGCGCCGGCGCCTACTTCCACAAGGGAGACGTCGAGCATGCGATCGACGACTACAAGATCGTCATCGAGCAGTCCTCGGCTGGTCTTCTTGCCGCATTCGATCGCGCCGCTCCTGATCTGCGCGAGAGCGAGCCGCAGCCGGGGTCGGGTTTCGGGCGGGCGTTCGGTCGCAACGGCTACCGCGCGCAGGCCTATCGCGCGCTGGGGATCGCAAGCTTCCAGGCCGGTCTCCTGGAGGAGGCGCAGGACGATTTCAGATGGCTCAGCGAGATCGATCCCCACAATGCCGAGGCGGCCTTGTGGCTGGATCTGGCGCGCCGCCGTGCCGGGCTGGGGAGCGAGCTCGCCGACCACGCGAAGCGGCTCGACATGGGTAAATGGCCGGCCCCGATCGTCCGTCTCTTCCTCGGGCAGGAAACGCCAGAGGCTGTGCTTGCGGCGGCCGACCGCGGTGCTCCCGTCACGCGCCGGGCACGGCGTTGCGAGGCGAGCTTCTTCGCCGCCGAGCTGATGCTCGACCAGAGTCGTGAGCGCGACGCCATGCAACTGATCGACCGGGCTCTCGCCGAGTGTCCGTTGACATCGCGCGAACGCTCGGTCGCCGAGGCGGAGGCGCGCGCGCTCCGCATCATGCCGTAAAAGTCATGCGGAGAGGCACGGCAATCCCGCAGCGAGCTGTTCTCCGGCCGCATGCTTAACGCGCGCGTGCGCATTTGAGTGAAAATGCCCGGTCAAATCCGCACGCGGCGGGTTACGGAACGCTCGGGTTCGAACGGTATGGTCTGCGCATTGCCCTTTCATCGTTGCAACTGTGCGGCCTTTCATCATGAACGAAACCAGATCCGTGTTGCGGGACCTCGAGGATGCGATTGCGCGGGGGACCGCGGACAGCCGCGAGCGCGCGCTGTGGCATGCGACCGACCTGCTGATCGCGGGGCGCTACTGCGAGGAGGAGATCGCCACCTTCGGCGAGGTGATCGGCCGGCTCGCCGACGAGATCGAGATCGAAGCGCGCGCCAAGCTCGCGGATCGCCTCGCCAGGATCGAATATTCGCCGGCCAGCGTCATCCGCAAGCTCGCCTTCGACGACGAGATCTGGGTCGCCGGCCCGGTGTTGCGCGAATCCGAGCGGCTCGATGACGCCACGCTGGTCGAGAACGCCAGCACCAAGAGCCAGGACCATCTGCTCGCGATCGCCGAACGAAAGACGTTGAGCCCGGCCGTGACCGACGTGCTGGCGACGCGCGGCGACCGTGCCGTCGCCACGGCGGTGGCGCGCAATCAGGGCGCCCAGTTCTCCGGCGCCGGATTCCTGCACATGGTCAAGCGGGCCGAGAACGACTCGATTCTCGCCGAGCATCTCGGCCGCCGGCTCGACATCCCCCGCCATCTGTTCCAGCAACTCATCGCCAAGGCCTCGGACGATGTCGGCAAGCGGCTGGCCAGCGAGCGCCCCGAACTGCTCGGCGAGATCAACAGCTCGGTCGCCAACATCGCCGGCGACCTGCAGTCGAAGTTCGGACCCGGCTCGCGCAACTACTTCGTCGCCAAGCGGACCGTGACGATCCAGCACCGCCTCGGCAATCTGCACGAGAGCACCATCGCCGGCTATGCGACCGCGCACAAGGTCGAGGAGGTGACGATCGGCCTCGCGCTGCTGTCGGGACTGCCGGTCGACGTCGTCGAGCGTGCCTTGTTCGACCGCAACCGCGAGATGCTGCTGATGCTCGCCAAGGCGCTTGGCTTTACCTGGGATACGATGATGGCGCTCGCGTTCCTCGGCGCCCGCGACCACCGCATCACGGCCGGCGAGTTGCAGGAGCTGGAGCGTGACTATGCCAAGCTCCAGTCGCTGACATCGCGCAGCGTGCTCGAATTCTATCAGTCCCGCAAGAATCCAGGCAAAGGCGGCAAGGCATCCGCGCCGCGCGCCGTGGCCTATTGAACCTGCAGCGACGGATGGAGGTGATCGCGGATGAAGGGTATGGGACTTCCTCTTCGCAGAGAGCAACGGCTCGGCCATCGCGAGGCGCCTGCGGACCGCGCGGCGGTCGATGCGGCCTGGCACGTGCTCGAAGCGGCCAACGAGCTCGGCGATGAGGCTGCGGTGGCCGCCTGCCGCCGCGTCATCGATGCCAGCCTCAACGGCGCGGGCGCAGACCAGGCGGACCTGAAGCTGGTGACGGAGTATTTCCGCTAGTTCTGTCGCTCGGTTCGCGGGGCAGGGCGGCTCAGACCGCAGCGAGCTGGGGGCCCGCCGCCTTGCTGTTGCGCTGGCCCGCCTTCAGCTTCGCCGGTTCGATCAGCGCCTTCGCCGCCAGCCCGGCGGTGTCCGCGACCTCGGGATTGCGCGACACCATCGCCGCCACGATCGCGCCGTCGATCAGCAGTGCAAGCTGATGCGAGAAGCTCTCCGGCTCGGCAGCGCCCATCTCACGGGCGAGCTTCTCGATATGCGCCAGCACCACTTTCTTGTGGCGCATTGCGATGGTGCGAAACTGCTTCTGGTCCTTGTCGTGCTCGCCGACCGCATTGATGAAGGGGCAGCCGTAGAAGCGCTCCTCGCCGAACCAGCTCTTCAGCGCCGGAAAGATGCGTGCCAGCTTGGTCTCGGCGTCACCGCCGCCGCTCTCCATTTCCGCGATGAACCATTCGCGCCACTGCTTGCCTTCGCTTTCCAGCACGGCGGTGACCAGCGCGGTCTTCGATCCGAACAGCTTGTAGAGTGTGGTCTTCGCGGTGCCGGCCTCGCTGATGATCGCATCGATCCCGGTGGCATTGATGCCGTTCTTGCAGAACAGCCGCGTGGCGGCGCCGAGCAGGCGGCCGCGCGCGGATTCGTCATCGCCGGCCGAGATCGTCCTCGCGATCGCCTGCTTCTTGCCGGTTTGTTTGCCCGCAACTGACTTTGCCATGCGCGCAAGCTTAATCGCTGTGCGCGTGACTCAGCAAGACTGCTGATGTGCTCGAGGCAGCATTGCGCTCAATTTGATCTCCGAAGGCGGCATTCTGCACTGCGCTTGGGCAGCGGAGGTGACGCAACGGCTCGCCACTTGCCGCGATGATCGCGTAAGCCGCGAGGATCACTCCGGCTTTTGATTTTCGGCCTCTCTGGCACGCTTCGTGCAGGATACAGACCGTTCGGTATCCTCATCCCAGGGAGAGAAATGAGATGACCGCTGTGGTTCAGAAGACGGCGCTGACGGGCTGCCTCGCACCCATCGACAAGAACGGGCTTGAACAGCTCATCGTCAACGGCAAGGCCAACCCCAAGGTCATCAAGACCCTGAAGTGCAAGACCGTCGCCGAGGGCAAGTTTCGTCACGCCAACTACATCCGCAACCTCGCGCCCTACATCGTCGACGAGCCGCCGGGGCTGCTCGGTGACGACACCGCGCCAAATCCGTCGGAAGCCTCGCTCGCCGCGCTCGGCTCCTGCCTGGCCGTCGGCCTGCATGCCAATGCGGTGCATCGCGGCTGGATCGTCAACAAGCTCGAGCTGGAGCTCGAGGGCGATCTCAACATCACCGCAGTCTGGGGCACCGGCGACGTCAGCGAGAAGCCGGTCGGCTTCACCGACGTCCGCGTCAAGGTCGACATGGAGTGCGAGGGCATTCCGCAGGAGGAGGTCAAGGCGCTGATCGACCACGTCAAGAAGTGGTCGCCGGTCGCCAACACCTTCACGCGTCCGGTCAATCTCGAGGTCGGGATCTGAGGCGGCCCTCGAGGTCGGCGTAGCGGAGGACGTCATGAACTCAGTAGTCTCGGGTTCACTCGGACAGCATCTGGCGGTCGATGGCGCGGGCGTCATGCCCATACCGTCGACCGTGGAGCAGGTCACGGCGATCGCGCGCAAGGAACTCGCGCCGCTGGCCGCTGGCATCGACGCCGGGACGGTGTACCCGGCCGACGTGCTCCGCCGCTTCGGCAAGGTCGGCGCGTGGAGCAGCCACGTGCCGGAAAATGGCGCGGCGGATCTCAACTGCGCGATCGACACCATCGGCGCGATCGGTGAGGTCTGCGGCGCCTCTGCCTTCATGGCGTGGTGCCAGAACACGCTGGTCTGGTACATCGCCAACTCGCCCAACAAGGCGCTCGTCGGCCGTCTTCTCGACGACGCCGCCAGCGGCCGGTTGCTCGGTGGCACCGGCTTGTCCAATCCGATGAAGAGCTTCTTCGGCATCGAGAAGCTCAAGCTCAGGGGTCGCAAGGTCGAGGGCGGCTACGTCGTGCGCGGCGTGCTGCCCTGGGTCTCGAACCTCGGGCCGGACCACATGTTCGGTACGATCTTCGAGCGTGAGGACGCGCCCGGCGAGATCGTGATGTTCATCGCCGACTGTGCCGATCCGGCGGTGACCCTGCAGCCATGCCAGCCGTTCCTGGCGATGGACGGCACCGGCACCTACGGCATCCAGTTTCGCGACCTGTTCGTGCCGGACGAACTGATCCTGGCCGATCCCGCCGGTCCCTTCGTCAAGAAGATCCGTGCCGGATTCATCATGTTGCAGGCCGGCATGGCGCTCGGCCTGATCAAGGACTGCATCAAGATCATGCAGGAGGTCGAGGCGCCGCTCGGCCACGTCAACCGCTATCTGCCGCAGCAGCCGGTCGATTTCAGCGCGCTCGCCGATGAACTCGCGAAGGAGACGGCAGAACTCGCCAGCGATCCGTTCAACCCCGACGAGACCTATTGGCGCAAGGTCGTGGCGCTGCGCCTGCGTGCCGGCGAGGCCAGCGTCGCTGCCGCTCATGCCGCGATGCTCCATTGCGGAGCCCGCGGCTACCTCAAGGGCAATCGCGCCGAACGTCGCCTGCGCGAGGCCTATTTCGTCGCGATCGTGACTCCCGCGACCAAGCAGCTCCGCAAGATGCTCGCCGACGGCTGACGCCGGCGAGAACGGCAAACCAACAAATCCCAACCAGGAGAGGCCTGCCATGACGGACGTTCTGATTACAGCCGGCGAACTCGCTGAGTTCATCAAGACCGAGCCGTGTGTCGTGATCGACACCCGCAATCCCGATGCCTACGCCGCGGGACATCTTCCCGGCGCCGTCAACGTCCACGAGATATTCACCTATCTCGCGACGTCCACACCGGAAGGCATGGAGGAATTGAAGACGAAGTTTGCGGACGCGTTCGGCGCCGCCGGCCTTTCGGGCGCCGAGACCGCCGTCGTCTACGAACAGTCGATGAACTCCGGCTTCGGCCAGTCGTGCCGCGGCTATTTCCTGCTCACGATGCTCGGCTATCCCAAGGTCAAGGTGCTGCATGGCGGCTACGATGCCTGGGTGGCCGCCGGCATGCCGGTGACGACCGACGTGCCGTCGCCGGCCAAGGCCTCGTTCGCCATCGTGCCGGAGGCGGGCAGCATCCTGATCGACGCCAAGGCGATGCTGGCGGCGGTTGGCAATCCCGCTATCGCGATCCTCGACGTCCGCGATGTCGATGAGTGGATCGGCGATTCCTCCTCGCCCTACGGCAAGGATTTCTGTCCGCGCAAAGGCCGCATCCCCGGCGCCGTCTGGCTCGAATGGTACCGCATGATGAAGCCGACCGCCGAAGGCCCGCGCTTCAAGTCGAAGGACGAGATCCTCGCCGAATGCGCCACCGTCGGCATCACGGTCGACACGCCGGTTTATCTCTACTGCTTCAAGGGCGCGCGGGCCTCGAACACCTTCCTGGCGCTGAAGAACGCCGGCGTGAAGGATGTGCGGATGTACTTCGGCTCGTGGAACGAGTGGTCGCGCGACCCGTCGCTGCCGATCGAGGAAGGACTTCCGATGCCGGCGATGACCAGCAAGGCGGCATAGAAGCTGCATGTTAAGCACGTCCGGCCGCTGAAAAATGCGGCCGGACGAGCAGTTCGAAGGCGCTGACAGCGCAGGTGTGACAAAGGGGCGCAGCACATGTCGATTTTCGATGATCCGTTCGATGCCGATTCACGCGTGAATGCCGGTTGTATCTGCGGCCAGCATCGCAGCCCGGCCGAACATGAGCACGCCGCGCTGGCGCTGCGCTGCGAGCCCGTGGCGGACTCCACCGAGAAGCGCTACGAGAACGTGGTCGCGTCAGCCGTGCTGCGCGCGGTGTTTCCGCAAGCTGCCACCCGCCGCGCGTTTCTGAAGTCGGTCGGCGCCGCCACCGCGCTCGCCGCAGTGTCCCAGTTCTTCCCGCTGAAGACCGCGACCGAGGCGTTCGCCGAAGCGGGCGCGCCCGAGAAGAAGGATCTCAAGGTCGGCTTCATCCCGATCACCTGCGCGACCCCGATCATCATGGCGGCGCCGCTCGGCTTCTATGCCAAGGCCGGGCTGAACGTCGAGGTCGTCAAGACCGCCGGCTGGGCCGTCATCCGCGACAAGACCATCAACAAGGAATACGACGCCTCGCACATGCTGGCGCCGATGCCGATCGTGATCTCGCTCGGCCTCGGTGCGCAGCCGATCCCGTTCACCGTGCCCGCGATCGAGAACATCAACGGGCAGGGCATTACGCTTGCGATGAAGCACAAGGACAAGCGCAATCCGAAGGACTGGATGGGCATGAAGCTCGCCATTCCGTTCGACTATTCGATGCACAACTATCTCCTGCGCTATTATCTCGCCGAGCACGGCATCGATCCCGACACCGACGTGCAGCTGCGCTCGGTGCCGCCGCCGGAGATGGTCGCGAACCTGCGCGCCGACAACATCGACGGCTTCCTCGCGCCCGACAACATCTGCCAGCGCGCGATCTTTGACGGCGTCGGCTTCCTGCACATCCTATCGAAGGAGATCTGGGACGGTCACCCCTGCTGCAGCTTCGCGGCGAGCCGCGAGTTCATCACCACGGCGCCGAACAGCTTTGCCGCTCTCACCCGCGCCATCGTCGATGCCACCGCGTACGCGTCGAAGGCTGAGAACCGCAAGCAGATCGCGGAGGCGATCGCTCCGGCGAACTACATCAACGCGCCGGTGACCGTGATGGAGCAGGTCTTGACCGGCACCTACGCCGATGGCCTCGGCAGCGTGAAGACCGATCCGAAGCGCGTCGATTTCGATCCGTTCCCGTGGCAGTCCTTCGCGGTGTGGATGCTGACGCAGATGAAGCGCTGGGGCCAGATCAAGGGCGACGTCGACTACAAGGCGGTCGCGGAGCAGATCTATCTCGCCACCGACACCCGCAAGGTCATGACCGACATGGGCCTGACGCCGCCGAAGGACTCCTACAAATCGTTCTCGGTGATGGGCAAGCCGTTCGATCCGACCAAGCCGGACGACTACGTCGCCAGCTTCAAGATCAAGAAGGCGTCGTGATGGGGGGAATGGGCGCGGCGCTGCTGGCCGCGACAATCGCGATGGACACGACGCTGCCGATCAAATCATCGGTGTCGTCCCCGCGAACGCGGGGACCCATACGCCGTGAACTCGCTTGTGGCAGGAATGGCGACGACGATCTTTTTTACCAAGTCTGGACGGTGGTTATGGGTCCCTGCGTTCGCAGGGACGACACCGTGAGTGGAGCGCCGGCATGACCGCCTCTCTTCGCCTCCGCGCCGCCGTGGTTTCCATCGTGCTGCTGGCCGTGTTCCTCGGCGCCTGGCATATCGCGACGCGCAGCACGGGCGCCGCGGCCAACATGAGCCCGGAATACGCCAAGCTGATGGGCATGACGGCCACGCAGGGCAAGTCGGCGATGCCCGGGCCGCTCGATGTCGGTGCCAAGCTGTGGGAGCATCTGCGGCGGCCGTTCTACGACAATGGTCCGAACGACAAGGGGCTCGGCATCCAGCTCGCCTTCTCGCTCGGGCGGGTCATGCTCGGCTATTTGATCGCAGTCGCGGTCGCGATCCCGCTCGGCTTCCTGATCGGCATGTCGCCCTTGATGAGCAAGGCGCTCGATCCGTTCATCCAGATTCTCAAGCCCATCTCGCCGCTCGCCTGGATGCCGCTCGCGCTCTACACCATCAAGGATTCCAGCCTGTCGGCGATCTTCGTGATCTTCATCTGCTCGGTGTGGCCGATGCTCATCAACACCGCCTTCGGCGTCGCCGGCGTGCGCAAGGAATGGATCAACGTCGCCCGCACGCTCGAGGTCGGGAATTTCCGCCGGGCCTTCACGGTCATCCTGCCGGCTGCGGCGCCGACGATCCTCACCGGCATGCGGATCTCGATCGGCATCGCCTGGCTCGTCATCGTCGCCGCCGAGATGCTCGTCGGGGGCACCGGCATCGGCTACTTCGTCTGGAACGAGTGGAACAACCTCTCGATCACCAACGTGATCATCGCGATCCTGTTGATCGGCCTGGTCGGCATGGTGCTGGATCAGATCCTGGCCCGCGTGTCGCGGCTCGTGACGTTTCCGGAGTAGGGCATGATCAGGCGAACTGCTGCAAGGTGCGCAACTCCGTTCCCCTCCCCCTTGCGGGGAGGGGTCAGGGGTGGGGGTGCCCCAGGCGCGAGTCTTCGTGGGGGACCCCCCTCCCTGACCCTCCCCCACAAGGGGGGAGGGAACGGAAAGACCTTCCTATGACCGACAAGTTCATCTCCATCGAAGGGATCGCCAAGCGCTATGATGGGGCGCGCAGCACGACGATCTTCGAGAATCTCTGGCTCGCGATGGCGCGCGGCGAGTTCGTCTGCGTGATCGGGCATTCCGGCTGCGGCAAGACTACGGTGCTGAATGTTCTTGCCGGCCTCGACGTGCCGAGCGAAGGCGCCGTCATCGTCGACGGCCAGGCCATCGAAGGTCCGAGTCTCGACCGAGCGGTCATCTTCCAGAGCCATGCGCTGCTGCCGTGGCGAACGGTGCTCGGCAACGTCGCCTATGCCGTCTCGTCGAAATGGCGCAAATGGGATCGCGCCAAGGTCAAGGCGCATGCGCTGAAATACATCGAGCTCGTCGGCCTGTCCGGCTCCGAGCACAAGCGGCCGTCGGAGCTGTCCGGCGGCATGAAGCAGCGCGTCGGGATTGCCCGCGCGCTCTCGATCACGCCGAAGATCATGCTGATGGACGAGCCGTTCTCCGCGCTCGATGCGCTGACGCGCGGCACCCTGCAGGACGAGGTCCGCCGCATCTGCGTCGAGACCGGGCAGACCGTGTTCATGATCACCCACGACGTGGACGAAGCGATCTATCTCGCCGACAAGATCGTGCTGATGACCAACGGACCCGGCGCGGTGCTCGCGGAGATCGTCGAGAACCCGCTGCCGAAGGACCGGCTGCGCGGCGACCTGCATCGCCATCCGCTGTACTACGCGCTGCGCAACCATATCATCGATTTCCTGGTCAGCCGCAGCAGGACCTTCACTGCCGAGACGCCGGATCACGATCCGCGTAAGGTGCCGGTGGTGAAGATCGGGCGCAGCGGGCCGACGATCGTCGCGTCCAACCCGGTCGAGAACGACGCGCCGCAGGCGATCGCCCGCTGACGCCCAGCCGGAAGAAACCCATCAACGAAGACTTTCAAGGGAGACCAAGCATGAAGCGATCCGACCTCACCGAGAAGCTGCTCGACATCAAGCGCGAGAAGGGCTGGAGCTGGAAATACATCTGCGAGCAGATCGGCGGCTATTCCGAGGTGCTGATTGTCGGCGCCGTTCTCGGCCAGATGAAGCTGACCAAGCCGCAGGCGGCGAACGCCGGCGAGCTGTTCGGCCTGTCCAAATCCGAGATCGCGATGCTGAACGAGACGCCGATGCGCGGCGAGGGCGTGCAGATGCCGCCGACCGATCCCTTGATCTACCGCTTCTACGAGCTCGTGATGATCAACGGCCCGGCGTGGAAGGAGCTGATCCAGGAGGAATTCGGCGACGGCATCATGTCGGCGATCGACTTCGACATGGTGATGGAGCGCCTGCCCAATGCCAAGGGAGACCGCGTCAAGATCACGATGTCGGGCAAGTTCCTGCCTTACAAATATTACGGCGCCAGCGGCAACGTGCCGGAATACGGCTTCAAGGAAGAGTAAGCGAGTAGCGAATTGCGGGTAGCGAATAGGGGCAGGAGATCCCTATTCGCTACTCCCTATTCGCCTCTCACTGTCCCGCCTTGACCTGCGCCACGGCGGTCACCAGCAGCTCGCTCATCTTCGCGCGCACGTCCGCCTCGGTGACGGCCGCGCCCTTGGCGGTGAGGTCTCCCAGCACCTTGCGCAGCACGTCGGCATCGCCCGCTTCCTCGAAATCGGCCGCGACGACCTCCTTGGCGTAGGCGTCGGCGTCAGCGCCGGACTTGCCGAGCTTTTCGGCTGCCCACAGGCCGAGCAGCTTGTTGCGGCGGGCTTCTGCCTTGAACTTCAATTCCTCGTCATGGGCGAATTGCTTCTCGAAGGCGTCCTCGCGCTTGTCGAACGTGGTCATGGTCGGAACTTCCAGTGTTGCCGAAGAGGGTTAACCGCGCAGGCGGTTGCGGGGCGGTGGCCGCACGCCTAAATAATTGGAACATCTTGCCAATACAACGGGTACGAGGCCGCAGGGAAGGGCGGTAAAACTCCGCTCCCGAGGCCCGGATCGATTGTGCTCGGGACACCAATGAGATAGGTTTCCCACAGGCCCGGTTCTTGTTCTGTTTCCGTCCGTCCGGGCCCTCGCGGCAGCTCCGTCGTGGTCCTGTCCAAAGTCATCCGGAGCCCACCATTTCATGGATTTCAACAAAACACGGTACATCCCAATGAGCCGTCGGCGTCGCATTTATGAAGGCAAGGCCAAGGTCCTGTATGAAGGCCCCGAGCCGGGCACCCTGATCCAGCACTTCAAGGACGACGCCACCGCCTTCAATGCCAAGAAGCACCAGGTGATTGAAGGCAAGGGCGTCCTCAACAACCGGATCTCGGAGTACCTGTTTCAGCACCTCAACGACATCGGGGTTCCGACTCACTTCATCCGCCGGCTCAACATGCGCGAGCAGTTGATTCGCGAGGTCGAGATCGTGCCGCTCGAGGTCGTCGTCCGCAATGTGGCGGCGGGCTCGCTGTCGCAGCGCCTCGGCATCGAGGAAGGCACCCAGCTGCCGCGTTCGATCATCGAATTCTATTACAAGAACGACCAGCTCAACGACCCCATGGTGTCGGAGGAGCACATCACCGCGTTCGGCTGGGCGACGCCCCAGGAAATCGACGACATCATGGCGCTTGCCATTCGCGTCAACGACTTCCTGACCGGGCTTTTCCTCGGCATCGGCATCCGCCTGGTCGACTTCAAGATGGAATGCGGCCGGCTGTTCGAGAACGAGATGATGCGCATCATCGTCGCCGACGAGATTTCCCCCGATTCCTGCCGGCTGTGGGACATCAAGTCGAACGAGAAGCTCGACAAGGACCGCTTCCGTCGTGATCTTGGCGGCCTTCTGGAGGCCTATACCGAGGTCGCCAAGCGGCTCGGCATCCTCATCGAGAACGAGCGCCCGGCGGGCTCCGGCCCGGTCCTGGTCAAGAGCTAAAAGGGAACAAGACGTGAAAGCGCGTGTCACGGTGACGCTGAAATCCGGCATCCTCGATCCGCAGGGCAAGGCGATCGAGGGCGCCCTGAAATCGCTCGGCGTCGACGGCGTCGCCAGCGTGCGGCAGGGCAAGGTGTTCGACATCGAGCTCGCCGGTGCCGACAAGGCCAAGGCGGAGGCCGCCCTGAAGGCGGCCGCCGACAAGCTGCTGGCGAATACGGTGATCGAGAATTACCGGGTGGAGTTGCTGGGGTAGGCAATGGCCGTGATCGACCGCGAGATCTACGAGCTTCTGCTGGAAATCCCGCGTGATCAGGTCCGTGTCGAACATTCTGTCGATGAGCTGCTTGCTGGTGCGCGAGCGTTGAACAGAGAGCTCTCGTCGGACTCACACACTCTCGCGACGCTGCGAGGGGATCATTATCGAGCAAACACGTAGCATCATGAAATCCGCCGTCCTCGTCTTCCCCGGCATCAACCGCGAACGCGACATGGCCCGCGCGCTGCGCATGATCTCCGGCCATGAGCCTGCGATGGTCTGGCACGCCGAGACGTCGCTGCCGAAGGGCACCGACCTCGTCGTGGTGCCCGGCGGCTTCTCCTATGGCGACTATCTGCGCTGTGGCGCGATCGCGGCACGGGCCCCGGTGATGGACGCAGTACGCGATTTCGCCGCCAAGGGCGGCTTGGTGCTCGGCGTCTGCAACGGCTTCCAGATCCTGTGCGAGTCCGGCCTGCTGCCGGGCGTGCTGATGCGCAACGATAAGCTGAAGTTCATCTGCAAGGACGTGCATCTGCGGGTCGAGCGCTCCGATTCGCCGTTCACCCGCGGCTACAATGCGGGTCAGGTCATCCGCGTGCCGGTCGCTCACGGCGAGGGCAATTATGCGGCCGACGAGGAGACCTTGAAGCGGCTCAATGGCGATGGGCGCGTGCTCTATCGTTACTGCTCAGCCGATGGCGAGGTCGGCGACCTCAGCAACATCAATGGCGCTGCGCATTCCATCGCCGGCATCGTCAACGAGAACGGGAATGTGCTCGGCATGATGCCGCATCCCGAGAATCACGTCGAGGACATCATGGGCTGCACCGACGGCCGTGGCCTGTTCGCCGGCCTCGTCGCCCATCTCGACCGCGCGGCCTGATCGGCGGGCTGCGCCCGTGACGTTTCCGTCGGGCCGCTCGCCCGGCCCGACCCACAAACGACCGATTGGTGATCGAGGTTGCGGGACGTCCTCCATCTCCCGGATCGTCCCTGACGTCCGTCCTGCCTGCCACTTCCTCGATCCCGACGGTGCCTTGATGTCGACGCTGCCTCTCACTCAGCGCGCCCTGCGCTGGCTTCTCCTGTCCGTGTCGCTCTCGCTCGTCACGGGCGTTGGCGCCGCTCGGGCCGAGACCCCGTCGACGACGCCGTCGGTCGCCACACCGACTCTGCCGTTCACCGTGGGCGGCTGGAAACCGCAGCGGCCGAACGGCACCGATGTGACCTTCTTCCTGTGCGACGATGCGAAATGCGGCCCTGGCTCGAAGGTGAGCTACCGGCTCTACGGACCCAACACGACGATGACGATCGAGCAATTCCGCGCCTCCCAGGACCAGACCGTCAAGCTGCTCGACCAGCGCGTGCCGGGTCAGAGCACGACGATTCTGGGCGTCGAGGGCGGCAAGGGCAGCGGGCTGCCGCGCATGTTCTATGCACGGCGCCTGAAAGTGTCGCCAGGCGGAGAGAAGGAATATCAAGTGAGCGGCATGCTGTTCGGCGCGAGAGGCAGTGCCAGCCTGATCAGCTCCGCGACTGGCGAGGCGAACAGCACGGCCAACTTCAAGCAATTCGCGGTCCCGGTCATGCTTCTGCTCGCGCCACGGTCAAAATGATCGCGTGACGGCGCGCCGAAGCCGTTCATCAAAATCGTTCCGGAGTTTTTTCTCGCGCCGTCCGGCAACGCCGGGCGGCTGTTTGCGTTGTCCGCCAGCGAATGGGGCAGGGATCCAAGGAGGTTCTCATATGACGACGAAACATTGGCTGGGAACGGCCGCGATCATCCTGGCGATCGGCACGGCATCAGGTGTATCGGCGCAAGGCGACATGAAGCGCGAGGGAGGCCCGGCCGCTGCGACGGCGCACGAGGCCACGCGTCCGGCTGCCGAGGCGAAGGGAGAGGCAAAGGGCGGCGCCGCCGCGGCGGAACGTGCCGGCGCCGAGGCAAAGCAGAGCGCGCAGGAGCAGCGCCGTGGCGAGCCTTCATCCGCAGCAGGACGCGAGCAGGCTCAGGAAAGGTCCTCCGAGCGGTCGGCACATGATGCCAAGCAGAGCGCCGAGAGCAAGGGCGGTGCGGCCGCCGAGCGTGGCCGCGAGGCCAAGGAGAGCGCCGAGTCGAAGTCGTCGACTGACAGCAAGCAGGCCGACAAGCAGTCTGACAGCAAGAGCAAGGCCGAGTCGAAGCAACAGCAGGGGCGCGCCGACGAGCCGCGCAAGGGCGAGGATCGCGCCGCCGAGAGCAAGTCGGGGGCGACGGATCGGAAGTCCGACCGTGAGGCCGATCGCGCTGATCACGATAAGGACAAGACCCGGCAGAGCCAGGACGAGCGCAAGACCGGCACGTCCGACGAGGCCGCGGACAAGCAGACCGGCGACCGCAACAAGCAGGCCAACCAGCCGAACGCGGCCGACAGCAAGAACACGACCGCGCAGCAGAACCAGCCGACCGGCGCCGGTCAGCGTGATCAGACCGGGCAGGCCAACAATCAGACCCAGCCCAATGGCAGCCGCTCCAGCACGCAGGTGTCGGTCAACGAGCAGCAGAAGACCCGCGTGGTCGATCAGCTCAAGCGCGATCACGACTTCGACCAGGCGCGCACCAATCTCAACATCAACATCAATGTCGGCGAGCGCCTGCCGGAGCACGTGCGGCCGCGTCCGCTGCCGTCGGACATCGTGACGATCGTGCCGGAATATCGCGGCTACGAGTACACCGTGATCCATGACGAGATCGCGATCGTCGACCCGCGCAGCCGCGAGATCGTCGACGTAATCCCGCAGAACGGCATGCGCGCGGACCGCGGCTATGATCGCGGCGGCTATGGCGTCGGCTCGACCCGGATCGTGCTGTCGGACGATCAGCGCCAGATTCTGCGCCGCGCCGCCACCGAGACGGGCACTGTGGGCTCGACGACATCGTCGTCGTCCTCGTCCGGATCGAGCTGCCTGAGCCTGCGCCGCGTGCCCGATGAGCTCGCGCGCAGCAATCCGGAGCTGGCCAACTACCAGTATCTGGCGATCGGCGAGCAGGTCGTGCTGGTCGACCCGCGCGATCAGAAGGTGGTGCAGGTCATCGACCAGCAGCAGTAGGGCCGAGGCGCGGCTGCGCCTTGTCTCATCGATGACCTCCCTTGCCGCTGCGGCATGGGAGGCCATCGAAAGATTGATTTGGACATAGCACGTCCGGCTCTGCTTCAGTTCGCTCACAACGGGGAACGAGATTCCATCTCGTCCACAAGGGGAGCGAAACGAGCCATGGCGATCACCCGCCAGCTGTATGTCCAAGTCCTGATCGCGATCCTGCTCGCGATCGCCGTCGGCCTGCTGGCGCCAGAGGCGGCCGTTCAGATGAAGCCGCTCGGCGATGCGTTCATCGCACTTCTGCGCATGATGCTCGGGCCGATCATCTTCTGCTCGGTGGTGCTCGGGCTGACGCATGTCCGCGATATGAGGCAGCTCGGCCGGCTCGCGTTCAAGTCGCTGCTGTATTTCGAGATCCTGACCACGCTCGGCATGGTCGTCGGCTTCATCGCGGTCAACGTGTTCCAGCCCGGCGACGGGCTCCATGCCGGCAACCTCGCGCTCAATGACAGCGTGACGCGCATCTCCAACGCCGCGAGCAATTTCACGGCTATCGGCTTCTTCCTCAGCATCATCCCGACCACGATCGTCGACGCCTTCGCCAAGGGCGAGATTCTCCAGATCCTGTTCATCTCGGTGATGGTGGGCGCGGCGCTGAGCGTCGGCCTGAAGACGGAGTCGGCGATCCTGCGCGGCATCGAGGAGGGGCAGGACGTGCTGTTCCGCATGCTGGGTTTCATCATGAAGCTGGCGCCACTCGGGGCGTTCGGCGCCATGGCGGCGGCGATCGGCACGCATGGCGGCGCCACGCTGCTCTATCTCGGCAAGGTCGTGCTGCTGTACTGGATCACGGCGGTCGTCTTCGTCGCAGTCGTGCTCGGCGGCGTGTGCGCCATCATGCGGCTGTCGCTGCTCAAGCTGCTGCGGCTGATCCGCGAGGAGCTGCTACTGGTGCTCGGGACCGCGTCCGGCGAGGTTGCGCTGCCGCGGCTGATGCAGAAGCTCGAGCAGGCCGGCTGCGACGGCGCCATCGTCGGTTTCGTGCTGCCGGCCGGCTACAGCTTCAATCTCGACGGCACGGGCATCTACATGGCGATTGCCGTCGGCTTCATCGCCCAGGCCACCGACACGCCATTCAGCTACGGCCAGCAGCTGGCGGTGCTCGCGGTCATGCTGCTGACCTCGAAGGGCGGCACCACCGTCGCGGGCGGCGCCTTCATCAAGCTCGCGGCGACCCTGCAATCCGTCCGCGTGCTCCCGCTCAACGGCCTCGGCCTGCTGTTCGGCATCGACCGCCTGATGGCGACCTGCACCGCGCTCACCAACGTCGTCGGCAACACCGTTGCCGTGTTCGTCATCGCGCGCTGGGAAAATGCGCTGGATGCCGCCAGGCTCGATGCCTATCTCGCGGGTGGCGCCGCGTCGACGGCCGCGGAGGCGGCCGTCGACGAGGGCCGCGCTGCAATCGCCGGTGCGGGCGAATGAGCTCAGCGCACGTAGTCGCCGATGATCTTGGCGCCGGGCCAGGCGCCGTCCGCCACGCTCTGCGCGATCACCTCGCGCATCAGCGCCAGCAGCTCGTCGGCCAGCCAGGTCGGCTGGCGTTCCCGCGGCATGCCGATCGAGACGGTCGAGATCAGCGGCGGCCGCTCGATCGACCGCACGGTGAGCTCGCCGCGCTTCGCCTCGGCGACGACCGCGGCATGGGCGAGGATCGTTGCGCCGAGACCGCGCCGAACCATGGCCTTCGTCATGCTCACGCTGTCGACCTCGAAGGCGACGTTGAGCCGCGTGCCGTTCTGGATCGCCGCCTGCTCGATCAGCCGCCGGTTGCTGTGCGGAAGACTCGGCAGGATCAGCGACAGGCCGGCCAGCTCGCGCCAGCCGATCGTCTCGGCCACGGTGTCGCCGCGCTTGGCCGGCGGCAGGGCGACGACCATCCGCTCGTGCAGGATGGGGGCCAGCGCGATGCCGTCGAGCGGCGGGGGATTGTAGAGCACGGCGATGTCGAGCCGGCGGTCCAGCAGCCATTCCTCCAGCGACGAGCTGATGCCCTCGCGGACCTGCACGGAGGCCTGCGGCCAGCGCCGGCGCAGTTCGACCACCACGGACGGCGCGATGCGCAGGCCCGCGACCGGCGGCACCCCGAGCGCGATGTGACCGGCGAAGCTCGAATCCGGCGAGCGCACCGCGCCCGGCATCTGGTCGATCTGCAGCAGCACGGCATGGGCGTGCTCGAGGAACGTCGTGCCGGCGCGGGTCAGGCGGACGCCGCGGCCGTGCCGCACCAGCAGCGCGACGCCAAGCTCGTCCTCCAGCTTCATCAGCTGCCGGCTGAGCGCGGATTGCGCGACATTAAGCAATGCCGATGCCCGGCTCAGGCTACCGGCGCGCGCCACCTGCACGAAGTAACGAAGCTCGCGGATGTCGATGGCCGTGTCCTCCGCGCCGCTGCCCGCCGCAGTTTATTGCAAGCGGCCCAGGGCGAGTCAAACCGCGCGCCGACAACGATGAGACGGGCGCCTCGCCGATGAACTTCATCCATCTCGACGGCTTGACGCTGCGCTATGAGCTGCGCGGCGGTGGCGCGAGGACGCTGGTGTTGCTGCATGAGCTCGGCGGCAGCATCGAAAGCTTCGATGCCTTGATGCTCGAGCTGCCCGATGACCTGCGGGTGCTGCGCTATGATCTGCGCGGCGCCGGCCTGTCGGAAAAGCCGCGCGCGCCGTTCGGCTTCGCCGATCACGTCGGCGACCTCGACCGGCTGCTGAGGGCGCTCGGCACCGACGGACCGGTCGATATCGCCGGCGTCGCCGCCGGTGCGGCGCTCGCCGTCAGCTTCGCGCTGGCGCATCCGCAGCGCGTGGGCGCGCTGGCGCTGTGCGCGCCGGCCCTCAGCGTCGATGCTGGCCGCGTGCAGTATCTGGCGGCGCGCTCCGCGCTCTGCATGCGCGCCGGCATGCGCGCCGTGGCGGCGGATACGCTCGATCGTTCCTATCCGCCGGTGCTGCGAACCGACCGCAATGCCTACCTCGCTTATCTCGGCCGCTTCCTCGGCAACGATCCGGTCGGATATGCCCATAACAACCTGGCGTTCGCTGAGGTCGATCTGCGCGAACGGCTCGCGGAGGTTCGGCAGCGCTGCCTGCTGCTTGCCGGCGCGCATGATCTGTTGCGGCCGCAGGCGCAGGTCGAGGCGCTCGCCCGTCTCATTCCCGGCGCGGCGTTCGCGACCGTCGACACGGCCGGTCATCTGATGCAGGTGCAGGCCCCCGCCGAGCTGGCGGGGCGGCTGACGGCTTTTCTTGCCAGGCCCGGGACACAGCCGATTCCTCGCGCCTCGTGACCAGGAGCATCGCATGCGCATCAAGGACCTTGCCCTGGCCGAGATGGACGAGACGCAGCGCGCGGTGGCCGAAGAGGCCATCGCCGGCCGGCGCGGCCGGATCCCGGCGCCGCTGCGGGCCTGGCTGCACAGTCCGGAGCTCGGACGCCGGGCCCAGAAGCTCGGCGAGTTCGCCCGCTACGAGACGTCATTGCCGCCTGCGCTGTCCGAGCTCGCGATCCTCGTGACGGCACGGCACTGGACCTCGCATGTCGAATGGTATGCCCACAAGCGGGATGGGCTCGAGGCGGGCATCGCCCCGTCGGTCATCGACGCGATCGCGCAACGGCGTGATCCAGAGTTCACCGATCCGGCCGCGAAGCTCGTTCACGACTACACCCGGCAGCTGCTCGCCAGCGGCCGCGTGCCGGACGCTCTGCACGCGCTGGCGGCCGCAACCCTCGGCACGCGCGGCGTCGTCGATCTCGTCGGCATCATCGGCTATTACGGGCTGGTGGCGCTGACCCTCAACGCGTTCGACATCGGCCTGCCCGATGGCGAGACGCCGGAGCTGGAGCCATGACCATGACGAAGCGCCTGGAGGGCAAGGTCGCGATCATCACCGGGGCCGGCTGCGTCGGTCCGGGCTGGGGCAACGGCCGCGCCGCGGCGGTCATCTTCGCGCGCGAGGGCGCCAGGGTCCTCGCCGTCGACCGCGATGGCAGCCGCATGGACGAGACGCTGGCGCGCGCCCTGGACCACGGCGGCGTCATCCAGGCCCACCGCTGCGACGTCACCGATGCGGCGGATGTCGCCGCGATGGTCGACGCCTGTATCGCAGCGTTCGGCCGCGTCGATATTCTGGTCAACAATGTCGGTGGCTCGGCGCCGGGAGGCCCGGTCGAGCTGAGCGAGCAGGGCTGGGACGCGCAGCTCGATCTCAACGTGAAGAGCGTCTTCCTCACCTGCAAGGCGGTGCTGCCGCACATGGCGGCGCAGGGCGGCGGGGCCATCGTCAACACGGCCTCCACCTCGGGCATCCGCTGGACCGGATCGGCGCAGGTCGGCTACGCCTCGGCCAAGGCCGCGGTGATCCAGTTCTCGCGCGTCGTTGCCGTGCAGTATGCCCCGCAGCGCGTGCGCGTGAACACGGTGGTGCCTGGCCAGATGCACACGCCGATGGTCGAGGCGCGCCTCGCCGGGCAGCGCGCCGGCGGCGATGTCGCGGCGCTGCTGCGGACGCGGCAGGCTCGCATCCCGCTCGGCTTCATGGGCGACGGCCGCGACACCGCCCACGCCGCGCTGTTCCTCGCCTCCGACGAGGCGCGCTTCGTTACCGGCACCGAGATCGTTGTCGATGGCGGCATGAGCGCCCGCTGTGACTGAACCCATGAGCACGGGCATGGCTGCCGTTTCCCGCGCATGGCCGGCAGGGGCCTGCGATGCGCATTGTCACATCTTCGGTCCGTTCGACCGCTTTCCGCTGCCCGACGATCGCAGCTTCACGCCGCCGGAGGCGCCGGAAACGGCGCTGCGCCGTTTGCACGATCGGCTGGGCATCGATCGCGCGGTCATCGTCCACAGCCAGGGTCATGGCCGCGACCATCGCCCGCTGCTCGATGCGCTGGCCGTGGGAGAAGGCCGCTACCGCGGCGTCGCCGTGCTCGGAGCGGAGGTCACGGCTGCGGAGGTCGCGCGCCTCGATAAAGCCGGCGTCTGCGGTGCCCGCTTCAACTTCCTGGCGCATCTCGGCGGCGCGCCGTCGGCGGAGCGCATGCGGGCCGTGCTCGCGCTGGTGAGGCCGTTCGACTGGCATGTCGCCATTCATGTCACGGCCGCCGATCTCATCCGCTATGCCGAGCTGATCGCGGCCATCGAGCTGCGCATGGTGATCGACCACATGGCCCGGCCGGACCTCGGCCGGAATCTCGGCGCCTGTCAGGCGATCCTGTGTCGCTTGCTCGACAGCGGGCGGGTCTGGATCAAGCTCAGCGGTGCCGATCGCATCTCGCGCGAGGGCGCGCCCTATCATGACGTTGTGCCGTTCGCCCGAAGCGTTGCCGCGCACGCCCCTGAGCGCGTGCTGTGGGGCAGCGACTGGCCGCACGTCAACATCACGGGACAAATGCCGGACGATGCGGTGCTGGCCGACCTCGTGGCCGAGATCGCGCCGTCGGAGACGGCGCGACAGCGGCTTCTGGTCGACAATCCCTCGGCGTTCTTTCGCTTCGATGAATCTCGCCGGGGCCCCGTGGGAGCTTAGCTACGAGCGTCGCGGAGGCCGCCGCCACAGGCGTGCGTCCATTGAACCTGCTGTGGCCGTGATGCGTCAAAACGGGATCGTCCGCAACGGCCTGCGTGAGCGCGGGATTGTCCGGGCTGGCCGGCCACGCTATCAACGTCGGCGTGTAAAATCTCGCCGTGAGTTGGGGATCTGCCGTGCCTATCGCGCTCGTCGTACTGCTGCTCGACATTTCGCTGATCTACCATGCGTCGCGGACTGGCCGTCTGCAGCCCTGGGCCTTCATCATCCTGATGGTGCCGATGATCGGCGCGCTCGCCTACATCGTCGTCGAGCTGGTGCCGGAATGGCTGGGCAGCCACGACGTCCAGAAGGCGCGCAAGCGCGTCGCCAACAAGCTGGACCCCGAGAAAGACTACCGCGAGCTGTCCGATCGTGTCGCGATCACGGACACGATCGCCAACCGCGCGGCGCTGGCCGAGGAATGCGTCGCGGTCGGGCGTTATGACGAGGCCGAGCAGCATTACGATCACATCCTGAGCCTGCCGATGGGCCACGAGCCGCTGTTCGCGCTGGGCAAGGCCAAGGCGCAGTTCGCGCGCCGCCGCCCAGCGGATGCGCTGGCGACGCTCGACGAGCTGCAGAAGAGCTGGCCGGACTACAATTCGGCCGAGGCGCATCTGCTCTATGCACGGGCTTTGCAGGAAGCCGGCCGCATCGATGAGGCCATCGAGGAGTACCAGGCGCTGCTGGACTATGCGCCGGGCAGCGAGGCGAAGGTCCGCTACGGCACGCTGCTCAAGCTGGTCGGCCGGATCGATGAAGCCAAGGTTGTGTTCACCGAGCTGCTGATCCAGATGAAGCGCGCGCCACGACATGTACGCAAGGCGCAGGCCGAGTGGATCGCGATCGCCGAGAAGCAGATCGCGGGGTAGCTCCGCAACGGCAGGGTACATCTTCTCCGCGCGTCATTCCGGGGCGCGCGAAGCGCGAGCCCGGAATCCATAACCACGCATGTCTTGGGAGGCGGGATGCGCGTGGCGCTGTTCTTCGACCATTTTGCGGCTGCCGGCTCATTCGCGCTGCTTCAAAATGGCTACGCCATTTTGCGCGCGAATGCCCCGGAACGACGGAGAGGGTTGAGCGCGATCCCCCTTGCTCCGTCCCTACGGCGAGTTCGCCGCCTCCGGTGTCCGCCGCCTGATGCGCTTGATGGTGCCGGAAAACGAGAACAGCGGCTTTGGGCCGGAATGCAGCATGCCGCGCAGGAAGATCAGCGAGGCGCCGGCGCGGGTGACCTCGCCGGTAGCCTCGATCAGTTCGCCCTCACGCGCGGCATCGAGGAACTCGGACGAGAACGAGACCGTGACACCCGGGCCCTGCATGATCGGCGCGGCGAAGGCGAACAGGCAGTAATCGGCGAATGTCATCAGGCAGCCGCCATGGACATTGCCGCCGCCGTTGAGGTGCTTCTTCTCGACCCGGAAGGCGCAGCGGATCGAGCCATCGTCCTCCATCCGGTGCCAGAATGGCCCGGTGTGGGATTCGTAGCTGTCGCGCATCCAGGTCCGCCAGCCGGCGAACTCGCCGTCGGTCGCGATGTGGATGCCAGGGCGGTTCTCGAAGGCGGAACGGGACAGGTCGTGCACGTGTCAGGGCCTTTAACTGTTGATTTACCGTCTTAAATCCGATTGGTCGCCAATCTGCAAATATCCCGCTCTGCGGGTCCGGGCCAAAGCTCTGGACAGGGCGGAATAGGGCCGTAAAAGGCCTTTTCCCGCCCTGGCGATCTTTCTATGAAGCAGGCTTCAAGGGACCAGCGGCCCACGGGCAAAGGCATTTCTCCATGCGCAATGAACCGCAGATCACCCCCGAGCTCGTCGCCGCCCACGGGCTGAAGCCCGATGAATATGAGCGCATCCTGAAGCTGATCGGGCGGGTGCCGACCTTTACCGAGCTCGGCATCTTCTCGGCGATGTGGAACGAGCACTGCTCGTACAAGTCGTCCCGCATCCATCTGCGGGGACTGCCGACCAAGGCGCCCTGGGTGATCCAGGGCCCCGGCGAGAACGCCGGCGTGATCGACATCGGCGACGGCCAGGCGGTCGTGTTCAAGATGGAGAGCCACAACCACCCGAGCTACATCGAGCCGTATCAGGGTGCGACCACCGGCGTCGGCGGCATCCTGCGCGACGTGTTCACCATGGGCGCACGCCCGATCGCCTGCCTGAACGCGCTGTCGTTCGGCGCGCCGGAGCATCCCAAGACCCGGCATCTGGTGTCCGGGGTGGTGGCCGGCATCGGCGGCTATGGCAACTCGTTTGGCGTTCCGACGGTCGGCGGTCAGACCCGCTTCCACACCCGCTATGACGGCAATATCCTGGTCAACGCCATGGCGGTCGGCCTCGCCGACGCCGACAAGATCTTCTATGCGGCCGCCTCCGGCGTGAACATGCCGATCGTCTATCTCGGCTCCAAGACCGGCCGCGACGGCATCCACGGCGCCTCGATGGCCTCGGCCGAGTTCGACGACTCCTCGGAGGAGAAGCGCCCGACGGTGCAGGTCGGCGACCCCTTCGCCGAGAAGCTGCTGCTGGAGGCGTGCCTCGAGATCATGGCCGCGGACTGCGTGATCGCGATCCAGGACATGGGCGCGGCCGGGCTGACCTGCTCGGCGGTCGAGATGGGAGCCAAGGGCGACCTCGGCGTCGATCTCGATCTCGATGCCGTGCCGACCCGTGAGATCGGCATGAGCGCCTACGAGATGATGCTCTCCGAGAGTCAGGAGCGGATGCTCATGGTGCTGAAGCCGGAGAAGGAGAAGGAGGCGGAAGCGATCTTCCGCAAATGGGGGCTCGATTTCGCGGTGGTCGGCTTCACCACGCCGAGCAAGCGGTTCGTGGTGAAGCATGGCGGCGACGTCATGGCCGACCTGCCGATCAAGGAGCTCGGTGACGAGGCGCCGCTGTACGACCGTCCGCACGTGGCCTCATCGGCGCTGCCGGTGATCCACGCCCGCGAGGTCAAGCCGCCCCTGGACATCATCCCGGCCCTGGAGAAGCTCGTCGCAACGCCCGATCTGTGCTCCAAGCGCTGGATCTGGGAGCAGTATGACCATGTGATCCTCGGCAACACCGTGCAGCGCCCCGGCGGCGATGCCGCCGTGGTGCGCGTGCAGGATGGCCCGAAGGGGCTTGCGCTCACAGTCGACGTCACGCCCCGCTATTGCGAGGCCGACCCTTTCGAGGGTGGCAAGCAGGCCGTCGCCGAAGCCTGGCGCAACATCACCGCGGTCGGTGGCCGACCGCTTGCGATCACCGACAATCTCAATTTCGGCAACCCGGAGCGGCCCGAGATCATGGGCCAGTTCGTCGGCTGCCTGAAAGGCATTTCGGAGGCCTGCCGCGCGCTCGACTTCCCCGTCGTCTCCGGGAACGTCTCGCTCTACAACGAGACCAACGGCCGCGCGATCCTGCCGACTCCCTCGATCGGCGGCGTCGGGCTGCTCGATGATTTCACCAAGTCGGCGAGCATCGCCTTCAAGGCCGAGGGCGAGGCGATCCTGTTGATCGGCGAGACCCATGGCTGGCTCGGCCAGTCGGTCTACTTGCGCGACGTCTGCGGCCGGGAGGAGGGCGCTCCGCCGCCTGTCGACCTCGCCGCCGAGAAGCGCATCGGCGATGTCGTCCGCGGCATGATCCATGCGGGCACGGCGACAGCTGCGCATGATCTGGCCGACGGTGGTCTGCTCGTCGCGCTCGCCGAGATGGCAATGGCCTCCGGCATCGGCGCGCGGCTGCTGGCCGCGCCTGCCTCGATCGTGCCGCATGCCTATTGGTTCGGCGAGGACCAGGCGCGCTATCTCGTGACGGTGCCGGAGACCGAGGCTGGCCGCGTGCTCGCCAAGATGCGCGGCGCCGGCGTGCCGTGCACGCGCATCGGCACGACAGGCGGCACTGCGCTGGCGATCGCCGGCGATGGTGCCGTCGAGGTCGCCGCGCTCAAGACGGGATTCGAAAGCTGGCTGCCCAAATACATGGGCGGGTCAGCCGCCTGACCCCGGACGCACGCCACGGCTGTCACAGTCAGGCACGCTGGCCGACGACGACGGAGTTCGTCGTGAGAGCGTTGGCCTCGCCCAGCGTCATTGCGGGCGCAGCGTAGCAATCCAAGACGGCCATCCGCGGATGCGGTCTGGATTGCGTCGTCGCTGCGCTCCTCGCAATGACGGAGGAGGCAGGACCGTCCTACAACACGTTCTTCGCCCCCGGAATCTGCCTGAGCACCCAGGTCGCGCCCCAGCTCAGCAGCATGCTGCCGACAAAGGCGATCGTCGCCTTGGCGATGGCTGGCAGGCCGAAGTCGAACAGCCAGTACTGGATCCACAGCACGATCGGATAGTGCACCAGGAACATGCCATAGGCATCGGCCTGCATGCGATCGAGCACGGAGAATTCCGAGCGGCGGTTGTTCAGGAAGTAGGACAGGATCGCAAACAGGATCGCGGCGCTGAAGATGACGAACAAGAAGCCATAGGCCGCCTCGTACCATTGCGGCAACACGGGCGGATTGCCCAGCACTTGGCGCTTGATCGTGATGAGCACCCAGAGCAGCGCATAGGGCACGAGCGTGACCACGATCCAGGCCCCGAGTCCGCGCTGCGACATCTGCCCTTCTGCGGCCAGCAGGCCGCGTTCGAAATTGGCCGAGCCGATGCCAGCCCCGACGTAGAAATAGGCGGCGTAGAGCAAGACGCGGCTGGCCTGCACCGAGAGCGGCCCTGCCTCGAACCACAACGTCGGGCCGAAATAGAGCCGGGACGGGACATAGAGCCCGCCCGTGATCAGCAGGAAGGCGAAGAAGAAGTCGCGCGGATGCTCGAAGGCGCGCTGCGACAGCCGATTGATCGGATCCAGCAGGCGCGGCGAGACGCGGTACAAAAGGGCTGCCGAGGTGTCGAACGCCAGCAGCACCCAGATGAACCAGATCGGTCCGCTCGGCCATGGACCGACCGTGACCGTCTTCCACCAGAAGGCAGCGAAGCTGGCGTCGGGATTGGCGCGCAGCTCGATCGCGTAATAGGCAAGCGGAATGACGGTCAGGGCCGCGATGGCGAAGGGCAGGCCAAGGCGCAATAGCCGGTCACGCAGGAACTGCAGCGTCGACTTGTGGGCAAGGCCCGACCACACGAACAGGCCCGACAGAAAGAAGAACATGGCCATGAAGAAGCTGTCGGTGGCCAGCACGATGGCGTCGAAACCGAGGAAGGACGTCGGATCGGTGTGCCCGAAATAGGTATAGGGAATCACGGCGTGGTGGAGCAGCACCACCAGCGTCAGGAATGTCCGGGCGTGATCGAGCGCGGCGTTGCGCGCCCGGGCGCGCGGGCGGGCCTGAAGCTCGACCTTTGCGGCCGCCGCCGATTGTGTAACCGATATGACCATACGCCCCCCGGCGTCGCTGCTGCCCGGCCCGTGCAGCGGATGTGACGATCGCATCCCCCCTTCGCCGCGGGGCGTCATGCAAACGTCGTCCAGGCTGCGCGAGCTGGAATGAGTGGATGAGCTCGTGTGACCCTCTGGCACCGCCATTCGCTGGAGTCGCCCAAAAGCGAGCGAATGACGGCGCCGGACTACCAGATGTCGTCGTTGGTGCTGCAAATCAGCAAGTGCCGCGGTCCGCAAGCCGGTTTCTCACACACTCTGCCGATTTCCGCTCCCGATATCCTTACGAACCAACGACCTACGAAGTTACGGCCGGGACTGTCGTGGGTTGCGCATTTCTTCGGCACCGGGACCGATGGCCGAAGGAACCGGTTCCCCGCGTCATCGTTAGTGAGGCGCCGCGCCGGCATGGCGCAGAACCGGAGGACCATACCGTGACTATTCTCAAATGGGCGCTGCTGTTCTTCGTGATCTCGGTGGTGGCCGGTATTCTCGGCTTCACCGGCATCTCGGCAGCTTCCGCCGACATTGCGCGGATCCTGTTCTATATCTTCCTGGTGATCTTCCTCGTGCTGCTGATTCTCGGGCTTACGATTTTTAGAGTGTAGCACGCCATCAGGTCAGTGATCGAAACGACCGCCGCGCCGGTATGGGCCTCGTGCCGGCCGCGCGGCGGGCTGTCACCGCAGTTCAATCAGCTGCGACCTCCTCGATCCGTACCTTGTCCGGATAGAACGCCAGGTGGCCCGAGATCTCGGTCATCGCCGGGAAGGGCGCCTCGTAGCTCCAGATCGCATTGTCCAATGTCTTGCCGTTGGCGATGACGCTGAAATAGCTCGCATCCCCCTTGTACGGACAATGGGTGACACGATCAGTCTTGTGCAAGGCCGCCATGTTGGCGTCGGCCCGCGGCACGTATTGAACCGCGGGGTAGCTCGCTTCCTTCACCGTCAACGCGCGGGTGGTGTCGGCAATCACGACGCCGTCGGCGATCACCCGTACGCGTTTCGGATTGGGGGTGACGGTGATCGGATGATCCGGTCCTGGAAGCTTCATGTCGTCGTCCTCGCGATTCGGCCATTTGGGTGCGTCACCCAGTCCGACGCATCTCGTCTGGTCCCGGTATATAGTGGTTCCGCGCGTGACCTCGAAAGCGGTTCGCGCTAGATTTCACTATCACGGTCCCGCGAGAACGCCTTGATTCGCCGCGCTCCGCGGGCCACTGATGGGAGCTGCAGCCAAGCCGCGGGCCCTGCGGGCTACATCGTCCACGGGATGCGGCGCCTGCCCGACACAAGGAGATGCACCGGGATGCCCATGGATGCCCACGATATCGAGCAGATGATCAAGTCTGCCATCCCTGACGCACAGGTGACGATTCGCGATCTCGCTGGCGACGGCGACCATTACGCCGCGACGGTGATCTCGGAATCGTTCCGCGGCAAATCCCGCGTTCAGCAGCATCAGCTCGTCTATCAATCGCTGCGCGGCCAGATGGGTGACGTGCTGCATGCTCTGGCCCTGCAGACCGGGGTGCCGGACCAGCGCTGACTGCTTAGGGGGAGATCGCTCATCCGGGGGAGATGGCGGTGGACAATCCGCGTGGTGCGCTGTTTCGCGTCATCGAGCCGAACCGGCACAGCCGGGTCACGTTCGTCGAGCTGTTCTTCGATCTCGTCTTCGTCTACGCGGTCACGCAGATCTCGCATTATCTGATCGGCCATTTTTCGCCGCTCGGCGCCGCCCAGACGGCCGTTCTGTTTCTCGCGGTCTGGTGGGTGTGGGTCTACACCGCCTGGGTTACCAACTGGCTCGATCCAGAGAAGGCGCTGGTCCGAGGTCTCTTGTTCGCGCTGATGCTGGCGGGCCTCGTTCTGTCGATGTCGATCCCGCGGGCGTTCGAGGACCGCGGCCTGTGGTTCGCCATGGCCTACGCCGCCATGCAGGTCGGCCGGACCGCGTTCTGGCTGACCGCGACGCCGCCGCAGCGATCTGCCGTCCGCCGCAACGCCGCCCGCATTCTCTCCTGGCTCAGTGCCTCCGCCGTGCTCTGGCTGCTCGGCGGCCTTGCCGAGGGCCCGGCGCGGATGGGGCTGTGGGGGGCGGCGCTCACCCTGGAATATGTGTCGCCGGCCGTCCGCTTCTGGGTGCCCGGGCTGGGTGCATCCACCGTCGAGGACTGGATGGTCGAAGGCGGCCACATGGCGGAGCGATGTGCGCTGTTCATCATCATCGCGCTCGGCGAATCCATCGTCGTCACCGGCGCGACCTTTGCCGAGCTCGACTGGACTGGAGCCAACATTGCCGCTTTCGCCAGCGCCTTCATCGGCACGGTGGCGATGTGGGCGGTGTATTTCAACCGCGGCGCTGAGGCGGGATCGGAAGTGATTTCGCAGTCGGCCCAATCCGGGCTGATGGCGCGCTCGGCCTACACTTACTTGCACATGCCGATTGTCGCCGGCATCATCGTTTCGGCGGTGTCGGACGAGATCGTCCTGAAGCACCCGCTCGGGCATACCGACCTGAATACGGCGGCGACGACGATCGGCGGTCCGTTCGTGTTTCTGCTCGGGACCATCCTCTTCAAGTTCAACATCCGCGGCTTCCTGCAGTTGTCGCACGGCGCCGGACTGCTCGCGCTGATCGGGCTCGGCTGGCTCGCGACCGAACTGTCGCCTCTCGTGCTTTCGGCGCTGACGAGCGCTCTACTGGCGATCGTCGCGCTGTGGGAGACGCTGTCGTTGCGGTCGAAGCCGGAGCCTCACGCCTCGGCGACGAGCGCCTGAACCGAGAACATCTTCTCGGCATCCGTCCACACGGTCTGGACTTTCCAGCCGGATCCGCGGGCCAGCGCGCCGAAGCGCGCGATGCTGTATTTGTAGCTGTTCTCGGTGTGAATGCTCTCGCCGGCCCGGAACGAGATGGTGGTGCCGAGTAGCCGCACCGTTTGCGGCTTCCGCGCCACCAGATGCATCTCGATGCGGTGCTGCTCGCGATTGTAGATCGCGCGGTGGACGAAGGCGGACAGGTCGAAATTGCCGCCGAGTTCGCGGTTGATCCGCAGCAGCAGATTGAGATTGAAGCGCGCGGTCACGCCGGCCGCGTCGTTGTAGGCGGCGTGCAGCACACGTTCGTCCTTCTCCAGGTCGACGCCGACGATCATCCGCGCGCCGGTCCCCAAGATCTCGCGTGCCGAGCGCAGGAAGCGGCACGCCTCATGCGGCTCGAAATTGCCGATCGTCGATCCCGGAAAGAAGCCGACCTTCGGCTTGCCTTCGATGGCGCCAGGTAGTTTGAACGCCGTCGTGAAGTCGGCGACGACCGGGTGCACGGCGAGCTGCGGGAAGTCGCGGCGCAGGCTGTCGGCCTGTGCGGTCAGGAACTCGCCGGAAATATCGACCGGCACGTAGGCCGCGAAGCGGCAGCTTTCCAGCAGCAGCCGCACCTTGGTGGTGGCGCCGGCGCCGAACTCGACCAGGGCGGCATCGTCGGGAATGACTGCCGCGATCTCGGCGCCGCGATCCCTCAAGATGCCGAGCTCGGTCCGCGTCGGATAGTACTCCGGCAGGCGCGTGATCTGCTCGAACAGATCGGATCCGGCGGCATCGTAGAAATATTTCGGCGATAGCTGCTTGGGCTGCTGGGCGAGGCCTGCGACTGCGTCCGTCGCAAAGGCCGACGTCTTGTCGTCGGGGAGATGGGCGTCGAGCAGCGCGTTGACGTGCACGTTCATGATACTCTCCTGGACGCGCACACACGCGCGACTGTCGGGCAACGAATGCTGATAGCTCAGGTGTAGTCGGCGAGCCGGAGCCCGGTGAATTGCCAGCGATGATGCGGATAGAAGAAGTTGCGATAGGTGACGCGGCTGTGGCCCACCGGCGTCGCGAGCGATGAGCCGCGCAGCACCAGTTGATTGACCATGAACTTGCCGTTGTACTCGCCGAGCGCACCCTCGATGGCACGATAGCCGGGATAGGGACTGTAGGCGCTGCGGGTCCACTGCCAGACAATGCCGAAGGCATCGTTGAGCTGGTTGCCGCGCGCGGCGACCTCCCATTCCATCTCGGTCGGCAGATGCTTGCCGCGCCAGCGCGCGAAGGCGTCAGCTTCGTAGTAGCTGACGTGGCACACCGGAGCAGCGGGATCGACCGGCCGCAGTCCGCCGAGCGTCATGATGCGCCATTCGCCCTCGACCTTGTACCAATGCCCGGGAGCCTGCCAGCCCTCGCGGCTGGCGGTGGCGAAGCCGTCCATGAGCCAGAGCGTGGCGGTCCGGTAGCCGCCGTCATCCATGAAGGCGAGCCACTCGGCATTGGTGACGAGATTGCGCGCGATGCCTACCGGCCCGACGAGCGCGCGATGGGCTGGCTCCTCATTGTCGAAATGGTAACCATCGCCGGCGTGCCCGACGGTATGGATGCCCTCGGGGAGGTGAATCCAATCCTCGCCCGTTTCCGTGGGGGCAGGGAAGGTCCAGGATGGATCGTAGGCCGGGGCCGTCGGGTTCTGCGCGAACGCATGCAGGATATCGGTCAGCATCAGCTCCTGATGCTGCTGCTCATGGTTGAGGCCGACCTCCACGAGCGGCGCCACCGCGGCCAATGTGGCGGTATCGGCGCTGCCCAGGAAGTCCACCATCGCCGCATCGACATGCCGCCGATATGCCGTGACGTCGGCCACGCCCGGGCGGGTGATCAGGCCGCGCTCGCCCCGCGTGTGGCGCGGGCCGGCACTGACGTAATAGGAATTGAACAGGAACGCGTAGTCGGCGTGAAAAGGGGTATATCCCCGGCAGTGCTCGCCCAGCACGAACTGCTCGAAAAACCAGGTCGTATGGGCGCGATGCCACTTGGCCGGACTGGCGTCCGGCATCGACTGGATGACCTGATCTTCCGGGCTCAGCGGCGCCGCGCGCCGCTCGGTCTCGCCCCGGACGGCGAGGTACGCCTCGGTCAGGCGCCCGGCGAGAAAGCCGGACCTGCTCTGAAGCGCATCGGTGACGGGGATCGGGGCCGTAGCGGAGGCAGAACTGGTCACGAGGGTCTCCGTTTGCCAGCAGAAAACGATGTTCGACGGAACAAGTTCCTTTCGACAGTTCGTCCTAAATAGGGGCTTGGTTACGGGATGAAACCCTCGTGCCGGCTATAATATTGCTGCCGTCAGCCTATGGATCGGCCGGGGCCTGGGTCGCCGGCCGATCCTCGGCATTTTACTTTGGTTGAACAACGGTTTGCGCTACATATAGAGGAGTGACGGTCGGCTGCGGACGAAACCCGTCCGGTGGCGATCAGCGCGCACCGAGCCCCAGGCGTTCCTTGAGGCGCCCTAGAGGAAGCGAAGATGAGCATTGAGCAATTCATTGACAATGAAGTGAAGTCGAACGACGTCGTCCTGTTCATGAAGGGGACGCCGCAGTTTCCGCAGTGCGGATTTTCCGGCCAGGTCGTGCAGATCCTGGACCACGTCGGCGTCGGCTATAAGGGCCTCAACGTTCTCGAATCCGCCGAGCTGCGCAACGGCATCAAGACGTTCTCGAACTGGCCGACGATTCCGCAGCTCTATGTGAAGGGCGAGTTCGTCGGCGGCTGCGATATCGTACGCGAGATGTTCCAGAGCGGCGAGCTGCAGCAGCTGTTCAGCGACAAGGGCATCCCGGTCGGCACGGCGGCCTCTGTCTGAGCTATCCGGCTGAGCTATCCGGTCCGAAAGGTCGGCGCGACCCGATTCGAGGTCATCGTCGCCGACATCACCAAGCTCGGCGTTGACGCCATCGTCAACGCCGCGAACTCGTCTCTGCTCGGTGGTGGAGGCGTCGACGGTGCGATCCACCGTGCGGCGGGACCGGACCTCGTCATGGAGTGCCGCATGCTCCATGGCTGCAGGACCGGCGAGGCCAAGATCACCAAAGGCTACCGGCTGCCGGCCCGCCACGTGATCCACACCGTTGGCCCGGTCTGGCAGGGCGGCGACCGCGGCGAGCCGGAGCTGCTGGCCTCGTGCTACCGGCGCTCGATCGAGCTGTGTCACAAGCATCGTTTGGACTCGGTCGCGTTCCCCGCGATCTCGACGGGCATCTTCCGCTTCCCTGCGGATCGTGCGGCATCGATAGCGGTCGCCACTTCGATCGAGACCATCAGCGCGGAGACGTCGCTGTCGCAGATCGTGTTCTGCTGCTTTTCCGATGCGAGTGCCGAGTTGCACGATGAGGCGTTGAGCCGGGCCGTCGAGAGCCGCGCTCGCAAGGGATCGCCGCGCTGACAGCGGCGTGCCCTGTGCGGCATTAGGTCTGCCGGGCGCGCGTGCGATGATCCTCATGCCCTGCGTACGATCTCCCTGACGTGGCCGATCGTCTCTTCGATCATGGCGGCTGTCACGTCGAGATGGGTGCAGGCGCGGATGCGGCCGTCCATCATCGCCAGCAGCACGCCGCGCTTGCGCAGCTCGGCCACCATCTTGTCGCCCGGCACGCCGGCGCCGTCCGGCTTGAAGAACACCAGATTGGTCTCCGGCTCCTGGACCTCGACACCCTGGATCTGCGACAGCCCGCGTGCCAGCGCCCGCGCATTGGCGTGATCCTCGGCGAGCCGGTCGACGTGATGATCGAGCGCATAGATGCAGGCCGCGGCGACCACGCCGGCCTGGCGCATCGCGCCGCCGAGCCGCTGCTTCCAGCGCCACACCTCGTCGATGAAGGCGGCGCTGCCGGCGAGCACGCCGCCGATCGGCGCGCCCAGCCCCTTGGAGAAATCGATCCAGGCCGAATCCCAGCCCGCGGTCATCTCGGCCGCCGGAATGCCGGTGGCAACCGTCGCGTTGAGCAGCCTTGCGCCGTCCATGTGCGTCGCCATGCCGTTCGCCTTGGCGATCTCGGCGATCTCGTCGAGCGCAGCCTTCTTCCAGATCGTGCCGCCGCCGATATTGGCGGTCTGCTCGACACTGACGACGGTCTGCGGCGGCTGGTAGCGCGAGCGCGGATGCAGCGCGGCGCGGAACGTCTCCGGCGTGAACTGCCCGTCGGTCCCCTTCAGCTGCGTCACCTGGAAACCGCCGAGCGCCGCATGCGCGCCGCCCTCGCGCGAGATGATGTGCGCGGTCTCGTGTGCCAGGATCTCGTCGCCTGGGCGGCAATGCACCAGCGTCGCCGCGACGTTGCACATCGTCCCCGACGGCATCAGCACCGCGGCCTCCTTGCCGAGCAGCGCGGCGACGCGGCCGCACAATTCATGCACGGTCGGATCGTCGCCGATCTGCTCGTCGCCGACCTCGGCCCGCGCGATGGCCTCGCGCATCGCGGGCGTCGGGCGGGTCTGCGTGTCCGACAACAGATTGACGCGCACGGGCGGCGCCTTGGGATCACGCGCGGGCGGGGTGTAATACATCGGCAGTCCTCGTTCGGCTTATCACGACCCGGACCTTACCCAACTCGCATCGCCCCCGCAAAACGCCTCCTCGATTACGCCGCGCGCGGCGGGTTGAGCCAGATGTCCGGCCGCCGCAACGGCTTGCTCTCGATCGGCTCGGCGACCAGCGGCGGCGCCTCGGTGCAATCGAACACCCAGGGTTCGAGCGGGCTCTGCCGCGACGGTGAAAGAAGCAGCGCGGCGCCCGGGCGTTGCCGCTTGATGTTCCAGCCCATGTTCACCGCGGCCCAGCCGACCAGCATGGTGTGCCATTCGTCGGCGAGCTCGCGCGAGTCGTCGAAACAGTGGAGGAGCTCGAGCGCGTAGGGATCGTGGCGAAGCTGCGCATCGGCGAAGGTGAGCCCGGTCCCGACATGGCGGATCACATGGGCTGTCGCATCGGACTGGACGTGCCAGCAGGAGCGTTCGAGGAGGTCGAAGACCGTCGAGGGATAGAGGCCGTCGTTGAAGCGGTAGCGGACGCCGGAGGTCCGTGCGCGTAACGGCGGAGCGCTGAGCGGCGGCACCCGCAACGGCGGCAGAGGCGGGGCACCGACCGCACCGGTCGGCAACGCACCGAAGATGATATTGCGCCTGTTGAACTCCATGGCGAACGCCCCGCTACTTTACAACTGCAGACAGTGAATCACGGGACGGAGTAGCTGTCAGCCCAGGTTGGGGCGAATTCGTGGCAGGTGTGGCATTCGGGAATCGGTTCGCCCCATCCGAAAAGAAGCCCAAAAAGCAAAGGCCCCGGCGCATGCCAGGGCCTTCGGATTATCAGATGGGACCGGACCGCGGTCCGGTCAAGCTCAGCGCGAGTAGAACTCGACGATCAGATGCGGCTCCATCTGCACCGCGAACGGCACGTCCGACAGCGCGGGGATGCGGATGAACTTCGCGGTCATCTTGGAGTGATCGGCCTCGATGTAGTCGGGCACGTCACGCTCGGCGAGCTGGGTCGCTTCCAGCACCACGGCGAGCTGCTTGGAGGCTTCCTTGACCTCGATCACGTCGCCCGGCTTGACTTGGTAGCTCGCGATGTTGACCTTGCGGCCGTTCACCTTGATGTGGCCGTGGTTGATGAACTGGCGCGCCGCGAACATGGTCGAGACGAACTTGGCGCGGAACACGACGGTGTCGAGACGGCGCTCGAGAATGCCGATCAGGTTCTCGCCGGTGTCGCCCTTGAGACGGCCGGCCTCGACATAGATGCCGTGGAACTGGCGCTCGGAGATGTTGGCGTAGTAGCCCTTCAGCTTCTGCTTGGCGCGCAGCTGCACGCCGAAGTCCGAGAGCTTGCCCTTGCGGCGCTGGCCGTGCTGGCCGGGGCCGTATTCGCGGCGGTTGACGGGGCTCTTCGGGCGGCCCCAGATGTTCTGGCCCATGCGGCGATCGATCTTGTACTTCGCCTCACTGCGCTTAGTCATCGCGTCCTCTTCGATCAAGTTAGGGTTTGAGGAAACGCGCCCTCCTGTGTGTCCGGAAATCCGGCCCACCGACAGGCCCATCCCCAAAGCATGAAGGGAGAAGGCCACGGGTCGCGAAACGCAACGCGGGCCGAAAGCGGCCCGCGAGCAGGGGGGTCTTAGGCGAGAAAGCGCCGGTTTGTCAAACCGCAACCGCCGCTTTTGCCGACAAATCACCCTTTCGGCCCCCTCAGGATGGTCATTTTCTGCCGCGCCGCCTCGCATCCCAGGTCAGCGTCCGCCGGCCCGCGCCCGGGAACCGGGCGGCCCCGCAGCTCGGCCGCGATCTCCCCATTCAGCATCTGCTCGAGCCGGATCGCCGTCCTGGCGATCATGGCACCGTCGGTAACCCGGTGATCCCAGCGGATCAGGATGGGAATCGTCTGGTCCGGCCCGACGACGTCGTAATTGATGATGAACGGTCCCGGGCTCAGGGCGAGGAGCTGGCCGCCGCCGCAGGCCGCGACGCTGGTGACGGAGAAATTGCCGAACCAGTTGGCGCGCTGGCGGCCGAAATTCAGCCCGACCCACCAGGCGAACCGGCGCAGTGGCAACGGCAGCCGGGTCGCCCGCATGATCTTGCGGAACATGGCGACGTCCCCGACCGGCGCCTCCTTGCCCTGCCGGATCACCGCGTCGATCTCGGCCAGCGACATGGCCTCCGGCCCGGAGACGCGCTGCGGCAGCACGCAATCCTCGCCATTCTCGACCCGGGCAATGGTGACGGTGGCGACGCTGCGCGGCAGCTCGTAGAGGCAGCGCCGCGGCCACCCGGTGTAGAGCGTGCGCAGCACCGGTTCGTCGCGGGCAACCAGGGCGAACGCCTTGACGAAGATCGCGGCGAAACCGGGCGGGCGGACGGCCGCGGCGCGGGCCTCGAGCATCGGGCCGATCTGGATCGTGCGGGCCAGCGAGACGAACGGCACACCACGGGAGGCGAGCATCAGATCGATGATCAGACGGCGGTGCAGCGAAATCGGCCTGGTGGTTCCGCGCATCCTGGACCTGTCGCTCCCGTTCGTTCTGCTTGGCCTGATCCGGCTCCCCGGCGGCGGCTGCTGTTAACACCGCAGGCCGGGTTACGGAAGCGCCGTTCGAGGGCGCCGGCGAGGCGAGCGGCTTGGCCTTAGACCCCGAGGACGGCCGGCGACAGACCGAAAATCGTCTTCTTCCTCATGGTCTTCTCCCCCAAAGTTGTTTTTCGTTTGAAACATGAAGCGCGGCTCGAAACGGCGCGAATCAGCGCTTGATCCCCTCGAAGCTCGCGGCGATGCCGCGCTGGAACAAGGACCAGTCGAAGCCGAGCGCCAGCGCCACGTAACCGCGCGCGATCATCGCATTGGCCTGATCGGCCGAGCGCGCGGCGCCGCCGATCGGCACGCCTGATCTGAGGATGCCGGCCTCGGCGCGGGCGATCAGGGATTTCACTTCGGGATCATCGAGCTGGCCGCGCTTGTTGATCGAGGTGGCGAGATCGCCCGGGCCGATCACCGCGATGTCGATGCCGGGCGTGGCCATGATCTCGTCGATCCGCTCGACCGCCTCGACATGCTCGATCGTCACCATGCAGATCATGTCGTCGTCGGCGGTGGCCATGTAGTCGGCCATCGACACGTTCCAGCGGAAGGGGGCGTGGAACGGACCCCACAGGCGGTCGCCCTGGGGCGGGTAGCGCACGCTGCGGACCGCCTTCTCGGCATCAGTGCGGCTGGAAATCATCGGGAAGTTGATGCCGAGGGCGCCGAGGTCCATCGGCGCCTTGGCGAGATGCGGCTCGTTGGCGGCGATGCGCACCAGCGGCACGCAGGGCGTGCCTGCGGTGGCCGTGATCATCGCGTGCGCGGTGGAGAGATCGATCGGCCCGTGCTCGAGGTCGACGATGATCCAGTCGAGCGACTGCGCCATGATGCGCACGGTCTGGATGCTCGGGATGGTGGCGATGGCGCCGAAGGTCGGCCGCTTGTCGCGCCAGGCCTGCTTGAGGCGGTTGAGCGGTTTGGGCGCTGCGGCCATCGGCGGTCTCCGTCAGGCCGGGACGCGGCCGCCGAAATAGGGCGTGAGCGCGCGGCCGAGCTGATGTGGCTTGTTCGAGGTGAAGATCATGGTGGCGCCGCCATTGTCGGGGCCGCCGGCCGAGGGGCCCAGCAGGTCGACGACACGGCGCGCGATGGCGGGCGCGGGATCTATCCAGGTCACCGGCCAGGGCGCCAGGCGTTCGAGCCGGTCGAGCAGCAGCGGATAATGCGTGCAGGCGAGCACGACGGTGTCGGTCCGGCCCGCGGGATCGGCGGCGTCGCCCACGAAGCAAGGCGCGATCTCGGCGGCAATGGCCGCGTCGCTGACCTGGGTTCCGCTGAGCGCGGCCTCCGCCAGTGACGCGAGTTCCGGCGAGCCGACCAGCGTGACGGCGCAGCCCCGCGCGAAGTCGCGGATGAGGGCGTGGGTGTATTCGCGCTGCACCGTCGCCTTGGTGCCGAGCACGGAGACGCGCTTCGTCAGGGATTGCGCGCAGGCCGGCTTGATCGCCGGCACGGTGCCGACGAACGGCGTCGCGTAGGCCGCGCGCAGCGGCGCCAGCGTCTGCACCGAGGCGGTGTTGCAGGCGATCACGACGAGGTCCGGCTCGTGCGCGGCGATCAACTCGCCCATCAGCGGCACCACGCGGGCGATCAGCGCCGCCTCGCTGTGATGGCCGTACGGAAAGAACGCGTCGTCGGCGACATAGACGTAGTGGGCATCGGGCCGCGCCCGCACCACCTCGCGCAGCACGGACAGGCCGCCGAGGCCTGAGTCGAAGACGAGAATCGTAGGGCGATGGGTCACGCGGCGAGTCTACCGGATCGGGGAGGCGGATTCAGTCGGTTTTTCTGCGGGATTTGGCGGGAATGAGGCGCTTGGGTGTGTTCGGGCAGCGGGGGCGAAGGTTCAAAGCTGCGCATTGGGGCCACGGTGGCTGTCAAAATCTCAGTGTCATCCGGCGAACGCCGGGATCCATAACCACCGGCGGGGTTGGGCGTGCGAGCTGGACGCTCCAGCGTGCGTCACACGACCGCTGCGGAGTATGGTCCCGGGGGCGGCGCCGCGCCAACGCTGACGCGTTGCCGCAGCTTGCCCGGGACGACAGTGGAGATGGAGGCGTCATGCCGAGCGAAGCAATCCAGAGTCTCGCGACGACTCTGGATTGCTTCGTCGCTGCGCTCCTCGCAATGACGCTGAAACATGAATGACGCTGAAACATGTGCTCTCATCCTCGCGCCCGCTTCCGCGTCCGAGTGTTGCTCGTCTGATCGCCCTCTTCAGAATGAGGGCGCGGGAAAGGCCGGGTGCCGGTCGCACCCATGGCCCGCCTGCGAAAAAAATGCAGGCGGCAGGAACCACAGGTACGGGCCGGATCATCCCGGCCTTCCCCGCGCAATGGTTTGAACGGCTTATACGTGATCTCCCCGGGGATCGGCTTTCTTGCCCCCGTCGCCAGCGCGCTCGTCGTACTTGCAGCGCCGGCTTGGCATCAGCACCGGGATGCCAGGACCACACGATTTCGCCGTGCGCATCGGATCGTTCGTCGGCATGATTGCTCATGCTGCAACCCGACACGCCCACCGCATCCCGCACCCAACGTTCGTGACGATCGCGAAACGCCCCTCAATCGAGGCGGGACGCGACACCATAGCATCAAATTCTGAAAAACGGAAGAACAAAAATTCGGATTTTCGAGTGGGCGATTTAGCCGTGAGGTTGGCTCCCCTTGCCATGGCGAAATGCCAGGCGGTCTTTCCAATAATATTAGCATTGACTAATTGATTAGTGATTGCTATTGTTTTTCCATGATCCAGCCTGAACCCATCACTGCCGTCATGCGCGCGCTGGCCGATCCGACGCGGCGTGCGGTGTTCGAGCGCATCGTCGAGGCCGACGAGATCACCGTCGTCGAACTCACCCGCGGCAGCACCGTCACGCAGGGCGCGATCTCCCAGCATCTGAAATCCTTGAAACAGGCCGGCCTGGTCTGCGAGCGCCCCGAGGGCCGCAAGGTCTATTACCGCGCGGAGCCACGCGGCCTGGAGCCGCTGGCCGACTGGATGAGCCATTACGGCGCGTTCTGGCGCGACCGCTTTGCCAATCTGAGAAACCTGCTGAAGGACATCGATCCATGAACCAAGCCGTGAACGCGGATACGCGGGCCATTGTCGTCGAGAACATCTTTCCGCATGCGCCGGAGATCATCTGGAAAGCCTTGACCAACGGCGAGCTGATCGGCCGCTGGCTGATGGCGCCCAAGGGCTTTGAGCCGATCATCGGCAATCGGTTCACCTTTCAAACGACGCCGGCCGGCCAATGGGATGGCACCATTCACTGCGAGGTGCTGGAGGTCGTGCCGAACGAGCGGCTGTCCTACGCGTGGAAGGGCGGCCACGACAGCAATGTCGGCTACGGCGCGAAGCTGGAGACGGTGGTCACCTTCAGTCTTTCCAAGGCGGACACGGGCACGCGCCTTCGCCTGGTGCATTCCGGCTTCGTGCTGCCGACCAATGACACCGCCTATCGCAAGATGGGCGAGGGCTGGAAGACGGTCGTCAAGAAGCTCGATCAGATCGCCGCCGAACAGGCGTCATCGCAGCGGCCGCATTGAAACAAGCAGGAGAGCGACATGACGAAGTCCTATGCCGGCGGCTGCGCCTGCGGCGCGGTGCGTTACGAGATCACGGGCGAGCCGGCCGTGATGCTGGACTGCCAATGTCGGCAATGCCAGCGCGACAGCGGCACCGGGCATCAATCGCACCTGACCTTCGTCGCGGCGGAGGTGAGGGTCGAAGGCGAGGTGTCGCATTGGCAGACCACAGGCGACGGCGGCACCGTCAAGCGGCGCGCGTTCTGTCCGACCTGCGGCTCGCACGTTCACCTGACATTTCCCGCGATGCCCGAGGTGTTCATCGTCCCGCCGGCCAGCCTCGACGACCCCGGCCGCTACAAGCCGCAACTGGTGTCGTGGACATCAGCCGGATACGCCTGGGATCACCTCGATCCGGCGCTGCCGAAATTCGAGAAGATGCCGCCCCGGTGAGTCTTGGTGCTTGGGGCGAACGAGACGAGCATTTCCTGAGAATCGGCAATTGGCCGTGGGATGAGCTCTCGCCGTCTCCAATGCTGTCATGCTCCGCCAAAAGCGGAGCATCCAGTATTCTGCTGCAGAAGATACCGAACCGAAAAACCTCGGCGTACTGGATCGTCCGCCTTCGACGATGACCAGGGTTACGGCCCCGGGGTTACTGTGCACTACACTAACGACGGCGTGCGCGGCGGTGGGGCAGTGGCGACTGCACGCTCTATCTTGCCCCTCCGATGTTGGACCGGCCCTTTCCTCGGTTGCTGCATCGAGCCGGGCCGCGCTGGCAGGCGATAGGATCGACAGGAAGCTCGCGGCATCACCGGTTCCCTGGCGGAACATTGCGCTTGCGCCTTGAATGTCAACGGTGGGCATCCATATGCCATCCATGCACCATCCCGGTGGATGGTGGAATTGGATGCCGCTGTGCCCGACAACGTCCACCCACTCCGCGGGAAAGTCCCGGACACCGAGAAGATCACCGTCAATCTCGGCTACGTCGATCTCGGTCAGGTCGATCTGATGGTGCGGGAAGGGTTCTATTCCAACCGCACCGATTTCATCCGCACGGCGATCCGCAACCAGCTCGACCGGCACGCCGACGTGGTCAGGCAGTCGACGGTGCGCAACAGCCTGGACCTCGGCTTGCGGCATTACAGCCGCGCCGATCTCGAAGCGGCGCAGCGGGCAGGGCAGATGCTGCAAATCAACGTGCTTGGGCTTGCCACCATCGCCGCCGATGTGACGCCCGAGCTGGCCCGCGCCACCGTCGCCTCGGTCTCCGTGCTGGGCGCACTCCATGCCACCCCCGCGGTCAAGGCCGCTCTCGCCGACAGAATGAGGTAGCGCGATGCTGAACCCAGAGATCATGCGCGAAGCGACGCGCCTGACGCGGGCCGGCCAGTTGGGCGAGGCCACGGCGTTGCTGCAACGTATGCTGCGCGGCGACAGCGCACCGGCGGCAGCGGCGGATCCAGTGCGATCAGCGCCGGCGCGGCTCGCGCCCCCGACCATCGAGGGACAGGCGACGCGCGTCAGTGAGCGCGACCGGCCGTCCGCGAAGGTTGCCCCGGCGCAAGCGCGCGCCATGCAGGCCAAGCCATCGCACAAGCCATCGCAAGCCAAACCATGGCAAGCCAAGCCCGCTCAGGCGCGCCAGCGACCCGTCCGGCGCGAAGATCTCGGCGAGCTGCCGGGCTTCGGCCTGCGAGGTCCGCATCTGCGCGCGCCTTCGGCGCGCGACACCACCCCCGAAGGTGCAAGATTCGTCCAGGCCAGCTTCGGCAATGCGGCGGGACGCCGGAGCTACAAGCTGTTGATCCCCAGCAGGGCCGAGGGCCGTCAGCTTCCGCTCGTCGTCATGCTGCATGGCTGCACACAGTCGGCGGACGATTTCGCGGCCGGCACACGGATGAACTTCCTGGGCGAGGAGCAGAGCTGCCTCGTCGTCTATCCGGAGCAGCCGAGCGGTGCCAATCAGTCGAAATGCTGGAACTGGTTTCGCACCGGCGACCAGCAGCGCGAGGGCGGCGAGCCGTCGCTGATCGCGGGCATCACCCGCCAGGTGATGCGCGACCATGCTGTAGATCCCAGGCGCGTCTATGTCGCCGGCCTGTCGGCCGGAGGCGCCACGGCCGCCATCATGGCCGCGACCTATCCCGATCTCTACGCCGCGGCGGGCGTCCATTCCGGTCTCGCCTGCGGGGCCGCGCGCGATCTTCCCTCGGCGTTGATGGCGATGCGCCAAGGCGCCGGCCACACGGCGGATCGGAGATCGGCTGTGCCGACGATCGTCTTCCATGGCGATCGCGACACGACCGTGCATCCCGCCAACGGCGACCGGGTCGTTGCGCAGGCGACCGGCGCCATGCGCGGGACATCGTCGGTCGTGCACGGGCGGGTGCCTGGTGGCCATGCCTATACGCGGACGATTCTGACCGAGCCGAGCGGGAAGGTGACGTCGGAGCACTGGACCATCCACGGTGCCGCTCACGCCTGGTCCGGCGGCAGTCCGGCCGGATCCTACACCGATCCGAAAGGACCGGATGCGACGCGGGAGATGCTGCGGTTCTTCCTCGCGCAGTCACGCGCGGACTAGCAAAACGGTGGCGCCCGTGAATATGCCGGTGGCGCTGCATTCCATCGTGCGGGGGCAATACATCTGCACATCTGCGCGTCGCTGCTACCGGCAACCATGATGCATCTCCCCCGTTAAGCGGGCACGAATATCCTGGCGGGTGTCGTCCTCGGGAGGGCGCATGACCATGTCACGACCAACGCGGGTGGTCCGATGTCGCGATTCCTGAACTGGTTCTTCCGCAATCGCGCGACCGGCGAGATCACGATCGCCCAGATGCCGAACCCCGCTCTTTGGATCGTGCTGGCGGGCAGCCTCGTCGGCTGGGTCTGGCATCCGCCGGGTCAGACAGGCGCCAATCTGGATTGTCTGGTCAAAGCCAGTCTCTTCGTCTGGGCGTTCGACGAACTCCTGCGCGGCGTCAACCCCTGGCGCCGCTGCCTCGGCGCAGCCGTGCTGGTGTATGTGATCGCGACCGCGGTCTGATGGGCATCAGCGCGCTGGCCGCGTGATGATGTGGCCCGCTTGACATGCATCAACGGATGACGATCGCTGCCGACCGATGGTCGGGGATGTCATCCGATGTCGAGGATTCAGGCGTGAGACGTCTCGCACGTTCGATGCGGGCCTTTGGTGCAGGAACCGCAGCCCGATGAGTTCGGCCGTCACCAACGACGGGGGCCCCGCCGCGCCTTCTGATCGGCCCGGCGCCGCCCCGGTGTTCCGCGCGCGCAAGCTCTCGAAGACCTATCGGATGGGCGAGGTCGAGGTGCATGCGCTGCGCGATGTCGACCTCGACATCTACGAGGGGGAGCTCGTGGTGCTGCTCGGGCCGTCGGGATCGGGCAAGTCGACCCTGCTCAACATCCTCGGCGGACTGGACAGCCCGACGTCGGGCGAAGCGCAATGGCGCGATCATCAACTGGTCGGCGCCGGCGATGCCGAGCTGACGCGCTACCGGCGCGAGCATGTCGGCTTCGTGTTTCAGTTCTACAACCTGATCCCGAGTCTGACGGTGCTCGAGAACGTCGCGCTGGTCACCGAGATCGCCGACAAGCCGCTCGATCCGCTCGAGGTGCTCAAGCTCGTCGGCCTCGAGCGGCGGATCGACCACTTTCCCTCGCAGCTGTCCGGCGGCGAGCAGCAGCGCGTCGCGGTGGCCCGCGCCATGGTCAAGGCGCCCGACGTGCTGTTGTGCGACGAGCCGACCGGTGCGCTGGACTATGAGACGGGGAAGGTCGTGCTCGCCGCGATCGCGCGCGCCAACGCGCAGCTCGGGACGACCACCATCATCATCACGCACAATGCGGCGATCGCCGGCATGGCCGATCGCGTGCTCCGGCTCGGCGGCGGGCGCATCGTCGGCGAGACGCGCAATGCGCGGCGCCTCTCGGCCGATGAGGTGCGCTGGTGAGCCTGCTGGACCGCAAGCTGTGGCGCGACGTCGGCGCGATGCGCGGACAGGTGGTCACGATCGCGCTGCTGGTGGCGGCCGGTGTCGCCGTGTTCGTCGGCTCGGTCTCGACCTATTTGTCCCTGCGCGGCGGCTGCGAGCAGTTCTATGCCGACGGCCGGTTTCCGCAGATCTTCGTCACGCTGAAGCGGGCGCCGCTCGCGCTGGTGCCGCGGCTCAATTCCATTCCTGGCGTGGTCGCGGTCGAGCCGCGCATCGTGCGCGAGGTCATCGTCGATTGGCCGGCCGTCTCGCAACCGGTCTCGGCCCGCCTGGTGTCGCTGACCCATGCCGGCGACGAGCCCCTGGCGCGGTTGCATCTGCGCCGCGGCGCCGCGCCCGAGCCGGGTGCCGCCCGCAGCGCCGCGGTCAACGAGGCGTTTGCCGAGGCCAATGGCGTCAGTCCGGGTGACGACATCCGCGTGCTGCTCAATGGCCGCGTGCAGGGCTTCCGGGTTTCCGGCATCGCGTTGTCGCCGGAATATGTCTACGCGGTGAAGCCGGGATTGCCGATCCCCGACGATCGCCTCTACGCCATCCTGTGGGTCGACCGGAGCGCGGCCGAGGCCGCCTTCGACATGAAAGGGGCGTTCAACGATGCCGTGGTCGCGCTCGCTCCGGGTGTCGATCCCAAGCCCGTGATCGAGGAGCTCGACCGGCTGCTCGAGCCCTATGGCTCGATCGGCGCGATCGCGCGGCGGGATCAGCCGTCGAACCGCTTTCTCGAGGACGAGCTGAACCAGCAGAAGGTGATGTCGATCACCATCCCCATCATCTTCTTCGGTGTCGCCACGTTCCTGCTCAACGGCGCGCTCGGGCGGCTGGTCGCCGCGCAGCGCGAGCAGATCGCGGCGCTGAAGGCGCTCGGCTTTCCGACGCTGCGGCTCACCTTCCACTATCTCAAGCTGATGCTGGTCATCGTGCTGATCGGATCGGTGCTCGGCATCGCCGGCGGCGTCGGCTTCGGCCATGCCATGATCGCGAGCTATCAGGGGTTCTTCCGTCTTCCGGAGCTGCCGTTTCGGCTGGCGCCATGGGCGGCGGTGGCCGGTGTCGCGATCAGCGTCGCGGCGGGCGCGCTCGGCGTCGTCACGGCGCTTCAGGAGGTCGTCGGCCTTGCGCCGGCGGAGGCGATGCGGCCCGCGATGCCGCTGGGGTTCCGCCGCTCCTGGATCGAGCGCATCCTGCCCGGCACGGCGTTCGGCGCGCGGCGGATGATGATGCTGCGCAACGTCGCGGGGCGGCCGTTCCGTTCGCTGTTCACCATCGTCGGCATCGCCTTCGCGGTGCCGATGATGGTGCTCGGGATCTTCTGGCGCGACGCCATCGGCGAGATGATCGAGCTGCAGTTCAACCTGGTCGAGCGCGGCAACGCCACGATCACTTTCATCCATCCGATGGACCGCGCGATCCTGCGTGACCTGGCGCGCCAGCCCGGCGTGCTCGCGATCGAAGGCCAGCGCATCGTTCCGGTGCGCCTGCGGGCCGGGCACCAGAGCTACCTCACCTCGGTGATCGGACTGGCGGCCACCGACGAGCTGCGGCGACCGCACGATTCCGCGCGTCGTCCGATCGTCGCGGCGCCCGATGGCATCACGCTGACCCGACGCCTTGCCGAGCGCCTGGCGCTGAGCGCAGGGCAGGTCGTGACGGTGGAGGCGATGGAAGGCCACCGCCGGCGGCGCGACCTGCCGGTGAGCGCCATCGTCGACGAGGCGATCGGCATGGCGTCCTACATGGACATCGACACGCTCAACCGCTTCACCGGCGAAGGCGCGGTGATCTCGGCGGCGAGCCTCCATGTCGAGCCGGCGGCGCTGGCTGCGCTCGGCGCGAGATTCAAGAGCATGCCGAAAATCGAATCCGTGACGATGAAGGCCTACACCCTCGCATCCTTCATCGAGAAGATCGCGGGCCTCGTGTTCGTCACCGCCGGCATCCTCACCGGCTTCGCCGCGATCATCACCGCGGGCGTGGTCTACAACAGCGCCCGCATCAGCCTGCAGGAGCGCGCCTGGGAGCTCGCGAGCCTGCGGGTGCTGGGCTTCACTCGCGGCGAGGTCGCGGGCATCCTGTTCGGCGAGTTCGCGCTGGACATCGCGGTCGGGATTCCGCTCGGCCTGTGGCTGTCGCACGCCATCATCGGCCTGATCGCGCGCCTGCATTCCAGCGAGAGCTTCCAGATCCCGGGCGTGATCGCGCCGCAGACCTACCTGATCGCGACAGCGGTGGTCTTGGCCAGCGCCGCGATCAGCGCCATCATCGTCCGCAGGAGGGTGGATCGGCTCGATCTGGTCGCGGCCCTCAAGACCAGGGAATGAGCATGCCACCCGTTTTGCGCCGCGTCGTCATCGCATCGACCGTTGTGGCGGCGGCCGCCGTCATCGCCTGGATGATGATGCCGGGCCCCGTCCCGGTGGAGACGGCCGCGGTGACGAAAGGGCGGTTCGTTGCCACCGTCGAGGACGACGGCAAGACGCGGGTGCGCCAGCGCTACGTCGTGGCCGCGCCGCTCGCCGGCCGTCTCGGCCGCATCCGCTTCAAGGCCGGCGACCAGGTCAAGGCCGACGACGTGGTCGCCACAATCATGCCGGCGCCGGCGCCGCTGCTCGATCCGCGGGCCCGCCGCGAGGTCGAGGAGCTGCTCGGTGCGGCCGAGGCCAATGTCGAGCGCGCCAAGGAGGTGGTGGCCCGAGCGCAGGCGCAGAGCGCACAGGCGAGCGCCGATCTGGCGCGTACCACGGCCCTGGCCGCCAGCGGAGCCGCGACGGCGCAGGCCCGGGAGCGCGCCGAGCTCGCGATGCGGATTGCCGAACGTGACCTGCGCGCCGCCGAATATGCCGACCATGCCGCCGAGCACGAGCTCAGCCAGCTCAGGGCGATGCTGGCGCGCTACGGGAGCAAGACCGATGCCGATGCGCCGGCGGATAGCTGGAGCGTGACCGCGCCGGTCGGCGGGCTGGTGCTGAAAGTGATCCAGGAAAGCGAGACGACGGTGCAGCCAGGCGCGGCGCTGCTCGAGCTCGGCGATCCCCGTGATCTCGAAGTGGTCATCGACGTGCTGAGCACCGACGCGGTCGAGATCCGTCCCGGCGCCGAGGTCACGATCGATCGCTGGGGCGGGGCAGGCCGCCTGTCGGGCCGGGTTCGCCGGGTCGAGCCGGCGGCCTTCACGAAGATCTCCACGCTCGGCGTCGAGGAGCAGCGGGTCAACGTGCTGATCGACATCGTCTCGCCGGCCGAGCAATGGCAGCGGCTCGGCGATGCCTATCAGCTCGATGCGCAGATCGTCGTCTTCACGCAGGAGGATGCGACCATCGTTCCGACCGGCGCGCTGTTCAAGCGCGGTGACGACTGGTCGGTGTTCGCGCTGAAGGATGGGCGCGCCGAGTTGCGCACCGTCCGGCTCATCCGGCGCTCGGGCCGGTTCGCCGCCGTGGCCGACGGCGTCGCCAGCGGCGATGTCGTGATCATCTATCCCAGTGACCGGGTCGCCGCCGGCGTCAATGTGGCGCCGCGCTGACCTGCGGCGGCCGCAGACGCGTTCCTCAGCGCTGCGACGCCAGTTGCCTGAGCCGGGCATGGCGCGCCAGCGCGTGTGCGATCAGGCTGTCCATCAGCGCCGGCTGGGGCAGGCCGGTGGCCTCCCACATCTTCGGGTACATGCTGATGTTGGTGAAGCCCGGCAGGGTGTTCACCTCGTTGACGTAGACCTCCTCGCCGCGGACGAAGAAGTCGACGCGCGCGAGACTCTCGCAGCAGAGCACGCCGAACACCTCGGTGGCCATCTTGCGGATACGCGCGGCGAGAGCGGGTTCGACCTGCGCCGGGACGTGCAGCGAGGCGCCCTTGGCATCGGTGTATTTGGCCTCATAGGAATAGAAGCCGTGGCTGTCGGCGGGCACGATCTCGCCGAGCTCGGAGGCGGCGACCTCGCCGTCGGCATGCTCCAGCACCGCGCATTCGATCTCGCGCACCGGGCTGATGCAGCGCTCGATCAGGATCTTCAGGTCGAAGCGCAGCGCCAGGCGGCAGGCGGCTTCGAACTCCTCGGCGTTGCGCGCCTTGGAGATGCCGACGGAGGAGCCGAGATTGGCCGGCTTGACGAACAGCTCGGATGACCCGACGGCGTCGACCGCCGCCGCATAGGTCACAGGCGACGCTTCCGTCATGGTGACGAACGGCACGATCGGCAGGCCGGCATCGCGCAGCAGGCGCTTGGCGACGTCCTTGTCCATCGCCGCCGCCGATCCCATCACGCGGCCGCCGACATAGGCGACATCGGCGAGCTCCAGCGCGCCCTGCACGGTGCCGTCCTCGCCGTTCGGACCGTGCAGCACCGGAAACACGACGTCGAAGGCGAGCTCGCGCGGGGCGCCGTCGCCGATGACCAGCGCGCGGCCCTGGCCGGCCGGCAGCAGCACGATCTGCGGGCCGTCAGCGGGTACGGTCAGCGCCGCGCCTGTGCCGTCATTCGCAGCGTCGGCGAGCACCCAGCGTCCGTCGGTGGTGATGCCGATCAGCGTGACGGCGTAGCGGCCGGCATCGAGCGAGCGGACGATGTTGGCCGCCGAGGCCCGCGAGACGTCGTGCTCCGCCGAGCGCCCGCCGAACAGGATCGCCACGCGCGTCTTTGTCTCCGTCATCGTCCTCATCCAGCCCTGATCTCTGCGATGCGCGACCGTACAGCCAGAGGCCAACGCGTGGCAATTGAGGTGTTGTGTCGGGTGTGGTGGAAGGCGACGTCGTCATGCGGCGGCGCTCACCGCCAGCCGATCCCGCCGTCCGAGCACACCGACGTCGTACCGCCGGCATGCATGCAGCTCCGATAGAGCGGCGGCGCGATGAAGCGGCCCGACCAGATGCCGCGGCCGGCGCGGCGGGCGGCGCCTTGATCGGCGGTGTAAACGCCGCGCGAATATTGCGGCTCCTCGACCGCAAGCCCGCGCGACACCATGAACTGGCCGAGATCCGTCGCGCCGGCGGCGCAACGCGCGACGATGCGGCCGTAGCGATCGCCATCGACCGGCAGGCAGCGCAGAACCTTGCTGCGCGTGAACGCGTCCAGCGTGTTGGCGGCCAGCGCGCCGCAGCGATATGGCTTGCGGTCGCGGCCGCGGCAGAGCTGCGCGCTTTCGGGCGCGTCGATGCCCCACAGGCGAATCCGTTCGCCGTGAATGTCCAGCGTGTCGCCATCGACGATGCTGACGCGGCCGACGAGCTCAGCGGCTGTGGCGGGGAAAGCGAGGAGAAGCGGCAGAACGAGGCAGGCGAGACGGGGGAGGAGACGTCGCAAGATCGGCACCTGTGGCGATGAGAGGGGCGTGATCGTTCGCTGCGCGAATCGATCGCGGATCATCCCGATCTATAGCGAATGGGAGGTGCGCGATTGTGTGGCGAGCACCGCAACAGCAGCGGAGCGCAATCGGCGCAGTTCGTCCGGCGAGCGTCGCGGTTCAGCGCAGGCTCGCATTCTCTGCGTGCCCATCCCGTGCGCGCGCCGCGTGCTCGACCTCGGCGGCGAGCATGCTCAGATGCTCGGCCAGGCGCGCGAACAGCTCGCGCTTGTCGCGGTCGGTGGCGAGATCACGAATGAGGGCGCATTCCGCTGCGTCGGCCCGCAGCTTGTCCGGCTGGGTCATCAACTCTGACATGTTCCGCTTCCCTGCCGCGCCGGCAAGTTTTCGAAACAACGGATCGTCATGATTGTTCCGGGTGTCCATGCATTTTTTCGAGCGGCGCCGTCAGCGCCTGATCGGAGTACCTCTATGGGGATGCGAGATGACGCGACGCTCGGCATTCGACTGTCTATCGTTCACCGGGCCACCATGTCGAGGCCGGATGCGCGGCCGAGATCTTGGTCTCGCGCAATGCCACCAGCGCGCTGCGCTTGTAGGGACGACCGCGCAGCCGCGAGCAGTCCTGGCAGCGCATGTAGCGCTCGAGTTCATGGATTGGCGTCGTCTTGGCGCGCCTGATGATGTCGAGCGCAACGGTCTGATTGGTGTCGCAGCCGAGGCAGCGCACTTCGAGATAGTAATAGCCCGCGTTGAGCGCGTCGCCGAGCAGCGGCGACGGCTGCGCCGGTCCCTTGTAGCCGAGCATCCGCTTGTTCCAGGCGTCGCAGGCCAGACGATCCGCTTCCTTGCGCGCGCGCGCGGCCTGCTCCTGCGCGATGCGGATGCCGGCACCGTAGAGTCTCTCGCGCGATTTCGTCGTCATGACCGCCATGATCGACGCTGCGGCGCTCAGCGGCAAGCCGCTAGGGTTAGCGCAGCAAGAGGCGCCGGATACAAGCTCTCTCGCGTGCAGCGTTCCGATACCGTTGTCTTTCAGTTCATCGGCGCAGCCGGCGACGAGCTCATCATGCAACGTCCAGCATTCGTGCTGCGCCGACGCGACGCGGAGTAGCACTGATGGTGTCGAGCAGAGGCGCTGGGGGCGCAGGGGCCATGTAGTCACGCTTGCCGGTGGCGGCGCAGCGGTCGCTTCTCCCACCACGCGGCATGATGCGTTCCGTCTGGCGCAACAGGGCCGTCAAACGCAACGGCGCGGCAAAAGTTCCTAAAATTTTTGCGCCCATGCGGCAGTTGCTTCAGCTTGTTCCTGCAGGCGTCCGGCGATAGACCTTGCGCTCGGGGTCAATCGTGCGCGCGGGTCGGAGTTTCTCAGATTGGATCGTTCGGGGCAGACAGTGGTCGGCGACCACGTTTCTGCTCACCATGCTCGCCGTCGCGATTTCGACCGCGGGCCGGATCGGGCTGGACTATGCCGGCGCGACGCTGCCCTACGCGACGTTCTACCCTGCGGTGGTGTTCGCCGCGCTGCTCGGCGGCATTCCCGCGGCCATTTTTGCCGCCTGGCTGTCTGCCACCGTGGTGCTCGTCGGCTTCACCGATCGTCCCGATCATGCCGAGGCGATCAACCTCGTCGGATTCCTGAGCACCGCGGCGCTGATCATCTGGCTCGGGCATCTCTGTCGCGGCGCGCTGATGGAGCTGAAGCGCAGCGAGCATGCGCGCGAGTTGCTGCTCGGCGAGCTGAGACATCGCGTGAACAATCAGCTCGCGTTGTTTCAGGCGATCGTCAGATCGAGCCTGTCGGGCGAGGATCGCGCCAAAGGGGAAGCGATCGCGCTGCGGCTCGACGCCGTCGCGCGCGCCAACAGTCTCGCCTGGTCGGACCACCGCCTGATGACCTTGCGCATGCTGCTCGACGTCGAGCTGCAGCCGTATCGCGCCTCCGGCGCCGTGACGGTGGACGGCCCGGACATGCCGTTGGGGCCGGAAGCGGTGCGTAATCTCGCGCTGGTGTTCCACGAACTTGCGACCAACGCCGTCAAATACGGCGCGCTGCGCGGCCAGGGTGGACGACTCGAGGTCCAGATCGCGCAGGAGGGCGGCCGCGGCAGCGTGGCCTGGCGCGAGCTCGGTCCGCACCCGATCGAGCCGCCCGGGAAAGAGGGCTTCGGCACGCGCATGATCCGTGCGAGCCTTGCGGCGATCGGCGGCAGCATCGAGCAGGATTATCGCGACGAAGGTCTGGTCTGCCGGATCAGGTTCGACGCGGCGATGTGAAGGCCCGGTTCCTCGCAGGCGTCGCATGTCTCGCGGCGCGTGGCATGGCTGCGATGCGAAACGCGCAGCGGCGTTGCTGCGTATGTGTTCGATGGAACGGCGCGACATGCTGCTGCTGGCTGGATTGCTGCTGCTGGCACTCACCATTACCTGGGTTGGCACGGAATATGTGCTGAACCATGTCGTGATCCCGCTGATCGATGACTGAGAGCCGGCGGCGCCGCGACCATCGGATTTGCGTTGCGTTCGCGTTGTCTGTCCGCCGCGCGGAACGAGGCTCGGCTTGATCGCCGGCACGAAACGCTTCACCATTCCCGGCAGAACAACGAAGCGGCGACGCCGCTTGGGCGGGAGACATCGGATGCAATGTTACGAGCTGCAGGGGCCCGGCGGAATCGATGCGCTGGCGCTGGTCGACAAGCCCGTGCCGCAGCCGGGGAGGGGCGAGGTGCTGGTGCGGCTGACGGCGGCGAGCATCAACTATCGTGACCTGATCACGGTGAGGGGCGGCTACGGCTCGCGGCAGAAATTTCCGCTGGTGCCGCTGTCCGACGGCGCAGGCGTGGTCGAGGCGGTCGGTGAGGGCGTCACAGCATTCGCGACCGGCGACCGAGTCATCGGCAGCTTCTTCGAGAGCTGGACCGGCGGCGAGCCGAGCGAAGCGAAGATGCGTGCGGCGCTGGGCGGCGCCGTCGACGGCACGTTGACGGAGTATCGGGTGTTTCCCATGCACGCGCTGGTGCGGACGCCGGCGCATCTCACCGACGTCGAGGCCGCGACATTGCCGTGCGCTGGCGTCACCGCCTGGAGCGCGGTGATCAAGCTCGGCGGCATCAGGCCCGTCCACACCGTGCTGACGCAAGGCAGCGGCGGCGTCTCGATCTTTGCGCTGCTGATCGCGAAGATGGCCGGCGCACGGGTGGTCGCGACGTCGTCGAGCGAAGCCAAGATCGCGCGGCTGAAGGCGCTCGGCGCCGATGTCACGCTGAACTACAAGCAGGTGCCGGACTGGGGCAAGAAGGCGCGCGAGATCACCGGGCAGGGTGTCGATCTCGTGGTCGAGGTCGGCGGCGTCGGCACCTTGAACGAGTCGATCCGCGCCACCCGGATCGGCGGCACCATCGCCTTCATCGGCGTGCTCGCCGGTGCGCCGGCCTCGGAGCTGCGGCTGCCGCTGATGGTGATGCAGCAGCAGCGGCTGCAGGGCGTCACGGTCGGCTCGGTCGACGATCTCCAGGCGCTGGCGAGCGCGCTGACGCTGCATCAGGTGAAGCCGGTGGTCGACCGCGTGTTTCCGTTCAGCGAGGCGCGCGAGGCGTTCCACTACATGGCGAGCGGCGCGCATCTCGGCAAGGTGACGATCGCGATCGGGGGATGAGTGACCACGCTGCTGTCGGCGACTGCGTCATCGAAGCAGGGCAGCGCTCTCTTAGCCTCACTCTCTCCGCCGTCATTCCGGGGCGCGTCGCGCAGCGGCGCGAGCCCGGAATCCATAGCCACAGGATGCTGTGCGACGCGAGCTGGCCGGTATGCTCGTCTTCGCCACATGCACAGTCGTGGTTATGGATTCCGGGCTCGTCGCTTCGCGCCGCCCCGGAATGACGGCGAGAGAAACGGGCTGCTAATGACGTGGCGGTTTGCGGTGCTGTTTTGGCAGCTTCAATTGCCAGCGGCCGTTGATGCGTTCGACAGAGGCCAGGAATGGCTTCATCTCGGTGCCGACCTTGAAGGTGGCGATGAGCTTGACGCGGTCGTCGCCGTCCCAGCCGTCGAACTCGTAGAAGGTGTAGTCGTCGTCAGGGGTGAGATAGGACCAGCCCCCCAGCTTGAGGTCGAACGGCGCGGCAACGATCTCCATCCCGTTGCCGCAGCCGGAGGGACCTTCGCTGGAGCAGACCGAAAACAGCCAGCGGCGGCTTGGCGAGGCGTGCGGCGGCGAATGGATCTTGGTCTCGATGCCGCGATTGAGCCACAGCAGCATCCATTGCACGCCTTCCCAATAGCCGATCTCGATCAGCAGGAGTTCGTGCTCCGGAAAGTAGCCGACGAGCTTGTACTCGACCGAGTCGTCCTCATGTCCGGGTAGGTCATCCGGAAGTCGGGTCACGTAGCTTCTGGTGGAACCATCCTTGAATGTGATTTCCAGCGACTTGCCGTTGCGCCTGACGACATCCTTCAACTGAGCGAGGCAGGCCTGCTCGTCGCGGTCGAGGTCGGCCTTGCCGGTGTCTCCTTTGCAGCGGCCGTCTTGTGAAGGATGCTCCGACATCGCGTAGGGGATGTCGGCCGAGGCCGCGGCCGGACCAATCGTGGTTGCCAGCGCGACAAGAAGCAAAACGAAGATGCGTTGCATTTTATTGATCCAGCGTTGCCGCTTTGGGTTCAAAGCAGCGCTGGTGCGTGCGGTCAACCTTGGATCGGATCGCCTGTCGGCTTCTTGCGCGCGGGCAGCGTCATCGCGATCACACCAATGAGGACACAGGTGAGGCCGATCCAGGCGGTCGGCGCGAGGTGCTCGCCGAGCCCGGCCACGGCGATCGCAACGCCGATCGGCACCCGCAGATAGGATTGCGCGGTGGCGCCGATCGAGCCGAGCGTCTGCACCAGGCGGAAATAGATCACCATCGCGGCCGCAGTCGAGACGGTCGCGAGCGCGACCAGCGCCAGCACCGAGCGCAGTGACGGTGCCAGCGTCCACGGATGGTCGACGACCAGCGCAAGCGGGATCAGCACCGCGGCGCCCGACAGCAGCGATCCCGCGGCCGGCAACATCGGATCGAGTCCCTTGAAGCTCTTTCCCATGATCGCCGCACCCGCATAGCAGATGGTGGCGGCGACGATCGCAATCTGCGCCCACAGCTCGCGGCCAAGCCCGCCCAGCGCCTCGGTGCCGACGATGAGGCAGGTGCCGGCGAGTCCGGCGGCGACGCCGACCAGCTTGCGCAGGGTGACAGGCTCGTGGTGCGTCACCAGCGCGGTCAGCAGGAAGGTGAAGATCGGCGAGGTTGCGTTGAGGATCGTCGCAAGACCCGCCTCGACGGTGCGCTCGGCCCAGGCGATCAGCGTGAATGGCACGACGCTGTTGAGACCGGCCTGGATCACGAGGCGACGCCAAATCGTCCGGTCACGCGGCCAAGCGAGGCCGCGGCTGCGGATGATCGCGGCCAGCAGCAGCCCCGCAATCAGCGTGCGCGCGGCGATCAGGGTCAGCGGCGGAATGGTTTCGACGCCGATCTTGATGAAGGTGTAGGAGGCGCCCCACAAGGTGGACAGAACGAGCAGGAGGGCGAATTCTGTCGTGAGATCGGAGCGGCTCTGCATGGTGCCTCGCGGGCGGGAGAATGGCTTCTCCTAGCCGGGCGGCGGCGCGTGATGTTTCGATACGGGGCGAACTGTTCGTGGAAGGAAGCCGAAGCCATTCCGATCGGTGCATTGCGTCCCTGGATCGCTTCGCTGGCGCCTCGCGATGACGGAGCCTGTGGGGCCGGCGATGTCAGCCACACCCGTCATTGCGAGCGGAGCGAAGCAATCCAGACTGGCGATCCGATGAATATCCTGGATTGCTTCGTCGCCTACGGCTCCTCGCAATGACGCCGTTGCGAGCTTGCGCGGTCGCTCCGATCAGTTCGCCGGCATGCTCTTCTCGACCAGCTTCACCCAGTACGATGCGCCGGCGCTGAGGATGTTGTCGTTGAAGCGGTAGGCCGGGTGGTGGCATTCGTTGCCGGGGCCCATGCCGAGGAACACGAAGGCGCCCGGGCGCGCCTCCAGCATGAACGCGAAATCCTCGCCGCCCATCAGCGGAATGGCGCGGTCGTTGACGCGCTCAGCGCCGGCGACGTCGCGGGCGACGTCGGCGGCGAAAGCCGCCTGCGCAGGGTGATTCATCGTCACCGGATATTTGCGCTCGTAGATCGCCTCGGCCGAGCCGCCATAGGCGCGCGCGGTGGCCTCGGCGACCTCGACGATGCGCCTCTCGACGAGATCGCGGATCTCCGGATCGAGCGTGCGCACGGTGCCCAGCATCTCGACCGTCTCGGGGATCACGTTGAAGGTGGTGCCGCCATGGATCGAGCACACCGAGATCACCGCCGACTTCAACGGATCGACGTTGCGGGCGACGATCGACTGCAGCGCGTTGACGATCTGCGAGGCGATCAGGATGCTGTCGACCGCCCGGTGCGGGCCGGCGCCGCCATGGCCGCCCTTGCCGGTGACCTTGATGTGGATCGCATCAGCCGAGGCCAGCATCGCGCCGGGCGAGATTTCGAAATGGCCTTCGGGCACGCCCGGCATGTTGTGCATGCCGTAGACCTCCTGGATGCCCCAGCGCGTCATCAGCCCGTCATCGACCATCGCCTTGCCGCCGGCGCCGCCTTCCTCGGCCGGCTGGAAGATGACGATGGCGGTGCCGTCGAAATTGCGGGTCTCGGCGAGATATTTCGCAGCGCCCAGCAGCATCGCGGTGTGGCCGTCGTGGCCGCAGGCGTGCATCAGGCCCGGCGTCTTCGAGGCGTAGGGAACGCCAGAGGTTTCCTCGATCGGGAGCGCATCCATGTCGGCGCGCAGGCCGATGGTCCTGCCGGAGGCCGACTTGCGGCCGCGGATCACGCCGACCACGCCGGTGCGGCCGATGCCCGTCACCACCTCGTCGCAGCCGAATGCGCGCAGCTTGTCGGCGACGATGCCGGCGGTGCGATGCACCTCGTACAGCAGCTCGGGATGTTCGTGGAAGTCGTGGCGCCAAGCGGCCATTTCGTCGGAGAGCGCGGCGATGCTGTTGAGGATGGGCATGAGGACCGGATGACTCGCTGAAGTGGATCGGGACGCTGCAGTGGATGCGGCCAAGCCAGCCGGCAGCACCGCGCGGTGACCGACTATGACCCGGTCAAAAAAGCCAGGCAAGTTGCCGCCGGCCATGGCGCCATGCGCGGATGCGCGGTCACCTCGACGGACCACGCCGGGCGTTCCGGATTGCGGAACGGGAGTCAGGTGAGCGGGGCGGGGGCCGGCACGCGGGGATATTTGCGCTCGGGTGGTACCTCCAGGCGGAAGGCCCGCAGCTTCGGCTCGTCCCACGCCGCCAATGGCGTGCCGCAGACGCCGCAGTCGAACCGCCCGGCAGCGCCAATGGCGGAGGTCGATTCCGCGATCTCGTAGGCGGCACGGCAATGGGGACACGTCACGCTGGATATCTTCATGAGATCACGCTCCCAAACAGCTCGACCAGACGCCTTGAACCAGATCAATGCGGTCCATGAACCGACGTCACCGCGTCCGGTCGTCACGCCTCCTCGGCCTGCCATGGCGTCGGCGCCTTCGTGAAGGCGCGCCACGCCTCGCGCAACGGCTCCTCCACGCCGGCCATGGCATGCGACTGCCAGCCGGTGATCGCGGCGGCCGCGATCGCCGCCTCGGTGGAGGTGGTGCCGAGGGTCTCGATCACGCCGGCGGTGACCGCCATGTCGTTGTAGTGGCCAAGCTGTTCCTGGAAGCCGGCGAGCGTCCTGGCATATCTCTTCGCCGATTTGCTCGCGCCGTAGAGCGGCAGCAGGAAGTCGATGCTGTAGCGCAGCTTCTTCAGCGCGAGACGCAGCCGGTGGCGCCGCTCGGCCGGCAGCTTCTTGAAGCGGCGGCCGCGCTTGAGCACCTTCTGGTGGCGCTCCGACAGGACAGGCCCGGCGAAATCGATCGCGGGCGCCGCGAGGCGTCGGAGATCGTCGGGGGAGACGTCGTTGCGCCAGCCGCGGGTCTCGATCCATTCGCCGAGGCCGAGCACGAAAGCGGCGCAGCGGCGCTCGGCAAGCGCGATGCGCAGCGTGCGATAGGCGAGATCGCGCCGCCGCTCGGCGAGCGCCCGGAGCGAGTCGAAGCCTGCAACAGTGGGGCAGGCCTCGGCGATCTCGGGCAGCGTATCGGTCAGGAACACGTCGAGGTCGCGCGCCGCCGAGAGGCTCTGTGCCAGCCAGCGCGCATCCGCCTCGAGACCGTCGAGCGTCGCCGAGGTCCCGAGCGGCCGCATCAGGTGCAACGCGGCGCGCAGGCGGCGCAGCGCCACCCGCAACTGATGCACGCCTTCCGTATCGCGTCCGTCCTCTGCCGCAGGCATGGCCTGCAGCAGATGATGCAGGCTGCCGCGCAGGACGAGGGCGAAGCTCTCGTCGAGAGACACCGCCGGATCGAGACGCAGCTTGGGCGGCTTTTCGGCCCCCGGCGCTGCTCCGGCTGCGAGGTCGAAACCGCGCGCGGATTTGCTGCGGATCGAAGGTCTGATCGGTCCGTGATCGGCGATGCGCTGTGCGATCTCGTAGATGGCGGCGGGGTTGCCGCTCTTGAGCTCCAGCTCGATCTCGCTCACGATCTCACGGTGCTCGCCGGCCTTGATGACACCGCTGTCGAACGCGATCTCGATCGTCGCGCCGGGCACGTCGAGCATGCGCGCGTGACGATGCACGTCGGCCGTGAACACCGCCTCGAGCGTTGCCTCGGCCAGCGCGGAGCGAAGCTCCTCCGGCAGCAGCGCGGCCGCCAGCACCGGATCTGGCGCCAGCGAGCTGACGCTGGCCTCCCACTCTCCGCGCTTGAGCGGGTCGTCGCTGTGCTGCTCTTTCACGGTCTGCACGAAGCGCGAGCCGCTCTGGCGCACCCGCAAGGTGAAGCCGTTCTTCCACAGCGTGCGCTTCGGCGTGTCGTAGTAGACCGATGTCAGATGCTTGCGCGAGCCCTTGTTGCGCGCATGCGCGGTGACGACCGGTGCGTTGTTGAAGCCGGCGAGTTGATCGGGCGCGACGAGGAGTTTCAGCTCGATCTCGTGGCCGCTGCCGGCCGCCGGATCCGGCAAGGACGGCGCCGCGACCTCCACGCCAAGCGCTGCGGCATCCTCCTGCGTGGCCGCGTGATCGGCTAGGTGCTGCGCAGTCAAGCGATCGGCGGCGCCACCGGGATCGCAGCTCGCCGACTCACCACTCTCCCGCACGCCGACCGCATGGCCACTGCCGTGGATCGACGCCGGTGCGTTCGAATCGGGCATGTGTCGATTCTGTAACCGTTTAATGACAGTCATCTCTCGTATAGCTGCAGCCGGCACAAAGGGACAGTGGCATTTCTCGCAGGCCGTCGACGATGCGCGACGCGCCAGAGCTTACCGGTCGCATTTTTTGTTGCTGCTTCAATGACAAGTGCTCGCGCTTCCGGCCGGCAGGTGCTCACGAAGATATGTCCGTCGCAGCCGCAATGCACTGTCGTGCGGCCGCGCCGCCACAGGCGGAACTTCAGATCGAGCCGGTGAGCATGAAACGCGTGGCGATGAAGACGGCGGCTGCGGTGGTCGCAATGCTCGCGGCGGCCACGAGGCCGCGGCCGCGACGCGCCAGCGCGCGGGAGCGCTCGCGCGGATCCTGCGCCGGATCGAAGGATGCGCGCCGGCTGCGCCGGTGGCGTACCGCCTGCACCCAGAAGGCAAGCGCAGCGATGCCGGTTACCACTGCAAATACGGTTGTCACGCCTGCGGCAAAGCCGAGATCGACACCGACGCTTTCCAGCATCGCCCGCAGATGCACAGCTAAGCGGGCCAGGAGAGTTGCGGCATAGTCGGCTGCTGCGGCGCCGGTGTAGAGCAGAACGGCAGTCCAGACCACCGCAGCCATCGCAATCAGGATCGACACCAGCACGGCGAGGCCGTCGCCTGCCATGAAGCCGATCGAGGCGGCGATCAGCGCCAGCGCCGGCATCACGTTGCCCATCGGGATCGGCAGGATGATGGTGACCGCCATCAGAAGCAGCGGCAGCGCGAGCAGCATCCGCGCCGGCCGGCCGGTCAGCCAGACCAGCCGGTCCTCGCGCAGGCCGCGTTCGGCATAGCCCGCCCAGTCGAGACCGGCGCGGATGATCTTGCGCAGCAGCCGCTGCGGCACCGGCCGGCGGCGCAACTGTTCGGGCAGCCACAGCCGCTCGGCGCCCAACAGGATCTGCAGCGCGACGAGAGCCACCAAGGTGCCGAACACCATGCCAAACGGGCCGGGCAATGGGATCAGCGCCGGCAGGGTCAGCAGCAGCAGGGTCAGGCCGAGACCTTCCGATTCCAGCCGGTCGAACAACTCGCCGATCGACGGCTCCTCGGACCGCACCGTCCGGGCGATCGCGAGCAGCCGGCGGCTGATCGGTCCGTTGTGACGGCGCGGCGCCGAGGAGTCCTCGTCGTCGGATGCGACATCATTCATTGCCACGCAGCAACCTCTTGTCCTTTGACCTGCCTCACTTCATCTGCTCGACCGCAGGCCGCGTCTTCCACAGCGAATAGGCGATGCCGGCGCCGAGCAGACCGAAGGTGATGCCGAGCGAAATCGCGGGCGGAAACTTCTCGAGCCCGAGCAGGTCGGCCAGGAAGATCTTCGAGCCGATGAAGATCAGCACCGCCGCCAGCGCCAGCTTGAGATACTGGAAGCGATCCACCATCGCGGAAAGCGCGAAATAGAGCGCGCGCAGGCCGAGGATCGCGAAGATGTTCGACGTGTAGACCACGAAGGGGTCGGTCGAGATCGCGAAGATCGCGGGCACCGAGTCGACCGCAAAGATGACGTCGGCAAACTCGATCAGGATCAGCGCCAGGAACAGCGGCGTCATGAACCAGGTCGGCTTGCCGCGCGCATCAGGCTGGCGCACGAAGAAGCGCTCTTCGTGCAGGCGGTCGGTGACGTCGAAGCGGCGGCGCACCCAGGCCAGCGCCGGGTTGGCGCCGATGTCGTGCGGCGTGTCCTTGAACACCAGCATCTTGATGCCGGTCGCGACCAGGAACAGCGCGAACAGATAGAGCACCCAGCTCGCCTGGGCGACGATCGCGGCGCCGAGCCCGATCATGATCGCGCGCAGCACGATGACGCCGACGATGCCCCAGAACAGCACGCGGTGCTGATAGGCGCGCGGGATCGAGAAGTAGCTGAAGATCATGGCGATGACGAAGACGTTGTCCATCGCCAGCGCCTTCTCGATCGTGAACGCGGTGAGATAGGCGGTGCCGGCCTCGGCGCCGATTTGCCACCACACCCAGGCGCCGAAGGCGAGGGCGAGCATGATGTAGATGCCGCTCATGACGAGGCTCTCGCGTACCGAGATCTCGCGCGTCTTGCGATGGAGGATGCCGAGATCGAAGACGAGGAGGGCGAGCACGATTGCGAGGAAGGCGAGCCACATCCAGACGGGCTTGCCGGCAAACGCGATGAGCAGGAATTCCACGACGGGTCCCTCTTTCAAGCCGGTGAGATTGATGTCAGGTCCGACATCGTGAGCGCACCGGCAGCTTCACCAGAGGGGCCCGGACCAGGGGTAGGCGACGGACGTATGTGTCTGCCGATTGGTTTTCAAGAGCCTGCGGTTTTCAAGAGCCCGCCGTTCGCATCTGCGTTCGGCAAGATGAACGGCGAGGTGCGACAGAGTGTCTGCTGCCCGGCGGCCGTCTTGCGGCCGTGCGGCGGTGAACTAATTCCAGAGGGCCGGAGATCCGGGCCCCTCTGATAGTCCGTGAGACTATGATGTCGGACTCTCTTTCATGACCGCTGCCGCTGGCGGTATTGCGCACTTCGGGCGCTATTGAGGAGTTTGACGAGATGCGGCCCCACGCGTCGCTTGTTGCTATCGGGCCTTGCGGCTCTCGCCCCCACATCACCATCCCAACAATCGTTACCCCGCTCAAACCTCCCGGCATCGCTTGGAGGGGCGGCGGTGATCGTGATGGAACCGGAGCGCCTGCTCGCCACTTTGTATGGAACCTGCGTGCTGGAGCGCGCTGGCATTTTGTGTACGGGAGACAATCGTGACCACGGGGGGTGACCAGGTATCGATCGCGAAGGCGCCGCCGTCGCGCCCGGCCGTGGCAACGCGCCGCCTCTTGATGATCATCAATCGCGGCAGCCGCTCCGGCGGCGAAGCGGCCGGCGTTGCCGTGTCGCGGCTGAGCGCAGCCGGCTATGATCTCGTGATCTCGGCGCCGCATAGTCCGCGCGAGGTGGCGCCGTGGATCGAAGCACATGCCGACGATGCGGAGGCGGTCGTCGTCGCCGGGGGGGACGGCAGCCTGAACGCGGCTGCGCCCGCACTGCTCAAGACCGGCCTGCCGCTGGGCATCATTCCGGCCGGCACCGCCAATGACCTTGCCCGCACGCTTGGCCTGCCGGCGGATATGGAGGCCGCGGTCGATGTGATTGCGGCCGGCCATCGCCGCCGGATCGATCTCGGCGAGGTCAACGGGCACCCGTTCTTCAACGTCGCCAGCCTCGGCTTGAGCGCCGACCTCGCGCGGCAGCTGACCAAGGAAACCAAGCGGAGGTTCGGCCGGCTCGGCTATGCGCTGACGGCGCTGAAGGTGCTGACCAATGCACGGCCGTTCCGCGCGATGATCGTATCGTCCGACGGCGCGGTGCGAGTGAAGACGCTGCAGATCGCGGTCGGCAATGGCCGCTACTACGGCGGCGGCATGGCGGTCGATCACCGCGCCGAGATCGACGATTCCCATCTCGATCTGTATTCGCTGGAGATCGGCCGCATCTGGAAGCTGCTGGCGATGGCCTATGACTTCCGCAAGGGCCGCCACGGCCTGTGGCAGGAGGTGCGGGCCTCGCGCGACACATCGTTCGAGATCCGCACGCGCCGTCCGCGCCGGATCAATGCCGATGGCGAGCTCGTCACCTTCACGCCGGCGCGCTTCTCCGTGCTGCCGCGTGCGGTCACGGTGTTCGTGCCCGAGGTCGCAGCGCAGGACCGCACCTGGCGCGCGGCCGCTTGATCCGCCGTTCGCGGACACTCGATTTCGACTGATCACCCGATTGAGAGACCCATGACCAAGCAGACCCGCTTCAATCTCTGGTACGCAATCGTCGCGATCTTCGTCGCGATGATGATCCACAATGCGTGGACGAGCTATCGCCAGGTCGCCGTCATTCCCTACAGTCAATTCCAGGACCTGCTCGCAGCCGGCAAGGTGAAGGAGGTCGGCGTCTCCGAGAACTACCTGGAAGGCACGCTGAAGGAGCCGCTGCCCAGCGGCCAGTCGCGCTTCGCGACGACGCGCGTCGACCAGGAGTTCGCCAAGGAGCTCAGCAAGGCCAACGTCACCTTCACCGGTCGCGTCGAGAGCAATATCCTCGGCGACATCCTCTCGCTGGTGATGCCGATCGCGCTGTTCTTCGGCGTCTGGTACTGGCTGTCGCGCCGGATGATGGGTGGCGCCGGCGGGCTCGGCGGCGGCCTGATGCAGATCGGCAAGAGCAAGGCCAAGGTCTACGTCGAATCCAACACGGGCGTCCGATTCGACGACGTTGCCGGCGTCGACGAGGCCAAGGACGAACTGCGCGAGATCGTCTCGTTCCTGAAGGATCCGAAATCCTATGGCCGTCTCGGCGGCCGCATGCCCAAGGGCGTGCTGCTGGTCGGCCCGCCCGGCACCGGCAAGACGCTGCTCGCCAAGGCGGTCGCGGGCGAGGCCGGCGTGCCATTCTTCTCGATCTCGGGCTCGGAATTCGTCGAGATGTTCGTCGGCGTCGGTGCCGCGCGCGTGCGCGACCTGTTCGAGCAGGCCCGCGCCAAGGCGCCCGCGATCATCTTCATCGACGAGCTCGATGCGCTCGGCCGCGCCCGCGGCATGGGCCCGTTCGCCGGCGGCCATGACGAGAAGGAGCAGACTCTGAACCAGTTGCTGGTCGAGCTCGACGGCTTCGATTCCTCGACCGGTCTCGTGCTGCTCGCGGCGACCAACCGGCCGGAGATTCTCGATCCGGCGCTGCTGCGGGCCGGCCGCTTCGACCGCCAGGTGCTGGTCGACCGGCCCGACAAGCCGGGTCGCATCCAGATCCTGCAGGTGCATCTGAAGAAGGCCAAGCTCGCCGCCGACGTCGATCCGGAGAAGGTCGCGGCGCTGACGCCCGGCTTCACCGGCGCTGATCTCGCCAACCTCGTCAACGAGGCGACCTTGCTGGCGACGCGGCGCGGCGCCGACGAGGTCACGCTCGACGATTTCAACAATGCGATCGAGCGCATCGTCGCCGGTCTGGAGAAGCGCAACCGGCTGCTCAATCCGAAGGAGCGCGAGATCGTCGCCTATCACGAGATGGGGCACGCGATCGTTGCGATGAGCCTGCCGGGCACCGATCCCGTGCACAAGGTCTCGATCATCCCGCGCGGCGTCGGCGCGCTCGGCTACACCATCCAGCGCCCGACGGAAGATCGCTTCCTGATGACGCGCGAGGAGCTCGAGAACAAGATGGCGGTGCTGCTCGGCGGCCGCGCCGCGGAGCTCGTGGTCTACGGCCATCTGTCGACGGGCGCCGCCGACGATCTGCGCCGCGTCACCGACATCGCGCGCTCGATGGTGACCCGCTACGGCATGTCGGAGCAACTGGGCTCGGTCGCCTATGAGCGCGACAACCAGTCGTTTCTTGCGCCGGGCGTCTCACGCAGCGCCGAGTATGGCGAGGCCGCAGGGGATGCGATCGACGCCGAGGTGCGTGCGATCGTGACGAACGCGCTGGAGCGCACCCGCAAGCTGCTCCAGGACAAGCGCGACGTGCTGGAGCGCGCGGCGCGCCGCCTGCTGGTCAAGGAGACGCTCGACGAGAGCGAGCTCGCCGCCCTGCTGAAGCAGGACCAGCGCGCCGGCGATCTCGTTGTGGCAGCGAAGCCGATATAGTTGTCGAGTCGGGGAGCAAAGGCGCGGCCGTGCGGTCTCCACGATCGGGATTGTGTAGCGCCGTGCCCATCGTCTTGGCAATGAGCTCGCCGCACGACGATGGGCACGCTGCCGGCTGACGGCGGCTGCTTTGCCCACCCTACGGCGGCCACGCTCACCGCCGCGGCCACATCCGGGCCAGCGCCTCGTCCTTCTTGACAAACGCGTGCCAGAGCGTGGCCGCAATGTGCAGGCCGACCACGAGATAGACCAGATAGGCCAGCGTATCATGCGTGATCTCGCCGGCATGGGCGATCGTCCTGTCGCCGGCGAACAGGCGCGGCCAGCTGAAGGTCCCGAAATAGCGCAGCGAGTAGCCGCCGGCCGACGAGAACATGTAGCCGGTGACGGGCATGATCAGCAGCAGCGCATAGAGCGCCCAATGATTGAGCTGCGACAGCGCGCGGACCATCGGTCCGAACGTGGCCGGAGCGGCCGGCGCCGTGGTGCGAGCCCGCACGATCACGCGGATAATGGCCAGCATAAACAGCGTGACGCCGAGCGATTTGTGAACCTCCAGCAGCTCCCGCCGCGGCGACGTCCCGGCCGGCTGAAGGCCGCAATACAGCCCGATCAGCATCGCTGCGATGAACAGCAGGGCGGTCGCCCAATGAATCCATCGCAGCAGGGGATCGTAGCTCGCGATCGTCTCGGGCATGTCGGGCTCGTCAGTGGTGAATTCCGGCGACCTGCTTAGTCGCGGATCTGACCTCTGTCGAAGGATCAGAGGTCGACGACGAGATGTCGGACAACCGCACAAAGGCATCTGCTGATCATTTTTGAGTGATTCCATGCGTGCCGCTCTGTCAGTCGCGCCTCGATAAGCCGTCCCCCGTTCGATGACCGCATTGGATCAAGCGACGATGTTGCCTTGCGGATGACGGGCGGTGCTGAGAACTGAGCGGGTGGTCCTGCGGGCTCGCGCAGGGATTGTGCCTTGATTTTCCTGCAATTGCGGACCAATCTCCCTGCCGGCATTCTGGTCGGGGGGCCTCGTGTCCAATCCTGTTGCAAAGAACATCGTGCTGTTGTCGGACGGGACCGGCAACAGCGCCAAGGCCGTGTTCAAGACCAATGTCTGGCGCCTGTTCCAGCTGCTGGACCTGCGCGATCCGCGCCGGCAAGTCGCCTTTTATGACGATGGCGTCGGAACGTCCTCCTTCAAGCTGTTCGCAGCCCTCGGCGGCATCTTCGGCTTCGGCCTGAAGCGGAATGTGATTGCGATCTACAGCTTCTGCTGTCGCAACTACAAGCCGGGCGACCGCATCTACTGCTTCGGGTTCAGCCGCGGTGCCTTCACCATCCGTATCGTGGCGGCAATGATCGCGGGGCAGGGGCTCGTCGCCTACGACGACAATGAAGCCGATCTCGCCCGGTTCGCCGCAGACGCCTATCGCCGCTATCGGCGTCGCTACAATAGCGGAATTCTCAGATATCTCGGCAAGATCGGCCTGGACCTGCGCGGAGTGCGCGACTGGGGAATTAGAACGCTGCGCAGAGTGCAGGGCGTGGCGCTGCAGGCTCCGCCAGCAGTCGAGGTCGAGAGCGTGCATTTCGTCGGCATTTGGGACACCGTTGACGCCTACGGCGGGCCGATCGAGGAGATGACGCGCGCCATTGACTATTGGATCTGGCCGCTGTCGATGCCGGACCAGTTCATGAATTCCAAGATCCATCGCGCTTGCCACGCCCTCGCGATCGAGGAGGAGCGTGACGCCTTCCGCCCGGTGATCTGGGATGAGCGCTATGTGTGGGGACGGGACGAGGCTGTTTCAGGCCGCAGTGACAAGAAGGACTGGCTGTTCGGCATCGACCACGATCCGCGCAGCGCGGCTGCGAAACTGGCCGAGCCGCCGCCGCATCTGCGCACCGATCTGCCGCCACGTGACCGCGAGCGCATCAGCCAGGTGTGGTTTACCGGCGTGCATTCCGACATCGGCGGCGGCTATCCGCAGGATGGCCTTTCCTATGTGACGCTCGATTGGATGCTCGACCGCGCCCAGGCCTATGGTCTCGTCTATCTCGACGGGCGGCGCAGGCTGCTCTACGATCCCGAGATCGATCCGCTCGACACGCTGAACGACTCGCGCAAGGGGCTTGCGGCCTACTACCGCTACAAGCCGCGCAATCTGCGCGAGATCTATGACGCGCCGCCCTACAAGCTATCGCTCCGGTACGATGTCAGTCGCATCAAGTGGCTGCTTCATTCGCCGTTCAAGGCCCAGACCGGGCTTCTTGCTGACGATCTGCATCCGAGCCTGCCGCAGCCACCTCTGCCGCCGGTGAAGCCGACGATCCACCGCACCGTGTTCGAACGCATTGGGTCGGGTCCCGATCACTATGCACCGGTGGTCGTACCCGCCGCTTACCGCGTCACGGATGAGACCGATACGCCGGTCGATGCGCTGCATCCGCTCGATCACGGGCACGCGCGGACGCGGGTGCAGGACGATGTCTGGAATTGGGTCTGGCTGCGCCGCGTGGTCTATTTCGCCACCATGTTCGCGCTGCTGTTCGTCGCGGCGATCCCATATTTCGTCATCTATTGGCCGCGCGTGCTTTATGAGCCCTTGCATGGGCTGGTAAATCCGCTGGTCAACGGAGCGGCAGCCTTCTTGCCCAAATTTCTCGACCCATGGTTCGTCGCGTTTCGGGATTCGCCGGGTTTGCTGGTGGTCGGTGTGGCCGCTGCGCTCGGCTTGACGGCGTGGGGCACCTCACTGCAGCGAACGATCCGCGACGCCGCACGCATCGCCTGGAACGATCCATCCCGGCACAAGCCGGTGACCGGCTGGCGCGCGACGGTTTATTCGCTGCGACGCCAGGGCTGGTATGTTGCCGGTTTCTACGTCCTGAAATCGTGGATCTTCCCGACCGGCATCATGTTCTGGCTGTTCTGGTGGCTGGCGTTCGGCGCGGCCAACACGGCCGGTCTGTTCTGCAAGGCAACACTGAGGCCGACCGAGGTCAACGAGACAGAGATCGGCGCATGGCACAATGGAAGTATCCGGCCGTTGTTCGAGACGCGCCACCATTGCTATCCGACAGCGCTTAGCGTGGCGCAGGACGAGACGTATCAGATCACGCTCGATGTCGGAGAGGGATGGAGCGACGGCAGCATCCCTGCATCCCCGGCCGGTTTTGGTTACGGGACCTGGACGCAGCTACCGGGCGTGCCGTTCAAGCGGTTGATCTGGTCGAACTGGTTCGCGCCCATCGTGCGGGTGGGCAGCACGGGATTGGAGGAGCATCTCCCCACATTCCGACCCGAAGCACCCGGCAGTAGCCGCTGGACGGCCGAGTTCACCGCACGCAGCGATGGGGAGGTGTTCGTCTACGTCAACGACACCTCCATCCTATTTCCCTGGTTGTTGTACCGGTTCTATTTCAACAACAAGGGCAATGCGGCCGTCTCGCTCAAGAAGCTGTGACGGCGCGCGCCGTCACTCGGCGCTGCCGAACACGCGCCGGAAGATCGTGTCGACGTGCTTGAGGTGATAGCCGAGGTCGAACTGCTCGTCGATCTCGGCGTCGGTCAGGTACTTCTTCACGTCAGCATCGGCCTTGAGCAGGGTGCGGAAGTCGCCTTCGCCGCGCCAGACCGGCATCGCGTTGCGCTGGACCAGTCTGTAGGAGTCCTCGCGGCTCGCGCCCTTCTGGGTCAACGCGATGAGCACGCGCTGCGAGTGGACGAGGCCGCCGAGCTTGTCGAGGTTCTTCTCCATGTTGGCCGGGTAGACCAGGAGCTTCTCGATCAGGCCGGCGAGGCGGATCAGCGCGAAGTCGAGCGTGACGGTGGCATCGGGGCCGATCATGCGCTCGACCGAGGAGTGCGAGATGTCGCGCTCGTGCCAGAGCACGACGTTCTCCATCGCGGGCGTCACATAGGCGCGCACCATGCGGGCGAGACCGGTGAGGTTCTCCGACAGCACCGGATTGCGCTTGTGCGGCATCGCCGACGAGCCCTTCTGGCCCTCCGAGAAGAACTCCTCGGCTTCGAGCACCTCGGTGCGCTGCAGATGGCGCACTTCGGTCGCCAGGCGCTCCACGGACGATGCGATGACGCCAAGGGTCGCGAAGAACATCGCGTGGCGGTCGCGCGGAATCACCTGGGTCGAGATCGGCTCGGGGCTGAGGCCCATCGCCTTGGCGACGTGCTCCTCCACCCGCGGATCGATCTGCGCGAAGGTGCCGACGGCGCCGGAAATCGCGCAGGTCGCGACTTCCTTCCGCGCGGCGACCAGGCGCTCGCGCGCGCGAGAGAATTCGGCATAGGCATAAGCGAGCTTGAGACCGAACGTCACCGGCTCGGCGTGGATGCCGTGCGAGCGGCCGATGGTCGGCGTCATCTTGTGCTCGAAGGCGCGCGTCTTCAGCGCCGCCAGCACGCGGTCGAGATCGGCGAGCAGCAGGTCGGCCGCACGGGTGAGCTGGACGTTGAGGCAGGTGTCGAGCACGTCCGATGACGTCATGCCCTGGTGCACGAAGCGCGCCTCGGGACCGACGATCTCGGCGAGATGGGTCAGGAAGGCGATGACGTCGTGCTTGGTCTCGCGCTCGATCTCATCGATGCGGGCGACGTCGAAGGTGGCGTCCTTGGCCTTGGCCCAGATCGTCTTGGCGGCCTCCTTCGGGATCACGCCGAGCTCCGCCAGCGCGTCCGCCGCATGCGCCTCGATCTCGAACCAGATCTTGAACCGGGTCTGCGGCTCCCAGATCGAGGCCATTTCGGGACGGGAATAGCGGGGGATCATCGACGGCGCTCCGAGGCGGGAGGGAAGGTGGGCGGGACCAGGCGTCCGCGCCGGCATTTTACGCCGCGCTTTACCAGAGCGGCCGGATCGACACAAACGGCGGTCTTTCCGGCCGCTCGGCATGCCGTTACCGGATCATAATACCATTTTCAAAAAATCGAGCTGACAGATATTGAAATCTGTCAGCGCGATGGTGTATGTCGATCCTGCCATCTTGCTTAAGACCAACTTCCACTGTCTGACCTTGGGTTCAGCGGTTTCAACTGCGAAGGACCGCTTCGATGAAGATTGAAAAGCGATTGTTGCACTCACAATTTCAGGACTGGCTGAATCTCCAGGTCGCGCGTCACCTGGAGGCCCAGGCCACCAGGTTTCGCGCGCCATCGTCCGCCGACCAGGCTGAGACGATCCAGATCAAGGCGAATACGTCCGACGCCGATATGGTGCACGCATGAATGAGGCCGTGGTTCTGACATCCGAGCGCATCCTCGAAGTCACCGAGGACGTGTTGCGCCGTTATGGGCTCGCCAAAGCGACGGTCGTCGACGTCGCGAGAGCGCTCGATGTCAGCCACGGCTCCGTCTACCGTCACTTTCCGAGCAAGGCGTCGCTGCGCGAGGCGGTTGCCAACCGCTGGCTCGAGCGGGTCAGCGCGCCGCTGGCGCAGATCGCGGCCGAGCCGGGACCGGCGCCGGCGAAGCTGGAGCGCTGGCTGCGCGAGCTGTTCGGCGCCAAGCAGAAACGGGTCTGTGAAGATCCGGAGATGTTCGCGACCTATCTCACCCTGGCGCGCGAGGCGTGCTCGGTGGTCAAGGCGCACAAGCAGAACCTGATCGCCCAGGTCGAGGGCATGATCGCTGAGGGGGTCGCGCAGGGGACGTTCGATGTCGCTGATCCCAAGACCGCGGCCGCGGCGATCTTCGACGCGACCCGAAGCTTCCATCATCCCGCCCACGCTGAGGAATGGGGCGAATGCACCTGCTCGGCCCGCGTCGATGCCGTGCTGACCCTGCTGCTCCGTGGACTTCAGGCGCGCTAGGCGCGCGCTCATCCGGGCTACAAATCCGTCAGCCCGCTGGTCACCGCCAGCCGCACCAGCTGCGCATCCGTCTGCAGTCCCGTCTTGGCCTTCACCAGATAATGATAGTTCTGCACCGTCTTGACGCTGAGGTGCAGGTTCGTGGCGATCTGCTCGGTGGTCAGGCCCGACGCGAACTGGCGCAGGATTTCGATCTCACGCTCGCCGAGCCGGTCGAGCACGGTCTGCTGCGGATCGAGACTGTCGGCGGCCAGCACATGGGCGACGTCGTCGCTGAGCGCGCGCTCCCCGCTGATCACCATGCGGATGGCACGGACCAGCGCCGACGGCTCGCTGCTCTTGGTGACGAAGCCGCTCGCGCCGGCGGCGAACGCCGCCTTCACCAACGGCGCCTCGCCATGCATCGAGAACACGAGGATGCAGGCGCGATTGTCGCGAGCGCGGATATTGCGGATCGCCTCCAGCCCGCTGGCGCCCTTCATCGAGATGTCGAGCACGACCACGTCGGGCGCATGCGCCTTGAACGCGGCATAGGCCGCCGCGGCGCTGTCGGCCTCGGCGATGACTCGAAACCCGTCCTGGCTCTCCAGCACGCGGCGATAGCCTTGCCGGACCACCGGGTGGTCGTCGACCAGCAGGATCGAAATGCCTGTGCGCTCGGGCATCCCCGTAATCTCAGGCGGCCAGTGGAATTGTCGCGGAGACGCTGAGCCCGCGCGCGGCCGGTCCGATCGACAGCGAGCCGCCGACGGCGGCGATGCGCTCGCGGATTCCGGTCAGGCCGAAGCCGCTCGATTGCGCCAGCAGGGTCGCATCGCCGCCGCCGTCGTCCTCGACTGAAATCAGCAGCGCACCGTCGGGCCCGGAGCGCCGCTCGACCCGCAACGACACCTCGCTCGCACTGGTGTGGCGCAGGGCGTTGGTCAGGCACTCCTGCGCCATCCGGTAGGCGGTGACCGCGACCGGGCCCTGGATGTCGGCGAGATCACCGTGGAGGTCGAGCCGGATCGCCGGTCGCGCGGCGTGCTGATAGTTCTCGGTCAGCGCGATCAGGCCTGCGGCGAGGCCGAGCTCCTCGGTGAGCGGACGGCGCAGTCGGCTCAAGGTGCCGCGCAGGCACGCCATCAGATGGCTGACGGATCGCGTGATCATGCGTGCGTCCTGGGCGATCTGATCGTTGCGGCCGTTGCCGGCGCTCTCGATCGTCGAGGCAAAAGCGAGGATCGCCGTGAGGTTCTGCCCGAACTCGTCGTGCAGCTCGCGGGCGAGCGCCCGCCGCTCCTCGTCGCGGATGTCGAGCAGGCGCTCGGTCAGCGCGGCGCGCTGCTCATTGGCCTGCGCCAGCCGGTCGCCGAGCTCGCCGACGGCGCGGCCGATCATCGCGAGCTCCATCGAGCGGAAGCGCGGCAGCGAGGGGCGGTGGTCGCCCTCGGCCATCCGCTGCAGCGCCGAGACGATGCTGCGCGCCGGCGCCAGCGCATGGGCGATCGCCAGCGAGGCCAGTACGCCGATCGCGACCGCCATCGCCAGCGCCACGCCAAAGCTGTCCTGGATGCGCAGCCAGGCGAGCTGGATCGCCGCATCGGGATCGGCGATCGCCGAGACGGTTCCCGCCGTGGTGGCGCGCGCGCTGATCGGCTGCGCGACCGCCGCGTGATCGCCGAGGATGGCTTCCACGGCGCTTGAGAACCAGCGCGGCGGCGCGGCGCCGAGGCCCTTGCTCTGGCCGCACAGCGGCTTCTCGAATGCGGCCTCGGGCTTGAACTGTACGCAGATGCCGGGCGCGATCAGCTTCATGGTCTCGGTCGTGCGCCAGTCGGGCAGCGGCAGCAGCCGCTCGCGCGATCGGTTGCCGCGCAGCAGCAGCTCGCGCCAGTACAGCGCCTCCAGCGCCTGCGAGACCCGGTCGGCCGATGCCGCGGTGGCGCGGTCGACGCTGCGATAGGCGTCAACGGTGACCCATACGGCCGCGGCGGCCAGACACAGCAGCACGATCAGCGCAAGGCGCGCAATGAGCTGGAGCACGAGACGCATGCGATCCTCTCCACGGCTTTTGCCGCAGCGTAACAATGGGCTGGTGCTCCGCCAAGCAAATGCACTGCAGCAAGCGGCAGGTTGGGAAATTTTCCCGAGAGCCTCGAGGCAGATGTCTTTGGACGCTGTTCCGCTGCTCTGCTTAACTCGTCTGCGAAGCGCCGAACGAAACGGCGCGCATCGGGAGTTCATGCATGAGCGTGGTCAGCAGTGCCGAACGAGTGGAACCTGCGCGCGACGCAGCCGAGCGCGGGCCGCTGCTGCTCTGGATGATCTTCACCGGCCTCACGATATTCGCCGGCGTGGTGCTCGCCCGCTACGGCTATTTCCACCTGATGGTCGCCTCCGACCGCACCTACATCTCCAGCGTCATCGCCGTGCTCTACGTCGCCACGTGCTGCCATTGCTTCTGGCGCACCAGAGCGATCGCGCGCGAGGCGGATGCGGCGCGGCGCTGCCGCGCCGTGCTGATCGGGCCCGATGCGGCGCGCGCGCTCGAACCTGATGCGCAGTTGCTTCCCAAAGGGCTGGTCACCAACCACATCCGCAGCCTCGTCACCAAGGCGCGGACGCAAGGGGCAGGGCGGCTCGACCAGACGCTGCTGCTGCGGACGCTCGCCGACCGCCTGCGCGGCTCCAACGGCTTCGGCGGCTTCGCATCGGACACGCTGATGAAGCTCGGCCTGCTCGGCACCATCATCGGCTTCATCATCATGCTGGCGCCGATTGCCGGCCTCGACGTCAACGACAAGCTGGCGATGAAATCCTCGATGGGGCTGATGAGCGACGGCATGGCGGTGGCGATGTACACGACGCTCGCCGGCCTCGTCGGCTCGATCCTGGTGCGCATCCAGTACTACATGCTGGACGCGGCGACCGGGCGCGTGTTTTCGGACGCGGTCATGCTCACCGAGACGCGGGTGACGCCGCGGCTCGAGCGCGCGATGGATCGCGCGCCGGAGCAGGGCGCATGATGGAGGATTTCGGGCTCTATCCGCGCGAGGAGCAGTTCGACCCGTTCAGCGTCATGCTGTTCAAGGCGCTGCAGATCGTCGCGTTCTTCTTCTTCATCGCGGTGCTCGCGATCTCGCCGGACGCCAAGGACGGCAAGGTCGACTCGAAGGCCGAGTTCCTGATCACGATGGACTGGCCGGATAATCATCCCGACGATCTCGACCTGTTCGTGCAGGACCCCGTCGGCAACATCGCCTGGTACCGGCATCGCGAGGCCGGCTTCCTCACCCTCGATCGCGACGACCGCGGCGGCGCCAACGATTTCATCCTGGTCAACGGTCTGAAGATCCCGTCGCCGATCCGCGAGGAGATCGTGACCATCAGAGGAATCGTCGCCGGCGAATACACCGTCAACATCTCGCATTTCCAGAACGTCAGCGGCGCGCCGGTCGAGGCCACCGTGAAGGTGCAGAAGCTCAACCCGACCGCGCAGGTGATCTTCGACGACAAGGTCGTGCTCGACCATTCCGGCGACGAGAAGACGGCGCTGCGCTTCAAGCTCAATGCCGAGGGCAAGGTGATCGACGTGCAGCGCCGACCGAAATCGCTTTTGGAGACGTTCCGCAGCAATTGGCGCAATGGCGCCGATCTCGATCCCAAGACCGGCGTCAGGGTGATCAGGCGATGATGAGCAGTCTGCAGACCGTCATCGTCACGCTGTCCGTGTGCTACGCGCTGATCGGCGCGCTGCTCTTGCTGGTGCTGGTCTATGCAAGGCTGCCTTGGCAGGCCAAGGCGGTCGCCGTGGTCATCACCAGTGCGTTCTATGTCGGCAGCTTCGCCGGCGCCCGCGGCCTGCTCGGCTGGGCCAGCGTCGACCGGCTGCCGAGGAGCTTCAAGGTGCTGCAGGTGCGGATCGTCGATCCGCACTCCGTCGAGGGCGATCCCGGCGCGGTCTATCTGTGGGTCGAGGCGCTGGACGACGACAACCGTCCGAGCGGCGTGCCGCGCGCCTATCGTATTCCCTACAGCGACACACTTGCCGACAAGGCTCAGCACGCCGCCGACCAGATCGCGGCGGGCCATCCGCAGGGCGGCCGCGCCGCCGATTTCGGCACCGGCGACGGCGGGGTCATCGACGCCGCGCGCGAATACATTCTGCCGAAGACGATCATCGAGACCGCCGGCGGTGATCCCTCCACCGGCGAGTTCAAGGCCGCCAAGAACGCCGGCGACGGCGTCTCGTTCACGCCACTGCTGCCGCCGCGCATGCCGCCGAAGGACGAGCAGTAGGCGGCTGCGGCCGTATCCTCCCGCGCGAAGCTCGCGCGCGGGTAATGGCGAGCATCGGGACGTTCCTGGCACGGCGCCTCGAGCTCAAGGTCAACAAGGTCAAGAGCGCGGTCGCCAGACCGAACCACCGCAAGTTCCTGGGCTTCGGCTTTACCCAGGGAAGAAAGCCGCACCGGCGCATCGCAGGGGACCTGCAACGCTGACATTCCGCATCTCTCCGCCTATCTTGTTTGATGTTCCTCAAGTCTCGTGTGGCCACGGCCGCTAGCCTTGAGAACCGGAGGACACGGGTTGCTGCTGGCGATTTTCACCGATATCCATGCCAATCGGCAGGCCTTCGCGGCCTGCCTGGAGGCGGCGCGTGCGCGTGGCGCGGATCGTCTCATCTGTCTCGGCGACATCGTCGGCTATGGCGCCGATCCGGAATGGTCGGTCGACACCGTCATGGAGATCGTCGCCGAGGGCGGGCTGGCGGTGCGCGGCAATCACGACAATGCCGTTTCGACGGCGAGCGAGAGCATGAATGCCGAGGCGCAGGCGGCGATGGAGTGGACGCGCGGGCGGCTCAGCGCCGAGCAGCGCCGCTTTCTCGCCGAGCTGCCGATGAGTATCGGTGACGACGACCGGTTGTTCGTGCATGCGGAGGCGTCCAGCCCGCCGCGCTGGCGCTATGTGCAGTCGTCCGCCGATGCCGCGCGCAGCATGATCGCGACCGAGGCGCAGGTGACGTTCTGCGGCCACATCCACCGTCCGGCGCTGTACTCGATGTCCGCCACCGCCAAGATGACGAGCTTCACCCCGACCGCCAACATGCCCATTCAGCTGTTGCGCGGCCGGCAATGGCTGGCCGTGGTCGGCTCGGTCGGCCAGCCGCGCGACGGTGATCCGGCCGCGTCGTTCGTGACCTTCGACACCAGGACCCGCGAGCTGACCTATTGCCGCGTGCCCTATGACGTCGAGGCGGCGGCGCAGCGCATTCGCGACAACGGCCTGCCGCCCTGGCTGGCGCAGCGGCTCTCGATGGGGCGCTAGAGCATGACGAAATCAAGGCTCAAGCCGGGCGTCGTGATCGACGGCTTCACGGTGGGTGAATGCGTGCATTCCGGCGGCATGGCGACGTTGTGGAGTGTCACCCACCCGGACATCGACCGGCCCATCCTGATGAAGGTGCCGCGCGTCTCCGAGGGCGAGGATCCTGCGGCGATCGTCAGCTTCGAGATGGAGCAGATGATTCTGCCAAAACTGTCGGGACCGCACGTGCCGGCCTGTTTCGGCACCGGCGATTTCGCCACCCAGGCCTATGTGGTGATCGAGCAGATTCCAGGCGATACGCTGTACAAGCGGCTGCCCGAGCTGCCGCTGGCTTACGAGGAGGCGCGGGTGCTGGTCGCGAAGATCGCGACCGCGCTCGCCGATATTCACCGGCAGCACGTCATCCATCACGACATCAAGCCCTCCAGCATCATGTTCCGGCCGACGGGGGAGGCGGTGCTGATCGACTACGGCCTGTCCTGCCACAAGCACTTGCCGGATCTCTTGCAGGAGGAGTTCCGCCTGCCTTACGGCACCGCGCCCTACATGGCGCCGGAGCGCATGATGGGTACGCGTAGCGATCCGCGCAGCGACATCTTTTCGCTCGGCGTGCTGCTCTACTTCTTCACCACCGGCGTGCGGCCGTTCGGCGAGACCGAGACCTTGCGCGGCATGCGCCGGCGGCTGTGGCGCGATCCCTATCCACCGCGACAGCTGAAGCCGGACTATCCGCCGTGGCTGCAGGAGATCGTGCTGCGCTGCCTGGAGATCGAGCCGGTCTGGCGCTACCCGACCGCGGCGCAGCTCGCCTTCGATCTCGGCCATCCCGACCAGGTCAAGCTGACGGCGCGTGCGGAGAAGGTCAAGCGCGACCCGATCACGGCCGTGTGGCGCCGCCGCTTCAACCGCGGCCTGGTGCAGCCGGAACAGAAAACATCCGACGTCGCGATGCAGATCGCCTCCAGCCCGATCGTGGCGGTCGCGATCGACACCGTGGAAGGCGGCGAGGAGCTCAACGGCGCGCTGCGGCTGACCGCGCAGCGCATCCTCGCCACTTTGCCCGCGGCGCGGCTCGCCTGTGTCAACGTGCTGAAGCTCGGGCGTCTCACCATCGACCGCACCCTGGACGAGGAGGGCAACAACAAGCACATCGACCGCATGGTCGCGCTGAAGCACTGGGCGACGCCGCTCAAGCTCGACGCCAGCCGGCTGACGGTGCACGTGCTGGAGGCGGTCGATCCGGCGGCCTCCATCATCGAATTCGCCGAGGCCAACCAGGTCGACCACATCATCATCGGCGCCCGGCGCGACTCGGTGCTGCGCTCGCTGCTCGGCAGCGTGTCGGCGAAGGTCGCCGCGGAGGCGGGGTGTACGGTGACCGTGGTGCGGACACGGCTCGCGGCACGGGAGGCCGAGGGCGACGATGATGATGCGCCGGCAAGGGTCGTGTCGGGGGAATGATGGACATGCGATGAAGATCCACGGCGCCTCCAAGCACGACAGTCAGAACGGCATGCACAGGCTGAAAAGTGAGGCGCGGCTGCGGTTGCGTTTCGAAAGTTCCCCCTCCAAAGTGATCCGGCGCGTGCGGAACGTGTCGGTTTTTTTCTGAGGGGGGACGATCAATGGCGGCAACGGATGTGAGCATGGCGGGGACAGCCGCGCCGAAGCGAGGCCTGTTCGGCTCGCTCTTCTTTCAGGTCGTGGCTGCGCTCGTGCTCGGCATCCTGATCGGCGTCTTCGCGCCCGAGACCGCCCAGGGGCTCAAATTCTTCAGCGACGCTTTCCTGCGTCTGATCGCCATGGTGGTCGCGCCGATCGTGTTCTGCGTCGTCGTGCACGGCATTGCGAGCGCCGGCGATCTCAGGAAGGTCGGCCGCGTCGGCGTCAAGTCGCTGGTCTATTTCGAGGGCATGACCACGATCGCGCTGGCCTTCGGCCTCGTGCTGGCGCTGGTCTTCAGCCCCGGCCACGGCATGAACATCGACGTCTCCAAGCTCGACGCCAAGCAGCTCGCGAGCTTCGCCGACAACGCCCACAAGCTGCAGGGCGGCGGCTTCGGCGGCTTCATCCTCAACATCATTCCGCCGACCGCGTTCGACGCCTTTGCCCGCAACGACGTGCTGCAGGTGCTGTTCTTCGCGGTGATCTTCGGCGTCAGCCTGGCGCTGGTCGGCGAGCCCGGCAAGCCCATGGTCGACCTGATCGAGTCCGTCGCCAAGGTGCTGTTCAAGGCGATGGGGCTGATCGTGCGCGTCGCGCCGCTCGGCGTGCTCGGCGCCATCGGCTTCACCGTCGGCAAATATGGCGTCGGCTCGCTCAAGCAGCTCTTGGCGCTGGTCGTGCTGTTCTACGTCTCGGTGGCGCTGTTCGTCGTGACCGCGCTTGGCCTCGTGATGCGCATGGCCGGCCTCAGCCTGTTCAAGTTCCTGCGCTACCTGAAGGAGGAGCTCCTGATCGTGCTGGCGACGGCGTCGTCCGACTCGGTGCTGCCGCAGATCATGCGCAAGCTCGAGGCGATGGGCGTCAAGCAGGAGGTCGTCGGCCTGGTCATCCCGACCGGCTATTCCTTCAACCTCGATGCGTTCTCGATCTACCTGACGCTCGCCGTCGTCTTCATCGCCCAGGCCACCAACACGCCGCTGTCGGTCAGCGACCTGCTGCTGGTGCTCGGCGTGTCGCTGGTCACGTCCAAGGGCGCCCATGGCGTGCCCGGCTCGGCCATCGTCATCCTGGCCGCAACGCTCGGCGCCGTGCCGGCTATCCCCGCCATCGGTCTGGTGCTGGTGCTGTCCGTCGACTGGTTCGTCGGCATCGCGCGCGCCGTCGGCAACCTGATCGGCAACTGCGTCGCCACCGTCGTCGTCGCCGCCTGGGAGGACGACCTCGACCATGCCAAGGCGAAGGCCGTGCTCGACCGCGGCACGGCGGAAGAGGTGGAGTATCAGGGGGCGTGAGGGAGGATCACTAGGGGGAGAATGAGGGAGCGAGTACGGCGTGGATTGGTCGATCGCGCGATCGAGCCGGTGTTCGAGGCCGATGAGGAGAAGCTCTTCGTCGGCGGTTGCGGCCGAAGATTCGACGAGCGCATCAGGTGGCAGTCTTGCGATAGCCGATGTCGTGGCCGCATTCATAGCGGCCGCTCGGATCATGATTGCGCAATTCGTAGACCCGCTGCCATGTGCTCTCCCACGCGCCTTCGGCGGTCAGACAGGTCCGGGTTCCGTCAGCATCGATGTTGATCACCTTCCAGATTAGAAGCGCCACGCAGGCGAAAGAATCGAAAAATGCATCCAGAAACGAGGTGAACCAGCCGGAGTCCATGCCCATATGGCGGAACTCCGGTTCGTGCGCAGAACTCACCAGGCCCCAGGGGCAGCCCGGTCCGAAGCCGTGCTCACAATAGGCGATCTCGGCACCGGATTGTGCATCGCGAAGCACGAACCAGCAGGGATATTGCTCCCCCGGTTGGCCATAGTCCCAATCGCGCAGCACCATGTGAGGTGCGACGAGCATGCCGCGGATATGCGAGAGCACACGCTTGTCGGACAGCTCAGCCAATTCCCCTTCGATCAAGCTCTCCAGGCGTTCGGGAACGGTCGACATCAGCCGTGTATCCAGGACTCATTCAGCGGATGCTGCTGGCCTTCACCTGAACGGCCGCAGCTTCATGTGCCGGTTGGCGTCCTTGTAGAGCAGGTAGCGGAAGCGGCCGGGGCCACCGGCGTAGCAGGCCTGCGGGCAGAAGGCGCGCAGCCACATGAAGTCGCCGGCCTCGACCTCGACCCAGTCGCGGTTGAGCTTGTAGACCGCCTTTCCCTCGAGCACATAGAGCCCGTGCTCCATCACATGCGTCTCCAGGAACGGGATCACGGCGCCGGGCTCGAAGGTGACGATGTTGACGTGCATGTCGTGGCGAACGTCGAGCGGATCGACGAAGCGCGTGGTGGCCCAGCGGCCCTGCGTCTCCGGCATCGCGGCAGGGGCGATCGTCGCCTCGTTGGTGACGAAGGCCTCGGGCACGGCGATGCCGGGAACGGCCTCATAGGCCTTGCGGATCCAGTGGAAGGTCGCGGGCGCCTGGCTGTCGTTGCGCATCGTCCACTTGCAGGACGGCGGCAGGAAGGCGTAGCCGCCATGGCCCAGGCGATGCTCTTTGCCGGCGATGGTGAGCATGATCTCGCCTGACACCACGAACAGCACGCCCTCGGCCTCCGGATCCGGCTCGGGCTGGGCGCTGCCGCCGCCGGGCGAGACCTCGACGATGTATTGCGAGAACGTTTCCGAGAAGCCGGAGAGGGGACGCGCGATCACCCAGGTTCGCGTCTTGTCCCAGAACGGCAGCGCCGAGGTGACGATGTCGCGCATCACGCCCTTCGGGATGACGGCATACGCCTCGGTGAACACGGCGCGGCCGGTCAGCAGGTCGGTCTGCGGCGGGTGGCCGCCCTGCGGGACGAAATAGTTCGGCTTGTCCATCATCGTCTCTCCTGCGCGCGGATCGTCGATCTCGCGCGCCCACATTCAAGGGATGCTCAAATACAGCGGCTCATCGAGCCACAGCTCCTCGAGATTGTCCGGGCTCATGCGATCGACCACCATGAAGCGCGAGGCCTCGTCGAACACCAGCAGCGGATGGTGCCAGACGTTGCGGGCGTAGTTCACGCCCTGGCGGCCGCTCGCCGTGAAGGCCCGGTAGCTCGCGGGATTGCGCGGGTCGGCGCAGACCAGCACCAGCCAGGGGCGGTCCTGCAGCGGCATGAACAGCTGGGTGCCGAGCGGATGCCGCTCCATCAGCTTGATCTCTATCGGCAGCGGCCGCGGCCTGGCCTCGAACAGGCTGATGTTCACGGCCGCGCCACCGGAGGTCACGTCGATGGCGGCCAGCCCGTTGCAGCGGTGGGCGAAGCCCTGGTTGATCTCGATCGTCTCGGCGCCGTCGGTCTCGACAACGTCGCCGAAGGCAGCGAACGCTGCCTTCGTCAGCGGCTGCGGCGTGAGCTTATGCATTCCGGGTCCGTGCGGCTCAGATCGCTTCGCCGCGTGCCGACGCGGCGGCATCGCGGATCGCGGCGATGTTGCTGCGATAGGCCTCTGTCGTGCCACCCTTGAACACGGCCGAGCCCGCGACGAAGGCGTTGGCGCCGGCCGCGGCCAGCGCGCCGGCATTGTCGCGGCCCACGCCGCCGTCGACCTCGATGTCGATCGGCCGGCCCGCGGTCATCGCGCGGAGATCCTGCACCTTGCCGATCGCCGAGGCGATGAACGCCTGGCCCCCGAAGCCGGGGTTGACCGACATGATCAGCACGAGGTCGACGAGGTCGAGCACGTATTCGATCACGTTGAGCGGCGTCGACGGGTTGAGCGAAACGCCGGCCTTCTTGCCGAGCGCGCGGATCGCCTGCAGCGAGCGATGCAGATGCGGTCCGGCCTCGGCGTGCACCGTGATGTGGTCGCAGCCGGCCTTGGCGAAGGCCTCGAGATAGGGATCGCACGGCGTGATCATCAAATGCGCGTCGAAGATCTTGGTGGTGTGTGGGCGCAGCGCCTTGATGACATCCGGGCCATAGGAAATGTTCGGGACGAAATGCCCGTCCATGACGTCGAGATGGATCCAGTCGGCCCCGGCGGCATCGACGGCGCGCACCTCTTCGCCGAGCTTGGAGAAATCCGACGCCAGGATCGATGGCGCGATGACGAGCGGACGCGGCGTGAAGGACTGGGTCATGGGCGGCTGTTCCAGGACGATCGGGGATGTCGCCGTATCATGCAGGGCCGGCTGCGGCAACGCGAGCGGGAAAAATCTGCCGGGCACGGCACGATCTGCCGGGTTCAGGCCACCGTAACATCGCGAAATATCTGGACATATCAGCGGTTTGGCGCTGGCATGGGGATTGCGACGGCGGTGGGAAGATGTTCTGCCGCCGCGTGGGCGGCCTTGCGGGAGTTTCGCCATGTGGTTTGCACTGGGGGCCGCCTCGTCGGTCCTGGACAGCCTGCAGTCGCTCGGCTCGACCAAGTCGGGCTCCGGCAAGTCGGGCGGCGGTCCGTTCAGCCTCGACACCAAGGGGGCGAGCGGCTCCGGCAATTTCAGCCCGTGGTCGAGCGCGGGCGGCAGCAGCAGCTCGGGGCAGATCGCGCCGGAGACCATGAGCGCGCTGCTCGCAGCGCAGAGCCAGTCGGGCGCGTCGTCGAGCGCAAGCTCATCGACCAATCCGCTGCAGGACCTGTTCTCGCAGATCGACGGCGATGGCGATGGTCAGATCAGCAAATCGGAGTTCGAGAGCGCGCTCGGCGCCGGCGGCACCAACGTCGCCAATGCCGACAAGGTGTTCGGCAAGCTGGATACGAACGGCGACGGCAATGTCAGCCTCGACGAGCTGTCCTCGGCGCTGCAGGGCGCCAAGGGGCGACGTGGCCACCATCATCACCAGGAGGCGGGCGGGAGCGGCGGCTCGGGCACCTCATCCAGCGCGGGCGCAGATGCGCTGATGCAGGCGCTGTCGGGCGCCTCGAGTTCCTCGTCCACCAACAGCGACGGCTCGACCACGACCACCATCACCTATGCCGACGGCTCCAAGGTGACGCTGACGACGCCGGCAGCCACAACCGCGTCCAACGCTGCGACCTCGTCCTACAACATGATCGAGAAGCTGATCCAGCGGCAGTCCAACATGCTGTCGGCCTCGACGTCTTCAACGACCGCGGTCAGCGCGTAAGCTCAACTGCCGAAGCGGCCTTGCCAGGACGGCAGCGCGCCGGCGAACGGCAGCGGGCTCGCGTGATAGACGCCGCGGGCGATCGCGCGCGCCAGGACGTTGGCCGCGACCATGCCGAGCTCACTCAGCTCGACCAGCGGCTCGATCGGCCTGGTGCAGGTCGCGGCCGCGAACACGATGTCGCCGTCGAGCGGCAGATGCACCGGATAGATCGCGCGCGCCATGCCGGTCTGCGCCATCATCGCGAGCCGCTTGGCCTGCGCCTTAGTCAGGATGGCATCGGTCACGACGAGGCTGATCGTCGTGTTCTCGGAGGCCGATGCTGCCGGGCCGCCCTTGATGCGCATCGCCAGCATGTCCGGCGTGAAGGCGGCCGGCAGGCCGCGGCCGCCGAACTCGCCGTCGATCTCGTACGGTGCCGCCCAGAACCAGGGACCGTCGCCGACAGTGACGCTGCCGACCGCATTCACCACAACAATGGCCGCAACCTTGATGCCGCCTGTCGTCGTCGCCGACGCCGAGCCGAGCCCGCCCTGCAGGTTGGCCGTGGTGGCGCCGAGCCCGGCACCGACGCTGCCGAGCGCGAAGGTCGTGCTGGCCGCCGCCGCCGCCGCGTAGCCGAGCTCGCGATACGGCGTGTAGCGGCCCCAGGCCTTGTTGCCGCCGTTCAAGAGGTCGAACACGATCGCGCCGGGGACGATCGGGATCAGCGCGTCGCGCACGGCAAAGCCGCGCCCTTGTTCCGCCAGCCACGCCTGAATGCCGCTCGCGGCCTCGAGCCCGAACGCCGAGCCTCCCGACAGGGCAATGCCGTCGACCCGTTCCACCGTATTCGCAGGATCGAGCAGCGCATCCTCGCGCACCCCGGGTCCGCCGCCACGGATGTCGATCGCGGCGACCGCCGGCTGATCGAACAGGATCGCGGTCACGCCGGAAGCGAGCGCGGCGTCATGGGCATGGCCTACGCGTACGCCGGGGATGTCGGTGAGGAGGTTCTGCACGATCGTCCCTCGCTGCAGATGATGATGCCGGATGGATAGCGCGGCCGGCGCGAGGCCTCAATGCAGGAGGGCACGCGCCTCGGCGCTGGTATGAGCGCCCCGCTTGCGTCCAGCGGGCGCGAAGGGGCAGGCGACATCCGGGTCTCACGTGCCGCGCCGGTGGGCCCGGATGTCGCTTACGCCGATCCGGGCGCGTGCTTCAGCGCTCCAGCGCGATACGGATCATGCGGGCCAGCTCTGGCTTCCGGTAAGGCTTGGGCAGCAGCAGCACGCCGGCGTCGAGGCGGCCGTGGTGCACGATCGCGTTCTCGGTATAGCCCGAGGTGAACAGCGTCCGCAGCGCCGGCCGCCGCACCCGCGCGGCGTCGGCGAGCTGGCGGCCGTTCATGGCGCCGGGCATGATGACGTCGGTGAACAGCAGGTCGATCTCCGGATGGCGATCGAGCACGTCGAGCGCCTCGGCGGCATTGGCTGCAGCCAGGGTGGTGTAGCCGAGGCTGCCGACCTGGGCGATCACGTGCTGGCGTACCAGCGGATCGTCCTCCACGATCAGGATCGTCTCATTGCCGCCGCGCGCGTCTGGCGCCTGCAAGCCCGCGCTGGCCGCCGGAGCGGACGCCGAGCGCGGCAGATACAGCTTGATCGAGGTGCCGTGGCCGACCTCGCTGTAGATCTTGATGTGGCCGCCGGACTGCTTGACGAAACCGAACACCATGCTGAGGCCGAGCCCCGTGCCCTTGCCGGAGCCCTTGGTCGAGAAGAACGGATCGAACACCTTCTCGAGATAGGCCGGCGGAATGCCACAGCCGGTGTCGCTCACGGCGATCATCACGTAGTCACCGACGATGACCTCGCTATGGACGTCGGCATAGTCCCGGTCGAGCGTGACGTTCGCTGTCTCCAGCGTGAGCTTGCCGCCCTGCGGCATCGCATCACGCGCATTGAGCGCGAGATTGATGACCGCGGTGGCGAGCTGGTTCGGATCGGCGAGCGCGGTGCAGGGATCGGCGTCAAGGATACGCTCGATCTCGATCTGCGCGCCGAGCGTCGGCTGCAGCAAGGCTGCGGTCTCGTTCAACAGGGCGTTGACGTCGAGATCCGTCGGCTGCAGCGGCTGCTTGCGGGCGAAGGCCAGCAACTGCCGCGTGAGCTGCGCGCCGCGGTCGGCGGAGTCGTCGATCAGCTTGGCGACGGAGGCGAGCTCCGGCCGGTCGGACACGGCGTCGGCAAGAATGCCGATGCTGCCGGTGATGACGGTGAGGATGTTGTTGAAGTCGTGGGCGACGCCGCCGGTGAGCTGACCGACCGCCTCCATCTTCTGCGCCTGGCGGAACTGCGCCTCGGCCGCGCGCTTCTCGGTGAGGTCGCGGCCGACGAAGAAGTGGCGCTGCACCGGCTCCGACCAGCTCGCCATCCAGTTCAGGACGACGCCGCGGCCTTCCTTGTGCATGAGCTGCGCTTCGAAATTACGGACGTCGCGGCCGCGGCGGCAGGCGCGGATCTGGCTACGGACCGCCTCGAGCTCGGGCGGATAGACGAAGTCGCTGGCATTGCGGCCGACCATCTCCTCCGGCCGGTAGCCGAGCACGTCCAGCGCGCTCGGGCTGACCTGCATCAATTGTCCGTAGGAGTTGGCAACCAGGATCAGGTCCTGCGAGGTCTCGAAGATGCGGCGGCGCTCCTCGGTCTCACGGGTCAGGGCGGTTCGGGTGCGCTTGCTCTCGGTGATGTCGTGCGCCACCTTCGAGGCGCCGATGATCACACCATGCGCGTCGAGGATCGGCGACACGCCGAGCGATACTTCGATCTCGCGGCCGTCCTTGTGGCGGCGGATCGTCTCGTGATGCTCGATCTTCTCGCCGCCGCCGATCCGGCTCAGGATGCGATCGACTTCGCTGCGCCGTTCGGCGGGCACGATCAGGCCGATGTCGTTGCCAAGCGCCTCGTCTGCGCCGTATCCGAACAGGTGTTCGGCGGCGCGATTCCAGGACGTGATCTTGCCCTGCAGCGTCAGCGTGATGATGGCGTCGTTGGAGGATTCCACCACAGCGCTGAACAGCCGCTCCCGCGCGATGAAGCGTGCCCGCTCGCTTTCGCTCTGCCGGCGCTGCTGCTGCAGCAGCCGCGTGAGCCTCGTCTGCAGCCTGACATTGTCGGCGAGCAGGACGCCGAGGACGAAGCTCGCTGCCAGCAAGCCATAGATGCGGCCCGCATAGTAGCCGAGGTCGAACCGGGCGGCGTTGAGCAGCGAGGAGAGCGAGAGATCGAACAGCCAAGCGCACAGCACCACCATGACCCAGAGGTCGAGAATGCTGTGCGGCCTGCGCAACGCCAGGACGAGCAGGGCAGCCGATGTTACGCACCAGATGGCGCCGATCACGATCTTCAAAGCCGGAGTGGCAGCGTCATCGCGGACGAGCGCGGGCAGCGCCGTATCATGGGCGATCACCGCCCAGGTGAGTGCCGCAAGTGCAATCGCGACGCCGAGCACGGCGACCGAGAGAGACAGCGCAACCGACCCAACGGGTGCCGGACGGAGACGGTCGTGCAGCGCATAGACCAGAACGAACAACGGGAACGCGCCGTGCCAGATCATGTAGATCCAGGCTGCGGTCTGCGGCCCTGCATCGAGCAGGCCGGTCTGAGAATACAGGCCTGGGAACACCAGCGTGTGCAGCAGCGAGGCCGGCGCGGTAAACAGGTAACCGGAGGCCAACCACAGCAACGGTCGCGAGCGAAGCAGCACGAACTGGGAGAACAGCAGGAACGCGGTGATGAGATCGTTCAGCGCCAGCGCCGACTGGTAGCTCGCGACGAACGCAGGCACCGGCGGCAACTGCACCTTGGCAAAGGGAGCGGCGGCGGCAAACAGCAAGGTCGAGATCGCAACCGCGGCGAGTGCTGCGATTTGGTCTCGGCGCGTCGCGGTGGACGTCGACAGGAGGACTTCGCGATGATCCTTGATGCTCGGCATCTCCAAGGGTCCTGCGCAACAGAGCCGACGTGCAAGAGGGGAGGCTTTACAGCTGGTGCGCGAAGAAAATCACTGTTCTAATGAAGGTTGTATGGTACCAGATCGGATCGTTCTGTAGAATGAGTCGATAGTTGGAGTAACCGCACCTTTACCGCAAATGGGATAAATATACTCATAGTTGTGTCCGAATTCTTTCTACGTTGTAGGCTGTCCAACGGAAAAATTCTGGAGAAGTTGATGCCACGGATTCTGGTGGTCGACGATCAGAAGGATGTGCGCGCCATGATCTCTATGGTGCTGCGCGTCAATCAGTTCGACGTGGTCGAAGCGGGAACCGCTGCGTCCGGACTGCAGTTGTTCCGCGACCAGGCATTCGATGCCGTCATCGTCGACATCTATCTCGATGATTCCAACGGGCTCGATCTGGTCAGCAGTATGCGCGCGCTGGTTCCCGACGTTCCGGTGGTCGCCGTCTCCGGCATGACTGCCTTCGATGGCGCGTCGATGTCGGACGAGCTGACCCGTGTCGTTTACCTGCAGAAACCGTTCCGCCCGGCCGAGCTGATGCGTGCCGTTGAAACGGCCCGTGCAGCAGTGGCGGCGAAGGGGGCCCCATCGCTTTCGGCCTGTGCCGGCTGAGCCGGTCTGTTCCTCTGTACGACGTGGTTCCCCACGGTGGGCGGGCCTCAACGACGAACCAAGCGCTCAGCAGAACGCCCCGGTCCAGGACCGGGGCGTTTGTATTTTGCTGATGATGATCGAGACGGTCAGGAGTTCTATCAGGAGCCCTTGCCGCCGAGCTCGGCGTAGCCGCCCTTGGCGTCCCACTTGTAGACGACGTAGTCGATCTGCTTGATGTCGCCCTTGGCGTCGAAGCCGAGCTTGCCCAGCACCGTGTCCCACTCGCCGGCCTTGATGGTGTCCATCACCTTCTTGGCGTCGGTGGTGTTGGCCTTCTTGACGGCCTGCGACCAGACCTGGATCGCGGCGTAGGTGTAGAGCGTATAGCCCTCGGGATCGATGTTCTTGGCCTTGAACTTGTCCACGATCGCCTTCGCGCTCGGCTTGTTGCGCGGCTCGGGGCCGAAGGTGAACAGCGTGCCTTCCGCGGCCGGACCGGTGATCGAAGCGAACTCCTTGTCGTTCATCGCGTCGCCCGCCATCAGGATGGTCTTGAGGCCCTGGTCGCGCATCTGGCGCAGGATGAGGCCGGCTTCCTGATGATAGCCGCCGACATAGACGAGATCGATGTTGTCACGCTTCAAGCGGGAGACGATGGCGTTGAAGTCCTTGTCGCCCTTGTTGTAGGACTCGAACATCTTCTCGGTGACGCCGGCCTTGTTCAGCGCCTTCTTGGTCTCGTCGGCGAGACCCTTGCCGTAGGTGGTCTTGTCGTTGAGGATCGCGATGTTCTTGCCCTTGAAGTTCTTCGCGATGTAGTTGGCGGCAACGAGACCCTGCTGGTCGTCACGGCCGCAGACGCGCGCCACGTTCCACAGCTTGCGCTCGGTGAACAGCGGGTTGGTCGAGGCCGGCGTGATCTGCAGCACGTTGCTGTCGGCATAGGCCTCGGAGGCCGGGATCGACGACGACGAGCAGAAATGGCCGGCGACGAACGGAATGCCGGAGCCGGCGAGCTTTTCGGCAACCGAACGCGCCTGCTTCGGATCGCAGGCATCGTCACCCACCTGCAGTGCGAGCTTCTTGCCGAGCACGCCACCGGCGGCATTGAGGTCGGCGACCGCCATCTCGGCGCCGTTCTGCATCTGGCGGCCGAAGGCCGATTCACTGCCGGTCATCGGGCCGGCCACGGCGATGTTGATGTCTTCGGCGAAGGCAGCAGTCGAGAGCGCCAGCGATGCGCCCAGAGCCAAGCCGATGAGTTTGAGTGGTTTCATGAGAAATCCTCGCGGGGGTAGGTCGACACGGAACGGCCCGAACGGCGGGCCGCAGACCGCGCGCATTGTGGCTGATTTTCCGGCGAAGTCACCGGCAATTTTTGACCACACCTACGAAGGACTAAGGCCATTCTGGCCGCGTTTTGAGGGCCCGCCTCAGTGGCGGCCGCCCTCCAGATAGGCAGCGCGGATCTCCGGTCGCTGCAGCAGCTCGGTGCCGGTGCCCGACAGCGTAATCAGGCCGTTGACCAGCACATAGCCGCGATGGGCGAGCTTCAGCGCGTGATTGGCGTTCTGCTCGACGATCAGCACGGTCAGACCGTCCTGGCGGTTGAGTGTCCGAATGGCGTCGAAAATCTGGCGGGCGATCAGCGGCGCCAAGCCGAGCGAGGGCTCATCCAGAAGCAGCAGGCGCGGCCGGCTCATCAGCGCGCGTCCGATCGCCAGCATCTGCTGCTCGCCACCGGATAGCGTGCCGCCGCGCTGGTCGACGCGCTCCTTCAGGCGCGGAAACAGGGCGAAGACGCGCTCCAGCGTGCTGGCCCGCTCCGCGTCGGTCGTCTCGCCGGCGTCGGCGCCCATCTGCAGGTTTTCTGCCACGCTCATGCGCGGAAAGATGCGGCGTCCCTCCGGCGACTGCGCGATGCGCAGCCGCGCGATCTGATGCGTCGGCACCTGTGTGATGTCGTTGCCGTCGTAGACGATGTTGCCGGAGCTTGCGCGCGGGCGGCCGAAGATCGACATCATCAGCGTCGACTTGCCGGCGCCGTTGGCGCCGATCAGCGCGACGATCTCGCCCGGCTTGATGTCGAGATCGACGCCCTTCAGCGCTTCGATTTTGCCGTAGGACGCGCGCAGATTGCGGATCGCGAGCAGGGACGCACTCACGCCTCGGCCTCCATCACGGCTGCGGCCTCTTCCTCGTCGGTGCCGAGATAGGCGGCGATGACCTTCGGATCGTCGCGGATCTCGCGCGGCGTGCCCTCGGCGATCTTGACGCCGTAGTCCATCACGACGACGCGGTCGGAGATTTCCATCACGACGCTCATGTCGTGCTCGATCAGCAGGATCGACGTGGCGTGATCGGCCCGGATCGACAGCAGCAACTCGCTGAGGGCCGCACTCTCGCGCGCGTTGAGGCCGGCGGCCGGTTCGTCGAGGCAGAGCAGGGCCGGCGAGGTGCACATCGCGCGCGCGATCTCCAGCCGACGCTGGTCGCCATAGGCGAGATTGCCGGCCGCGTCGTCGGCGCGGTCGATCAGCCCGACGCGCTTCAGCCAGAACACGGCCGCATCGATCGCGTTCCGCTCGGCCGCGCGCCACGAGGGCACGCCGAGCAGCCCGAGCACCGTCATGCCGGACGCGCGCATCAGCGCGTTGTGCTGCGCGACCATCAGGTTCTCGAGCGCCGTCATGCCCGGAAACAGCCGGATGTTCTGGAACGTCCGCGCCACCTTGGCCTGCTTGGAGATGTTGAAGTCCTTCAGCTTCTGCATCTCGAACTGCGCGCCGTCATCATGGGTCAGGCGGATGACGCCGGAGGTCGGCTTGTAGAAGCCGGTGATGCAGTTGAACACGGTGGTCTTGCCGGCGCCGTTGGGGCCGATCAGGGCCGTGATCTGCGTGCGTTGCGCGGTGAACGACAGCGCATTGACGGCGACGATGCCGCCGAAGCGCATGGTGAGGTTTTCGAGTGCGAGAATGGGAGCGGAGCTCATCCGTGGCCTTCCTTGACGAGGTCCGAAGAGATGCTCTTGGATTTTTCCAGGAATACGGTCGGCGCGCGATGGCCGACAATGCCGCGCGGCCGCCAGATCATCACCAGCACCATGGCGAGACCGAACACCAGCATGCGGTAGCTCTCGAGGCTTCTGAACAGCTCGAAGCCGCCGATCATGGCGAGCGCCGCCAGCGCGACGCCGAGCTGCGACCCCATGCCGCCGAGCACGACGATGGCGAGCACCAGCGCCGATTCCTGGAAGGTGAAGGATTCCGGGCTGATGAAGCCCTGGCGCGTGGCGAAGAAGGCGCCGGCGAAACCGCCGAACATCGCGCCGGTCGCAAATGCGGTCAGCTTGGTGGTGGTGATGTTGATGCCGAGCGCGCGGCAGGCGACCTCGTCCTCGCGCAGCGCTTCCCAGGCCCGGCCGATCGGCAGCCGGCGCAGCCGGATGGTGACCCAGTTGGTCAGGAGTGCCAGCGCCAGGATCAGATAGAACAGAAAAACGATGCGATGCGTCGGCGAGAACGGGATGCCGAGCATCGATGCAAGGCCGCCTTCGCCCGGTGCGAGCGGAATGCCGAACAACGTCGGTCGCGGAATCCCGGAGACGCCGTTGGGACCGCCGGTCACGTCCTGCCAGTTGATGAGGACGAGGCGGATGATCTCGCCAAAGGCCAGGGTCACGATGGCGAGGTAGTCACCGCGCAGCCGCAGCACCGGAAAGCCGAGCAGCACGCCCCAGAAGGCGGCGAGAATGCCGGCGAGCGGCAGGCAGACCCAGAACGACAGGCCGAAGGTGGTCGAGAGCAGGCCGTAGGAATAGGCGCCGACGGCGTAGAACGCGACGTAGCCGAGGTCGAGCAGGCCGGCGAGACCGACCACGACGTTGAGGCCCCAACCCAGCATGACGTAGGTCAGGACCAAAATGCCGAGGTCGAGAATGTAACGCTGATTGTAGAAGATCACCGGTACCAGCAAGGTGAAGATCAGCAGCGCCGGCGCGAGATAGCGGCCGGCTACCGACATGCCGCTCCGCACGGACGGCGGCACGAAGCTGCCGAGGCCGCCGCGCGGTCCGAACCACAGCCGCAGCAGCTCGACCGCGATCGAGCCGACGAACACCGCCACAACCAGGCTGGCGAGGTCGCCGAAGCGGGTCCAGTATACGAGCTGGCCGCTCTGACCCGCTTCGGTGCGGACGCCGACCATCAGGGAGAACAGACCGAGAGCGACCAGTGCGCTGAGAAGGGCCTTCTTGAGGATGAAGGCGGCTCCGACCGGTTCGGAGCCTTTCGACGAGGCGGGAAGGGACGCGCTCACGCGGACTCCATCTTCAGACTTTTTCGACTTCGGGCCGGCCGAGCAGGCCGGTTGGCAGGAAGATCAGCACCACGATCAGGATCGAGAATGCCGCGACGTCCTTGTACTCCACCGAAAAATAGGCCGACCAGAACGTCTCGATCAGTCCGATCGCGAGGCCTCCGAGCATCGCGCCCGGCAGCGAGCCAATGCCGCCGAGCACCGCCGCCGTGAACGCCTTGATGCCGGCGACGAAGCCCATGAAGAAATCGACCAGGCCGTAATACAGCAGGTACATCATGCCGGCGACGGCCGCGAGCGCCGCGCCGATCACGAAGGTCATCGAGATGGTGCGGTCGACGTCGACGCCGAGCAGTGCCGCCATGGTCTGATCCTGCTCGCAGGCGCGCATGTCGCGGCCGAGCCGCGTGCGGGATACCAGCCAGGTGAACAGCGCGAGCAGAACGATGGTGGTGATGACCACCACGATCTGGATGTTGGAGAGCTGGACGACGAAGCCGCCCGCGCCCTCGTGCAGCGTGTAGCCGCCGGTGATGATCGGCGGCACCGGCTTGACGCGCGCGCCCTGCGACACCTGCGAATAGTTGGTGAGGACGAACGACATGCCGATGGCGGACAGCATCGGCGCCAGGCGGAACGAGTGCCGCAGCGGGCGATAGGCGATACGTTCGATGGTCCACCCATAGAGCGCCGTGATGGCCATCGACACCAGCAGCACGATCAGCAGGATCACCGGAACCGCGGTCAGGCCCAGCGACACCAGGACCAGGAAGCAGATCAGCGCGATGAAGCCGCCGATCATGAAGATGTCGCCATGGGCGAAATTGATCATGCCGACGATGCCGTAGACCATGGTGTAGCCGATGGCGATCAGGCCGTAGATCGAGCCAAGGACGAGGCCGTTGATGAGCTGTTGCGCGAAATAATCCATGAACTGCCGTGAGTGAGACTGCCGATACCGGTTCGCAACGCGGCGGGGGCCTTGTAGAGCGGGTGCCGGTATGCCTGGAGACGCACCCGCGCCCAAGGCGACGCGTGCGGCAGTACTAACAGTTTGGAACCGGGTGCCGCAACAGCGTGCAGTGCCACAATTGCGGGCTTATCCCGCCTCCTTTGATGGCGCGGTTCCCCTGCCTTCCTCGGGGCCGGCCGTCGCCATCAAATGACCGCTTGGGAACCCAGCACGTAGCGCCGAAAAGGAGGGTTCTCGCACCGGTTGCTGGCGCCGCTATATGCCGCTACCGCTGTCTTCCGTCGAACCAGGCACTTTTGCCATCAGCTTCGACTGGAGCCTGACCAAGGCGTCGCGCAGCCGCGTCGCCTCATCGTACCGGGTTTCCCGAGCCACCATGCCAGAAAACGGATCTTTCACCATGGTCTCGGCGGCCTGGGCAAGACGGCGCATCGGCGTCACCACCCATTTCGCGGCGAAATTGAGCAGCACCAGGATCGAGAACACGCCACCGGCAACGTTGAACCAAAACGAGCGCACAAGCTGGCGGGTCGGCACCATCGCGGCAACGGCGTCCTGCCGGATCAGAAGGGACCAGCCGAAGCTCGGCAGATCGGCGTACTTCACGGTGGGGAACGTGAGGGTGAAATAATCCTTGCCGTCGGGCCATCGCTCGATGAGCGCGACCGAGGCCCCGCGGCTTGCGGCCTGCGCCGAGCCGATCGTCAGTGGCTTGCCGACGAGATCCGGCGGGCCGAACAGCACGATGCTCTCGCGCGACAGCAACACCAGATCGATGTCGCGCGACGCCAGCGCCGCGACGGATTCGATCACCCATTTCCAATCGATCTGGGCCCCGATGACGCCGGCGGGGGCGCCGTCGTGCACGAGCGGAGCCGACATGGCGATCAAGCGGTCCGGTCCCGAAGCGGCCTGCAACATCCGGCCCAGGGCCTCTGATTCGCGATCATCGACCGCCGTCGGCACCCCGAGTCCATGCCGGAACCAGCGCAGGTCGGCGACGCTTTGTCCTTCCAGCATCCGGTCCTTGCTCGCGATGACCTTGCCGCCGGGGTCGGCGATGCCGAGCCAGGCATAGCGCGGCTGGAACTGGCTCACGAACTGGATCTGCCGGCGCGCCTCGGCGACGTCGGCGGGGTCGATGATCGCGGCGAGCCGCGACACGTCGCTCCACGTGCCGTACAGCTGTCGCGCCAACAGGTTTGCGCTGAGCTCACCGCGCGTCCTCAGCTGCTCGATCGCGAGCTCCTCGCCGCGCCGCTGCAGCGACGCCGAATAGAGGATGGCAACGGCCAGCGCCGTCACGACGATCAGTGTCGTGCCGCCGAGGAAAACCGCTGTCTGTAAGCTCCACCGTCGCCTCGTCATCGTCCACTCCTCAATCGGCCACGGCTCGCGCGATTTCTTTCAGCATGCGGCCGAGATCGCCGCTGTCGGCGCCGGGCACTCCGCTCGCGGTGTGCAGCCGCTCGATGATCTGGGCGCGCTGCTGCGGCGTCACCGCAAATATGAGCCGGTAGCCGTCGTTCGTCGGAGCCGCGACCTTGGTTGGGATATCGCCGATCAGGGGCAGGGTGAGCGTGCCGATGGCGCCGGTCGCAAGGCCGACCGGACCGCTGACGCGTGCGCCGCCGGGGCCGAGATTGACGATCCAGCCGCGTTGCGGCTCGCCGTCGACCGTCAGGGTTATCGGCTCGACGATCTGGCGTTGCGGCCGGTTGTAGCGTGGACGGTCGATGCACACGGCGATCGCCACCGACAGCACCAGAATGTTGTAGATCGTCCAGAACATCACGACGATGACGCCGTCTCCCGCGGTCCCCGTGGTATTGAAGACGAAATCGGACGTCAGCGACACGATCAGGCCACCGATCGTCAGCGCCATCAGGATCAGGAAGGGCCGCATCAGCGGCCACTGGACGATGATCTTGGCGCGATCGCCGCCCTTGGCGGTCACCGAGAATTTGTGCGGACCGGGGGAGAGCAGGCCGAGAGCGGCGGCGCGGAGCACGGGCCAGGCGGCGACGATCTGCGAGACATCGTTGACGATCGGAATGAACAGTCCCTTGGACAGCCAGTTCAGCGTGTACATGATCGAGAGATAATAGGGGCCGTAATACCGGATGATGTCGGCGATCGAGGCGTTCACCACCGTCACCCCGCCCCACCAGTAGAGCAGTGGACAGATCAGCGCGGCGAGGCGGAACGGATAGGTCGACGTCCAGTAGAGCAGCGAGTCGAGGACGCTGAGCCGGTGGAAGAAACCGAGACCATGGGAGCCGAATGGATTGTAGACGTTGCGCACGATCTGCATGAGGCCGAGGCACCAGCGGCCGCGCTGCGTGACGTATTCCGCAAGGCCTTCCGGCGCCAATCCCTCCGACAACGCCTCGTTCAGGTACACGGTCTGGTAGCCGTGCGCGGACAGGCGCAGTGTGAGCAGGAAATCCTCGGTGACGCTCTCGGTCGGCACGCCGCCGATCATCTCCACGGCGGAGACGCGGAATATCGAGGAGGTGCCGCAGCACATTGCGATGCCCCAGGCGTCGCGCGCCGGCTCGACGTTGTCGAAGAAGTGGCGCTGCTCGTCGGGATAGGACGCGCCGATGCCGAGATTGTGCTGGATCGGGTCCGGGTTGAAAAAGTGCTGGGGCGTCTGTACGAGGCCGACAGCCGGATCGTGGAACAACGCGAGCGTCCGCTCGACGAAGTCGAGATGAGGCACGAAGTCGGCGTCGAGAACGGCGACGAAATCCGGCCGGTCCGCATCCGCCGCGCGCAGCCGCAAGGCATTGTTGATGTTGCCGGCCTTGGCGTGCGACTTGTCGGTGCGGGCGACATAGCCGATGCCGTGCTCGGTGCAGTAGTCCCGGAGCCAGGCTCGGCTGCCGTCGTCGAGGACGAAGACGCGCAATGCCGCATAGGTGATCGCCTTGGCGCCGACGATGGTTCGCTCCAGGACCTCGAGCTGCTCGTTGTAGGTGGTGATGAAGATGTCGACCCGAGGCGGCGGCCTCGGAAGCCACCAGCCGGCATGGCGATCAGCCTCCGTCGTCCGCTCCTTGGTCCTGGTCAGGATCAGGAAGGCGAAGGACGACGAAACAACGGTGAGCGCTTCGAGAATGGCGAAGCCCCAGCTGAGGATCCCATCCGGCGTGAGGCCGGGCGGAGCAAGGGTCTCGGTGAAGCGCCAGGCGACATAGCGCCAGGCCAGCAGGATCGAGCCGCTGAGGAGCAGGGTCCGCCAGTACCATATCTTCGGGTCCAGGAGGGGCAATGCCAGGACGCGCAGCCCTACGATGATCGCAACGACTGCGAACGCGGACAGGAATGGTGACAGCGTCGGCATCAGTAGCCGTACCGGGCGACGAAGCCGCGCAATGCCGCGATCGGTCCGCTGGTGAAGATCACCCGGCCGGTGCGCCCGATGGCGCAGGACAGATCCGGCTGCTTGGCGAGATCTGGCACCGCAACGGTGACGTCGAACCGCTGCAAGTGCTGCGGCGTCGGGCCGACGGCGAGATTGGCGTAGAGTTGCGAGGCGCCCGAGCCGCCGAGACGTGTCACCGTCCCATCGAATATCCGGTCGTCTCCGAACAGACGGAACTGCACCGGGGCGCCGATCGACAGGCGGGCGTAGAGACTTTCGGGAACGCTCGCGGTCACCACGAGACTGTTGCAGTCCACCAGCTTGACGAGATCCTGACCGCGACGGGCATATTCGCCATCGTCGACGAGGAAATCCCAGGCCATGCCCAGGACGCGGGCCCTCAGCGTCGCCGAGGTCAGCCGGTTGATCCGGACGCGTTCGGCGTTGATCTGCTGCTCGTATTGGACCAGGCGGGATTGGATCTGCTGCTCGTCCACGGCAAGTTCGGCGAGGCGCAGGTCGAGCTCGTGAATGCGCTGCATCGAGAACGGCACGTCGTTGTAGGAGTCGCCGATGAAGACCCCCGATTGCGCGGAGCCGAGCTCGGTCTCGACATAGTTGGTGCGCTGTTTCGCGCTTTCCAAATCCTGCTTGGCGATATCGAGCGAGGCGCTGGCCTGGTCGAGGCCGGCGACCGTCTGGACCCCGCGTTCCTTCAGCTCGTTGGCCCGCGTGAAGGTGAGATCCGCGAGCTTCAGCCGGGCGGCCGCGGCATCCTCCGCCGCCTTGGCCTCGGCGATGCGCGCCGCGATCTGGCGGACGCGGCCGGTCTTGTAGTTGGCCGACTGGGCCGCGAAGGCGGCCCGCGCCTGCTCGAGCGCCGAACGCTGCGCCGGAACCCGCTTGAGCGCGATCTTCTGCTCGTCACGGTCGCGCTCGAGATTGAGCAGGCGCGTGGTGTCGAACCGGTCGTCGACGATCTCGGCCACGAGTTCCCCGGCATTGACCCTGGCGCCGATATTGCTCACCCCCAGCGTCACGCGGCCTTCGATCGGCGCGCGCACGACGTAAAGCCGGGCATTGACGGTCGCGTCGCCTGAAGTTCCGGCGAAATGCTCGCCGACCAGGATGTAGAGGCCGCCGGCCAGCAGGAGGATGCCGATGAAGATCCGAGCTACTCTCATGCGGTACTCCCGCTCGGCAGCTGCCTGCCGCATCACGATCCCGCTGTGCGAAACGCAGCGGTGTTCGCCCCTAAGGTAGTATCTATGTTTTAGACTACTTTGACGCTAGTCAAGAACGCCGCTGACGCGGCGCACGGAGCTGCAAGGCGCATGGACTTGAATCAGCGGCCGCCGACGTGATCGGACTGCCGGCGGATCGATCGTGACCGATGCAGGCGTCGGCGACGGCGGTCTTTCAGCGGAGGAGCCGCATCCCGTTGGTGGACCGAAGCGGACGCAATGTCGGATGCGGTGCAGATGTTCGAGGAGGCGTCGATGGCCGGAAAGGCCGCTATCACGCGGGAATTCGGGGCCTGATCGGCGAGGTCGTCAGCCCGGTCTCTACGGCGATTGGACGGGGGCTCTCGCGCCCGTCGCCACCCTGTTAAGGTAAACGAATGGTTTAAATTGCCGGGCGCGTTTGCCGGGCGTTAGCTCGTCTGGAAATCGGCCGGACGGGCAGTTGGTGGGATGCAAAGGTGGGCGTGACATGATCAAGGATTGCGTGATCAGGAATTGGCGGCTCAGCTGCGTCAACGGTGTGCTGCTGGCGCTTTATTTCGTGCCCGCCTGGACCATCATCGCGTTTCAGATCATGGTGTCGCCGATCCAGGGGTTGTTCGCGCGGCCGAATATCGCGGTGGCCTTGTTCATCAGCGACCACCTGCAGCTGTCGGGCATCGAGACGGTTCGCGCCGCCTGGCTGCTTGCGCTGGCGCGACTGACGGTCGCAGGCTTCTTCGCGATGTTCCTGGTGCTGATCCTGGTTCCGCGGGTGCGAAAGGTGGCCGGCTATGTCGAGGCGCTGTCGATCGGGCTCGGCTTCGGCAGCATGCTCGCCTTCTTCAGCATGATCATGGCTGCCAAAGTCGGGGAGCCCCAGGCGTTGCGTCTGCATGCCACGGAACTCCTGATGCTGCTCGGCACGGCCATCGTCATGCTGGTGGAGAAGCCGACGACGCAAGCCTCGCCGTCTTCCGCATCCGCTTCACCGAAGATGGAGCCCACGGCGACGCCGTCGCCGCAGCAGGCATGACGCCCCGATCCATCTCGGTGCATCAGTGCTGGGTCAGAAAGCCCAGCACGGCATCGTTGAACTGGCCCGCCGCTTCGACATTCGAGATGTGCGCGGCATCGACGATGGTCATGCTGGCGCCGGGGATGCGGCTGCGGATTGCTTCCGCCATCGCGATCGGCGTCGATTTGTCGTAGCGGCCGGCCACGACGAGGGTCGGGCTCTTGATGGCCGGCAGATCCTCACGCAGGTCCAGGGCACGCAGCGCCGCGCAGCAGGCAAGATAGCCGCCGACAGGGGTGGCCACGAGCATTGCCTTCATCCGGTCGGCGACATCAGGATTGTGATCACGAAACTCCTGCGTCAGCCAGCCAGCGATGACCGTGTCGGCGATTCCAGCGAGTCCGCTGTCCTCGACCGCCTTGATGCGGGCGTCCCAGATTGCCGGATCGGGGTAGTAGCAGGTGGTGTTGGCGAGCACGAGCTTGCCGATGCGTTCAGGAGCATGGGCGGCGAACCACTGCCCGACCATGCCGCCCATCGACACGCCGCACCAGTGCACCTTCTCGATGTTGAGGTCATCGAGAATCGCCAGCGCATCGCGGCCGAATCGCTCGATCGAGTAGGGCCCGGGCGGCACTTGCGATTTGCCATGACCGCGCCGGTCATAGCGGATCACGCGGAACACCTGCGTGAAGGTGCGCATCTGCGGCTCCCACATCTGCAGGGTCGAGCCGAGCGAGTTCGAGAGCATCAGGGTCGGCCCGCCGTCGCGGCCCTCGACGGTGACATTCAACAGACAGCCGTCGGCATCGATCATCGGCATGGGCGGAATCCTTGTCGCAGGCGGCCGCGCCGCCGGAGGAATCGTGCAGATTTGATGGCGAACTAACCACCGCCGCCGCCGTCTGCCAATCAAAACCCGACGGCGGCGAGGTCCGGAATGCTGCGGTGCCCGGCTTTTCTGCAACGCTTCCGGGCGCTGCTCGCCCTTCCTTTTGGGCGTTCGGTGCTTTACTTGAATGCCTCTAACCGCGCCAATCGGGGGGAGATGCACATGGCTATGACGATGACGGGCGAAGTCCAGCTGGCCGCTCCGCGAGAGCAGGTCTGGGACAAGCTGAATGATCCGGAGGTGCTCAAGGCCTGCATTCCCGGTTGCGAGGAGCTGGAGAGGACCGAGGATGGCGGCCTCCGCGCCGTTGCCAAGATGAAGGTCGGACCGGTCTCTGCGCGCTTCAAAGGCAAGGTGACCTTGAGCGATCTCGATCCGCCGAACGGCTACAAGATCTCCGGCGAAGGCGAGGGCGGTGTCGCCGGATTCGCCAAGGGTGGCGCGGTCGTCGCGCTGGCGGACAAGGACGGCGGCACGCTGCTGACCTACAATGTCGAAGCGCAGATCGGCGGCAAGCTGGCGCAGCTCGGCCAGCGGCTGATCAACGGCACCGCAAAGAAGCTCGCCGACGAATTCTTCGCCAACTTCGCCAAAGCCGTTCAAGGCTGACCGCAACCGACCCATGCGCGGCCGGGGGCGAGGTTGCCCGCCGCCGGGAGCGCCCATATGATGGTTTTCGACTGATTTTGCTGGGCTGCGCTGCAGTGCAACGCTGTCGCGCGGATAATAGAGAGTCCTGAATGGCCAAGATTTCCATGATTGTGAACGGTAATCCCGTCACGGCGAACGTCGACCCGCGGACGCTGCTGGTGCAGTTCCTGCGCGAGAATCTGCGCCTCACCGGCACCCATGTCGGCTGCGACACGTCGCAATGCGGCGCCTGCGTCGTCCATCTCGACGGCAAGGCAGTGAAGTCCTGCACGACCTTGGCCGTGATGGCCGATGGTCATGAGGTCAGGACGATCGAGGGACTCGCTGCCGACGGCGCGCCGCTGCATCCGATGCAGGAGGCGTTTCGCGAGCATCATGGCCTGCAATGCGGTTTCTGCACGCCGGGCATGATCATGACCGCGGTCGACCTCGTCCACCGTAAGGGACATGAGCTCAGCGACGAGACCATTCGCGAGGAGCTCGAGGGCAATCTCTGCCGCTGCACGGGCTATCAGAACATCGTGCAATCGATCGCCGCCGGCGCCAAGGCGATGGCCAAATCGGACCTCGCCTAAACGTCTGACCTTGCCTTAGTCGGCCCGCTGCGCACAGGACATTCCCCTATGTACGAATTCAAATATCATCGGCCGGCGACCGTGCGCCAGGCCGCCAATCTCCTCACCAAGAACGAAGACGCCAAGCTGGTCGCCGGCGGCCACACGCTGGTGCCGGTCATGAAGCAGCGGCTCGCGAGCCCGCCGCATCTGGTCGATCTCTCCCATGTCGAGGGGCTCGATACGATCGAGGTGAAGGGCCGAAACCTCGTGATCGGCGCGATGGCGCGTCATGCCGACGTCGCCAACTCCGCAACCGTCGGCGAGGCGATTCCGGCGCTGGCCCATCTGGCCAGCCTGATCGGCGATCCCGCGGTGCGCCATCGCGGCACCATTGGCGGCTCGATCGCCAACAACGATCCGACCGCGGACTATCCGGCCGCATGCCTCGCGCTCGGCGCCACCATCGTCACCAACAAGCGCAAGCTGAAGGCCGAGGAGTTCTTCCTCGGGCTGTTCACGACCGCGCTGGAGCCGGACGAGATCATCACCAAGGTGAGCTTCCCGCTGGCCAAGAAGGCGGCCTACGTCAAGTTCCGCAACCAGGCCTCGCGCTACGCGCTGGTCGGCGTGTTCGTCGCCCGCCGTCCGTCCGACGTGCGCGTTGCGGTGACCGGGGCCGGCGGCAATGGCGTGTTCCGCGTCACCGCCTTCGAGGAGGCGCTGCAGAAGCGCTTCTCGCCGAAGGTGCTGGAGGGCATTCCGGTCTCGGCCGAAGGCCTCAACAGCGACATCCACGGCAGCGCCGAATATCGTGCCCATCTGATCGGCGTGCTGGCGCGCCGTGCGGTCGATGCGGCCAATGCCGGCGCCAAGGCCTCAACCGCGTCGGAGGGAGCCGCCGAACCCGAGGCTCCGGCTTCGTGACGGACGCGTGAAGAAGGAAGCGGTCTCGCCCATGAGTGCTCCGGCCCTGCCAGCATCGGTCGACGCGATGCTCGAATTGTTGTCCTCGCGCGGCTATCTGGCCGAGCGATCGCTGGCGACGGTGACCTATCTGTCGCTGCGCATGGGCCGGCCGCTGTTCCTCGAAGGCGAGGCCGGCGTCGGCAAGACCGAGATCGCCAAGGTCCTGTCGGCGGCGCTCGGCCGCAAGCTGATCCGGCTGCAGTGCTACGAGGGTCTCGACGTCGCCTCCGCCGTCTACGAATGGAATTCAGCGGCGCAGATGATCGCGATCCGGCTGGCGGAAGCGGGCGGCGAGGTCGACCGCGATCAATTGACGTCGGACATCTTCGCCGACCGCTACCTGATCAAGCGCCCGCTGCTGCAGGCGCTGGAGCCGGATGTCGCCGGCGCGCCGGTTCTGCTCATTGACGAGCTCGACCGCGCGGACGAGGCGTTCGAGGCCTATCTGCTCGAGATCCTCTCCGACTTCCAGGTCACGATCCCGGAGTTCGGTACCGTCAAGGCGCCGCATCCGCCGATCGTCATCATCACCTCGAACCGGACCCGTGAGATCCATGACGCGCTGAAGCGGCGCTGCCTGTATCACTGGGTCGATTATCCCTCCGCCGAGCGCGAGCTTGCCATCGTCAAAACCCGGCTGCCCGGCATCTCGCAGCGGCTGTCGCAGCAGATCGTGCGCTTCGTCCAGGCGCTGCGCGACCAGGACTTCTACAAGTCGCCGGGGGTCGCCGAGACGCTCGACTGGGCCACGGCGCTGACGGAGCTCGATGCGCGCTCGCTGAACGCCGAGGTCGTCGGCGACACGCTGGGCGCGCTGTTGAAATATCAGGACGACATCGCCCGCATGCAGGGCGATGCGTTGCAGAAGGCGATCAAGGACGCGACCAACGAGACGTAGTTCACGCCGGTGCCCACAATAAAGGTCGTCATTCCGGGATGCGTGCGCAGCACGCAGGCCCGGAATCCATAACCGCGATCGTCAGTATGGATTCCGGGCTCACCCTCCGGGCGCCCCGGAATGACGAGCTCAATTTGAGGCGTGTGCGAAGCGGACGAGGGATCAGAACGTGCCCACAAGCATCAATCACCTCGCGCCGCCAACCGGCGGCATCGCCGACAACATCGCGGGCTTTGCGCGGGCGCTGCGTGCCGCCGGCCTGCCGGTCGGTCCGGGTGCCGTGATCGACGCGATGACCGCGCTCGAGGTCATCGACATCGGCAAGCGTGCGGACGTCTTCACCACGCTCGAATCGATCTTCGTCAAGCGCCACGAGCATGCGCTGATCTTCTCTCAGGCCTTCGACCTGTTCTTCCGCCCGGCCGAGGAGTGGAAGTCGATGCTCGATTCGGTGCCGCTGCCGGATCACGCCAAGAAGAAGCCGCCGCCGGCCTCGCGCCGGGTCCAGGAGGCGATGTCGCAGCCGCAGACCCATGAGGAGCCGAAGGCGCAGGAGCAGGACCTGCGGCTCGCGGTGTCCGACCGCGAGGTGCTGCAGAAGAAGGACTTTGCGCAGATGAGCGCGGCGGAGATCGCCGAGGTTGCGCGCGCCATCGCCAAGATGCGGCTCCCGCAGGCCGAGCTGAAGACCCGCCGCCACACCGCCGATCCGCGCGGCCGTCGCATCGACATGCGCAAGACGCTGCGTCAGGCGCTGCGCACCGAAGGCGAGATCATCAACTTTCATCGCTTGGGGAGAATCGAGAAGCCGGCGCCGATCGTGGCCTTGCTCGACATCTCCGGCTCGATGAGCGAGTACACCCGCCTGTTCCTGCATTTCCTCCACGCCATCACCGACGCGCGCAAGCGCGTCTCGGTGTTCCTGTTCGGCACGAGGCTGACCAACGTGACCCGGGCGCTGCGCCAGCGCGATCCCGACGAGGCGCTGGCGAGCTGCTCGGCCAATGTCGAGGACTGGGCCGGCGGGACCCGGATCGCCACCTCGCTGCAGACCTTCAACAAGCAGTGGGCGCGCCGCGTGCTCGGGCAGGGCGCGATCGTGCTGTTGATCTCCGACGGGCTGGAGCGCGAGGCCGACAGCAAGCTTGCCTTCGAGATGGACCGGCTGCACCGCTCCTGCCGGCGGCTGATCTGGCTCAATCCGCTGCTGCGCTATTCCGGCTTCGAGGCGAAGGCGCAGGGCATCAAAACCATGCTGCCCCACGTTGACGAATTCCGCCCGGTACATAACTTGACTTCGATCGAGACGCTGATCTCGGCGCTGTCGTCGCCGCTGCCGCCCCACCAGCGCAGCGCGATCCGGCCCGCCGCCTGAGAGGGAGATGAACATGCTCAACCGCGACGAAGACATCCTCAGGGCCGCCGAGGACTGGCACAAATCCGGTCACGGCGTGGCGCTCGCCACCGTGGTCGAGACCTGGGGCTCGGCGCCGCGCCCGGTCGGGTCCAACCTCGTGATCAACGACGAGGGCACGTTCTTAGGGTCCGTGTCCGGCGGCTGCGTGGAGGGCGCTGTCGTTACCGAGGCGCTCGACGTGATCACCAGCGGCCAGCCCAAGATGCTGGAGTTCGGCGTCGCCGACGAGACGGCCTGGAATGTCGGGCTGTCCTGCGGCGGCACCATCCGCGTGTTCGTCGAGAAGGTGGGTTGATCCATGCAGCCTGCAACGCTGGCCGAACTGAACGCCGAGCGTGCCGCGCGTCGCCCGGCGATTCTCGTCACCGACGTCGGCTCCGGGGCGCAGCGCCTGGTCAGGGCCGCCGCCATCGCCACCGATCCGCTGCGCAACGAGCTGTCGACCCATCTGCGTATGGGCAAGAGCGGCATGGTCGAGGTGGACGGCAAGCGGCTGTTCCTGAACGTCTACGCGCCGACGGCCAAGCTCGTGATCGTCGGCGCCGTCCATATCAGCCAGGCGTTGGCGCCGATCGCCAAGTCGCTGGGCTATGACGTCACCGTCGTCGATCCGCGCACGGCTTTCGCCAGCCCCGAGCGCTTCCCTGACGTGCCGCTGATCGCCGAATGGCCCGACGTGGCGCTGCCCCCGCTCAACGTCGATCACTACACCGCCTTTGTCGCGCTGACGCATGATCCGAAGATCGACGATCCGGCGCTGCTGCACGCCTTCTCGCGCGACTGCTTCTATATCGGCGCGCTCGGCTCGCGGAAGACGCACGCCAAGCGCGGTGATCGGCTGCGCGCGCAGGGCGCCAGCGATGCCGACATTGCCCGCATCCATGCGCCGATCGGGCTCGCCATCGGCGCGGTGTCGCCGTCGGAGATCGCGGTCTCGATCATGGCCGAGATCACCGCCACGTTGCGGCTGCCGGCCAAGGAGAAAGAGCAGGCGGCATGAAGTTCGGTCCTGCCAGTCCAGCCGAGGCGATCGGCGGGGTGACGGTGCACACCCTGCGCAAAGGATCATTGGTGCTGAAGAAGGGCACGCTGATCGGTCCCGCGGAGGTCGAGGCGCTGGTCCGGGAAGGCGTCAAGGAGATCGTCGTCGTCCGGCTCGAGGCCGGCGACGTCTCCGAGGACGAGGCGGCCGCCGACGTCGCCAAGGTCGTCGCCGGCGCGGGCATTCACGTCGATCGCGCCTTCACCGGGCGCGCCAATCTGTTCGCGGCGCGGGCCGGCGTGCTGATGATCGACCGCGCCGCGGTCGAGCGCATCAACGGCGTCGACGAGGCCATCACCTTTGCGACCCTGCCGGCGTTCAAGCCGGTGGTCGAAGGCGAGATGGTCGGCACCGTCAAGCTGATCCCGTTCGGCGTCGAAGGCCGCCTGCGCGATGCCGCCGTCGCGGCGGCGGGCAGGGGCGCGCTCAGCATCGCCTCCTATGTGATCAAGCGCGTCGGCGTGGTCTCGACGCTTCTTCCGGGGCTCGCACCCAAGGTCATCGACAAGACGCTGCGCGTCACCGCAGAGCGGCTCGCACCGGCCGGCGCCACCATCATCGCCGAGCGCCGCGTGCCGCATGAGCAGGCCGCGCTGGCTGCTGCGATCAGGGAGTTGTTGGCGCTGGGCGCCGAGCTCGTCATCGTGTTCGGCGCGTCCGCCATCGCCGACCGCCGCGACGTCATTCCAGCCGCAATCACCGGCATTGGCGGTGCCATCGAGCATTTCGGCATGCCGGTCGATCCCGGCAATCTGCTCTTGATCGGTAGCGCCGCCGGTGTGCCGGTGCTCGGCGCGCCCGGCTGCGCCCGTTCGCCGGCGGAGAACGGTTTTGACTGGGTGCTGATGCGGCTGCTCGCCGGCATAAAGGTCAGCCGCGCCGAGCTCACGGCCATGGGCGTGGGCGGCCTCCTCATGGAGATCGTGACGCGGCCGCAGCCGCGCGCCAAGCCGGAGGTCGAGGGCGAACGCAAGGTCGCCGCCGTCGTGCTCGCTGCGGGACGCTCGACCCGCATGGGGGGGCCGAACAAGCTGCTGGCCGAGCTCGACGGCAAGAAGCTGGTGCGCATCGTGACCGAGCAGGCGCTGGCCTCCAAGGCCGGTGAGGTCATCGTCGTCACCGGTCATCAGGCCGAGCTGGTCGAACAGGCGCTGTCCGACCTCAACGTCCGCTTCGTCCGCAACCCGGATTTCGCCGGCGGCCTCGCCAGCTCGGTGAAATCGGGCATTGCCGCGGTGCCTGAGGGCGTCGATGGCGCAGTCGTGTGCCTGGGTGACATGCCGATGGTGTCCTCGGATCTGCTCGACCGCCTGATCGGCGCGTTCGCGCCGGATCGCGGCAATTTGATCGTGGTGCCTGTGTCCGAGGGACGCCGCGGCAACCCCGTGCTGTGGTCGCGCCGCTTCTTCGCCGAGCTGATGACGCTGGACGGCGACGTCGGCGCGCGGCACCTGATCGCCAAGCACACCGAGGCCGTCGCCGAGGTGCCGGTCGATGGTGACAGTGCGTTTCTCGACATCGACACGCCGCAGGCGCTGGAAGCCGCGCGGCGCGGTTGAAGCCCGTAGCCCGCGTGAGCGTAAGCGACATGCGGGTTCACCGACGCCGTTCGCGAGAGCCCGCATGTCGACTACGCTCATGCGGGCTACGACTTCCCTCCGACTCAACCTCTCATTCACCAAGTTTCAACGACCCCCGGCTAGATTTGCCGACATTGGGCCTCGGGGGAGGAGAGAGTGATCATTTCGACCGCCGCGCGACGTTTCGCGCTGTTTGCATTTGGCTTGACCGTGATCGTTGGTGCCGCGCGCATCGCGAGCACCAGCGCTATCAGCCCGGCGCATGCGGCCGGCGCGTTCGCCATTGGCCAGTGCGCCGCCTATGGCCAGGCGTTCGACTATCCGGCGGAGCATCTCGCCAAGGCCGCGGCGCTCAAGCAGTGCAAGGGCGACTGCACCGCGGTGACGATGAAGAAGGCCTGCGCGGCGTTCGCGGTCGATCTCACCAATCCCTGCGGCGCCCACGGCTATGCTGTTCGGCCGACGATCTCGACCTCGCTCAACGAAGCGACCCGGGAATGCTACAAATATGGCGGCAAGGAATGCGTCATCCGCGCCTGGGTATGCGACGCCAAGGGTTGATTCAAGTCTGATGATCTCAGCGGCTCCGCTGCCGGGGTTCCGCTTCCGCTTTCATTTCGATGCTTCACCCTGAGAACGGCTCGGCTATTCTCGGGGTTCGATGACATCGAACCCTGGAAGTGGCATGCAATTCGACACCAAGATCGCGCTGATCATCCGCAACGATCTCGAGGCCTGGCAGAAGCTCAACGTCGCGGCGTTTCTTTCCAGCGGCATCGCCGCGGCATTTCCCGAATGCATCGGCGCACCTTATGAGGACGGCTCGGCAACCCTGTATCACGCGTTGATCGGACAGCCGATCCTGATCTACGGCGCGCCGGATCGTGCCGCGCTGGCGCGTGCTCTGGATCGGGCGCTGTCGCGCAGCGTGAAGCCGGCGCTCTACACCGAGGACATGTTCAAGACCGCGCATGACGAGGCCAACCGTGATGCCGTGAAGGCGGTGGCGCGCACCGATCTCAATCTGGTGGGATTGGCGTTTCGTGCGGAGCGCAGGGTGGTCGACAAGGTCGTCGACGGACTCAAATTTCACGCCTGACAGCCATGGGCACATTGCGCTGTCATCAAACTGTTACTTCATGCAGCGGCGCGGCTTGATGCCGATCAAGCCCGGAATACGCCGACGTCGTTAGTTTGCGCCGCGACATGAGGAGCAGACAGATGCAGACCATGAAAGCCGCCGTCGTCAAAGCCTTCGGCAAGCCGCTCGACATCGAGGACGTTCCGATTCCTGTGCCGGGACCCGGCGAGCTTCTGGTCAGGGTGAAGGCGTGCGGCGTCTGCCACACCGACCTTCACGCCGCCTCCGGCGATTGGCCGGTGAAGCCGGTGCCGCCATTCATCCCAGGACACGAGGCGGCCGGGATCGTCGCGGCGCTCGGGCCCGGGGTCACCGACTTCAAGGTCGGCGACGCCGTGGGCGTGGCGTGGCTGCACGATGCCTGCCTGCGCTGCGAGTATTGCGAGACCGGCTGGGAGACCTTGTGCGAGCACCAGCACAACACCGGCTACAGCGTGAATGGCGGCTTTGCCGAATACGTGATCGCATCCGCGGCGTTCGCTGCGCGTCTGCCGGCCAATGTGGACTTCGCCAGGATCGCGCCGATCCTCTGCGCCGGCGTCACCACCTACAAGGGTTTGAAGGAGACCGACGCGCGGCCGGGCGAGTGGGTGGTGGTCTCCGGCGTCGGCGGCCTCGGTCATGTTGCAATCCAGTATGCGAAGGCGATGGGGCTGAAGGCGATCGGTCTCGACATCGCCGAGGACAAGCTGAAACTCGCGCTGGAGGCCGGCGCCGAACATGCCGTCAACGCGCTCGACAAGGATGCCGTGGCGCAGGTGATCGCAATCACCGGCGGCGGCGCGCATGGCGTGCTGGTCACTGCGGTGTCGACGCCGGCTTTTGCCCAGGCGCTGCACATGGTCCGCCGCAAGGGGACGGTCAGCCTCGTCGGCTTGCCGCCGGGCGAATTCCCGACACCGATCTTCGATGTCGTGCTGAAGCGCATCACCGTGCGCGGCTCGATCGTCGGCACCAGGCGTGATCTCGACGAAGCCATCGCGTTCGCCGCGGACGGCAAGGTGACGGCCGAGGTGACCACGGCGCCATTGTCGGAGATCAACACCGTCTTCGACCGCATGAAGGCCGGCAAGATCGACGGTCGCGTAGTGCTCGACTTCGGCTGATCGCAAGACCGATCGACGCGCCGCCGTGCCGAACATTGGGGCGGCGGTTTGATCTGGATCAGGAATGGGGACGCGCGGCGCTGGCACAAATTGCTCATGGCAGCCGTCACCAAGATCGTCTTCCTCGGCGCGAGCAGCGCGTCCTTTGGACTCAGCGTGTTCCGGGACCTGTTCTCGACGCATGATCTCGCTGGTTCGACGCTCGTGCTGGTCGGCCGCGACCCGACCCGGCTTGCCCGGTCGGAAGCGCTGGCCCGGCTGCTCAACGACCTCTCCGGCGCCGGCCTTAAGATCGAGGCGACCACGGATTGGCGCGCGGCGCTCGACGGCGCCGGCTTCGTGATCCATGCCACCGCGATCGACCGCAACCGCCTGTGGAAGCTCGATTTCGAGGTGCCGCGCAAATACGGCATCCGTCACACGCTGGGCGAGAATGGCGGGCCGGGCGCATTGTTCTTCACGCTCCGCACCTTGCCGGTCGTATTCGACTTCGTGCGCGAGATGGAGCGGCGCTGTCCGGACGCGCTGTTCATCAACTTCTCCAATCCCGAGAGCCGCATCATCCTCGCGCTGGGGCTTCACAGCCGCGTCGCGCATATCGGCCTGTGCCACGGCATCTTCATCGCGCGCAGCCAGGTGGCTTCCATTCTGGGACTGGCCGAGGAGCGCGTGGACGTGTGGGGCGCCGGGCTCAACCATTTCCAATGTCTCATGCAGATCCGGGATCGCGACACCGGGGCCGATCTCTATCCACTGCTCCGCGAAAAGGCTGGGAGCTACGACCCCAAGGTCGCGCCGCTGACGCGGGCGCTGTTGCGCGACTTCGGCTTCTGGCTGGGCTGCGGCGACAGCCATGTCGGCGAGTATCTCGCCTATGGCTGGGAAGCGGGCGAGAGCGGGTACGACTTCGCCTGGGACGAGGCGGAGCGGGCCAAGCTGATCCGGCAGATCGACGAGGTCCTGGCAGGCAAAGCCGGCATGCCGGACTGGTGGCGAATGCCGTCCGGAGAGCGCGCGGTCACCGTGATCGGCTCGGTGCTGCACGATCGGAAGCAGGTCATCGAGTCCGGCGTCGTTCTGAACCGTCACGTCATTCCCAACCTGGCTGCCGAGGCCGCGGTCGAAGTGCCCGTTGTCGCCGATCGCGTCGGTATCCATCCGGTGTCGCTGGGCCCGCTTCCAGATGCAGTCGCCAAGCTGATGTCGGTCCAGGTTCAGGTTCAGCAACTGGCGGTGCAGGCGGCCATGACCGCCTCCAAGGATCTCGCGCTGCAGGCGCTGCTCATCGATCCCGTCGTCAACTCGGCGGCCGCCGCGCGCCAGATCGTGGACGAACTCTGGGAGGTCAATCGGCCTTACATCAGGTCCTGCGCGTGATCGCGCCGACTTCGTCTGACGAGGGGGCCGCGCGCGGTCGGGTAGGGCTCCTGACCCGCGCCGATAGATCTGCGAGGCCTCTTTACAATGACTGACTAGTCAGTCATAATTGTTCAATGTCGAAGCCGTCGAAATTGTCCGAGCGCAGAGTTCAGGCCGCCAAGCCAGCGGGAGCTGGCGCGTCGCGCCGGGCGGATCGCTCCGCCGAGCGCCGCGCGGCGATCGTGCAGGCGGCGATGGACGAGTTCATCGCCCGAGGCTTCGCGGCGACCCGGCTGGACGACGTCGCCAAGCGGGCCGGGGTCGCCAAGGGGACGATCTATCTGCACTTCAAGGACAAGGAATCGATGTTCGAGGAATTGATCCGGACCGCGATCGTGCCCTACGTCGGCCGTCTTGCGGCGCCGCCGCCGGCCGGCGGCTCGGTGCGCGACATGGTCGAGGCGTTGGCGCGCATGTTCCTGCAGGAGGTCGCCGGCACCCGGCGGGCCGATCTCGTCCGGCTCATCATCGCGGAAGGGCCGCGCTTTCCGGCCATTGCCGATTTCTATTATCGCGAGGTCGTCTCCCGCGGTCTCGCGGCCATGCGCGCGCTGATCCAGTTGGCGATCACGCGCGGCGAGATCCGCGAGCCCAAGCTGGTGCAACACCCGCAATTGATGATCGCGCCAATGATGGTCGCGGTGCTGTGGAAGAGCCTGTTCGAGCGACATGCGCCGCTCGACGCCGAAGCGATGCTGCAGACCCATCTCGATCTGATCTTTGGCACGAGGAGGCCGACATGAGCCTGCTGCATTGCCTCGCCGTGCTGGTCACGGCCTTCACGTTCAACGCCTGCAAGGAGACGCGCGATCCCGGCTATCAAGGCTGGGTCGAGGCCGACATGATCTTCGTCAGCCCGGACGAAGCGGGTCGGATCACGAAGCTGAACGTGCATGAGGGCGACGTGGTCAAGGTCGGCGATCCGCTCTATTCGGTCGACGACGATCTGCAGCAGGCCGATCTCAACCAGACCAAGGCGACGCTGGCCAACGCGCAGCAGACCTATGACCGCGCCGCGGCCCTGAGCAAGACGGGCGCGGGGACACAGGCGACGCTCGACTCCGCCGTTTCGGCGCTGCGCGTCGCCGAGGCCCATCTCGTGACCTCGCAGACGCGGCTGGCACGGCGCAAGGGCGTGGCGCCGGTCGCGGGCACCATCCAGCAGATCTACTTCCGCGAGGGCGAGATGGTCGCGGCGCAACGGCCGGTGCTGTCGATCATGCCGCCGGGCAACATGAAGCTGCGCTTCTACGTGCCCGAGCCTGATCTGCCGAAGCTCGCGATCGGTGACGAGGTCCGCGTCACCTGCGACAACTGTGCTGATGATCTGACGGCCAGAATCTATTTCCTCGCGACCTCGGCGGAATACACGCCGCCGGTGATCTACAGCCTCGATGAGCGCAACAAGCTCGTCTATCTGATCCAGGCGCGGCCGTCGCGGCCGGATGCGCTGCGCGTCGGCCAGCCGGTCAGCATCTATCCGCATTCCAGGACGCCTGATCCGAAGACCCCGGTGGCGGACAAGCAATGAACGGAACGGGTCCCGCCGAGATCGCGATCGACGTCCAGGGATTGACCAAGTCCTTCGACGGCCGCGAGGTCGTGCATGATCTGTCGATGCAGGTGAAGCGCGGCTCGATCTACGGCTTTCTCGGCCCGAACGGCTCGGGCAAGACCACGACCATCCGGATGCTGTGCGGCCTGCTGACACCCGACGGCGGCGAGGGCACCTGCCTCGGTTTCGACATCCGTCGCGACGCCGACAAGATCAAGCGCCGGGTGGGCTACATGACGCAGCGCTTCAGCCTCTATCAGGACCTCTCGGTGCGGGAGAACCTCGAATTCGTGGCGCGCCTCTATGGCATGTCCGATCCGCGCCGGGCCGCGCGCGACATGGTGCAGCGGCTCGGGCTTGCCGGCCGCGAGCGGCAGCTCGCCGGCGAGTTGTCGGGCGGCTGGAAGCAGCGGCTGGCGCTCGGGGCCTGCACCCTGCCGAATCCGCAACTGCTGCTGCTCGACGAGCCCACCGCCGGCGTCGATCCCAAGGCGCGGCGCGACTTCTGGAACGAGATCCATGCGCTCGCCGGCGAAGGGCTGACCGTGCTGGTCTCGACCCACTACATGGACGAGGCCGAGCGCTGTCACGAGATCGCCTATATCGCCTATGGTCATCTGCTGGTGCACGGCGCCGTCTCGGAGGTGATCGCGCAATCGGCGCTCACCACGTATACGGTGAGCGGCGACGATCTGCGCGAGCTCGCGGCGGACCTCACCGGCAAGCCGGGGGTCGACATGGTGGCGCCGTTCGGCACCAGCCTGCACGTGTCCGGCCGCGACCGCGACGCGCTGGACGCTGCGATCGCGCCCTGGCGCGACAAGGCTGATCTGCACTGGCAGCCCGCCGCGCCCTCGCTCGAGGACGTCTTCATCGACCTGATGAACCGTTCACGGGACAATTTCCAATGAGCGACGCAGCCGTCCATCACGCGTCTTCCGAGCCGCGCTTCGGCTTCTGGCGGCGCACCTACGCGATGCTGGTCAAGGAGTTCATCCAGCTCAAGCGCGACCGGGTCTCGTTTGCGATGATCGTGATGATCCCGGTGATGCAACTGATGCTGTTCGGCTACGCGATCAACACCACGCCGCATCATCTGCCGGCGGCGGTGCTGCTGCAGGAGGACAGCGATCTCGGCCGCTCGATCCTGAAGGCGATGGAGAACACCGCCTATTTCCGCTTCACCCGGGAGGTCAGCAGCGTCGCCGAGTTCGACGATCTCCTGCTGTCCGGCAAGGTCCTGTTCGGCGTCGAGATCCCGCGTGGCTTCGAGCGCGCGGTCCGCCGCGGCGACCGGCCGGCCCTGCTCGTCGCGGCCGACGCGACCGATCCGGTCGCGGCGTCATCGGCGCTGTCCTCGCTCGGCATGATCGTGCAGACCGCGCTCGCGCACGATCTCTACACCGGCAATCCCGTCACGACGCCGTTCGAGATCAGGGCCCACGCGCGCTACAACCCGGCGGCGTCGTCGCGGCTCAACATCGTGCCGGGCCTCGTCGGCACCATCCTGACCATGACCATGCTGATCTTCACCGCGCTCTCGGTGACGCGCGAGATCGAGCGCGGCACGATGGAGAGCCTGCTGTCGATGCCGATCAAGCCGGTCGAGGTCATGCTCGGCAAGATCATCCCCTATGTGATGGTCGGCTTCCTGCAGGCGACGATCATCATCGGCATCGGCGTCCTGCTGTTCGGCGTTCCGATCATGGGCAACCTGCTGCTTTTGGCGCTGCTGTCGACGCTGTTCATCGCGACCAACCTCTCGATCGGCTACACCTTCTCGACCCTGGCGCAGAACCAGCTGCAGGCAATGCAGCTTTCGATGATGTTCTTCCTGCCGAGCATCCTGTTGTCCGGATTCATGTTTCCCTTTCTCGGCATGCCGCAATGGGCGCAAGTGCTCGGTGAATGCCTGCCGCTGACGCACTATCTGCGGATCGTCCGCGCCATCATGCTGAAGGGCTCGACGCTCCAGAACCTGCAGCATGATACGATCGCCCTGTTCGGCCTCATGCTGTTCGCCATGACGGTCGCCGTCCTGCGCTTCCGCCGCACCCTCGATTGAGGCACAATGGCGGCCGGGAGCAGGAACGGCTGAGGCAAGATGCAGATCGTGGGAGGAGCAGGACAGGCGAACGAAGCGCCGGCGGGAGCGCCGGCCGAGTTCGACCAGGCGCTGATGCGTCAGACGTTGAACACCGAGCTGCTGCGGGTGAGGGCGCTGATCGCCACTGCGGCTCTGTTTCTCGTGATATCGGTGCTGGTCGAAATCTTCGAGCCGAAGATCTCGGAGTGGATCTGGCCGACCCGAACCGGGGTCCTCTACGTCTACGCGATCATCGTCGCATTCATCAGCTTCCAGACTCTCATCCTGTTCAGGATCAAGGCGGACATCCGCCACGGCCGGGACGTGCCGGTGATCTGGCGCTATGTCAGCGCCCTGGTCGAGACCTCGCTGCCAACGTTCGTCCTCATCCTGCAGATCGAGGGCATCGGCCACGACAAGGCGCTGGGCTTCGGCGCGCCGCTGGTCTATTTCATCTTCATCGTTCTCTCGACGCTTCGTCTCGATTTCTGGCTGTCGAGCTTCACCGGTCTGGTTGCTGCGGTGGAGCTGCTGGTGGTGGCGCTGTTCGACCGGCCTTCGATCGATCTCAGCCAGAATCCGGAGATCTATTATCACGGTGAGCGCAGCTTCATCATCCTGTTGTGCGGGATGCTCGCCGGTGCCGTCAGCGTGCAGCTGCGACGCCAGTTCGCGGCGAGCATCGAGGCCGCGTCGGCGCGCGACCGCGTCACGGATTTGTTTGGCCAGCACGTCTCGCCCCAGGTCGTCGAGCGCCTGATGAAGGAGGGGACCGCGGAGGCGCGCGACATCCACGAGGTCGCGGTGATGTTCGTCGACTTCCGCGGCTTCACCGCGGCGGCGCGGTCGAAGACGCCGCAGCAGGTTGTCGATCGTCTCGACGGAGCGTTCGCGGTGCTGGTGGAGATCCTCGAGCGTCATGGCGGCATCGTCAACAAATTCCTCGGCGATGGCTTCCTGGCGCTGTTCGGCGCGCCGTTCGAGTCGCGCGATGCCGCCGTGCAGGCGGTCGTTGCTGCGCGCGAGATGGTGGCTGCGATGGAGCGCGTCAACGCATCGTCGTCCTGGCAGCTCAGGATCGGGATCGGCATACATCTGGGCGAGGTGGTCGCCGGCAGCATCGGCTCGCCGCGGCGCAAAGAGTATACCGTCATCGGTGACACCGTGAACTTCGCCTCGCGGCTCGAGGCGCTGAACAAGGAGTTCGATTCGCAACTCCTGATCTCGAGCGAGGTGCGGCAGGCGGCCGGCGACGGGGCGCGCGACGCCGTCTTCCACGGCGCGGTGTCGGTGCGCGGCTACGACCGGCCGTTCGAGATCTGGCAATTGCACTGACGCAGGCGATACGGCGCGATGTCGGAGATTTACATTGGCTGGCCTCCGCGTTTAACTGCCCCCAACGAGAAGCATCATCAGGGGGAATGCATGATCCGAACCGGGGCGTCGTTTTTGGCCGCAGCAGGGATCTTGTGCGTAACCGGGATGGAGGCGGTGCGGGCTGAGGATGTTGCCTGCAGCAAGGTGACGGCCGAGGCGTTGAAGGTCCCCGGGCTGACCTTGACGGGATCGAAGCTGCAGGAGGCCGCCGACGGGCTGCCGCGGCATTGCATTCTCTCCGGCAAGGTCAACGAGCGCACCGGCGTCGATGGCCATGCCTATGCGATCCAGTTCGAGATCAGGCTGCCGGAGACCTGGAACGGCCGCTTCCTGCATCAGGTCAATGGCGGCAATGACGGCGTGGTGGTGCCGGCGCTCGGCGACAAGGCCGACGGTCTCGTCAGCGGCGGTGTGACGCCGCTCGCCCGCGGCTTTGCCGTGCTGTCGTCGGACAGCGGCCACTCCGGCAGCGATCCCGCCAACAAGCCGCGCGGGCTTGCGTCCGGCTCAGCCTTCGGGCTCGATCCGCAGGCGCGCCGCGACTACGGCTATTCGGCCGACATCACGCTGGCGCCGATCGCCAAGGCGATCGTCTCGGCGCATTACGGCAGGAAGCCGGACTACTCCTACATCGCCGGCTGTTCCAATGGCGGCCGCCACACCATGGTGGCTGCCGAGCGCATGCCCGAGCAGTATGACGGCTTCCTGGTCGGCAATCCCGGCTTCAACCTGCCGCGCGCTGCCGTGCAGCACGCCTGGGACGTGCAGGCGCTGACCAAGGCCGATGTCGACATCCGCAAGTCGATCACGCGGGAGGATGCCAAGCTGATCGCTTCCAAGATCACGGAGGTCTGCGACGGGCTCGACGGTGCCAAGGACGGCCTGACGGCCAACCTGAAAGCCTGCCAGAAAGCGTTCGATTTCGACAGCCTCCGCTGCGCCGCTGGTGCGACCGAAGCCTGCCTGCCGGCCGCCAAGGTCGATGCTTTGAAGAAAGTGTTCGCGGGTCCCCACAATTCGAAGGGCGAGCCGCTGTATTCCGACTGGCCGGTGGATGGTGGCGTCGGCACCGGCAACTGGCGCGCCTGGAAGGTCGAAAGCCCGGTGGCGCCGTGGAACAACCTTCCGATCATTGCCACCATGGGCGGCGCCTCGCTCAACTACATCTTCTCGACGCCGCCAGTCGAGATCGAGGGCTCGCCTGATAAGCTGGTCGAGAAGCTGCAGACCTACGACTTCGACAAGGACGCACCGAAGATCTACGCCAAGGAAGGTCCATTTACCGAGTCTGCGATGGACTTCATGGCCCCGCCCGCGGTCGATAACCCGACCCTGCCGGCGTTCCAGGGCGGCGCCCGCAAGATGCTGATCTATCACGGCCAGGCCGATCCGGTGTTCTCGGTCAACGACACCATCCGTTGGTATGAAAAGCTCAATGCCAATGTGCAGGGCAAGGCCGATACGTTCGCGCGGCTGTTTGCGTTGCCTGGCGAGACCCATTGCGGCGGCGGCGTCACGCTGGAGAAATTCGACGCGCTGGGCGCGCTGATGGACTGGGTCGAAAAGGGCAAGGCGCCGGAGGCGATCACGGCCTCGGTCAATGCGGCCAACAAGGAGCTCCCATCGACATGGAGCCCGCAGCGAACGCGGCCGCTGTGCCCGTGGCCAAAATTCGCCAAATACGTCGGCGGGGACATCGAACAGGCGTCGTCGTTCACCTGCGCCGCGGAGTAGCGACTCACACTTGAGGCGCGACCAGGTTCTCGACTCGGACCTGGTCGCGCTCCTCGATGATCTCGGCGATCCATTGCCGGTGGCAATGGGCGTGGTCGCGCTCGTAGCAGAGCAGGCAGACGGGACCGGCGCTCTTCACGAGCGAGGCCAGCTCGTCCATCTGCTCCTTCGCCTGCGGCGTCTTCAGATGCGCGCTGTAGATCTTGTGCAGCGTGTCGTAATGACCGCTGCGGGCGGCCTCGCGGCCCTCCTTCGGCGTGCCGAGCCCGCGCAGATGCACATAGCCGATGCCGCGCTCGTCGAGCCCGGCCGCAAGCTGGCTCTTGGAGAAGCCCGGCCGGCGCGAGGCCGCCACCGCGCGCACGTCGACCAGCAGCTTGACGCCGGCGGCTTGCAACTCATCGAGCACGGCCTTGGCCGGCGTGTGCTCATAGCCGATGGTGAACAGGGTCTTGCTCTTGGCCATCATGCGCCTCCTGCGTCAACTCACGCGCTCGATGAGCTCCATCGCGCCAGCCGGTGCGCGCACCTTGCCCTCGTGGATGACATAGGCGAACACGTCGCGCGGCGTCTTCTTCGCCGGCTTGTCGTCAACCCGTGGCAGGTCGTCCGGTTCGCCGCCTCCAGCCCATAGCTGTAATCGCTTGGCCCAGGCATCGAGCTGCTTCGGCGGATAGCAGGTCGCAAGCTCGTCATTGCCCTTCTGCAGTCGGGCGTAGACGAAGTCACCCACGACATCGGCAATCGCCGGATACTTGCCGTGCTCGGCGAATACGACCGGCGTTGCAAACTCGCGCAGCAGCGCGACGAAGCCGGGTACGCAGAAACTGTCGTGGCGGACCTCGACGACGTGGCGCAGCTTGCGGCCGTCGATCTCACGCGGCAGCAGCTCGAGGAACTTGCCGAAATCGGCCTCGTCGAACTTCTTGGTTGGCGCGAACTGCCACAGCACCGGGCCGAGCCGGTCGCCGAGCTCGAGCACGCCAGTGTCGTAGAAGCGCTTCACGGAATCGCCGGCCTCGGCGAGCACGCGGCGATTGGTGGCGAAGCGCGGCCCCTTCAGCGAGAAGATGAAGCCGTCCGGCACCTCGCGCGCCCATTTGCGGAAGCTCTCCGGCTTCTGCGAGCCATAGTAGGTGCCGTTGATCTCGATCGAGGTCAGCTTGGAGGCGGCGTATTCGAGCTCCTTCGATTGCGGCAGCTTGTCCGGATAGAACACGCCGCGCCACGGCGCGAAGGTCCAGCCGCCGATGCCGATGTAGATGTGGCTCTTGGATTGCGAGGCGCGTGCAGGGGCTTTGCTCACGGACCGATTCCGATGCTGATTGCCGAGGGTGTTGCGGTAGGGGGACGATAGTCAACCGGGCCGGTTCTGACCAGTTCGGCGCTGTTGCGCCGTCGCTCTTCCGGTGCTCCGGCGCCTCGTGTATCCAGGACATGGGCCGGGAAGGGGAGATATGGCAATGAGAGCGGAATCGGTCGGGGGCCTGCTGGGGGCGATCGTCGCCGCTGCCGTGCTTGCGGCGGCCTTCTACTATGTTCCCGTCGGGCCGATGGCCCGTCAGATGCAGCCGGCCAAGGTCGAGGTGCCGCCGACCCCGGTGCAGACGGTTCCGGTGGCTCCGGCCGTGCGCGGACCCGTGGTCCGTGAGGTTCCGAACTAGGCCGGCCAGGGCCCCTTGCAATCCAGCCGAGGCGCCCCATCTTGGTCGGGACGGTAACGTCGAGCTTTAACGGCTCCGGTACCGAGACGACCACGGCAGAGCGGTTGCGCCGGATGTACGCGCACCCTTTGTTTGTGGTCGTTGGCGTTTGTGGTCGTTGGCATTTTGGGCCCCTCGCTTGGGAGCGATGCAAGCCGGCACCACAGTCCGGCCTTTTTGGGCCCTCCTTCAGCCGTTGCGCTTGGCAGTGTGGAACGCGGCAGATATACGCATCCGCACCATGAACGATGTCCTCCGACCGGCCATGCCCGCGCCGCCGCAAACCGCTGACATTCCGATCGTTTCGGTGGTCGTCCCGACCTTCAACGAGCGCGACAATGTCACCACGCTGTACCGGCGGCTGGAGGCGGCGTTCAAGGACGTGCCGTGGGAGGTCGTGTTCGTCGACGACAACTCGCCGGACGGCACCTGGCAGGTGGTGCGCGAATTGTCGCGCGGCGACAAACGCGTCCGCTGCATCCGCCGGATCGGCCGTCGCGGACTGTCCGGTGCCTGCATCGAGGGCATCCTGGCCGCCAGCGCGCCCTATGCCGCCGTGATCGACGCCGATCTGCAGCACGACGAGACCCAGCTGCCGAAGATGCTGTCGCTGCTGCAGAGCGGCGCCGCCGAGCTCGTCGTCGGCAGCCGCTACATCGAGGGCGGCAGCGCCGCGAGCTTCGACAGCAAGCGGGCCGGGGCCAGCGCGTTCGCCACCGAGATCGCGCGCCGCGCGCTCAAGGTCGAGGTCAACGATCCCATGAGCGGCTTCTTCATGATCCGCCGCGACCGCTTCGAAGAGATCGCGCCGAAGCTGTCGACCCAGGGCTTCAAGATCCTGCTCGACATCATCGCCAGCGCGGAGGGCGGGCTGCGCACGGTCGAGGTGCCCTATACGTTCGGCTCGCGCCTGCATGGCGAGAGCAAGCTCGACTCGATGGTCGCGCTCGATTTCCTCGGCCTCGTGCTGGCCAAGATGACCAACGACGTGGTGTCGCTGCGCTTCCTGTTGTTCGCCATGGTCGGCGGCACCGGCTTGGTGGTTCATCTCGCCACGCTGTTTCTCGGTCTCAACGCGTTCGACATGCCGTTCGCGGAAGCGCAGGCGCTCGGCGCCTTCATCGCGATGACCTCGAACTTCATCCTCAACAACTTCCTCACCTATCGCGACCAGCGGCTGAAAGGCTTTGCCATCCTGCGCGGCCTGCTCGCGTTCTATCTGGTCTGCTCGGTCGGCCTGCTCGCCAATGTCGGCGTCGCCTTCTCGGTCTATGACCAGGAGCCGATCTGGTGGCTGGCGGGCGCGGCCGGCGCGCTGATGGGCGTGGTCTGGAATTACGCGATCTCCGGACTGTTCGTCTGGCGCAAGCGATGACCTCTGCGGCCGTCGCCGACGACGCCCGGCTGGTCCGCAATGTCTGGCTGACCATCGCGGGCCTCGTCGTTGTCAGGCTGATCGCGGCCGCGGTCACGCCGATCACCTTCGACGAAGCCTATTACTGGATGTGGTCGAAGCATCTCGCGGGCGGCTATTACGACCACCCGCCGATGGTTGCGGTCGTGATCCGGCTGGGCACGCTGATCGCCGGCGACAGCGAGCTCGGCGTGCGCCTCGTCTCGATCCTGCTCGGCCTGCCGATGAGCTATGCGGTCTATCGCACGGCCGAGATCCTGTTCGGCGGCGTGCGCGTGGCGGCGACCGCGGCGTTGCTGCTCAACGTCACCCTGATGGCGGCGGTCGGCACGCTGATCGTGACCCCCGACGCGCCGCTGCTGGTCGCCTCCAGCTTCGTGCTGTTCTTCTGCGCCAAGGTGCTGGAGACGGGGAGAGGCGCGTGGTGGCTCGCGGTCGGCGCAGCCGTCGGTGCGGCGCTGCTGTCGAAATACACCGCGATGTTCTTCGGCGCGGCGATCCTGATCTGGCTCGTCGTCGTGCCGAAACTGCGCCATTGGCTGGCCTCGCCCTGGCCCTATCTCGGCGGCCTCGTGGCATTCGCGCTGTTCGCGCCGGTGATCCTGTGGAATGCCGATCACCAATGGGTGTCGTTCATCAAGCAGCTCGGCCGTGCCAGGGTCGAGGCGGTCAGGCCTGTCTACATCGCCGAGATCATCCCGACGCAGTTCGCCTTTGCGACGCCGCTGGTGTTCATCCTCGGTCTGATGGGCCTCTACGGCCTGGCCCGGCGCAGGGCAGGGGATGCGGCGGCGCGCGTCCTGATCGAGGCGATGGTCTGGGTCATCGTCGCCTATTTCGTTTGGCATTCGCTGCATGCCCGGGTCGAGGCCAACTGGTTCGCGCCGGTCTATCCGGCGTTCGTGGTGGCTGCCGCGGCGGCGGCCCATCTCGTCGCCTGGTCGGCGCGCGAGCAGCGCACCGCGACCTTCTGTCTGCGCTGGGCCGTGCCCGTCGGCGTCGTGATGTTCGTCGCGCTGATCGTGCAGGCCAACACGGGCCTGCTGTCCGGCTACCGGCGCGATGCCACGGTGCGCAGCGTCGGCGTCGGCTGGCGGCCGCTGGCTGCCGAGATCGAGGCGGCGCGGGTGCGCGCCGACGCCTCCTGCGTGCTGGCGATGGATTATGGCACCACCGCCTGGCTGTCGTTCTATCTGCCGCCGGGGACCTGCGTGCTGCAGCCGATCCAGCGCATCCGCTGGGTCAATTTCCCGGAGCCGGATCCGGCCAAGCTCGCGGGCACGCAGCTGTTCGTCGACGAGGCCCAGATCGCGACGCGGGTCTATGTCAGCAACACGTTCGGCCGCATCGAGAAGGTCGGCGAGGCCGCGCGCATGCGCGGGTCCTTGACCATCGAGACCTACGCCTTCTACGCGCTCAGCGAGCCGAAGGGCGATCTCCTCGACCGCACGCCGCCGCCGGAGCTGCAGCGCTGACACGCGCCTCAGGCCTGCTGCGGAATGATGTCCGCCAGCGCCTTGTCCCCGCCGTGGATCGCGACCATGTTGATGTCGGCGTCGATGGTCTTGTAGCCGCGGCGATCGAACCATTGCCGCAACTGGTCGGCATCGGTCTTGATCTTCTCGACCAGCATGATCGGCGTGCAGCGTTCGATCGTCGCCGCCGCACCTTCGAGCGCCTCGAGCTCCATGCCCTCGACGTCGAGCTTGATCAGGTCGCAACGCGGCAGGTTGAAATCGTCCAGCGGAAGCTTGCGCACCTCGACCGTGTCGTTCTCATAGTCGATGGCCTGGCCAATGAACTCGGTGTTGGGACGCTGGCGCAGCTCGAGGCTGCCGAAGCTCGACGGGGTCAGATAGTTCGGGCTCGGGATGTTGAGCACGCCGCGCTCGGAGGATACCGCGGCATGGATCGCAATCGCGTTGAAGCAGTTGTTGATCGCGATATTGCCGGCGAGCGCGTAGTAGATCCGCTCCTGCGCCTCGATCGAGAGCACGGATCCCCAGCCGGTCATCGCCTTCGCCCATTCGATCGTGTGGACGCCGATATTGGCGCCGCAGTCGATCGCGACCGCGCCGTCCCCATGGCGCACGCCGAGCAGGCGGACGGCCAGCTGCACCTCTCCCGGATCGAAGGCGCCGGTGTTGAGGATCTGGAAGCCGACGCCGTAGCCGCGGTTGGCGTCGATCATGCGATAGTCGAGCCGGTTGACGATCATCGTACCTTGATTGGTCGAGGCCAGCACGAAGGCCAGCTTCCGGCCGGGGATCTGCATGGAGAGGTCCTCTCGTGTCGTCTCGGCAGGGAGCGGACGCGGTACGATTCGCCGACGGAGTGTCGCAGAGAATCGTCCCGTACCATACTGTCGCCAGCGGCCACAGCGCCTGTAACTCCGGGTTGCTACGGATGCGTTTGTCGCGCACCCGGCCTGCCGGAGCAGGGGCTTTCGACCGGCGAGACCTGCGGCCTTTACCTCGTCAGCGCGCGCATACGAGAGATCATCGATCGCTCGCCGCCGCCCCGGCCCAATCGTTAACGCGGCGTGCGCTGTTTTACGGATCGGCGCGACCGACGGATGCTGCCTCTCCCTATTTTTCCGGTACGGCAATATTGCCTCCGGCTGCAGTTTTGCCCTGTTTCTGCCCTGTTTGCCGGCAAAACAGGCCCTGATGGTTAACCCGCCTCTAATCCGCCAAAACTTAATCAGCATTTAACTAAAAGTCGCCTTAATGAAGCTCTGTGCTTCTGCGAGATGCAAAGCGGGTGTCCGTGGCGCATCGAGCGAGAGTTGTCGAGTATTCGTTCGGGCGTGAGTGAATGAGTAACAGTCGAGCTGCGTTGGCCGCACGAAATCGCAGGAAGTCCTCCCTGATCGCGTTCTCTCACAAATTGATCGGTGGCGTGGCAATCGCATGCCTGATCGGGGGCTGCGCCGTAACGGTCTATACCAAGATCATCGCGGCCGACGCTTATCCGACCCTGGGCAGCATCGAGCAGGATGAGCCCGTCGTGCGCCCGGCGCCGCGGCTTGCGACGCGCAGCGCCGCCGATGCGGTGGGTGAGGCCTTCTCGGCATTCCCGGAATCTCCGCCCGTCACCACGGCCGCCGCCATCACGCCGCAGATGTTCAACGACCGCTTCGGCGCGGCCGTGCCGCAGGGCGTCGCCTCCAACGCCGCGAACGGCGCGCCGCCGCTGCCCAAGCTCGCCGAAGCCGCGCCCAAGCAGATCGAGACCAGGCAGATCGAGACCAAGTCGGCCGAGGCCAAGCCGGCCGAGCCTGCGAAGGTCGCCGAGGCGTCGAAGAAGGATGCCCGGCCGCCGATGCAGTTGGCGCTCGCCAACACCAGGCCGGCCGCGCAGCCCGCGACGCCGGCGCAGGTTGCCGAGGCCAATGCGCCGAAGAGCAGCGGCTTCTCGCTGCGCGCGATGACCGAGCGTGCCAAGGCGGCGGTGCTGTCGATCGCGGGTGAGCGCCACTCGATCCAGGAAAAGCTCTGGGGCAAGCCGGAGAACCAGGATGGCGGGCTCCTGGCCTATGCCTCGGCTGATTCCAACATCACTGCCAGCATCGCCAAGGATCCGACCCGCGGCGGCCGGCCGCCGTACGATTTGAGCACGGCCGTGTACGACATCTCGGCCAAGGCGGTGTATCTGCCCGACGGCACCAAGCTCGAGGCGCATTCCGGCCTCGGCGACAACCTCGACAAGCCGAGCTCGGAGAAGATCAAGATGCGCGGCGTCACCCCGCCGCACATCTACGAGCTGAAGCCGCGCGAGGCGCTGTTCCATGGCGTGCCGGCGCTGCGGCTCAACCCGATCGGCGGCGAGGACGCCATCCACGGTCGCAACGGCCTGCTGGCGCACACCTTCATGCTCGGCCCGAACGGCGACTCCAACGGCTGCGTCTCGTTCCGCGACTACTATGCGTTCCTCGATGCCTACAAGAACAAGGGTATCCGCAAGCTCGCCGTGCTCGCCCGCATCGAGTGAGCCGGACGGGAGGCGTTGAGGTGGGATCTGCATGGTCGCCCTCACACACTCAGCAGTAGTTCCGAACTGTAGGGCGTGCAAAGGTGCGCCGTGATTCCCGTCGCACGAGTGCTATATCGCTAACTACTACGCTGCGCGATACAGCGCCCTCTCCCCTTGTGGGAGAGGGCGCATTCACTTGCAGCGCTCGTCCGATCTCCCAATCTCCAAGAGCACGCACTTTTAGAGCCACAAGATCGAGAATCCGTTGGCCGCCGTGCAGTCACGAGCGCACGATTTCTGATGCGGCTTCGGGATCGGCGTCGCTCCGGGCGACCGCTTCATGCGATCGCACGGGAAGAAGGGAAAACGGATACACAGCTCGAACACTCCTGGACACGACATCGCATTCTCGCGGCGAACGACGCCCGAGGCTTGCCAGCGACGTCGCCCTCGAAAATCAGGAGAGGGCGCGGGGAATGCCGGGTGAGGGCCTCACCCATGGCCCGCCTGCAACAAAGAAAGCAGGCGGCAGTCACCACAGGTTCAGCCGCATCATCCGGCATTCCCCGCGCGATGGACCTACGGCTTATACGTGGTCTCCCTGGTGCGCCGGGCTTTCTGGCCACCATCGGTCGGAGCATTCGTCTCTCTCGACCTTGACACCAGCATCGGGGTGTCAGGACATCACGACTTCGCCGTGCGCGCCGGATCGTTCGTCCGCATGATCAGATCACGCTGCAACCCGACGCGCCCACCGCATCCCGCCCTCCACGTTCATGACGATCGCGAAGCGCCCCTCTCATGAGGGCGGGACCGGCATAGAATGCATGATTTCCGATTTTTGGAAACAAGAAAATGCGGGGCACAGGAGGCGAGCGGGGCGATCTGATTGACCCGGCTCAACAAATCGGCTTTCGCGCGCGCGCGTCTTCGATCGTTCGAGCGGGCGACAGAGCTCTCGTCGTGCGCGAAAACGCGCAACTGATTTGCCCGACGAGCAGTCCGGCTGTTGCAGATCCGTCGCATTGCGGAAGCCGGTAACGTCATCGCTTCACGCTTTGGTCTTGACGGTTTCGGAAAATTCTGCGCATAGCTCTGCCCCATCGCAATCGGCCGCCGATCATCACCGGCGCGCTCTTGAGGACTACGACCGTGTTGAGCCTACGCTCACATCTCGCGAACGCCGCCACCAACGAACGACCCTTTAATCGGTCGAGCGATTGGTCGGGTCTGCGCGTCGCCTGTCAGGGTCCAAGCGATCTCGTGAAAATCCTGGCCCGACCGGGACTCCAGATTTCAGCAAGAGCATAACAGCGGCGGGACTGCACCCTCCGCGCACCAAGCGGAGGGTTGGATGACCCGGACGTCAGGCGAAGATCCCGAGACTTGCGACATTGCGCGCGCACTGGATTCACCGGTGGCAGCAGCTTTCGTGCGCATCGTCATGACGTGCCGAGGCGTGACCGAGGCGCGCGCGCGGCAGCTCTATCTCGACTACCTCAATCGCACCGATCCGGACGCGTTTCATCCGCACGCGGTGGACGGCGGGCGCGATGGCCGGCGAGCGTCGAGCGGTGCGCCGGGCAGACCATGAGGCCCATGTCCCCATCTGGCGAAGGGACCGGACCGTCGATCCGGGAAGGCGGGTTCGATTCCCGCCATGGGCGCCAGAACGACCAGGCGGTTGAAGCGAAGAGAGGAGGTCGACGATGTCAGCAACAAATCCGGCGCTGGTTCTCAACGCCGACTTCCAGCCGCTGAGCTACTTCCCGCTGTCAGTGGTCAGCTGGGAGGATGCGATCAGGGCAGTCGTCAGCGGCTCTCACGTCGTCGTCGCGGAGTACGACCGGGTGGTTCGTAGCCCGAGCGTCACCATGCGGCTGCCGGCGGTGATCGCGCTGCGCGACTATGTCAGGCCCGCGATGCGCGTGCCTTTCACACGGTTCAACGTGTTCCTGCGCGATCGCTTCGAATGTCAGTACTGCGGCGGCCGTTATCTGCACGGCGAGTTGACGTTCGACCACGTGGTACCGCGGGCCGATGGCGGCGAGACGTCGTGGACCAACATCGTCGCCGCTTGCAGTCCATGCAACGCGCGCAAGGACCGGCGCTATCTCAAGCCGCGACGGCCGCCCTTCGAGCCGACGCGGCACGAGCTGATGGCCGCGCAGCGCCTGTTTCCGCCGAGATTCCTGCACGAGACGTGGCAGGATTATCTCTATTGGGACGTGGAGCTGGAGCGGTGAGGAGAGGTGGCCCAGATGAGCGTGCGCCGAGGTCCAGCGGGCCTCGGCGTAAGCGACATCCGGGCTACGAAATTGCGTCGCCCGCATTTGCATGCGAGCGACGTCGTTATGAGTAGATCGATATGTAGACGATTAGTTACGGAATGAGATCGTTCGAAAATAATCGATGTCTACGTCTTGCGCGTGCCGTTGATTGTGTGTAGTAGCACCGTCCTTCGTGATGACTTTGGTTCGGGCTCGCTGAAATCCCGACTGGCGCGGCCGGTGTCCGGTCCCGTGTTCCGTCGTCGCAAAGAACAAGGAGTCTGTAGCTCATGGAGAGCGTCGGGTTGAAGGCCCGAAGGCATCGGTTCGATTCCGATCGACACCACCAAAGGATAGCTCAGTTAGGTAGAGCAGATGACTGTGAATCATCGGGTCGCGGGTTCGACTCCCGCTCCAGCGCTTCGGTTTAGCCTGAAAAGCTAATCGCCTCTGACGAGGACCGGACGCGCGCTTCAGTCGCGGTCCGGCCGTTTTGCCCAAGAGGAAAGTTCTAGGGCATTTCGACCAGATCAAGACACTGCAGAACCGGCTCTGTGCCGCGGTGGATACCGCGTCTGAAGATGCCGGGAAGGCTGCGCAAGGACGCTCGGGCTGATAGCTCGTGTGACCGCGCGCGTGCGCCCGGCATCGTCAGATGCTCAAGCCTCGGTCCGCTCGGTTCACGCAGGAAGCGTCGTCCGGTCCTCACGTCCTTTGATCAATGAATCGCGTTTCGGCCGATGGGCCGGACGCAAGCTGTGGGAGTGTGTTGTGACTTGGCATCTGGTGACGAAGACCGTGACGGTGGAGGATGGCGAGCGGGCGCTGGTGTGGCGTGACGGCCAGCTCGTGCGCGTGCTCGGTCCTGGCCGTCATGCGCTGCTCGATCCGCTGCACCGGCTGATGGTGCAAGTGTACGACGTGGTCAGGGCCGAATACCCGGCCGAGCGCTACGCGGTGCTGAAGGCCGCGCGGCCCGATCTCGCCGCCGAACTCTTCGAGGCCGTGGAGACCGGCGCGAACGAGATCGCGATCGTCAGCCTCGACGGCCGGCCGACGCATCTGCTCACGCCGTGGCAGACACGTGTCTACTGGAAGGTGGCGACGCAGGTCGAGGTCGAGCGCATCGACATCGCAAGCGACGTGCGTGTGAGCGCGCGGCACCTGGCGATGATCGAGCGTAACCGGCCGAGCGTTGTGACCGAGGCCGTGGTCGAGAACCACGAGGCTGGTCTGCTCCATGTCGACGGCAAGCTGACCGAGCGGCTGGCGCCGGGCCGGCACGCCTTCTGGGCGGTCGGCCGCAAGATCGAGGTCAAGCGCCTGGATCTGCGGCCCACGGTGCTGGAGATCACCGCGCAGGAGATGCTGACCAAGGATCGCATCGCGCTGCGGGTGACGCTCACGGCGTTCCGGCGGATTGCCGACGCGGAGGCGGCTGTCGCGACCACGTCCGACGTGGATGCGTGGCTGTACCGGCTGGTGCAGTTCGCGATCCGCGAGGCGGTGGCGTCACGCACGCTCGACGAGGTGCTGGCCGCCAAGGCCTCGCTCGATGCCGAACTGCGCGACTACGTGCGCGCGCGGCTCGGCGGCTCGGGCGTGGAGGTGACGGAGCTCGGCGTGAAGGACGTGATCCTGCCCGGCGAGATCCGCGAGCTCGTCAACAAGGTGGTGGAGGCGGAGCGGCTGGCCAAGGCCAACCTGATCCGTCGCCAGGAGGAGACCGCGGCGACGCGCTCGCTCCTCAACACCGCCAGGCTGATGGAGGACAACCCGCTGCTGCTCCGGCTCAAGGAGCTGGAGTCGCTGGAGCGCCTGGTCGAGAAGGTCGGCCGTATCGACCTGCACGCCGGCGACGGCGCCGGCCTCGACGCGCTGCTGACAAGGCTGGTGCGGCTGAAGGCGCCGGAGACGGCGTGATCGAAGAGAGGCCGCCCAAGGGCGGCCTCTCGCTTGGAAGTGAGAGGGCGTAGGGCAGAATTGAAATTGCAGCTCAGTTTCGTGAGTATGGATTCCGGGCTCGCGCTGCGCGAGCGCCGGAATGACGGGAGGAGAGATCACACCTCTCTCCACGCGTCATTCCGGGGTAGCCGCGTAGCGGCTGAGCCCGGAATCCATAACGACGGCTCTCGGATGGCATACTACGTCTATCTACTGGCGAGCAAAAAACACGGGACGCTCTATCTGGGCGTCACGAATGATCTCATTCGACGCGTCTACGAACACCGAACCAAGGCGGCTCCGGGCTTCACCTCGCGCTATGACATCGGCAAGCTCGTCTCGTTCGAAATCTACGACAACGCGATCACGGCCATCGCGCGCGAGAAAGAGCTGAAGAAGTGGCGGCGCGACTGGAAAATCAGGCTGATCGAGGAGAACAACCCGAATTGGGACGATCTGTATCCGGGGATTTGTGGTTGAGACGGTGCCTCACACTTATCGTCGGGAGTATGGATTCCGGGCTCGCGCCGGCTGCGCAAATGGCTTTGCCATTTGCTTGCCGACGCACCCCGGAATGACGCATCGAGAGGTCATGCGCTCTTTCCTCCGCCATTCTGGGCCAGCACAGTGTCGGGGGTATAGATCATCGACGGATGCCATATGCTTGGCCGGCGATGAGCGCAACATCTTGGTGTCACGAACTACGCACGCACAGGCGCCACTGATCGCGCTACGCGCGGCGAATGAACGCAGCTGCCGCTGGATGTTACAAACTGACCTGATTGGAATGTGAGACGAGCCATGATCGACGGAAACACCCTGATCGCCTGGGGCTTCAAGCCCGGTCGCTGGTTCAAGGAGGGACTGGCGACGGCCAATGCGATGCGGGCCGATGGCGCCGATGATGACGCGATCTTCGCCGCGCTGCAGGCGCTGCAGCCGGCGGAGACGCTGATGCGCACCAACGGCGTGCCGTTCGCGATGCTGATCGAGGCCGACAACGAGCTGGAGTGCGCCAATGTCGCGGCGGTGACGCAGCACATGGATGCGTTGATGCGGGTGCCGACCATCGTGGCCGGCGCCGTGATGCCGGACGCCTGTCCGTCGGGAACGGCGCTCGGCACCATCCCGGTCGGCGGCGTGGTCGCCTGCGAGGACGCGATCCATCCGGGCTTCCATTCCTCTGACATCTGCTGCTCAGTGGCGGTGACCGTGTTCAACCGCGGGGACGACCCGAAGCGCATCCTTGACGCCGTCCACGCCGTGACCCACTTCGGTCCCGGCGGACGCGACCGGCTGCATCAGCCGCCGGGCGAGGTGATGAAAGGCTTTGACGGCAACCCGTTCCTGAAGGGGCTCGAGCGCTTCGCGATCGGCCACTTCGCCACGCAGGGCGACGGCAACCACTTCGCCTATGTCGGCCATCTCAAATCGACCGGGCAGGTGGCGCTGGTGACGCATCACGGCTCGCGCGGCTTCGGTGCCCAGCTTTACAAGCGCGGCATGAGCGTGGCGAAACGGCACACCGCGATCCACGCGCCGAAGGTCCCGGAGCACAGCGCCTGGATCAAGGCGTCGAGCGACGACGGCCGGGCCTATTGGGAGGCGTTGCAGGTCGCGCGGCTGTGGACCAGGGCCAATCACCACGCGATTCACGATCTCGCGGCGGCGAAGCTCGGCAACGCCGTCGCGGACCGGTTCTGGAACGAGCACAACTTCGTCTTCCAGAAGAGCGACGGCCTGTACTACCACGGCAAGGGCGCGACGCCGAACTGGTCCGGCTTCTCGGCTGACGATGACGGACGCACGATCGTGCCGCTCAACATGGCCGAGCCGGTGCTGATCCTGAAGCATCGCGACAACAAGGATGCGCTCGGCTTCGCGCCGCACGGCGCTGGCCGCAATCTCGGGCGGAAGGCGTTTTTGCGCGCGCATCGCCCGGAGATGCCTGAGGGCATCGATGCGCGGTTCTATTGCGGCAAGCCTGATTTGTCGGAGCTGCCGCAGGCCTACAAGAACGCGGCGTCGGTACGGGCGCAGATCGCACGCTACGGCCTCGGCGAGGTGACCGACGAGGTGATCCCTTACGGCTCGATCATGGCCGGTGACTGGGAAGCCGACGCGCCGTGGCGGAAGGGGCGATGAAGACTCCAAATCGGTGAGGTCGCCCACGGGCGGCCTCCTGTTGACGGGGCGGCAGGCGCCGGAGGTGATCAGCGGCCGCGTGGCCGCCGGTTCATTTGGCGATTGCGCATGGTCGGGCCTTCCATCATCCTCAGGCTGTGAAGAAGGGGGGAGACGCGATGACGAGCCTGGATGCGGGTGCCATCGGGCCGAAGCGCGAGCCGTGGTGGGCGATCGCGGGGATCTTCATCGCGGGCTTTGCGCTGCTGTGCCTGCTGCTGGCCTCGCCGGTACTGATCCGCTCCTTCCTGTATCAGCCGTTCAACATCCCTTCATCCTCGAACATTCCAACGCTTCTCGTCGGCGATGTCTTCTTCGTGTCGAAATATCCCTACGGCTACAGCCGTTTCACTTGGCCGTTGTCTTGGCCTTCCTCGTTGCCGCCGTCGGCGCGCATCTGGGGCGCGACACCTGCGCGCGGTGATGTGGTCGCGTTCTTCCTGCCGAAAGACAATGCGACCGTCTACATCAAGCGCGTCGTCGGACTGCCCGGCGATCGCGTCCAGATGAAGGAGGGAGTGCTCTACATCAACGATACGGCCGTCGAGCGGGAGCGGGTCGAGGATCTGACCGGAGAGGCGGCCTGCGGGGGCGGTGCGAACGAGCGCGTCACGCGCTGGCGCGAGACCTTGCCGAATGGCGTGAGCTACGAGACGCTGGATTGCGTCAGCCACGGCTTCTTCGACAATACCAACGTCTTCGTCGTGCCGCCCGGGCGGCTGTTCATGCTCGGCGACAACCGCGACAACTCGACCGACAGCCGTGTGCTTGGCACCATCGGCTATGTGCCGATCGAGAATGTCATCGGCCGCGCCGCGATGATCTTCTTCTCGGCCACCAGCGCCGAGAAAGGCAAGCCGGGCCGGATCCGTTTCGAGCGGATTGGGACGATGGTGAAGTAGGGCGGCGCGGAGCCCGTAGCCCGCATGAGCGAAGCGACATGCGGGATCACCTGCTCGGTTCGTGACACTCCGGATGTCGCTCCCGCCTGCGCCCTTCGGGATGCGGCGTGCGCTCATCTGAACTACGCATTGAAGGCATCGGGGGCATGAGCCCGAAACCGAGGCTGGCGATGCGACAATTCCAGCACAAACGAAAACCCCGGCATCGCTGCCGGGGTTTTGCAATTGTCGTCTGCGACGAAGCGTCGGACTTAGAAGTCCATGCCGCCCATGCCGCCGCCCGGAGGCATCGCGGGGCCGCCGGCGTTCTTCTTCGGCAGCTCGGCGACCATGGCTTCGGTCGTGATCAGCAGCGCAGCCACGGAGGCGGCGTTCTGGATCGCGGCGCGAACCACCTTGGTCGGGTCGATGATGCCCTTGGAGACCAGGTTGCCGTACTCGCCGGTCTGGCTGTCGAAGCCGTAGGCGTACTGGTCCTTCTCCAGGATCTTGCCGACGATGACCGAGCCGTCCTCGCCCGCGTTGATCGCGATCTGGCGGGCCGGGGCGGAGAGCGCCTTGCGGACGATCTCGATGCCAGTCTTCTGGTCGTCGTTCTTGGTGCGCAGGCCCTTGAGCTGCTCGGACGCCCGGAGCAGGGCGACGCCGCCGCCCGGCAGGATGCCTTCCTCGACAGCCGCGCGGGTCGCATGCATCGCGTCATCCACGCGATCCTTGCGCTCCTTGACCTCGACCTCGGTCGCGCCGCCGACGCGGATCACCGCGACGCCGCCCGCGAGCTTGGCCAGACGCTCCTGCAGCTTCTCACGGTCGTAGTCCGAGGTGGTCTCCTCGATCTGCGCCTTGATCTGGTGCACGCGCGCCTCGATGTCGGCCTTCTTGCCGGCGCCGTTGACGATCGTGGTGTTCTCCTTGTCGATCATCACCTTCTTGGCGCGGCCGAGCATCGAGAGGTTGACGTTCTCGAGCTTGATGCCGAGATCCTCCGAGATCGCCTGGCCGCCGGTCAGGATCGCGATGTCCTGCAGCATGGCCTTGCGGCGATCGCCGAAGCCCGGCGCCTTGACGGCCGCGACCTTCAGGCCGCCACGCAGGCGGTTGACGACCAGGGTGGCGAGCGCCTCGCCCTCGACGTCCTCGGCGACGATGACCAGCGGCTTGCCGGTCTGCACCACGGCCTCGAGCAGCGGCAGCAGCTCGTTCAGCGAGGAAAGCTTCTTCTCGTTGATCAGGATGTAGGCGTCATCCATCTCGACGCGCATCTTGTCGGCGTTGGTGACGAAGTAGGGCGAGATGTAGCCGCGGTCGAACTGCATGCCCTCGACGACGTCGAGCTCGGTCTCGAGCGACTTGGCTTCCTCGACGGTGATGACACCCTCGTTGCCGACCTTCTTCATCGCGTCGGCGAGGAACTTGCCGATCTCGGCGTCGCCGTTGGCGGAGATGGTGCCGACCTGGGCGATCTCGTCGTTCGACGTGACCTTCTTGGAGTTCTTGACGAGGTCGGCAACGACCGCCTCGACCGCGAGGTCGATGCCGCGCTTCAGATCCATCGGGTTCATGCCGGCGGCAACCGCCTTGGCGCCTTCACGCACGATGGCCTGGGCCAGCACGGTCGCGGTGGTGGTGCCGTCGCCGGCCGCGTCAGCGGACTTCGAGGCGACCTCGCGCACCATCTGCGCGCCCATGTTCTCGAACTTGTCGTCGAGCTCGATCTCCTTGGCGACGGTGACGCCGTCCTTGGTGATGCGCGGCGCGCCGAACGACTTGTCGAGGACGACGTTGCGGCCCTTCGGACCGAGCGTGACCTTGACGGCATTGGCGAGGATGTCCACGCCGCGCAGCATGCGGTCGCGAGCGTCGACGCCGAACTTTACGTCTTTTGCTGACATATTGGGTTTCCCTGAGTTGAATTGGTCGTCTCACCCTGGGCAGGGCGCCCGCAGGCGCTCCTCAGGGTGAGCGTTGAGCGGGTTGGCTTAGGCGGCCTTCTTCTTTGACGCGGTGTCGGTGAGCACGCCCATGATGTCGCTTTCCTTCATGATCAGCAGCTCGTGGCCGTCGATCTTGACCTCGGTGCCCGACCACTTGCCGAACAGCACGCGGTCACCGACCTGGACGTCGAGCGGGACCAGCTTGCCGCTCTCGTCGCGGGCGCCCGGGCCCACCGCGATCACTTCGCCCTGCGAGGGCTTCTCCTTGGCCGAGTCGGGGATGATGATGCCGCCAGCGGTCTTCTCTTCGGCGTCGATGCGCTTGACCACGACGCGGTCGTGAAGCGGACGGAAAGCCATACAGTCCTCCTAAGCTATTGAGGCGATTGTCAGTTTCTGGGAATTTGGCAGTCGGCGCCGGCGAGTGCCAGCACGCAGGCTGGATTTAGGGGAGAGCATTCGGCCGGGCAAGGGCTTGTAGCAGAAAAATTAGCAGTCAACTGCGGGCTCTGCCAAAGCGTTCCGATAGCGTTAACGGGAGCGGAACGAACCATGAAACCCCGTATTAGCACCTGGGCTAAGTGGCTGCTAATGCAGCATTTTTCAACATGTCGTTAAACATTTAAGCTTGAGATGGGTTGAGGACATGCGTCACATTTCTAGGCAGTGAGCGCATCTTTGCCGGGTGGCTCCATCCCGGATGGCCACACGGACATGCGCTCCAGAAACGGAGGTTGGCATGGTGTCGAAGGTTGAGGTTTCCGAGGACTTTCGGAAACAGGTGCTGGGTTACGGGCTGACGACGGCGCAGATCCTGTATCGGATGCCGGACCATCGCTCGCTGCTGCAGACCTATGTCTGGCAGAACTACGACCTGTTTCCGAAATTCCCGGCGCTGCAGGACTTCCTGGCGTTCTGGCAGGAGAAGATCGAGGGTCCGCTGTATTCGGTCACGGTGGCGCATTCCAAGCTGATCAAGCCGGCCGAGCTGCGCGCTGTCGACGGCGTGTTCCGGCTGCATTGAGGCTGACAGCCACCGCTGCCGCCTCATGACCGGTGTCATTCCGGGGCGCGCGAAGCGCGAGCCCGGAATCCATCGGGCGGCAGAACGCGCGGAGGAATGGATTCCGGGCTCGTGCTTCGCACGCCCCGGAATGACGACCTTTGTTGGAGCGGCTGCTGAGCCTCTCCAATCCAATATGTGCTACCCTCGCGACGAGGACTCGTAGGGAGAGCACCATGGCCACCAAGAGCCGGACGACCAAGCCCGCATCACGCGCCGCCGCCAAGTCAGCGGCGCTGAAGACCGGCAAGAGCAGCAAGGCGACGGCGAAGGCCGTTACGAGAACTAGCGCCAAGCCGCTGGCGAAGACGCCCGCCAAGCCGGGCCGGGCGGCTGCGCCCTCGGCGCGCAAGGCGCTGGCGAGCAAGGGGCGACCAGCGCCGGCGCCGCGCCGCCGCAAACAGAAGGTCGCGATCAGCCATCACCGCGAGGAGGACTTCAAGGCCGACGGCCTGCGCGCTTATGCCCATTACCGCGACCTCGGCATCGCCGACGCGACGCACGGTTTGGCGCGCGCGCATGTCATCCGCATGCTGCCGCCGTGCAATCCGCAGGAAGTCTCCAAGCTGCACACCCATGCGGTCGACTTCCAGATGGTCTATGTGCTCAAGGGCTGGGTGAAGAGCTACCTCGAAGGCGTCGGCGAGACGCTGATGCAGGAGGGCAGCTGCTGGACCCAGCCGCCGAAGATCCGGCACATGATCCTCGACTATTCCGACGACGTCGAGCTGCTGGAAGTGATCCTGCCGGCCGACTTCAAAACCGTCGAACTGTCGACGTAAAGCCGACAGAAATGGATGGAAACATTCGCGTGCGATGGACGGCGGTCCCATCGCGCGTGTGTGTTGACATCCGGTCTCGCGTCATTGGGACGGATGGGCCGGCGACGAATCCGTAAGACGTGTTCGCCGCGGGCTTGCGTAAAGGCGTACCCGTTCCGTTGCCGCGCTTCGTCGTCCAGTTCGCTCCCACGATCCCGTGCGTGCCTCGCACGCGCGCATCGATGCAGCCCCGCATCGCCAGCGCGGGCGCCGGCCCGGCTTCAGATGTAGGACATCGCGAGGACATCGACTGGCTGCGCGCCATCGCGGTGCTCTCCGTCGTCGCATTCCATTTCGAGGCGCCGGCGATCTTCGGCGGCTTCGTCGGCGTCGACATCTTCTTCGTCATCTCCGGCTACCTGATCACCGGCATCATCGCCGCGGAGATCGGGGCGGGCCGCTTCTCGTTCGTGCAATTCTACGAGCGGAGGGTGCGGCGGCTGCTGCCGGCGCTCTACGCCATGGTGGCGTTCGCGGCGCTCCCGGCGTCGCAGGACATGCTGGGCTCCGAGCGCGCCGAATTCTTCCGTTCCGCGGCCGCCGTCGTCACCTTCACTTCGAACATCTTCTTCTGGCAGCAGTCGGGCTATTTCGACCACGCCGCGGTGGAGAAGCCGCTGCTGCACGCCTGGTCGCTCGCGGTCGAGGAGCAGTTCTATCTGGTGCTGCCGATCGTGGTCTGGGCCGTGTTGCTGATAGCGCGCGGCCGCAGGCTGGCGCTGACTTTCACGCTGGCGCTGCTGGCTGCCGGCTCGTTCGCGCTCGGTTTGCTGCTGATGCGAGGCGGCGCGTCCGCGAGCGCATTCTTTCTCAGCCCGCCGCGCGCCTGGGAATTCCTGCTCGGCAGCCTGGTCGCGATATCCGGCCTTCCCGCACCGCGGCCTGGTCTCGCCCAGCGCGGCGCCCGCGCGCTGTCGCTGCTGCTGATGGCGGTGCCGATTCTGGCGTTGCGCCCCGGACCGGGTTTCCCCGGCGTCGACGCGCTGGCGCCATGCCTCGGCGCCGCGCTGTTCCTGTGGAGCGGCGCCGGCGTGGCCAACGTGCCGCGTAGCCCGCTATCGCCGCTCGGCGTGGCGGCGTTCTTCGGCCGCATTTCCTATTCGCTGTATCTGTGGCACTGGCCGTTGTTCGCCTTCGCGCGATTCGCCAAGCCCGGCCTCGCGCTCGACGGCTGGGAGCGGGTGGCGTTGTTCGCGCTCACGGTCGCAGTCGCCACGCTGTCCTGGCGCTTCATCGAGCAGCCGTTCCGCCATCGCAAACTCGCAGCGACCCCGCGCGCGGCCTTCGGTCTTGCGGCGCTGGCAAGCCTGCTGCTGATGGCCGGCAGCGGCGTGGGTCTGTTGCGCGCCGGCGCCGTGTCGGACGCCGACCGCGCGGCGCAGCGGCTGGACGCCTACAACGCCTACGACATGAAGCCGGTCTATCGCTACGGCACCTGCTTCACGACGCCGGACGGGCGCGTGCCCGAGGATTGTCTCCGTCCAGTGCCTGGCAAGACCAACTTGCTGCTGTGGGGCGACAGCTTTGCCGCGCACTACTATCACGGCCTCAAGGCCGAGCTCGATCCGGACACCGTCAACATCATGCAGGCGAGCCAGCCCACCTGCATGCCGACCTTCAACGCGGAGACGCAGGGCGTGGCCGCCTGCCGCGCGCTGGCGGCCCAGATGCGCGACTACTTCGCGGCGCACCGGCCCGATCTGGTGGTGATGTCAGCCGATTGGCTCGAAGATGCCCGATCGCCGCGCTTTGCCGGAATGGTGCGCGACCTCAGGTCGACCCTGTCTCGGCTCAGTGATGCCGGCATTCCGGTGGTGCTGCTCGGTCCCTCCGTGCAATTCCGCGCGCGGCTGCCCTCGATGCTGGCGCGCGCCACCTTGCGCGGCATGGCGCCGGATCCCGTGGCTTTCGTCCGCTCGGACATCTTCGCGCTGGATGCGGCCATGCAGGCGGGGCTGCCGAGTGGTGAGGGCTTTTCCTACGTCTCGATCCTGTCGGCGGTCTGCGAGAGCGGACGCTGTCCGCTCACGGTCGGCGACGTCCCGCTGTCGTTCGACCACGCGCATCTCACGGCGGCGGGCTCGCAGCTCGTGATGGCCCGGATCGCGCCGCTGCTTCTCCCGAAGACGACCGAGCTCAGCTCACGTCAGCAGGCCGACGATCGCGCCCATCAGGCAGGTGGTGAGGGTGCCCGAGACGATTGATTTCAGGCCGAGCGCGTTGATCTCGTCGCGCCGGGTCGGCGCCATGGTGCCGAGGCCGCCGATCATGATGCCGAGGCTGGCGAAGTTGGCGAAGCCGCACATCGCATAGAGCATGATCAGACGAGCGCGCGGGTCGAGTGCGCTTGCATCGAGCTTGGCCAGCTCGACATAGGCGATCAGCTCGTTCAGCACCGTCTTGGTGCCCATCAGGCTGCCGGCGGTGACGGCCTCCGACCACGGCAGGCCCATCAGCCAGCACACCGGCGCCATCACGAGGCCGAGCAGCCGCTGCAGCGAGATGTCGGCGCCGCCGATGGCGGGCAAGAGCGACAGGATCGCGTTGGCGAGATGCACCAGCGCGACCAGCACCAGCAGTAGCGCCACGATGTTCATCAAGAGTTCGAGCCCGGCGCTGGTGCCCTTGACGATCGCGTCCATGGTCGAGGTGGCCTGAGTCCCGGGATCGCCGAGCGCGCCGCCGGTGAGCTGCTTCGACGTCTCCGGCACCATGATCAGGCTGACCAGGATCGACGCCGGCGCGCCGAGCACCGAGGCGATGACGAAATGCGCGGCGGCATCCGGGATCAGTGGCGCCAGCAGCGTGGCGTAGAGCACCAGCACGGTGCCGGCGATGCCGGCCATGCCGCCGGTCATGACGAGAAACAATTCGCTGCGCGTCATCTGCGCCAGATACGGCCGGATGAACAGCGGCGCTTCGACCATGCCGAGGAAGACATTCGCGGCGGTCGACAGGCCGACCGCGCCGCCGACGCCGAGGGTGCGCTCCAGCAGCCAGGCCATGCCGCGCACCAAGGGCGGCAGCACGCGCCAGTAGAACAACAGCGTCGTGAGCACGCTCATGACCAGCACGATCGGCAGCGCCTGGAAGGCGAGCACGAAATCGGCACCGGGCGCCTTCAGCTCGAAGGGCAGGGCGCCGCCGCCGACAAAGCCGAAGACGAAGGAGGTGCCGGCCCGGGAGGCCGACGAGATGGCGCCCACGACGTCGTTGATGGCGCCGAACGCGCGGGCGACCGCAGGCACCTTGAGCAGGACGATGGCCGTCACGAGCGTCACCACCAGCCCGAGCCCGGCCTGCTTCAACGACACCGCGCGCCGGTTTTCACTGAGCGCCCATGCGATCGCGAGCAGTGCGATTATCCCGAACGCCGATTGCAGCTGAAGCATCAGATCCCCCGAACCCCGTTTCATTATGGGCGCAGGGAACTGCCGCGTGCAATGCCGCGCGGCCATGCGGGGCCCGCGATTGACAAGCAGTGAGGGCTGCGTCACGCAGGCGCCATCATGTCGTCCACCGTCCCGATCGGCGCGCGCGATCTCTTGAAGCAAAGCGCGTTCCTGTTCTTCCTGTCGTCCCGCAGCCTGTCGCGCTTTGCGAGCCAGATCGCGGCGGTGGCGATCGGCTGGCAGATCTACGATCTGACCGGGCGCGCCTTCGATCTCGGCATGGTCGGGCTGATCCAGTTCCTGCCAACGGCACTGCTGGTGTTCGTCGCCGGCAGCGCCGCCGACCGATTCCAGCGCAAGCGCGTCGTGCAGCTCTGTCAGCTCGTCGAGGCGCTGACGGCGCTCTATCTGTGCTGGGGCGCTTACGCCGGTCAGCTCGGCGAATTCCAGCTATTCGCGGCCGTCTTCGTGCTCGGCATTGCCGGCGCCTTCGAAAGCCCGGCCACGGCGGCGCTGCTGCCGCTGATCGCGCCGTCCGGCACCTTGCAGCGGGCCAGCGCGCTGTCCAGCGGTGCAGCGCAGCTCGCGACCATCGCGGGGCCTGCGATCGGCGGCTTCGCCTATGCGGTCGCGCCCGGTGTGCCCTACGGCATCATGATGCTGTTCTGGATCGGAGGCATGGCCCTGACCGGCCTGATGCAGGTGCCTGATGACGTGCCGGCCGAGCGGCTCGAGGGCAGCAAGGACGATCTGTTCGCCGGCGTCCGCTTCATCCGCGCCAATCCGGCGATCCTCGGCACCATCTCGCTCGATCTGTTCGCGGTGCTGCTCGGCGGCGTCACTGCGCTGCTGCCGATCTACGCGCGCGATATCCTCGACACCGGGCCGTTCGGGCTCGGCGTGCTGCGCGCCGCGCCCGCGGTCGGCGCGCTGGCGATGACGGCGGTGCTGGCGCGCTACACCATTCGGCGGCGCGTCGGCCTGCGCATGTTCCAGGCGGTCATCGTGTTCGGTGCGGCGACGGTCGTGTTCGCCGTCTCGCATGTGATGTGGATCTCGGTCGCTGCGCTCGCCGTTCTCGGCGCCGCCGACACCGTCAGCGTCGTGATCCGCTTTTCGCTCGTTCAGCTCGCCACGCCCAACGAGATGCGCGGCCGCGTCGGCGCGGTGAACTTCCTGTTCATCAACGCCTCCAACCAGCTCGGCCAGTTCGAGAGCGGCGTCACCGCCGCGCTGTTAGGGGCCATGCCCGCCGCCATCCTCGGCGGCGTCGGCACCATCGCGATCGCGCTGGCGTGGATGAAGCTGTTTCCGGAGCTGCGGAAGGTGGAGCGGTTGGAGTAGGGCGAGCCGGCCGCGCTCTCTCCGTCATTCCGGGGCATCGCGCAGCGATGAGCCCGGAATCCATCACCATGAGACGTCGTGTGACGAAGATAAATGCCACATCCATCTCGCGCCACACCACCGCGTGTGGCTATGGATTCCGGGCTCGCGCTTCGCGCGCCCCGGAATGACGAGTGGAGAGAGCAGGGAGCGGGATCTGAAAGAAGTGATCACCCCCGTCCCACGAACGGCATCTTCGTCGCCATCACCGTGATGAACAGGACGTTGGCGTCGAGCGGCAGGCCGGCCATGTAGGCGACGGCGTCGCCGACGGCCTTCACGTCCATGCGCGGCTCCGGCATCATGCGGCCGTCGGGCTGCAGCACGCCGCCGACCATGCGCTCGGTCATCGGCGTCTCGGCGTTGCCGATGTCGATCTGGCCGACCGCGATGTCATAGGCGCGGCCGTCGAGGTTCGACGCTTTCGTCAGACCCGTGATCGCGTGCTTCGTCGAGGTGTAGGGCGAGGAGAACGGCCGCGGCGCGTGCGCCGAGATCGAGCCGTTGTTGATGATGCGGCCGCCGCGCGGCGATTGATCCTTCATGATGCGGAAGGCGTGCTGCGTGCACAGGAACGGCGCAGTGAGGTTGGTCGCCACCACCGACTGCCATTGCTGCAAGGTGAGGTCCTCGAATGGCACCGGTGGCGCGCCCATGCCGGCATTGTTGAACAGCACGTCGAGCCGGCCGTAGGTCGACTTCACGGTGTCGAACAGCGCCGCGATCGAGGCGGGGTCCATCATATCGGCGGAGACGGGGAGGCTCATGCCGGCTGGGCCGAGCTTGGCGGTCTCCTCCAGCATCTCCTTGCGGCGACCGGCCAGCACCACGGTGAAGCCGGAGTTCATCAACGCGAGCGATGCGGCGCGGCCGACCCCCGTGCCTGCGCCTGTCACCAGCGCGATCTTCTTTGCCGCTTCAGCCATGTTTCCTCACCTTCAGTTCAAGTGTTTTGCAGTTTCAGTGTTTTGACTCGCTCTGAGTCTTATAGGGCGGCCTTGGAATGTTGTTATGCGCAGCGCGCAGGGCCGCCGACCAGCGCGAGCGGAGATCGTGGAAATAGGGCTCGCCGGCCTCGATGCGATGATTGAGGTCTGCCTCGCAGGCCTCCGCGCGCACGACCAGGACGTCGATCGGCAGGCCGACGCCGAGATTGGAGCGCATCGTCGAGTCCATCGAGATCAGGCCCGTCTTCAGCGCCTCGTAGAGCTCGACGTCGTAATGCATGGCGCGGTCGAGCACCGGCTTGCCGTATTTGTGCTCGCCGATCTGCAAGTAGGGCGTGTCGGTGGTGCATTCGATGAAGTTGCCGGCGGTGTAGACCATGAATAGCCGCATCCGCGAGCCCTTGATCTGGCCGCCGAACAGGAAGGAGACGTCGAACGAGATGTCTTCGGCCTTCAGCGCCGGCCCTTCGGTGGCGTGCACCATGCGGATCGCCTTGCCGATGCGCTGTGCGGCCTGAAACATCGTCGGCGCGTTCATCAGGGTCTCGACCTCGCCGGTGTCGGGGTCTTCCATCCCTTCGGTCAAGGTCGACAGCACGGATTGGCTAATGGCGAGATTGCCGGCGCTGGCGACCGCCACGATGCGCTCGCCCGGATTGGAGAAGATGTGCAGCTTGCGGAAGGTCGAGACGTTGTCGAGACCGGCATTGGTTCGGGTGTCCGCGATCATGACGAGGCCGTCACGCACCAGAATTCCGCAGCAATAAGTCATCTCAGTCCCCTCGAGCCATTGCGCGAATTACTAGCGAAAATCGGCCTCCCGTCCACCCCCGCCAATGTCGAAGCCGGGATGAGTGGTCGCTCCACAAAAGGTCGTCATTCCGGGGCGGAGCGAAGCGACGAGCCCGGAATCCATCCCTCCGTGCATTCTGCCACCCGATGGATTCCGGGCTCGCGCTTCGCGCGCCCCGGAACGACACCATGGGTGGAGCGCGCGTTCCAGAATTCAGGACTGCCGCTGCGACTGGGATTGCGACGGACCGCCGCGGCCGACCTGCTCGACCTTCACTTTCACGGTGAGCGTCTCGGTGCCGCCGCCATAGCGTGTGCCGCGCACCGGCGCCGCACCGAGATAATCGAGCCCGATCGCGACCCGGACATGAGCGTCGGTGGTGCAGATGCAGTTGGCGGCATCGAAACCGACCCAGCCGAGATCCGGTACATAGGCTTCCGCCCAGGCATGGCCGGCCTCCTGGTGCACTGCACCATCGGAACGCAGGAAGTGGCCGGATACGAAACGCGCGGGAATGCCGGCGGCGCGCGCGCAGGCGATGAAGATATGCGCATAGTCCTGGCAGACGCCGCGCTTCAGCACGAAGGCTTCCGCTGCCGAGGTGCCGCTGTGGGTCGGATCCTCGTCGAAGGTCATGTGCTCGTAGACCTGCATCATCAGCGTGTGCAGGAGGCCGAGTACGTCGCTCTCCGACTCCGCGCGCAGATCGCGCACGACGGCGGCCATGGCCGCATTTGCGGCCGTGAGCGGCGTCTGCCGGAGGAAGAAGCTGGGCGGGAAGCGTTCGTCCGCTCCCTTCAGCACGCCGCCGGTGTCGTGGGTCTCGACCAGTCCTTCGGCGGTGATCGTGAGGTCCTCGAGCGCGCCATGCGTGATCACGTGGGTGATGTTGCCGAATGCGTCCTCGTGCATGTCGAGGCGGGAATCGGTCGACACGTCGATCTGCCACTCCGCCACATATTGGCCGTCATTGCTGCCGGGCGTCATGCGGATGATCTGGATCGCGCCGGTCGCCGCCGGCTCGTAGCGGTAGGTGGTGGAATGGGAGATACGCAGGCGCATGGCGGTCGACCAGTCTTCGTCAGATGTGCTGTCCGCGGTAGCTCGTTTCACCTCTCCCTGAAAGGGGGAAGGAGGATCCCTCGGGCGGAGGGCAGGGGCCGGGTGCCGGACGTGGTCTCGCAGTCACAGTCCGACGGCCGCCCATCGCCGTATTCGCCGCGCTCCAGGCGCTCAGATCAGATACTGCTTGGTGATGATCTCTCCGAGCCGTGAATTGTCGGCGATGAACTCCTGGATGAACTCGTGCACGCCGCGCTGGAAAATGTCGTCCATGTTGGAGTGGTCGAGCCGGTTGCGGACGCCGCGGGCATGGCGCTGCGCGGCCCCCTGGCGGCCATAGGCGACGCCGATCTGGTCGAGATTGCGGACGAGGTTGCCGTAGCAGCTCGCCAGCGAGCGCGGCAGCGTGTCGTTGAGGATCAGCAGGTCCGCGATCAGCCAGGGCTTCAGCGTCTCGCGATAGACCCAGTGATAGGCCGTCAGCGCCGAGACCGAACGCAGGATCGAGGTCCACTGGTAGTAGTCGAGCGGACCGCCGACGTGCTCCTCCTCGGGCAGCAGCACGTGATATTTGACGTCGAGGATGCGGGCGGTGTTGTCGGCGCGCTCCAGATGCAGCCCGAGCCGCGAGAACCAGTAGGCGTCGTTGCGCAGCATGGTCCGGTAGGCCGAGCCGTCGAAGCGCAGCGAGGTTTCCTGCACGAAGCGCAGGAAGCGCGCCAGCTCCTCGCGCGTCTTGGTGCCCTTGCTCCAGACCTCCTGGAGCTCGATCCAGGAGCCGTTGAGGGTGTCCCACATCTCCGACGTCAGCGCCGTCCGCACCGAGCGGGCGTTGAGGCGGGCGGCCTCGATGCAGTTCTTGATCGAGGACGGGTTCGACTGGTTGAACGAGAGATATTCGACGACGTTCTGCTCGTTGGCCTCGGAGTAATGCTCGTAGAAGCTGACATTGACGCCGGCGGTCATCAGCGCCGATTCCCACTCATTGGTCTTGCCGATATAGGCCGCGGGAAGCGCCGTGACGCGCAGGGTGGCGTCGATGGTGCGGGCGAGGTACTCGGCGCGCTCGACGTAGCGGGCCAGCCAGTACAGGTTTTCGGCGGTGCGCGACAGCATGGGCAATCTATGAGGTGCGATGTGAACCCGCCCCTGCGACGGGGAAGGCATGCACGGGAACGAAGCGCGTGAAGCGAGGGCGGCGAGGCTTACTCATCCAGCACCCATGTGTCCTTGGTGCCGCCGCCCTGGCTGGAATTCACCACCAGCGAGCCTTCCTTCAGCGCCACGCGGGTGAGGCCGCCGGGTACGATGGTGGTGCGGTCGCGTCCCGTCAGCACGAACGGGCGCAAATCGACATGGCGCGGCGCCAGGCCAGACGCGACGCAGGTGGGGCAGGTCGAGAGCGCCAGCGTCGGCTGCGCGATGAAGCCCTCCGGCTCGCGCTTCAGCTTGTCGCGGAACGCCTCGATGGTCGCCTTGGTCGCGGCCGGGCCGATCAGCATGCCGTAGCCGCCCGAGCCGTGCACCTCCTTGACGACGAGCTCGCCGAGATGGTCGAGCACGTAGGACAGATCCTGCGGCTCGCGGCAGCGCCAGGTCTGCACGTTCTTCAGGATCGGCTCCTCGCCGAGATAGAACTTCACGACATCGGGCATGTAGGAGTAGATCGCCTTGTCGTCGGCGATGCCGGTGCCGACCGCGTTGGCGAGCGTCACGTTGCCGGCGACATAGGCCGACATCAGGCCGGGCACGCCGAGCGCCGAGTCCGGGCGGAAGGTGAGGGGGTCGAGGAAGTCGTCGTCGACGCGGCGGTAGATCACGTCGACCCGCTTCAGCCCCTCGGTGGTGCGCATGAACACCTCGTCGTTCTTGACGATGAGGTCGCGGCCCTCGACCAGCTCGATGCCGAGCTTGTCGGCCAGGAACGAGTGCTCGTAATAGGCGGAGTTGTAGATGCCCGGTGTCATCAGCGCTACCGTCGGCTCGGCCGAGGCGCTGAGCGGCGCCACCGAGCGCAACGCCGACAGCAATTCGTCCGGATAGCGCTCGACCGGCGCGACGCGGTGGCGCGCGAACAGGTCCGGAAACAGCCGCATCATGATCTCGCGGTTTTCCAGCATGTAGGACACGCCCGACGGCGTGCGCGCGTTGTCCTCGAGCACGATGAAGTCGTTGGCGTCGACACGGACGATGTCGATGCCGGCGATATGGACGTAGACGTCGTGCGGCACGTCCTGGCCGTTCATCTCCGGGCGGAACACCGGGTTCTGGAAGATCAAGTCATCCGGGATGACGTTGGCGCGGAGGATGTCCCGGCCATGATAGATGTCGCGCAGGAACATGTTCAGCGCCTTGACGCGCTGCTTCAGTCCCTTCTCCAGCAGGGTCCATTCCTTGCCCGAGAGGATGCGCGGGATGACGTCGAACGGGATCAGCCGCTCCTGCGCCTCCGCCTCGCCGTAGACCGCGAAGGTGATGCCGATTCGCCGGAACAACAGCTCCGCCTCGTGGCGGCGATACTCCAGCGCCTCCGGCGGCGTTTCCTTCAGCCACCGCGACAGCTCCTGATAAGCCTGACGGACCTCGCCGCCCGGCCCGTTCATTTCGTCGAACGCAACTGCCATAGATGCCCGTGTGTCCCAGCCTCGCCATACACTGCATGACTCCTCGGGATGGTAGCAAGGGGCGGGCCAGCGCGATATGCATTCTCCTGCGGCATTTCGTGGGGGGTGCGAAGGCCGTGCCCGAAAAACCGGCTGCGTGGTGCTCAAATCCGCGGCATAGACTGCGACGTTCCGGATGACATTGGCGCCGTGGCGGGCCAAAAGAGACGACAGATGCGAGGAGAAACCATGAGCGAGATCGTCACCGCGGGGTTGCTGGTCATCGGCGACGAGATCCTGTCCGGCCGCACCAAGGACAAGAACATCGGCTTCATCGCCGAATACCTCACCAATCTCGGCATCGACCTCAAGGAGGTCCGGGTGGTCTCGGACGACGAGCCGGACATCATCGCGGCGCTCGATGCGCTGCGGCATCGCTACACCTATGTGTTCACCACCGGCGGCATCGGTCCGACCCATGACGACATCACCGCGGATGCGATCGCCAAGGCGTTCGGCGTCGGCATCGACCACCATCCCGAGGTCGTGGCGCGCTTCCGCGAGCGCTGGAGCGAGCAGGAGCTCAACGAGGCGCGGCTGCGCATGGCGCGCATCCCCGACGGCGCCGAGCTGATCCAGAGCGCCACCATCCTGGCGCCCGGCTTCAAGCTCGGCAACGTCATCGTCATGGCCGGCGTGCCGTCGATCATGCAGGCGATGATGGACATCGTCGCGCCGAAGCTGAAATCGGGCGTGCGCATGCTGTCGGAGACCGTGCGCGCCAATGCCCGCGAGGGCGATATCGGCGGCCCCCTGCGCGAGATCGCCAAGGCGCACCCCGAGACCATCATCGGCAGCTATCCCTTCATCGACGAGGATCAGAAGCCGAACACGCATCTCGTCGTGCGCTCGCGCGACCAGGACAAGCTGTCGGCCGCGATGGCGGCCGTGAAGGAGATGCTCGCCGGGCTCAACGTGACGCGCTAAAGCAGGTGCAGCTGTCGAGAACTCACGGACGAGATGAGATGCCAGACAAGACTTTGAGTGCAGAGGAGCGCGCGGGCCGGGCCTTCCCGGTGTCCTGGGACCAGTTTCATCGCGATTGCCGGGCGCTGACCTGGCGGCTGAACGAGATCGGGCCGTTTCATGCCGTCGTGGCCATCACCCGCGGCGGACTGGTGCCGGCGGCGATCGTGGCGCGCGAGCTTGGCGTGCGCGTCATCGATACGATCTGCATCGCGAGCTATGACCACACCAAGCAGGGCGAGCTGCAGGTCCTGAAGGGCATCTCGGCCGACACGGCGCAACTCGGCGGCGGCACCGGCAAGGGGCTCCTGATCGTCGATGATCTCGTCGACACCGGCAAGACCGGACGCATGGTCCGCGAGATCCTCCCCGACGCCCATTTCGCCACCGTCTACGCCAAGCCGAAGGGCCGGCCGCTGGTCGACACCTTCATCACCGAGGTGTCGCAGGACACCTGGATCTTCTTCCCCTGGGACACCGCGCTGTCGTTCGCGCCGCCGCTGCGCGACGGGGCGGCGTAAGCCCGGAGAGTGGCGAATAGGGAGTAGCGAATAGGGAATTCGGGTGGGCGAGGCGTTCGCTATTCGCTACTCCCCATTCGCTATTCGCCAGCCGAAGGCTCGCCATGCCGCTGCAGAACCGCGTCACGCCGATGGGCGATATCGTCGCCGCGCCGCATCGCGGCCTCTTCACCGGAAATCGCGGCATCATCCACGACCCCGCGACGAAGACGCTGCTGAACCGGCGCTGGTCGAGTCCCGCCTGGCTGGTCTGCCTGTGCGAGTTTCGCGGCAAGCGCCGCAAGGTCATGGCAACGCAAAGCTGGACCGAGCTGTTCTTCCTTGACGAGGCGACCGCGCTCGCCGCCGGTCATCGCCCCTGCTTCTACTGCCGCCGCGACGACGCCAAGAGGTTTCGTGCGGCGTGGGAGGAGGGCAACGGCGTCGGGGCACTGCGCATCTCCGAGATTGATCGCGTGCTCCATCGCGAGCGCCTCGATCGCGGTCGCAAGCGCCTGCATCCGCTGCCGACGCCGCTCGCCGCCTTGCCTGACGGGGCCATGGTGCAGTCAGGCGAGGAGAGCTTTCTGATCCGAAAAGGCAGGGCGCTGCCCTGGTCGGCGGCGGGCTATGACGCGCCACGCGCAGGGATCACCGACGCGTTGCTGTTGACCCCGCCCTCGACGCTGCGCGCGATCAAGGCGGGCTACGCGCCGGTGCTGCATCCGAGCGCGATGACCGTCGGGTGATCGGGGCGCCGTGCGGATGTGCCGCGCGGAGCTCCGCGCGTCACCACGTGTAGCGCACGATGCCCTTGCCGGCGTAGCTGCGGGTCACATCCGAGAACTCGCCCTCGAAGCTCGCGGCGGCCGACCAGCCATTCCGCCACTTCATTTCAGCGGAGACCGTGGTCAGCGCTGAATTCTGCGCCTGCCGCGCGCCGTTGACGACGAAGGATGCGCCCGGAAGGGTCTGGAACGTGGCCCCGGCCGACCGGCTGGGGTTGAAGTCATAGGCCCAGGCGAAGCGGCTGCGCAGCGTGAAAACGCCGTCAGCCAGCGCATAGGCCTTGTCGGTGCGCAGGCCCAGCTCCGACCGCGTATCGGTGACGTTCTGCGATCCAAAGCGCAGCGCGAAGGTATTGGCGCCGGAGACCGCATTCTCCGCATAGCCCGGCAGGCTGAACGTCGTGAACTGCGCCGCGGCGTAGGGCGTGATCCCGAACCCCATCCAGGGAGACACGAAGCGATAGCCGCCCTCGACCCGGCCGGCAAAGGTGTTGGCGTCGAAGTTGGCGCGCAGCTGGTCAACGCCGGCCACGGTCACGGTGCGGTTGGTGGTGATGTTCTGCCAGCCATAGGCCAATGCCGCGGAGATATAGGCCGGGCCGACAGTGTGCCGGACGAAGGCGCCGGCCTGGAACAGGTCGGACCGGCCGCTGCCGCCATTGGCGACGCTGAACGTGGTGCCGCCGCCGGCCATCGAGAACCCGGCGATCGTGGACGGCGAGAAGCGGTAGTCGGCGCCGACGGCCGTGCCGTAGATGTTGCTGGTGGTATTGTTGGACCCGAGCGCGGTGTTGCCATCAGTGGTCTGCGAGCCGCCGAAGCCGGCTGCCCACACGCTCCAGCCCGGCCTGACCACGGGCGCGGCCGGCGCCTTGGTGTAGATCGCGGCCAGCGCGTCGTTCGGATTGCGCTTGGACGCAAAAGCAAGCGTCTCCTCCGCGTAGCCGATCGCGCCGCTGGGCGCAGAGCCCTGGTCGCCGCGGCCGCCGATGAACGGATCGGTCATGACGCCCATGAATTGCGTCATCGCATTGAACGTCGTCTGCTGCGAGCCGGTCGCGGTCTCGCCCGAGATCTGCGTCAGCCCCGCTGGCGTCAGCCCGGTGAAGACGACGGGAATGCTGCCGTTCGTGTTGAAGTAGTTGCTGAGCGCGTTGCTGACGTTCTGCTGGTTGATGTTCCCCGACGAGCTCATCGTCAGATTGAGGAAGGCGTTGTTGGCGTCGTAGCTCAACGTCGCGCTGAAGCCCGCCGGCAGGTTGGTGTTGGTGACGCCGCCGAAGGTGCCGCTGACGCCGCCGGTGGCGGTGAGAATGGTGTATTGCTTGGAGATGTAGCTGCCGTTTGCGAAGGTCGCGGTGACGGCGGCGCCCCCGAGCGTCGCAGTGCCGGTGACGGTGGCGAACGACGCCGTGCTCGGATTCACCTGCACCAGGTATTGCGCGCCCGACTGGAACGCGAGGTTGCCGACGATAGCCATGGAGGACGCCGGGGTGCCGTTGCCCGGCGCGAACGAACCTGAGATCGTCGCGTTGGCGCCGGTGACGGTGCCATCTCCGCTCAGCGTGCCGAACGTCTTGTTGAAGCCGTTGAGATCCAGCGTGGCGCCGGACAGCACGCTGAACACCGTGCTGGCGCCGAACGCGCCGGCCGAGCCCGCGCGCAGCGTACCGGCGTCGACATTGGTCGCGCCGGTGTAGGTGTTGGTGCCCGAGAGCAGCAGGATGCCGCCGCCCGCCTTCACCAGGGTGCCGGCGGAGGCGCCGTCGCCGACGATGCCTTGCAACGTGGTCGTGGTCGCGCCGGCTACGTCGATCGTCGACAGCCCGGCAATCTTGAAGTCGCGGCCGTTGGCGAACGTCGTCGTGCCGGTGACCGCCAAAGTGCCGCCATTGGAAATGATCACGTCGTTGGCGACGTTGCCGAGATTGGCGGTGGCGCCGACCGAGAGCGTGCCGGCGCTGATGTTGACGTTGCCGGTGAACGTATTGGTCGCCGACAGCACCAACGTACCGATGCCGGTCTTGTTGATCGCCGTGTTGACGCCGCCGGTCGTCAGGCCGGTGCCGCCGATGGTGTCGCCATAGGTCACGCTGCCGCCGGACACGCCGATATTGGCCGTCACGCCGCTCAGGAAGATGCCGGCGCCCTGCGCTGCGCCGGCCGCTGCCGAAAATCCATTGATGGCGCTTGGCCCGATGCCGATGCCGGGGGTGCCGGCGGCGCCACCGGTGACGGTGTTGCCGGAAATCGGCGAGTCGAGAATCGTCAGCGTACCGCCGGTGGCGACGTAGATGGCGCCGCCATTGCCGGCGCCGCCATTGCCGCCGGCGCCGCCGTCGGAGCCGGGTCCGGGACCGCCCGCGCCGCTGGCGTTGGTGGCGCCGTCGCCGCCGGTGCCGCCGTTGCCGCCATTGGCGTTGCCGCTGCCGCCGGGATTGTTGTTGGTGTAGGTGTTGCTGTTGGTGGTGCCGGAGCCGCCGCCGCCACCGCCGCCGTCACCGAGCGCGGCGCCCGCGGTGCCGGCCGTGCCTTGCGTGCCGGTATGTCCGCCCGTGCCGCCCGCGCCGCCGCCGCCGCTGGCGCCGCCGTTGTTCGCGGCACCGCCCGCGCCGCCGTTGCCGCCATTCACCGGGTCGGCCGCCGCATTCTGTGCGCTGCCGCCATTGCCGCCGGCGCCACCGGTGGCGCTGTTGCTGGTGAAGGTCACCGCGGCGATCGTGACGTTGGCGCCGCTGCCGACCAGCAGGCCGCCGCCGGCACCGAGACCGCCACCGCCGCCGCCGCCGGAGCCATAGGCCAGGCCGCCGCTATAATAGCCGTTCTGGCCGTTCTGGCCGTTGCCGCCGATCGCGGCCGTGTTGGTGATCGCCAGGCTGGAGATGTTCACGGTCGGCGCGTTGGCACCGTTGACGACGATGCCCTGAAACGAGGAGGCGCCGTTGACCGTCTGGCCGTTGCCGGTGATGTTCACCGTGACGTTGCTGTTGGCGGCCTGCAGTTGCGCAAGCGAGCTCGACAGCGTGAAGCCGCTGGTGATGTTGATGGTGACGGTCGAGTTGGCGCCGGCGGCCGCGACCGCTGCCACCGCCGTATTCCAGTCGGTCTGGTTGGCGACATCGATCGCCAGGGCCTGGGTGCTCAACATGGTGCCCGCAAGAAGAACCGAGAGGGTCAGCCAGCGCCGCGACTTCGGCGCAGCAAACATCGTTCTCGCAAGGCAAGCCATTGCATTCCCCAATAATGAAAGCGGAGGTCAGATACGAACTGGATTAAGCAGCAAAAAATTCACGCCACACTTGTGGCCAAGAAATGAAATGTTAGGACACATACTGTCAAGCGCAGCAAAGACACACAGCGTCGGGAATGTTGTACGTCAGGTATTTTGCTACCAAGGATAGATTTTTCCGTCCGGCGACCGTGATCGATGATCGCTGCGATCTGCCGCAAAACACAGAGCAGTGCATATGAAAGGCTGACGTGGCCATCGCGGCGGTCGTGCAGGGGCAGCAAAGGCGCGGCCGTGCTGTTGCGGCGAATCGCGCGTGGTGAGACCGTGCTCACCTCGGATGCGCTCTTACTTTGATTCCAGGACCGTGTGCGTGTCGCCTCCCGGCGCGATCGCGATTGAGCCAGGGCCCCGAGCGCGATGCCTGGGGGGCGGCGAGCCGTCGACGCCCTTGCTTCGGGTCTGACCTGACATCTGAGTCAGGCAAACCTCTGCCGTGCCAGCTTTGCGCCGGTGCCGAGCGCCATCAGCTTGGCCTCGGCGATCTCGCGCCGCATCGGCGCCATGCCGCAATTGGTGGTGGCGATGATGTTCTCCTTCGGCACCACCTTCATGACGTCCTCGAGGGTCTTGCAGACGTCCTCGGCGGTCTCGATCGCGTCGCTGGCGACGTCGATGACGCCGGCCTGCACGATCTTGTTCTTGAGCAGGCCGAGCAGCTCGATCGGCACCTTCGAATTGCGGCATTCGACGGCGACCTGCTGGATGGTGCTGGCGTCGATGACCGGGAAGGTCTCCTCATACTGCCGCCACTCGCCGCCCAGCGTCTCCTTCCAGTCGGTGTTGGCCTTGATGCCGTAGCCGTAGCAGATGTGCACGGCAGTCGGGCAGGTCAGCCCTTCGGCGGCGCGCTCCAACGCCTTGATGCCCCAGTCGCGCACCTCGTCCATGTAGACGTTGAAAGCGGGCTCGTCGAACTGGATCATGTCGATGCCGTCGTCGTGCAGCGCCTTGGCCTCCTGGTTCAGCAGCTCGGCGAAGGCGAACGCCATCTTCACACGGTCGCCGTAGTAATTGTCGGCGATGGTGTCGATGATGGTCATCGGTCCGGGCAGCGTGAACTTCAGCGCGCGCGTGGTGTGCGTGCGCGCGATCCGCGCCTCGTCGCCATGGACGCGGCCCTTCAGCGACAGCGGCGCCACCACCTGCGGTACCATCGCCTTGTAGCGGTCCTTGCGGATGCCCATCTCGACCTTGTGGGCGAAGTCGATGCCCTCGACACGTTCCAGGAAACCGTGCACGAAATGCTGGCGCGACTGCTCGCCCTCGGTGAGGATGTCGATGCCGGAATCCTCCTGCAGCTTCAGCGCCAGGATCGTCGCATCGCGCTTGGCACGCGCCAGCTCCTCGCCCTTCGACTTCCACGGAGCCCACAGCACGTTGGGCTCGGCCAGCCATTCCGGCTTCGGCAGCGAGCCTGCGATGGTCGATGGAAACAGCATGGTCGAACTCTCCAGCATAAAGGCGGTCAGGCTTGAGCGCCTGTCTGCCATGGCTTACCCTTCAGGTACAGAAGAACGAAGCCGCCTCGCGTGTTCCGCAGCGCGGCATAATGGTCCGGGGAAGGAATCGTGGAAGGATGATCGATCTCCATTATGCGCCGACGCCGAACGGCTGGAAGATCTCGATCATGCTCGAGGAACTCGGGCTGCCCTATACCGTCATTCCCGTCGACATCCGCGCCGGCGACCAGTTCAAGCCGGAGTTCCTGGCGATCAGCCCGAACAACCGGATTCCCGCGATCGTCGATCACGCGCCGGCCGACGGCGGCGCGCCGTTCCCGGTGTTCGAGACCGGTGCCATCCTGATCTATCTCGCCGACAAGACCGGCCGTTTCCTGCCGCAGGAGACGCAGGCGCGCTCGCGTGTCATCCAATGGGTGATGTGGCAGATGGCCGGACTGGGACCGATGATGGGGCAGCACGGCCATTTCGCGCTCTATGCGGCTGAGAAGATCCCTTACGCGATCCAGCGCTACCGCGACGAGGTCGCACGGCTGTTCCACGTGCTCGACGTGCAGCTCGGCAAGACCGGCGCCTATGTCGCCGGCGACGACTATTCGATCGCGGACATCGCCTGCTTTCCCTGGATGATGACGCATAAGGCCCAGGGATTCACGCTCGACGACTATCCCGACATCCAGCGCTGGTACGCGGACCTGCGCGCGCGGCCCAAGCTGCAGGCGGGGCTGGCGATCGGCAAGTTCGTCAAGGAGCCGTTCAACGAGCAGTCGCGTCATGTGATGTTCGGCGCGCGCGCGAAGGAGATGACGGGGCGGTCGTGAGCGAGCTCCGCGGCATCGCGAGGAGCATGGGGATAAGCCATCCAGACCGTATGTTGCAGCCCCTGGATTGCTTCGTCGCTACGCTCCTCGCAATGACGGAAAGAGTGGTTTGCACCAACTCTCTCCGTCATTGCGAGCGAAGCGAAGCAATCCAGGGCCACGACCACACTCCGGATTTTTGCGCGCGCAAAGGCGAACTTATCAAGACCTTGAGGAAACACACATGATCGAATTCTTCTTCGACTGCTCCAGCCCCTGGACCTATCTCGCCTTCCACAACATCCAACCGCTCGCGCAAGAATTCGGCGTCGACATCGTCTGGCGGCCGATCCTGGTCGGCGGCATCTTCAACACCGTCAATCCCAGCGTCTATGCGCAGCGCGAGAAGCCGGTGCCGGCCAAGGCGGCCTACACGCTGAAGGACCTCGACGACTGGTCCCGCTCGGCCGGGCTCAAGATCAAGATGCCGCCATCGGTGTTTCCGGTGAACAGCGTCAAGGCGATGCGCGGCTGCATCTGGCTGGGCCAGGACATGGTGCCGTTCGCGCGGGCCGTGTTCGAGATCTATTGGGGCGAGGACCAGGACATCTCGCAGGATGCGGTGCTGACCGAGGTGTGCCGGCGCGTCGGCATAGATCCGAAGGCGTTCTTCGATGGGATCGCGCAGCAGGGCATCAAGGACCAGCTGCGCATCAACACCGAGGAGGTCGTCAAGCGCGGCGGCTTCGGCTCGCCGACGATCTTCCTCGACGTGACCGACATGTATTTCGGCAATGATCGCCTGCCGCTGATCCGCGAGGCGCTGGCGCGGGCGAAGGGGCGCGCCTGATGCCGCGTGCGATCGTCTGCCGCGAGCTCGGTCCGCCGGAGACGCTGCGGCTGGAGGCCCTACCGCCGCGCTCACTCGGTGACGGCGAGGTGCGGGTGAAGATCCGCGCTGCCGGCATCAACTTTCCGGACATACTGATGGCGGCCGGCGAGTATCAGCTCAAGCCTGAGCTGCCGTTCACGCCCGGCGTCGAGGCCGCCGGTGACGTCGTCGAAACCGGGGCCGCCGTGACCGGCCGCGCCGTCGGCGACAAGGTGATCGTCCGCATGCGCTTCGGCGCCTATGCGGAGGAGGCGGTGGTTGCGGCCAGCCAGCTCACGCCGCTGCCGTCGACTTTCGACTACGCGGAAGGCGCGACCTATCTCGCCGGCCACGGCACCGCCCATCACGCCCTGGTCGATCGCGGCCAGCTCAAGCCCGGCGAGACGCTGCTGGTGCACGGCGCCGGCGGTGGCGTTGGCCTCGCCGCCGTCGAGATCGGCAAGCTGCTCGGCGCAGCGGTGATCGCGGCGGCGTCGTCGGAGGAGAAGCTCGCGGTGGCACGCGCGCGTGGCGCCGATCATCTCATTCTGTATTCACGCGGGCCGTTCCGCGACGCCGTCAAACACATCACCGATGGCCGCGGCGTCGACGTCGTGTTCGATCCCGTCGGCGGCGAGGTGTTCGAGAACAGCGTGCGCTGCATCGCCTGGGGCGCGCGGCTGCTGGTGGTCGGCTTCACCGGCGGCATCGGGCTCGCACGCACCAATCTGATCCTCATGAAGGGCGCAAGCGTGCTCGGCGTTCGCGCCGGCGAGGCGGTGCGGAAGGATCCCGAGCTGGGCGAGCGACGGATGGCTGCACTGCTCGCGTTCGCGGAGCAAGGCAAGCTGCGGCCCAACGTCTCCCACCGCGTGCCGTTCGACAATTACGCATCGGCGATGCGGCTTCTGATCGAGCGCAGGGCCATCGGACGCGTCGCGCTGGTGATGGATTAGTTGGCAGGCGTCTGCCCAAAAATTCGGCGGATGGGGCCGTGTATTTTTTTACCACTGGATTCATAAAGTGATCGGACAGGTCGAGGCCGATCATGTTGAAGACGTCGAAGATACTTCACCGCATAGCCCTGTCTGCATTGCTGCCCATCGTCACACTGGCCGCGTTGGCGGCCTACGAGATTTCCACGAAATGGGCGGTGCGTGTCGAGATGACGCGCATGCAGCCAGCGGCGGACGCCGTCGCCAGGCTCAGCCGCTTCGTTCATGAGCTGCAGCGTGAGCGCGGCATGTCGTCGGCATTTCTGAGCAGCAAGGGCACGCAGATGCGTGCCGAGCTGGATCAGCAGCGCAAGCTGACCGATGGCGAGCGCGCGCACGCGGTTGCCGCGCTGGACGGGCTGCGCCGGAGCGCCGCACTGGCCGAGGCGGCGCAGGCGAGCGAACAGGCGTTGACGCAGCTCGATCGCCGCCGCGGCGACATCGATGCCCAAGCCGTCACGCCGGCGGCAGCGGTCAGCTCGCTCACCGAGATCGTCAGCCGGCTGATCAGCCTGATCAGCGGCATATCGAGGCTCAGCGACGACGACGATATCTCCAAGGCGATCATTGCCTATGGCAATCTGACCGAAGGCAAGGAGCGCGCCGGCCTGGAGCGCGCGGTCGTGGCGGGAGGCCTTGCCGCCGGTCGCTTCGAGCAGGCCGCCTACGCGCGCGCCATAGGGCTGGCTGCGGCGCAGGATAGCTATTTCGCGGGATTTCGCGCCGCCGCCTCGGCGAAAGGACGTGCGGCGTTCGATGCGGCGATGACGGGATCGGCGATCGACGGCGTCGTTGCCATGCGCAAGGTGGTGGAGCAGGGCGGCGTCAGCGGTGATTTCAAAGGGCTTGCGAGCAAGGCCTGGTTCGATGCGGCCACGCTGCGGATCGATCTGCTGAAGCAGGTCGAAGACGCTCTGGCCGTCGAGCTGTCCGAGCTGATGGCCGGCAAGCAGGCCGCGGCCACGGCCAGCCTCGCCGCCGTCGGCGCGCTGCTGCTGGTCGCCTTGGCGCTGAGCCTCGCGATCGTCGTTGCGCTGGCGCGCAGCATCACCAGGCCGATCAACGCCCTTGCCGATACGATGACGCGGCTGGCGAAGGGCGATGTGAGCACTGCAATCGACGCGGTCGATCGGCGCGACGAGGTCGGCCTGATGGCGAGGGCAGTGCAGGTCTTCAAGGAGAACATGATCCATGGCGCCGAGCTCGCTGCCAGGGATGCGGAGGCGATGAGCCAGCGCGCCGAAAAAGCCAAGCGCGTCGGCGAACTGACCGACCGTTTCAGCGGTGACATCGCGGCCGTGATCGACAGCGTGATCTCAGCCTCGGCACAGCTCGAATCGACGGCCGCCGTGATGAATCGGACGGCGAGCCGGACCTGCAGTGAAGCGAGCAGCGTTGCGCAGGCGACCGAGGCCGCGTCGAGCAACATGCAGACGATGGCCGCTGCGACGGACCAGCTGTCGAGCTCGGTCGCGGGCATCGGCGGTCAGGTGACGCAGTCGGCCGACATGGCGCAGAAGGCGGCCGCGGAGGGGCAGAGGACCAACGAGACCGTGCAGGGCCTTTCCAGCATGGCCGAGCGGATCGGCGACATCGTGCGGCTGATCAGCGACATTGCCGGCCAGACCAATCTTCTCGCGCTCAATGCGACCATCGAGGCCGCGCGGGCGGGTGAAGCCGGCCGCGGCTTTGCCGTCGTCGCCGGCGAGGTGAAGCTGCTCGCCGAGCAGACCGCCAAGGCGACCGGCGAGATCCGCGCGCAGATCTCCGGAATGCAGGAGGTGTCGAGCGAGGCCGTCCGGGCCATCCGCGGCATCACCACGACCATCGGCGAGCTGAACGAGATCGCGTCGTCGATCGCGAATGCCGTCGAGGAGCAGGGCGCGGCGACGCGCGAGATGGCGCGGAACGTCCAGCACGCAGCCAAGGGGACCGACGAAATTTCGCAGAACATCCAGCAGGTCACGGCCGCCGCAAACGAATCCGGCGCCACCGCCAGCCAGGTGCTCGGGGCGTCGGCGGAGCTGCTGCGTCAGTCCGAGAGCATGCGCCGCCATGTCGACGACTTCATTCGCGGCATCAAGGCGGCGTGAGCGATCGCACGCGATGTGATTGGCGCGGTGATTGGCTGCCGGGGTCGATTGCGATCCTGGTGCTGCTGATGGAGTCGTTGCAGTTGCCGCCCACGCGGCGTCGTCCCGGCCTTGAGCCAGGACCCATACCGCGCCATCTATCGCGTGGCGCTCTGGACGCCGTTCTTTGCCAAATGGTGTCCTGGGGCCGTGGCGCTACTTATACTCCCGCTCATCCCACCACGGGAAATAGTCGGGCATATCGGCCGTCACCGTGTTCTTGAATTGCGCAGGGCGCTTCTCCAGGAACGACACCACGCCTTCCTTGACGTCGTCGGAGCGGCCGCGCGCGTAGATGCCGCGGCTGTCGACCTTGTGCGCCTCCATCGGATCGTCGGCGCCCATCATGCGCCACATCATCTGGCGGATCAGCGCGATCGACACCGGCGCGGTCTTGTCGGCGATCTCGCGGGCCAGCGCACGGGCGGTGGGCAGCAGATCATCCGGCGGCACGACCTTGCTGACGAGGCGGCCGGCGAGCGCCTCCTGCGCCGGAAACACGCGGCCGGTGTAGCACCATTCCAGCGCCTGCGAGATGCCGACGATGCGCGGCAGGAACCAGCTCGACGCCGCCTCCGGCACGATGCCGCGCTGGGAGAACACGAAGCCGAACCGCGCCGCGTCAGAGGCGATGCGGATGTCCATCGCGAGCTGCATGGTGACGCCGATGCCGACGGCGGGGCCGTTGACCGCGGCGATGACCGGCTTCAGCGACTTGAAGATGCGCAAGGTGACCTGGCCACCGCCATCGCGCACCTGCGGATCGGAATAGTCGACGCGGCCATCGGCGTGGCGCTTCACCGGTCCGCGCTTGGCATCGCGATCGAACGTGTCGGCCCCGGAGGAGAGGTCAGCACCCGCGCAGAACGCGCGGCCCGATCCGGTGACGATGATCGCCCTGACGCCGTCGTCCTTGTCGGCGCGATCGAAGGCGTCGATCAGTTCCTCCATCATGGTGCCGGTGAAGGCGTTGAGCTTTTCCGGGCGGTTCAGCGTGATGGTAAGGATCTTGTCGGCGACGTCGTAGAGGATGGTCTGATAAGCCATTGGCGCTTCCTGATGTTGTCGTGGCGCTTATTAGTTGTTTGCTCGTGCCACAATCTCCGCCGTCATTCCGGGATGCGCCCTCTTGGGCGCAGGCCCGGAATCCATAACCACCATCGTGAGTATGGATTCCGGGCTCGTGCTTCGCACGCCCCGGAATGACGACGACTGGGATCGACGATAGGGAGTACAATAGTTCAGCGAGAGGCCGCGTCAAATCGTGACGACATTCCGCATGGCGGGCAAAGCGCCGCGCTTTTCATTGGTCTCCCAGCACGCGATCCGGCAGCGATGTGGCCCACGCTCTGTCCCCGTCATTGCGAGCGCAAGCGAAGCAATCCAGAGCGTGGGCGGGACTCTTGCTTCGCTTCGCTCGCAATGACGGAGGAAGGAGTGGCGTGACGCGAATCAGGAGGCCGGCGGTATCGGCCATGGCCGCTGCTCGCCGCGTAATCCCTCGAACGTCTTGGCCATCCCAAGTACGCCGACATCATCGAAGCGGCGGCCGACGATCTGCAGGCCGATCGGGAAGCCGTCGGAGTCGTAGCCGGCATTGACGGAGATTGCCGGGTTCTCCGACATGTTCCAGGGCACGGTGTAGGTGATGTGCTCGAACGGTCTCTCGGGATCGTTGACCGGCGAGGCGAGCTCGGCGGGGAATTTCACGCCGGGCGAGACCGGCGAGATGATGTAGTCGTAGTCGCAGAACAGTCTTGCTGCGGCGGCGCGTAGCGCCATCGTGACGTTGAAGCCTCTGACGACTTCGACGCCGGAGAGCGCGGCGCCGCGTTCGGCCCAGTGCAGGATGTAGGGCAGGGTCTTCGCGCGCACCTCGGGCGCCAGCCGCGCCAGATCGTCCCACAGCCGTGCACGCCAGAAATTGTCGAGACCATCGAGCATCTCGCGCGTCAGGAAACCCTTGACCTCGCTGATCACGGCGCCGGCGTCCTCGAACGCTTTCGCCGCAGCCAGGGTCGTCGCGCGCACAGGCTCCTCCAGTGGCTGGCCGACGCCGCCGAGATCGAGCATCAGGCCGATGCGTAGCTTGCGCACCGGCTTCTCCGTGACCTTCCAGTGCAGGTCCGACGGCGGCAGGCTGGTGCCGTCGCGGCGGTCGGGCTTGGACAGCACGCTCATCATCAGCGCGGCATCGTCGACGATGCGCGTCATCGGACCGGCGACGCGGCCGACATAAGGCGGGTCGATCGGCACGCGGCCGAAGCTCGGCTTCAATCCGACGAGGCCGCACCACGACGCAGGCAGCCGGATCGAGCCGCCGATGTCGGTGCCGACATGCAGCGGACCGTAGCCCGCGGCGGCTGCGGCACCCGCACCGGCGCTCGAACCGCCGGGGTTCATGCGGAGATCCCATGGATTGCGCGTCAGCGGATGGAAGCTCGACAGGCCCGACGACAGCATGCCGTAGTCGGGCATCGTGGTCTTGGCGAAGATGATCGCGCCGGCCTCGCGCAGCCGCGCCACCGGCGGCGCATCGGCGGCGAGCGGCGTGCGCGTGACGCTGGCTGCGCCGAGCGGCATCGGCTGGCCCTTGGTGGCGAGATTGTCCTTCACCGTCGCCGGTACGCCGTCGAGCACGCCGGCCGGCTCGTCATTGGCCCAGCGCGCGGTCGACGCCTCGGCCGCGGCCCGCGCGGCGTCGGCGTCGAGCAGATACAGCGCCTTGATGTGCGGCTCCCACGCCGCCACGTGCGCCAGGACCTCGTCCATCACCTCGGACGGCGAGAACTGGCGCGCGCGATAGCCGGCGATCAGGTCGACGGCGGAGAGATCATGAAGCGAGGTGACGTCATCCGAGACGGGCTTGTGCATGCTGGTACTCCCACGCCGAAGTTCATCTCGATCTGCCGCCCGCTCATTGAGTATGTCAGTCGCGCTAGGCCGCCGGCAGCCGCGTCTCGATGATGCGGGCGAACATGCTGGCGCCGATCGGCAGGATCTTGTCGTCGAGCACGTAGCCGGGATTGTGCACCGGCACCGAGCCGTCATGGCCGACCCAGAAATAGGCGCCCGGAATCGTCTGCAGCATGTCGGCGAAATCCTCGCTGCCCATCTTCGGCGTCGAGCGCGTCAGCACCTTGGATGGATCGACCACGGTGCGCGCGACCTGCTCGACGACCTTGGACTGCTCCTCCTGGTTCACCAGCACGCTGAACGTGTCGCGGATGTCGACATCGATCTCGCAATTGAAGGCGGCTGCCATGCCGGCGCAGATCGCGCGCATGCGCTCGCGGACCAACGCGCGCACGGGATCCGAGAACGCGCGCACGGTGCCGCACAGCCACGCATCGCCGGGAATGACGTTGTAGGCCGAGCCGGCGTGGATCTGCGTGATCGAGACGACCGCGGCCTGCAGCGGCTCGACATTGCGGCTGACGATGGTCTGGATCGCCTGCGCCACGCTGGTCGCGATCACCACCGCATCCTTGGAACGCTCGGGCATGGCGCCATGAGCGCCGTAGCCGGAAATCCGGATGTCGAAGAAGTCGGCGCCGGCCATTGCCGGACCGGGCAGGATCGCGATCTCGCCGTGCTCCAGGTCCGGCGCGTTGTGCAAGCCGTACAATTCGTCGCAGGGGAACTTCTGGAACAGGCCGTCCTTGATCATCGCGCGTGCGCCGCCGAGGCCTTCCTCCGCCGGCTGGAAGATGAAGTGCACGGTGCCGTCGAAGTTGCGGGTCTCGGCGAGATAGCGCGCGGTGCCGAGCAGCATCGTGGTGTGGCCGTCATGGCCGCAGCCGTGGAAACGGCCGGGGATGGTCGAGCGCCACGGCAGGTTCGTGTTCTCCTCCATCGGCAGCGCATCCATGTCGGCGCGCAGGCCGATCTTCCTGCCGCTGTCGTTCTTGCCCTTGAGCACGCCGATCACCCCGGTGCCGCCGAGGCCGCGATGCACCTCGATGCCCCATTGGGCAAGCTTCTCGGCGACGATGCCGGAGGTGCGCGTCTCCTCGAAGCCGATCTCCGGATGCGCGTGCAGGTCGCGGCGGATGGCGGTGAGCTCGTCGGCGTAAGCCTGGATGCGATCGATGGTGGGCATGGAGCGTTTCCGTTGTCGGGTTAAGCTTCGAACGCCGGGCCGTTCGGCTTGAGGCGGATGCCCGGACGCAAGCTGGTCCAGGGCAGGGTGGAGGGATCGGCGGGCATCGCGCCGGGCGCGGCGCAGATCAGGAGATGTTCGGCGATCGGTTCGAAATCGGCGCGGAAATGCACCGAGCTCTTGTTGACCAGGATCGCCTGCGCGGTCGGCTCGATGCCGACGAAGCGGTACATCTCCTGGTCGGCAAGCTGGGACTTGTGCGAGGCCACGACGACGCGGACGTCGCCAATGCGCAAACACGCTGACGGTCCCATTTCCATCTTGCGGCCGCCGTAGAACGGGCCGGGTGCGACGAAGCGGCCGTCGGAGATCTTCTCGACGATGAAGCTCTCCTCGAACGGCGCATCGCCGGGAATGCCGCTCTTGCCGCCGAGCGACAGCGTCACGGTGGCCCCTTCGCCGGCCGCATGCGCGGCGATCGCCGCTTGCGGATCGTAGATCATGCCGATCGCGGCGCGGCTGGCGCGATTGCGCACCAGCGCGCGCAGCATGCCGGTCGTATCGGAATCGCCGCCCGCGCCGGGATTGTCCTGGGTGTCGGCGATCACGATCGGACGCGTCGCCGTCTTCGCCAGCATCATCGCATGGCGCACGCCGTCATCGGGCGTGTAGATGCGGCCGTCGAAATCATCCTCGTGGCCCGCGACGATCGCCGCGATCGCATCCGCCGCGGCGTCCGCGTCGGCCTGCGTCCGGCCATAAGCGAACACGCTCGGGCCGCAATGCGCGAAATCGGCGGCGGGAAAGCCGGGCGCGAACGACAGCGTCGGCACCGCCTCGCTCTGCAGCGCCGCAAGCTTCTCGTAGATGCCCTTGGTCGGCTGGTCATTGGTGCACTGCCAGCTGATCGGGATCAGGAACGGCAACTGCCGGAAGGCTTTCGCCAGCGGCGTCTTTGCGCGCAGCAGCAGCGCGAGGTGCTCGGCGCTGGCGCGGCCGGTGTCGGCCATGTCGGTGTGCGGATATTTCCGGTAGGCGATCAGCGCATCGGCATGTGCCATCATCTCGGGGGTGACGTTGGCATGCAGGTCGAGGCTCGCGACGAGCGGCACGTTCGGGCCGATCACCTCGCGCACGCGCGCCAGGATCTCGCCTTCGCCGTCGTCGAGATGCTCCGTCACCATCGCACCATGCAGGTCGAGATAGACGCCGTCGAGCGGGCCGGCGGCCTTGATGCGGTCGACCATCACGCCCGTGATGCGCTCGAACGCATCCCTGGTGACATGCGCGGAGGGACTCGCCGCGCAGGCGATGGTGGGCACGACGTCCCAACCGTTGGCTTCCGCGACTGCCATGAAGCCGGCCTGGCCGGCATTGATGCCGCGCATCGTCGTGAGCACGGAGGCCGCATCGGCGATCGAGGCGCGGCCGCCGCCGTGCATGAACGCGTCGTAGTCCGCTTTCGTCGGCGCAAATGTATTGGTCTCGTGCAGGAAGCCGCCGATCGCGACGCGCGTCATGACTTCGCCTCAGGCCGTTGAACGTGTCATGACGTTAGACCGGCCCTCGCGGCGCAGGCAAGCGAAGGAGCGATGCCGTTTTGCATGCGGGCCACGATGACGGCGCGCCGGCCTGCACGGACTCTCTCCGCGCGTCATTCCGGGGCATCGCACGGCGATGAGCCCGGAATCCATACCCACAGGCGGTCGTTGGGAAGCAGGCTGTCGACCAGCCGATATCACCACACCCGCCTGAGGGTATGGATTCCGGGTTCGTGCTGCGCACGCCCCGGAATGACAGCGGTGGGTGGCGCTGCTACGCCACCGCCTCCGACACCGGGCGGAAATTCGCGAAGTCCCAGTTCCGACCCGGCGCGGCCTCGAGCAGGGATTTCGTATAGGCCTCCTTCGGATGCGTCAGGATCTCGCCGGCCGGGCCCTGCTCGACGATGCGGCCCTTCTGCATCACGACGACGTCGTCGCAGATCTGCGCGGCGACGCGCAGGTCATGCGTGATGAACAGGATCGCGATGCCGAGCCGGCGCTGGATCTCGTCGAGCAGCTCCAGCACCTGCGCCTGCACCGAGACGTCGAGCGCGGAGACCGCTTCATCCGCCACCAGCACGTCGGGATCGAGCGCGAGCGCGCGCGCAATCGCGATGCGCTGGCGCTGGCCGCCGGAGAACTGGTGCGGGTAGCGCGAGATCGCGTCCGCGGGCAGGCCGACCAGCTCGAGCAGCTCGCGCGCCCGCGCCATCGCCTTGTCATGCGAGGTGCCGTAGTTGACCGGTCCCTCGGCGATGCTCTCGCCGACGGTCAGCCGCGGGTTGAGCGAGCGGTAGGGATCCTGGAACACGATCTGGATGCGCTTGCGGTGCGGCTGCAGCAGCCGGCGGGTCAGGATCGAGATCTCGTGGCCGGCGAGGCGGACGCCGCCGGAGGTCGGATCGATCAGCCGCACGATGCAGCGGGCCACGGTCGATTTGCCGGAGCCGCTTTCGCCGACGATGCCGAGCGTGCGGCCCTTGCGCAGGGTGAGCGTGACGTTCTGCGCAGCGACGACTTCGCGCGCTTTGCCGAGGAACGAGCGCTCGCGATAGACCTTGCCGAGCTCGTTGGTCTCCAGCACCACCGGCTCGGTGCTCTCGGGCCGCGGCGGGCGTGGGATCAGGCTGGGGACGGAGGCGAGCAGGTTGCGCGTGTAGTCCATCTCGGGGCTGCGCAGGATCTTGTCGAGCGCGCCGGTCTCGACCAGGCGGCCCTGGCGCATCACCGAGACGCGGTCGGCGATCTCGGCGACGACGCCCATGTCGTGGGTGATGAACAGCACGGCGGTGCCGTGATCGCGCTGCAACTCGCGGATCAGCGAGAGGATCTGCTTCTGCGTGGTGACGTCGAGTGCGGTCGTCGGCTCGTCGGCGATCAGGAGTTTCGGCTCGAGCACCAGCGCCATCGCGATCATGATGCGCTGGCGCTGGCCGCCGGACAGGCGATGGGGATAGGAGCCGAAAATGCGCTCGACGTCGGGCAGGTGGACCTGCTCCATCATGTCGAGGATGCGCTTGCGCCGCGTCCGCGCATCGAGGGACGTATGCGCGCGCAGGACCTCGTCGATCTGGCGGCCCACCGGCACGACCGGATTGAGCGCGGTCATCGGCTCCTGGAAGATCATCGCCATCCGGGTGGCGCGCAGCTCGCGCAGCCGGCGATCGCTCGCGGTGAGCAGCTCTTCGCCGACCAGCTTGACGCTGCCGCCGACGGCATGCAGCGCGTTCTTCGGCAGCAGGCCCATCGTGGTCAGCGAGGTCACCGATTTGCCGGAGCCGCTTTCGCCGACGACGCAGAGCGTCTCGCCCTTTTCGACCTTGATCGAGACGCCGTCGATGATGCGCGGGCCGTTCGGGTTCTTCGTCTTGCCGACGGTGACGACGAGATTGTCGATGTCGAGGATGGTGTCGGTCATGTGTTCATTTCTCCAGCGTCATTGCGAGGAGCGAAGCGACGAAGCAATCCAGAGTTCCGGGCGTGGCCCTGGATTGCTTCGCTTCGCTCGCAATGACGAAAAGTGAGATGATCATCCGGGCTACGAAAGGCCGTCACTTGCCGGCCTCGCGCTGCTTCATGCGCGGGTCGAGCGCGTCGCGCGCGGCATCGCCGATCAGGTTGATCGAGAGGATGGCGATCGACAGCAGCAGGCCCGGCCAGAAGATCAACGACGGCTTGATCTGGAAGTAGGAACGGCCCTCGGCCATGATGTTGCCCCAGGTCGGCGTCTCCGGGCTGATGCCGGCGCCGAGGAACGACAGGATCGCCTCGGTGAGGATCGCGGCGGCGCAGATGTAGGTGCCCTGGACGATCAGCGGCGCGATCGTGTTCGGCATCAGATGCCGCCACATGATCTTGGGCATCGACGTCCCCAGCGAAATCGCAGCTTCGACATAGGGCTCCTCGCGTGCCGTCAGCACGACCGAGCGGACCAGGCGCGCGACGCGCGGGATCTCGACGATGGTGATCGCGATCATCACGGTGCCTACGCTGGCGCCCGACAGCGAGACGACGGCGATGGCGAGCAGGATGCTCGGGATCGCCATCAGGCCGTCCATCACGCGCATCAGGATGGCGTCGACCCAGCGGAAGAAGCCGGAGACGAGGCCGATCACGAGTCCGATCGCGATCGAGATGATCGCGGCGCCGACGCCGACCAGAAGCGAGATGCGGCCGCCATAGATCGTGCGCGACAGCAGGTCGCGGCCATAGGCGTCGGTGCCGAGCAGGTGTTGCGCGCTCGACGGCTTGAGCCGCTGCGCCGGCGCGAGCAGCACGGGATCGTGCGGCGCCAGCAGCGGTGCGAGGATCGATATCAGCACGATGAGCGACAGGCAGACGGTCGCCACGGCGATGATCGGGGTCGAGGTGAGAAAGCCGAACCGGGGCCCCAGTCGCGTGGTGACCGGGATCGACGGCTCAGGGGTGGTGACGATCGCCATCGGAAAGGGCCTCAGTAGCGGATGCGTGGATCGAGCAGGGTGTAGGCGAGGTCGATCAGGAGATTGACCGCGAGATAGATGAAGGAGGTCAGAAGGATCATGCCCTGGATGACCGGATAGTCGCGCGCCAGCACGGCGTCGACGGTGAGGCGGCCGATGCCGGGCAGGTTGAACACGCTCTCGGTGACCACGACGCCGGAGATCAACAGCGCGAAGCCGGAGCCGATCACCGTGATGACGGGCACGGCCGCATTGCGCAACGCGTGGCGCAGCAGCACCGCGATCTCGCTGACGCCCTTGGCGCGCGCGGTGCGCACGAAGTCCTCGCCGAGCACGTCGAGCATCGCGGCGCGCGTCATGCGCGCGATCAGCGCGACGTAGATGAAGGACAATGCGCAGGTCGGCAGGATGATGCGCTCGAAGAACGGGCCGAAGCCGGCGCTGAGACTCTTGAAGCCCTGGACGGGGACCCAGCGCAGGTTGATCGCGAACAGCTGGATCAGGATGTAGCCGATGACGAACACCGGCACCGAGAAGCCGATCACCGAGAGCGCCATCACGAAACGATCGATCCAGGTGCCGTGCTTCCAGGCCGCGATGACGCCGAGCGGGACCGCGACGAGAATCGACAGGATGATGGTCGAGATCGCGACCGAGATCGACGGCTCGATGCGCTGGCCGATCATCTGCAGCACCGGCACCTTCGAGATCAGCGACACGCCGAGATCGCCATGCAGCAGCTGATTGATCCAGGTGATGAACTGGATGTAGAGCGGCTCGTTCAGTCCGAGCGTGGTGCGGATGCGCTCGAGCTGCTCAGGGGTCGCGTTGTCGCCGGCGAGAATCGCGGCGGGATCGCCCGGCGTCAGCCGCAGCAAGAGAAAGACGAACAGCGCCACCACGCCCATCACGGGGATGGATGCGAGGATGCGGCGAAGCAGATAACCGATCATCTTGAGAGAACCACCTTCATGGTGCTGGGGCGACGCGCGCAACGTCGTGAGAGAGTGTGCATGTCACCGATATCCATCGCTTTCAAGGTCTCCGGTGTTCGCTCGTCCGCTCGTGCACGCGCGATGACACGGTGTTCGTGATCCGCGCGAACCGTCGCATTTGCGAACAATGTCGCAGCACTTTGCGGCGAACCCTGCGCGAAACTTTGCAAGCCGCATGCCATCATGCGCGCGCCGTGGAGCCGTTGTCTACTCACCGTCCTGGTCCCGGAAAATGAAACCGTGCTGCTGCGCAGCAGGCGGTGCGTAGCCGGGAGAGCGAAGCGACCCCGGGGTCTCGCGCTGCGGCGATGACCCCGCATGTCGCTGCGCTCATGCGGGCTACGAGATCTTGCCCGGAGGCAATCCTACGCCAGGGTCGCGAGCAGTCCCGCCATCAGGCGGCCACGCTCGGCAAGGCTGTCGATCTCGATGTGCTCGTTCAGGGTGTGCATGTCGGTGCCGCGCACCCCGAGGCCGTCGAGGGTCGGAATGCCGAGCGCGCCGGTAAAGTTGCCATCCGAGCCGCCGCCTGCCGAGCCGTGCGGCAGCGACAGGCCGAGCTGTTCGGCGATGCCGCGCGCCTTCTCGTACAGCGCCATGGTTCCGGAATCCGGCTCCCACACCGGCCGCGTCACGCCGCGCGTCACCTTGAATGTCACGTCGTCGGTGGTGCCGGACAGCGCCAGCATCCGCTCCACGCCGTGGTCGAGATCGGCCTGCCGCTTCGCCATGCTGAGGGCTTCGCCGGTGGCGGTGGTGGCGACGCAGTTGACCCACTGGCCGGCATGCACGATGCCGACCGAGAAGGTGCAGTCCTCCGTCGTCATGCCGTCGATGGCGAGGATCTGTCGCGCCATTTCCCGGATCGCGGAACGGCCCGCGCCGAGCCGCGCGCCGGCATGGCTCGGACGTCCGATCGCCTCGAGATTGAAGCGGGCGATGGCATAGCGGCCGGTCACCACGCCATTGTCCTGACGGCCCGGCTCGGGCACCAGCACGTATTTGTTGCGCTGCGCCTCGGCTTCGATGATGTCTCGGGTCGAGGGCGTGCCGACCTCCTCGTCCGGCGTGAACAGGATGGTGATCGGCAGCGGCGTCACGATGGAAGCCTTGATCAGCTGGCGGATCGCTTCCAGCGTGAGATAGTTGCCGCCTTTCATGTCGCAGATGCCGGGCCCGTAGCATTTGTTGCCCTCGCGGCGCCAAGGCAGCCTGGCCAGCGTGCCGACGGGGTGAACGGTATCCATGTGGCCGGCGATCAGGATGCCCGGCTCACCCTGCCGCGGGTGCGGGAAGCGGGCGCGCACGCAGCCGGCGAAGCCCTGGCGTCCGGCGATGCGCTCGATCGTCGCACCCATGATGGCCATGTCGCGCGCGGCGAGATCCAGCATGCGCTCCACCGCTGCGGCGTCCCAGGTCGGACTTTCGCATTCGACCCAGTCCCGCAAGCCCTGCAGCATGATGTCGGTATCGAAGGGAAGATGGGCTGGATTCATTTGTGCTCTCTCAAGGCTTTGTCGCGATCTCATGACACGAGACGGAGTTGCGCACGTCTTGTAAAGCGAAAGCTACGCAGACGTTAACGGCATTCTCAGCCCAGGGCCGCATGCGCTGAATGCGGATTGACGCGAAAGGCGACGTCTGCAACTGTCGAAAGCTCGCGACTTACAGCATGTTAGTTCGCACAAGGATTGATCTGCACGCCCAACGAATGGTCTGGATCTGATGAGTTTCAGGTCAAGCCATCCACTCAGGAGACCTCGTAATGTTCCACAGCCCGCGCTGGAAACGTCTGACGCTCGCGACGAGCCTCGCCGTTTCCATGCTTTCGCTCTCGACGGCGCTGAGCACCCAGGCCATCGCAGCCGGCAAGAAGACGATCACGGCGGTGATGCATTCGGATCTGCGCGTCATCGATCCCGGATTCACGACGGCCTACATCACCCGCGATCATGGCTACATGGTTTATGACACGCTGCTGGCGACCGATTCGAATTTCAAGGTCCAGCCGCAGATGGCGGACTGGAAGGTCTCCGACGACAAGCTGACCTACACCTTCACCCTGCGCGACGGCCTGAAATGGCACGACGGCACGCCGGTGACCGCCGAGGACTGCGTCGCTTCGCTGAAGCGCTGGGGCCGCAATGACGGCATGGGCCAGAAGCTGATGGACTTCACGGCGAGCCTGGAGGCGCCGGATGCCAAGACCATCGTGCTCAAGTTGAAGGAGCCCTACGGACTCGTCCTGGAGTCGATCGCCAAGCCGTCCTCGCTGGTGCCGTTCATGATGCCGAAGCGTCTCGCCGAGACGCCGCAGGGCCAGCAGATTCCCGAGCAGATCGGCTCGGGCCCATTCAAATTCGTCAAGGCGGAATTCCAGCCGGGCGTGAAGGCGGTGTACGAGAAGAACACCGACTACGTGCCGCGCAAGGAGCCGGCGAGCTGGACGTCCGGCGGCAAGGTGGTGAAGGTCGACCGCGTCGAGTGGATCACGATGCCTGACGCGCAGACCGCTGTGAACGCGCTGCAGTCCGGCGACATCGACTTCATGGAGAACCTTCCCTACGACATGCTGCCGGTGCTGGAGTCGAACTCCGAGCTCAAGATCGACGTGCTGAACAAGTTCGGCTACCAGACGCTCGGCCGCATGAACTTCCTCAACCCGCCGTTCGACAACGTGAAGGTGCGCCGCGCGGCCTTCCTCGCCCTGAACCAGAAGGACGTGCTCGACGCGCTGGTCGGCAACGAGAAGTACCAGAAGGTCTGCGGCGCCGTGTTCGTGTGCGGCACGCCGCTCGAGACCGACGTCGGTGCCGAGACGCTGATCAAGGGCAACGGCATGGCCGAGGCCAAGAAGGCGCTTGCCGAGTCCGGCTATGACGGCACGCCGATCGCGATCATGGCGCCGGGCGACGTCACCACCTTGAAGGCGCAGCCCGTGGTGGCGGCGCAGCTGTTGCGCGAGGCCGGCTTCAAGGTCGACCTGCAGGCCACCGACTGGCAGACGGTGGTGACGCGGCGCGCCAGCCAGAAGCCCGTGAAGGAGGGCGGCTGGAACATGTTCTTCACCAACTGGGTCGGCGCCGACGTCGCCAATCCCGTGGCGAACGTCTCGGTCGGCGGCCGCGGCACCAAGGGCGGCTGGTTCGGCTGGGCCGAGGATGCCGACATCGAGAAGCTGCGCGACGCCTATGCGCGGTCGTCCTCGCTCGACGAGCAGAAGAAGATCGCCACCGAAATCCAGAAGCAGAACTACGAGAAGGTGATCTACATCCCGCTCGGACAATATCTGCTGCCGAGTGGCTGGCGCAAATCGCTGACCGGCGTGCTCGACGGCCCGGCGACGCCGGTGTTCTGGAATGTCGACAAGAGCGAGTAGGCGGCGGACGCACTCGTGACGCAAACAAAGACGCGGCGAAGTGGAGACTTCGCCGCGTCTCTTTTTTGTTCCTGCATTCGCCCGTGCGTTAGCGCCCTTCAGCAGTGCGGATCGCGCACGGCTTCGAGACCCTCGACCATCAAGGGTGGGCTGATCTGATCCTGGGACGGGTTCTTATCGGTGCGGATCGGCATGGCCGGATGTCGGCTGTCCCGCGGCTTGGTGACTTCATTCGGCATCATCAGGCTCCTTGCTGCTGCGCATAACGGACGAGGCGCAGCCGAGTTCCAGATGGCGGGACGCCATCGTCGGCAGTCACGATGTGTGCAGCCGCGTGGTGCGGTGACCCATGCGTCCGTGGCGATTGACCTCCGATGGAACTGCTGCAAGTCTCCCTCGCCGAGACTGTTTGCTGAGCGTTCGCAGACGCGACGCAGGACGCCTCGTCAGGCCTTGATCGGTATCGGGGCCCTCGGATGGAAGCCCACGTCAAGAGAGATCGCATGTCACATACTCCGCGCCGGACCGCATCCGCGCTCGTTTCATGGTTCGTCGCCTCGGTCATGGCCGTGTCGATGGCGGGCGTGACGACCCAGGCCCTCGCCGCCGGCAAGAAGACGATTACGGCGGTGATGCATTCGGATCTGCGCGTCATCGATCCCGTGTTCACGCCGGCCTACATCACGCGCGACCACGGCTACATGGTATACGACACCCTGCTCGGGACCGACGCCAAGTTTCAGGTCCAGCCGCAGATGGCAGAGTGGACGGTCTCGGACGACAAGCTGACCTACACCTTCACCTTGCGCGACGGCCTGAAGTGGCACGACGGCGCGCCGGTCACCGCCGAAGATTGCGTCGCCTCGTTGAAGCGCTGGAGCCGCAACGACAGCATGGGCCAGAAGCTGATGGAGGCCACGGCCTCGCTCGAGGCCACCGATGCCAAGACCATCACCTTGAAGCTGAAGGAGCCGTACGGCCTGGTGCTGGAGTCGATCGGCAAGCCGTCCTCCTACGTACCGTTCATGATGCCGAAGCGTTTGGCCGAGACGCCCGCGAACCAGCAGATCTCGGAGCAGATCGGCTCCGGACCGTTCAAGTTCGTCAAGGCGGAATTCCAGCCGGGCGTGAAGGCGGTGTATGAGAAGAACACCGACTACGTGCCGCGCAAGGAGCCGCCGAGCTGGACGGCCGGCGGCAAGGTGGTGAAGGTCGACCGCGTCGAGTGGGTCTCGATGCCCGATGCGCAGACGGCCGTCAACGCGCTGCAGGCCGGCGACATCGACTTCATGGAATTCCCGCCGCTCGATCTCGAGCCGGTGCTATCAGCCAATCCCGATCTTTCGATGAACGTGCTGAACAAGTTCGGCTACCAGACCTTGGGACGCATGAACTTCCTGTTTCCGCCGTTCGACAATGTGAAGATCCGCCGTGCGGCGTTCCTGGCGCTGAACCAGAAGGATGTGCTCGACGCGCTCGTCGGTAACGCCAAGTACTACACGATCTGCGGCGCCGTGTTCGGCTGCGGCACGCCGCTCGAATCCGACATCGGCTCGGAGACGCTGGTGAAGGGCAACGGCATGGAGCAGGCCAAGAAGCTGCTGGCCGAGGCCGGCTATGACGGTACGCCCGTCGTGATCCTCGCGCCGGGCGATGCGATCACCCTGAAGGCGCAGCCGGTGGTCGCCGCGCAGCTGTTGCGCGAGGCCGGCTTCAAGGTCGATCTGCAGACGACGGACTGGCAGACCGTGGTGACGCGGCGTGCCAGCCAGAAGCCGCCCAAGGAGGGCGGCTGGAACATGTTCTTCACCAACTCGGTGATCGCCGACTCCGGCAATCCGATCGGCAGCACCTTCGTCGGCGCACGCGGCCAGAAGAGCCCGTTCGGCTGGCCCGACGATCCCAAGATGGAGGAGCTGCGCGACGCCTTCGCCAAGGCCACGAAGCCGGAGGACCAGAAGCGGATCGCCGCCCAGATTCAGCAGGAGGTCTACGACCAGGTGATCTACGTGCCGCTCGGCCAATGGTTCATGCCGAGCGCCTGGCGCAAATCGATCACCGGCGTCCTGGAAGGGCAGGCCGTGCCGGTGTTCTGGAACGTCGACAAGAGCGAGTGACGAGATGTCGGCCGCGGCCCGTAGCCGCAGCCCGGATGAGCGATAGCGACATCCGGGTTCAAACGCGCTGTGGAGGAGACCCGGATGTCGCTATCGCTCATCCGGGCTACACGACTGCCGACGGGGCCGGCTCTCTCGCCGTCATTCCGGGGCATCGCGCAGCGATGAGCCCGGAATCCATATCCACGCGCCGTCATGTGGCGAAGACAAGCGCCACTGCCATCTCACACCACACCCTGTCCTGTGGCTATGGATTCCGGGCTCGTGCTGCGCACGCCCCGGAATGACGCGAGGATGGAGTGACGTGACGTCGGCAGCAGCCTCGTAGCTATGAGGCCCTGATCTCGTCCAGCGCCGCCAACACCTCGCTGGAAGCGACCTCGACCCTGCCGATCTCGTTGAGCGCTTCATCGATGCGCCCTGAGCTGAACAGGCGCGCGGCTTCCTTGCCGTGGCGGTGCACCGCCTCGTGAGGGCGTTCGAGGTTGCGAAATGCCGGATCGCCGGCCAGACGCTGGCCGCCTTCGCCATAGTACCATTTGCCGAGCCGGCACGTGTGATGATCGGAGAGCTCGTCGGCGCGAAGTTGCAGCCGGCCGACCGACATGTCCACCAGCCGCTTCTTCCAGATCACGTGATCGGCCTTGGCCAATCTCACCACCTGGTTGTCGAGCGAGAGCTTGGCGATCTCGCCCAGCATCTTGCCGACCTTCGCGTCCGTCTTGCCCATGGTGTCCGCGAGCGACATCACCTCGTTGGCATTGGCGGTCGCGAGATCGGCGATGATGGTGATGCCCTGCGCGACCTCGTCGGTTGCGGCGGACTGCTCGGCGAGAATGCCGGAGATCTCGTCCATCTTGGTGCTGACCACCGCGGTCCGGGTGCCGGCCTGATCGATCGCCTGCGCCAGATCGTTCATCTCGGACATGCCGACCTCGACCGCCTTGGCGCCGCCGGCCATGGCCTCGACGATGCCGCTCATCTCGGCTTGCAGCCGCTCGATACGACCCTTGATGTCCTCCGTCGCCTTGGTCGTCTGCTGCGACAGGTTCTTGACCTCCGCGGCGACCACCGCGAAGCCCCTGCCGAATTCGCCGGCGCGCGCCGCCTCGATGGTGGCATTGAGTGCCAGCAGGTTGGTCTGGTTGGCGATCGCGTCGATGGTGCCGACGATGGATCCGATCTCGGCGGAGGCGGCGCTGAGATCGGCGATCTTCGCCGAGGTGTCGCGCACGGAGCTGGCGATGCCGTTCATGGTCTGCAACGTCCGTTGTACCGCGGTCACGCTGTTCTCGACGGCCTGGCGCGTCGCGGCGGCCTCGGCGGCGGCTTCGGTCGACGTCGACCGGATGGTGTGCACGGAGGCCTGCATCTCCACCGATGCGGCAGCGAGACTCTGACAGCGTTCGGACTGATTGTTGGAGGCGCCGATCAGGCGCGCCGCGCTGATCGAGGCTTCGTTGCTGTTGATGCAGATGTCGACGACGGAATCGAGATCCTGGGACGCGCGGGCCGCGAGCGCGGTGCCGAGACGATGGATGGCCTCGATCAGTTGCGGCTTGAGCTGGGCGCGCAGCGCGGCAGCATCGACGCCTCCGATATCGCGATTGAGCTTGCCGTCCGCCCAGTCACCGAGGCACTGCGCCAGCGCGTCCTGGAAGGCGTCGTGTGCGGAGGTGTCGGACGCAAGCGGGGCGTCCGATGGTTCGTTCTTTCGGCGGAATCCCAGCATCGTGCCTCTCATTGATGGCGAGCCCCGGCCAGCCTGAGCGACGTCGCACAACCCGCCCGGACGCCGGCAACCGTTGGTTCCACCCTGGTTCGGTTATGGTTAATGGCGGGTTTCTCCTTGCAACCGGCGGTGGCGAGATCTGCAGGGATCGGGGCTTTCGCGTTCTCCGGCGTGCCGCCTTGACGTTTATGTAAGTAGTGGCTTACAGTAAGTCATGGCTTACGGAACAACACTGAATGTGCTGGCGGACCCGACGCGGCGGGAGGTGTTCGAACGGCTGCGCGGTGGACCGCGGCCGGTCCATGCGATCGCGGCCGGGATGCCGGTGTCGCGGCCGGCGGTCTCGCAGCATCTGAAGGTGCTGAAGGATGCCGGGCTGGTCGAGGAACGCAGCGAAGGCGTGCGCCGCATCTACGCGTTGCGCCGTGAGGGGTTGGCCGAGCTGCGCGACTGGCTCGACAGCTTCTGGGACGACGCGCTGCTCGCCTTCAAGATCGAGGCGGAGCGCACGCATCGACAGACGAAAGGGGGGATCGATGAGTGAGGGTGTCGTGATCGCGCCGGTGCGGAAGCTCGTCCATGTCCGGACGCCGATCGATCATGCCTTCGACGTGTTCACGCGCGGCTTGACGCGCTGGTGGCCGCATACGCATGGGGTCGGCCGCAAGCCGATCGAGAAGGTGCTGCTGGAGCCGAAGCTCGGCGGCCACTGGCTCGAGATCGCCGAGGACGGCACGGCGACCACGGTCGCGACCATCACGCTGTGGGAGCCGCCGCGTCGCTTCGTCATGCTGTGGCAGGTCGATGCGCAGTGGAGGCCGGATGCGGCGATGCGCTCGGAGGTCGATGTGCAATTCGTTGCCGAGGGCCCGGATGTGACCCGCGTCGAGCTGCTGCACCACAAGTTCGAAACCATGGGCCGCGAGGCCGGCGCGTCGATGCGGCGGGATGTCGACGGCGGCTGGCCGGGGCTGCTGCAGCGCTTCGTGGCCGAGGCCGAGCGGCCGCCGGCGTCATCGTGAGCAGTTCATCATCAGCGTGGGGGAGATCGTGATGTCCGAGTTCGTCGTCCATTCCGTGCCGGGGAGCCCGTTCGGGCGCAGCGTGCTGATCGCACTGGAGGAGAAAGGCGCGCCGTATCGGCTCGCGGCGCTGGCGCCGGGCGACTCCAAGGGCGCGGCGCATCTGGCGCGTCATCCCTTCGGGCGCGTGCCGGTGCTCGCGCATGACGGCTTCGTGTTGTACGAGACCCAGGCGATCCTGCGCTATCTCGATCGTGTGCTGCCCGAGCCGGCCCTGACGCCCGCGGATGTCAGGCAGGCCGCGCGCATGGACCAGGTGATGAACATCAGCGACTGGTACCTGTTCCAGGGCGTGTGCAACGTCATCCTCTTCCAGCGCATCGTCGGTCCGCAATTCTTCGGCACGACCACCGATGAGGCCGCGATCGCACGCGCGATGCCGCAGGCGAGAACTGTCATCGCCGAGTTGTCGCGGCTGCTCGGCGAGCAGCCGTTCATGGTCGGCGATCATCTGTCGCTGGCCGATCTGCAGGCCGCGCCGCAGGCGAGCTTCCTGTCGTTGACGCCGGAATGGGCGGAGCTGACCGCCGGCCATCCCAACCTCGTCGCCTGGATCGAACGGCTGGAGGCGCGACCGAGCTTCAAGTCCACCACCATGGCGGAGCTGACGGCGCGAGCGCAGGCGGCGTAGGCGCGTGCGGCGTCAATGATGCTTCGGGTGAGATCCAAAGCCCAAGCGAGCGATCGCGCTGCGACGGCCGTCGGCATGGATACGCGACTTTCAGCCGCGTGATTAATCCAGGTTATATCGCGGCGGGCCGGTTCCATTTTAGCTGCGACGTAGGTCGAAGGGCCTCGGCATCCGCCGCCCCCGATCGACCGCCACAGCGTCCCGATGACCGAATGACGAAGCCGGGTCGGCGGGACGGATTGGACGCAAGCGCGCGCACCCCTTGATGCTGCGATCAGAACCCGATCTCCCCGGCTGCTGCGTCTCCTGCACCCACGTCGATTCCGGATTCTGTGCCGCGCTTTTCAAGGCCTGCCGGGCGCAGGCGGCCCTGCCGCGGCTCAATCAGCAGTTCTTCACCGTCCGGGCCGGCCAGCAGATCAAATGCCAGAGCGAGGCGCGCGACGATGTGCTCGTGCTCTGCAGCGGCTGGGCATTCCGTTACATCCAGTTGTCGGATGGCGGCCGCCAGATCCTGCGCTTCCTGCTGCCGGGCGACATCTTCTCGCCGGCGGCGATCTTCGCCAAAGGCATGAGCTTCTCGGCCAAGGCATTGACCCAGGTCCAGGTCAGCCGGCTCGATGGCGAGGAGGTCCGCAAGCAGTGCCGCGCCGACGAGCTGGTCATGATGGAGGTGTTCCGCTCTCTCGGCGACAACGGCCGGGGCCTCCTACGAGCTCATCACCGTGCTCGGCCAGCGCCCGGCCGAGCGTCGGATCGCGCATCTGCTGCTCAGCCTGATGCGGCGCGTCGCGGTGGACGGTGTGGTCCAGCACCACCGCTATCCGTTTCCCTTGAAGCAGCAGCACATCGCCGACGCCGTCGGCCTGACCTCGGTCCATGTCAGCCGCGTGCTGGCGCTGTTTCGCGATCGCAAGATCCTGACGATCACGGAGGGCAGGCTGGAGGTCACCGATCTCGCCGAGCTCGAGCGGCTGGCGGCGTTGAACTGAGCCGGGCAGGGCGGCCGAGCGGGGCGTGCACAGGGCTGGTGCGGACGGTGGGACTCGAACCCACACGACGTTGCCATCGAGGGATTTTAAGTCCCTTGCGTCTACCAATTCCGCCACGTCCGCCCTATTGATTTCCATAGCTTTTTCGTTCCAGGCCGGCAAATGTTTTCCAATCGAACCCTTGCGTTTCCATTTCGGTTACAAAACCCGTTCACGCCTTGTCCTGACCGTCTTTGATCCTGCTGAATGCTCGGATGATGTTCTGCTCGGCCTCGACGTGCCGGGTATAGTGGGCGCCCATGCGTTCCGGCTCGTCGCCGATCAGATCGGCCACCTCGCGGGTGTTGGCGCCGTTGCGCCTCCACCAAGCAGCGTAGGACACGCGCTGACCGCGCAGCGTGGTGCCGGCGCCAATGTGGCCGGCGCGCTCCCGGTCGCGCAGCCAGTGGCTCACCCGGGTCTGCATCTCCTTCTCGGACGGCCACACCGTCCCGTCGTCGCGGACAGCGATCAGCCTGTTCGCCCGCTGCACCTTCAGCTCGCCCATGAAGGCCTGCAACTCGGGCAGCACCGGTAGGTTCACGAATTTGTCGTTCTTGCGCGTCTTGTAACGTGCGAGGAACAGGCAAATCTTGATCTCGAGCGGAGCGTTCTCGCGCGCGAATTGCCACTCCTCTGGCTCCCACTCGCGGTTAGCGTTGGGATCGGCCTTGTGGGCCTTCTCGACCAAGAATTTCCGGTCTTTGCGGAAGGAGCGCGAGCGCGTTCCGGCATATTCGAACGCGGTATCGTTGAAGTCGCCGCGGACCGACGTGTCGTTCGCGTGATCCATAGCGTGGCGATGTTGCGAGCTTTGCCATAGCCCTGTCTCCGCCTGATGGCAGCCGCTGCACGCTTGGCTGCCGACAAAGCTCAGCTCTGCTACGCTGGTCGGCTGAGACGAGGTATCCGGCGTCTTGAACCAGGACAGCCCGCTTGCAAGCAGAGGAAACAGCGCACCCGACCCGATTGCCAACAGCGCGGCAGTCCGCAAGCGGAATGTTGGCGCGGAGCGTTGAGCAGGAGTCGGGCTTGTTCAGGCCGGGCCGTCGCGGTGGCCTTCTGACGCCCGCGGCTCTTCCGAGACCTCTTCGTCACATCCGATCACCCCTCGACTGCCCTGGAAGACTTACACGCGCAGGTCGTTGTCGTGAAGTGCAATTCGGGTTTCGCGGGCGAGGTCGATGAGAGAAGCGCAGAACGTCAGCAGCGCAGCCATGAATAGCAGCGCCACGCCATATTCGTGGGCAACATTGAACAGGGCGCTGATGAAGGCAACGATGATGATGAGGGCGGTGAGGATCGCAGAAAGGATGGAGCAGAACAGCGACCTGTTCAGGAGCGAAGCCCGGTGCCGCAGCCGGGGAATATCCGTCTTGAGGTAAGCCTTTGAAGCATCATCATCGGTGATGCCGTGAAGGAACTGGGCCCGGTCGACCACACGGTTGATGCGGGAAATAAGAACCGAGATGAAGGACGCGACGGCTCCCAGCAGGAAAGCCGGGGCCGCCACGTTGCCGATGATCCGTGCCAGTTGGTCGATTGAAGGCGTTACCGGCACTAACTGGATTACACTGTCCATCTCCTCGCGCAGTCCTTGCAAGTTCTTCAGGTGTCGCGAACGCGCCGGATGGGCGGGATCTTGAACGTCCCGTCCTTAAGGGCAGTCTTGGGCTGATAGACCCTGACGCTGAGATTGAATGGCAGGCTCGGCGGACACGGAAGCCAATTCGTTTCCTTGTCGCCGCCTGGTGATTGCGCCTGGATGTAGATATCGAGCGAGCCGTCTGGATTGTATTTGATCGGCATCGCCGAAGTGATGCCGTAGCGGTTGATCGCGTTCCGAACATAGAAATTCTCGCGATAGGGCGAGACCGACCAGACCCCAGCTTCGGAGGGGAATATCTCGTCCTTCTCCAGATGGAGAACATACTTCGCCGCGCCGTCCAGCACGTTGCCGTCGCCATCGACAAAGGCGGTTGGATAGACCGCATCGTCCGACGTCAGCGCCCCCAATCCAAACCAGGCGATGAATGCCCGCGTGGTGTAGTCGGTACCGAAGCGACCGATATTCAGCGCGCCCTGCCAGCCGTTCACGGTCGGCGCAGTGTAGGGGCCTGTTTCCAGCTTGTACCAGACCTCGGCCGGCGCCCGGTTGATCCCCCGCAGAACGGCCGGATCGAGCTTGGACGGTTCAAAGTCCTTGCCGACCTCGATCCCGATGCGCTTGAGCTTGTCGATAGTCTTGGCGTCGTCAGGGTAAGGCGGGTTGTCCTTCAACGCAGCGGCGAGGCGCTTGAAGAACATCTCGCCGGTCATGAGCCGCACCTGATCGTACGGCGTCGCCGTTGTATCGACACTGGTGTCGATTGGCACATCGGAGGGTGGCGTGTAGGACTTGCCCCAGGCGCTGAGCGGCGTCAGTTGCAATTCATCCTGCAGCTTGTTGATTGTAACGAACTCCTTGGGGCTGTCGCATGCGATCTGGACCAGAACAGATGCGTAGCGCGTCGTCGATCGGAACGTTTGCTTGATGCCATTGGGCGCAACACCGTTCCATTTGGGGCCGGCGATCAGGAAGTTTCCGGCGCCAGTTCCGGTCGTCCGACTGCCCGCCGAGGCGAAATCGTCGGTCCACATGTTGAGCGCCTGCATGATGATGTATCGCCCCTGAGTGTCGGGCTGAGAATAGACGAACGGCTCCTTGTCCAGGTCGATGAATGAAAACGCCCAGAGGGAGTTGACGCTGATGCGGACGCAGTCTTTGAAATCCGGATCGACATAAGTCCGCATCCTGCCGAACTGGTTGACAGGCGCTTTATACTGTTCGGACTTCGACGTGGCCGTCATCACCGCTCGGGTTGCGTCCATCATGACAAGCGGAAAGCCGTAGACATAGCATTCCAACGCAAGAACATACGCCAGTTCTTCCTCGACATCGCCCTTCAGGTCGCCGAGTGCGCGCAGCAGCGGGCCGGCCGCCTCGCTTCTTGTGGATGACAAGGCTGTGCCCAGCCCGGCACCGAGTGCGGTCGTGAGCAGGCAGCGGCGATGAAGCGAAATGCCTTCCTGTCCAGCAGATGAATTCATGAGCGATCTCCTTTTCATTTGCGCGCCGCTCGACCCATGTTTGACCTAAGCTCGAAACGTCCCGTCTTTCGGTCGCAAGCCGTGGAAGAGGGAGGCCACCGCAGATGACGCAGATGGCAGGTCCATATAAGCGACTATCCCCGATGCGAGACCCGGAACATATCGGGTTCTGAGAGTGGGGAGCTTTTGCTCCCCACTGCTTTGCTGGGAATGACCAGGCTAGTCGTTTGCTTTGGTCGCGGCCTTCTGCATGGCTTTGCGATCTTCCTCAGCCAACTGTTCCGGCTTGATGTTGTAGGTCAGTTTGTCGATCGTGCCTGTGAATCGGAATGGCAGCGTATAGCTATCATCGACCGCGGTGCGGGTATCGAGCCCAACGTCCATGGATTCATCGATCGCCATCATGAATGGAATCGTGTGTTCCATTTTTTGTTGCGACAGCACTCGGTCGTCAACCGAAAGGACACCGCTGCCGCCTTTGCCGAGTCCGGGTCCATCGTATTTGAAGTCGAAGACGATCTTGTGCTTACCCGGACTGAGCGCCTGGCCCAGCCAGTCATCGGCTCCAACGCCGCCCTCCCAGCGGTAACGTTTGAGATTGAGAAGATTGTAGACGAAGACCGGTTTGCCCTTGAGCAGGTAAAGGCCGTAGCCACCGAACCTCCCGCCCATTGTAGCGATCATCCCTTCGGCACCGCCACTGGGCACGGTGATCTCGGCTGTGATCGTGTAGTCCCTGTTCAGGAGGCTGGGAGCATTGGCAATCGGAATGTCAGCGTTCTCACCGACATAGGTGAACTCCGTTCGCCCTGCCGTCCCACTCGGCCGCGGCGTGAGAAGTCGCGGGAGCACCGAGTTATCCAGCGGAAACACCTGGTACCTGCTCGCCTCCGCCGCAAACACCGCCTGCAGTTCCTTGAGCTTCTCGGGATTCGTCGCCGCAAGGTCGTCCGCCTGCGAGAAGTCCTCAGCAAGGTTGTAGAGCTCCCACTTGTACTGCTCGACCGGCGGCAGCGCCTTCGTGCCGACAAGCCACGGCGGCTCGGGTGGTGTGGTCGCGGCGTACCAGCCTTCGTGGTAAATGCCGCGGTTGGCGAACATCTCGAAGTACTGGGTCGTGCGCTTCGACGGTGCGTTGGCATTTGCCTTGTCGAACGTGTACGCCATGCTAACGCCTTCAATGGACTTCTGCTTGATGCCGTCGACCATGTCGGGCGCCTTGATGCCGGCCGCCTCAAGGATTGTGGGCACGATGTCGATCACGTGATGAAACTGGGGGCGAATGCCTCCGACATCGTTGATGTGGCCGGGCCACGAGATAGCCATACCCTGCCGCGTCCCACCGAAATGCGACGCGATCTGCTTGGTCCACTTGAAGGGCGTGTCGAACGCCCACGCCCACGGCACGGCCATGTGCGGATAGGTCTGGTCCGAACCCCAGGATTCGTAATATCGAAGATACTCGACCTCCGGCAAATCGAGCACGCCATTGGCGACCGTCAGCCAGTTTGGCGTACCCATCATCGAGCCTTCCGAACTCGTGCCGTTGTCGCCGTTGATGTAGATGATCAGCGTGTTGTCGAGCTTGCCCATGTCTTCGACGGCCTGGATCACCCGGCCGATCTCATCGTCGACATAGGCGGTATAGGCCGCGAACACGTCGGCCTCGCGAATGACGATCTTTTTCTTCACCTCCGAGAGCGAATCCCACTTCGGCAAGACGTCCGGCCACGGCGTGAGCTGCGTGTTTGCGGGAATCACGCCCAATCGCTTCTGGTTGGCGAAGATCTGGTCTCGCAACTTCTCCCAGCCCTGGTCGAACAGGTGCATCTTGCTGATCTTGTCGATCCATTCCTTGGTTGGCTGGTGCGGGTCATGGGTCGCGCCAGGTACGTAGTAGACGAAGAACGGTTTCTCGGGCGCCGCGGCGTCAAGTTCCTTCATGTAACGGATCGCGTCGTCCGCCATGTCGGTGATCAGGTTGTAGCCCTTCTTCCCGACCCACGGGTAAACGGGGGTGTGGTCGCGGAACAGGTACGGCGTCCACTGGTCGGTCTCGCCACCCATGAAGCCGTAGAAGTACTGGAAGCCCATCCCGCTCGGCCATTGGTCGAACGGACCGGCCGCGCTGTATTGGAAGGACGGCGTGTTGTGGTTCTTGCCGAACCACGATGTGGCATATCCGTTGTCGCTCAGAATCCGGCCGATAGTCGCGTTCTCCGGACCGATGACCGAGTCATAGCCCGGATATCCAGTCGCCAGTTCACTGATCTGGCCGAAGCCGACCGAGTGATGGTTGCGACCGGTGATCAGAGCCGCTCGCGTCGGCGAGCAGAGCGCCGTCGAGTGGAATTGGGTGTAGCGCAGGCCATTCTTGGCGATGCGATCGAGCGTTGGCGTTGGGATCACCCCGCCGAATGTGCTCGGCACGCCATAACCGGAATCGTCGGTCATGATCAGGAGAACGTTCGGCGCACCTTTACGCGGCACGACCGTCGGAGGCCACCACGGCTTCGAGGTCTTCGCATCCTCCGTGATCGTGCCGCCGAATTTCGGCGGTGGCGGTGGAAGCTGGTCGCCCGGAATGGTGATGGTCGCGGCCGGAGAGCCGAGCGGCGGCGTAGTCGGTTGCGCTTGCTGTGCAAACGCGGGGGCGGATATCGCCGACGTCAAAAACAATATGGAAGCAATCGCACGAAAATTCATCGCAGGCCCTCCCCAAGAGGTGCGCGCAACCGCGCAGATGCTTGTGATCCTCTAGGACGGCGCAAGGAGCGACGTTGACGCAGATCAACCCACGCGCGAAGGCGCCTACGGGCAGATGCGATCGCCTGGCTGTGCTAACCAGCGGGGCGCGCTCATCTATTGTATGGACCTGCCGATGTCTCACGCCGGTCAGGCATCTGCAAAGAGCCATCAAATATCGAAGAAATATTGAAGAGCAGGACACGCGCACACGCTCGGCATCGTGCTGCACCGAACAAGTCGAATAACGGACCTTGGGCGAAATCAATGGGGAACATTTTCTGAGTCTCAAACCGTCAAGGGCAAGCTTTCCTGGTCTTCCTGGATCGACAGCGATACGCTACGCTCGCTTACAAGCTCAATCATCCCGTCGTCGGCGCCGCGCTCGCGATCACCTTGGTTGCAGCAGTTTCGTTGGTTTCTTGGCAGAAGCTTTCTGCGAAGCATCGGCTTGCGATCAAGAGCGATCGTCTCGAGTAGGGCAATCGTCTTGACCTGGGAGATGGCTGTGCGGAGGCCGCGTGGCCCTATGGATGTAGCTGGCAACTGCCTCCTGAAAGACGAGAAACCAAAAGGCACTTTCCCAAACGGCGACAAGGTTTGTCTTGGTTTCTCTCATGATCACGCGCGAGGCTGTCCTGTCTCTCAGAGCGCCGCGTGAATTTCCCTAGGAACAAACAGCAATTCTTTGCTAAGCGGCGGACCAGCGCGACACTGTGCTCCACTTGCAACATCCGGTTGCAAATTGTTCCCTGTCATCGTGACGGCTATCGCCCGGCGCAGTACGGCCTGTCATACTGTCAGCATCATGCTCGTCACTCACTATGAGCGAGGGTCGTGGTTCGGCAGGAGATTGCCATGAGAATGACGAGGGCGCTTGGCGCTATTGCATTTGCGACCATTGCATCAGTACCGACGATTGTCTCGGCAGATGAGAGCGGCATCAGCTTTTGGATTCCGGGCACATTCGGTAGCCTTGCCGCCACGCCTCAGCAGCCCGGTTGGTCGGCTGCGTCAATTTACTATCATACCTCAGTGTCTGCCGGCAGGGACGTGGCGCGCGCTCGTGAGATCCAGATCGGCCGTATTCCTGCGAATCTGACAGCTACCTTGAACGCAAACGTCAATGCGAACGTCGATCTTGGCCTGCTGAACGCGACCTACGTCTTCGCGACACCGGTTCTCGGTGGTCAGGCGTCTGCAAGCCTGATCGGAATCTACGGCGCAAATACAACCTCGCTCAATGGATTGGTGACGGGCTCGCTTTCAACACCGGGCGGCTCAATTCCGTTCTCGCGCTTTGATTCCGTCAGCGATTCCATCACTGGCTTCGGCGATTTGATCCCCCAGTTCGCACTGCGCTGGAACGCGGGCGTCAACAACTACATGACCTACGTGATGGGTGATATCCCTGTCGGCGCTTACCAGTCCACGCGCCTCGCCAATATCGGGATCGGGCATGGGACGATCGATGCGGGCGGCGGCTACACCTATTTCAATCCACAGAGCGGACATGAGCTCTCCGGCGTGCTAGGCTTCACCTACAATTTCACAAATCCTGACACGCAGTATCAAAGCGGCGTCGACATGCACTTCGACTGGGGCGCTTCGCAATTCCTGAGCAAGCAGGTCCAGATCGGGCTGGTGGGCTACGTCTACAAGCAACTTGGCTGCGATAGCGGCTCCGGCGATCGCGTCGGCTGCTTCCGCTCGCAGGTCGCGGGTGTCGGCCCGCAGGTCGGGTTTATCTTCCCGGTTGGTGACATGCAAGGCTACCTCAACTTCAAGGCCTACAAGGAATTTGCTGCGGAAAACCGGCCTGACGGCTGGAACGCCTGGGTGACGTTTGTCATCTCGCCGGCAGCACCAACACCGACCGCGCCACCGAGGCGGATGATAACGAAATAAGGCTTTGATGAGCCGTGGCGGCCCGGCTCCCGCCTCCGGCAATCGCCAGCTGACCTGCCCGGCTCTCCCCGGCGAACGCGCTGCCCCACCGCTAGCTACACCACCACCGGGGACACGACCTCGGATCCGGCACGGCTGGTTGTGGATGCACGAGGAGCGGGGACTGATGTGAAGATGCGCCTGCTGGAGTCGAGCTGTTCGCATGAGAAATTGCCGCAGAGCATTCAACTATTGCGGGTGTGGCGCTATTTTGCAGCTTTGTTACTAACAACGACTAATCGTCATCTTTGCGGCATATGGTACCTCCAGCCCACGCAAGGGCGATCATTCGATCAGGGAGGCTATTTTGCATCGCTCTTCTATTCTGGTCCTCGTCGGTATCACTGCAAGCGCGGCGGCGTTTGCTCATGATCACCCCAGTCGGCTTCACGGGACCTATGCGATGACGGGCGCATCGGACTGTATCCAGAACTCGGCGTCGATCGGATTCGACTCGAACTTCTTGCCGAAGGGTCCGGTCGTGTTCTTCGCCACCACCGTCGACGGCGTCATGGTGTTTCGCGCCGACGGCACCGGCACGGTGAACAACCGGTCCTTCACGGTCGACGCCGGCGAAGGGACGACCAGCGATATCTCGTACCAAATCACCTACTCGATTGACCCCGGTGGCAAGCTGTCGGTCAAGGCGGTGCCAGGTACGTACAGCTCCACGACCCTGACCGGACCGAACGCCGGGTTGACGCAAGTCGTCGATGTTCCCGACACCAGCGGATTCATCGGCGAAGGAGCACGGGCCATCGTCCTCGCTCCGCCCGCGCCGACCGTCCTGACGGTCAGTCGTTCCAATGGCACCCAGTTTGCCCGGATCTGCAATGGATCTCTCATCATGACCCGCCTCAGCGACGACGACCGCTGATGTAAGGGCGAGCCATTGTTCTGATCGGGGAGGAAACCATATGCACCGCTTTCTTATTTTGGCCGCCGCTGCGACGGCAAGCACGGCCGCGTCTGCGAATGATCATGCAAGTCTACGCGGAACCTATGCGTTAGCTGGCAAATCGTTGTGCATCCGGAATCCGGCCGCTGTCGGATTCAATTCGAACTTCACGCCAAAGGGCGGCCCGCTGAAGCTCTTTTCCTTCACCGTCGAAGGCGTCATGGTGCTTCGCGCCGATGGCACCGGGATGATGGATGTCCAGGACTTCTCGGTGGACACCGGCGGAGGCGAGACCGGCGTTACCTCATACAAGTTCACCTACACGATCGCCTCCGATGAGAGAGTGTTGCTCAAGGCGGTGCCGGGCACGTACAGCCACACGATCCTGACCGGCCCGATCGCCGGGCTGACGCAAGTCGCCGACGTTGCAGATGCGACTGGGGTGATCAGCGAGGGCGCGCGGACCATCACATTCGCCCAGCCCGCGCCGATCGTCCAATTGGTCAGCCGTTCCGATGGCAACCAGTACGCTCAGATCTGCAATGGATCGCGCATCTATATTCGCATCGGTGATGCCGATCGCTGATCTCGCCAACGGCGGCGCTCTGTGGCCGGCGCCGCCGTCCCGCCCCGAAACTTGTTTCTCTCGCTCGGGCGGCCTCCTCGTCGCTTCCTTGGGCGCGGCGAGATCGGGGCCGACCTGTCCCCGCCGCCCGCAGCAAGGGATAACAGGGGATGGTGTCGAAACCGATTGACCGCCCGCACCGTGAAAGGGACCGGATCAAGGTGAAAAACCGTAAGCGTCCGGCAATGGCGTGCCTGACGAAGCTCCTGCTCAAGCCAGCGCGAGCGCCTTGGTAAAGCCTCAATCCGGCCGTCACCAGCTGCTTTGAGATGCCTTCGCGTTGAAGCGCTTTGCCAAGTCTGGGATCACGTGGTGCAAGACATGGACGAAGCGGCCGTTGTAAGGCACGGACCCATCACGAGAATCCGATTCGGATCCGCATCCCTTGCGGGCCGGTCGTTGGGCGAGGTGAGCGTGACGAATCCGAGGACCATCGCAGAGACGAATGCTGCCGCCGTTCGGGCCGATGTCCGCGGCCGATCGGCCCATGATCGAGCCGATGATCGAGCCCATGGCTCGACGCCGCTGCACGGTCGAGGCTGCGTGACCAGCGATCGGCTTCGCGTCGCGCTGGCCGCGGGACTGCTGGGGTTGGGATCGTTGCTGTCGGGCTGCGCCGGCATGAGCGACAGCGTGTCGACCGCCTTCGCGGATCCGGCCAAGTATGAGCTCTATGACTGCAAGCAGCTCGAGGCCGAGCGCAAGGCGCTGGCCGGGCGCGCAGCCGAGCTGCAGGGCCTGATGGCCAAGGCAGAGACCGGAGCCGGCGGCGCGGTGGTGGCCGAGGTCGCCTATCGCAACGACTATATCGCGATCCGTGGCCAGACCCAGTTCGCCGAAGAGGCCTGGCGCCGCAACAAGTGCCAGGAGACCCCGGCACCGCAGCCGGCTGCTGCGAAATCCGGCAAGCCGGTCAAGCCGGCGCGTCCCGCGCGGCCGATGGCCTCCGGTGCGGGCACGCCGTCGACCCTGCCGCGGGACGGCTCGGTCTACTGAGACCGGGCCGCTTCGCCTACGGCCGCCAGTCGTAGATCCAGCTCTGCCGCGCCGACAGGCGCTGCGGGCCGAGCGCCTTGATGCTGAGGTCGCGGGCCAGCGCCAGCGGTCCGGTCATGTGATAGAGGCGGCCCTGATTGCGTGCGGTGCGCTGCACCTGGCCGACGCGCGGGCGGCGCAGCTTGGCGTAGCGTTTCAGCGCAGCCGGGATCGCGCCCGGACCGTCCGGGCGCGCCTCGCTCAGGCACTTGGCGAGCACCACCGCGTCCTCGATCGCCATTCCCGCGCCTTGCGCTGCAAAGGGCAGCATGGCGTGCGCGGCGTCGCCCAGCAGCGCGACGCTGCCCTCGGTCCATTCGATGCCTTCGGGGACGCCGAACAGCGCCCATTTGCGCCAGCCGTCGACCGCATTGAGCAGCAGCCGCGCCGTCGCCGGCCAGCGCGGCGGCGCGAACGCCGCCTTGAGCTCGCTCGGATCACCCTCCGTGCTCCAGCCCGGCCGGTTCCAGGTCCCCGGCACCACCGCGACCACGTTGACCTGGCGGCCGGCCGAAATCGGATAGGCGACGAGATGGGCCTCGGGGCCCATCCAGAGCTGCACCCGCGCTGCCGTCAATTCGCGTGGCAATTGCCGGGCGTCGAGCGTGCCACGCCAGGCGATCAGGCCGGAGAACGCGGCGCGGACCTGCGGAAACAGGTGGTGCCGGACCGCCGACCACACGCCGTCGGCGCCGATCAGCGCCAGCGCCACGTCCTGGCGGCGCTCATTGCCGCGGCGATGCACCACGGTCAGACCCTTGGCGTGGGCGGCGACGTCCTCGAACTGGCAGCCGAGCCGCAGTTCGACGTCCGGATGCGCCATCACCTCCGCGGCCAGCGCCGCCTGCAGATCGGCGCGGTGGATCACCCAATAAGGCGCGCCAGCCGCCTGGCTCGCGGCCTCGCCGAGCGGCAGCCGGGCGATCTCGCCGCCGGCCCGCGCGCTCATGATGCTGACGGCGTCGGGCACCACGGCACGCGCGGTCAGCCGCGGCCCCAGGCCGAGATCGAGCAGGATACGGCTGGCGTTGGGCGAGAGCTGCAGGCCGGCGCCGACCTCCTCGAGCCGTTCGGCCTTCTCCAGCACGACGACGCGGAAGCCCTTGGTGGCGAGCGCGAGCGCAGCCGTCAGGCCGCCAATTCCGGCCCCCGCCACATAGACGGTACGCGATGCCACGACACGCCGATCAGGCGACGTCCTTCAGCACGCATTCCGGCGGCCGCGCCTCGCCGGCGGCGAGGTCCGGCGCATAGCGGTACAGCGTCGAGCAGTACGGGCAGATGATCTCTTTGTCGTTGCCAAGATCGAGGAACACGTGCGGATGATCGAACGGCGGATTGGCGCCCACGCACATGAACTCATGCGAGCCGATCTCGATGACGGGGACTCCGGCATCGTTGTTGAAATGCGGGACGATGTTATCGGCCATCGGTATCACCTCGCGTGGCAACGGGAGCGTATGCGGTCAGCACGACGGAGCAGGACGGGACTGAGGTCGCACGGCCGCGCGCGTCGAAAACGGCGCGACCATACTGAGCCTTAAGGCCAATTCCTAGTGCTGGGAACCCGCGTTTGGTGCAACGCACGCCGTTATGTTGTGGCCTGTGGATTCGACACAAACTCAGGGCCGCCGAGAAGCCCTTCTTTCGTCGGGGCCGTTGTGTCAGGCACAAAAATTATTATGTCTCTCCGCATCGTTCCCGCGAAAACGTGAAGGCGGCGTGATCTCGAAGCGAATCAAGCTGGGACTCGGTCTGGCGCTGGCCGGGCTCGCCGTGAGCGCCGCGGTCGGCGCTGCGATATGGCCGCACGCGTATGGGGCCGGAGCCATCGTCGTGGCGCAGGACGATCCGGCGAGGCTGTCGGAGCTTCAGATCGCGTCCGTTCTGCAGAACGATCCGGCGCGGATCATCAGCAATATCGAGGACGCGCTCGCCGCCGGCGATCCAGATCTCGCGGAGAGCTTCGTCGCGCTCGCGCGGGATCAGCAGGTGGTGCTCGACGAGGGGCTGGTGCAGCGCGTGAGCGATGCGGTGGCCGCCGAGAAGGCGCCGGCCAGCGTTGCCAAGCGGTTCGCGACCGGGCTCGTCACCGGCCAGGCCGACGACGTCGCGAGCCTGTCCGGCACGGTAGCCGGCGATCTCTTCGTGTTCGGCGACATCCGCGACGCGGTCCGCGAAGGCAAGCATCTGGTGATGGGCGAGGAGACCGACCGCCTGGTGCTGGGCCTGGCCACGGCCGGTCTTGCCGTCACCGCCGCAACCTATGCCTCGGCCGGCACCGCCGCGCCAGTGCGGGCCGGGCTGACGCTGGTGAAGGATGCGCGAAAGGTTGGCCGGCTCGGCGAGGGGCTCGCCGCCTGGGCGGGACGCTCCGCGCGCGAGGTGGTCGATGCGCCGCTGTTGCAGCAGGCGGTGGCCTCGGGCTCGGTGCTTCGTCCGGGCCAGACCGCGACCGCGATCCGGGCGGCGTTCCGCGCCGAGAAGGCCGGCGCGCTGGTGCGGCTCGCCAAGGATGTCGGCCGCATCACCGAAAAGGCCGGCACGCGCGGCGCACTGGATTCGCTCAAGCTCGCCGAAGGACCGAAGGACATCGCCCGCGCGGCCCGCCTGGCGGAGGCCAAGGGCGGGCAGACGCGGGCGATCCTGAAGCTGCTCGGCCGCGGCGCGCTGCTGCTGACCGCGGGGGCATTCAATCTCGCGCTCTGGCTGTTCGGCGCGCTGATGACGCTGCTCAGCTTCGTCGCATCGCTGAAGGCGATGACCGAGCGGGCCACCCAGGCCTGGCTCGACCGGCGCCGGCGGCGCCGCCTGCGCCGGATGCAGGCCGCGGCCGTCGCTCCCGAACTGGCCGCAACCGCGTCCTGCGGCTAGAGCATGATCCGGAAAAGTGGAAGCCGGTTTTCCGAAAAGATCATGCTCAAACAAAGGGATAAGATCATGATGCGATTCCGTGGAATCGCATCATGATCTAGACTTCGTCCGACCAGCTTCACTCCAGCGTTCCGGGATTCGCGACCGATGCCGAGCTTTCACAACGGCGCCGTTGAAATTGCCTTCATCGACGAGGGGGAGGGCGATCCGATCGTGCTCGTCCATGGCTTTGCCTCGAGCAAGAACGTCAACTGGGTCTATCCGGCCTGGATCTCCGAATTGCGCAAGGATGGCCGCCGGGTGATCGCGCTCGACAACCGCGGCCATGGCGATTCGGCCAAGCTGTACGACCCCACGCTGTATTCGATCGCGGAGATGGCGAGCGACGTCACGGCGCTGATGGATCATCTCGGCCTCGCCAGCGCCGACGTGATGGGCTACTCGCTCGGCGGCCGCATCGCCGCGCATATCGCGCTGACCGCGCCAGAGCGGCTGCGTTCGGCGATCTTCGGCGGCATCGGCATGGCGATGATCGAAGGCGGCGGTCCCGGCGAGAACGTCGCCGCCGCGCTCGAGGCGCCCTCGATCGATAACGTGACCGATCCCGTGGGCCGCACCTTCCGCGCCTTCGCCGACCAGACCCGCTCGGACCGCCTGGCGCTGGCCGCCTGCATGCGCGGCTCGCGCGGCCTGATCTCGCGCGACGACGCCCGCCGTATCGCCGTGCCGGTGCTGGTCGCGGTCGGCACGGCCGACGAAGTGTCGGGCTCCGGTCCGGCGCTCGGCGCGCTCATCCCCGGTGCCGAAGTGCTCGATATCCCCAATCGCGATCACATGCGCGCGGTCGGCGACAAGGTCTACAAGGCCGGGGTGATCGACTTTCTGTCACGGCGCTGAAGCCGTAGCCCGGGCGAGCGCAGCGCCCCCCCGGGGTCTCCGGCACAGCGCGCGAGATCCCGCATGTCGCTATCCCGACGCCTTGCGGCGCCGGCTGTCGCTGATGCGGGCTACGGAGGCGTCATGCGGCGGAGCCGTCCACACGCTCGCCGCTGAACCACCTCGTCGCCGCGATCAGCGCGGTGAAGGTGGCGATCCACACCATCCGGGCGCCGTAGCGGTCATGCGGGCCGGAGATGACGCCGCAGATCACGGCATTGCCGAGCAGTGCCAGGGTCACGGTGATGGCGAGCAGGGCCACGTCGTCGCGTCGCCGGCGCCAGATCGCGTGCGCCGCGATCGCCGCCGCCGCCAGCATCGAGGCCAGCGCGACCGGCACGTGCAGCCAGTTGATGACGGCGAAACTGATCTCCCAGTGCTGCTGGTGTGCGGCGCGCATCTTCTTGACCTGCGAGGGGATGTAGCGCTCGATGATGCCATAGGTGTGCGGTAGCCAGCCGTTGGTGCCCTCGCCGGTCGCCACATGCACCAGCTGCTCGGCGGTGGCGACCGCGGCGGCCCTGGCCTGCCACAGCGGGTAGGCCGCGAGCGACCGCTTCACGATGAAGCCCATCTCGTCGTTCATGCCCTCGAAGCGGCCGAGCTTGTTGAACATGCTGTTGCCCCACAGGAAGTCGTCGGCGGTGGGCGGCAGCTCGTTGCGATAGGGGCAGAGCTTCAGCTTCTCGCGGGCGCAATGGTCCTTCAGATATTGCGCCACGATGCCGTCCTGGAGCATGCGGCCGAAGGCGACGCCGGTACCGCCCGGCGTCCACGCGAGCTGGCCGGACAGGGCAAAGTTGGCCGCGAGCAGCATCGCCGCACCCGCGACGATCGTCATGCTGGCCTGGATCAGGCCGGAGAGCGCGATCTGCCGGCGCAGCCAGGGATAGGCGATCCAGCCGGCGCAGCACAGGCCGAACAGCACGCCGAGCGTGGCGCTGTGGGTGGCGGAGGCGAAGGCGACGAAGCCGAACAGCGCGCACTTTTCCAGGACGGTGGTCCGGCGCGCCTGGGTGACCATGATGTAGAGCGCGAGCACCGACAGGCCGGCGAAGATGTCGGTCAGCAGCATGCTGGCGAGCCAGGGCAGGGCGGTGGTCAGGATCAGCAGCAGGCCGATCCAGAGCAGACGCAGCGGTTGGGCCAGTCCCAGCAGGCGCAAGGTGAGCTGCAGGATCCACAGCGTCGCCAGCGCCTGCAGGCCGAGATTGAGCCAGAAGCTCGAGCCCTCGCCCCAATGCAGATAGAGCCCGAACACGGTCGAGCGGCTCGGCACCAGATAGCCTTCGTACCAGCGCGCGAGATAGCCCCCGGTGTCCCACTGCAGCAGCGGGTAGCCGTTCCACAGCGCCGGCGCGACCAGGAAGAGCGGGATGACGATGACGGGGAGCCAGGCCAATCCGGCCTCGGTCGCGCGTTCGTCCAGGATCTGAGTGTTACTGATACCCGTGTCCCCCCGATCAGGAGCACCGTGGCCGAAGTATGGTCAGGGCGATATTCACTAGTAGACGCAGAGCGATGGATGGTAAAGCCGATCCCGTGATCGAACGGGGGCCGCCGGCCTTCGATCCCCCGGGTGGTTCCTTTTTGCCGCAGCCACCGGTATCCGCCCCATCCGCCCGCAGGGTGCTCCAGGGGCGGGAACCGATTGCTTCCCCGGTGATCGTCTTGATTTCGGGTTCCTGCTGCCCACCTTGAGCCGACGCGGTGCCGAATGGCATGGCGGCGCAACCGGGACGTCACCGGCGGGGCGTAACGGAAATGTCTCAATCCCGTGTTCTCTGGGAGGCAGGCTGGCTGGAATGGATCCCCGGCCTCGCGCAGCCCGCTGAGGACATCGTTCCATGCGCCGTGCTATAAGGCCCGCCCACTGAAACTGCGAGAAGCAGCCATGGCTATGCATCAGACCAATCCGCAGCAGGGCAGCAAGCTGGCGACGCTTGATCCGATATGGGATCGGATCCGCCACGAGGCAGAAGAGATCGTGCGTCGCGAGCCCGAGCTTGCGACCTTCATCTATTCAACCGTTCTGCACCACGGCCGTCTCGAGGATTCGGTCGTGCACCGGGTTGCCGATCGTCTCGATCATTCCGCGCTGTCGGGCGACCTGATCCGCCAGACCTTCGACGACGCGCTGCGCGACGAGCCGGACCTCGGCCATGCGTTTCGCGCCGATCTCGTCGCCGTCTACGATCGCGATCCCGCCACCACGCGCTTCATCGATCCGTTGCTCTACTTCAAGGGCTTTCACGCGCTGCAGACGCACCGGCTGGCGCATTGGCTGTACCGCAAGAGCCGCAAGGATTTCGCGTTCTATCTGCAGAGCCGGTCTTCGGCGGTGTTCCAGACCGACATCAATCCGGCGGCGCGCATCGGCCGCGGCATCTTCCTCGATCACGCCACCGGCTTCGTCTGCGGCGAAACGGCCATCATCGAGGACAACGTCTCGATTCTGCACGGCGTGACGCTCGGCGGCACCGGCAAGGAGAACGAGGATCGGCATCCCAAGATTCGTCACGGCGTGCTGATCGGCGCCGGCGCCAAGGTGCTCGGCAACATCGAAGTCGGTCATTGCGCGCGCATTGCCGCCGGTTCAGTCGTCGTGAAGCCGGTGCCGAACAACGTCACCGTCGCAGGCGTGCCGGCGAAGATCGTCGGCGAGGCCGGTTGTGCGGAGCCGTCGCGCACCATGGATCAGATGATCAACGCGATCGGGATCTGAGCCGCGAGCGCGTCGGCGACAGCGAAGTCAAGACCTTCTCATCCAGGGAAATTCGTGCGAACACATTGGCGTCTGTGGATTTGACGATCCGCCGTTTGTCTTGGCGGAGTGAATGTGAGATCCACGGCGTCCCTTTCAGGTCGTTCGACATCGCCGGCTCGTCTTGCCTCGATCGATGGGCTGGAATGTCGAACTCATAAGGACACGGACGTTCGCGCTGCAACGTCCGCATCATCTGCAAACCTCGCTGTCGATTGGAGATCACCGTGGACGTTCAGGAAGTCAGGAAGCTCGACGCGTATCTGAAGCGCGTGTTCGGCAATCCCAAGATCCGTGTGGTGCCGCGGCCGAAGAAGGAAGACTCCGCCGAGGTCTATATCGGCGAAGAGTTCATCGGCGTGCTGTTCGTCGACGACGAGGACGACGACCGCTCGTTCCAGTTCCAGATGGCGATCCTGGAAGACGATCTGGTCGAGTAGTTGCCGGATGCAGCGGCCCGCATGAGCGCGAAGCGCATGCGGGGACGCTTGCGAAGATGGCGGCGTTGCCAGAACGAATCGTGGTGCAGGCGCGCCCAGGGGCGCGCTCGCGCGGGTTGAGAGAGCAGCTCCCGCAGACCGGCTCCAGTGTGCTTACGCACACGCTGTCAGCACGCAATCCGTCCGCGGATGAGCCCGGCTTCCATCCACGCCGTTATTCCGGGGCGCGCGAAGCGCGAGCCCGGAATCCATAGCCCCAGGACGGCGTGAGACGCGCGATGGCCGTGGCGCATGTGGTCGCCCCAACATCCGCTCGTGAGTATGGATTCCGGGCTCACGCTTCGCGTGCCCCGGAATGACGATCGGAGAGAGTTTGGCAGCTCTCACATTTGACGTCCGTGCGCGGGCTGCGCTCATCCGGCCCACGATTTCAACGATTGCCTACGACCTACTTCACCGCGTGCATCTGCGCAGTCAGCCGCTCCATCGCGCTCGCCACGTCCTGCCATTGCGACAGCCAGCTGCGAGGGTAGCGAAACACGAGATCCGCGCCCTCGACGCGGCGCTCGCTGAGGCACATGCCCGGCGTGGCGGCATCACGCGTGCAGCGGGCGACCAGCAAAGGCTGCTCGGCCGTGAACAGATCCTCCATGTCGTACGCTGTGCCCGCGCGGAAGCTTCGCATGCTCAATCCGTCCTGCACCGGCACGGCCGTCGGATTGAGATAGCGCGGATAGATCGTCTTCAGTCGCATCTCGGGCGACATCGCGTCGTGATGCGCCGATATCGAGACGAAGATGCGATCGATCGGGTGCGGCGCCTGATCGATCTGGTCGGCGCTGACGTGATGCGGCGCCTCGGGCGGCGTGAGCGAGGGATATTCGAAGCCGAGATCGACGCGCTCCTGCGGCCCCGTATGGCGCTGGATCTTCACCCGGATGGCGGCCGCCGGCACGTTGAACACGGTGCCGCCGATGCTGACCGGCAGGCGCTCGGGCCCCTTGAAGGTGCTGGCGCGCCAGGTCGGCCAGAGCAGGTAGGCGACCAGCGCGATTGCCGCTGCCGCCAGCACGCAGCCCAGGATGATCGGCACGGCATGGCCATGTCCGTTCGAAGGGCGGGCACTGCGGACCGAAAACATCGTCATGGCGGGCAGGGGATCTCAAGGACCGAATCAGCGCCGACTATGCCATGGCGATGCGGCATTCTGCAGAAACTTACCTGCAGGGAGCCGCGCACCGGCCGTGGCCGCCATTAACCCTTCCTTAAGGATAATGTGGCGGGCGCGGTCGCTTTTTGCCAAACCAGCATCGGTCAGTTCTGCAAGTGTGTGAGTGCGTACGATGTCGGCAGAGGCGTTCAATTCCCTGTTCTCGCTCCTCATCGGTTTCGCCTTGGCCGGCGCCTTGGCGAGCGGCTACCAGGCCTATGCCGAACGTCCGCCGGGATTCGAGCTGCTGCAGGAGGGCGTCACGCCCCGGCGGTTCGCCGCGGTGCCATTCCTGGTGTTCGCCGCGCCCTTCATCATCATGCGCAACACGCTGCGCGGCGCCCGCATCGAGCGCCGTCGCTTCGAGTTCGTGATGCTGGCGACCGTGATCGCCGGCTTCTGGAGCATGATGTGCGGCACCTTCGTGGTCATGACGCTGCGCGCCGCGGGCGTGCTGGCCTAGTTCCCGCGCCGGGCGCCGCAGCGGCGCTTGCTTGAAATCGCTCTGGGGGCTGTGCCAAAGTCGCCTGCGAACGGGAGACCTCGATGGCCATCTACGAACTCGACGGGCAGGCGCCCGAGCTGCCGGCGGACGGCAACTACTACATCGCCGACAATGCCACCGTGATCGGCCGGGTGAAGCTCGCCAAGGAGGTCACGGTCTGGTTCGGCGCGGTGATCCGCGGCGACAATGACTGGATCGAGATCGGCGAGAGCTCCAACATCCAGGACAACGCCACCTGTCACGTCGATCCTGGCTTCCCGCTGCGCGTCGGCCGCAACGTCACCGTCGGCCATAACGTGATCCTGCACGGCTGCACGGTCGAGGATGATGCCCTGATCGGCATGGGCTCGATCATCATGAATGGCGCGCATATCCGCCGCGGCAGCGTCGTCGGCGCCGGCGCCATCATCACCGAGGACAAGGATTTTCCGGAATACTCGCTGATCATCGGCGCGCCCGCGCGTGTCGTGCGCACGCTGGAGCCGGCGCAGGTCGAGCGCATGGGCATCGCGGCCAAGGCCTATGTCGCCAAGGGACCGCGCTACACCAAGGGTCTGAAGAAGATCGGCTGACATCACGGCCGATGGAGTCGGAGATTCTTCACGTCCCTTCGGACTCGCCTGCCTCCACTGCGCTGGCGACACGTTCGTGGCCGCTCGCCCACAGCGCATGCTGTTCGCTGCCGTCCTGATAGGGATTGGCCTCGGCCGGAATGTTCGCGCGCGCGGCGCGCTCGCCCTGTTCGAACGGATCGGGGTCGGTGCTCATGCTGGCGTCCTGCTCCTCTGCTTCGGCTTGTGCTTCGACTGGTTTCTGGACTTGTCGTCGGGCTCGTTCTTGCGTTTGCGCGCAGGCTTGCCTGCGCCATCGCCATCCTCCGCAGCGCTCTTGCGCAGCGCGTCCTTCAGATCCGCCGGTACGCCGTGCTTTTCCAACAGGTCCATGAACGCCTCGTCGGCGAGGTCCTGCAGACTCAGCATCTGATCGCGGCCGAGCTGCTTGAGCTTGTCGAACGTGTCCTCGTCGAAGGCGATCAGCTTGCGCACGGCTCCTTGCTCTCCTCGCCCCATCAATCCTCTCCGATCAACATTCGTTCCGGAACGCGGTCCGTCCGGCTGGGTTGAAGTGTAAAGGGAGACGGTCCCATGGCCAGGTTTTCATTGGGCACCTTGATCGTGATTGCAGGCCTCGGCACGGCCACTGCGGTGTTCGCGCAAGGCGGTGGCGGCGGTGCGGGAGGCGCTGGCGGTGGAGCGAGCGCAGGTGGCGCGGCGAGCGCGGGAGCCGCCGGCATCGGCACGACCGGTACCGCTGCAGGATCAGGGAACGTCGCCGGTCTCGGCAACGCGCAGAACGGAGCCGGAAGCGGCAGCAATCCCTCGCGGCTGTCGCAACCGGGGGCGGCAGCTGCAAACGGGACTAACAGCCTCGGCACAGCGCAGTCGTCCGGCTCGGGCGCAAGCCGGGTGGGGTCGAGCAATTCCGGCGTCACGACCGGCGTGGGTCGTGGAGCGGCGGGAGGCACCGCGGCGACGGGACCGAACCGCGCCAGTGATACCGATGAGCAGGTTCAGCAGGAGAACAAGACGGCCGACCGGAAGGTGAAGAGCATCTGCCGCGGTTGCTGAATATTGCCCGCGGCTCCGGACGTCACCTAACGACATCGAAATCGCGCAGATGTGAGCGGGGTTGCCCGCGCGCCGTTCCAAATCCGGCTTAGAGACATTCGATGGACAGTACCGAGTGCAATGACATTGTCATGCCGGTTGAATTTGGAGACGGATCGATGCGCAAGAGATTGATGGGATTGCTGGCGGGCGCCGTAATCGCGGCCGCAATGATTCCGGGCATGGCGTCGGCGCACGGGCCGGGCGGTTTCCATCATGGCTTCGGCCATCGTGGCTTTGGCCCGGGTTTTGGACTCGGGTTTGGCTTGGGTTTTGGTTATCCCGGCTACTACGGATACGGAGGCTATCCCTATTACTACCCGTACACCTACGAGGACCTCGGCGGCTGTTACGTCGCCCGCAAGCGTGTGCGGACAGCGCGCGGCTGGCGCTTCCGCAACGTCGAGGTGTGTGAATGAAGCTTGGGCGAGGCGACCGGCCGATCCGGTCACTTCGCCTTAACGACATCTCGTGACGATTTGTTGCCGCTCCGATCGGCGGAGCGGCGGCGGAGAAGTAGCTGGCGCAACGCTTGCATGGGATCCAGGCATGATCAACACACTCACATCCCCTGAACTCACGTTTGTCTTCATGGGCGTCGTCGTCAGCCTGGGCGCCGCGCTGGTCTGGATGGCCTGGGAGCTCGAGCAGGGCGGCAGGCAGCTGGCGAAGATCCGTCGCGACGATCGTCGCCTGCGCTAGCAGCCGACGGTCCGGCGCCCGCATGAACGCAAGCGACATGCGGCAAGCGACATGCGGGAAGCCTCGCGGGCGCAGTCTGACGGGTTCGCTCGCCCGGGCCGCGGCTGTCAGCTCAGCACGCCATATTTCTTGAACCACGCCTGCATCTGCGCCCAGCCGTCCTCGGCGGCGTCCTTGCGATAACTGGGGCGATAATCGGCGTGGAAGCCATGCGGCGCGCCGGGATAGATCTTGAACTCGGCGGTCTTCTTGTTGGCGGCGAGCGCGGCCTTCATGGCCTCGACGCTGGCGCCGGGAATGCCGGTGTCGGCTTCGCCGTAGAGGCCGAGCACGGGCGCCTTCATCTCGGGTGCGAGCTGCGTCGGGCTCTTCGGCCAGGCGGGATTGGGCGGATCGATCAGCGGGCCGTAGAACGCAACGCCCGCCTTCAGCGCCGAACTATGCGCCGCATATTCCCACACGGTGCGGCCGCCGCGGCAGAAGCCGACGATGCCGAGACGCGAGGTGTCGCCGCCCTGCGACTTGGCCCAGGCCACCGTCGCGTCGAGGTCCGACAGCAGCTCCGCGTCGGGCTTGGCATTCACGATCGGCAGCAGGTCCTTGATCTCGGTGATCTTGGTGAGGTCGGTCCCGCTGCGGAAGTAGTAGTCCGGCGCCACGGCGAGCGCGCCGAGCTTGGCGAGACGGCGCGTCACGTCCTTGATGTACTGATGCAGGCCGAAGATCTCCATCGCGACCAGCACGACGGGCGGATTGCTGGCGCTGGCGGGGCGCGCGAAATAGGCCGGCATGTCGCGGTCGCCGACCTTGATCTTCGCATCTCCGGCATTCAGGCCGTTGGTGTCGGTGGTAATGACCTCGGCCCGCACCGGGCCGGCAGCCAGCGTGTAGCCGGCCGTCACGGCAGCGGACGCGGTCATGAAGCCGCGGCGTGAGAAGGGGGCGACTTTTGTCAGACCGATGACATCGGACGTCAGTGCTGGATCGGCGGACATGGGGGCTCCTCTGCGTCTTACGGGCGCATTGAGCCGAGAATTGACGGGGAAAAGCAAGTCACCAGCCGGAGAGCCGCGGCGTCGGATCCGTTCCGGGCGGTCGAACGCGCCGCCACAAAAAACAAGGCCGTCGGCGCAGTATGGCGCCAACGACCTTGCCAGCCCCGGATATTGAAATTGGCCCTGTGCCATCCTGAAATTGGCTCGCCATCCGGTGAAGGCAGGATGGCGTGACTCCCGGTTTCAATCTGTGAAGCACTTCACAGGATCCTGGGAATATTCGGCGGGAATTCTACGAGCAGGCGTCGGGACCGGCCGTCTCAGGATCGGTTACGACGATGCCGATGGCCGCCGCGGCTGGCATGGGCGCGGGCGCGGATGCTGCGGTTGCGTGGAGCAGGCGCGGCCTGCTCCGAGCTCTGCGTGCTGGCGAACGACTGGCGCAGGCCATCGATGGAGTCCTTCAGGGTCGAGACCTGGTCCGACAGGCGCTTGGTGTCGGCCTGCTGGGCCGCGAGCAGGCGGCGCATGCTCTGCAACTGCTCCTGCATCATCTGCAACTGGTCGATCGATTCCTGCTGGGTGGCCTCCAGGCCCTTGGTCTTCTCCACCAACTGCTCGGACGCCTGCACCGTGCGCGCCTGCAACTGCCGCGTCACCGCGCCGCGCTCGGCTTCCGGCGCGCCGCCATAGGCACGCCACAACATGATGCCGCCGATGCCCGCGATCAGCACCACGAGCGTCGCGGCTGCGAGCGCGATCGGCTGGGCGCCCTTGACGGGGGCCGGGCTGAGCTTCTCGGGGTAGCGTCTGGTGTCGCGCGTCACCGGATTCATCACGAAACCACCCAAATTGAAAAAGCTTCGGATGCTCCTCCCGAAAACTGGGAGAGGCGAAAAACTCGAGCAGAGAACGCTGTCCGCCCAGCCCGCAAATCGTGCATCTGGCGAACGAACCAAGTCGTCAGGTTTTGATTAGGAAATCCGACAAAAGCGAGGCCTGCAAGCCCGAAATGGCGCGCCCGCCGCATGCACCACGCCGGTTCCGGGGCGCGGTCGCGACCAGCCGAAAACTGCGGCCGGACAAATGCTTACTGCGTTGCGCTGCAGTTCCGGCAGATCGTGAGCTTCTGCTTGAGGCGGGCCTCGTCGGCGAGGTCGGCCGCCTGTTCCTCCTCCCAGCTCATCCGGCCGCGATAGCCGGAGCTCGACTGCGCGGACATCACGTCGACCCGCGAGTCGCCACGGCGCTTCGCGCCTTTGCGCGACGTGCCGATGTCCGGCTCCGTCACCATCTCGGTGTCGGCGTCGGAGGTGGCGACACGGCCGTCCCAGTCGGCCGCAGCGCTCGTCGGCTGCGCGGTAATCACCGCGGGCGTAGCGGCCATCGCCGGCGCGGCTGGGCCCGCCGCGGCCAGCGGTCCCGAGCAGCCGGCGCCGGACATGCAGCAGTTCGCCAGGGTCAGGGCCGCGGCCAGCAAGGTCGCGCTTCGCAGGATCATCATCATGCCGAAAACCTAAACCCGACGGTCGAGGGAAAACAAGGTTGGCCGGCCGTTGCCGCGCCCCGCCTGCGACATATCGTCAAAGCAAGGCCAAAAAAAGTTGCGGCCAGGCCTTGGGGGAGGCCTGGCCGCGCGCGAACCGGTCTGGGACGGGGAGGGGTGGGGATGTGACCGGGTCGCGTAACTCGAATTCGTGTCTCGCCTCTCTGATCAGCGCTTGCGGACGCCTTAGCGTTCTCTGGCGCTGGCGGTGGCCACTGCCGGGCGGCCGTCGCCGAGCGAGACCCAGACGTTGGGGTCGCTCTGCGACTGCCGCTTGACGAAGCGGTAGCCGGTCTCGGTCCAGGCGACGACGCTCTCGTTCTGATTGTCGAGCACGTACTCGCCCTTGTCGGTCTTCACGGTGAGGACGGCGTGTCCTTCACCCTTCTTGTCGCGCACCACCGTGATCAGCAGCGCCTCGCGGGGCCAGCCGGCATCGATCAGCAGCTTGCGCTTCAGCAGCACGTAATCCTCGCAGTCGCCGTAGCCGTCCGTCGGCAGCGACCATTTCTCGACCACGCCCCAATGGTCCATGTCGGTGATGGGCTTGACGTTCTCGTTGACCCAGCGATTGACCTTTAGCAGATCGCGCCAGGCGGTCTGGGACAGCACGATGTCGCGGGGCTGCGACGCGCCGCCGCGGCATTCCTCGGGCGCCTCGGTGCAGAACTCGACCCAGCCGATCGGCGCCCGTGCGGTGTCGCCCAGGCTCGCATAGAGCACCCGGTCATCACCGGCATGCGCCATCCCGCCCATCGCCATCAGGAAGGCTGCGACCGCCCACCCCGTTGCCTGTCCCGTCCGCTTGACCATTTTGGCCCCCGTTTTCGTTGGGACCATGTGTCTCACAAAGATTTTTCGCTGCCGCTAAATCGCCACGATGGATTTGACGCAAATCCAAGTAAAACAAAGGGCTTATTCGACTTTCACTTGAATCGAATCTAGCTAAAATTTGAATCATTCGCGGTTGAATCGAATGCGCTGCATTAAGCCGGGAACCACTGCCGTTGCAGGGTCCCCTGCGCTTTTCCCGTCAACTATTAACTGCGCCGGATCACCTGTGCGCTGGCCGAACGCCACACGGCGCCCGTGGTGGCGGACGCCGTGTGCTCCGTGAAGTTGCGGGATTTCAGAGGCTTGCGGCTTTACCGCGCGGTAACGCTGTCTTCGAGCGTTTCGGCGAGCTGGGCGTGCGTGAACTCGATCGCGAAGCCGCCTTCGAGATTTCGCACCACGCGCGCCTGGACGCGGCCGAGCATGACCTGCGATTTCAGCGGCGGCCTGGTCTCGGCCGCAATCGCCGCGCCCGACAGCGACATGTCGATGATGCGGCAGGTCATCTTGGTGCCGTCCTCGAGCGTCAGCACCGCGATCGGGTTGCGCGGAATGATACGGTCGTGGCGGCGATCCTCCGGCAGATTGAGGATGTCGCGGTTGGCGAGCCAGGTCAGCTGCGCGGCGAGCTTGTCGCGCTTGCGCGCGGTGGCGCCGATCGTCATGGCGAAGCCATTGTCGATGATGCGGGTGATCTTGCCCTCGACGCGGCCGATATGGTCGAGATAGGCGATCACGCGGTCGCCGACATTGCCGATGCCGGGCGCGAGCAGCGCCAGCCCGCCCGGCGACATGTTGATCACCTGGCAGGGAAACTCGCGCCGGTCGGGCAGCATGTAGCGGCCGAGCAGGTGGACCTTGACCCGCTGGAAACGGCGGCGCTCCTCGGCGGCCGGAAGAGAGAGTTTTTTGTTCGGCAACGCCATGTTTCGCCACTCAAAGCCGGCTCTTAGCGTGCCGGATGATCCAGTGTTGAAACTAAGTCCTTCACGGTTAATTCAGCGTTACGTTGTGCTCCTGCAGCACTCTGCCGCGGGCCATGACGAGCTGATAGAATGGGCAGGCGCGACATCGCGCCAATGACGCCAACGGAGATGGGAGAGACGTTCATGCGGAGCTTGTTGGGAGCCGTCGTGGCGGTCGTGGTCTGCGTGGTGGCTGGATCGCCGCCGGCCGCGGCAGCCGAGATGAAGGTGACCCTGCTCGGGACAGGCACGCCGACGCCGCGGCTGTCGAGCTTCAGCGCCTCGACCCTGATCGAGGCCGGGCCTGAGCGGCTGCTGTTCGACCTCGGACGCGGCTCCACGATCCGCCTGTTCCAGAAGAGCATCCCGCTCGGCAGCATCACCGCGCATTTCCTCACCCATCTGCATTCCGATCACGTGGTGGGACTGCCCGACATGTGGCTGAGCGGCTGGATCGGCACGCCCTGGGCCTCGCGCAAGGGGCCGATGGTCGTGTTCGGACCGAAGGGGACAGTGGCGATGACGGAGAATCTCACCAAGGCCTTCTCCGAGGACATCCGCATCCGCATCGATGACGAGCACTATCCGCCGGAAGGCGTCGCCTTCGCCGCGGCCGACATTGGGCCCGGCGTCGTCTACGAGCGCAACGGCGTCAGGGTGAGCGCCATCGAGGTCAATCACGGCGAGAAGATCAAGCCGGCGCTCGGCTATGTCGTCGAATTCGACGGCAAGAAGGTCGTGCTGTCCGGCGACACCAAGCCCGATCCGCGGGTGGAGAAGGCGGCGGAGGGAGCCGATCTTCTGATCCACGAGGTGGCGGTGATCGATCCCGAACTGATCAAGACCTATCCGAACTATCGTGCGATCGAGGACCACCACACCTCGCCGGAGGAGGCCGGCAGGATCTTCACCGAGGCGAAGCCGAAGCTGGCGGTCTACTCGCACATCGTGTTCGCCACCGTGAAGCCGGTCCAGGACGTGCCCGAAGAGGCGCTGATCGCGCGCACGCGGACGAGCTATGAGGGCCCGCTCGTGGTCGGGCGCGATCTCACGTCGTTCGTCATCTCGGATCACGTCGCCGCGTTTGCGCCCGACGGCGGTCCGATCACGCCGCTGACCGGCTCGCAGTGAGGAGGCGGGACGGCAGCCCAGATCCCGTAGCCGGCGTGAGCGCCGCGACATGCGGGGGCGGTCTGTCCGCCGGCGATTCACCGTCGGCGTGCGACAGCTTCGACGCGGGCACGCGATGTAAGGATGGTCTGTCCCGGATGTCGCTTTCGCCTGCGCCCTTCGGGCTCCGGCTGGCGCTCATCCGGGCTATGAAATCGGCGCTGCACTCAGCGCAGTCCCTCATACACCATCAGGCCGCGGGCGAGCGCAAGCTTGCGCAACGCGCGCGGCACGATCGGTCCGGCGGGCGGATGGATGTAGCGCCATGACACCATCTCCAGCGGACCGAGCGCGCCTTGCGGCGTCTCGAACGGGGCGAGCAGGCCGGTCAGGCTGATCGGCTCATGCGCGCGGGCGGCGAACGGCAGCAGCAGGAGTTCGAAATGCGCGGTCGTGCGATCCGGCGCCTGCGCCGTCACGCCGGCGATCGCCGGCAGCGTCTCTTCGCAGACCACCGCGGTGATCTCCTCGATCTCGCGGCGGCTGGCGGGCGCGAACTGCGCCGGAAAGCTCCTGTCCTTGACGTCGCCGCCGAGCAGGGCGCACAGCCGCGTGCCCGCCATGCGGAACGGAAAGCCGCTGTCGGCATCGCAGGACAAGACGAAGATGTCGCCGAGCAGCTCGCGCACGGCCGACGGCTCGAAGTCGCAGCGCTCCGGCGCCTTGGCATGGCCGCGCCTGTCGTTCCAATAGGCGAAGAGCTCGCGATTGGACGGATGTTTCATCTCGGTGATCCCTCGCGCCCTCGACGTCACGGAGGACATTGCTGTCCCGCTTTCGTCCAGGCGCCTCCCTGGTTTGTTTTCGCAGGAGGGGTGGTGCAGCGTCCATGCCGATGGTGCGATCGTGCCGGCTTTCCCCCGGCCTTCCGCGCGTTAAGGTTAAATTAACGATGAGCTTGGCGGCCGCCGAGCGATCGTTAACAATGCGTTCATCAGATCGCGGCCGGAAGGTGGAAGGTCCGCCGCGATACGGTGAGTTACACGCAGGCGGCGTCAAACAAGTCTGGTCGTCGCGACGGGGCGGGGTGGGGAAAACGACCCCGGGCGCTCCGGACGCGGCAAAGGCCGGCAGGTCTCGGAGGGAGGGTTTTCTCAGAACCCTCCCTCTTTCTTTTGGCGGATCGGCTGTCCTTTCGCCTCCGCGGCCCGGGGCTGCACATCAACTCTGCCGCCATGCGCTTGCACAGGCCGGCCAAAGCCGCCTATCTGACGGATCTGTTCCTCTCGTCGAAGGCGTGCGTTCCGTTGGATTCCCCCTCGTCAGACCTCACGCAGGATCCGCCGCTCCAGCAGGCGCGGGAGCCGATCCTCAATCTGCCGGGCGCACTGACCGCCTACATCCTGCTGATCGCGGTGATCCATCTGCGTGTGCTGCTGCCGGACGAGTGGAACGGCTGGATCATCGACCTGTTCGCCTTCGTCCCGAAACGATACGACCAGACCCTGATGGACGGGGCGTTTCCCGGCGGCACGCCGGCCAAGATCTGGACCTTTTTCAGCTACTCGCTGCTGCACGCCAATCTGGCGCATATCGGTTTCAACGTGCTTTGGCTGCTGCCGTTCGGCAGCGCGCTCGCGCGCCGCTTCGGGGCGGTCCGGTTCTATCTGTTCATGGCGGTGACGGCGGCGGCCGGTGCGCTGGCGCATCTGCTCACGCACGAGCACGCGCTGGCGCCGATGATCGGCGCCTCGGCCTCGGTGTCCGGCACCATGGCGGCGGCGATGCGCTTTGCCTTCGTGAGCGGCAGCTTCCTGTCGTTCACCCGCGGCGATGCCGAGGCGGCGGCCAGGGTTCCGGCGCTGTCGCTGACGCGTGCGCTGCGCAATCCGCGGGTGCTCGGCTTTCTGGCAGTGTGGTTCGGCGTCAACATCGTGTTCGGCATTGGCGGCATCACGCCCGGCGCCGAGGGCGCCGACGTCGCCTGGCAGGCTCATATCGGCGGATTCATCGCCGGACTGATCCTGTTTGCGCTGTTCGATCCCACCCCGCATGTGCGTGACGATGCTGCGCCTGCGTTGCCGTCCGACGTGGTCGACCGTTAGGTGCCGCGATCCTGCGCTTGCGAGCGCAGGTGATTTCATTCATCATTTGCGTCCACTGCAACCGGGGCACGATTCCGGATGAACGAAAGCAGGCGATTTGTGCCGCGCAGGCCAGCTTGCGGAGTGCAATGCAACCAAAGCGCGATCAGAAGGATTGGATCCGTTGCATTGCCAGACTGTTGATTGAAGACTCGCTTGACTGACGATCGCTGGAAGCATCGGCCGCAACGACGCCTCGCTCAAGAAGGCACACCGGCCCCTCAAGGAGACGAGCAATGACAGTACGTGCGATCCTCGACACCAAGGGCCATCAGGTCGAGAGCGTCGAGTCCCAGACCACACTCGCCGAAGCCGCCAAGCGGCTCGCCGACCGCAAGATCGGCGCGGTGCTGGTGATGTCGGGTTCCCGGATGGAGGGCATCCTCTCGGAGCGCGACATCGTCCGCGCGCTCGGCGAGCGCGGCGCCGCCGCGCTGACCGAGCCGGTGTCGAACGTGATGACGCGGCGGGTGGTGAGCTGCAAGCCTGCGGATACCGTCGCCTCGATCATGGAAATGATGACCAACGGCAAGTTCCGCCATCTGCCGGTGATCGAGGGCGGCGTCGTGGCCGGCCTGATCTCGATCGGCGACGTCGTGAAGTGGCGCGTCCAGGAATACGAGGCCGAGCAGGAAGCACTGCGCCAGTACATCAAGACGGCGTAGTCGCTCCGCCGCCGGTCGGCGTCACCGCGCCGATCGCTTCCTGGATGGAATCCAGCGCACGTTCGGCCGCCCTGGTGCCGAACGCGATGAGGTCGGCCGCGCGATGAAAGTCGAACCAGCCGATCTGGCCGACACGCGGCGAGATCAGAAGGTCCGGCGGATCGCCCGCGAGGCGCGCGCGGGTGATGCGGTCCTGCATGATGTTGAAGGCGTCGACCATCACCGACGAGATGCCCGGCCGGCCGCCCTCGCCGAAGAACTGCCGCTTCACCGCGCGCTCCGGCGAGAACAGCCTGCGGAAGCGCCGCTTCGGCGGCGCGCTCTCCATCACTGTCTCCGGCACCTCGACCGGCTGGCCATGCGAGTAGATCGTCGTCGAATGCGTGAACACGTCGCTCGACAGGTTGGCGGCGATCACGATCTCGGCGCCGAGCGCGCGCGCCGCCGACACCGGCACCGGATTGACCATGGCGCCGTCGACCAGCCAGCGGTCGCCGATCAGGACCGGCGCGAAGATGCCGGGCAGGGCGTAGGAGGCGCGCATCGCGTCGACGAGGCTGCCATGGGTCAGCCAGATCTCGTGCCCGGTGCGGATCTCCGTCGCCACCGTCGCCACCTTCATCGGCAGCTCCTCGATGGTGACGCGGCCGAGCGAGGCTTCGAGTTGGGCGGCGAGCTTCTCGCCGCCGATCAGGCCGGAGCCGTTGAGGCGGATGTCGAGATAGCCGAGGATGTTGCGCATCTGCAGGCTGCGCGCCCATTCCTCCAGCGTATCGAGCTGGCCGGCCGCATAGGCGCCGCCGACCACGGCGCCGATCGAGGTGCCGACCACGACATCGGGCACGATTCCGTGCGCCATCAGGGTCCGGATCACGCCGATATGGGCAAAACCGCGCGCCGCGCCGCCGCCAAGCGCAAGGCCGATGACCGGCTTGCGGATCGTGCCGAGACCGACATCGGAACCTTCGGTTCCGTTCGCACGGCGTCCTTTCAGAATGTCCAGCACCGAGATCTCCACGCCTACGCAAACTGTGTGCAACGAGTCGGCAACGGACTCATGACGCATGACAGCCTAGCACCAGCCTACCAGAAGCATCCTTTATGCCGGGTCGACGGGAGCGCCGGATGCCGCTGATTTGAACTCTCCGCCGGAGAATGCGACCAAGTCGCGCGCTGCTTACGGGGTTCCTCCGGGACAGTTGAGTAGAGGCTTGAATTTGCCGCGTTTTTGTTCAAAAGCAAGACGATGACGACAGGTCGCGGGTTCACCAGATTCCGGCGCAGCGGGCGGCTATGGCTTGTGCTCGCCTTGTCGTGGCCGCTGACCGGGCTCGTGACGCTGCCGGCCGCGGCGCAACTGTTCAGCGACCGGCCACCGCCGATTCCGCCGGCTTCGGTGCCCGATCCCGGGGCGGCGGTGAGCCTGGCGCCACCCTCCGGCCCCGCCGCCGGTCCCATTCCGCCACCGGCCCCGCAGGTGCTGCCGGGACCGCCCGTCGCCGCGATCCCACCCGGCGCGCCGGCTGCGATCCCGCCGGTTGCTGCTCCACCCGCCGCGGCTCCCAATCAGGGCGTGCTGTCGCTGTCGGCGCGGTTCGGAAAGGACCTGCCGAACATCAATGGCGGTCTGGTCTGGCGCGTGTTCGCCGACCGGCCGGACGAATCCGGCGCCTTCAAGATGCTGCGCGAGGATCGCGGCCCGACGCCGAACATCGTGCTGCCGCCCGGCACCTATGTCGTGCATGTCGCGCTCGGCCTCGTCAGCGCGGTCAGGTCGGTGAACCTGAAGACGGAGACCGATCGCGAATCTTTCGTGCTGCCGGCCGGGGGCCTGCGCCTCGAGGGCAGGGTCGGCACCAGCAAGATCCCGCAGAACCAGATCTCGTTTGCCATCTACAAGGGCAGCCAGTTCGACGGCCGCGAGCGGGCGCCGCTGGTGCCGAACGTCGCCGCCGGCGACATGCTGATGCTGCCGGAGGGCACCTATTACATCGTCTCCAACTATGGCGACGCCAACTCGGTGGTGCGCTCCGACATCCGCGTCCAGGCTGGCAAGCTCACCGACGTCACGGTGACGCACCGCGCCGCGGTCATCACCTTGAAGCTCGTCTCCGACAAGGGCGGCGAGGCGCTCGCCAACACCGCCTGGTCGGTCATCAACCCCGGCGGCGACGTGATCAAGGAATCGATCGGCGCCTTCCCCAAGGTCGTGCTGTCCGAAGGCGACTACCGCGCGATCGCCAAGAACGAAGGCAAGGTGTTCGAACGCTCCTTCAGCGTCGTCAACGGCGTTGACGGCGAGGTCGAGGTGCTCGCGCGGTAAGCGGCTCGCACGCGAAATGGCACCGCAGAAGGACACCGACTCTCCCCGCTATCTATGAGAGCCAGCCTCCGGGAGAGCCGCATGCAGATATCCCACATCATCCGCCAGGCCATCGAGATCGGCGAGCGCAAGGGCTGGATCACGTTCGACGAGCTGAACGCACTTTGCCCGGCTAACACAATCGACCCCGAGGACATCGAGCGGATCATGCGGGCGCTCAGCGACGCAGGCATCCGTCTGGAGGAGGACTGATGCAAGAACAGCGTTTTTGGCAGGAGCGCGCCTGACCACGGGTGTCGTCCCGGCGAACGCGGGACCCATACCGCGGATGCTATCGGGGGACCTAGCTGTCAGTGGCCCGCATCACCGCGGCCGGTGGCTATGGGTCCAGGCTCAAGGCCGGGACGACAGCGGCGATTGTCGAAGCAGTGGTGCGCGACACGACTCGCCAAGTCGTGCACATCTGCCCGTCGGTTAATTTGTCGCACTTATTAGTTCTTGCGCCGTCGGGCAAATCAGGCGGATCTTTCCGCGCATCCCGCCTCGAGATGAGGGGCGTATCGCGGTCGTCACGAGACGCGAGGCGGGGAGCGGTGGGCGTGGTGGATTGCAGCGCGGGTTGCCCGCGCCGACGAACAATTCGCCACGCACGGTCAAGTCGCGCGGTCCTGATATCCCGATGCTGATATCAACTCACGTTGAGGCTTCGCTTCGCGTGGGGATGGTGGCCAGAAAGCCCGGCGCACCAGGGAGAACGCGAAGCAGCCGTTCAGCCATCGCGCAGGGAGGGCCGGGTTTCCGGCTGACCTGTGGTACCTGCCGCCTGCATTTTTTTCGCAGGCGGGCCACGGGCCTCAGTCGAGGTCCGGCTCTCCCTGCGCCCTCTGTTCGAAGGGGGCGGTTCGATTAGCAAAACTCGGGCAGATATTGTCGCGAGATCGCAGGTTCACGTCCGCATCTATGCCGTATCCGTATCGACCTCGCCGTTGCGACATCGGCGACGAACGTGAAGCGATGCTGTCATAGTCGCTAATGCGCGATAACCATGGAACCACTTAAAACTGTCACAATCGCTGCGCGCGAGGCGCGAAGCCAATGCATTTACAGCTCGTTAAAGCCGTGTCTGCTTCAGATACCGTCGGGACCGACAGGGTGGCGATTGAGTGGGAATGATGCGTGCCGCGACGACCAAGGCGTTGACGACGATCAGCAGCGATCTGTTTGACGACATTCCGGTGCTCAGGCGCAAATGGCAGGCGGCATTGAAGCCGGGCCAGCGCCTGCCGCGCTACGAGGACGTCATGCTGGGCAGCCTCGGCCGTCTCGCCGATCACATCGCGGTGCTCAACAACGAGGACGGTGGCCTCCAGATTTCGCGCAGCGGCCGCTACGTCCAGCAATGGCTGCAGGACGAGCGCTGGGACGTCGCGGTCGAAGCCGTGTCGCCGGATTGCGCCACCGTGCTGGTGGAGGCGGCCAATTGCGCGCTCGTTAGCGGCCAGCCCTATCTCGCTCATGCGCATTGCGTCCGCGACGGCATGGTCCGCAGTTATGACGTGCTGGCGCTGCCGACCAACTCGCGGTGGGGCAGTACGCTGGTCGGGACCTACGTCAACGAGCGCGACGCGCAATATAATCTGCTCGATGCGATCTTCTCGACGACGGACGACGGCGTGGTCTCGCTCGCGACCATCCGCGACAGCGTCGGCATGCCCTGCGATTTCCAGGTGGTTCATCACAATCGCGCGGCGGCCGACCTGCTCAGGCTGCCGTCGGCGACGCTGCAATGGCATCGGCTGAAGCAGGGCGGCAACATGCTGTGCACGCCCGAGGTGATGGCGCGGCTGTTCGACGTCGTCACGCACGGGCGGAGCGACCAGTTCGAGCTCGACAGCGAGGCGCGCAGTCTCAGGCTCGGCGCCCACGCCTTTGGCGACATCATTTCATTGACCATTGCCGACGTGACCGCGCTGAAGCGGCGCGAGGCCTCGTTCCGGCTGCTGTTCGACGCCAACCCGGTGCCGATGTGCATCCTCGATGCGAAGACCGCGCAGATCCTCAATGTCAACGATGCGATGGTCGGGCACTATGGCTACGGCCGGGCGGATCTGCTGTGCATGAATGTCTGGGATCTCTGGCCGCCGGGCGAATGGGAAAGCCTCGATGACGCGCTGCTGCGGCTGGCCGACGGTGATCTGTTTCACCGCGACTGGCGCCATCGCAAGGCCGATGGCAGCGAGATCGAGGTGCTGACCTACGGCCGCGAGATCACCTTCGATGGCCGCGACGGCGTGCTGGTCGCGATCGTCGACATCACCGAGCGTCGTCGCGCCGAGGCGCGCATCGCCTACATGGCGCACCACGACGGGCTGACCGGCCTGCCGAACCGCGAATTCTTCCAGCAGCGCCTCGCGCAGGAGCTCGACGGCGCCGGGGCGGCCGACCGCCGCATCGCGGTGATGTGCATCGACCTCGATCTGTTCAAGACCGTCAACGACTCCTTCGGTCATCCGATGGGCGACCGGCTGCTGCAGGCGGTCGCGGGCCGCCTGACACAGCAGATGCATGGCGGCAAGCTGGCGGCGCGGCTGGGCGGCGACGAGTTCGCGGTGATCATCAGTCAGAGCTGCGGCGCCAGCGACGCCAGCGAGTGTGCCGCCCGCCTGATCGCGGCGCTCAGCGCGCCCTATGACATCGACGGCAACGAGCTCGTGATCGGTGCCTCCATCGGCATCGCGCTGTCGCCGGGCGACGGCGCGAGCTGCGAGGAGCTGATGAAGAACGCCGACATGGCGCTGTATCGCGCCAAACAGGACGGCGGCCGCGTGCATCGGTTCTTCGAAAAGGAGATGGACCGCCAGGCGCAGAAGCGCCGCGACATGGAGCACGATCTGCGCCGTGCCTTCGCCCAGGGCGAGTTCGAGCTGCACTACCAGCCGCTGGTCGACGTCGCGACCGGCGCGATCTCCGCATTCGAATGCCTGCTGCGCTGGCGTCATCCCGACAAGGGCATGATCTCGCCCGCCGATTTCATTCCCGTGGCCGAGGACATCGGCCTGATCGTGCCGCTCGGCGAGTGGGTGCTGCGCGAGGCCTGTCACGAGGCGGCGCGATGGCCCGACGGCATCAAGGTCGCGGTGAATCTCTCTGCGGTGCAGTTCCGCAGCCGCAACCTCGTGCAGGTCGTGGTCCAGGCGCTGGCGCAGTCGGCGCTGGCGCCGGAGCGGCTCGAGCTGGAGATCACCGAGTCTATCCTGCTGGCCGAGACCGAGGCCAATCTGGCGACGCTGCATCAGCTTCGCCAGCTCGGCATCCGCATCTCGATGGACGATTTCGGCACCGGCTATTCCAGCCTCAGCTATCTGCGCAGCTTCCCGTTCGACAAGATCAAGATCGACCGCTCCTTCGTGAAGGACCTCGCGCAGCGCTCCGACTGCCTCGCCATCGTCCGCGCCATCTCCGGCCTCGGCAAGAGCCTCAACATCATCACCACCGCCGAGGGTGTCGAGACATCGGATCAGCTCGAGTGGCTGCGCGCCGAGGGCTGCAACCAGGTCCAGGGCTTTCTGTTCAGCGCGGCCAAGCCGGCCTCTGAGATCGCGGGCCTGCTGGCGCAGTTCGGCACGAGACCATCGAAGGCGGCGTGAGGATTAGAGGGAAGCGTACGGAATGTTGCACGCGGCTTCGGAGTGCCAATTAGTTGGGGGCTGAGGCGTCTCCGCACGTCATTGCGCGGCGCGGCGAAGCAATCCAGACGGCCTCCGCGGAGGAATCCTGGATTGTTTGCGCTCGCAAGGTTGGGCGGATGGAGCGTGGCGCGGCAATGAGCCGAGCGATCGCCGGGCGTCTGGTCCTCAAGGTCGCGCCGGTCCCGCGCGTGCCTTCGTCAGAACCGCGTCACGATGTCCGCGAGCGCCGGACGCGGCCGGTCCTCGCTCGGCTTGGTCGGCTTGCCGATATGAATGAGCCCGGCGAGCTTCTCCTCCGGCTTGAGGCCGAGACCGTCCATCACGTCGCGGTCGAACATGAACCAGCCGGACAGCCAGCAGCCGCCATAGCCGAGTGCGGTGGCCGCGGTCAGGATGTTCATCGCGCTCGCGCCGGCGGAGAGCTCCTGCTCATAGGCCGGCACCTTGGGATGCGGCCGGGTGAAGCTGACGAGGCCGATCACCAGCGGCGCCCCCATGAGGCGATTCTTCTCGACTTCCAGCTCGGCGGCGCTCGCCTGCGGGTTCTTCCTGGCGAACACGGCCGCGATGACCTCGCCGGCGCGGCGGCGGCCGTCGCCCTCGAACACGATGAAGCGCCATGGCGCGAGCTTGCCGTGGTCCGGCACGCGGGCGCCGATGGTCAGGATGGTGTCGAGCTCGGCGGGCGAGGGGCCGGGGCCGCTCATCTCGCGCGGCTTCACGGAGCGGCGGGTCTTCAGCAGTTCAATCGCGTCGGTCACGTCGGTGGGTCTCGTTCGTTGCACGCGCGACAGATAGCATGCGCCTCCGCCTGCAACGAGACCACGGCACGGCGTTTTGATCGGTTCTACGGCACCCGGTGCTGCAGCCTTTGCGGGTTTCGGCGAAGACTTCGCGCGGGACGACGCGGATCGGGCATATCCGATGCGGCCATCTGTCCTAAGCACGATATTCCCAGCGAATTGTCGAACCTTGGGCGGGCCGGTAAAAACATAGTGCTAAGAGATCCGCCGGGAGTTGCCTCGAGTGCAAGATCTGACGTGCCGATGACCGCACTGATTCCGTCACCTGACGCCGTCGCGCGGCTGCGCGGGACGGCTGGTTTCGCACGGGCGATGCGCGCGTCGACGGCATCGGCGATCAGGCTGTATCGGGGCGATCGCATCCTCAATGCGCTGCTGAGCGACCGGGCGCGGGCGCTGTTTCCGCACGTCGCGCTGTATCTGCATTTTGCCGAGCAGCGCGACGGCGAGCTCGGTCTCACCGTCGGCGCCATGAAGGAGATGTGTGCCAGGCTCGACCTGTGCAGCGGCGGCCGCTGCGAGGCCATGCTGGCGCTGATGCGGGCGACCGGGCTGGTGGCGTCGGCCTCGAATCTGGACCGCCGGCGGCGGCCGCTGGTCCCGACCGACAAGCTGATCGCGCTGCATCGCGAGCGCTGGGGCGTACAGTTCGACGCCATGAGCGCGGTGCTGCCGGCCGCCGTGGGTTACCGGGCTGCGTTGAACGATCCGGCCTTCGTGAAGAGCTTCGTGCTCGAGCTCGGCCGTCGCTTCATCGCCGGCGTCCGGATCCTCGACGGAGCGCCGGAGCTCGAGCCGTTTGCCGAACGGACCGCGGGCATGGTGATCCTGTTCAGCCTGGCCCAAGGCGCCGGGCCGGACCAGCCATTCCCGCCCGACGGCCCCGTGCCGTTCTCAATCAACGGTCTGGCGACCCGCTTTTCGGTGTCGCGCAAGCACGTGCTGACGCTGCTGCGAGACGCAGAGGAGAAGCGCCTGCTCATCCGCAGCACCGACGCCATCACCATTCTGCCGCTGGGGCGCGAGGCGATCGAGCGGATGCTCGCGACGATGTTTCTCTACATGGCCGAATGCGCCGACGTGGCGCTGCAGGCCGCGGGTCGAGACAGAGGTTCGGCGGATGCTGTCGCCAGTCTGTCGGCGTAGCCGCGTAGCCCGGATGAGCGCGCGCCGGAGCCCGTCAGGGCGACGGCGGGAGCGACATCCGGGATCTCACGCGCTGTTGTCGCGGCGACACCGCATGTCGCTGCGCTCGTGCGGGCTACGCGCTACGACGTCACGCCGCCTCGCGCTGACGGCGCCGCACGTCCGGCGGCGTCGCCTCGTCGACCAGGGCGGCGATGGCCTCCGCGGTCGGCATCACGGTCTGGCCGTCGCGGCCGAGCCGGCGGACGGAGACTGAATGCGTCTCGGCCTCCTTCTTGCCGACGACGAGCAGGGCCGGGATCTTCTGCAGCGAGTGCTCGCGGACCTTGTAGTTGATCTTCTCGTTGCGCAGGTCGATCTCGCATCTGAGCCCGGCGCGGCGCAGCGCAGCCAGCACCTGCTTGGCGTATTCGTCGCCTTCCGAGGTGATGGTGGTGACGACGACCTGGGTCGGCGCCAGCCACAGCGGGAAGCTGCCGGCATAGTGCTCGATCAGGATGCCGATGAAGCGCTCCATCGAGCCGCAGATCGCGCGATGGACCATCACCGGCGCCTTCTTGGCGCCGTCGGCGTCGATGTAGAACGCACCGAACCGCTCCGGCAGGTTGAAGTCGACCTGCGTGGTGCCGCACTGCCAGTCGCGGCCGATGGCATCGCGCAGCACATATTCGAACTTCGGCCCGTAGAACGCGCCTTCGCCCGGATTGATCTCGGTGCGGATGTGGTTGCTCTGCGCCTTGATCTCGTTCAGCACGGTCGCCATCACGCGCTCGGCGTGATCCCACATCTCGTCGGTGCCGACCCGCTTCTCCGGGCGGGTCGAGAGCTTCACCGTCAGTTCACCCTCGAAGCCGAAATCCGAGTAGGTCGACAGAATCAGGTCGTTGATCTTCAGGCACTCGTCGGCGAGCTGGTCCTCGGTGCAGAACACATGCGCGTCGTCCTGGGTGAAGCCGCGCACGCGCATCAGGCCGTGCATCGCGCCGGAGGCCTCGTAGCGGTGCACGACGCCGAATTCGGCGAGCCGCAGCGGCAGGTCGCGGTAGCTCTTCAGGCCATGCTTGAAGATCTGCACGTGACCCGGGCAGTTCATCGGCTTCAGCGCGAACCAGCGCTTGTCCTCGGCCTCGTCGCCGGCGGACTGCGCCGCGAACATGTTCTCGCGATACCAGTTCCAGTGGCCGGAGGTCTCCCACAGCGACTTGTCGAGGATCTGCGGCGCGTTCACCTCGTCATAGTCGCCGGCGAGGCGCCGGCGCATGTAGGCGATCAGCGCCTGGAAGATGCTCCAGCCTTTCGGATGCCAGAACACGACGCCCGGGCCTTCCTCCTGGAAGTGGAACAGGTCGAGCTCGCGGCCGAGCTTGCGGTGGTCGCGCTTTTCGGCCTCCTCGATCTGCTTGAGGTAGGCGTCGAGCTGCTCCTGCTTGGCGAACGCCGTGCCGTAGATGCGGGTCAGCATCGGATTGTTGGAGTCACCGCGCCAATACGCGCCCGCCACCTTCATCAGCTTGAAGGCGTTGCCGATCTTGCCGGTCGAGGTCATGTGCGGACCGCGGCAGAGATCGAACCAGTCGCCCTGGTAGTAGATCTTGATCGGCTCCTCGCCGGGAATGGCGTCGACCAGCTCGACCTTGAAGGCTTCGCCCTTGTCGCGGAACACCTGCTTGGTCTTCTCGCGGTCCCACACCTCCTTGGTGAAGGGTTTGTCGCGGCCGATGATCTCGCGCATCTTCTTCTCGATCGCGGCGAAGTCTTCGGGCGTGAACGGCTCGTTGCGGAAGAAGTCGTAGTAGAAGCCGTTCTCGATGACAGGGCCGATGGTGACCTGGGTGCCCGGCCACAGCGCCTGCACGGCCTCGGCCAGCACATGCGCGCAGTCGTGCCGGATCAATTCCAGCGCGCGCGGATCGTCGCGGTCGACGAGCTCGAGCCTGGCATCCTCATTGATCGGATCGTTGAGGTCGACGAGATCGCCGTTCAGCGCCATGGCGACGGTGCGTTTGGCGAGCGAGGGCGAGATGCCCTTGGCGATGTCGAAGCCGGTGGTGCCCCGGGGATATTCACGCCGGGCGCCGTCGGGGAAGCTGATGGTGATCTTCTCGACCGGGGCGGCGGGCTTCAGGTTGCTGAGGCTGTATTGGAAATTGGACTTTTGCTGGTCGGACTTGGAATCAGGCGATTTCGGATCGGACATGGGTCACTCCTTGAGCTCACTCCTGCGAACGAGCGCAGGTAAGCGGGAGCAAGGGGTATAGCAGGGGATTTTCAGGCTGCAACCGGGAGAGGGACGGGAAAACCGCCCAATTGCGGCTGGTGCGGCGATGCGGAGATTGCCGCCGCGGGCCGGTATGATACAACTTCAAGTGTTCGGGGCGTGGGGACGCGTTTGGCGATGGAGTCTGCAGGAGAGGCGCCGCTGTCTGTGTATCGGCGCGGCGGCATTCATGTTGGGGCCGCGCTGATCGTGTTCGTGTTGTCGAGCCTGTCGTCGTTCGCGGCCGTTCCGGCGATGCCAAAGCCGGCGACCCAGCCAAAGCCCGCGGCACATGCGAGGCCGGGTGCCCCGGCCAGGCCTGCAACGGAGTCCAGGCCGGCCGCGCGCCGCGCCGCGTCGCCGCGGGTCGCCGACGGCTCGACGCCGATTGCGTTCGCTCTCGTCAAGGGCTCCTCGGACGCCTGTGGACATGGCTGTGACAGCTGGATCGCCGCCGAAGGCAAGATCGACGGCGGCGCCGCGGCGCGCTTTCGCAAGTTCATGAAGCAGATCGGGGAGCGCAGACTGCCGATCTACTTCAATTCTCCAGGCGGCAATCTGCAGCAGGCGCTCGCCATCGGCGACATGCTGCGCGAGCGCAAGGCCGCCGTGCGGGTGGGACGCACCACCTTGCGCGAGTGCGGCTTCGAGCCTCAGGAGGGCGAAGCTTGTACCAAGCTGAAGCTGTCCGGGCGCGAGCTGCATGGCGAGGTCTGGACGCGGGGGGCGATGTGCAATTCGGCCTGTCCCTACATGCTGCTCGGCGCGCCCACGCGTGAGATCGCAGCGGATGCGACGCTCGCGGTGCATTCGCCGCGCGTCATCCTGAACTTCACCGGCGGCGTGCCGACCCGCGAGATGCGGGCGCAGGCGATGCAGCAGGCGATGGCGCGGGCCGACAAGATGGTGCTCGACTACATCACCAAGCTCGGCGCGGATCCCGCTCTGCTCACGGTGGCGCGGTCCGTCCCGTTCGAGAGCATGCGCATCCTGACGCGGGAGGAGATCGCGCGGTTTGCGCTCGACAGGCGGCAGCGGGTGGAAAGCCCCTGGATGTTCGAGACCGCCAGCCGTGGGATTGCCTACAAGACCATTCTCGCACGCAAGGACGGTGAGAGCACGTTCCAGACCACGCGCTTGCAGATGGTCTGCTTCGATCAGGACCGCTTCGAGCTCGACGTCGAGCGCATCGCGCCGGCCGGCTCGCCGCCGGGTCCGCTGGCGATGGCGAGCGGAGATATGCGGCTCAATTTCCTCTCGCCGCCGCGGCGGTCGGGCGATCGCGAGACCTGGGGCGTGTTCCTGAATGCAAGCCAGGTGAAAACGCTGTCCTTGATGCCGTCGGCCGAGCTGAGCGATTCCCTGTTGAATGTCGCGCGTCGCAATGTCTCGACATTTCCGGTGAGCAGCGAAGGCCTGCAATCTGCTCTGAAGATGCTGACCGAGAGCTGCCCGCCGTCCAAGGCCATCGCCCGTCCGACGAGTACGCCGGTTCCGTGGACGCAGATTCCCTCGCCGCAGGCCTCGGCGGCGCAGTCCGCCCCCGCGCCCTGACGAGAAGGGCGGCCAGGACGAAGGAGGGAGGACGAGAGAAAGTCATGGGCGGCATGAGACATTTTCATGCAAATGCATGAAATTCTCTGCTATTGAGGCGCGATGACATCCACTTTCGCTTCCGGGCGCTTTGCGCCGACCGCGCTCATGCTCGGCAATCTCGTCACCGGCTGCTCGGTGCTCGCGCCCGCCGGCCTGCTGTCCGAGCTCGCCGCGGATCTCGCTGTCGGCGTTCAGACGGCGGGACTCCTGATCACCTTCGGCGCGGTGGTGCTCTGCATCTGCTCGCCCTTGACCGCCTGGCTGACGAGCCGCTTCGATCGCCGCCGTCTGCTCGCAGCGACGCTCATGGTCCTCACGCTCGGCAATCTCGCCTCGGCGTTTGCGCCCGATTATGCGAGCCTGCTGGTGCTGCGCTTGGTGATGCTCGCGGTCGGCGCGCTCTATACACCGCAGGCCGCCGGGACGGCGGCGCTGATCAGCCCGGTCGAGAGACGCGGCAGCACCATCGCCTATGTCTTCCTGGGCTGGTCGCTGGCGGCCGCCGTGGGGCTGCCCATGATCACCTTCATCGGCAGTCATTCTGGTTGGCGGGCTGCCTATCTCGCCGTCGGTGCGGCCGGCGCGGTCAGCTTTGTTCTGCTGACATGGCGCCTGCCATCCGGCCTGAAGGGCGCGCCGGTTGCGTTGAAGACCTGGACCGAGCTCGGCCGTAACCGTCTGGTGGTTCTGCTGCTCCTGGTCACGACCCTGCAGATGTCGGGGCAGTTCGTGATCTTCACCTTCATGGGACCGCTGTTGAAGCGCCTGACTGGCGCGGACTCCAACCAGATCGGGCTGGTGTTCGCGATCTACGGCGCCTGCGGCTTTCTCGGCGTCGTCATCGCAACCCGGATCGTCGATGGCTGGGGGGCCTACCGGACATCGCTCTTGTTCACCTGCCTGATGTTCGCCGGTGTGTCGGCCTGGACGCTGGCGGCGGGCACCTACGGCCTCATGGCGGTGGCGGTCGCCATCTGGGGGTTGGGGTTTGCGTCCACCAATTCGATGCAGCAGGTTCGGCTGGTGGCAGCCGCGCCGCCGCTTGCCTCGGCGTCGGTGTCGCTCAACACCTCCGTGCTCTATATCGGCCAGGCCATCGGCTCCGCGATCGGCGGCAGCCTGTTTGCACGCGACCTGCTCGGAGCCACCGGCTACGTCGCACTGATGTTCCTGACCCTGGCGTTGCTGGCAATTCTGGCCAGCCGCCAGCGCGCGCGGACTGCGGTTCCGGCCTGAGCAGCGGGTTGGCGCTTGGCAAAGCCGGCCCGACCGGATTAAAGGCCGATGTCGTGGGGGGCTGCTGGGGCGTGGATTCTGCCACGGCCGGCGAGTAGCATCGACGGACGTCCTCGCGTGCCCACGGGTCGGATGAGAGAGATATGGCATGAAGAAGATGATGTTGAGCCTGGCCGCAGTGCTGCTGTGCACCCCTGCGCTGGCCCAGAGCGCGCCGATGGTCGGTGACCGTCCGCTGGTGCAGGTCAAGCCGAAGGGGACGAAGACCGCCGCCGCCGCGCCGGCCAAGCCGCAATCGGCGGCCGCCAAGCTCCAGGCCTGCCTGGAGATCGACGACGGAACCAAGGAGCGCCTGAACTGCTACGACGCCGTCATTCCGCCGGCAGCCAAGCCGAAGGCGATGAAGGCCAAGGTGGTCGGCGACTGCAAGTTCACCAAGGAAGAGGATGAGCGGCTCGCCTGCTTCAACGGCTTCGTCGAGAAGCTTCCGAAGTCCTGAGGCATTGCGGCGGCCTCTGTCTCAGCGGCTCGACACGCGGTTCGACATGTCCTGGGCTCCGGCCGCGATCCGGATCGGCGGCTGGGCGGCCGCCATCTTGACCAGCACATCCTTGATCGGGTTGCGGGTCCATGCCTGCGTGACGTAGTCGCGATGGGTGATGCCCTCGTCGGTCTCGACGAAGACGACGCTGCCCGGGCGCAGCGGCCGGTCCATGTCCTCGGAGACTTCGATGCCGCGATTGCGCAGCATCGCCATCAGTTCCTGATCATGCCGCGCAGTGTAGCGCGTGTAGGAGCTGATGAAAAAGCCGGAGCGGTTGCGCTCGACCCAGTTGGCGAACTTGTCGAGCTGGCCGTAGACCGCATCGAGCAACACGACGCCGCGCACGCGGTCGCCGATGCCGCCGACCTCGAGGCTCCAGGCCGTGGGAAGGAAGCCACCGCTGTAGCCGACGATCACGATGGGCATGCCGGCGAACGTCTTCGCGGCGGCCGGATTGCCGGTCAGGCGGGCGAGGCTGGCCGCAGCCTCGTCCATGAAGCGCTTGAAGCCGCCGGGCTGCCAGAACTTGCCGGCGCTCGAATCGGCGGCGTCGACGGCCATCTGCGGCGCGAGCAGCACCGCGTTGACGCCGGCCGCGGTGATCTGCTGCGGCACCAACTGGCGGTCGCGCACGTCGCGCTCCAGCGTGGCGCCGTTGCCGTGGAAGAACACGACGATCACGCCCGGCTTGCGCACATCGAATTGTTCGGGGACGTGCACCAGCACACGGCTGTCGTTGTAGGTCTGGTCCTGCCAGTAGACGCGGCCGGACAAGCTGCGGTGGCCGCGGCGCTCACCGTTGCTGACGTTCAGGAATGGCGCGTCGGATGCCGGATTGTTACCGAAATAGGGAAAGGCCGACGACTGCATGCTGACGAGGGTCGTCAGATCCTCACGCTGCCGCCGTTCCGACCGTTGCGGCTCCAGCGATGCGATCTGTGAGGGCGCCGGCTTCGGAGCGAAGTCGGAGGGCGTGTGAAGCCGGAAGCTCTCCTGCGCGGACGGGAAGCGGTCGCTGAATTCAGGTGCCGGAAAACGATCGTCGAAGGTCAGCCCCTGGGCCGTCGATGCGTTGGCGGCCAACGCCTCGGGATTGGGCGCCTTGCCGCAATGCGTGAAGGAAAGGCAGATTGCCAGCGCCGATGCCGCGCGCCACCAGAGGCACGAGCCCCTGCGCACAGACGTCACCACTTTCTCGTCTTCCCCGATCATCCGTCCCCAAAGACGCGTTCGAGCCGCAACACGGCTCTTCAACCAGCGGATTTCGTTCAACCTGCGCCGCCGAAATTGAGGTCGCGTTAAGGATCGTGTCCGGTCGACCCCGGGCGTACCGGGACACACCACGCGAACGTGTCGCGATTGTGGGACGGCCGGCGGCCCGATGCAATGCCGCAGCCCAGCCCAGCCGAAATCGGTTCAAAAATACCCTTGAGGAAGGTCATATTTAACGCCCGTTAACGATGTTTGAATGCTTCGGCGGGAACCTGGGCTGAGGCAGAGGAAGGGGCGCCGGGCGTCCCTCGACGAGATGGCTGCATCCGAGGCGGACGATCCCGGCCGGGGCCGGACAGACGGCGACCGGGTTCCATCCGTGTCCTTGCCGGTCGCGACCGCGATCGTCATCGCCGACATGATCGGAGTCGGCGTCTTCACCAGCCTCGGCTTCCAGGTCCGGGACATCCCGTCCGGCTTCTCCATTCTGGCGCTGTGGGCGGTCGGGGGACTGGTGTCGATCTGCGGGGCGCTGTCCTATGCCGAACTCGGCACGATGTTTCCGCGCTCGAGCGGCGAATACAATTTCCTCACACGGGCGTTCCATCCGGCGATCGGCTTCATGGCCGGGTGGGTCTCGGCGACGGTGGGCTTCGCGGCGCCGGTGGCGCTCGCGGCCATGGCGTTCGGCGAATATGGTCGGGCCGTCATCACCAGTGCTCCGCCGATGCTGCTCGCCACGGGTGCAGTCTGGCTCGTGACAGCGGTGCAGCTCGGCGGCATCAGGCAGTCGAGCCGCTTCCAGCTGTTGTCGACCATGCTGAAGCTCGCGCTCATCACCGCCTTTCTCATCGCCGGCTACACCATTGCCGCCCCGCAGTCGGTCACTTTCCTGCCGACCGCGGCCGATATCGGCCACGTGACGAGTGCGGCGTTCGCAACCGGACTGGTGTTCGTGATGTACGCGTTTTCCGGCTGGAACGCGGCGACCTACATCATCGGCGAACTGCATGCGCCGGAGCGGACCTTGCCGCGCGCGCTGCTGCTGGGCACGGTGATCGTTCTGGTGCTCTACATTGCGCTCAACGCTGTTTTCCTGCGGGCTGCACCGATGGACGCGCTCGCAGGCCAGCTCCAGGTCGCGAGCATCGCGGGCAGTCATATCTTCGGCGAGACCGGCGGGCGCTTCGTGGCCGCGATGATCTGCGTCGGACTGGTTCCTTCCATTGCCGCGATGATGTGGATCGGCCCGCGCGTGCTGATGACGATGGGCGAGGACATTCCGGCGCTGTCGGTGTTTGCGCGGCGCTCGCGTAATGGGGCGCCGGCCTATGCCGTGCTGTTCCAGCTCACGGTCGCCACCCTGATGCTGTTCACGGAAAGCTTCGAGGCGGTGCTGGACGTCGTCCAGTTCTCGCTGTTGTCCTGCTCGCTTCTCGCTGTGCTCGGACTGATCAAGCTGCGCATCGCGCAGCCCGAACTCACGCGACCCTACCGCGCCTGGGGCTATCCGGTCACGCCGTTGATTTTCCTCAGCGTGACCTTCTTCATGATGTACTATCTCATCACAACGCGGCCCTTGCAGGCAGGGCTCGGCGCAGGCGCAATGGCGTCGGGATTGGTGATCTATTGGTTCGCTCACGCGCGATCGCGCCGTATCGCCGCAACGCTCGCATCGGGTTCGGATTGAAATGCTGTTGGTCTCGAGAGTCTGGTTCGCCGTCGCATGTCTGATCCTTGCCATGAGCTTCGAGGCTCGGGCTCAGACCACCACGCCGGACGATACGGCGCGGGTGCTGGCGGGCATGCCGCCAGCAGCGGGCTCGCCGCTCCTGCCCTTCGTGCAGGATCCGGCGTGGCGGCGCCACGCGGCGTTCTTCGACAACGCCTTCAATCAGCTCGAGCAGCGACAATTGTCGAAGATCAGGGCCTGGGCGGATGCCAATCTGGCCGCGCCGCGGCCGTCGATGTTCTATTTCTTCTCGGGGCCGGATTTTCTCTATGCCGATGCCTTTCATCCGAAGGCAACGACCTATGTCCTGGCGGCACTCGAGCCGACGGGCCCGATCCCGGACCTGACCAGATTGCCCCGAGGCAGCATCGGCCCGGCGCTGTCCTATGTCGAACGCTCGTTGCAATCGGTCCTGAGCTTCTCCTTCTTCATCACCAAGGACATGAAGGTCGACTTGCGCGAAGGCGAGCTCGAAGGGACCTTGCCGATCCTCTACGTCTTCCTGGCGCGCACCGGCAAGACGATCCGCGAGGCCAGTCTGATCTGGTTGGACGAGAACGGCGGATTGCACGGCAACGACGAGGCGCCGACGCGCAATGCGACCAAGGGCGCGCGCATCCTGTTTGCCGGCGCCGACGGGGTCGCCAAGACGCTCTACTACTTCTCCAGCGATCTCTCCGATTCCGGCGTGAAGGCGAGCGGGTTGCTCAAGTTCTGCGAGCCGCTGGGGCCGGGCGACAGTCTCCTGAAGAGCGCGTCCTATCTGTTGCATGAGAACGGCTTCGGGCGGGTCCGTAGCTGGCTGCTGAAGAACAGCGCCACCATCATCCAGGACGATTCCGGCATCCCGCTCGCAAGCTACGAAGCGCGGGCTTGGCGTTTCCTGCCGTTCGGACGCTACGCCGGGCCGATCGACAAGTTTCCGGACATGTATCAGAGGAGCTATGCGAAGCTGTTCGAGCGCGCGCAGCCGCTGGAGTTCGGGATCGGCTATCGCTGGCGCACGCGTGAATCGAATGTCCTGCTCGCGGTGAGATCGCCTCCGGCCGACGCGACAGTCTCGGCCGAAGCGAGCGTCCTTCCAGAGACGGATTACCAGCCGCCGCCGCGCGCCCGGCGCGTGCCGCGGGCGCCGGAGCCGGTTCCTCTCTATCCGCCGCCGCGGCGCGACGATTTCATCTTCTGGCCGAGATGGTAGGGGCGAATCTCACCAGTGCACGCTCTGGCTGGGCACGATGTAGGACGTCGTCGTCGGGGGCAGGGCGGTGCTGTCCGTGAGATAGCGCCAGGCACCGACAATGACGATCAACAAAGCGATGATGCAGAGCAGGTCCACCTGGCGTGCGTCATGATGGCCGGCATGATTGGGACCGACACTCTTGCGCGCTCGGTGGCTTCTGGGGCTGATTGTCCAGCGCATCGTTGTTTCCTCCCGAAGGAAGCGTCACATCAATGCCAGTCCAAGCGGCGCGGTTCCTGCTGACAGCGCCGTCGCATTGCAGAAGCATAGTCCTGGCGTGGGATTTCGCCAGCGCCATCTGCGAGGTCGATCGATCGATTCGGTGCTTGTTGCGCTGCACCTCAGTTCGGCCCGTTGACGCCGCGCCATCGCGCATAGCGCCAAGGCAGGTACCAGCGGGCGCGCGCAGGAGCCGTCGTTGGGACGTTGTCGATGCCGGAGGTGCCAAAGGGCTGGCAGCGCAGCAGCCGGGCGAGCGTCATCCAGCCGCCTGCCCAGAGCCCGAAGCGCTCGATGGCTTCATCAGCATAGACCGAGCACGTCGGCAGGTGCCGGCAATTGTAGCCGACCAGCGGCGACAATGTGTGGCGATAAAGCCAGATCAGCGCGTGAGCCGCGCGGCGCGGGAGTCGCCCCAGCAGCGACCCGATGTGCGCAGAATGGCAGCCGATGTCGGAGCATGAGTGCTTCATGAGCGAAATGCCAGATGGATGTGCGAGTTTCTGACCGGTTCCTCGGCAGGGAACCCTGCTCTCGTTCATTTGTGGTGATGTGATGCAACAATGGCCAGTTTTCAGCGGCGCCGCAGCACGCCGCAGCTGGACGGTCGGTGATTGCCCGGATACGTTTCCCGACAAGGATGTGACAGACTAATAACGGATTTGAGGCCAGCTTGTCAGGTCTTTCCGTAAGAAAACCGAGGAACTGCGTACCGAGCTATACGAGGGGGACGGATTGCGCGTGAGATTGCTGCGGTCGCATGAATTGCGCTGGATGCTACTCGGTGTGGCAGCGCTTGGTTTGGTGGTCGGTGGGGCGATCACCGTTATGTCCAACACGGCGCGCGCCGGCGGCGCGCTCGAAGAGCGCAAACTCCCGATGCGGTTCGGTTGGGTCGCCTGCGAGCCGAATTGCGGCTGGGTCAGCGCGGTCGGGATCGTTACCGGCGACACGCCGAAGGATTTCGAGGATTTCGCGAGGGATCGGGACCTGACGGGCGCCACCCTGGTGCTCGACTCCAGCGGTGGTTCGGTCAACGACGCCATAACCCTGGGTCGCCGGTTCCGTGGGCTGAAGATGCGCACCACGGTCGGCATGACCCAGCGTCCGAGCCGCGCGGGTGACCGGCCGCGCGTGGTGCCCGAGGCCTATTGCGAGTCGATGTGCGTGTTCCTGCTGCTGGCTGGAACCACGCGTTATGTTCCGGACACCGCCCATGTCCGCGTTCACCAGATCTGGATGGGAGACCGAGCGGACGACGCCAAGGCGGCGAGCTATACGGCGCAGGACCTGATGATCGTCGAGCGCGACATCGGGCGTCTCGCCAAATACACCTTCGACATGGGCGGAGCGGGCGATCTGCTGTCGCTGGCGCTGAACGTGCCGCCCTGGGAGGACCTGCATGAGCTGTCGCGCGCCGAGCTGCGCCTCACCAATATCGTGACCACGGATCTGGTCGCCGAGGTGCTGCCGCCAAAGGGGGCGGTGCCCGTCGCCGAGCTCGCGCCGAAGCCGCAGGCCAGGGACAAGCAGCAGGACCGCTTCCCGGCCGCGCTCGACAAGCAACTCTCCCGCACCGCCGAAGCGCTTCCGGCGGCGACGGTGGCGGCGACGCCGCCGCAATAGGCAGCGACGTCGCTGGCGAACCGGCGCCAGCGTCCGAAAGGGGCGACCGGTGCCGTCACCCTCGTGCGAGCTGGCTATGTGATTTCGACGTGCGGGGGAATGATGCCGCCTCAGCCCTGGGCCGCGGCCGGCTGCTCGCCGTTGGCTTTGGCCTCGATCTGGCCGATCGCGTCCACCACGGCATCGAACGTCAGCATCGTGGAGGCGTGGCGGGCCTTGTAGTCGCGCACCGGCTCGAGCAGGGCGATGTCGGCCCATTTGCCTTCCGGCGGCGCACCGTTCTCCTTCAGCATCCTTCTCACCGTCTCCCGCAGCTCGCGCAGCTCCGCGGCGCTGGAACCGATGACGTGGCGGGCCATGATCGAGGAGGAGGCCTGGCCGAGGGCGCAGGCCTTCACGTCGTGGGCGAAGTCGGTCACCACGGGCCCGTCCATCTTGAGGTCGACCTTGACGGTCGAGCCGCACAGCTTGGAATGGGCGGTGGCGGTGGCGTCCGGGTGGTCCAGCCGTCCGAGCCGCGGAATGTTGCCGGCCAGCTCGATGATGCGCTTGTTGTAGATGTCGTTCAGCATGTGCCTGACGTCCCGGAATTACCGGCGTGGCGGCCTTGGCGGCCGGGTTTCATCGCCCTATATTGCGAGTATATGGAAACGATTGGCAGGAATTCCAGCCACATCCACAGGCGTCCGGCGCGAGAGGCGCCAGCCTGCGTGTGGCACCTCTGCAGGTGACGCCCTCAAGGTGATGCTGTGCCGGTGACACTCCGGTCGGACCGCCGACCGGTCGAACGGAGTTGAGATGGACACTTTGATCAAGACGTTGCGCGCGAACAAGCCCGAGGGCAAGCCGTTAGACGCCAAGCTGACTGACCCCCGCGCTGCAGAGCTCGATCCTGCCGATTTTCTCGCCGCCGCCGTGCGGCCGGATCGGCCACGGCCGTCGCGCGCGGAAGCCGAGGCCGCGGTTTACACGCTCCTGAATTACATCGGCGAGGATCCGACCCGCGAGGGGCTGGTCGACACGCCGCGCCGGGTCGTCGAGGCCTATGATGAATTGTACCAGGGCTATCACCAGTGCCCGGCCGAGGTGCTCGACCGCACCTTCGGCGAGACCGCCGGCTATGACGACTTCGTGCTGATTCGCGACATCGAGTTCACGTCGCAATGCGAGCATCACATGATGCCCTTCTACGGCCGCGCGCATATCGCCTATACGCCGGTCGAGCGGGTGGTCGGCCTGTCCAAGCTGGCGCGCCTGACCGACATCTTCGCCCGCCGCCTGCAGACCCAGGAGCATCTCACCGCCCAGATCGCGGCTGCGATCGACGAGGTGCTGAAGCCGCGCGGAGTCGCCGTCATGATCGAGGCCGAGCACACCTGCATGTCGGTGCGGGGCGTCGCCAAGCACGGCGCCATCACCTTCACCAGCCGCTTCACCGGCATGTTCAGGGACAATCCGGCCGAGCAGTCGCGCTTCCTGTCCATGGTGCGGTCGCCGCAACGGTAAGCCTGCCAACCCGTTGAGCAGAGAGTTTCGTGTCTTCATCCTCAGTTGAGCGCGAGGAGGGCTTGGCCTTCCTGCCCAAGTTCGACGCGGCCGGCCTCGTCACCTGTGTGACGACCGATGCCGTGAGCGGCGACGTGCTGATGGTCGCCCACATGAACGAGGAGGCCCTGCGCAAGACGGTGGCGACCGGCGAAGCCTGGTATTTCAGCCGCTCGCGCAATGCGTTGTGGCGCAAGGGGGAGAGCTCGGGCCAGACCCAGCGCGTGGTCGAGATGCGCACCGATTGCGACCAGGACGCGGTCTGGCTGCGCGTCGAGCAGGCCGGCGCGGCGTGCCACACCGGCCGCCATTCCTGCTTCTATCGCAAGGTCGAGCGATCGGATGACGGCAGCGGTGCGCGGCTCGTCTTCGTCGATGCTGACCGGCTGTTCGATCCGGCCGAGGTCTATCGCAAGTAGGCCAGCGACCTGCCTCCGGGCCTGTCCGGTCGTTCATTGGCCCGGCCGGGCCCGGCGAATTAACTCGCCATTAACCATACCCGCCGCATTTTGCCGGACGTTTCCGGCGCGTTCGTCTGCCAGCGAATCTGCAAACAGCGGGTCTTCCCATGTCGGTCGACGCATCCAACTCCTCGTCAACCGGTTTCCTCGATGGCGTCCGGGCGAAGGTCGCAGGCGCGATCAAGCAGGCCGCTGACAGCGTCGGCACCAGCTTCGAATATCTGCTGTCGACCGCCAAGATGGAGTCCGACTTCAATCCGACCGCCGGCGCCTCGACGTCATCAGCGCGCGGGCTCTACCAGTTCATCGACCAGACCTGGCTCGGCACGGTGAAGGAAGCCGGCGCCGATCTCGGCTATGGCCAATATGCCGACGCAATCACCCGGACACCGTCGGGCGACTACACCGTCAGCGATCCCGCCATGCGGCAGGCGATCATGAAGCTGCGCGACGACCCGCAGGCGTCGTCCGCGATGGCGGCTGCGCTCACGCAATCGAACAGCTTCCAGCTCGCCGGCAAGATCGGCCGCCGGCCGACCGATGCCGAGCTCTACATGGCGCACTTCATGGGTGTCGGCGGCGCCGCGAAGCTGATCACCAGCACCCAGGAGACGCCGAATGCGTCGGCCGCGCGGATGTTTCCCAGCGCCGCCGCGGCCAACCGGCCGATCTTCTACGATCGCGACGGACAAGCCCGCAGCGTGTCCCAGGTCTATGCGGTCCTGAACACGCGCTATGCAGGCGCCGCCAATTCGTCGGCCACCCGGGGCGCGCTTGCACTCTATGGTGGGACGAATGTCGCGGCCAATGCGGCCGGCGGCGGCGCGCTGCCGACCACCGACACCGCAACCTTCCTGTCGATGTTTCCGGATGCGCGCGGCTCATCCCGGTCCGGCTCCTCGACGACGGCCGATGCGTCGGCGGTCAACCGGCCGGCAGATCCGATGTTTCGTTCGCTATTCCAGGTTGACGGCCAGTCGAGCCAGGCGGTCTCGCCGACCGTGCGCGAGCTATGGGGCCATTCATCGGTTGCCAGCGCGACCCCGTCGGAGAGCGGCAGTATCGATGCCAGCGGCAATGGTCAGCGCAGGCTCGACCTGTTCAGCGATCCGCACGGCACCTTCTCGGGCTGATGCACCGGCGAAGGCGGTCGCGCTCGTCGCTGAACCATTGATCAAAAAGAACTATTTTGAAGTCCCGCCGCGGCTCGCGCCGCTGGCGGCGGTCGCATTTCCCCCGTCGGATTACGGCCAAATGCGGCGTTGAGTGGTAACATAGTATGTAAACAACCTGCCGCCTTAACAAAACATCAACAAAACCAGCCACTTATGGTGAACGCTTTGTTAAGCGTCGTGGTTTATTTTCGGTGCTGTTGAGGCCCTCGTGGCCTTTGTCTGCAAGTTGCGTAAGCCGGAAAGACCATGATCGTTCGGCAGTTTCTCAGTTGGGTCAGAACCGCACCCGCCGGTGAGCGGGCAGAGGCCACCAGGGCGCTCGCGCGGGCGTGGCTGTTGTCGGATCTTTGCGATGAGGATCGCGGCGCCGCGGAGGGCGCGCTCCTCATGCTGCTGGACGATCCGTCGCCGCTGGTGCGGCAGGCGATGGCGGAGGTGTTCGCCCGCTCGGAGGAGGCGCCGGCCGCCATCGTCCAGGCGCTCGCCACGGACCAGGCTTCCGTGGCCGCCATCATCCTCGAACATTCGCCGCTCTTGATCGATGCCGACCTCGTCGACATCGTCGCGACCGGCAACTCCGACACGCAATGCGCGATCGCGCGCCGCGTCGGCCTGCCGGCGCCGGTGTGCGCCGCGATCGCCGAGGTCGGCAGCGCCGCCGCCGCGCTCGAGCTGATCGAGAATGCCTATGCCGAGCTCGCGCCGTTCTCCTGGGACCGCATCGTCGAGCGCCACGGCCACCTCGCCGCCATCCGCGAAGCGATGCTGGTGCTGGACGACCTGCCGGCCGCGACGCGCGCGGCGCTGGTCGACAAGCTGTCCGAGACGCTGGCGCAGTTCGTCGTCGCCAGGAACTGGCTCAGCGCCGACAAAGCAGGGCGCATCACCAATGAGGCGCGCGACCGCTCGACCATCACCATCGCGGCGCGCTCGCGCGGCGAGGAGCTGCGCGGGCTGGTCCAGCATCTGCGCGCAACGTCGCAACTCACCGCGGGCCTGATCCTGCGCGCGCTTCTCTCCGGCAACGTCGAATTGTTCGAGATCGCGCTATCGGAGCTCGCCGACATGCCGCGGGCGCGGGTGTCGGCGCTGCTCAACGATCGCGGTCGCGCCAGCCTGCAGGGGCTGCTGCGCAAGGCCGGCATTCCCGACACCACCTTCGACGCGTTCAGCATCGCGCTCGAGGTCTGCCGCGAGAACGGCTTTGCCGACACCTTGAGCGGAGCAGCGATCCTGCGCCGCAAGATGGTGGAGCGCGTGCTCACCCATTGCGCCACCGACCGCGACGCGGCCGCGCCGCTCTTGATCCTGCTGCGCCGCTTCGCCACCGAATCCGCACGCGACGAGGCCCGCGAGTTCTGCGACGAGGTGATGGCGGAGGATTTCGTCGCCGGGCTGGAGTTCGGACTGATCGCGGCCTAGCGCAGCTCGCCTGTTCGTCCGCGGATTCCTCAGCAGATAATCAAGGCCGACATCTATCCGCCCGTCATTCCGGGGCGCGCGAAGCGCGAGCCCGGAATCCATAACCACAGGGCAACGTGCCGAGGCAAGCTGTCACCGCTTGCGCGCCTCACATTCCATTCTATGGCGATGGATTCCGGGCTCATCGCTGCGCGATGCCCCGAAATGACGCCAGGATGGATGGTGGCCAACGATCCTGCGATGGAATGAATGGATAGTGAGCGGCCAGCCGGCCTATGGCTGATCGCTCGGCACGAGGCTCGGCGCCAGGATCGCTTCGAGATGCTCAGGCCGGTTGCGGTTGACCTGGATCAGATAGTCGTCCGCCACGCGGCGCAGCCGGCGGCTCAATTCGCCTGCGACCGTCGCGCTGTCATACTTCGTATGATCATGCACGATCGCCTGGATGGCGTTGACGTGATGCTCGAACAGCTCGGCGGGGACCTTTTCGAGGTCGGGCGCGTGCTCGATGATCCGGCACAGGCTATCGGCAACCTCGGCAGCGGCGGGATAGCCGAAGGTCGCTGCGTCGCCCTTGATGTCGTGGGCGGCGCGAAACATCTCCTCGCAGGCGTCGTCGTCGAAGCCGGTCTTGAGCACTGCTGCATAGGCCTTGGTCAGACGATCGGCCTCGGTGTCCATCCACGATTTGAACTCGCCGGACAGTCCGGCCAGCGCGGCTTCCGCGCGTGCGATCGGATCGTCGAGATCCTTCTCCTCGGCGCGGCGCAGCACCTTCTTCAGCGGATTGGGCTGGGTGATGACGTGATGCGAGGCGTAGGTCTTGACCTGGACCGCCGGGGCCTTGTCTTTCGCCATCTCGATATCCCCTGATGATGCCGACCAACGCAAATCGACTCACTTCCCCGATTCATAGCCGAGGACCTTGGCGCTCTGGGCGCCGATCCCCGGATTGCGTTAACGCGGGCTCACTGCCGCGCCCCTAAACTGCGGAGCGCGCCTTATCCAGAAGTGACGGCTGCTGGAAGATCTCCGCCTCGCCGCCGATCCGGCGCTCCGGCCCGATATAGGCCGTGTTGGTGTTGCGGCGCCGGTCCGGGCCGAAATAGGTCTTGGTCTTGATGAAGGGCCGCGGATTGGCGACCACGTTGAGGATGCGCTGATACAGGCCCTTGGCCGAGATCGGCTTGGCGAGGAATTCCGTGACGCCGGCGTCGCGCGCGACGGTGACGCGGCGCTTCTCCGAATGTCCCGTCAGCATGATGATCGGCGCGTAGGGATTGCCCTTGGCTTCCGGCTGCCGGATCATCTGCGCGAGCTCGAGGCCGTCGAAGATCGGCATTGCCCAGTCGGTGATGACGATGTCGGGGGAGAAATGAGTGTACATCTCGAGCGCGGTCGCGCCGTCCTCGGCCTCGTTGACCTCGCGGGCGCCGAACGAATGCAGCAGCGTGCGCAGGATGCGGCGCATGTGCGGATTGTCGTCGCAGACGAGAAAGCGCAGCTTGTTGAAGTCGATGCGGTACATTTGGCCGGCCCGAAGGGATCACCGGTGATGGCGGTATACCCGCATTAACCATACGGAGCCGCGGGTTAACAAAGCGTTGCGCGGGGCGGCCACGGAGCAAAAAGGCGCGGAAAACCGCCCGATGTCAGTAGCCGAACTGCTCGCTCAGGATCCGCTCTTCCAGGCTGTGGCCGGCGTCGAACAGCATCCGCATCGAGATCGTCTTGTCGGAGAGCACCTCGACCCGCTGGACGTTGCGGACCTCGTCATGGTCGGCCACCGCCGCGACCGGCCGCTTGTCGCCTTCGAGCACCTCGATGATCACATAGGCCGTGTTTGGCAGCAGGGCGCCGCGCCAGCGACGCGGCCGGAACGCGCTGATCGGCGTCAGCGCCAGCAGCGCGGCGTTGATCGGCAGGATCGGGCCCTGCACCGAGAGGTTATAGGCGGTGGAGCCTGCGGGCGTGGCGACGAGCACGCCGTCGGCGATCAGCTCCGGCATGCGCTCGCGCTCATCGATCAGGATGCGCAGCCGCGCCGTCTGTGCCGTCTGGCGGAACAGGTAGACTTCGTTGATGGCGTGGTGGATGTGAACGACGCCCGCGGCATCGGTCGCCCGCATCAGCAGCGGATGGATCACCGATTCCTGGGCCGCTTCGAGCCGTCCGTGCAGATCGATCGTGCTGAACTCGTTCATCAGGAAGCCGACCGTGCCGCGATGCATGCCGTAGATCGGCTTGCCCGAGCGCATGTGGTCGTGCAGCGTCTGCAGCATTAGGCCATCGCCGCCGAGCGCGACCACGACGTCCGCTAGGTCCGGATCGGAGTTGCCGTACAGCGCGGAGAGCTGCGTCAGTGCGGCCTGGGCTTCGGCACTCGGACTCGCGACGAAGGCGATCCGCTCATATCGCTTGGACGTGGTCATGCGTCGCAGGGCTCGCTGGTCGGTTGGCCGGTGACAGGCGCCGTGTCGTCTAGCCGACCTTGCCCGTGCTTGTCCATCGCGGCCGGTATCCTGGGGCAATGGGGCCGGGATGAGGCTGATATGGCCCGGACGTGCGCGCACGCACGGAAGTCATCGTGGCGTCATTTTTCCTGCAGGCTGCGCACTGGGTCCCAGGCCAGGGATCCGGTCGCCAAGCTTGCTTTCACGCGTTCGGCGAAGAAGTGGCTTGGCCGATCGCTCAGTGCGCTTTGCGCGAAGCGGTCGACCGCTTGCGGCAGCTCGCCGGCGCGCCAGTGCGCAAGGCCTGTGGCATAGCTGGTGAGGAGGGCCTGTTCCTCCGGCGTGAGCTCGGCTGCGCGGCCATGCAGCTCGTAGATATTCAGTGACTGCTCGCGGCCCTTGACCCGGATGGTGTCGAGCTCGCGCCAGGCAAACTCGGTGCCGGCGAGCGCCACCGTGCTCTCGGAGGCGATGATCGTGGTGCCGTAGAATTTGTTGGCGCCCTCCAGCCGCGAGGCCACGTTCACGGCGTCGCTCATGACGGAGTAGTTGAAGCGGCGTTGCGAACCGAAATTGCCGACCAGCGCGGCGCCGCTGTTGATGCCGATGCGCTGTGCCACCTTGATGCCCTGGAACGCCGTCGACGAATGGTTGAGCTCGGCGAGCTTCGCCTTGCAGTCGAGCGCCGCACGCGCCGCGCTGCGCGCATGGTCGGGATCGTCGAGCGGAGCGCCGAACACGGCGACCACGGAGTCGCCGATGTATTTGTCGACATAGCCGTCGTGGCTTTCGATGACGTCGGTCATGGCCGAGAGATATTCGTTGGTGAGCGCCATGAGCTGCTCCGGCGTCATCTGCTCGGCGAGGCGCGAGAAGCCCTCGATGTCGGAGAAGAACACGGTGACCTCGCGGGTCTCGCCGCCGAGCTGCGGCAGCCGGCGCGAGGCGAGCATGCGGTCGATCTCGTGCGGTGCGAGGTAATAGGCAAAGCTCTTCTGCAGCAGCCTGCGGTCCTTGTCGGTGACCATGAAACGATAGCCGGTGGTCGCAGCCAGCGCGAGCACGCCGGCTGCGAGCGGCTCCGTCAAGGGCAGCCCGTAAGAATGGTCGAAGAGGATGGTGGCGAGCGCGGTATAGAGCAGCGCGAGCCCTGCCAGGATTGCCGCTGCAGAGGCGGGGCGCAGCAATCGGGCGAGCAGCGCAGCCAGCAGGGCGATGGTTGCGGCGATGGCGAAGATCGCTGGGCGTCCGAGCTCGGTGATCGCGTCGTGCCGAACCAGATTGTTCACCGCCGTGGCGTGGATGTAGACGCCGGCAATGGTGCTGCGGGCGAACGTCTCGGAGATCCTGCGCTCGTCCAGAACGCAGCGCGGCCGCCGCGCGCCCTCGGCGCGGGTTGCGAAGCGCTTCGAGGTGAGCCGCCGATCCTCGATCCCGACGGTGCCGAGTAGGACGACCTTGCCGGCGAACTCGCGGCGAAAATAGTCCTTGTCGCCCTTGAGCGCGCAGGCGCGCAAGTCGGCAAACGAATAGGTTGGAATGTCCTGCGCGCCGCCGGCGAAATTCAGGGTCATGGTGCTCGGCACGCTGCCGGGCACCTTGTACGCACCGAGTGTGACGCCATCGGCGGCAATGACCGGCGCGGTGCTGGTTGCGCGCCCCGCCAATTCCAGCGCCATGCTCGGAACGGCCTTGCCGTCGACCGACAGCGTCAGCGGATGGCGGCGGACGACATCGTCGCTGTCGGTATAGGTGTTGAGCGGACGAAGGTTCTGCTGCTGGCGCACCGCGATGCGCTGTCCGGGCGCGGGCAGGATCGGCGGCTCGGCAAAGATCTCGCCCAGCACCACCTTGCCGCCGGCGGCCGCGGCCGCGAGCGCACGCAGGAAGTCGCGATCGAAGCCGCGCGTCTTCTCGCCGAGAGTGCTGTCGCCGAGCGGAATCTCCGACTGCTCGATCGAAGTCTGGAACACGATGTCGAAGCCGACCACCTTGGCGCCGCCGTCGAGGACGGCCGTCAGCACGCGCCCGATCTCGCCGGTCCAGGTCAACAGCGGCGCGCCCTTGAAGGGGGGCGCCTGGTAGCTCTCCTCGTCGACCGCGATCACCACCGCCGGACTCGCTGCTGCATCGTGACGGTTGCCGAAGGTCTCGAAGCGCAGCCATGTCAGTGCATCCAGCGACAGGCCGCGGCCGCGCTCGAAGAGGGGCGACACGAACAGGCCCGCGCACGCCAGCGCGATGGCGATGACGGCAAGCGCGTCGCGCGTCCGGCGTCCGATCGCCACCGACAAGAGCTTTCGGCTCAGTTGAACCGGATCAATCGCCCGACCGCAGGGCCGGGGCCTGCCTTGGCCTGTGCATCGACCTTGAACACGATGCGCAAGTTGCTGAAGCTCGCGACATAGGTGCCGCCGGGCGTGAGCGGGTGACTGGTGCCGGCGAAATCGTAGAATCGTCCCTTGTATTGCCGGCCCGAGAGCTCGACCTGCTGGCGCTCGCCGGGCTGGTCGAGGCGTTCGACGGTCAGCGTGCCGCGCCCTTTGGCCTCGAAGATGGGCGACGCGCTGTAGATGATCGCCTGCGCCACCGGCGCGCTGTCCGGTCCGACGCTGCGCACGATCGTCGCCGCGACCTCGCTGGTCTCGCGCGAGGTGGCCTGTGCATGGCTGGCGTCGCAATTGACGATGTCGCTCTTGAGCGTCGCGCCGTCGACCGTGCTTTCGCCGGGGCCGACGGTGACACTGCCGGCGCCGTTGACCGTCTCGCGCCGGCACGATTTGAGGTAGCTCATCACCACGGCGCCATCCGGGCCGAGCTTGATCACCTGGCCGGGCGCGACATAGTCCATCAGCTCGGCGCCGGCCACATCACCCTGGACGTCCTCGACCAGCGCCGCCGGCGGACCGGCCCAGGCTGCCGGCGATCCGATCACGGCCGGTCCGGCGAGCCCGGAGAGGGCTGCGATGATGAGCGTCGGCAACTTCATGATGAACTCCGTGATCGCAATCGGCGGCGGCCTCTTGCCCCAAACCTGGGTGTCCCAGTGATGGGACGTCGGAGGCGATGGAGAGGTTCGAGCCCATAACACACCTGAGGGGAACAGGCACTGGTGCGGATGTGACTTGGATCACGGAAGAGTTGCTTGAGCTTGCCTCCAAGCCGCGGTTCATGCCCTTGCAGAGGTGGCGTGTTGCGCCAAGCGCCTAGGGGAGTGAGCTGATGGCAGGGATGAGATCATCCGTCGCGTGGCCGAGACTGATGGCTTTGGCCTTGACGGCACTGCTCGCCGGCCCGGCCCTGCACGCCGAGGATGCGCCACCGGCGGCGCACGACGCCGCAGCGCCGGGCTCGCATCGCACCGGCTCGGCCGGAAATCGCGCCGCGAGCCCGCCCGGCTCAGCATCGACCGCCGAGCAGCACAAGCTGCCGCCGGACTCTACCACGACACAGAAGCTCGAACTGCCCGGCCGCACGCTGTCGTTCACGGCGACTGCCGGTTCGGTCCGCCTGTTCGACGACAAGAGCGAGCCGCAGGCCGACATCGCCTACACTTCGTATCAGCTCGATGGCGCCGACCGCGCCAGCCGCCCGGTGACCTTCTTCTTCAACGGCGGGCCGGGTGCCTCGTCCGCCTATCTGCAGCTCGGCAATGCCGGTCCGTGGCGGATCGGAATCGATGCGGCCAGCGTGACGCCGTCGTCGAAGCTGGAGCTGATGCCGAATGCAGACACCTGGCTCGACTTTACCGATCTGGTGTTCATCGATCCCGTCGGGACCGGCTACAGCCGTTTCGTCGCAACCGGCGACGAGGTGCGCAAACGGTTCTTCTCGGTCGACGGCGACGTGCGTTCGCTGTCGCTCGTGGTGCGTCGCTGGCTGGAGAAGCACGACCGTCTCGCATCGCCCAAATTCATCACGGCCGAGAGCTATGGCGGCATTCGCGGTCCGAAGATCGTCAACAACCTGCAGCATGACCAGGGCATCGGCATCAGCGGCCTGATCCTGCTGTCGCCGCTGATGGACTTTCGCGACTATTCCGGCTCGAGCCTGATGCAATATGTCGCGAGCCTGCCGAGCTATGCGGCCGTCGCGAAGCAGATGAAGGGGCCGGTGACCCGCGCCGATCTTGCCGATGTCGAGCGTTACGCCAGCGGCGACTTCCTGCTCGATCTCGTCAAGGGCGAGGCCGATACGGAAGCCACCAATCGGCTCGCCGACAGGGTCGCGACCCTGACCGGCATCGACCAGGTGGTCAGCCGCAGGCTGGCCGGCCGCTTCGACGTCTCGGAATTTCGCCGTGAGTTCGACCGCAAGAACGGCCGCATCACCGGGCGCTATGACGGCTCGGTGCTGGGCATCGATCCCTATCCGGATTCGAGCCACTCGCGCAGCTCCGATCCATCCGGGGACGTGCTCACCGCGCCGTTGACCAGCGCCGCGGTCGAGCTGACGACACGCAAGCTGAACTGGCACCCCGACGGCTCCTATGAGCTGTTGAGCGGGGCGGTGAACCGGTCATGGGATTTCGGAAAGGGCACCAACCCGCCGGAGTCCACCGGCGAGCTCCGGCAGATTCTCGCGCTCGATCCCAAGCTCAAACTCCTGGTCGGCCACGGCCTGTTCGATCTCGCCACGCCATATTACGGCTCGAAGATCCTGCTCGACCAATTGCCGGCCTTCGCGCGGCCGCCGCGGGTCAAGCTCGTGGTCTATCCGGGCGGCCACATGTTCTATTCCCGCGACGATGCGCGCAAAGCCTTCCGCGGCGAGGCCGAGGCGTTGATGAAGGAGGGCAGGGAGGAGGCCCGATGAATGCAGCGACACCCGGGCTATGAGTCTTTCTTGCGCCGGCCCTTGGGATATTTCCGCTCCATCTCGGCCTTCACCACGCGCTCCGGCCGCACCCGTGCGCCGGCGAGCCAGATCTCGCTGACGCCGGACTTGGTGCGCACGCGCCGCACCGCCTCACCATGGCTGGCATAGCCGGCCGCGTGCACGATGCGCCCGGTGTCGCGTCCGGTCACCTCGATGCGGGCGGCATCGAGGAACGGGTTGATGAATACCGGATTGGCGACCATGACCTTGTCACCAAACGGGACGAGATCGACGGCGCCCCACAGCGTCCACCAGCGGCCGGTCCAGTCGCGCGTCTTGCGCGACGGCGCGCCGTGGGTGGCGAAGGCCTGCAGGATGAACTTGACGCCATTGGCCCAGCCGGGTGCCCAGCCGTCGACGGCATTGGTCAGCACGGTGATCGTGATGTCGCGGGCGGGAATGACCGACGTCCGCGAGATGTAGCCCTGGAAGCCGCCGCCATGGCCGAACCAGTCGAAGCCGGCCGTTGTCCCGCTCATGAGCGCCAGGCCGTAATAGGCCTCTTCGACGTCCTGGGGCACGCGCCATTGCCGGCGCACCATCTCGCGCCGGCTCGCGACCGACAGCAGGCTCTTCTTCGCGTTCGGGGCAAGCTGGGCGAAGAAGCGGGCGGTGTCGGCCGCGGTCGCGACGATGCCCGCTGCCGGCATGATCGCGTTGGTCGGATTGTCGCCGGGAATCACGACGCGGCGGCCCACGGGGACGACGCGTGAATGGCCGCGCGCGAATGGGACACTCTTGCCGAGCAGCGTCATGTCGGGCGCGCTTTCTCGCAAGGCCAGCGGCGTCATGATCTCGCGCTGCAGCCAGGCCGGGTAGGGCTCGCCGGTGATCGCCTCGATGACCAGGCCGAGCAGTCCGTAGCCATGGTTGGAATATTTGAACCGGCTGTTGGGATCGATCGCCGGCGGCTGCTTCAGCTCGGCCAGCAGTTCGTCCTTGTCGAGATAGGACCGGCCATCCGTGAACTGGCCGGAATCCTTGCCGTCACGGATCAGGCCTGCCGTGTGCGACAGCAGCTGGTTCAGTGTGGCCGCGGCGACATCCGGATGCAGATCCTTGACGTACTGTCCGACGGTGTCGTCGAGCTTCAACCGCTTCTGCTCGCGCAGGCGCATGATGGCGGCGGCGGTGAACGCCTTGGTGTGCGAAGCGATGCGGAAGCGGTGCCGCGGCGTCAGCTTCTCGCCGCTGTCGAGATTGGCGTGCCCGAAGGCCGCCTCCAGGACGATCTCACCGCGATGGGCGATCGCAATAATGCAGCCGGGTTGCTCGGAGACCGCGACCTGAAAGGCCAGCCAATCCCTGATGTAATCGAGTGCTGCGCCAAGCCAGGACTCCACGAGGCAATCTCCCATTCAAAAATCTGATGAAAATGGTCTGCACGAGGTTTCATCCATAACGGATCAACGACAGCGGACAAACGAAAATGGCGCAACCCTTTCGGGTTGCGCCACTGTCGAGATCGGAGCTGGTCCGATCGCGTCGTCAGTAGACGAGGCCGGTGCCCGGCTGCTTCTCGAGCGCGTCGGCCAGCGAGCGATATTCGGGGCTGTTGGTGCCGGCGAGCTGCGCGACCTTGTCGAGGTGGTACTTGGCCTGCTCGCGGTTGCCCTGTTCGAGCTGCCACAGGCCGTAGTACTGCCAGGTGCGCACGTGGTTCGGATCATCCGCCAGGGCCTGCTCGTAGTACTGCTTGGAGGCCTGGTAGTTGCCGAGCTTGCGATAGGAGTAGCCGATCAGATTGGCAACGTCGGCGACGTCCTCGCGGTTCAGCGCCTTGAGCTGCTGGATCGCGGTGGCGTAGTCGCCGCGATCATAGATCGAGGTATAGGCCGTGCGATAGGCCGCCAGGAACTTCGGATCTTCGATGCTCGAGCTCTTGTCCTTCTTCTTCTTGCCCGAATCCGACGCCGGCGGCGACGACGGGGTATCGCTGCCCGCGGCATAGGCCTTCGACAGAAGCAGCGGCCCGGAGGCCACGGCCATCGAGAACAGAGCCAGCGTGGCAATCCTGAGCGCAGACTTTTTCATTCGTATCTCCCGAGTTGTCGATCCAACAGGTGACTGCGTACGGGGAAGAACTCCCGCAGCTGCGAAATATTCCCGGCCATTTGCGCGGATTTTGCGCCGCGATCGGTGCATTATACGGACGACATGATGACAGACCAGTCACCTCGATGACTATCCCTTCATGTCCATGAACCGAAAACAGCGCTTTACTTCAGGGTGGGTTCAGTGCCGGTTCCCTATCGTCGTCTCCATGATCACGAGCCCATCCAGACTGGATGGTGCCTCCAGATCTTCACATCACGGAGACGACCATGCTGAAGTCAATGTCTGTTGCGCTGCTCGCCGCGTCGATCCTGACTGCGCCCGCATTCGCTGCTGGTGCTGCAAAAACCGATACGTCCGCGAAGTCCAGCCAGACCACTGGCACCGCGAAGACCGATGTGAGCAAGACCGATGCGGCCAAGACCAACGCCACCAAGCCGGGCGCGACGCAGGCCGGCGACAAGGCGAACGAGATGAAGCCCACCGTCGGCAAGACGAAGACCAAGCCGCATGCCTCGCTTGTCCGCCACAAGCATCGCCACGTGGCGCATCTCAGCCATCACAACAAGGTGAGCTTCAAGCGCGTGACGCCGGCGACCCGCCGCGGCTGATCCGGCCAAGGCCACGCAGAGCCGATCTGGTCGTTGACCGCCGGAGCGCGCCAGAGCGCTCCGGCGGCAGCGGCTTGACGAAGGCGTGAGCCGGGACGGATTTCCCGGCCTCTGGCTTTGAGCTAGAACGGCCGCGGGATTGGCTTTCAAGAGTTGGGCGCCTGGGGATGGGGAGAATGAGCTGGTGGCCAGCAACCGCGCTGGCGCTGCTGTTGGCGGGGTGCGCCAGCGGAGGTCCCGCCGCGTTCATGAGCGAGGACAATCGCGGCATCTCCTACACCGGCGATCGTGGTGTCGGCAGCCAGCCGTTTCCAGCCAACCACCGCAGCGAGATCCTGTCCTATCTCAGGACCTACCTGAACAATCCGGTCGGGGTGCGCGACGGCGTCATGGCGGAGCCGGTGCAACGGACGGTCGGTGGCCGGCTGCGCTATGTGAGCTGCCTCCGTTATGCGGCGCGCGAGTCCGACGGCAGCTACCGTCCGGCGCAGGAGCGCGCGGCGGTGTTCGTCGACGGCCGGTTCGACCGTCTGGTCGAGGATGCCGGCGAGCTCTGTGCCGGGTCGACTTACGCGCCATTCCCGGAGCTGGCGGGCCTCACGCGCTAGACCGCGGCGTTTTCAGGTCCCGGCGTTTTCGAAGGATTGCCACGTCGTCGCAGCGCCTTGCCAAGCCGCTTGCCCGATCACAAATCAGGGATGGACCGAACGCTTTGTCGCCTCGCGGCGACCAAATATCGGGCGAGGCGTCAGCTTCACGAAATATTCGGGAAGCCTATGGAACAAAAGGCCTTTGTGCCCTCTGGTGACACCGCAGCGGCAATCACAGCTGCGTCACCGCCACCGGGCAACCCAAATGCGGCCATGATGTTCGATAGATGTCGCAAACGAATAACGGGGACGTCCCATGAAGCGGTTTTTGTTCAGTGCAGTGGCTTTGACCACATTGGCTGCCCCGGCTTTCGCCGCCGATATGCCTCCGCGCACCTACACCAAGGCGCCGGTCTACACGCCGCCTCAGGCGATCTACAACTGGACCGGCTTCTATCTCGGTGGTCACCTCGGCGGCGCCTTCGCGGGCAATAACAGCCTGGAAGGCAACAACGGCCGCTTCCTGGGCGGCGTGCAGGGCGGCTTCGACTACCAGTTCGCCCCGAACTGGGTGCTCGGCATCGAAGCCCAGTACAGCTGGATGGATCGCAATACGACCAATTTCGGCTTCCCGGGGGCTGCGGTCGTGACCTCGACCGGCGCCAACCAGCTCGGCTCGGTCACCGGCCGTCTCGGCTACACCTGGGGACCGGCGTTGCTCTATGCCAAGGGCGGTTATGCCTGGCGGGACGGCAACAATCTCGGGGTGAGCGTCGCCGGCGTGCCGACGGGCTTCAGCACGTCCGGCAATACCAAGGACGGCTACACCGTCGGCGCCGGCCTCGAATACATGTTCGCGCCGAACTGGTCGGCCAAGGCTGAATACCAGTACTACAATTTCGGCAATACGACCTTCACGGGTGGGCCGGCTCCGGTTGTGGGCAGCCGCTTCAACAGCGACGAGCATACGGTCAAGGTCGGCGTGAATTACCGCTTCGGCTGGGGCGGACCAGCCGCCAGCAAGTACTAAGCGAGATCGCCGAGCCCGCGGCCGGCGGCGTTCGGCTGGAAGCGGATCACGCCTCAATTCCAACACGCCCGCGCCGTCTGGTGCGGGCGTGTTGCTGTCCGGTGGTTGGCTGGCGATGGTTTCGGGATCGCTCACGCAGTGCGAAAAAATTTTCAAACCTTCGTGAAACTTTCGCCATCAGTTGATATTATCGGTGCGCCGGTTTGATGGATCATCCCACATGCGTATCTTGGTGTCCGTGCTGTTGTTGTCGGCGGCTGTTTTGCCGTGCTCCGCCCAGACCGTTCTGAAGACCGAACCGTTGATGCTGGCTCCCTACGAGGTGGCGCTGGTGCAAACCGCGTCCTGCCCGTCGGGCAAGGTGCTGAAGGTGACCGGTGCGATCCGCGGTGTCAGCCGCAAGCGTGCCTGTGTCGCCCTTCCGGCCGAAACGGCATCGCTGGCGACGGCGACGCCCTGAGAACGGGCTTCATGGCGACCTTCCAGCGGGCAGCTCCGGCTGCCCGCTGATCGCGGGTCTGTCTGTCGAAAAATCCTTGATGAAGGCAAGTCGTCCGCGGGACCGGACTGGCATGAAGACGTGAATGTCTTCTGCCGGCGGCTTCCGTCCAGGCACGCCGAGGCTCGGGGACAGCAGCGCACAGAGACTAGAGTCTATAAGTATCACCAGAGAAGTATCACCCGCGGCGCGCTTCCGCCGCAGCCGCTCAGGATGCGAACGGGATGTTGAACTCCTGCTCGGCTTCGGCACGGTTCTGCCAGGGATCTTCCTCGGGCTCGGCGGCGCAAGGCCGGATCTCGTAATCATTGTCGAGCTGCAGATGCGCAGTCGATCGCGCATTGATCATCACGTCCACCACCAGCCCGCTCTGCCGCGCCAGCCGCCAGACATCCCCCTCGGTCGGATAGGCCTTGCTCAACTTGGCGTCGTTGCAAAACAGCGCGTAGGGCATTCCAAACAGCTCCAGAGAAGCGAAGGATGAACCGAGAATGAACGGCACGTGCAGCGAGACACTGGCGCGCCTGGGGCAGGAAAGGGGCCTTTTCGGGCGGCCGAGTCGTAAACGAGTCCTAAATTTTTGAAAAAAGAATCCGTGGGACTCCGGGGCTAGAATCGCCAGATGGTTAAGCCCATGGGAACCGATCTCCACATCTTCTGCGGGCGGATCCAGCTGACGCTCGCCTTTGGGCTGCTGCTCGCCTTCGTCGCCAATGTGGCGCTGCTGTGCGCCTGGCTGTGAGCCGGCGCGGCGATTGCGGATATGTTTGTGTACCCTCGGCCATAGATCCTCAGCGCGGTCGCCTTTAGTCCTCAGGGAGGGCGCTCCGTCCGGCCGATGCTTTCAGGCGCGCGAGTGTCGCGCTGAAATATTCCTGACGCTCCCGATTGAAGCGCTCCTGATGGGCCCGGAAGCGCGCGACGCGGGCGCGAATCTCCGCCTGCATGTCGCGCTGGAGATCGAGCTGCGAGGCGATGCTGGTGAAACGCTCCGCAGGGACCGGGCTCGGGGCGGCGAACGAAGCCTCGGATGCAATGGCGTCGGGCGCTCTCGGCCTTGCAGGCTCCCCCACGGCATTGGGGATTGCGACTTGCACGTTGCCGCCGCGACGTGCCTCGGTTTCAACGGTGTTCGCGATCACGTGCTCGACAGCCGCGTGCGTCGGGCGATCGGCCACGGCCTGCTGCGGTGTGATGGGGGTGCCGACCGGAACGGTAGGCAGCTCGAACTGGGCGAAGTCGGCCGGCTTGCCGGTCACAGACTGCACGAAGGCCATGGTCTGCGCGATCAGCGCATCACGCTCTTCCTTCCACGTCATGACGCTTGTCCCCCGATGCCTCAATTGCAACAAAAGCGGCTGACGAAATCAAGTTGAAGACCAGTGACTTCTGGGGATAAGCAGGAGTTCTAGGTGAGATGTGACAACAATGTTGCCACAGTCTGAACTCGTTTCGTCCCCCACCCGCGAAAGGCGATACCGGAAATCCAATCCCGCACAGATGGTTCCTAAGCGGCGTTTTTCCGGAGCTCTTCTTGACAGAGGAGCGCGGCTCGCCCCTATGGCCGAGCCGCCCCGGTCTTCGGGGCATCATCTGCTCGCAACCTTCGTGCACCGTCCGGGCACTTCGCAGACTTCGATGGACAACCCTTCACGCTCCGAGCGGTCGCGCAAGGCCGCGCTCACCGCCGCCCTCACCATCATCGCCCGCGATGGTCCGGGGCGGCTGACGCTCGACGCCATCGCCCGCGAGAGCGGGCTGAGCAAGGGCGGCCTGATGCACCAGTTTCCCAACAAGGAAGCGGTGCTCAAGGCCCTGCTGGAACAGCAATTCCTGCATTTCGACGAATTCGCCAGCAGGTACAGGGCTGGAGCCGGCAAAGCGGCTGATCAGCCCGAACTCGCGACGCAGATTGCGATCTCGCGGGAGCTGATCGCCCAGCAATATTCGGTGGCTCAGGCCATGCTCGGGGCGCTCGCCCAGGAGCCGGGATTGCTGGCCGATGCCCGTGCCAAGGATGCCGAGAGAGTAGCCGAGATCCGCGGCGAGGCCGATGACGCTGATCTCGCGGTCCTGCGATGGGCGGCGGCACGTGGGCTTGCCTTGATGACGATGCTGCGCGTCTCGCCGCTGGAGCAGCCGGATCTGGACCGTCTGTTTGCCCGCCTGCTCGACGACCAACAATGGACCACATTCCGGCAGGTCGGGACGACCGGGGAGCGATGACACGCTCGAGCTCGGCGCCATCTCCATCATTGGACGGTTCGATCTGAGCGAAGTCGGGCTGGCTTGCCGTCCGACTTCCGTCCGCCGATGCCTCCTGGAGGTCCCGTGCCGACCGCATCGACGTGTGAACAATTCTTTTCATTCGATTTCGTATTTACAAACCGTCTGGTCGGTTTATTGAGGTGGCCATGTGGACGCGCTGGCAACGGCGCCGCAATCGTGGAGGAGGGGATGAGGAGTCGATTTCCGATGTCTGGCTTCGCGGCGATCGCCGCGAGCCTCTGTGCCGGATGCAACACGGTGACGCCGGTGGCCTATTCCGGGGTGGCGTCGGCGCGCTATCTGGCGCCCAACACATCCGATCCATCGGGCCGGGTGCCTTACCGCTACGGGACTGCCACCGACTGGCGCAGCTACGACAAGGTGACGCTCGATCCGGTCGTGATCTATCGCGGCGCGGATCATCAGTTCGGCGACATGTCCGACCGGGACAAGGCTGCGCTCGCCGCCTACATGCAGCGGCGTTTCCTGGAAAGTCTCTCGGCGCGCTTCCAGATCGTCCATCAGCGGGGGCCGAATACGCTGCGCGTGCGGCTCACCCTGACCGGCGCCGTCGCCAACACGCCGGTGCTCGGCACCGCCTCGCGCTTTGATCTCGCGGGAGCCTTCTACAACGGCGTGCAGAGTGCACGCGACGGTGAGGGACTGCTGACCGGCTCGGTATTCTACGCGGCCGAGATCTTCGATGCCGCGAGCGGGCGACTGCTGAGCGCCTTCGTCAGCAAGCAATATCCCTCGCCCTACGACATCAAGGCCAGCGTTGGTGCGCTCGCGGCCGCCGAGGCCGGAATCGGCAAGGGCGCCGAGGCCCTGGTCGCGCAGCTCCAGTGAGCGGGCCGTGCGAACGATCGCGTCGCGCGGGCAGATGGCCCCGCATCGGGGCGCCTTCGTGTGCGCGCTTTGGCATCGAGGGCACGGCCAGATCTCGGGCAGTCAGCGGCGACGTCAACCCGGCCGTACGAGCGCGTGGCTCGAGGCCATGGAGACAGTGAGGTCCCTGGACATGACATTGAGATTCGTTCTGCGCGTCGGCTTACGCATCGTCGTCGGCCTGCTGCTGTCGATGGCGGAGGGCCGCGGTCACGCCGCTCCCGTCGGCGATCCGTTCGGCACATGGTTGACCGAGGACGGCCGCGCCCGCGTCCGCGTCGAGCGCTGTGGCGCGATGGCCGACCGCGTCTGCGGCTACATCGTGTGGATGAAGGAGACGGCGGATGCCAAGGGGCAGCCGTTCCGCGACCGGCTGAATCCCGATCCGGCCAGGCGCGGCCGTCTGCTGCTGGGCCACCAGATGCTGCTCGGCCTGAAGCTGAACGCCGACGGCCGCCACAGCGGCGAGGTCTACAACGCCGAGGACGGCAAGACCTATGCCGTCTCGATCTGGCGCGAGGGCCCGAAGATGCTGGCGGTCAAGGGCTGTCTGCTCGGGCTGTTCTGCGCGACGCAAGGCTGGGTGCTGGTCACGGATCAGGTGCCCGGCCAACTCATCGGAGCGACCGGCGAGGGCGGCGGGCCGTTGCCGGATCCAGAGTGGACTGCGCCCAGGCCGCCGTCGGCGACCGGCATCGCCAAACCCGCGGTCAGGACGAGGGCGAATTGACGCCTAAAGCCGGTGACAGCCATTGCCGCAGCAAATCCCAACTTCACGGAAGCTGGTGCCGGCTGAGGGGATTGAACCCCCGACCTTCGGTTTACAAAACCGCTGCTCTACCGCTGAGCTAAGCCGGCGAATGCTGGTGGCGGAGATCTCGTCGTCAGTTTGCGACGAGGTCTCGCGAAGCGCGGTGTTCCTACCAGAGTTGATGCAGTCCGGCTACTCCCCGCGTGAGCGCCGCTTCTGCCATCAGCCCAGCAAAAAGGGCGGCCGTTGGGCCGCCCCTGTCGGAGCCGATCGTCGAAGCCGCTCCGGCTCGATCTTTACTGGCAGATGTGCATCAGCCCGTCGCTGCCCTTGAACATGGTGCCGGGGCGGCAGACCAGGCCGTTGCGGGTCGCGTAACTGTTCCAGTCGCCATAATAGCCGTTCGGGCCGCGATCATAGCTCGGTTGGCCGTAAGAGGGGCCGGGACTGTACGCATAGGCATCCGCGGTGCGGAACGGCGCGGTCGCGATGGCGCCGGCGGTTCCGATGGCTGCGCCTGCGATGCCGGCAGCGGTGCCGACCGCTCCAGCGGCGACGTCAGCCGGCCAGAAGCCGCTGTTGCGGCGATCGCTGTTGCGGCGATCCCAGCCGTTGTTGTTCCATCCGGTATCGGTGCGCTGCTGCATCATGGCCCCGTCCTGGCGGGCCATGTGCCGGTGCTGCATCATTCCTTCCTGCTGGTGGTTCATATGCCGGTGGTGCACGTCGCGCGCCATGGCCGGGCCGGCGAGCGCCGTTGCGAGTACCGCAGCCCCGAGAATAGCAAATCGTGTCATGGAATACTCCATCGTTGCGCCCCACCTGCTAAGCGCAAGCCGGCCCCGTCGTTCCCGCCGCGACGGGAATGTTTTGGAACGACATGAGGCCCGGTGCCTTCGGAGGCCGGAGCCGCGGTTGCGGTCCGGCTTGCTCCGACCCGAAGGCTGTTAGTCTTGCGGACAGGGCAGCGGGGTTGATGCTGGCAATATTGTCGCTCATCGGCTGATGATCAGCCATTAACCCTCGCACTCGAACCCCACCCGGGCTTTAACCCGGAATGGTGGCTCCCGCGTTAGTCTTACCAGCAGATTGATGTGCGCGTTTAACCCATCGGGGCGCGCGTTGCGGTATTGGTAGGATGACAACCGGGGCGTGAATTCATGCGTACTACAACGGCTCTTGTGATTCTGATTGGAGCGTCTTCCGCCGCGCTCGCCAGCGAAGGCTTCGAGATCGTCATTCCGCAGCGGCCCGGCGTGCCCGTCGTCATCAACGGCATCGATGCGTCCTACGCCGTCGTCGAAGGCCAGTACGGTCTTGGCAGGGGCAACTACATGCAGCCGACGATCTATGGCGGCCGGCCGGTCGAGCCCGAGCCATATGTTGGCCATTACTATCCAACCCTCGGAGCAAGGCCCGGCTATGGCCGGATGGAGATCGAGCCGCCGGCCGATCGCAAGCTGCCGAAGCCGGCCGAGAGCTATTCCCGCTCGTGGGGCGCCCAATCCCAGATGCAGCCGCCGGAGCCGGCGGTGCCGATGTATCCGCCTGCCGTCATCCTGGCTCCGCCCGATGGTGATCCTCGCGGCTATCCCAATCGGCCGCCGGCCTACCGCCGCTAGCCAGCAACTCACCATCGACAGCCAGACCAAGCAAGAACAGATCAACAGGAGAGAGTTATGCGTGGAGTAGTTTCAGGACTTGTCGCCATTGCCGGCCTCGCCGTCGCCGGCAGCGCGCCGGCCGCGGCCTGCGGCGCCACCGCCTGCGGCCCGTGCGGCTACGCCGCGCCGTGCGCGCCGCAGGTCACCTATCAGCCGACCGTGACGTACCAGCCCACGGTGACGTATCGGCCGCAATATTTCTATCAGCCCGGCTACACCTACACCTACGGCCATGGCTGCGGCGCCTGCGGTGCGAGCTATGAGCGGCTGCCCGAGCCGACCCGGCAGTATTACTATGTCAACCAGGGCCCGACCTACAGCGGTCCTGGCGCCTTCGCGCCGTATCCTGCCTATGAGGAGCAGGCGCTTCCGGTCTACAGCTATCATCACCGCCGCCACGCCTATCGCTGGGGCGCTTCGCCTTATTATCACGGGCAGCGCGTGCTGCGCCGCTATTACTGATCAGACGGACGTTCGTTCGCGCCAACGCCCGTGCGCCTCATGCGCGCGGGCGTTTCGTCATTTTGACATCAAGCCGAGCCGGCTCGCGCCGATATAGAGCGCGAGCACGGCGGCATTGGAGACGTTGAGGCTCTTGATCGCGCCGGGCATGTCGAGCCGCGCCACGACGCTGCAGGTCTCGCGCGTCAATTGCCGCAGGCCCTTGCCCTCGGCGCCCAGCACCAGTGCGAGCGGCTCGCGCAAGGCGACCGCCGCGATGTCCTCCTCGCCCGCGCTGTCCAGCCCCACCGTCTGAAAGCCGCGCTCGTTCAGCCGCGTCAGCGCGCGTGCGAGGTTCTGCACCGTGATGATCGGCACCAGCTCCAGGGCGCCCGATGCGGACTTGGCCAGTACACCGGTGGCCTCCGGACTGTGGCGGGCGGTGGTCACGATCGCCTTTACGCCGAACGCCGCTGCCGAGCGCAAGATCGCGCCGACATTGTGCGGGTCGGTGATCTGGTCGAGCACCAGGATCAGTCCCTCGGCCGCGAGCGTGTCGATGTCCGGCGAGGGCAGGGGCTCGGCCTCCGCCAACAGGCCCTGGTGCACGGCGTCCGGACCGAGCCGCTGGTCGATCTGGCTGGGGCGCACGATCTCGGGCGTCACCCGCGTCTCGATCCGCTCGTCGGCAAGCCGCCTGGCGGCGTTCTCGGTCAGGTAAAGCTTGCGAATCCGCCGCTTCGGATTGGCGAGCGCCAGGGTCACGGTGTGCCAGCCATAGAGAATGACGGGCGCATCCGAGTCCTGGTCGCGCTCCCGCCACGGCTGGGGGCGCTCGAATCCGCGCGGTTTGCCGGAGAATTTACCGCCCGGACGGCGAAAAGGGGGCTTTCGGTCGCGTTCGCTCATGGCCCGAGCTTCTGTCACGGCCTGCGGATTCTGGCAATTTGGCACCGCTGAGACGGGAAAATTCGTCGTCCCTTGGTTGACTTCGAGGGCCGGGTTCGATCATAAGGGCCCCGGCCGCGCGCGCCCGCTCCTTCGGGCCCCGCGGTCTTACCGTCTCCATGGCGCTGATGGTCCCGACGCTGCTGTTCCGCGGCCGGCCCGAATTGCCATCGATACGGGGGAGTGTCCCGAGTGGCAAAGGGAGCTGACTGTAAATCAGCCGCCTCATGGCTTCGCAGGTTCGAGTCCTGCCTCCCCCACCATTCACTGCCTCTCAGCTCCACGAGATTTTTCGAGGACAATGGACCCCATTGGCCATTGCTTCCCTGCAGACTATGCGTCGAAATATATGGGTCGCATCTGGGTCTGCCGGCCGGTCGTGATCTTCATTGGATCCTTCGTTGTTCGCGATCCCGATCGTGTCCCCAAGCGTGGTGTAGCTGGCGGTCCACCGCGTTCGCCGGCTGGAGCCGGGCCTGTCAGCTGGCGATA
>NZ_JAUESY010000004.1:0-655528 GCF_032484415.1 Bradyrhizobium sp. SZCCHNS30572 | reverse complement strand
TAGAACAACGCAGCCTGTTCGACTTGCCGATGCCCCATCATGACCTTCAGTCCTGCCAACTAGACAGACTGAATCACCGATATCTCTGCGCCGCAACTGGCGACTTTTTCAACGGAATCGGCCAATAGGCGACATGCCGATTGCCGACCTTTTTGGCTAGACGGACATTTGACCCGGGAAAGTGGTCACATTCTACGCCAGCAAAGTACTTCAGCAACGAGATGCTTCTGCTTCAATGTAATCTCGTTAGCGGTGCTTAGAGCCACACCAGCACCGAGGATGTGAGTCCCAGCACCGCTAGCGGCACGGCGTACAGGTAGAAAACGTAGATGTGAGTCCGCTGTTGTCTCTCGAAGTAGAACAAAAGCTCCGTTGCCCTTTTGCTGCCTCGTGTCGCCCAGACGAGCGCCAAGAAGATCAACATGATCAGAAATGGCAGGCCGAAAATAACCCCGGTTAACCAGGCGTTGCGCCACGGCGCGTCCTCACTCCCTATGGCAAGAGCCAACAAGGGAGTGGCAAACCCCAAGCAGCCACTAGCCAACAGGTAACGATAAAGCCGGCGGTTCTGCCGCTGGAGTGTTTCAGCCGGAACTTCGGCAAATTCGCCACCCTGTCGCGCAGGAGCAATCTTAGAAGCGACCTCTGCTGCGAGGCTTCCGAGAATGCCGCTCAGCAATTCATGAGGCATGTGCGGTTACCAGGGTCATACGGACACTGATTAGTGTGCTAAAGTTGCTGCCCGATTAAGCGTTCGGCTCAATTCTGATTAAGTCGGCTTCGGGTCACAAGCAGCCTATCGGTCCTCGGATGCAGATTTCCGGCCCTACCCCGAGAGGGGACATCATCGGCGCCCTCGGGAAGGTCCGGAACGGGCCACAAGCCGACCTGGGCCTTCAAAGGGAGCCGTGCAATCATCCAGATGATCCGGGCATCAGAGGGGAACGATGGCATGAGGATAGTGGCCCGCTTGGCTGCCTATTTTGCCGCGAGCGCAACGTCATCAGCGGTCTTCACCGTTTGGATGGCCTGTCGCGACTCCCGCGATCCGGCAGGAAAAGGGCTGAACCTCATTGAAGTTGGGAGCGAGACCTTGCAGGTTTGGCCCTATGTCTTTGCGTTGGCGCTTTTGCTGATGTTCTTGCCTTGGTGCTTGATCACGGGGATGTCGCGATGGTTGCCTTTTGGAGGACCAGTCTACAGCGCCAGCGGTTCGGCTCTCGCAGCGATCCTCGCTTGGGGTTGCTTGGGAGGCCTATTCCCCGCGCGCGGCCATCCAAGCTTCACGGAAGGCTTCGCGCTGGCCCTAGAGGCAAACGGACTCCCAGTTCTGATTTCTGGCGCGATCGGAGGCTTGATCTATTGGCTGGTCCGCGAACGCGCCGAACACCTCAAAAATACGATGCGATCCGTCGAGCATATTGAGGCTGATGCAAAGGTCCATTGAGTGCTATCAGTCCGCATCTGACCGGGATGTCTGCTCAGGGTCGATTCTGTTGAAAAAGTCAGCAGTTGCGACGCAGAGATATCGGTGATTCAGTCTGTCTAGTGGGCAGGACTGAAGGTCATGATGGGGCATCGGCAAGTCGAACAGGCTGCGTTGTTCTATGAGTTCTCGCTGGAAAGGCACATCCCAGCCGACCACCTCGTGCGGTCGATCGATAGGTTCGTCGACCTTGAGGACTTACGGCGGGAGCTGGCGCCGTTCTACAGCAACATCGGGCGGCCCTCGATCGATCCGGAGCTGATGATCAGGATGCTCTTGATCGGCTATTGCTTCGGCATCCGATCGGAACGGCGCCTCTGCGATGAAGTCCATCTCAATCTGGCATACCGCTGGTTTTGCCGGCTGGGTCTAGATGGAGCTGTCCCCGATCACTCGACGTTCTCGAAGAACAGGCACGGCCGCTTCCGTGAGAGCGATCTCTTCCGTCGCGTGTTCGAGACCGTCTTGCGCCGCTGCATCCGGGAGCGCCTGATCGGCGGCGAAGGGTTCGCAGTCGACGCGAGCCTGATCAAGGCGGATGCCAATCGGCAGAAGGGAATCGAAGGCGATAAGAGGCTTCCGCCGGAGGCTGCGGGTCGAGCGATCGACGAGTATCTTGCCGTTCTTGATGATGCCGCGTTCGGTGCCGCGACGGAGGTCACGCCCAAGTTTGTATCGCCCTCCGACCCGGCGGCGCGCTGGACGGGAGCGCACGGCGGCCAAGCCTTCTTCGCCTACTCGACGAACTATCTGGTCGACGTCGAGAATGCGATCATCGTCGATGTCGAAGCGACCACGGCGATCCGCCAGGCAGAAGTATTGGCCGCCAAGCGCATGATTGAGCGTTCAATCGAAAGGTTCGATCTTTATCCAAGCCGGCTTCTCGGCGACAGCGCCTATGGCTCCGCTGAGATGCTCGGGTGGCTGGTCTACGAGCACGGGATCGAGCCGCACGTGACCGTCTTCGACAAGTCGGCCCGCACCGACGGGACCTTCTCGCGTGAGGCCTTCACCTACGACCATACCAGGGACGTCTATCGCTGTCCCGCTGGCAAACCCCTCACCACTACAGGGACGCTGGTGAACAACGACACGACGGTCCTCTACCGTGCGAGCAAGCGCGATTGTCAAGCATGCTCTCTAAGAAGCAGGTGTTGCCCCAACACCCCGGCTCGAAAAGTGCCGCGCTCGATCTACGAGGGCGCTCGCGACATGGCACGCGAGATCGCAAGCTCATGGGAAGGCCGCACTTCACGCCGGCTCCGCAAGAAGATTGAGATGCTGTTCGCGCATCTCAAGCGCATCCTCAAGCTAGATCGGCTGCGACTAAGAGGGCCGAACGGCGCACGCGACGAGTTCACCCTCGCTGCAGCCGCTCAGAACCTTCGTAAGATGGCCAAGCTGATCCCGATGCCCGCGCTGACGCCCGCGTGAACCACAACGCGCCAATTCGTCCTCGAAACAGATGGCGTTCACGACGAAACTACTGCCGACTTTTTCAACGGAATCGGTCAAAAGCCACCTTCCGGTCGGCCAGTAACTTACGTCCGGTTGTATCCAGCAGTAGGCGTTCCAGGCGCCGGCCCGAAGGTCCCAGATGGGACAACATCAGACGTCGGGCGGGTTCGTATTAGCGGATCAAGCCTTCGCCCGCCGGATCGAAGTCGGTGGACGCTTGTATACCTCAGCAAACACACTGTTGAAACGCCGTAGGCTGCAGAATCCTGATCTAAGTGCGACCTCGGTCATCGGAAGCTTCGTCTCGTCCAAGAGACGCTTTGCTCGTTGAACACGCCCCGTTCGCGCGACTTGGGCGGGACTTGCGCCGACATATTTTTTGAATAGGCGTGATAGATGCCGCGGTCCGATGCCGAGACGTTCTGCGAGTGTTTCGATGTTCGCATCGTCTAGTGCACCACTGCTAATCAGACGTAGGGCGCGCTCAACTGTCGTCCGTGAGCCCTTCCAAGCTGGAGAGAACGGTGCCGTTTCGGGGCGGCATCTGAGGCATGGTCGAAATCCCTCCTGCTCAGCTGCAGCTGCCGAAAGATAAAACGTCACGTTTTCGGCCTTGGCGGGGCGCACCGGGCACACCGGCCTGCAATAGATCCTCGTGGTTCGGACGCCTGAGAAGAACAGGCCGTCATAGCTCTTGTCGCGACTCACTCGGGCACGTTCGCATACAACGGGATCAAGCCTCCCGATGTCCGTTAAAGCCGACGACGGAGTCCGATTCCGGCGAGCCACAACACGCTCCAATTGCTACGACGCCATCAACCTATCAGCATGAGTGAGCGAGACAATGGGTGACGAGCAGCATTTCGTTGGTTGGTCGGTGGCATGGGCTGCCTTTACCTTGGCGGTGCTCGCCTGGGGCATCGGCTTCTATGGTCCTTCGGTCTTTCTTCCGACTCTGCACTCCTCGCGCGGATGGTCCATCTCGGAAATCTCGGCTGCCATTACCTTTCATTTCGTGCTGAGTGCGCTCCTGGTCGCGTATTTGCCCGACATTCATCGCAGAATTGGGATTGCCGGGACGACACTGGGCGGTGCTCTTCTGATGGCCATCGGGTTGATCGGATGGTCCAGATCGTGGGAGCCGTGGCAACTCTTCTTAGCGGCCATTCCGAGTGCGGGAGGTTGGGCCGCTACAAGTGGTGCTGCCCTAAACGCCATTGTCGCCAGATGGTTCGAGCGCGATCGCCCGAAGGCGATGAGTCTGGCGTTCAATGGCGCAAGTGTCGGGGGGTTCTGTTCGTGCCTTTGTGGCTCTTCTTGATCGATTGGCTCGGCTTTCAAACCGCGGCGCTGGCCGTGTCCATTGTTGCCCTCGGCGTTATGGGTTGGATTTCTATTCGATACTTCAGGCTGTCCCCCACCAGCCTTGGTCTCTCTCCCGATGGCAACGGAGTGCCTACGGTTGTCGCGAAACCGACAACGAGACTATCTCGCTCTAGCATTATTCGTATGCCGGGATTCCTTACGCTTTCGGCGGCGTTTGCGCTTGGCTTGTTTGCGCAGATCGGCCTTCTGTCACACTTGGTCTCCCGCCTCACTCCCGATGTTGGTGCGACAACTGCGGGCCTGCTTCTCAGCCTAGCGACGGCATGTGCAGTAATCGGACGGACTCTGACGGGATGGTGGATCGGAGATCACGACCGGCGGATCGCCGCAGCCATTAACTTCGCGGTTCAGACCGTAGGAGTTCTGCTGCTCATCTTCGGCAACGGATGGATCGTACTGACATTTGGCTGCGTCATCTTCGGATTTGGCATCGGGAATCTTACGACTTTGCCGCCATTGATCGCGCAGAAGGAGTTCGATCGTAAGGATGTGGTGGCGGTGGTTGCGCTGATCGTTGCCATCAATCAGGCAGTATTTGCGTTCGCGCCAGCCATTGTTGGTGCTCTCCGCGATGCGACTTCGGGTTATGGAACGGCGTTCGGGATTGTCGCTTGCATCCAGCTTTTGGCTGCGATGGTTGTGCTCCTTGGGCGTAAGGCCGTGGTCCCGCCGGCGAGGTCAGCTTAGGGTCATTCGCGTCGGCATTGCCATGTCCGCCTCCTGGTCCGCTATCGACAATACCCAACCTTACCGACCGAGTAGGTGTGGATCTCGACCGATTAGGACTGCCGTCCGTTATCGGCCTGACCGTCCGTCAGCTGACGCGACAGCGGCGGCCATGCAGAATGAGCGCTCTCGACCACACAGGAGGCGCGCAATGGAGTTCTTCTGCGGGCTGGATGTCGGCATGGATCGAACCACGATTTGCGTGGTCGACGACAAGGGCGAAGTGCTGCTGGAGGTCGCGGTGATGACCGACCCGAATGCGGTCAGGGGAGCACTGGCGCCATATCTCGGCCGCTTAAGGCGGGTCGGCCACGAGGCCGGGGCGCTGTTGCCGTGGCTGCATCCCGAGTTGCTCAAGCTTCGCCTGCCGGCGATCTGCCTGGAGACCCAGCATGTGCGGGCGGCGCTGAAGGCGCAGCGCAACAAGAGCCCGCGCTGGCGCAGAGCAGGCTGAGGGTGCGCTGGATCGGGCTGGGCCGAGCATCACACCCCAGGCAATCAAAACCTCGCCAGCCAGGCCCGCAAACGCATGAGGACTGACTCGAAGAGCTACCGGCGCGACTACCTCCGCGCGCTCGCCCAACGCGTGGAAGTGGACGCGAAAGAGCTTCGCATCATGGGATCGAAAGCGCGCTCCTGCGCACGCTGGTCGGTGCCTCGGGCGCAAAGACGGCCCAGTTTGGTACCGAAGTGGCGCACGCGACACGATTCGAACGTCTGGCCTTCGCCTTCGGAGCGCACCCGGCATCGGTGTTCAATCCGCCACACGCACGCGCAGCGACAAATCTGCGCGGCGGTCGGGATCGTTCGGCCGTGGCCGCGAAAAATGTTGGCCTTTTCGTTGGCTTTCGTTGAAATCGCACAAAAATACATAAGCTAAGTCAGTAGGATGCGCCTATAGCGAGGCGCCCTCTTGCGGCACCAGCCTCTCCTTCCGTCCCCGTCCCCGTCTCTCCTTTCCTGACGCGCCCGCTCGCCGCGCTCCATTTGCCGGTTAAGAATTGCTTAACCCAAATCGCGCCATCGTTCGGCGCGAGCGGCGGGATGAATGCCCGCACTGGCGGCTGGCGGCGATCCGGACGAGCGCGTCCGTCGCGTTCGAATCCCGCAGGTGCCGGTTGCGCTCGGGCGTACGCCAGCGGCCAAGCCGGTGGCGATCAGTATCCAGAGGTCATGGTGGGACGTCTCTCGCAAGGGCATGGCGCCTGTGCACGTGACGATTCGACCGGCACTGGCGATGCACCGGCTGCCGGCAGCGGCGCCGGACCAACGGCCGAAGACGCAACGCGAGACAAAGGCGAACCCGCGACATGAGCACGACTGCCCTCGACAGCCACACCCAGTTTCAATCCATCGTCGGCCAGATCCGGACGCTCGCCTACAAATACATCGAGGACAAGGACTTCGTCAGCGCCCAGCTCGCGTTCCAGAAGCTGCTCGAGCTCGACCCCAAGGACATCAACGCGCGCTTCATCTATGCGCAGCTGATCGACGACGGCTCACACAAGAAGCGCGCCGAAGCGCGCGACATGATGCTGGCGATCCTCGACGAGAACCCCGAGATCTTCGAGCAGGCCACCGAAGGCAATCTGCACCTGATCCGCAGCGCCGCCGTGCGCTGCAGCCATGTCGGCCCGTTCACGCGCTCGATGGAGCTGTTCCGCAAGCTCGCGGCAGCCTCCAACCAGGCCGCCGACTATTTCTCGCTCAGCGAGATCCTGACCCAGGGCAACGAATTCGAGGAAGCGGTCGCGGCGCTGGAAAAGGCGATCAAGCTCAACCCGGCCTATGACAACCCGATCAACCGCGAGACGCTGGAGCTCGCGCGGTCGAACGCCAAGAAGGGCAAGGCCAAGGAAGCCAAGGGCCGCGCCAAGGTCGGACGCTATCCGGAGACCAAGGACTTCCTCGGCGACCTGCAGACGCTGATCACCAGCCACATCGCGGTGAACCTCGCCGCCGCGCCGAAATTCCTCGACAAGAGCACCCGCTTCTTCACCATGGGCTCGTGCTTCGCGCGCAACCTCTCCAAGAGCCTCACCGACAGCGGCTATGCCAGCCACCACATGGAGATCTCGGAGTACATCAACACGACCTTCGCCAACCGCGTGTTCGTCGACTGGCTGCGCGACGCCCAGATCGATCCGGAGATCCGCGAGCGCATCGTCGAGTTGCTGCCGCCGGGATCGAGCAAGGAGAATACGCTCGCCGTCATCAAGCAGGCCGACGTCTTCATCCTGACGCTCGGCGTCGCCGCGGCGTTCTTCGACCGCGAGACCGGCGCCTTCGTGCTGCCGCGGCCGACCGCGCTGAACTCGCGGGCGCTGGCCGAGAAGTACAAGTTCCGCACCGCCAGCGTGCAGGAGAACGTCGACAACGTGCTCTATCTGATCGAGTTCATCCGCAGCATCCGGCCTGGCATCAAGGTGATCGTCACCGTGTCGCCGGTGCCGCTGCTCACCTCGTTCGAATATGAATCGGTGGTGCAAGCCGACTGCCTGTCGAAGAGCACGATGCGGCTGGTCGCGCATGAGGTCGTCAACAATTCGAACCTCGAGGACATCTGGTACTGGCCGTCATTCGAGGTGTTCCGCTGGGCCGGCTCCAACGCCTCCAGCTTCTTCGCCGCCGATGACGGCGCCGCCTGGCACGTCTCGGAGGACAAGGTGTCCGCGACGGTGCGCGCCTTCGTGCAGACCTTCTCGCCGGCCTGAGCGCGCGAACGGCTGCCTCAGGGCAGCCGCTTCTTCCAGAGGCGGATGACCAGGATGCCGGCCTGGGCGTAGCCCGGCGGCGAACTTTCAGTGCCGAACGGCGTCTTCGAATACAGCGAGCTCGAAACCAGGAAGCCGCCGACATACGGCTCAGGCAGGCCCGACAGCGCCAGGAAGCAGCGGTGCGTGAGCAGGCCGTCCTCCGGCAGATTGCCACGCACCAGCCGGCAATCGCCGATGCCGGTGAATGCGATGCCGTTGAGCTGGCCCTCGGTGTAGGTGCCGAGCAGGGTCGGATCCATCGCCTGGCCGACGCAGACCCGCATCTCGCCGATGCTCTTGTCGCCGGTCTCGGTCATGCGGCCGTCAGCCGGCCGGACCCCGACGGAGTGGATCGAGAGCTGATCCTCCAGCGCCGGCGCGAAGCCGGTCTTGGTCGGCGCGCAGAAATCCGACGGCACGACGCGGCCCTGGCGCACGCTCCGCGCAATGTAGATCTCTTCGACGTTGTCGTCGCCGGACTGCGCCCGGCCCGGCCCGCTGGCGGCCAGCAGCGTCACGGCCGCCAAGAACACTGCAACGATCACCCGGCGCATGCGCGCATCCTTCCCCCGAATCGATCGGTCTCCCTATCGGATTCGGCGAAGCTTCTGAACAGCACCAACGAACAGTACACGTACATACGATCATACCTCAACCCCGGATCTCACCGGCAGCATGGAACACCGCGTCGCTAGGCGGAGCGTGACGCGGGTCACATCGGACGGTGGCGCTGGCGCCTAAACCTTCCCGCAGCCAACAAAGGGGAGCTTACTCGATGCGCAAGATGATCCTGATCGGAGCCATGGTGCTCGCATCCGCCACAGTCGCGCAGGCCGAGGGCACACGCAGCCTGTCGCTGTCGTCGAACGACGCCGCCGCGCGGGCGCCGCGTCCGACCTACGTCCAGCAAGCCGGCGAGGTCACCGTCACCCCGGCGCCGGTGCCGGCCGTCGCGGCCGAGGTCCAGCCCGCTGCGCAAACGGTTGCGCCAGCGGCCCCGGCCGCCGCACCGCCGCCGCCGCAGCCCGCCGCCGCTGCGGCGCCGGCACCGCAGCCGGGCTCTGTGCAGCAATCATCGCGGCGGTCGAAATCGGCGCGCTCCGACCGGACGCGCCGCAAGAGCTGGACCGAAGCTCGCATCGTCCGCGAGCTGCATCGCCACGGCATCTATTGGTGAGCATCCGCCAATAGGCGACAAACGAAGAAGGCCGGGCGAATGCCCGGCCTTTCGCGCGAGGAGACCCTGCAGCGAGGCATCACTGCGAGATGGTCTGGATCACGCTCGAGATCGGCCGCGCATTGGTCATTGTCGTCGGCAGCTTCGGATCCTGACCGATCATCGCGTCATATTCCGGCAGCGTGTCGAGCGTGCCCTTCGGCTTCATCGCGACCACCTTGTAGCCGCCGGCCTTGAGCCGCCGCAGCAGGGTCGGCAGCGCCAGCGCAGTGTTCTTCTGGAAGTCGTGCATCAGGATGATGCCCTTGCCCTTCTTGTCGAGCCCGGTCATCACGGTGTTGACGACCTGGTCGGCATCCTTGGAGCGGAAGTCGAAGCTGTCGACGTCGCAGGAGAACATCGCGACGTTGCGGCTGCCGAGATAGGCCACGGCAGAGGGCCGGTGCTGCAGTTGCGGGAAGCGGAAGAACGGCGCCGGGTTGGTGCCGAGCGCGAACTTGACCGCGCTGAAACCCTTCTCGAGCTCCTCCTTCGCCGTCTCGTCGGTCATCTTCTTGCCGTTCAGATTGGCGTGCGACCAGGTATGAACGCCGACGACGTGCCCGGCGGCCAGCACCTGGCGCAGGATCTCCGGATGATAGGTCGCATGCTTGCCGATGGTGAAGAAGATGCCGGTGGTGCATTCGTCGGCCAGCGCCTTCAGCACCGCCGGCGTGTTGACCGGCCACGGGCCGTCGTCGAAGGTCAGCACCACCTCGTGGTCGGCGAGGAAGTCGAACTGCTTGAAGTGATCGAGACCGAAACCGGGGCCGCCGGTGGTGTCGACCATGACGGTGCGGGAGATGCCGAGCGCGTCAGGATTGGCGCAGGTCGATCTGGGCTGCACGGGCGCCGGGGCGCTTGCCGCCATACGCGTGGAGACGGTACCGGTCGTCTCGACATCGTCCTTCGAGCTGGCCTTGGCGGCGACGCGCGCCGGAGGCGGCGCCGGCTCGGACGGCTTCGCCGCTGCGCTCTGCGCGGCGGCCTTGGCGGCGCTGGGCTTCGATACGTAGTACCAGACACCGGTGATCGCCAACGCCGCGACGACGGTGGCCAGCAGCAAGCCTAACGCATTACGCATGGTTACTCTTCCCGAAAACACGAGACACTCGATGGCGGACGCAACGCTGTCCGCCTCCTTCAATTAGCTTCCATTAGTGCCAACGATTCCTTAACGCGGTGCCAACACGACCAGGATCGGACAAGATTTCCAGGATGATGCCCGCAGCGAAGCGGCCGTTCACCGGAGCGACATGGCGCCGCGGCCATCGGCCTGCCGAAACTGCCGACCAGGTTTGGATCTGGCGTGACCCGCATCACGGTTGCCAACAGGGCATCCGGCCATGATGGACGCATTGAAACACGCGGCCCCGCCAACATGCGGCGCCAATGGGAGCCAGCCATGACGAAGTCGACCAACATTCTGCGCAGGGCCGTTCTGACGGCCGCCAGCCTTGCCGCCCTCTCGACCTTCTCCTCGACGGCAAGCTTCGCCTTCAGCGCCGAGGCGCAGCAGATGTGCACCGGCGACGCGTTCCGCCTGTGCAGCAGCGAGATCCCCAACATCCCGGCGATCACCGCCTGCATGATCAAGAACCGGTCGTCGCTCAGCTCCGGCTGCCGCGTCGTGCTCGACCGCGAGATGTCCAAGCGCAGCGGCAAGGTCGCGGATGCCAACGAGGCCAATTGAGAGCGCTTCCGGCTCCCGCCTGCGCACCCCGGCTGCGACCGAGGCGCTTGCGACGGCCGGTTGCGACCACTAAAAGCGCCGCCAAACGTTCAGTCCCGGGAGCGAGGCGCCAGTCATGAACAAACTCTCTCTGATTATCCCTCTGGTCCTAATGGCGTCGACGGCCTCAGCCCAGCAGCAGCCCGGCCAGGATGCCTGCGCGCGCGACGTCTCGCGGTATTGCCGCGCCGTGATGAACAACGGCGATCAGGCGGTGCTGGCCTGTCTCAAGGAGCATCGGGCCAAGCTGTCGAAGGCTTGCGAGAAGGTGCTGACCGAGCACGGGCAGTAAGCGCCTGCTCAGTGCAGATGCTCCGGAGCTACGGCCCGCTGCGAGCCGCCGAGGCGACAGCCGGCGCCTGCTCGGCGGTGCGGTCGATATCCTCCTTGGCGCGGACCGAGCCGAACGGCCGCTCCAGCATGCGGCGGATGCGCACCGGGTCGGTGCCGATGTGGAAGTCGATCGCGCGCTTGTGCAGCTCGCGCTCGGCGCGGGTCGAGCGGTTGCGCTGACGCAGATAGTCGATCCAGGTCGGGCAGTGATAGCGCTCGGTCCATAATTCGGGGTCGGCGATGTCGCGTGCGATCGACCAGCCATAGGCGCCGTTGCGCTGGCGGCTGAGCTGCACGTCCTGCATCAGGTCGTGAAACGCGCGAGCATTGTCTTCAGCGACGCGGTACTCGATCTCGACCACCAGCGGCCCCGAGCGCGGCGTCAGCTCGAGTTGCACCTCCGGATCGGCCAAGGTCTCGCCGTCCTCGTTGCGGGCCCCGATCGGCGGCATCCGCAGCCACAGGCCGAGCAGCGGCGACACCATCATCAGCGCTCCCGACGCGAGCAGCGCGACCTCGACGCCGGCGGCGTCGGTGAGACGCCCCCAGCCCCAACTGCCGATCGCGATGCCGCCGGAGATCGCGGCCTGAAATGCCGCCAGTGCGCGGCCCGCGACCCAGCGGGGTGCCGAAAGCTGCACGCCGATGTTGAACAGCGCCACCGCCAGCATCCACACCGCACCGGCGATGACGAGCGCCGCCGCCGTCAGGACCGGCGCGGTGCTGAGTGCAACGGCCGCGGTGGCCGCGCCCAAGGTGAGCGCGCAGGTGCGGATCGCGGCCTCACCAGACAGCCGCTTCCTGATCTCGCCGATGTTGAGCGCGCCGACCACCGCGCCCATGCCGAAGGCGCCGAGCATGATGCCGTAGGTCTGCGCGCCGCCATGCAGCAGGTCGCGCGCGACCAGCGGCATCAGCGCCGAGATCGAGCCGCCGATGATGCCGGTGACCAGCGTGCGGATCAGCACGATCCGGATCGACGGCGAATGGACGATGTAGCGGACGCCGGAGACGATGGCGCGGTTGAGCGGCTCGCGCGGTAGCCGGCTCGGCTCGACCACGCGCCGCCACAGGAACAGCGCCGCGAGCAGCGGCAGATACAGCAGCGCATTGGCCGCGAACGCGGCGACCGCGCCGGCGGCCGCGACCACGACGCCGCCGATCGCCGGACCGAAGCTGCGCGCGATGTTGTAGCTGATGCCGTTCAGCGCGACCGCGGCCGGCAGCGTCTCCGGCGGCACCTGCTCGCTGACGGAGGATTGCCAGGCCGGCCCCATCAGCGCCATGCCGCTGCCGATGACGAAGCACAGCGCGAGCAGGCGCTCCGGCGTCACCAGGCCGTACCATGCCAGCACCGTCAGCGTGGTGGCGCCGCCGAGCGCCACGGCGAGCGCGACCAGCGCGACGATGCGCCGGTCATACATGTCGGCGATGGCGCCGGCCGGCATCGAGATGAACATCACCGGCAGCATCAAGGCGGTCTGCACCAGCGCAACCTTGTCGGCCGACGACGTCATCTGCGTCATCGCCCAGGCGGCGCCGACCGCCTGGATCAGCAGGCCCAGGTTCGACAGCAGGCTCGCCAGCCAGATGCGGCGGAACACCACGTGCCGCAGCGGCGCGGCGATGCTTTCGGCGGCGAACAGCTCACGTTTCTGCGGCGCATTCATGCGGGTCCGTCCACGTCGCCAGTTCGCCTTGAAGCTCGCATCGAACTATCGCTTGATTCCAGCTGGACCTATGTGATGCCTGCGAATGTCCGCCGCTGTCCAGTGCTGCCTGCAAAGGCCGGCATCGGGGATCGCGGCCAACGAACACAAATGAATGAGACCAAAGGGAGACCGCCGATGAAGCTGACGCGCCGCAACATTCTGCAGGGAATGGGAACCCTTCCCTTGCTCACCAGCGGTCTACCCTTACCGGTACGCGCCCAGAGCGCGGCGGCAACGACGGTGGCCGACATTCCTCCGGTCCTGTTCGTGCACGGCAATGGCGACCACGCGGCATTGTGGATGACCACGCTGTGGCGGATGGAATCCAACGGCGTGCCGCGCACGCGTCTCGCTGCGCTCAACTTCACCGACCCGCTGGCGCGCAACGACGACGCCGTGGCGCAGCCGAACCGCTCGTCGACCGACGATCAGCGCCGCGAGCTCGCCGAGGCCATCAAGACACTGAAGGAGCGCACGGGCGCTGCGCGCGTCGCGCTGGTCGGCAGCTCGCGTGGCGGCAATGCGATCCGCAACGTCGTGAAGAACGGCGGCGGCGCCGATGTCAGCCACGCCGTGCTATGCGGAACGCCCAATCATGGCGTGTTCGACTGGGATGACAGCCCCGGCAGCGAGTTCAACGGCCGCGGCCCGTTCCTGCGCGGACTGAATGCCGGCGACACCGAGGTGACCGAGGGCACCGCCTTCCTGACGCTGCGCAGCGACGGGCTCGACAAATACGCCCAGGCCGACGGCCGCCTGGTCGGCAAGCCCGGCGTGCCGACCGGGATCACCTCCGAAGGGCCGGCGCTGAAGGGCGCGACCAATCTCGTGATCGGCGCGCTCGACCATCGCGAGGTCGCGTTCCACCCGCGCGCGTTCCGCGAGATCTACAAATTCATCGCCGGCCGTGAGCCCACGCAGATCGCGATCCAGCCGGAGCAGCAGGTGCGGATCAGCGGCCTGGTGACGGGAACGCCGGGCGGCGCGCCGACCAATCGCCCGGTGGCGGGCGCAAGCGTGGAGGTCTATCGCGTCTCGAGCGAGACCGGCGCACGCAATGGCGAGCCTGTCTATCGCGGCCAGACCGGCGCCGACGGGCGCTGGGGTCCCGCGGAGGTCGATCCGACGTCCTATCTCGAGATCGTCCTGACCTCGCCGGGCGCGCCGGTCACGCACTTCTACCGCTCGCCGTTCCCGCGCTCGTCCGACGTCGTGCATCTTCGCGCGGCGCGGCCGCTCGGCCAGGCCGATGCCAGCGCCGGAGCGATTCTCATCATGGTCAGGCCGCGCGGTTATTTCGGCCTGCCCCGCGACATCGTGCTGCTCGACGGCAAGGAACCAACCGACGTACAGAAGGGAATACCGACCGATGCGGCAACGACATTGCGGCTGCCTGCGGGCGACGTCGGACGCAGCGTCATCGGACTGTTCAACGAGGAACGCATCACCGCCCGTCTTTGGCCAGCATCGGAGAGCAGGATTGCGGTGATCGAGCTGACTAATTAGTTGCTGGAGTATGATGATACATCATAGCCTCGGAGAGGGCGGAAGCGCGCCCCTCTCGCTTGTGAGCGGGACGACAGAGTTACCTCTGGCAGAAGGCCGTCGTTGCGCGACGGCCCGTTGCGGTCCCGCAACCGAGGCTCGGTTGCTCGCGATGCAGCCGATCGGTGGTTCCAGGCTCGTGACAGCGTCGAGAGGCCGTGAATGAGTACCGCCGACGTCCATTATCTGCCGCAGGCACGATTGCCGCTGATACCGCCGACACCGCCGCGGGCGCCGGACAGCATGGGCGCGCTGCGCCGCGTGCTGATGATGGGCGACAACGCGATCGCGACCTGGAGCCAGCGCGCCTATGAGGACGACATCATTCGCGGCCGCTTCTTCGGCAGCTCCAGCTACATTCTCAATACGCCCGACACGATCAAGCACGTGCTGGTCGACAATTGGGAGAACTACGCCCGCACCGTCGGCGCCATCCGCGTGCTGCGTCCGGTGCTCGGCGAGGGGCTGCTGATCGCGGAAGGCAAGGCGTGGAAGCACCAGCGCCGGACGCTCGCGCCGGCGTTCACGCCACGCGCCGTTTCCGGCCTCATCCCGCACATGGTCGCGGTGAGCGACGAGACCGTCGCCAGGCTGAAGCAGCAACGCGGGCAGCCGCTCGACCTGCGCGAGATCATGCAGCGCATGACGCTCGACATCGCCGGCCGCACGATGTTCTCGTTCGAGATGGGCCGCCATGGTGCCACCCTGCGCGATTTCGTCTACGAGTATGGCGCGCGGCTGGCCAGCCCGCATCTGCTGGACATCGTGCTGCCGCTGTCCTGGCCGACGCCGCGCGACTTCGCGCGCCGGCGGTTCCGCAAGCGCTGGACCGGCTTCGTCGCCATGCTGATGGCCGAGCGCCGCGCCGCCGGCAAGCTGGAGGACGCACCGCCGCGCGACCTGTTCGACCTGATGGGCGCGGCACGCGATCCCGAGACCGGCGCGGCCTTCACCGATGCACAACTCGCCGACGAGGTCGCGACCATGATCCTCGCCGGCCACGAGACCACGGCAACGGCGCTGTTCTGGGCGCTGTATCTGATCGCGCTCGACCCGGCCAATCAGGACAAGCTCGCGCAGGAGGCCCGCGCCGCAACCGATCTCAGCGATCCGGATCAACTGCCGTTCACGCGCGCCGTGCTGGACGAGACATTGCGGCTCTATCCGCCCGCGTTCCTGATCGCGCGCGCAGCCAGCGGCCCCGACCGGATCGCCGCGTTCCAGGTGAGGCGCGGCGACGTCGTGCTGATCTCGCCGTGGCTGCTGCACCGGCACGAGAAGCTGTGGGATGCGCCCAACGCCTTCAAGCCCGAGCGATTCATGCCGGGCCCGCCGCCGCCGGAGCGCTTCGCCTATCTGCCGTTCGGAGCGGGCGCGCGGGTCTGCATCGGGGCTCATTTCGCCCTGACCGAGGCGGTGCTGGCGCTGGCACGGCTGGTGGCGGCCTTCGACATCGAAATGCTCGACGCCGCACCCGTGATGCCGGTCGGCGTGGTCACGACCCAGCCGGATCGCTCGCCGCTGTTCAAGCTCACGCCCAGGGCGGGCGTCTGATCCCGGCGGCGGCCGGGCCATCGCTTCGTCTCTTGCTTGTGGGTTTGCTAGGCACCATCTTAGCACGCCATGAGCGACATCCAGGCCCAGCTTTCGGTTCTGAAGCAGACCGCCGATCCGGCCGTTGCGGACGCGATCACACGGTTGATTGAGGCGGGTGAAGATCACGAACTCAACCGTATCAATGCCCTGGAGTTCTCGGCGCGCGCCGGTCTCGATGAAGAACGGGTTATTTCCGGGTTCCTGCATGCTGCACGGATCGGCTTGTTCGATCTGACCTGGAACGTGCTCTGTCCTGGCTGCAGCGGCGTGCTGGATGCGCACGCCACGCTGAAATCTCTCCGCCATGACGATTACCATTGCGGACTATGCGCTTGCGGCTACGAGCCTTCCATCGACGAGCAGGTCGAAGTTGCTTTCACCGTGAGCTCCAAGGTCAGGAGCATCGCCGCTCACGATCCGAACACGCTGCCGCTCTGGGAGTATTACAAGCAGGTCTTCTGGAGTTCCGGGATCGACCTCGACCGGGAGACTTTTGCCTCGCTCAGCGAAGAAGTGACGCTTGATGCGCTCGAGCTGCCAGCCGGTGAAAAGGCCGTGCTCTCGCTGCAGCTCCCATCCGATTTCATCATCATCTTCGAACCGGTGACGCATTCTGCGCATTTCATCGACGTTCAGGGCGAGCCCACCAGGGAACGCCAGCAGCTCGGACTCCTATTCAACAGGGCGCATCCTCCGACCGGATCGATCACGTTGCGTCCAGGCCCGCTGCGACTGGCGCTCGACAATCAGGCCGGCGTACGGACGCTGCCGACCGTCTTCGTTGCCGGCGATGCGCTCCACCATCTCCTTGGCAAGCGCCGGCCTTTCCTGACCGCCAAGCGCATATTATCCAACCAGACCTTCCGCGACGTGTTCAAGGCGGACAATCTCAACATTGACCAGCGGCTGAAGATCACCTCGCTGACCTTCCTGTTCACCGACCTCAAGAGCTCGACCGCGCTGTATGAGCGCGTCGGCGATCTCGCGGCCTTCGACCTGGTGCGCGCCCATTTCCGCGCGCTGCTGGAGATCATCAACGCCGAGAAGGGCGCGGTGGTGAAGACGATCGGCGACGCCGTGATGGCGACCTTCGTCAAGCCCGAGCATGCGCTCGCCGCCGGCCTGCGCATGCGCGCGGCGATGCAGCGGCTCAATGCCGAGCGCGGCACCGAGGACCTCGTGGTCAAGATCGGCATTCATGAGGGGCCGTGTCTCGCGGTGATGCTGAACGACCGCCAGGACTATTTCGGCCAGACCGTCAACATCGCCGCCCGCGTGCAGAGCCTGTCGACCGCGCAGGAGATCCATCTCACCGCGCCCGTGATCGAGAGCCCCGGCGTCGCCGACATCCTGCGGGGCGCGAAGATCGCGCCAATCCAGAAACAGGCTGCGCTGCGCGGCATCGCCGACCGCATGATGGTGTACGAAATCCCCTGAGCCTTACCGAAATGTCATGCAGCCCGAAGGTCGCAGCGGATTGCCGGCGCAGCGTGGCATTCGCATATAATGAGCAGTCGCCGGCCGGTTTGCGGTCCACTACGGATCTGACAACGAAAGGACGCCATGCTCGAAGGATTGCGCCAATTCATCGCCGACGTCGTTTCGCCGCACGAGACCCCGGCGTTCGACGACAATGGCTATCAGCTCGCGGCGACGGCGCTGCTGATCCACGTCATCTCGCTGGACGGCGAGCCGAGCGAGATCGAACGGCGCAAGCTGCACGGCCTGATCGAGCTGCGCTTCGGGCTCGACCCCGGCAGCGCCGACCGGCTGATCGCCCAGGCCATGCTGGCGGAGGGCGACGCCGTCGATCTCTATCGCTTCACCAGCGTGATCATGCGCGAGGTCGACGAAGCCGGCCGCCTGCGCATCGTCGAGATGATGTGGGAGCTGGTCTTTGCCGACGGCAAGGTGACGGAGTTCGAGGACAATGTGGTCTGGCGCGCCTCCGAGCTGCTCGGCATCTCCACGCATGACCGCGTCGACCTCAAGCACCGGGTGGCGTCGCGGAAGTCCGGCGCCCCTGCTTGAACCGCCTGGCTCCGGGCGGAACCGACTTCATGCGGAGATGAACAAACTTTAATTTTGTTTCCGAAACCCCCCGTTCATGTAAACCCATGTGAATCTGAGGCTATTGCCGCAATCCCGCGCAAGGCCATGGAGCACGGTGTCTTGCATGTTCCCGTCCCGCTATGCTCTCGTCCGCCGCGATTGGATGATGTGCGGATTGTGATCGAAGAGCAGGATCGTGGGTGAACGTGTCACGCTCGTAACAGGTGCCTCGGCCGGGATCGGCAGCGAGTTGGCGCGCGTATTTGCCGCGAACGGGCACCGGCTCGCATTGACGGCCCGGCGCGAAGACCGGCTCGCGGCGCTGGCCCAGGAGATCGCCGCCAAGGGCGGCCCGGCGCCGCTGGTGATCCCCTGTGACCTCACCTCCTCCGACGCCGGCGCGACCATCGAGGCTGCGCTGTCGGCTGCCGGCCTGGAGCTGGAATATCTCGTCAATAACGCCGGCTTCGGCCTGTTCGGCAAGGCGGTACAGCTCGATCGCGCCGAGCAGCTCGACATGATTTCCGTGAACGTTCGCGCCCTGACCGAGCTGTCGCTGCGCTTTTCCGAGCAGCTGATCCGCAACAAGGGCGGCATCCTCAATCTGGGCTCTGTGGCCGGGTTCCTGCCGGGTCCCGGCATGGCCGTCTATTACGCCTCCAAGGCGTATGTGATCTCGTTCACCGAGGCGCTGCGCAAGGAGCTGGCGCCGCATGGCGTCCGGGTCACGGTGCTGTGTCCCGGTCCGGTGCCGTCGGAATTCCAGGACCGCGCCGGCTTCAAGCCGGGCGTGGATTCGGTGATCCTCAACGTCTCGCCCAAGGCGGTGGCGGAAGCGGGCTATCGCGGCTTGATGGCCGACAAGCGCGTGGTGCTGCCCGGGCTCGGCATCAAGATCGTGCCGTTCATGCTGCGCTGGTTCCCGCGCGGCTTCATCCTCGCCGCGGTCGGCCGGCTGCAGCTGAAGCGGACCTGATCGCGCTGGCCCGGCGCTTGCTTTGCAATGTGCGCTCGCTCACGCGCCGTTAACCTTTGCTTAGCTATGATCGCCAGGTGATGCTCAGGCAAGACCCTTCGCTCCATCCGAACGGGCCCCAGGCCGACGTTCGGCAGCTCCATCCGAAGCCGGCCATGGCGGCTGCGCCGCAGCGGCCCGTCCTCATCATCCTGCACCAGGAAACGTCGAGCCCCGGCCGGGTCGGCAATGCGCTGCGCGCCCGCGGCTATCCGCTCGACATCCGCCGGCCGCGGTTCGGCGATCCGCTGCCGGAGACGCTCGATGGGCATGCGGGTGCCGTAATTTTCGGCGGTCCGATGAGCGCGAACGATCCGGACGACTTCGTCCGCCGCGAGATCGACTGGATCGAGGTGCCGCTGCGGGAGCAGCGTCCGTTTCTCGGGATCTGCCTGGGCGCGCAGATGCTGGCGATCCAGCTCGGCGCCCCGGTTGCGCCGCATCCAGAGGGGCGCGCCGAGATCGGCTATTATCCGATCCGCCCGACCCGGGCCGGGCGCAAGCTGTGCCCGCATTGGCCCGATCACGTCTATCACTGGCACCGCGAGGGCTTCGATCTGCCCGATGGCGCCGAGCTGCTTGCCGAGGGCGGCGACTTTCCGGTGCAGGCCTATCAATACCAGAACGCGACCGGGCTACAGTTCCACCCCGACGTGACCTACGCGATGATGTGCCGCTGGACCACGCGCGGTCATGCCCGGCTGGACACGCCCGGCGCCCGTCTGCGCCACCATCATTTCGAGGGCCGCGCCGTGCACGATGCGGCCGAGCGGGCGTGGCTGGCGCAGTTTCTGGATGGCTGGCTGATGCGCGAGCCGGTGGCGGCGATGGCCGAGGCGGCGGAGTAGGACGGGCGTCCTGGTCAGTCGATTGTTGGGAATCTTTGTCATTCAGCCCGCCGTCGCCCTTCGGGCTCTGGCGCGGCAACCTTCGCACGCTTCGCTATTCATTTGCTGAAGCGGCTTGCCGAGCCGAAGCTCGCGAAGCGAGCGAAGGTTGGTGGAGCCAGGCGGGATCGAACCGCCGACCTCGTCATTGCGAACGACGCGCTCTCCCAGCTGAGCTATGGCCCCGTAACACGACCGCCTCGATGTTGGGAAAAGGCAGCCGGCAGATCGGGCGCCATTTACAGTGGGTGCCGAGGTCAAGTCAAGAACGGTCACATCGCCCGTTAGCCTTGACGGGCACCGTCCCTTGTTTGCGCGGGAGGGAACAGATATCTAACCGGGTGATATCTCGTTCCAGGAACCCCGGATGATACGCCTCTTAGACTTCGTTGACTGGCTTCTCGGCCTGTACGTGTTCATCCTGGTCGTTGCGGCAATCATGTCCTGGCTGGTCGCGTTCAGCGTCATCAACGTCCGGAACGACTTGGTCCGACAGGTGCTTTACACGCTTGATGCTCTGACAGAGCCCGCGCTCCGACAGATTCGGCGCTTCGTGCCTCCTGCCGGAGCGCTGGACCTTTCGTTTCTCGTTCTCTTCATCCTCATCCAGTTCATCCGGTTCGTGATCATCCCGGCGCTTCAGGGTCTGTTTGTCTAGCGCCTGCGCGCACTGACGTAGACGCGCGGGATTCAAGGGTGCTGCTTGCGTCAACTCAGGTCTGCTGCTGATTCGGATCGAGGGTCCCTATCGATGGTCCCTTGGCGATGTTCGAAGGGCGGCGTCACCCTCGCATTGCGGGTGACCCCACGCGGCGGCCGGGACGCCTTCGATGGCGTCGAGACGCTGTCCGACGGCCGCGATGTGCTGAAGGTCCGGGTGCGCGCGATCGCCGATGGCGGCGAGGCGAATCGCGCCGTGACAGAGCTGCTCGCCAAGGCGATCGGCGTCACCAAGGCCTCGGTGCGAATCACCTCTGGCACCACCTCACGGCTGAAACAGGTCGCCATCGACGGCGATCCGTCCGCGCTCGATCAGGCCTTGCGCGACCTCCTTGCAGCCCATAAGCCGACCCGGAAACAACGAGAATAGACGCAAGAAGCGCGAGCCGAGGCCTTTCGGCTTCGCAAGCGGCGATCTTCACCCTCCCCTGGAGGGGGAGGGTCGCCTCACGGTGAGCGAAGCGAGCGTGAGGCGGGGTGGGGTGATCTCTCCACCGGTACCGGCATCCGTGGCTTCACCCCACCCCGCTCGCCCGCTTCGCGTGCGATCGACCCTCCCCCTCCAGGGGAGGGTGGGAGCACGCGGCCAGCGTCTTGCTCGATGAACAGCCTTTGAACCGAGGATAGAGCAAAATGACCGCGCGCATCATCGACGGAAAGATCATTGCAGCCGACCTGCGCGCGCAGGTCGCCCGTGAGGTCGAGCGGGTCAAGCGCGACCATGGCCTGACACCAGGCCTCGCCGTGGTGCTGGTCGGCAACGATCCGGCGTCCGAGGTCTATGTCCGCAGCAAGCATACCCAGACCCAGGCGGCCGGCATGGCCTCGTTCGAGCACAAGCTGCCGGCCGACGTGTCGCAGGGCGAGCTGCTGGCCTTGATCGGCAAGCTCAACCGCGATCCCGCCGTACACGGCATCCTGGTGCAGCTGCCGCTGCCGAAGGGGCTGGAGACCGAAGTCGTGATCAATGCGATCGATCCGGCCAAGGACGTCGACGGGCTGCATCCGCACAATGCCGGCCGTCTCGCCGGCGGCCAGCCGGCGCTGGCGCCGTGCACGCCGCTCGGCTGCATCATCCTCAGCAAGACCGTGCATGGCTCGCTGGAGGGCATGAACGCGATCGTGATCGGCCGCTCGAACCTAGTCGGCCGTCCGCTGGTCCAGCTCCTGCTCAACGAGAACGCCACGGTGACGATCGCGCATTCGCGCTCGCGCGACCTGCCGGCGCTGACCGCGCGCGCCGATCTGGTCTACGCCGCCGTGGGTCGCCCGGAGATGGTGAAGCGCGACTGGATCAAGCCGGGCGCGACGGTGATCGACGTCGGCATCAACCGCATTCCGACGGCGGAGGGGAAGACGAAGCTGGTCGGCGACGTCGCCTATGCCGAGGTGGCGGAGGTCGCCGGCGCGATCACGCCGGTGCCCGGCGGCGTCGGCCAGATGACGGTGGCCTGCCTTCTGGTGAACACGCTGCGCGCCGCCTGCGCGATCGCCGGGCTGCCGAAGCCGGCCGTCTAGGCCTTAGCCCGCGGCGGCTTCCAGCAGCCGCCGATAGAAGCGGATCATGTCGGCATAGCCCTCGACCGACAGCCGCTCATTGGTGCCGTGGAAGCGCTTGAGATCCTCCGTCGTCGCGCGCAGCGGCGAGAAGCGGAAGATGCTGTCGGCAATGCCCGCATAATGGCTCGAATCGGTGCCGGCGACCATCAGGCCGGGCGCCACCACCGCGTCGCTGAAGATCTCGCGAATGGCCCGGTTCACGAGCTGATAGGACGGTCCGGCGGTCGAGGTGACCGGCGGGGGCTCGCGGTTGCCGCGCAAGGACGTGATCGAGATGCGGTCGTTGGCCACGGTCTGCCTGACGTGGTCGATGATGCCCGCCTCGGTGTCCCCCGGCAGCAGCCGGAAATTCACGGTGGCGGAGGCGTTGCCCGGCAGCACGTTGTCCTTGTCGCCCGCGTTGAAGATGGTCAGCGCGGTCGTCGTACGGACCATCGCTTCGGCCGGACCGCTCTTGGCGAACTCGCCGAACAGCAGCGGTTTGGTCAGCCAGAGATTGGACAGCACGGCGCGGTTGATGCCGGTCATTTCCGGCGCCAGCGTATCAAACATCTCGCCGACCGTGCCGTCGATGCGCATCGGCAGCCGGTTGGCCTCGAGCTTCGCCAGCGCCGCACTCATCATGCCGATCGCGGTGTCCCGCGGCGGCATCGAGGAATGCCCCGGGTTGGCCTTGGCCGTCAGCACCAGGCTCGCATAGCCCTTCTCGGCAACACCGACCAGTGCCGCCGGCCTGTCGAGGCCCCTGATGCCGCCCTCCGAGATCAGCAGGCCCTCATCGATGACGAAGTCCAGCCGGACGTTGCGGGCGGCGAGGACGGCCGAGATGGCCTTGGCGCCCCGGGTGCCGCCGACCTCCTCGTCGTGACCGAAGGCGAAATAGATCGTGCGCTTCGGCTTGAAGCCGGCCTTGATCAGCGCCTCGGCCGCCTCCAGCATCGCATACAGATTGCCCTTGTCGTCCCAGGCGCCGCGGCCCCAGACGAAGCCGTCTTTGACGACGCCGGCAAACGGCGGCACGGCCCAGTCGGGCTCGGTGCCCGGCGCGACCGGCACCACATCCTGATGGGCCAGCAGCGCAATCGGCCTGGCCGCCGCATCCGAGCCCTTCCACAGGTACAGCAGGCTGTGCCCGGCCACGACCTCCTGTGTCGCGGCCGCATGAAAGGCCGGGAAGCTCGCCTCGATATGGGCCTTGAGCGCCGCGAAGGCATCGGCATTCAGCTCGGGATCGTCGGAGCTCGAAATCGTGCGAAAACGAACCGCCGCCGCAAGCCGCTGCGCCGCGGCCTCGGCATCGATGCTGATCTTCGGCAGCGCCGCGACATCGAGCTGCCGGGAGCCATGGCGAAACATGTTGACCAGCACGACCGCGACGAGCGCCGCGCCTGCCGCCAGGATGAGAAGACCAAGGTATCGAAGGGACCTGAGCAGGCGGCGCATTGCAGAACGCTCCAAGACAAGACGGCGCCGCAGATCCTATCTGCGACGCCGTGAAACTGCTCGGAGCGGACTCGAAAGTCCATCGCCTGGAGCCGCGAAGCGCTGCGTTTGGAGCTTCCGCGCGCCCTACTTCTTCGCCGCCTTGGCGCGGGCGATGCCCTCGGCAATCAACTGGTGGGCGTCGTCGGCATTGCCCCAACGCAGCACCTTCACCCATTTGCCGGGCTCGAGATCCTTGTAGTGCTCGTAGAAGTGCCGGATCTGCTGCAGCGTGATGTCCGGCAGGTCCGAATAGGTGCGGACCTTGTCGTAGCGCTGGGTCAGCTTCGAGGACGGCACCGCGATGATCTTCTCATCGCCGCCAGCCTCGTCCTCCATCAGCAGCACGCCGACTGGGCGCACGCTCATGACCGCGCCGGGCACGATCGCGCGCGTGTTGGCGACCAGCACGTCGCAGGGGTCGCCGTCATTGGACAGCGTGTGCGGGATGAAGCCGTAATTGCCGGGGTAGCGCATCGCCGTATAGAGGAAGCGGTCGACGAACAGAGTGCCGGCTTCCTTGTCTAGCTCGTACTTGATCGGCTCGCCGCCGACCGGCACTTCGATGACGACGTTGACCTCGCGCGGCGGATCTTTCCCGATCGGGATGGCGTCGATGCGCATGGATGCTCCGTAGAACTTGAACGTTTGAGAACTTGAACGTTGAGGGTCGGACGCTCGACAGGCGAGCGCTGACATTCGCAGTCGCAAAAAAAACGCGGCTGCGCAACAGCTACCTCAAGCCAACACTTTCAGTTCAATTCCAGTTCAATTCGCTGGCGCGTTAACGTTTAACGCGCCCGGAGCACGGCCGGCCCAGGCTCAGTTGGTCCAGGCAAAGGCAACCTTGTCGAGCGACTTCGGCCCGAAGCGCTCCGACGACCGCGCGACCATCCGGCCACCCAAGGCGCGGTAGAACTCGGTGGCGGGATCGTTGTCGGACAACGCCCACACCACCATGCTCTTCAGGCCGCTCTGCGCGAGGTCGCGCTTGGCGGACTGGAAGAGCCGGCGACCGAACCCCAGCCCCTGAAATTCCGGTCGCAGATAAAGCTCGTAGACTTCACCGTCGAAGTGCAGGCTGCGGGCGCGATTGCGGCCGTAATTCGCATAGCCTGCGACCTTGTCGTTGAACACCAGCACGCTGACGCGGCTGCCTTTGCGGATCGCGCTGTCCCACCATTGCGGGCCGCGCCGGTTGATCAGCTTCTCCAGCTCTGCGCCAGGGATGATTCCCTGGTAGGCGGAACGCCAGGCTTCATCATGGGCTGACGCCACCGCAGCCGCATCTGCAGCCTTGGCCGGACGGACTTCGATCAGGGTTGTGCTCATGAGTGGATCAAAGCAAGTCGGCGGTCCGCCTTCAAGGTGCCACGTTAAAGATCGGTTAACCTGTGGACTTTCGGCATCACCGTGGCGGAAAGCTGTGCCGAAAAGGGACAAATTCGCAACATTGTTGAGGGTCGACGGTGCCCTGTCACCGCAGCCTCACGCCGCGTAGGAAAAATCGCATCGGACGGGCCGCGGCCTCGGCTAGTGTGGCGCAGGCTCAACATCCTCCCGTTCGGCTGAATGGTGCTGCTTCGCTGCGTCTCATGGTTGCTCGCGCTGGTCGTCCTGTCGGTCGCAGCCGGCGCAACGGCACAGCCGTTCGGTCCCGCGTCGCCCGAAGCCGAGCCTGCGCGCCGGCAGCAATGGCTGATTCCGTCGATCGAGACCGAAATTCCCGCGCATGCGATCCTCTATCGGCCTGCTGGCGGTGGACCGTTTCCGCTGGCCGTGATCGCGCATGCCTCGACGCAGAATCCGCTGTGGCGGGCACAGCTGCCGCAGCCCACCTACACGGCGCTGGCGCGTCTCCTGGTCGGGCGGGGCTATGCCGTGCTGGTCCCGGAGCGGCTCGGGCACGGCCGCACCGGCGGTCCCTATGTCGAAGACCAGGGCGGCTGCGCCGACGCGGACTACGAGAAAGCAGGACGCGCGACGGCGGCGCAGATTTCGCGCGCGCTTGCCTACATGCGCGAGCAGCCGTTCACGGCGAATGGCGGCGCCGTCGTCGTCGGCCATTCGGCCGGCGGCTGGGGCGCGCTGGCACTCGCCGATCAACCGCCGCAGATCGTCTCGACAATCGTCGTGTTCGCGCCCGGCCGTGGCGGCCATGCCGACGACGTGCCAGGGCGCGTCTGTGCAGAGGCGCGCCTGCTTGATACGGCCCGCGCATTTGGACGCGGCGCGCGCGTGCCGGTCACGTGGCTGGTCGCGGCCAATGACAGCTACTTTCCACCGCCGCTTTCGCGTCGGCTTGCGGAGGCCTTCGGCTTGGCCGGAGGCCGGGCGGACTTCAATCTGTTGCCGGCGTCCGGCGAGGAGGGGCATTGGATGATCGAGCACGACGACGGCGTGGCACTGGCGGCGGATTTGCTGTCGCGGGCGCTGACAACGACACGTCGATCGACGCATCCGATGCCGCCGAACTAGCAGGACACGATGACGCTGTATTTCCTTGTCAAATATCTCCACGTGCTCGGCGCCATCGTCATTCTCGGCACCGGCACGGGGATCGCATTCTTCATGCTGATGGCGCATCTGAGCGGCGAGGCCGCGTTCATCGCGCGCACCGCAGGCGTCGTCGTCATTGCCGACATGCTGTTCACGCTCTCGGCGGTGCTGCTGCAACCAGTCACCGGCGGCACGCTGATGTGGCTGTCGTCGACAGCGATGACCGAGCGCTGGCTGCTCACCTCGCTCGCACTCTACGCCGTCGCCGGCCTGTTCTGGGTCCCCGTGATCTTCATGCAGATCGAACTGCGCGACCTCGCCCGTGCTGCTGATATCAGCGCACAGGCGCTGCCGCCGCGCTACTTCATCGTCTTCCGCCGCTGGTTCCTGTGCGGCATCCCCGGTTTCGGCGCGGTCATGGCCATTCTCTGGCTGATGATCGCAAAGCCGTTCTGACGAGACGCGCATGATCACGTCGACCACCCCCCGCATCCTCGTGCTTGGCGCCTCCGGCCTGATCGGACGCTTCATCACCGACGATCTGCGCCGACGTCGCTGCGCGACGGTCGGCGTCGCGCGCGCGTTCTCGCCATCGCAACGCGTGTCGCCGTTCGACATCGAGCTGCCGATCATGGCGCTCGATGCACCGGCTTTGGCGAGTCTGATCCGCGCCCACGAGATCGATGTCGTCGTCAATTGCCTCGGCGTGCTGCAGGATGGTCCGGGCAGCGATACTACGGCCGTGCATCGTGAGTTCGTCGCGCGCGTGCTCGCAGCGATCACGGCCTGCGGCCGTCGCGTGCGCTTCATTCACATCTCGATCCCCGGCGCGGCCGATGAGGATCACACCGCTTTCGCGACCACCAAGCGCGAGGCGGAGCAGTTGATTGCATCCTCAGACATTCCCTACGCCATCCTGCGCCCGGGCTTCGTGATCGCGCCATCGGCCTATGGCGGCAGCGCGATGGTCCGCGCGCTCGCGGCGCTTCCGGTCGACCTGCCGGCGAGGGATGCGGCGACGCCGTTCCAGCCGGTGGCGGTGGCGGACATCGCCGCGACCATCGCCTGGCTCGCGATGCGGCCGATCGATGACGAGGCGACACGCGCGGTGAGCTGGGACCTGATGCAGCCCGAGGCGGTGACGCTTGGCGACGTCGTCGATGCGTTTCGGCGCAGTTTCGGCACGACGGATTGGCCGCGCGTTGCCTTGCCCGCACCACTGATCAATCTCGGCGCTTTCGCCGGTGACCTCTGCAGCCGGCTCGGCTGGATGCCGCCGATGCGCACCACCGCGATCGCCGAGCTTCGCCGCGGGGTGCACGGCGATCCCGCACCATGGATCGCGGCAACCGGCATCACCCCCACGCCGCTGGACGCCGTCGGCGCGCGTGGCGCCACCATTCAGGACAAATGGTTCGCGCGGCTGTTCCTGATCAAGGCACTGATCATCGCGAGCCTCGTGCTGTTCTGGGTCGCATCGGGGTCGATTGCACTGTTCGTCTCGTTCCCGGCGACCACGGCGGTCCTGACCACGCGCGGCTGGCCGGAAGGCTTTGCGATTCCGTTCGCGGCGATCACCAGCATGATGGACATTTCGGTCGGCCTATTGATCGCGTTCCGCAGAACCGCAACATTCGGGCTCGCCGCCGGCATCCTCGTCTCGCTCGGCTACATGCTCGGCTGCGCGATCCTCACGCCCGATCTCTGGCTCGAGCCGCTCGGCGCCCTGGTGAAGACGGGACCTGCGATCGTGCTGATGCTGGTCGCGCTGCTCATGATGGACAATCGCTGATGACCAACTGGCCCGACGATGACGTGATCCTCTACGACGGCGTCTGCGTGTTCTGCTCCCGCTGGGTGCAGTTCGTGATCGCGCGCGACACCGCCAGGCGCTTCCGCTTCACGCCGATCCAGTCGCCCTACGGCACCCGGCTGGCACAGGCCTTCGGCATCGATCCCCAGGACCCCGACACCAACGCGGTCGTGCATGACGGCAAGGCGCATCTGAAATCCGATGCTGCGCTGACCGTATTGTCGAACCTGCCGGGCTGGGGCTGGACGCGCGCGCTGCTCGCCATTCCGAAGCCGCTGCGCGATGCGGTCTATGGCGTGGTCGCACGCAACCGCTACCACATCTTCGGCAAATACGAATCCTGCTTCGTGCCGGATGCCGAGCTGCGCAAGCGGGTGCTGGAGTCGTGATCCGGTCGGCGGCGAGATGCGGCAGTGGGCGATTAATCGATTGAATCGAATGATACGTGCGATATAATCTGTTGGATCGATTGTTCACAGCATGAAATTCTCTTCCTCGCACTTGGTTTGGGAGAGATTTCCATGGCTGCCCCCTCGCACGATCTGATCGCCGATGCGCCCGTTGCCATTCATCATCGACCTGCGCACGCGCCTGCGACGCCGGCGGCACCGACGCTGCTGCCCGGGCTCGCGCTGTCCGCGGCGCTCGCGGCCGGCGCCTTCGGGCTGCGCCTGCTGCCGGGCCTCGGCCTGTTCAGCCCGATGATCCTGGCGATCGTGGCAGGGATGGCGCTGCACAACGTGGTCGGCACACCGGCGCGGGCCAAGCCCGGCGTCGCCTTCTCGATGCGTCGCGTACTGCGGCTGGCGATCATCCTGCTGGGCCTGCAACTGACGGCGACGCAGATCGTCGAGGTCGGCGCGCGTGGTCTCGCCGTGATCGCGCTGAGCCTCACCGGCACCTTCCTGTTCACGGTGTGGATGGGACAGCTGCTCGGCGTCAATCGCAAGCTGGCGGAGCTGATCGCCGCGGGCACCTCGATCTGCGGTGCGTCCGCCGTGATCGCGACCAACACGGTCACGCGCGCCCATGACGAGGACGTCGCCTATGCGGTGGCCTGCGTCACGGTGTTCGGCTCGATCGCAATGTTCATCTATCCGCTGCTTCCGGCGCTGCTGCATCTCGACGCGCACGCCTTCGGCCTGTGGAGCGGCGCCTCCATTCACGAGATCGCCCAGGTGGTCGCGGCCGCGTTTCAGCAGGGCCAGCAGGCTGGCGAGTTCGGCACCATCGCCAAGCTCGCCCGCGTGATGCTGCTGGCGCCGGTCGTGCTCACGCTCGGCCTGCTGGCAACGCGGCGTGCGCGCCATGGCGGCGAGACCCGAGGCAATGCGCAGCCGCCACTGCCCTGGTTCGTGTTCGGCTTCATCGCGCTGGTTGGCCTCAACAGCGTGATCAGCATTCCCGCCGAGATGAAGACGGTGATCGTGACGGCGACCACGTTCCTGCTGTCGATGGCACTGGCCGCGATGGGACTGGAAACGGATTTCGCCAAGCTCAAGGCCAAGGGCCTGCGGCCGCTGGCGCTGGGCCTGCTCGCCTTCCTGTTCATCGCAGGCTTCAGCCTGGCCCTGGTGAAGCTCACCACATAGGACGCTTGTGACGCTCGAACAGCTCAGGATCTTCGTTGCGGTCGCGACCCGCGAGCACGTCACCCAGGCGGCGCGCGACCTCAATTTAACCCAGTCGGCGACATCGGCGGCCGTGGCCGCGCTCGAAGCGCGCTACGAGACCAGGCTGTTCGATCGCGTCGGACGCCGCATCGTGCTCACGGCGACCGGGAAGGCGTTTCTCGTCGAAGCAAAGGCGGTGCTGGCGCGCGCGGCCGCCGCCGAGACCGTGCTGAACGATCTCGCCGGCCTGAAGCGCGGGCAGCTGGCGCTGGCGGCCAGCCAGACCATCGCGGGCTATTGGCTGCCGGCCTTCATTCACCGCTTCAGTGCCGCGCATCCGGCGATCAAGCTGCAGCTGTCGATCGGCAATACCGAGCAGGTCGCGACCCAGGTCCGCGAGGGCTCTGCCGATCTAGGCTTCATCGAGGGCGATGTCGACGATCCCGTGCTCACGGTTCAGCCGGTCGCGCAGGACAACATGGTGCTGGTCGGTCCGATCGATCATCCGCTGTGCCGCGGAAGGTCAGTGACAACCGGCGACCTGAAGACGGCGCGCTGGGTGTTGCGCGAGCAGGGCTCCGGCACGCGCGCCGCGCTCGAAACAGCGCTTGGCCGCTTCGGAATCACCCCGGCCGAGCTCGATGTGGTGTTCGACCTGCCGTCCAACGAGGCCGTGCGCGGCGCCGTCGAAGCCGGCGCCGGCGTCACGGTGCTGTCGCGCCTCGTGGTCATGCGCGCCGTCAAGGCGGGTCTGCTCGCCGTCGCCAACATCGAGCTGCCCAAGCGGCACTTCTACAGCTTGCGCCACAAAGAGCATCACCAGACGCAGGCCGCGCGGGAGTTTCTGCGGATGGTGGAGGAGACGCATTGATCGGGGCACGTCATCGCGAGCGCAGCGAAAGCGATCGAGAAATCCCGCCGCGGTGACAGTCTGGACTGCTTCGCTGGGCTCGCAATGACGATCGATGGACTAGGTCGTGGTTAATGACGCCAGAGCTTCCCGCGCCGCGCGCTCGCCGCTGTCGCGCGCGCCATGGGCGGTCGAGAAGAAATCCAAGGGCGTCGCCTCGCCGGCGAAGAACAGCCGATCATCAACCGGCGCGGCCAGCACGGCGCGCTTGTCGGCATGTCCGGGCAGTGCATGCGAATAGGCGCCGCGCGCGAACGGGTCGGCGCCCCAGCGGGACTCGGCGAGCGGACGGAGGCTGTTGCGGATGTCGTTGCCGAGCAGGGCCGCGATGTCGTCGATCGCCTGCGCCGCCAAGGCCCCCTCGCCCGCCGCCTCGATCTCGCGGGCGAAGCTGCCGCCATAAAAGCCTTCGATGCAGGGCTGGCCGAACGGGCGCAGCTGAAAGCTGCCGACCCGCGCGGTGTGGCTTCGGCCGCGCATGCCCGAATCCCTCGGCAGGTGCTCCCAGCCGTCGAGCGCCAGCGTCACCTTGTTGTCCAGCCCGAGTGGCAGGCCGGTAGCGGCTTCGACCTTGGCATGCAGCGCCGGCGTGAAACGGAGCGCTTCGTCGGCGATGAGATTGGTCGGCACGGTCACGATGACCTTGTCGGCCGTCAGCGTGCCCTGTGACGTCGTCAGGCGGATGCGCCTGTCGCCACGGTCGATCAGCGTCACGTTGCAGTCGAGCACGATCGGCAGGTCCGCACCGTAGGCTGCAACGAGGGCGCCATAGCCGCGGCGTATCCGCCAGTTCAGCTCGGTGTCCTCATAGGCCTCGAAGTCGAGCAGCGACATCTGCGCCAGCTCGCAGCCGTTGAGATAGGTGCAGATCGCGTCGATCATGCCGTTCCAGCGATTGCCGGGCTCGAGGCAGATGCTCGCCGGCGCATCGCGGCCGCTCCTGGCAGCCTCCGCGGTACGCATGAAGAACGCCTCCAGCGCGCGGATGAATTCTTCGCGCTCTTCGCGCGGGAATGCCGCCTCATAGGCCTGATCGCGCCAGGGCGGCCGGCTGGTGTCGATAGTGAAAGCAAGCTGCTCGGCAATGCCGACGAACGAGTTGCGATCGGCCGAATGAAGCCAGCCGCAGCCGAGATCGAACGTGACATCAGGCGAAGCCATGATGGTGCGGGCACGCCCGCCGATGCGGTCGCGGGCCTCCAGGACGATGAACGAGACGCCCTTGTCCTGCAGCGCATGTGCCGCGCCGAGGCCCGCGGCACCCGCGCCGATGATGGCGATGTCGATGGAGGATGGGAAAGACATTGGCTCATCCAACTCCGTCGTCATGCCCCGCCTTGTGCCGGGCATCCACGTCGTCCTCGCAAGCCCCAAAACGTGGATGGCCGGGACAAGCCCGGCCATGACGCATTTGAGAATGGAGGGCGGAAATTACGCCACCGCTTCCTTCTGCTTCTCGGCGCGCTTGCGCTCGTTCGGATCGAGATGCTTCTTGCGCAGCCGGATCGACTTCGGCGTGACCTCGACCAGCTCGTCGTCCTCGATATAAGCGAGCGCCTTTTCCAGCGTCATCTTGATCGGCGGCGTCAGGCGGACGGCCTCGTCCTTCGACGTGGTGCGGATGTTGGTGAGCTGCTTGCCCTTCAAGACGTTGATCTCGAGATCGTTGTCACGGGTGTGCTCGCCGACGATCATGCCGCGATAGACCTTCCAGCCCGGCTCGATCATCATCGGGCCGCGGTCCTCCAGCTTGAACATCGCGTAGGCCACCGCCTCGCCCTGGTCATTGGAGATCAAGACGCCGTTGCGGCGGCCGGCGATCTCGCCCTTGAACGGAGCATAGCCGTGGAACAGGCGGTTCATGATCGCGGTGCCGCGGGTGTCCGTGAGCAGCTCGCCCTGATAGCCGATCAGGCCGCGGGTCGGCGCGTAGAACACCAGCCGCAGGCGGTTGCCGCCGGACGGGCGCATCTCGATCATCTCGGACTTGCGCTCGCTCATCTTCTGCACGACGACGCCGGAATGCTCCTCGTCGACGTCGATCACGACCTCCTCGATCGGCTCCAGCCACGCGCCGGTGGCCTCGTCCTTCTGCAGCACCACGCGCGGACGCGACACCGACAGCTCGAAGCCTTCGCGGCGCATGGTCTCGATCAGGATCGCGAGCTGCAATTCGCCGCGGCCCGACACTTCCATGGCGTCCTTGTCGGCGGATTCGACGACGCGCAGCGCGACATTGCCCTCGGCCTCGCGCAGCAGGCGGTCGCGGATCATGCGGCTGGTGACCTTGTCGCCTTCGGTGCCCGCCAGCGGCGAGTTGTTGACGATGAAGGACATCGACACGGTTGGCGGGTCGATCGGCTGCGCCGGGAGCGGAGTCTCGACCGAGGGATCGCAGAACGTGTCGGCGACGGTGCCCTTGGTCAGGCCCGCGATGGCGACGATGTCGCCGGCCTCGGCCTCGTCGAGCGGCACGCGCTCGATGCCGCGGAACGCGAGAATCTTGGAAATACGGCCCTGCTCGACGACTTTGCCCTCGGCGTTCAGCACCTTCACGGCCTGGTTGGGCTTGATGCTGCCCGAGGTGATGCGGCCGGTGATGATGCGGCCCAGGAAGTTGTTGGCCTCCAGGATGGTGCCGATCATGCGGAACGGCCCCTCTTCGACCGACGGCGCCGGCACATGGCGCAGCACCAGGTCGAACAGCGGCTGCATCCCGGCGTCCTTCGGACCTTCCGGGCTCTCGGCCATCCAGCCCTGCTTGGCCGAGCCGTACAGGATCGGGAAGTCGAGCTGCTCCTCGGACGCGTCGAGCGCGGCGAACAGGTCGAACACCTCGTTGATGACCTCGGTCGGACGGGCGTCGGGACGGTCGACCTTGTTGATGACGACGATCGGCTTGAGGCCGACCTTGAGCGCCTTGGAGACCACGAACTTGGTCTGCGGCAGCGGGCCCTCGGCGGCGTCGACCAGCACCAGGGCGCCGTCCACCATGTTCAGGATGCGCTCGACCTCGCCGCCGAAATCGGCGTGGCCGGGAGTGTCGACGATGTTGATGCGGGTGTCCTTCCACTGCACCGAGGCGGCCTTGGCCAGGATGGTGATGCCGCGCTCGCGCTCCAGATCGTTGGAGTCCATGGCGCGCTCGGCGACCTTCTGGTTCTCGCGGAAGGTACCCGACTGCTGCAGGAGACGGTCAACCAGGGTGGTCTTGCCGTGGTCGACGTGGGCGATGATGGCGATGTTGCGAAGATTCATGGTCGGTGTCTTCTAAGCTTTCTCAAGAGCCCGTGCTCTGTCCCCGGCGGGGCGCGCGCTTTGTTATAGTCGAATCAAGCTGTTAGCTTTGCGACGCGCGCTCGCGAAACTCGTTCGGCGGCAGGGGCCGGCAGCCCCAAATAGGAAGCCCGGCCAATCGACCGGGCAGACCTCACGCGTTGCGGCGCAATATAGGCAGAAAATGCCAAAAAACAATGACTGCTTTCAGGAACGGGGAGCGGTTTCCGAGCGGCTGGCTAACGCCTCCGCCGCCACGCGCCTCCGGGAGGCGCGGGAGAAGACAAGATCAACCACTCCGACCGGCAATCCCACGAGGACCAGCGCTGACAGCCAACGCGGTTGGCTGGAGTCTGTACGCGGGACGTCAATGGCGCCTGCAGGCGCAGCCCGCCGCGGCCTGCTCGGTCGGATAGACGCCGCGCAGGACCTCTTCGAAATGGGTCTTCACGGCCTCGTTGCACAGGCAGGAGCGGCGCTTCAGCGCGTCGAAGTCCCGCACCATGAAGGCGCCGCGGCGGGTTTCGAGAATGCCCTCGGCCCTGAAGGTCTGGACAACCCGGCTGACGTAGCTGCGGCCGACGCCCAGCAGCGTTGCCAGCTGCTCATGCGTCAGCGGCACGATCGGCTCGCCATCGGTACGGTCCATCGCGGCCACGATCCACTTCGCCGTCCGCTGCTCGATCGAATGGATTGCGTTGCAGGCGGTCGACTGGAACATCTGTGCCAGCATGCAATCGGCGTAGCGCGCGAATACGTTGCGCAGCGTCTTGGATTGCAGCTTGGCGGCCGCCAGGCGGGACAGCGGCAGCCGTGCGAACGGGCCGCCGAACTTGACGACGATCCGTGTGTAGGCCGGCAGGAAGCCTTCGCTGACGATCCCGCCGACGGCGCCCTCGCGGCCGACCAGGATGGTCTCGACGTCGCGGCCATCCTCATTGGGAACGAGATAGGACGTCAGCGCCGGCCCGCAGGGAAAATGCACGATCTGGACGTCGTCACCCGGACTGTAGAGCAGCTCGTTCGGCGTTGCCTCGTCCTCCACCAGATACGGCGAGATCAGCGCGTAGTCGGCCGGACTGAGCCGCCGCAGCAGGTTGTTGTAGGGCCGCTCCCGGCTCAGCGTGGTCACACCTTGGCTCAGCATCGTCATCCCCGTGCGCAACGCATGTGCGTGATCCGTGCACCTTGTGTTCACAAGTGCACCGACACAGGAACTCTGATATGCTGCCTTGGTTCCAGGAACCCGCCAGCGCGCTCGAGAGGAGGCGCCGGCCGCGGGGTCCATCCCTCATCCTGGAACCCGTAGATCCCATGACCAGCTCGCAATCAGGCGTGCCCGAGTTCTATCAGCATGTGCTGGTCGTCGAAGACGACCCCATCATTGCACTCGGACTGGAAGACACGATCACCGACCTCGGCGTTCCCGACATCAGGATCGCAGCCGACGTCGCAACCGCGCTCGCCATGATCGCCGAGCGCGTCCCGCAATTCGCGCTGCTCGATGTCGGCCTGGTCCGCGAAAAGAGCTTTGCGATTGCCGAGCGGCTGACGGCGCTCGGCATTCCCTTCGCATTCTCGACCGGCTATGGCGCCGACCGCGTGCCACCCGCATTCGCCGACCGGCCGCGGCTGCCGAAGCCTTGCCCGACCGAGGCGCTGGAGGCGGCGCTGCGGCGACGCGATTAGTTGCCGTCGCCGCACGCGGTCGTCTTGCCGCCGAACAACGAGACCTCAGCCCAGCTTCGGATCGAGCGTGGTCGACCACAGCGCGACGTCGGCGCGATCCCGCAGGGTCACGGTCATCTGGCCCGTGGCGCCTTCGATCTTGACGTGGCCGAAGAACTGCATGCCGGCCGACGGCGGCAGATTCTGCTTGTCGAGGCCGGGCGCCTTGATGAAGCGCACCTCGGGGCCGAAGGTGTTGTCGAGCTCGTTCGGACCGAACGTGCCGGCATGCAGCGGGCCGGAGACGAACTCCCAGAACGGCTCGAAGTCCTGAAACTGCGCCTTGTTCGGATCGTAATAATGCGCGGCCGCGTAGTGCACGTCCGCCGTCAGCCACACCGTGTTCTGGATCGGCGCCGTCTTGATGAAGCGCAGGATCTCGGCAATCTCGAGCTCGCGGCCGCGCGCCGGGCCGTCACCCTGGGCGATGGCTTCCGAGCCCTTCTTGTTGGCCGCGTCGTCATAGACGATGATGCTGAGCGGCATGTCGGAGGCGATCACCTTCCAGGTCGCGCGGGAATTGAGCAGCGCCTGCTTCAACCAGCGCATCTGCTCCGGCCCGATGAAGTAGGACGCCGGACCATACTCGTCCTCGAGATTGGGACCGTTGGCGCCGCGGTAGCTGCGCTCGTCGAGCACGAACACGTCGAGATGCGGGCCATAGTTGATGGTGCGATAGACTCGGCCCGGCTCGATGAGGCTCTCGCGCATCGGATACATCTCGTGGAAGGCGCGCGCCGCGCGGGCCGCGAGCAACTGGATGTTGCGCTCCTTGTAGGCGGCGGGCAGCTCCTTGGACGCCGACCAGTTGTTGGTGACCTCGTGATCGTCCCACTGCACGAAGATCGGCACCTCGGCATTGAAGGCGCGAACGTTCTCGTCGAGGAAATTGTATTTGTGGGCGGCACGAAATTCGTCGAGCGTCTCGGCGACCTTGGCCTTCTCTTCCACGGTGAGGTTCTTCCACACCTTGTTGTCCGGCAGCTTCACCTCGGACTTGATCGGACCGTCGGCGTAGATGGTGTCGCCGGAGTGCAGGAAGAAGTCCGGGCGGTGCTTCTTCATCGTCGAGAAGGTGAACATGCCGCCATCATCGGGATTGATGCCCCAGCCCTGCCCCGCCACGTCGCCGCCCCAGACGAACGAGACGTCGCGCTTGTTGCCTGGCGCGGTGCGGAAGCGGCCGGCCACGGCCTCGCTTTCGACCGCGGTATGCGACAGGTCGCGGAACTTGACACGGTAGAAGATGTCCTGGCCGCTCGGAAGGCCGTCGATCAGCATCTTGGCCGTGAAGTCGCTTTCCGGAAGCGCGGCAATCGGAGGCAGCGTACGCGCGTCCTTGAACGATTCGGTGGTCGCCACCTCGACCAGCATCTGCGACGGCCGGTCGGCGCGCGCCCAGACCACGCCACCATCCATGCCGACGTCGCCGGACTGCACGCCATGCGTGATCTGCGGCCGGTCGGCGGCGCGGCTCAGATAGGGCATCGCCAGCGTCGTGACGCCGGCTGCGGCGGCCGTCGACAGGAAGCGGCGGCGGGACAGGGCTGTGTGCGATCGAGGAATGCGAAGCGTCATGCGGATCTCCTGGTCGGATCGCGCGCGGGAGCCGGCGCGAGCCACGGCCCGGCAGACCTAGAAAAGATTGATGACGCTGGAATTACAATCGCGCCGTGGACAGCGCGTGACACGGCCGCAGGGCGAACATGGTCCGCCCTCAGGTGCCGGCGGCACGCAACTGCGCGCCGGTTCGCTGCAGATTGGCGGGCATGCTCATCAGGATGAGCTTGCGATCGGCCACCGCGTTGTGGAACTGCTCGAGCGCGATGTTGAACGCGGTCAACGCCGCGTGCTCGATTGCACCGTCCTCGAAGCAGGTCAGCGTGTTGCGCAGGATCTCGTCGGCCTCGCTCTGCAGCTGGTCGAGCTCCTCGGTCGAATCGCTCTTGCGCGCGATCGTGATCATCTCCAGCAGACGATCGCGCAGCGAGGTGTTGATGGTGCGTTCGTCGCGCTTGAGATAGCCGGCGAACCACGCACCGGCCGAACCCATCGCCGAAAGCGCCATCAGGCCCCACCAGATGTAGTCGCTGTAGCGGTCGAGGAAGGTCTTCTCCTCGCCGTTGATGAACGCCGCCGCGCCGGGATGTGCCGGAATCGCGGCGTCCTTGTCGGTGTCGGGGGTCTCGATCTTGGCAGCCAGCGGGAACTCCGACAGCAATTGCTGGCGCACCGAAAACAGCTGATGGGTGAACGCGGACACGGTCGAATCCGACAGGCCTTTGCGCGCCACGATGTGGTGGTTGAAGCTGATGGTCTTCACCTCGTCCTCGGGACGATCGGGCGAGCCGCCAAACGCGCCGGCGGGAATTTCGGTCGATTCATATTCGGGGTGGTTCTGCGCGATCGCTTCGGCCGAATCGATCGCCAGGAAGGTCGGCGTGCCGCCGTCCTTGGTGGCAGCGGCGATCGCATCCGCCGTGATCTTGCTATTGATGGGTCCGGCCGCAAGATAGACGTCCGCCCGCTGGTTGCGCACGGCTTCGGCGGCCTCGGTGATCGGGACTTGGACGATCTCAACCTTGCCGGCGTCGACGCCGTATTGATGCAGGATCACCTTCAGCAAATTGGCGTTCGCCGGGGTCCGACCGATGATGCCGACCTTGTGGCCCGCGAGCTGGGAGATCTTGGTGATCTTGGCGCCCTTGCGACCCTTGCCCTTGCCGCCCGGAGGCACCCAGAGCACGGCGACGTTCTTGCGCAGCGTCGCCACGGCCTGCGCGTTCTTTGGGACCTCGAGGTCACCCCGGACGATCGCGAGATCAACCTTGCCTGCGGCCAGCGCCTGCGCGCTCTGTGCGGCGCCCTCGGTCGGAACCGGCCGCAGCCTGACGGAGGCGTGCGACTGGGAAAAGGCCTGGGTCAGGGCCTGGACGACCTTCAGGTCGTCGCTGTTGGGCGGACCGACCGCGATCTTGAGCACCACGGGACGCATCGCAAAATAGTAGGCCCCCGTCAAAGCGCCGACGACCGCAAGGATCCCGGCGATGACGATGAACACGGCAGGGCGCATCCGTGAGCGCTGCGCTGGCGTGGTCTGAGTATCTACCAGATCCCGTCCTCCGGTGGTCCCAGGCCCGGGCGATGCCACAGGCGGCTTCGTCTGGCCACGTCGTCCTTCAATAGAGCCGAACTGTAGCAAATTTCTTGTCCGCCCGGGGTGACATCTGCGTCATGGTTACCATCGCACCAGTCGCCGGAGGATCGGGGCAGTTCCAAGCACCTCCGGCATCGCGCCTGTGACAAGGCTCTGATAGGGATGCGTTTTCGGTTAGTCTTGGCAACCGGACACCGGCGCGACCCAGCCGGAGGTAGCCCCGCGATCGCCCGGATGCCGCCGCGTGTCCGGTCGATTGCACCACAAGAGGAGATCGAGATGCCGCAACCATTGTCGGCGGAGGCACGCGCCACCGCCTTGCGGGAGCTTCCCGGCTGGTCCGAGGCACAGGGCCGTGAGGCCATCGCCCGCACGTTCACATTCACAGACTTCAACGAAGCCTTCGGCTTCATGACCCGCGTCGCCCTGGTCGCTGAAAAGGCTGACCATCATCCCGAGTGGCGCAACGTCTACCGCACCGTCGAGGTGGTCCTCACGACCCATGACGCGGGCGGCGTGACCATGCGCGACATCGCGCTCGCCAAGGCGATGAATGCGATCGCCGCGACGATGCGCGGCTGAGATCTTGGCGACGACGGCACGCGCCTTGCGGCCGGCGTCGCCATCACCACATCCGAGGGCGAGGACCGCGCCCCCAGCGCCGTCTGGAACCGGAGATCGGACATCATGTCGGATGCGACCGACTACAGCGTTGGCTTCGAGCCCGCGGAGCGGCTGGCCCGGGATCGCGAGACCCTTCGCCGTCGTTTCTGGATCAAGTTCAAGAAGGTTGTCGCGCGGCTGCCATTCGCCGAGGGGCTGCTTGCGGCGTATTACTGCGCCTTCGACAAGGAGACACCCCGGCACGTACAGGTCGCCCTGCTCGGCGCCATCGCCTACTTCGTCGTGCCGTTCGACTTCATGCCTGACGTGTTGCCCATCCTCGGCTTCACCGACGACGCGGCGGTGCTCGCCACCGCCATCCGCATGGTCGCCTCGCACATCACGCCCGACCATCATGCGGCAGCCCGCGCCGTACTCGCGCGGCTCGCGGCAGACAAGAACGCAGACGTCGCGAAGGACGGCGAGAATATCGGCTGACGGCGGCTCCGGCCGGCAAGCCGGGCGCCCGCAATCAGCGCCTCGGAAGGGCACAACAGTAAAAAGCCCCGCATCCGCGGGGCTTTTCTCTTGATGGGACTTCGTCGAACGCTACGAGCTCAGCGCTGGCCGCGCGCCTGGGCGCGGGCGCTGCCGGTCTTCTCGGCCTCCCAGGCCTGGTACTGCTTGAACAGCGCCTCGCGGTCGGCCTCGCTCGGCATCGCCCTGCCGGCGCTGCTCTGCTTCAGGAAGTCATCGAAGCGGTCGCGCTGTGCGCCTTCCATGGCGTGGCTCTCCAGCCATTTGCTGGCGGACGGCAGCCGCTGCCAGCCGGCGAGCGGCGCCGACAGCGAGACCTCCTTCCACTTCGGATGGAACGGCGGATTCTGGAATGCCGGGAATTTGGTGAAGAAGGCGTCGACGAAGGTCGCGAGCTTGCGATAGCGGTCGGTGTTCGGCGCCCAATTATAGGCGGCGAGCACGGCCGGCACCGCGATCGTGTCGACCTTCTCGCCCTCGGCGATCAGGTTCGGGTAGTCCTTCGCCGTCAGGGTCGCCGGCAGATAGTCGGTCTGCAGCGGTCGATCGTAGTCGACGTTGACGAGATGGAAGCGGCCGTCGTTCACGAAGGTCGAGACCGACTTGTAGGGCTTGCCGCCGACCACGATGACGGCATCGAGCTCGCCGCGCTTCAGCTTCTCCATCGCGATGCGCTGCTCGATGTAGGCGAAGTTGGCGCGCAGGCCAAGCCGCTCGAACACCGTCAGCGCCGTGACGAAGGTGCCGCCATTCGGCAGGTCGACGCTGACGCGGCGGCCCTCGAGATCACGCAGGTTGCGCACCGCGCGCGGCGCGATCACCTGCATCTCTTCATTGTAGAGCTTGGTGACGTAGGTGAACTGCCGCTTGATGTCCTTGGCGAAACCCTTGCGCTCGAGGTAGTCGAGCGTATCGGCGCGGACGACGCCGAGATCGACGCCCTGCAGGAACAGGATGTCGGCCACGCTCTGCACCGAGCCGCGGCCGACGATCGGCAGGACGCGCAGATTGTTGCCGTCGTCGAGCAGCGAGGCCAGATCGGCGCCGAACTGCACATAGGTGCCGCCAATGGTGCCGGTGATGAGCGTCACCGTGTTGGCGTTCAGCGCCTGCTTGGTCTGCACCGAGCCGAACTGGAAGATCGCCTTGAGGCTGTCGCTCACCTTGGCGGGGTCGAACTCGCCTTCCTCGGCGTGGGCAGCGAAACCGCACGCTATCATCATTGCGGCCAGGGCCGCTCCAACAAGACGTCGCATCTGTCCCCCTTGATCTAAGGCTGGCACATGTTTGCAAGCCGGAACGCGGGCAGCGCCAGGTCTCGCCTGGCATCGCCCATGAACAGACTCGAAAATCACGCGTGAAACAAAAAAATGAAACGAGGCGGCATCGCTGCCGTCACGAGCGTTCAGTTCTGCAGTTGATCGAGCCTGCGCTGCGCTTCAGCCGAGCCGAGCTGGGCGGCGCGGCGGTACCAGTTGCGAGCCGCAGCCGGATCGGCATTGATGTTGCGGATGTCCTTCGTCCCCAGCACGTGGGGATCGTAGGTCTGGGCAAGCATCAGCGCCGCGGCCGGTTCTTGCGCCTCGGCCGCGCGCTCCAGCAGCAGTCGGGCCGGCGGGATGTCGCCCGCGGCCAGCAGGCTCTTGGCGCGTTTCATGATGCCCGCGAGTTCGTCGGGATCGAGCCGGCGGACCTGCGCGGGCGGCGGAGCGGCGGTCACGGCGCCGAGGCCGGGTGCGACGATTGCCGATCCGGCGCCCGGCGAATTGATCGAGGATGGCTCCATCGCGCTCGGGGCCGGCGCGGACGGTGCCGTGGCGAAGCTCGGTGGTGCTGCAACCGGCGCGGGCTGCGTCACACTGCGATTCTGCAGCGCTGTCTGGTAGGCGTTGGCGATGTCGTCACGCGTCGGGGCCACGGCTGCCGTCTGCACCGGCGCCGCCGCAGCCGGCGGCTCGGCGGGCGGCAGTCGCGCCGGCTCGTTCAGCTGCATGTCGCGCGCGGTGAGCTGCGTGTTGGTGGCCTGCGGCGGGGCCGTCGGGTCCGGCGTGGCGCCGATGATGGAAGCCTTGGCACTGGCGATCAGGTCGCGCGTCGCATCCGAGGTGACAAGCGCGAAGAGCACCGCGACGCCGGCCGCAGCCACCACGGCGAGAAGAATCCGGGACGAGACCGAGACGCGGCGGGTCCGCTCCGGCCACTGGTCCTCGAAATGCGTGCTGTCGATCTGGTTGCCGCTCTCATACTCAGAGAGGAACATCGGCATCGATTCGTCGTTTGGATAGTTATCCTGGGTCGACCGGCCGAAACGATAGCTCGGTGGGCGCTCCTGAGGGAGTTCGTCGGGGAAAGGCCTGAAGTCAGGCTCCGAAGGAGTTCTGTTGTTGAAACGCCCGCGCGTCGTCCGCTCAGCCATGGCCTTCATCCCCATCTCAACTTCACGCAACATACTTTTGGTCCCAAGCCCGTCAGAAGCTCGAGACACGTCACGATTGCCAGAGGCACCCCACTGCCGACAACTAATTGACTAATTGAATCCGACTAAAAGTGGACGAGAGCCGGCATGATTCTGGAAACATTTTGATCTGATTGTGGCAACGCACGTGCGACATCGCACGGCGCCAAATCCAGAAACGTCGTGATAACAACGGCCAAGCCTCAAATTAACCATGCCACAATGTGGCGTGGTTGTGTTAACCAAGAAACGCTCGTTTTCGGATTTTCTGCTTCCGGTTGCGAATCCGTGGCGCCGGCGCGGCAGCCCGCCGAACAAATTTGCGACCGCCGCGCAGCGCGCGGATGTCACAGCGACGCCGGGCCGGCTCGAGCATTCCATCGGCACAACAGCCGGGGCACTGCTCGGTTTGGTTGCACGGATCAGGGCGAGGCTATCCCGGGGAGTACAGCCCCCCGGGGGCCTTCATTGCGCGACGTCCTCAGGGGTGCAGGATCACCTTGCCCATCGCCTGGCGGCCGGCCAGCACCTTCAAGGCATCGGCGGTCTGAGCCAGCGGGAAGGTGCGGTCGACGTGCGACGACAGCTTGCCCTCCGCGGTCCACTGCACGAGCTTTTCGAGGTTGGCGCGGTTCTTGGCGGGGTTGAGTCGGGTCCAGGCGCCCCAGAACACGCCGCGGATATCACAGCCCTTCAGCAGCGCGAGGTTCAGCGGCATCTTCGGGATGTCGCCGGCGGCGAAGCCGATCACCAGGAATCGGCCCTCCCATGCGATGGAGCGCAGCGCTGCCTCGGCGTAGGCGCCTCCGACGGGATCGAAGATGATGTCGGCACCCTTGCCGTCGGTGAGCCGCCGCAGTCCCTCCTTGAGATCCTCCTTGGCGTAGTTCAACGTCAGCGTCGCGCCGTGCTGCCTGGCAAATTCGAGCTTCTCGTCCGAAGAGGCACAGGCGATGACCTTCAACCCCATCAGCTTGCCCAGCTCGCAAGCCGCCAGGCCGGTGCCGCCGGCGGCGCCAAGCACGGCCAGCGTCTCGCCCGGTTTCGGACTGGCACGATCCTCCAGCGCATGCAGCGCAGTGCCGTAGATGATGATGATGCCGGCGGCGCGATCGAAATCGAGATTGTCCGGAATCTTGACGATCGAGGCGGCCGGCAGCGCGATCTTTTCGCGCGCGCCGTTGTGGCCGCAGGAGGCGACGACACGGTCGCCGACCTTCAGTTCGGTGACGCCATCGCCGACGCTCTCGATGACACCCGCGACCTCCGCACCCGGCGAGAACGGGAACGGCGGCTTGATCTGGTACTTGCCTTGGATCATCAGGATGTCGAAGAAGTTCAGCGCCGCCGCCTTGATCGCAATCACGGCCTCGCCGGGACCGGCCACCGGATCTGGCACCTCGGTGAGGACGAGATCGTCGGGCTGACAGAATTGCGAGCAGAGAATGGCTTTCATGGGCGCTCCTTGGTCGTTGGCGCCGGATCGAGGTCCGGCTTTGGGAACGTCATGCCGGATTTGCCGCCGCGCCACAATCATCATCAGGCCGCGGCAGCTGCGCGGCGCCGGGCCAGGGACGCGGAGCGCCGGACAATCCAGCTCTGCGGCCTTTGCAAGCGGTGCATTTAGCCGCTATCCATCGCGACCACGGTCAGCGATTCCGGGCCATTTTCCAGTCACAATATTGGTGGAACGAAGTCGCGGGGGAACTCAACGTATCATGTTGTTCGGGCGATTGTTGACAACGCTGGTCGGCGGCGTGCTGCTGTTCGGAGCTCCGAGCCTCGTAGCGGCACAGAGCGCCGCGCCAAAGGCCGCAGCTCCGCATCCGAAGGCCGCACCGAAATCGGAATCGAAGCCGGCCGTTCCCAACATCGGCGGCGCGGAACCGACGCTGATCGGACAGTTCGGCGGCTGGGGCGCCTATACCGCGATGCCCGGCGGCAAGAAGGTCTGCTTCGCGCTGGCCAAGCCGACATCCTCCAAGACCAATCCGCCCAACCGTCCGCGCGATCCCGCCTATGCCTTCGTGTCGACCCGGCCCTCCGAGAAGGTCTTCAACGAGGTCTCGATCATGATCGGCTATGCGCTGAAGCCGGGATCCGACGCCACGGTGGAGGTCGGCGGAGCCTCCTATGCCATGTATACCCAGGGCGACGGACTTTGGATCAAGAACGCCGCCGAGGAAGAGCGGATGGTCGATGCCATGCGCAAGGCGCCCGAGGCCGTGGTCAAGGGCGTCTCGGCCAAGGGCACGGAGACCACCGACGTGTTCTCACTGAAGGGCCTCGCCCAGGCGCTCGACCGCATCGCGCAGGATTGCCGCCGGTAGACGGCGGCCGCCGGTACCGCTCGTCAGGCGGGTCGCATTTGCCGGCCGGATCGTTATATAAACCCGCTGAACGCCTTCGGCCGCCGCGGCCGGGCAGCACTTTGGGCCCATCGACATGGCAACGACTGCCGGGCTGCGCGACTCCTCTGCGCCCCTCGAAAAGACTCCGCTCGAAACCTACGTCCCGCCGGCGAAGCCCTCGCTGATCGGCCTGTCACGCGCGGAGCTGGCAGCAAGGCTCGGCCAGGTCGGAGTGCCAGAGCGCCAGCAGAAGATGCGGGTGCAGCAGTTGTGGCACTGGATCTATTTCCGGGGCGCCAGGTCGTTCGACGAGATGACATCGGTATCGAAGGACACACGCACCGCGCTGGCCGAACATTTCACGGTCGACCGTCCCGAGGTCGTGGCCGAGCAGATCTCCAACGACGGCACCCGCAAATGGCTGCTGCGGCTGCCGAGCGGCGACAATCTGCAGAAGGCCCACGAGGTCGAGTGCGTCTACATCCCCGAGACCGATCGCGGCACGCTCTGCGTCTCCTCCCAGGTCGGCTGCACGCTCAACTGTTCGTTCTGCCACACCGGCACGCAGCGGCTGGTGCGCAACCTGACGGCCGGCGAGATCGTCGGCCAGGTCATGGTGGCGCGCGACCGGCTGAACGACTGGGCCGACCGCGAGACCCCGCTCGGCAACCGGCTCATCACCAACATCGTCATGATGGGAATGGGCGAGCCGCTGTACAATTTCGACGCGGTGCGCGACGCGCTGCTGATCGTCTCGGACAACGAGGGCATCGGCATCTCCCGCCGCCGCATCACGCTGTCGACCTCCGGCGTGGTGCCGAACATCAAGCGCGCCGGCGAGGAGATCGGCGTGATGCTGGCGATCTCACTGCATGCGGTGCGCGACGAGCTGCGCAACGAGCTGGTGCCGCTCAACCGCAAATATCCGATCGCCGAGCTGCTGCAGGCCTGCCGCGACTATCCCGGCGCATCCAACGCGCGCCGCATCACCTTCGAATATGTGATGCTCAAGGGCGTCAATGATTCGCTCGACGACGCCCGGCTGCTGGTCAAGCTGCTGAAGGGCATTCCGGCCAAGATCAACCTGATCCCGTTCAATCCCTGGCCCGGCTCGGCGTATGAGTGCTCGGACTGGGAGCAGATCGAGAAGTTTTCGGAATACGTCTTCAACGCGGGCTATTCGTCGCCGGTGCGCACGCCGCGCGGCCGCGACATCCTCGCCGCCTGCGGCCAGTTGAAGTCGGAGACGGAGAAGCTGTCCGCGCGGGAGCGTCAGGCACTGCGCGCGATGGCGATGACGGATTGATGATTGATCGCGCCTGCATCTCCGAACGAGATCGTCATGCCCGGGCTTGACCCGGGCAACCATCGATTCATCGACCGAGAGATGGATGGCCGGCTCATGCCGGGCCATGACGAGCGAAGAAAGCGGGGCCTCGCTTGGGTAACACGGGTCTAAAGCCATGGCGCTGATCGGTCGTCTCGTCGTGATCGCGCTCGCGTTTCTTGCCGCGTGCTTCCTCGCGGGGCTGATCGTGGTGACCGCGGTCCTGTTTCCGGAGTTCTCCGATCTCGGCAATGGCCCGATCGATCAGGGCGCGTTCGAGGTCATCATCGGCTTCGGCTTCATCTTCGTGTCGGGCTTCGCGCTGATCCCGGCGCTGCTGATCGCACTGATCACCGAGGCTTTCTCGATCCGCAGCGTGCTCGCCTACGCGATCGGCGGCGGCGTGGTCGGCGCAGCCTGCTATCTCGGCCTGGTCCCGTTCGATCCCGAGACCTTCCGGTTCGAGGGCATCGTGCGTCGCCATCTCGAGATCCTGACCGGGGCCGGCATCGTCGGCGGACTGGTCTATTGGCTGATTGCCGGCCGCAACGCCGGCCGCTGGCGCGAGCCGTCGCCGCGCCTGCCGCCACCGCCGCCATTGCCGTCGGGATCGCCACGTTGAGCCGCCGGCCTTTCCATCGCCATCCGCTTTCGCTAAACCGCGCGCCATGAACCGGACCGGCCTCTTCATCGCATTGTCGCTCGCGCTCGTCATCGGCGTGCTGTTCGGCGTCTTTCCCGAGCTCGACCTCAAGCTGGCCGCGCTGTTCTACGATCCGCGCACGCACAGCTTCCCCGTGAAGCTCGACGGCTATGCTGCGTTCGCGCGCGATGCCGCGATGTGGGTCGCCTGGGGCATCGCGCTGCCGTCCATCGTTGCGCTGGTCGTGAAGCTCGTCCGTCCCGACCGGCCGCTGCTGGTGAAGGGCCGCACCGTGGCGTTCCTGCTGCTGACCTTATCGCTCTCGGCCGGCGTGCTCACCAACTTCACCTTCAAATCCTATTGGGGCCGGCCGCGCCCGGTTGTCGTGGCCGAGTTCGGCGGCGACATGCAGTTCGTGCCGTGGTGGGATCCGCGCGGCGGCTGCGGCCGCAACTGCTCGTTCTTCTCCGGAGAGGGAGCCACCGCATTCTGGACCCTGGCGCCGGCCGCGCTGACGCCGCCCGCGATCCGGCCCGTCGCCTACGGCGCCGCCGTCCTGTTCGGCATCGCCACCTCGGTGTTGCGGATGGCGTTTGGCGGACATTTCTTCACCGACATCGCCGCGGCCGGCCTCGTCACCTTCATCGTGATCTGGCTGCTGCACGGCTACATCTACCGCTGGCCGTCCACCCGCCTCACCGACGCCGGCATCGACGCCGCCCTGACCCGCTTCGGCTGGCCGGGCTTCCGCCTGATGCGCCGGCTGTTCGGCCGCCGTACCGCGGATACCAGCCCCGCGGCCTGAGCGCGGGCCGGTCACCCTCAGTCGCCATTAAAGGCGTGCCCAGCAACGCAAAATCTGTTATTCGCGCCCGAATTTCTGAACGGCGCAGCCACAAACACGGTTGGACTCTCCCATGACCACGATCCTGAAAAGCCTGCCCAAGGGCGAGAAGGTCGGCATCGCCTTTTCCGGCGGTCTCGACACCAGCGCCGCGCTGCTTTGGATGAAGCAGAAGGGCGCGCGTTGCTTTGCCTACACGGCAAATCTCGGGCAACCCGACGAGTCCGACTACGACGAGATCCCGCGCAAGGCGGTGAGCTTCGGGGCCGAGAAGGCGCGCCTCGTGGATTGCCGCACTCAGCTGGTGCATGAGGGCATCGCCGCGATTCAGTCGGGCGCCTTCCACATCTCGACCGGCGGCATCACCTATTTCAACACCACCCCGCTCGGCCGCGCCGTCACCGGCACCATGCTGGTCGCCGCGATGAAGGAGGATGGCGTCAACATCTGGGGCGACGGCTCGACCTACAAGGGCAACGACATCGAGCGCTTCTACCGCTACGGCCTGCTGACCAATCCGAGCCTCAAGATCTACAAGCCCTGGCTCGACCAGCAGTTCATCGACGAGCTCGGCGGCCGCGCCGAGATGTCGGCCTTCCTCACGGCCAACGGCTTCGACTACAAGATGAGCGCCGAGAAGGCGTATTCGACCGACAGCAATCTGCTCGGCGCCACCCACGAGGCCAAGGATCTCGAGAGCCTGAGCAGCGGCATCCGCATCGTCAATCCGATCATGGGCGTGCCGTTCTGGCGCGAGGATTGCTCCGTGAAGCCGGAGACGGTCGTGGTCCGCTTCGAGGAGGGGCAGCCGGTCGCGCTGAACGGCCAGAGCTTCAGCGATCCCGTGGCGCTGTTCCTGGAGGCCAACGCGATCGGCGGCCGTCATGGTCTCGGCATGAGCGACCAGATCGAGAACCGCATCATCGAAGCCAAGAGCCGCGGCATCTACGAGGCGCCGGGCATGGCGCTGCTGCACATCGCCTATGAGCGGCTCGTCACTGGCATCCACAACGAGGATACGATCGAGCAGTACCGCATCAGCGGCATGCGCCTCGGTCGCCTGCTCTATCAGGGCCGGTGGTTCGATTCGCAGGCGCTGATGCTGCGCGAGACCGCGCAGCGCTGGGTGGCGCGCGCCGTCACCGGTGAGGTGACCCTGGAGCTGCGCCGCGGCAACGACTACTCGATCCTCAACACCGAGAGCCCCAACCTGACCTACCAGCCGGAGCGGCTGAGCATGGAGAAGGTCGAGGACGCCGCGTTCACGCCTGCCGACCGCATCGGCCAGCTGACGATGCGCAATCTCGACATCACCGACACCCGCTCCAAGCTGAAGCTCTATTCGGACACGGGGCTGCTGTCGGGCGCGGACGGCGCTCAGATCTTCCAGCTCGGCCACGACAAGGGCTGAGTTGGAGCTGTCGAGCGCAATCCGCGCCGTCTCCACCGCTGTCGTCCCTGCGAACGCAGGGACCCATATCCACCGACTGACACGGTGAGAGCCGGCTGCGGCTCCAGCCATCGCAAAACTGGATCCTGTGAGTATGGGTCCCCGCGTTCGCGGGGACGACACCGAACAGGACGGAACGGATTGCCACCAACAAAAAATGGCCGGGATCGCTCCCGGCCATTTTCATTGTCGCTCAGTCGCGTCTCACCGCGGCGGCGCGACGCCCGGAGGTGGCGGCGGCAGGGCGGCCTGGCCGCCATTGAGCAGCGGCGTGATGCGGCGGACCGTGACGCGGCGGTTGATGCGGCTCGGCCCCTGCGTCTGCTCCTTCAGGTACTGCGCGCCGTAACCCTGCGAGGTCAGGTTCTCGGCGGGCACGCCGAACTGCTGCGTGAGCAAGGTGGCGGCCGACTCGGCGCGGCGATCCGAGAGCGACAGATTGTCGGTGTCGTTGCCGACCGCGTCGGTGTGGCCCTCGATCAGGAAGACCTCGCGCGGGTTGCGCTGGATCGCCTGGTTGAGGCCGTCGGCGATGACCTGCAGCTTCGCCACCTGGTCGGGACTGATCTCCCACGATCCGGTCTCGAAGGTAATCGTGTTGAGATCGATCGACGGCATCAGCTGTCGCACCGATGGGGAGTAGCGGACCTCGTCGAGCGAGTAGCGGCGCTGGACGCGTTCCACCGGCGGCGCGATCAGCGTGTCGTAGATGACATCCGGCTCGGCCTCATCCGCGTCGACGATGTAGCGGTTGTAGGGGATGCGGATCTCCGGCGGCGGCAGGTCGACGTAGAAGCCGCCGACCGCCTGGGGATCGCGGTAGGTGTTGTCGATGATGATGATCTCGCGGCCACCGATGTCGCGGCGGATGCGGCGCAGCAGCCGGCCGTCCGGCGCGGTGATCGTGACGATCTGGCTACCGTCGGGACGGATCACCACTGTGCGCGTCTCTCCCCGCTCCTGCTGGACGCGGATGTCCCGCGCGCCGTAGCGGAAGCGCTCAAGCTCGTCATGACGCACGAACTCCTGACCGCTCGGATCGCGCACGATGACGCGGCCCGGCTCGTAGATCAGCGTGCGACCGCCCTCCTGGACCTCGCGGCGCTGGCCGCGGAAATCGTCCAGCCGCTGCGGCCCCGCCAACGGCGCGCCGGGCGCGATCGGCGTGAGCTGCTGTGCCGTCGGCGGCGGCGGCGCCGGGATGGGCGCAGTGACCTGCGGCGGCGGCCGATTGGACATGGCCGGGGGGCCGGCGGGCGGCACAGCGCCAGGACCGGCCTGCGGCGCGCCGGCGGGTCCCGGACCGGGTCCGGCAGCACCAGGACCTGCCGCCGGAGGCGGACCACCCGGGGCTCCTGGGGGCGTCCCCGGACGTCCGCCGGGCGGGCTCCCGGCTGCGGGCGGCGTGCCTTGCTGCGACGGCGTCTGGGTGGCCGGAGGCGCGGGTGGCGCCGGCGGAGTTCCCGGAGCAGGCGCGACGGTTCCGGCCGGCGGCGTCGGCGCGCCGCGTGGCGGGGGTGCTCCCTGGGGAGCACCAGGCGGCGGGACGCCGGCACCTGGCTGTGTCGGCGGCCGCTGCCCGGGGCCAACCGGAGGAGTCGGAGCCGGCGTCGGCTGCGGAGACGGCGCCGCGGACGGAGCCGGCGAGTGCGCAGGCGGCGACGCGTTCCCGGCCGCTGGCGACGAAGGCGGGGGTGTCACGGCTGACGGCGGCGTTCCCGGCCGCAGGTTCGGTGCCGGACTCGGCGGAGGTGGCGGGGCGGGCGTGGCCACGGGCGGCGTGGGCGGCGTTGGACGCGCGGGAGCAGCCGTCGGCGGGGGCGCAGGCGGAGTCGCAGGACGTGCCGGCTCACGCGGCGGCCCCGGCGGAGGCGCTGGAGGCGGCGGCGTATGCACCGGCGGAGCCGCAACAGGTGGCGCTGGACGCGCCGGCGGAGGTGCAGGCGGCTCAGCCCGTGGAGGCGGCGGTGCCGAATGTGGCGGCTCAGCCCGCGGCGGCGGTGGGGGCGGCGGCGGAGCAGCCGGACGTGGTGGCTCGGCCCGTGGCGGAGGGGGCGGTGGGGGCGCCGGACGCGGCGGCTCGGCCCGCGGCGGAGCAGGCGGTGGTGGAGGGGGTGCGGGACGCGGGGCCGCTGCCGGTGGCGGCGCGGGCGGTGGAGGCGCTGGGCGTGGAGCAGCGGCCGGCGGCGGCGCGGGAGGCGGCGGAGGCGCAGCCTGATGCGGTGGCGGCGCGCCTGGGCCAGGTCGCTGCGGCTGCCCCTGCGGCTGCTGTTTCGGCCGGCCGTCTGGACCGACTTCGCCGCCGCCCGGGCCTTGGGCGACGATCATCGGCGCCCCCTGCGCATGGGAGCCGGAGCTCATTAGTTGCATCGCCGACAGCGCAGTCGTCGCCAGCAGCAGGACGCGAAGTTTGCTCATGTGTCTTGTTTTCCCGGAACGATCTTTTTCAAGCACGGAGAGATCAACAAGTATGCGTTAGGCCGGATTGTGGCGCAGTTCAAATCCGCAGGGGGATTTATTTCGACGCGAAGCCACCCCCGCAGGGCCGCCATTCAGGTTTCATTCAGCCTTGATTTTCAAGGGCTTGGCGCAGCCGCAGGGCTGCGGGACAGGCCCGCGACCAAGCCCCTGGCGGGCGATCATCATGACCGTCCAATCGCGGTCAATCCGTGGCCGGATTCGGTGTGGTGGGACCGAGCGGCCCCCGGCCGGGGATTTCGTCCGGCGTCTGCCCTGGCAGCTCGCGCGGCGGCGCCGGCGCATCGGGTTCGTAGACCGGCGGCGGAATGTCGGGCTGCGGATTGCCGACGGGATCCTCCGGCGGCGGTTCGACCGGGCGGCCCGGCGTCGCCGGCGGAATCTCTGGCGGTTCGATCGGCATCACATCGCGACCTTTCGATTGTCGCCGAGGTCGGGACGCGTGCCTGTCACCGCGGCCGCCGCCATCTTGACGTAGCTCACGACCGTGCCGGGCGAATCCCAGAATTCGGCGTCGTCGGGCGTGATCTTCAAGAGGCGGATGTTCGGATCCTCGGCGCTGTCCCACCAGGCCTTGGCCGGCGTCGAGAACAGCTCCCGGATCTTGCCGCGATCGTTGGAAATGGCCGCCGTACCCGTGAGCGACACGTACTTCTGGTTGCCGGCGTCCGCGAACGACAGATTGACCTGCGGCGATCGCGCGATCTCCTCGTCCTTGTGATGCCGCGCGTCAGTGAGAAAATAGATCATGTTCTCGCCGCGCGCGAGATACGCGCTCATCGGCCGTGCCCGCAGCCTGTCACCGTCGCGGGTGACCAGCATCGCAAAGCCGATCTTCTTCATCAGGTCCCAAACGCGGTCCTGGTCGCGCGCGTCGTCATTGCTCATGGTCGGCTCCCTCAATGTCAGGGGCGACAACGCCGCGTGGGGCGCCGATGTTCCGGACGCGCCCGGGGAAAGCGAACGCCATTCAGCCGCGCAGCAGCAGCGTATTGCTGCGCGTGCGGCCGCTCTCACGGTAACCGCGACCGAGCATGTCGGCGAGACAATCGTTCTGCCATTCGTCGCGCGACAGGTGTTCGATGACGACGGCACGCGGCCATAACGCGGCAGGCGCGTCACGGAAGAAGCCGGTCAGCACGCGGTCCTCAAAACCTTCCACGTCGATCTTCAGCGCATCAACCCTGGTCGCTCCGGCCTGTGCGAGAATGGTCTGCAGCCGCAACGACGGCACCTTGAACGCTTCCGCTCCGGCCTCGCCGGTCACGATGTGACTGGCGCCGAGATTGTCCCCATCGGTCTCGATCATCACCTCGCCATCGCTCTCACCCGCTGCCACCGCGAGCAGCCTGACCTGGGGCAGCGCGGACGCAGCACGGTTGAAGCTCAGCCGCGCATGCGTGACCGGATGCGGCTCCACTGCGATCACGAGGCCATCAGGCCCGACGTGACGGGCAAGCGGCAAGGCGAACGTTCCGACATTGGCGCCGACATCCACCACCACGCCGCCCGGCGGAACGTGGCTGCGCAGGAAATCCAGCTCCTCGCGATTGTAGTCGGGATTGAACAGTGCACCGCGCTCGGTCGCACTGACCTGATGGTAGAAACGGAAATTGGCGCCCTGATAGCCGACGTCGACGGGGCCTGCTCCGAGCATGTTGACGACACGCGTCAACATCGGCCGGAACGCGCCGCGCTTCAGCCCGGAGCCGTGCGCCATGCGGATCACCAGCGCCTGGGCGGCATTCGGAGCGAAGGCACCAAAGGGGGGCGGAGAAGGATCGTTGTCGGGCGTCAAGGTCGCGTCCTGGGCTGAGGGCGACGTGTGATAGCTGGTTTCGCCGCGATCTCCAATGCAGGCGGCGTGGCCGCATTGTGTCGTCTCCAGGACCGCGCTGAGGCAACGCCCGAGCCGTTCAGGCCGCCTTGCGCTGACGCAGGAAGCGGCCGATGAGGCGGCGCTTCCCCTTGCGCGGAATGAGATCGATGTCGCTGACGAGCTTGGCGCCGCCCTTGCGCCGTTCGAGCACGATCTTGCGGCTGTGGAAGGCCTCGAGCTCCGCCCGATGCGCCACGCTGACGATGGTCGCCTTCGGCAGCTCGCTCGTCACCATCTCCATCATCTTGTCCTGGCTCTTCTCGTCGAGCGCGGAGGTGGCTTCATCGAGCACGACGATGTCGGGGCTGTGGAGCAGCAGGCGCGCGAAGGCGAGACGCTGCTTCTCGCCGCCGGAGAGCGTCTGATCCCAGGGCGCGTCCTCCTCGATCTTGTCCTTGAGATGGTCGAGACCGACCTTGTGCAGGGCTTCGCCGACCTGCGCCACGCTCCAATCCTCGGCAGCCCCGGGATAGGCGACGGCCCGGCGCAGGGTGCCCGATGGCACGTAGGGTCGCTGCGGCAGCATGAACAGCTTGCGGTCGGGGTGGAAGTTGATGCTGCCGCCGCCCCACGGCCACAGCCCGGCGATGGCGCGCACGAGCGTGCTCTTGCCGGTGCCGGATTCGCCCGCGACGAGCAGGCGCTCGCCGGGATCGACCACGACCTCGGTCTCGCCGACCACGGCGGTGCCGTCGTCGAGCGTCACCTGCAGATCATTCAGACTGAGCATCGCGTCGCCGGTGGTCTCGCCGCGCTTGATGCGGCCGATGCCGTCGCCTCTCTCGGCACGTTCCAGCGCATCGAGCGACATCATCAGCGAGGCGATGCGGCGGGCACAGGCATTCCAATCCGCGAGCCGCGGATAGTTGTCGACCAGCCAGCCGAACGCGGTCTGCACGATCGTGAACGCGCTCGCCGCCTGCATCACCTGCCCGAGCGTCATGCTGCCGTCGAGGAATTTCGGCGCGCACAGCAGCAGTGGCACGACAGGGGCGATGAGGCTGGAGCCCTGCGACACCAGGGTGGTGCGCATGTGCTGGCCGGCGAGCCGCGCCCATTGCTGCAGCACGTTACCGAACGTCCGGTCGATGCCGGCGCGCTCTTCGGTCTCGCCGCCGAGCAGGGCGATGCTCTCGCCGTTTTCGCGGACGCGGGTCAGGGTGTAGCGGAAATCGGCCTCGGCCTGGTTCTTGTCCTCGGAGACCTGCACGAAGCGGCGGCCGATCGTCATGATCGAGCCCGAGGCGATGGCGGCGTAGGCGATCGCGGCAATGACCAGAAAACCGGGAATGGTGATCTCAGTGGCGCCGAGATGCAGCGTCAGCGCGCCGCCGATGGTCCAGAGCACGACGATGAAGGTCGCAGCCGACAGCAGCGCCGAGGTCACGCCGGCGATGAAGTCGACCGGCGAATCGGTCGCGATGCGCAGGTCCTCGGCGATCCGGTATTCCGGATTCTTGTGGTCGCCGCTGACGAGATTGAGCTGATAGTAGCGCCCGCTGGCCAGCCAGCGGGTGACGACGCTGTTGGTCAGCCAGGCGCGCCAGCGCCGCTGGATCGACATGCGCGCATAGACCTGGGCGACCCCGAGTATGACGCTGCCGATCGCGAGCGGGAAGAAGATCGCGGTGAGATGAAAGACCGTCGCCGAATCGCGTTTCTCGATCGCATCGAAGATCGACCGATTCCAGACGTTGATGCCGTACTGAAATCCGACAGTCGCAACGATCAGGAACAGCAGCCCGATCGTGAATGCCCACGCCAGACGGTCGCCGCTCTGACCCCAATAACCGCGGGCGCTGATCCAGAACCGCGTCAGCAGATAGCGCTTGCGCAGCTGCTCTGCCTCTTCGGGCGACAGCTCCGGATCAGGCTCCACCAGTTCGGGCGGCGGCGGCTCAACCTGGCCGCCATTCTCGGCCGCGATCTCGATGATCGGCGCCTTCTCGGGCGCCTGTGCCGGCGGCCGCGCGGTGTCCTGAACCTGTCCCATCGCGCGATAACAGCAGTGCGAACAGAAGGTTCCCGGCTTGGTTCCCGCGCAATGCGCGCCGGATTCAGGGCACCTGCGTGTTCGGCGCCATTGGTGGGGCACGATACAGCGGCACCGGAACGACCTTGTTCAGCACGCGCGACAATTCCTCGATCGAATAGGGTTTGCGCAGCAGCTCGAAGCCATGCGTGCCCTGCTGCGCCAGCACGTGGCTGTAGCCACTCGCGAGCACGACCGGCACGTTGAGCTCGAGCCGCCTGATTTCCTCGGCAAGTTCCAGCCCAGTCATGCCGGGCATCACGACATCGGTGAAGACGACGTCGAACCGGCTGGTGCCGCTGATCAGCTCCTCCAGCGCGTCTCTGGCGTTGTCGACCAGCGTGGTCCGATAGCCGAGCTCGGCCAGCGCTTCGGTCGCCGACCTGCCGACGTCGATGTTGTCCTCGACCACCAGCACCGACATGCCTCGACCGTCGATCGGCTCCGCATGGCTGCCGTCCTCGCCGCGCTGCACCTGGGCTGGAGCGACGCGCGGCAGATAGAGCGTGAACGTCGCGCCGCGGCCCGGCTGGCTCATGACCCCAATTTCGCCGCCGGACTGCTTCGCGAAGCCGAAGACCTGCGAGAGACCGAGGCCGGTGCCCTGGCCGATGGTCTTGGTCGTGAAGAACGGCTCGAAGATGCGTCCGAAATGCTCCGACGGGATGCCGACGCCGGTGTCCTGGACGGTGATGGCGACATAGCCCAGCGGCGGACGGTCGTGCGGCGCCGCCGGCGTCGGCAGCGCCGCTGCAGGGGCGACGGTGATGCTAAGACGTCCCTGGCCGGCCATCGCATCGCGGGCATTGACGGCCAGGTTGATCAGTGCCGTCTCGAACTGGCCAGCGTCGCAATTGACGTAGCACGGCTCGTCGGGAACGGAGACCGCGACCTCGACGCGTGACCCGACCAGGGTCTTGGTCATGTCGCGCAGGGTGACGACGCTGCGGCAGATGTCGAAGACCTCCGGCTTCAGCGTCTGGCGACGGGCGAACGCGAGGAGCTGCGACGTGAGCTTCGATGCGCGCGCCACCGTATCCGAGATCGCGTCGATATAGCGCTGCCGCCGTTCATCAGCCAGATTCGGCCGGCGCAACAGGTCGGCTGAGGCCCGGATCACGGTCAGCAGATTGTTGAAGTCGTGCGCGACGCCGCCGGTCAATTGTCCGAGCGCCTCCATGCGCTGACCGTGCTTGAGCGCATCCTCGGCCTCGAGGCGGCGGGCGGCCTCGACATGCAGGCGCTCGGTCCGCCGCTGGGCAAGGGCCAGGAAGACGATGAGCAGCGCGGTTGCCGGGATGCCGAAGATGAGATGCCGGCCGATCGTGCCGAGCCAGCGGTTGCGGATGGTCGACGTCGCAAGCCCTGCCGAGACGTAGACGGGATAGCCGCCGAGCCGCTGATACCCGACGAGACGCTCGACGCCATCGACCGGCGAGATCTCGGTGACGAGCTGCTCGGTATCTGCGGCCCGGGCGGCGATGTCGCTGGGCCCCGCAGCCGCGCTTCGCCCGCCAGCCGGGAAGCGCGCCAGAACGAGACCATCGAAGCGGCGCAGCGCGAAGTAGCTGCCGGGCGCCCGGCCGATCCGGGCATAGAAGTGCTCGAAATAGTCCGGAAGCACCGAGGCCTGGATGATACCGGTGAAGCTGCCGTCGTCGCTCTGGCGGCGGCGGCTGATGCTGAAGAACGGCGCGCCTTGATAGGGCGGCCGCGGCGTCAACTGCGCGCCGATGAAGGTGCCGATGCTGTCCTTGACGTGGGCGCTGAAGTAGTCGCGGTCGAGGAACGTCATGTCCGGCGCCGGATAGATCATGCTGTTGACCAGCGGCCGGCCACTGGCGTCGAACACCCAGGCGGACTTCATCTGCGGCAGCGCGTCCGACAATTGTCGCAACCGGGCATGCAGCACCTGCTCGCGCGCCTTGATGTCGGCATCCGACAGGTCGCGGACGACCTCGTCGATCTCCGAGAGGCTGCGCTCGATCGTCTCAAACACCTTCAGCGCGTGCTCGTGGACGATTTCGAGCGAGCGGCGGATCTCGCGATCGGCCTCCTCATACGTCGTGCCGTGGGATACGTAGGCCGTGATCACGAACAGCGCGACGGGAAGCGCGAGGGACGCGACCATCATCCAGCGCAGCATCGTCATCGATTTGCGTTGTGCGGTCTGCACGGTCGCTCCGGCTTCAAAGGGCCACGAGCTTAACGCAATCGACGGCAGCTACAAACTAGCCGCGCCCGAAACTTGCACCGGTATCGGGCGCGGAAGGTGAGATCGAAAGCCGCCCGTCAGGCTAGATCTGCCGCTCGACCAGCTTGAACTTGAGCTCCGCGATCGCCTCGGCGGGGTTGAGCCCCTTCGGGCAGGCCTTGGCGCAGTTCATGATGGTGTGGCAGCGGTACAGCCGGAACGGGTCCTCGAGATTGTCGAGCCGCTCGCCGGTGGCTTCGTCCCGGCTGTCCTTGACCCAGCGCGTCGCCTGCAGCAGAGCGGCGGGTCCGAGATAGCGCTCGCTGTTCCACCAGTAGCTCGGGCACGAGGTCGAGCAGCAGGCGCACAGGATGCACTCGTAAAGGCCGTCGAGCTTCTCGCGATCCTCGTGGCTCTGCCGCCATTCCTTCTGCGGCGTCGGCGAGGTCGTCTTCAGCCACGGCTCGATCGAGGCGTATTGCGCGTAGAAATTGGTGAGGTCCGGCACCAGGTCCTTCACGACAGGCTGATGCGGCAGCGGATTGATCTTGACCGCGCCGTCCTTCACGTCGTGCATCGACTTGGTGCAGGCCAGCGTGTTCTGGCCGTCGATATTCATCGCGCAGGAGCCGCACACGCCCTCGCGGCAGGAGCGGCGGAAGGTGAGCGACGGATCGATGTGGTTCTTGATCCAGATCAGCCCGTCCAGCACCATCGGGCCGCAATCGTTGACGTCGACGTAGAAGGTATCGACGCTCGGATTCTTGCCGTCGTCCGGATTCCAGCGATAGACCTTGAACTCGCGGACCTCGGTGGCGCCGGCCGGCTTGGGCCAGGTCTTGCCGCCGGTGATCTGAGAATTCTTCGGAAGTGCGAACTCAGCCATTTCGGAAGGCCTTTTTGGGTTTGACGGACGGGCTCAGGTCACACGCGATCAGTACACGCGCGCCTTCGGCGGGATGTACTGCACGTCGTTGGTCATGGTGTAGTTGTGCACCGGGCGGTAATCGATCGTGGTTTTGCCGTCCTTGCTGTCGATCCACGCCAGCGTGTGCTTCATCCAGTCCTTGTCGTCGCGATCCGGGAAATCCTCGCGCGCATGGGCGCCGCGGCTCTCGGTGCGATTGACGGCCGAGTCCATCGTCACGACCGCCTGCGCGATCAGATTGTCGAATTCGAGCGTCTCGATCAGGTCGGAATTCCACACCAGCGATCGGTCGGACACCGCGATGTCGCCGATGCCGCCATAGACCTTGTGGATCAGGTTATGGCCTTCCTGCAGCACCTCGCCGGTGCGGAACACGGCACAGTTGGTCTGCATCACGTTCTGCATGCTCTCGCGCAGCTTCGCGGTCGGCGTGCCGCCGGAGGCGTAGCGATAGTGATCGAGCCGGCTCAGCGCCTTGTCGGCGGAGTCCTTCGGCAGGTCCGGCTGCTTGCCGTTCGGCGTCAGCTTCTCGGCCAGCCGCAGCGCCGCCGCGCGGCCGAACACCACGAGGTCGATCAGCGAGTTCGAGCCGAGCCGGTTGGCGCCGTGCACGGACACGCAGGCCGCCTCGCCCACCGCCATCAGGCCGGGCACGATGGCGTTGTCGTCGCCGTCCCTCTTGGTCAGCACCTCGGCGTGATAGTTGGTCGGGATGCCGCCCATGTTGTAGTGCACGGTCGGCACGATCGGGATCGGCTCGCGCGTCACGTCGACATTGGCGAAGATCTTGGCCGATTCGGAGATGCCGGGCAGACGCTCGGCCAGCACCTTCGGATCGAGATGGTCGAGATGCAGGAAGATGTGGTCCTTCTTCCGGCCGACGCCGCGGCCTTCGCGGATCTCGATGGTCATCGCGCGGGAGACGACGTCGCGCGAGGCGAGGTCCTTGGCGGACGGCGCATAGCGCTCCATGAAGCGCTCGCCCTCGGCGTTGACGAGATAGCCGCCCTCGCCGCGCGCGCCTTCGGTCACCAGACAGCCGGAGCCATAGATGCCGGTCGGGTGGAACTGCACGAACTCCATGTCCTGCAGCGGCAGGCCGGCGCGCAGCGCCATGCCGCCGCCGTCGCCGGTGCAGGTATGCGCCGAGGTGCAGGAGGCGTAGGCGCGGCCGTAACCGCCGGTGGCCAGAATCGTGGTCTGGGCACGGAAGCGGTGCAAGGTGCCGTCGTCGAGCTTCAGCGCGATGACGCCACGGCAGACCCCCTGGTCGTCCATGATCAGGTCGATGGCGAAGAATTCGATGAAGAACTCCGCGGCGTGGCGCAGCGACTGGCCGTACATCGTGTGCAGCATCGCGTGGCCGGTGCGGTCGGCGGCGGCGCAGGTGCGCTGCGCCTGTCCCTTGCCGTAGTCCAGGGTCATGCCGCCGAACGGCCGCTGGTAGATCTTGCCGTCCTCGGTGCGCGAGAACGGCACGCCCCAATGCTCGAGCTCGTAGACGGCGTCGGGCGCGTTGCGCACCATGTATTCGATCGCGTCCTGGTCGCCGAGCCAATCCGACCCCTTGACGGTGTCGTACATGTGCCAGCGCCAGTCGTCCTGGTGCATGTTGCCGAGCGAGGCCGAGATGCCGCCCTGCGCCGCCACCGTATGCGAGCGGGTCGGGAACACCTTGGTGATGCAGGCGGTGCGCAGGCCCGCCTCGCTGCAGCCGACGACGGCGCGCAGGCCCGCGCCACCGGCGCCGACCACGACGACGTCATAGGTGTGGTCCTCGATCGGATAGGCTTTTCCGTTCGTCGCGGGCGCGCCATTCGCGCTGCCATTTGCTCCGCCGGCCATAGGCTAGACTCCAGTGGACAGTTTGATGAGGGCGTAGATCGAGGCGAGCGCCACGGTCACCGCGAAGAAGTTGTTGGCCATGATCGCGACGAGCTTGAGCGGCTCGCTGTGCACGTAGTCCTCGATCACGACCTGCATGCCGATCTTCATGTGCCAGCAGCTCGCGATCACGAACAGCAGCATGATCACCGCAATCGGAATCGAGCCGAGGATCTGCGCCGCGCCGGCCTGGTTGCGGCCGAGCAGCATGATCACGACCACGACGACCGGCACGATCAGCAGGGTCATGGCGACGGCGGTGAGCCGCTGGCGCCAGAAGTCGCCGGTGCCGGAATGCGCTGCGCCGAGGTTGCGGACCCGGCCGAGCGGGGTGCGCATCGATTTCGCGTGTGCGTTGCTCATCGGCCGCCTCCCACTGCGTAAGCCACGATCCACACCAGGACGGTCAAGGTGATGCCGCCGATCAGGGCGCCCCAGGTGAGCGCCTCGCGCTCATTGGCCTTGAAGCCGTAGCCGAGGTCCCAGACGAAGTGGCGGATGCCGGACAGCAGGTGGTGCAGCAACGCCCAGGTGTAGCCGAACACGATCAGGCGGCCGAGGAAGCTGCCCATGAAGCCCTGGACGTAGGAGTAGGCGCTGGGACCGGACGCGGCGGCGATCAACCACCAGGCCAGCAGCAGCGTCCCGAAATATAATGCAACCCCGGTGGCGCGATGGACGATCGAGAGAATCATCGTCAGCGTCCAGCGGTAGGTTTGCAGATGCGGCGAAAGCGGTCGTTCGATCCTGGCTGTCATTGGTTGCTTTGATGATTTCTTGTGGGCCGTGAACGCGGGGGGCTTGCGGCCGTGTGGATCGGCAAGGCGGGCTTTATTTACGGAGAAGGAACAGGCGTTGCAACGAACAAATCGCCCAAATGCGAACAGCGATTCAGTCCTAGGCGACCGATCGCAAAAGGATCAATGGCCGCCGTGGTATACCAGAAACCGATCGTGACCGGATGCGGCGAACTATTATTCATTCCTAAGTCCTCACCAAGGCCATGACCGACGCCGCGAGACTGTCAAATGGCGCCGACTGTCGAGCATTGATTCACCGCTTAGCTACGGTCCTGACCAAGCCGGTTTCGCGGCAAGCGTCAGCGCCATCTGATGATTCTGCAAACCTGCCCGGAGCGATTCGCGGAGCAACAACCTGCGTTGCGACCGCCTGCGCTGCAGCAAATCTCCCTCGATCTCCCGCGTTCCTCGCCCACACGGGGCCCCTCCGCCGGTCGATTTTGCCGCATGTCGCCGCCCGGCGAAGCAGCCTAGTCTCAGGCGAGGTGCAACAGACGCGGTGCAGGAAGCCTCGATGCCGCTGCCGACGGTCCGACCGACAACCACTGAACGCCCGGCGGCACTGCCGGCGCGCAAGGTGTCGTCGCACGAGCCCGTCGAGGAGCCCCTGACCTGCGTGCTCGGCTTCACCGCCGCCGGCCTGTTCGCCGCCTGTCTCGCGCTGGCCATCCAGCATGAGATTGCCTCGCTCGCCGTGCTCGAATTCGTGCTGATCTGCGCCGCGCCGCCGCTGGCCGCGCTCGCCGGCCTCGCGATCGGACGACGGCGCTAGGCCGCCGTCACTTCGTATAGATGTCCTTGTACTGATCACGCAGCACGTTCTTCTGCACCTTGCTCATCGCATTGCGCGGCAGCTCGTCGACCACGAACACGCGCTTGGGCATCTTGAATTTCGCCAGTCGGCCGTCGAGACCCTTGAGCACGCCGGCCTCGCTGACATCGGCCCCCGGATGGCGCACCACGACCGCCGTGACACCTTCGCCGAAATCGGGATGCGGCACACCGATAACGGCGGACTCGACCACGCCCGGCATCGCGTCGATCTCGCTCTCGATCTCCTTCGGATAGACGTTGAAGCCGCCGGAGATCACGAGGTCCTTGCCGCGGCCGACGATGTGGACGTAGCCCTGCTTGTCGATCTTGCCGAGATCGCCGGTGATGAAGAAGCCATCGTCGCGGAATTCCGACTTGGTCTTCTCAGGCATCCGCCAATAGCCCTTGAACACGTTCGGGCCCTTCACCTCGATCATGCCGATCTCGTCGCGCGCGAGCTCCTTGGCCGTCTCGGGATCGGTGACGCGCACCGAGACTCCGGGCAGCGGGAAGCCGACCGCGCCGGGCACGCGCTCGCCCTCGTAAGGATTCGACGTGTTCATGTTGGTCTCGGTCATGCCGTAGCGCTCGAGGACGGCATGGCCGGTCCGCGCGAACCATTCGCGATGGGTATCGGCGAGCAGCGGCGCCGAGCCGGAAATGAACAGCCGCATGTGGCTGGTCGTCTCCTTCGACAGCCGCGGGTTCTGCAACAGCCGAGTGTAGAACGTCGGCACACCCATCAGCACGGTGGCGCGCGCCATCAGGTCGATGATCAGATCCGGATCGAGCTTGGGCAGAAAGATCATCGACGCCCGCGCAAACAGCGTGACGTTGCTGGCCACGAACAGACCATGGGTGTGATAGATCGGCAGCGCGTGGATCAGCACGTCGTCCTTGGTGAAGCGCCAGTAGTCGATCAGGGTCAGCGAGTTCGAGGCGAGATTGTCGTGAGACAGCATCGCGCCCTTGGAGCGGCCGGTGGTGCCGGACGTATAGAGAATGGCGGCGAGATCATCGGCGCCACGTGGCACGGTGGTGAACGCCTTGTCGGCCTTGTCGGCCGCCTCGGTCAGCGAGCCCCTGCCCGACGCATCGAGCGTTTCCACCTTGGCGCCGACCTTGGCCGCCAGCGCGCCGATGCCCTCGGCCTTGGCCGGATCGCAGACGACGACGGTCGGCTCGGCGTCGCCGATGAAATAGTCGAGCTCGTTGAGCGTATAGGCGGTGTTGAGCGGCAGATAGACGCCGCCTGCACGCACCGTGGCGAGATAGAGCACGAGGCCGGACACCGACTTCTCGGTCTGCGCCGCAACCCGGTCGCCCGGCTTGACGCCGCGAGCCGCCAGCACATTCGCCATCTGCCCTGCCCGCGCGATCAGGTCGCCGTAGGTGATGCGCTGACCGTCATGGGTCTCGATCGCCAGGCGGCTGGGATCGTCGAGGCCATCGAACAGGCGGGAGAACAGATTGGCGTTGGCGGCTTGGTTCATGCAACATTCCCCTGGGAGCATGGGCAGGCCGGCAGTGCCAGCCGGCGGAACATCATGCTCGACGAAGACGAAAAGGGCCGGGACAGCGAACAAGACCGGTGACATCGCCATCACCACGGTCGCCATCTCTGATCGAGGCTGCTCTAGCAAAAACGCCCTTTCGAAGGCAACGGGAGACGCTGGGATATGGTCAAGGGAAAACGGATCGCGTGGATCACCGGCGGCGGCACCGGAATCGGCGAGGCCGGCGCACTGGCGCTCGCGGCCGACGGCTGGACGGTGATCGTCTCGGGCCGGCGCACGGCCGCGCTCCAGGCCGTAGTGGCCAAGATTGCCGCGGCGGGCGGCACGGCCGAGGCCGTTGAGCTCGACGTTGCCAAAGCCGCCGACGTGCAGGCCGCGGCCGATGCCATCCTGGCGCGGCATGGCCGCATCGATCTGCTGGTCAACTCGGCCGGCGTCAACGTGCCGAAGCGGCGCTGGGACGACCTGACGATCGAGGGCTGGAACCAGCTGGTCGAGATCAACCTCAACGGTGTGCTCTACTGCATGAAGGCGGTGCTGCCGGCGATGCGGGCGCAGCAGGACGGCACCATCATCAACGTCTCGTCCTGGGCCGGCCGTCATGTCTCGAAGATGCCGGGACCGGCCTACACCTCGACCAAGCACGCGGTGCTGGCGCTGACGCACTCGTTCAACATGGAGGAATGCGTCAACGGCCTGCGCGCCTGCTGCCTGATGCCCGGCGAGGTCGCCACGCCGATCCTGCAGCAGCGCCCGGTGGTGCCGAGCGCCGAGGAGCGGGCGCGGATGCTGCAGCCGGAAGACCTCGGCCGCACCATCGCCTTTGTGGCGAACATGCCGCCGCGGGTGTGCGTCAACGAGATCCTGATCAGTCCGACGTGGAATCGGGGATTTATCCAGACGCCGGGGAACCGGGATTGAGCGGGGCTGGATATCGGTTGCGGCAATCGTGTCGGCGCGGGTCATGAAGATCGAGGTGATGCCCAGCTACCGGTGTCGTCCCTGCGAACGCAGGGACCCATACCGCGTGATTGTTGTAGGAGGCAGGCGGCGAGTCCCGTGCAAAACAACTGAACCCTGTGGTTATGGGTCCCTGCGTTCGCAGGGACGACGGCGGAGGTTGGCGTTGGCAGCGTTGCCTTCGAGACAGAGTTGAATACGTGTGTGTTCACCCCGCGACGCATCCGCGCCCGAGCTGTGCTGAATTTGGTCGCCCCTCAAACAGAGGGCGCAGGGAAGGCCGGGCGCTGGCCGCGCCCGTGGCCCGCCTGCGAAAGAAAATGCAGGCGGCAGGTACCACAGGTCTGGCCGAGAACGCCCGGCCTTCCCCGCGCAACGGTTTTAACGGCTGCTTCGCGTTCTCCCTGGTGCGCCGGGCTGTCTGGCCACCATCCCCACGCGAAGCAAAGCCTCAACGTGAGTTGACATCAGCATCGGGATGTCAGGACCGCGCGACTTGACCGTGCGTGCATCACCGTTCGTCCGCGCAGACTGATCCACGCTGCGGCGACACACGCCCATCGCATCCCACTGCCAACGGTTCGTGACGGTCGCGAAGCGCCCCTCATGCGGCAGCAGGGACGTGCGGAAATGTGCAGGTGATTTGCCCGACGGTGCAACGTCGGCGGTGCGCGACAAAGTAGCTCGACGGGCAATTTGCGCATGGGAGGGATGCGAACAACATCATTCGATCGACGCGATCATCTCTGATGCGATCTCTCTCATGAGAGATCAAGCTGATCAGAGATCATGTGGACCGCACTGTGCGCCGCGCAGACGGTCGGCTCCCCTCCCCCTTGCGGGGAGGGGTTGGGGGTGGGGGTCCGCGGGCGCTGACTTCAGTGGCGTGAATGCCGGGCGAACAGCAAGCGTCGCTATCGCCGATATCAGGGCATGGGCTTTGACCCTCATGTCGAGCATGATTCGTGGACCCCACCCCCGACCCCTCCCCGCAAGGGGGAGGGGAGCGCGCACCGCCCGCGTGGTGAGCGTCACGCACCTCTGGGAGAGCGCGGTCGCTGTGCGCCTCAGAACGACGTGCCGCCGCCGAACCTGAACTCCTGGACGGTGTCGTATTTGCCCTTGGACAGCGGCACCGCGTAGTCGAAGCGCAGCGGGCCGAAGGGCGAGGCCCAGATCAGGCCGACGCCGACGGAGGAGCGCACCACCTTGCTGTCATCGTACAGCAGGCCGCATTTGCAGGTCGCGGTGTTGACCTCGCCGGTCGCCGCCCAGGAGGTCGGCCCCTGATAGCCCCACAGCGAACCGGCATCGGCATAGACGGCGCCCTTCAAGCCCACTTCCTTCGGCAGGAACCAGAACGGCATCTGCAGCTCGGCCGAGGCGCCCCAATATTTGGTGCCGCCGAGCGCATCGCCGGTGGCACCGAGGCTGCGATAGGTGATGTCGCGCGCCCCGATTCCGTTCGAGGCGAAGCCGCGCACCAGGCTCGGTCCCATCTGGAAGTGATCGAGCATCCGCAGATCCTTGTCGCCGATCTTGTTCAGCATGCCGCCCTGCAGATGGATGATGCCGACGATGTCGGCCACCAGCGGCGAGTAATATTTCGCATCCACCGCCGACTTGAGGTAGCTGACATTGCCGCCGACGCCGGCGAAATCCTGCTTCCAGTCGATCAGCAGACCATCGGTCGGGTTCTTGTTGTTGTCGAGCGTGTTGTAGCTGAGCGTGTAGCCGAGCGCAGAGGTCAGCGCGGCGCCGTCGCTCAGCTCCTTGCGGACCGGCAGGCTCGACTCGCCATCGCCGTAGCAGCCCCAGCCATAGTAGCCCGAGCTGGTCGAATTGGTCGGATCGACGCCGCCGAGCACGCTCTTGATGTAGGCCGGGGTCGGGTTGAAGGCGAGCAGGCTGTTGGCGGCGTTGTTGTTGCAGTTCTTGTAGTAGGACGGCAGCGATATCTCCTGGCGATACAGCGAGTAGCGCAACTGGAGCGAGAGGTCTTCGCGCAACTGGAAGCCAAGCCGCGGGCTGAAGCCGATCGTCGTCACACCATAGCTCGTATAGCTGTTCGCCAGCTGCTGCTTGTAGTAGACATCCAGGCCGAGCGCGATCCGGTTGTCGAGCAGATAGGGCTCGACGAAGGACAGCGAGACGCCCCTGCTGTATTGGCCGTAGCTCACGGACGCCTTGGCGTACAGACCGCGGCCGAGGAAGTTGCGTTCCGAAACCGAGACCTCACCCAGCGCGCCATCGGTGGTCGAATAGCCGCCGGAAACGGAGAGGTCGCCGGTCGACTTCTCCTCCAGATTGACCACGAGGATGACGCGGTCGCTCGACGAGCCCGGCTCGGCCGCGATCTTCACGTCCTTGAAGAAGTCGAGATTCTTCAGCCGGCGCTCGGCGCGGTCGACCAGCGCGCGGTTGTAGGCGTCGCCCTCGGACAGATCGAACTCGCGCCGGATCACGTACTCGCGGGTGCGGGTGTTGCCGCGGATGGTGATGCGCTCGATATAGGTGCGCGGACCCTCGTCGACCTGGAACACGATCGCGACCGTATGCGCTTCCAGATTGCGGTCGCCGCGCGGACGCACGACGGCGAAGGCAAAGCCGCGACGCGAGGCCTCGATCTGCATCTCCTCGACCGACTTCTCGAGCTGCTCGACGTTGTAGAGCGCGCCGACATTGACGCGCGAATAGCCGCGCAGCGTGTTGGCGTCGAGCGCCGCGACGCTCGACTGGAACTGCACCGAGCTGACGCGGTATTGCTGGCCCTCCTCGATCTGGAACGTGACCAGGAAGCCCTTCTGGTCGGGGTCATATTCGCTGAGCGCCGCGACGACCTGAACGTCCGCATAGCCGTTCTTCAGATAGAAGCGGCGGATCAGGTCGCGATCGGCCTCGACGCGGTCGGGGTCGTAGACGTCGTTGTTGCCGAGGAAGCTGAGCCAGTTCGTTGCGTGCGTCTTGATGACGTCGCGCAGGCGCGCGGCGGAATAGGCGTTGTTGCCGACGAAGCTGATCGACTTCACGCCCGTCTTGACGCCCTCTTCGATGGTGAAGACGAGGTCGACGCGGTTGTTGGGCTGCTCGATGATCTCGGGCGTGACGCGGACGTCGTAGCGGCCGGAGCGGCGGTAGATCTCGGCGATGCGCTGCGCGTCCGACTGCACCATCGGACGGGACAGCGTGCCGCGCGGCTTCGATTGCACTTCCGCCGAGAGCTGCTCGTCCTTGACCTTCTTGTTGCCCTCGAAGGCGACGCGGCCGATCACGGGATTCTCGACCACGCGCACGATCAGCCGGCCGCCCTGCCGGTCGATCTTCACGTCGGCGAACAGGCCGGTCTGGACCAGGGCCTTGAGGCCGTCGTCGACCTGGCCGGCATCGAGCGTGCCGGCGGGACCCGGCTTGAAGTAGGAGCGGATGGTGTCGGATTCGACGCGCCTGTTACCCTCGACGGTGATCGCGCTGGCGACGGCGGGTGCCGCCGCAGCCATGCGGGGCAGCGAGGAAACGGGCATGGCCAGCAGCATCAGGGCAAGCACGCCCGGCAGTCTCAGACGCATCATCGACGCTCTTTCGAAAGTCAGAGTCCTCGGCGCGCAGACGTTCGTCGGCACGCCACCGGAATCGCTGATGCCCGTCAAAGATGGTCGCGATGCGCCGATCTCGTTTCGTGAAATGTCTGATGATGCTGGATGTGACTGAGTGTTTCCGGTCAGACAAGATTCTCGGGCCAACCGAGCGGCAGAGGGCATGAGCAGCTAATAAGTGCGTCGCCCGCGCTGCGACCGGAAAGCCACGGCTGAGACGGACATCTCCGTTAAGCAATCGGCCCGGCCGCGCCGCATTCGGTGGCTTCCGAAATCAAATTCTACAAATCTTCGGAAATTGGCAATACGAGGGAAAAACGAGGGTGCTAATTGATCGTCATCCGAACTAAGCCCCCAAGTAGTTCGGCCAAGGCCCGGTGCGCGTAGATTCCCATTTATATTCCGGCGCACCGGGCCGCCCGTTTTCCCTCGCGCGCGAGCCGATGGCCCGTAGGATGGGCGGAGGCGGTCGTGCCGCGGCTCCATCCGAGGTCGCGGCAGCGCCATGCCCACGGTCTGAGCGCGAATGCGCTGCGCGGCGGTGTGCCGGCCGCCGCCTTGCCCTCCCACGGTTCCCGCCGCCCCACCCGAATCACCACAATGTCCGCCGCTGTTGCGAAATTGCCTCTGGATCGGGGCGGGAAAACCGATCAAAACGGGCGGCAGCGCCGATGGTTAATCGCGTCTTAACCTCGCCCCACCTATGGTGACCAGACAGGCACCGGTTCATGGGCGATCGGCGGCTTCCACTGGTTTGGCGCGCGTTTTACGTATGGCAATGACCGCTTCATCCCCCGCGCCCGCTGGCGCCAGCCATTCGGAGAGCGAACGCTCGCCGTTTGCGCGGCTGAACGAGCTGCTCGCCCCTTACAAGCCGGGCAAGCCGATGATCACACTCGCCGTTGGCGAGCCGCAGCATCCGGTGCCGGACTTCGTCGGGCCTGTATTGGCCCAGCACATCGCCGAGTTCGGCCGCTACCCGGCCGCCAAGGGCATCGAGCCGTTCCGCAAGGCGGCCGCCGGCTGGCTGGCGCGGCGATTCGCGCTGCCGCGCGCGATCGATCCCGAGCACGAGATTCTCGTCCTGAACGGCAGCCGCGAGGGCCTGTTCTTCGCCGCCCATGCGGCGCTCCGCCATGTCGGCCCGCGCCGCGGACGGCCCGCGATCCTGATGCCGAACCCGTTCTATCCGGTGTATGGCGTCGGCGCCCGCACCGCCGGCTGCGACTCCATCTATCTGCCGACCACGCGCGACAACGGCTTCCTGCCCGATCTCGATGCGATCGACGAGGCGACCCTGGCGCGCACGATCGCGTTCTACCTCGCGACGCCGGCCAACCCGCAAGGTTCGGTGGCATCAGCGGACTACATGCGCAAGCTGGTCCAGCTCGCCAACGCTTACGGCTTCCTGATCTTCAGCGACGAATGCTATTCGGAGATCTACACGAAGGCGGCGCCCGGCAGCATGCTCGAGCATGCCGGACCCGACTACACCAACGTGGTCGCGTTCCAGTCGTTGTCGAAGCGCTCCAACGTGCCGGGCATGCGGATCGGCTTCGCCGCCGGCGACCGCCGATTCCTCGCGGGCTTTCACGAGCTGCGCAACGTCGCGGCGCCGCAGGTGCCGGTGCCGCTGCAGCACGTGGCCGTCGCCGCCTATGCCGACGAGGCGCATGTCGAGGAGAACCGGCGGCTGTACCGCGCCAAGTTCGATCTCGCCGACCAGATCATCGGCAACCGCTATGGCTACAAGCGTCCCGATGGCGGCTTCTGCGTCTGGCTCGACGTGGCTGATCGCGGCGGCGACGAGGACGTGACGTTGCGGCTGTATCGCGACGCCGGCGTGCGCGTGGTGCCCGGCAGCTACCTGGCGCGGCCGCAAGCCGACGGGTTCAATCCGGGCCTGGGCTACATCAGGCTGGCGCTGGTGGCGGATGCCGGATCCACCGGTGAGGCGTTGCACCGGCTGGTCGAGGTCCTGGGATAATCGCGGGGCTGATGCAGATGCCGGCGATCGAACGAGTCATCCCCCTGGTCAACCACCTGCCGACGTCGCTGCGCGACGCGCTGGTGCGACGGCTGCGCGAGCTCGCGGGCCTCTGCCTGATCGCGCTGTGCGGCGTGGCCGCGGCGGCGCTGATGACGTGGTCGGTGCAGGACCCCAGCCTGAGCCACGCCACCTCGCGCGCCATCCGCAACATCGTCGGCTATCCCGGCGCGATCAGCGCCGATCTGCTGATGCAGATCCTCGGTCTCGGCTCGATCATGGCGATCCTGCCGCTTTCGATCCGCGGCTGGCGGATGATGACGCACCGGCCGTTCGACCGCGAGGCGCTGCGCTTCGGCGCCTGGATTCTCGGCGCCGTCATCGCCGCCGGCTTTGCCAGCTGCTGGCCGCGCTCGCACGCCTGGCCGCTGCCGACCGGTCTCGGCGGCGTGGTCGGCGACGCCCTGGTGCGCGCACCGGCCGTGGTGTTCGGTCCGCCCGGTGTGATCTATCGGCTGGTGCTCGGCGCCCTTCTTCTGGTTGCGATGATCGGCTGCCTGCTGGTGGCCGGCGGCATGGGCGCGAAGGAAGCCGATCCGAGCCTGCTCGCGGATGAGGACGACGACACGCCGCTGGCCGACCCCGAGGACGACGACGACCGCAAGGCGATCCGGCTCGGCTGGGTGTTCCACGCCATCATGAGCGCCAAGGCCCAGGTCGTCTGGTTCCTGAGCACGGCCTATCGTGCGCTGGTCTCCTCCGGCCCGCAGCCGCGCGCCGCCGCCGCAGGCCGGCAGGAGCCGAGCCTGGGTCGCGGCAAGCCGACGCTCGCGCCCGAGATGGACGAGGACGGCGGCGACCAGGACGAGGCCGACGAAGGCGAGGACGAAGAAGAGGAGGAGGAGCCCGCTCCCCGCGCCCGCAAGAAGCCCGCGGCCAAGACGCCGGCGCGCAAGGCCAACGACAAATACGACCTGCCCTCGGTCTCGATGCTGGCGGCGCCGAAATCCTCCGACCGCCAGCCGCTGTCGAAGAGCGAGCTGGAGGCCAATTCGCGCGCGCTGGAAGGTGTGCTGCAGGACTTCGGGGTGCGCGGCGAGATCGTCAAGGCGCATCCCGGCCCGGTCGTCACGCTGTACGAGCTGGAGCCGGCGCCGGGCATCAAATCGTCCCGCGTCATCGGTCTTGCCGACGACATCGCCCGCTCGATGAGCGCGCTGTCGGCGCGCGTCGCGGTCGTGCCCGGCCGCAATGCCATCGGCATCGAGCTGCCCAACGCGCACCGCGAGAAGGTGTACCTGCGCGAGCTGCTCGTCGCCAAGGAGGCGACCGAGAGCGTCGCCAAGCTGCCGCTGTGCCTCGGCAAGAACATCGGCGGCGAATCCATCATCATCGACCTCGCCCGCACCCCGCACATGCTGATCGCCGGCACCACCGGCTCGGGCAAATCGGTCGCCATCAACACCATGATCCTGAGCCTGGTCTATCGCCTCAGGCCGGACCAGTGCCGGCTGATCATGGTCGACCCCAAGATGCTCGAACTGTCGGTCTATGACGGCATTCCGCATCTCCTCACGCCTGTCGTCACCGATCCGAAGAAGGCCGTCGTCGCGTTGAAATGGGCCGTGCGCGAGATGGAGGAACGCTACAAGAAGATGGCCAAGCTCGGCGTGCGCAACATCGACGGCTACAACGCCCGTCTGGGCGAAGCGCGCGCCAAGGGCGAGGAGCTGACGCGCACCGTCCATACCGGATTCGACAAGGAGACCGGCAAGGCGATCTACGAGGAAGAGAAGCTCGACCTCGATCCCCTGCCCTACATCGTCATCATCGTCGACGAGATGGCCGACCTGATGATGGTCGCCGGCAAGGACATCGAGGGCACGGTGCAGCGCCTCGCGCAGATGGCGCGTGCCGCCGGCCTGCACGTCATCCTGGCGACGCAGCGCCCGTCGGTCGACGTCATCACCGGCACCATCAAGGCGAACTTCCCGACCCGCATCTCCTTCCAGGTCACGTCCAAGATCGACAGCCGCACCATTCTCGGCGAGATGGGCGCCGAGCAACTGCTCGGCCAGGGCGACATGCTCTACATGGCCGGCGGCGGCCGCATCAGCCGCGTGCACGGCCCGTTCTGCTCCGACGAGGAGGTCGAGAAGGTCGTCAAGCACCTGAAGGCACAGGGCTCGCCGGAATATCTCGAGGCGGTCACCGCCGAGGAGCCGAGCGAGGAGGATGGCGCCGTGTTCGATGCCACCGGCATGGGCGGCGGTGGCGGCGGCGACGACCTGTTCTCCCAGGCGGTCGCCGTGGTCAAGCGCGACCGCAAGGCCTCCACCAGCTACATTCAACGCCGGCTGCAGATCGGCTATAACAAGGCCGCTTCGCTGATGGAGCGGATGGAACAGGAAGGCATCGTCGGCCAGGCCAACCACGCCGGCAAGCGCGAGATCCTGGTGCCCGAGGAGGAAGGCGGGTTCTGACGGCCCCGATGGCCGCAGAAACGCCGCTTCAGTGCCCGATCTTCACGCGATTACGATCACGCTGCCCGGCCGAACCGGGATAGAACGCGTAAAACCTCAGGACGTCGTTTTGAAAAGCTCCTTGTTGAACAGCACGTTTTCGTATCACGCAGCTTGGCGCGGGCGCCGGATCGGCGCTTGGCTGGTCGCCTGCGCCGTGACGATATGCTCTGTCGCCGGTGCGTCCGGTCACGCCGCCGCGCAGGGCACGCCGGCTCCGAAATCAGGCCCGAAGAGCGGCTCCCAGCTCAGCGCCTCCGACCAGCAGCGGGCCGGCCAGAGCCCCTCGACCACCCAGACGGCCCCGCCAAACCCGGTCATTCCCGATCCCCGGCGCAACGTGCCGGCCAGCATCTTCACCTCGTTCGACGCCAACCAGAAGGCGCAGGCGGCCAAGGTCAGCGCCTATCTGTCGTCGCTGCAGACCCTGGTCGGGAACTTCGTCCAGGTCGGCCCGGACGGCAGCAAGACCAAGGGCGATTTCTACATCCAGAAGCCGGGCAAGGTCCGCTTCGAATACGAGCCGCCGACGCCGATCGACATCATCGCCGACGGCTCTTCCTTGGTGGTGCGCGACCGCAAGCTCGCGACCCAGGACGTCTATCCGCTGTCGCAGACGCCGCTGCGTTATCTGCTGTCCGACCGCATCGACCTGTTGAAGGACACCAACGTGATCGCGGTCGCCGCCGACGACCTTTACGTCACGATCACGATCGAGGAGAAGCAGGCCCTGATCGGCACCAGCCGGCTGATGCTGATGCTCGGCGCCAAGGACGGCCAGCTCAAGCAGTGGACCGTGACCGATCCGCAGGGCTACGACACCACGATTGCCGTCTACAATCTGGATACGACCAAGAAGCTCGATCCGGCGATGTTCAAGATCGACTTCACGGCCTATCCGAGCACGCCGCCGGGCTGACGCCGCCTCTCGCGCTCGCTCAGCGCGATTCGAGCCCGCGCACCTTCCATTGCGCTTCTGACAGTGCGAGCTTCTCGAAGCGCTTGCGCGCCTCTTCGAGGTCATCGGCCGGAAGCGCGTCGCAGCCGGGCCGGTCGCGCAGGATCATCGACGTCGTCGCCCAGCTGAGCCGCGCGGCCTTGCAGGCCAGCAGCAGGTCCGTGATGCGGTCCTCCTCCAGCAGCGATTCGATCGTCTCGATGGTGACGACGCAGAGCAGCGCCAGCGCTGCTATCACGGCAGGGAAATCGCCGGTGGCGCAGAAGCGGTTGACGGCGGAGTCGCCGAGCTTGCCGGTCCGGCTAAGGGCGGCAACCTCGGCCTTGACCTGCTGATAATCCCAGATCGCGCGCATTGCCGCGCCGGGCGAGCGGGTCGGCGTCGCCTGCAGAGTGGCGCGGGTCGCCGGCGGCGCGGCCTTGATGAAGCGGGCGCGGGCGCCCTCGCTGGCCGCGGCGACGAAGGCCCGCGACAGCTTGGCCGGCAGGTCGGTGCGCAGCGCCAGCTTCTCGGCGAGATCCTCGTCGCGCTCGGCGATCTTGAACAGGCTGCGATAGCCGTCCTCGGACAGCCGGGCGGAAAGATTCTGCGCCAGCGCCATGCGCACCGCCGGAAAGCCGCGCGCGATCAGCTGCGTCGTGAGGCCGTCGCCGATGCCCCTGCGGCTGGCGATCGCAACGAGATGCGCCGGACTGCCGGTGCGGATGAACTCGGCGAGGTCGCGCTCGGTCAGCACCGCCGCCTTGGCCAGCATCGGCCCGGCGACGCGCAATTCGGGGTGAACGGCGAGCATCCGCGCCGTCGCGTAAGGCGCGCGCTCGACGCCGGCGAGCGCCATGCTCAGCTCGGCCAGCAGCTCGGTCGCGACCTGCGGCATCAGCCGGGCGAACATCTGATCGTAGAGATCGAGCTGCTCGGCCGAGGCCGGCCGCGGACCGGCCAGGAACAGGCTGGTGGTCCGGCGCAGCATGTCGGTGGCGAGCTCGGACACCGTCCGCGCATCACCGGGGGGCGTCTTGGCGGTCGGAGCTGCCGCAGGCGCTGGAGGCATCGCACGTCCCTCGTTGGGCGCCTCCCTCGGCTGTGACGGAGGCGCGGGTCGATCTTCAATTGAGGAAGAATGCGAAGGCCGGACTAAAGGGGCGTTAAGCGCAGCGGACGGAGCTGAAACCCCACGCGGCTGTCGTTAATGGATTGCGGCAGAGCGCGGCAACAACAGTGTTCCCGTATTGTTCTTGCGAACGATGCCGGCTTCCGCTAGCCTCCTTGTCCGGGAGGGGCATCATGGTCCAGCGCGTTTCCACCGTCGCCTTCGAGGGGATCGAGGCCCGCGCGGTCGACGTGCAGGTCCAGGTCGCGCCCGGCCTGCCGGCCTTCGCCATCGTTGGCCTGCCGGACAAGGCGGTGTCGGAAGCCCGCGAGCGGGTGCGCTCGGCGCTGATCGCCTCGGGCCTCGCGTTGCCGGCGCGGCGGATCACGGTGAATCTCGCGCCGGCCGACGTGCCCAAGGAAGGCAGCCATTACGATCTGCCGATCGCGCTCGGCCTGATGGCCGCGATCGGCGCCATTCCGCCGGATGCGCTCGGCGGCTTCACGGTGCTCGGCGAGCTCGGGCTCGACGGCTCGATTGCGCCGGTCGCCGGCGTGCTGCCGGCGGCGATCGGCGCCAATGCGCGCGAGGAAGGATTGATCTGCCCGGCCGCCTGCGGCGCCGAAGCGGCCTGGGCGAGCCCGGACCTTCAGATCATCGCGGCGACGTCGCTGATCCAGATCGCCAACCATTTCAAGGGCACGCAGGTGCTGTCGCGGCCGCAGCCGAAGATCCAGGAGGCACCCGCCAGCCTGCTCGACCTGCGCGACATCAAGGGCCAGGAGAGCGGCAAGCGCGCGCTGGAGATCGCGGCCGCCGGCGGGCATCATCTGCTGATGATCGGCTCGCCCGGCGCCGGCAAGTCGATGCTGGCGGCGCGGCTGCCGTCGATCCTGCCGCCGCTGTCGCCGGCAGAGCTCTTGGAAGTTTCGATGATCGCCTCGGTCGCCGGCGAGATCGAGGGCGGCGCGCTGACGTCGCGCCGGCCGTTCCGCAGCCCGCATCATTCCGCCAGCATGGCGGCGCTGACCGGCGGCGGCCTGCGCGCCCGCCCCGGCGAGATCTCGCTGGCGCATCAGGGCGTGCTGTTCCTCGACGAGCTGCCGGAGTTCGATCCGCGCGTGCTGGATTCGCTGCGCCAGCCGCTCGAGAACGGCGAGGTCTCGATCTCGCGCGCCAACCACCGCGTCACCTACCCTGCCCGCTTCATGCTGGTCGCCGCGATGAATCCGTGCCGTTGCGGCAACGCGTTCGAGCCCGGCTATGCCTGCAAGCGCGGCCGCATCGACCGCTGCACGTCCGACTACCAGATGCGCATCTCCGGCCCGCTGATGGACCGCATCGACCTGCGCATCGAGGTCCCCGCCGTCACCGCCGCCGACCTCATCCTGCCGCCCGCCAAGGAAGGCTCGGCCGAGGTGGCCGCCCGCGTCGCCGCCGCGCGCGACCTGCAGCGCGCCCGCTATGCCAAAGCCGGCCTGCCGCACATCCGGACCAACGCCGAGGCCCCCGCCGCCGTGCTCGACGAAATCGCCAGGCTCGACGCGCCCGGCCAGAAGCTGCTGCGCGAAGCCGCCGAGACGATGCGGCTGTCGGCGCGCGGCTATCACCGCGTGCTGCGCGTGGCGCGGACGCTCGCCGATCTCGACCACACTGATGCGATCGGCCGGCTGCATCTGGCCGAGGCGCTGTCGTATCGCGCGCTGGCGGAGGACAATCGCCACGCGGCGTAAGGGCGCCCCCTCCCCCTCAACACTCTGGTAACGACTTCTCTTTACGCTCCGACAACCATAAGGCCCGCGTTCCGTCATTAGGCCTGCCGCGTCGGTGCGTATCATGTTGCGTTTCAAGGTCCTTGTCTCGGCCGTGCCGCTGATCGCGGCCGCGGTCATCGCCAGACTCGAATTGGCGCCCTCCCCGCAGCCCTGCATTGCCGTCGGTGCCGACAGCATCTCGCTCGGCTCGGCGCCGTTTACCGCCGATCTCCATGTCGACTTCACCGATGACCCGGCGCTCGCCACCGTTCGCGTGGCGCTGGCCGACAGTCCGGAGACGGCCGATTTCGTCGTGGTCGACGATGTGCTCGCCAAGGAGGATCGTGGCTGCGGCATGACTGCCGCGACCGCGGTCGTCGCGATCGCCGCCGATCCGCATCCTGGCGCGCTCCGGATCCATCTCGCCAAGGACAGTGCAGCAGATGCTCACGCCGCCGCGCTCATCGTCTCGGCCCGCGGCCACGACTCACCGCCCGCCGATCCGGTTCTGTGAGTCGGGCTAACGCCCGGTTCACCATCTCAGCACGGCTTCATCGCGCGTGCATGACCTTTCAAAGTCTCAGCAATACCGACGCCGCATGGTGCGGGCCGGCCATGACATTGGGATCGAAATCGTCGGGGGTGATCGAGATGGGACGGATTTTTCACGTCAGGCTGCGCCTGCGCCGGTTCACGCGCCGTCACCGCACCATCTTCGCCATCCTGCGCTCGCTGATGATCTTCTCCGCCGGCTTCGGCGGCGCGTACGGCTTCATCAAGGCCAGCATCTCCGAGAACTCCGGCTATAACCCGCACACGTTCGCGATCGGCGCCAGCTTCCTGTTCGCGCTCGCCTGCGTCGGCCTGGCCACGCTCAGCATGCGGCTGCGCTTCGTCGCCAGGAAGATGCACAAGATTGCGCTCCACAACGAGGTGCTGGCCGACCGGAACTGGGAGCTGCAGGAAGCCGAGCAGCGCGCCCGCAATCTGTTCGAGCAGCAGGGCGATCTCATCGTCATGCGCGCGCACGGCGGCAGCATCATCTTCGTCAACGACGCCTATTGCCGGATGGCGGGCCTCGATCGCGACAACCTGCTCGGCAGCGCGTTCACTTTCGAGCTGATCGAGCAGGGCGACAGCGCGCTGGAGCCGAACGGCACGCGCGTCCACGACCAGCGCATCGAGAGCGCGATCGGGCCGCGCTGGATCGCGTGGCGCGAGGCGCTGGTGCGTTCCGACGCCGGCCAGCCCGCCGTGCTGCAATGTGTCGGCCGCGACGTCACCGACCGCACCGAGACCGAGCGGGCGCTGGCGGACGCGCGCGATCAGGCCAATGCCGCGAACCGCGCCAAGTCGCGGTTCCTGGCGATGGCCAGCCATGAGATCCGCACGCCGCTGAACGGCATCCTCGGCATGAGCGGACTCTTGCTCGAAACGCAGCTGACGCCGGAACAGACGACCTACGCCAAGGCGGTCCGCACCTCGGGTGAGGCCTTGATGTCGCTGATCGACGAGCTGCTCGACTATTCCAAGATCGAGGCCGGCAAGCTGGCGCTCGAGGCGCAGCCGTTCTCGCTGGCGGCGCTGATCGAGGAGATCACCGAGCTGCTGGCGCCACGGGCGCAGGCCAAGCAACTGGAGATCGCGGCCTATCTCGACGAGCGGCTGCCGACCTGGGTGACGGGCGACGCCGCGCGGCTGCGCCAGGTGCTGCTCAACCTCGCCGGCAACGCCATCAAGTTCACCGCGACGGGCGGCGTTGCCCTGATCGCCGAGCCCGGCATCTGGCCGAACGAGATCAGCTTCCAGGTGTGCGACACCGGCATCGGCATCGCAGCCGACGCGCAGGAGCGGATCTTCCGCGAATTCGAACAGGCCGACGACAGCGTGGCGCGCAGCTTCGGCGGCACCGGGCTTGGCCTTGCGATCTCGGACCGGATCGTCAAGCGGATGGGCGGCCGCATCGCGCTGCAGAGCGCGCTCGGCGCCGGCTCGACCTTCGAGGTGTCGGTGCCGCTGCCGCCGGCGCTGGAGCGCGGCGAGCAGAACAGCTTCCGCGGCCCCGATCTCGCAGGACGGTCGATCATGCTGGTCGCGCCGGCCGGGCTGCAGGCCGAGCTGATCGAGCGGCGCTTGCAGAACTGGGGCGCGCAGACCTGCCTGGTCGCCGAGGCCGAGGTGGCGGAGGCCCTGCTGCCCGAACGCGCCTGGCACGCCGTGCTGGTCGACGACAGCATCGGCGGCGATGTATCGCTGCGTGTGGGCGGGGTCGCGCAACGTCATACGACGCGGCTGATCGTGCTGGTGACACCGGCGAGCCGCCACGAGCTGGCGCCGGGGGCGCCATTCAACGGCTATCTCGTCAAGCCGCTGCGGGCCGCATCGCTCGCCGCGCGCGTGAGCTTCGACACCGACGGCACGGTCATGGCCGACGATCCGATCCCGACCATCGCGCCGCCGATCGCGGCCCAGGCCGGCACGGGACTGTCCATCCTGGTCGCCGAGGACAACGACATCAACGCACTGCTGATGCGCTCGCTGCTGAGCAAGCTCGGCCACCACGCCGACATCGCCGTGCATGGCGAAGCCGCGCTGGACTCCTGGCTCGCGGCGCGCTCGGCCGGCGCGCCCTATGATCTGATCCTGATGGACGTGCAGATGCCGAAGCTCGACGGCATTGCCGCCGCCAGGCGCATTCGCGCCATCGAGGCCAGCGAGCCCGGCGGCCGCACCCCGATCCTGGCGCTCACGGCCAATGCTCTGGTCGAGGACCGTTACGCCTGCTTCGAGGCGGGCATGGATGGGTTCCTGGTCAAGCCGATCGATCGCGACAAGCTCGACGAGGCGCTGGCGAATCTGGCGGCGGCGCGACAGGTGCCAGCGTAGGTCATTAGTTGGAGCGGATCAGCTCGCGCCGCGCTCGCGGGCCCCGCTCACAACCGCCTCAGCGCCACCGTCTCGATCTCGTGATCCGCGCCCTTCTTCAGGATCAAGGTCGCACGCGGCCGTGTCGGGAGGATGTTGTCCTCGAGATTGGCCAGGTTGGTGCGCTCCCAGATCGCGATCGCGGTGGCGATGGCCTCCTCGTCCGACAGCAGCGCGTAGCGGTTGAAGTAGGACCGCGGATCATGGAACGCCGTGTCGCGCAGCGACAGGAAGCGCTTGACGTACCATTTGCGCAGGATCGCCTCGTCGGCGTCGATGTAGACCGAGAAGTCGAAGAAGTCGGAGACGACCGGCACGGCCTGGCCATCGCGCGGCAGCGGTCCGGTCTGCAGCACGTTGACGCCTTCGACGATGAGGATGTCCGGCTGGTCGATCTCGGCCCACTGATTGGGGACGATGTCGTAACTCAGATGGGAATACACCGGTGCGCGCACGGGATGGCGGCCGGCCTTGATGTCGGAGAGAAAACCGAGCAGCCGCGGCAGGTCATAGCTTTCCGGAAAGCCCTTCTTCTGCATCAGGCCCTGCCGCTCCAGCACCGCGTTCGGATACAGGAAGCCGTCGGTGGTGATGAGATCGACCTTGGGCCGCGGCGACCAGCGGGTCAGCAACGCCTGCAGCACGCGCGCAGTGGTGGACTTGCCGACCGCCACCGAGCCGGCGACGCCGATGATGTAGGGCATCTTGCGGTCGCGGATGCCGAGAAACTGGCGCTGCGCGTAGTACAGCCGCTGCGCCGCATCGACATACATCGACAGCAATCGCGACAGCGGGAGGTAGATGTCCTCGACCTCCTGAAGGTCGAGACGATCGTGCATCGACCGCAGCTTGGAGAACTCGCCGGGCTCCAAGGTCATCGGCGTGTCGTTGCGCAGCTCGGCCCATTGTTCGCGGGTGAAGACGCGGTACGGATTATATTGTTGTTCGGTGGTGCGCATGTCCATGACGCTGCCCTTCGTTTCCCCCGCCGTCGCGCCCTACTCCGTCTTGCGCGACGCCTTTTCTTCCAGCCCCGATTGGCCGGTCCGCTTGCCGAGCGCCGCCTCGACCTCCTCGAGCCGGACGTCGCGCGACTTCAACAACACCAACAGATGAAACAGCAGGTCGGCGCTTTCGGAGATCAGATGCTCACGGTCGGTGCCAAGTGCGGCGATGACCGTCTCGACCGCCTCCTCGCCCATCTTCTTGGCACATTGCGGCGGACCCTTGTCGAGCAGCTTGCGCGTATAGGACGCCTCGCCGCCCGCCGCGGCGCGCGCGTCGATGATGGCAGCCAGATCGTGAAGCGTGAAGCGGGACATCAGCCGGTACTCGGAACGCCTGCCCGACCACGGCGGCCGGACCAGCGTTCATCTAACATTTTTGCGACGCAATGTCGTCAGGGATCGAGCCGCATCGGCAGCCCCTGGCGCACCATGTGCTCCTTGGCCTGCCGGATGGTAAATTCCCCGAAATGGAAGATTGACGCCGCCAGCACCGCGGTCGCGTGGCCCTCGCGGATGCCGTCCACCAGATGATCGAGGTTACCGACACCGCCGGAGGCGATCACCGGCACCGGGACGCTGTCGGCGACTGCCCGGGTCAGCGGCAGGTCGAAGCCCTGGCGGGTGCCGTCGCGGTCCATCGAGGTCAGCAGGATCTCGCCGGCACCGAGCGCGACCACCTCCTGGGCGTATTCCAGGGCATCGATGCCGGTCGATTTGCGGCCGCCATGGGTGAAGATCTCCCAGCGGCTGCCGCCGCCCGGCCGCGACACGGACTTGGCGTCGATCGCCACCACGATGCACTGCTCGCCGAACTTCTCGGCCGCCTCCTTGACGAATTCGCGCCTGCTCACCGCGGCCGAATTGATCGAAACCTTGTCGGCGCCGGAACGGAGCAGGGTCTTGATGTCGTCGATGGTGCGCACGCCGCCGCCGACCGTGACCGGCATGAAGCAGGCCTCCGCCGTGCGCCGGACGACGTCCAGCATGATGCCGCGGTTCTCATGGGTGGCGGTGATGTCGAGGAAACACAGCTCGTCGGCGCCGGCCGCGTCATAGGCGATCGCGGCTTCGACCGGATCGCCGGCATCGCGCAGATTGACGAAGTTGACGCCCTTGACGACTCGTCCGTCCTTGACGTCGAGGCAGGGAATGACACGGACCTTGAACATCCTGTTTCCTCCTACGCACGCGCCGCGCGGATCAGCGCCAGTGCTTCCGCGGGATCGAGGCGGCCGTCATAGAGCGCGCGGCCGGCGATGGCGCCTTCGAGCTTTTTCGCCCGCGGTGTCAGCATCGCCTTGACGTCCTCGATCGAGGCCAGGCCGCCGGAGGCAATCACGGGAATCGAGATGGCGTCGCCGAGCGCGATCGTGGCGTCGAGGTTGAGGCCCTTGAGTAGGCCGTCGCGTGCGATGTCGGTGAAGATGATCGCGGCGACGCCGGCGTCCTCGAAGCGCTTGGCGATGTCGAGCGCGGTCACTTCGGATGTCTCGGCCCAGCCCTCGACGGCGACCTTGCCGTCGCGCGCATCGAGCCCGACGGCGACGCGGCCGGGGAAGGCCTTGGCTGCGGTCTTCACCAGCTCGGGATCGCGCACCGCCGCGGTGCCGATGATGACACGGGTGATGCCTTTGCTGAGCCAAGCCTCCACCGTCTCGAGATCGCGGATGCCGCCGCCGAGCTGCACCGGCATCTTGACGACTTTCAACATCGCTTCCACGGCGTGCGCATTCATCGGCTTGCCGGCGAAGGCGCCGTCGAGATCCACGACGTGGAGATAGTCGAACCCCTGGTCGGCGAAGCTCTTGGCCTGCGCGGCGGGATCGAGGTTGAACACGGTGGCGCGCGCCATGTCGCCCTGCTCCAGGCGCACGCACTGGCCGTTCTTCAGATCAATGGCAGGAAACAGGATCATCGGAGCTGTCTTTCAGGCAAGCGCCCTGCTCGCCCCTTGGACGAGCAGGCACGCTGCGCTCATGGCTTCCACTTCAGGAAGTTGGAAATGAGGGCGAGACCGAATCGCTGGCTCTTCTCGGGATGGAATTGGGTGCCGATCGCGGTGTCCTTGCCGACGATCGCGGTGACCGGTCCGCCGTAATCGGCGCGTGCCAGAACGTCGCTCTCGTTGACGGCATTCAAGTGATAGGAGTGCACGAAATAGGCGTGCAGGCCCTTCGGTCCGAGCGGCAGCCGCTCCAGCACCGGATGCTCTTGCAGCGCATCGAGCGTGTTCCAGCCCATATGCGGGATCTTCAGGCTCTCGTCGCGAGGCGTGATCTTCTCGACGTCGCCGGAGATCCAGTCGAAGCCGTCGGTGGTGACGTGCTCCTTGCCGCGCGTTGCCATCAATTGCATGCCGACGCAGATGCCGAAGAATGGCCGCGCCTTGTGGCGCACGGCTTCGGTCATCGCCTCCAGCATGCCGTCGACGGAGTCGAGCCCGCGGCGGCAGTCGGCGAAGGCGCCGACGCCGGGCAACACGATGCGATCGGCGCGATAGACCGTATCGGGATCGCGTGTCACGACGACCTTCTGCGGATCCGCCATGCCGCGCGCGGCGCGCTCGAACGCCTTGGCGGCGGAATGCAGATTGCCGGAGCCGTAATCGATGATCGCAACACTCATCGTCCACCTCCGGGTTCGGGAAACAAGCCAATGATGCTGGCATGCGGCAGCGGCGGCGGGTGCTGCCCATTGCCATTGTCGCGTGTCGGCGGCGCCGCGCCGCGATCGACGGTGTGGTTGTCGTAGCCGAGCGTGCTGCGCCGGGCGGCCCAGCGCTCGAAGAAGCGGCGCTCGGCGGCATCGAGATCGTCGGCGACGACGACGTCGATCTGGCGCCAATTGCCGCGCGAGTAGCTCCAGCGCTTCAGGCTCGAGGCTTCGAGCCCGAGCAGGATCGCAAGCAACAGATCGATTCCGGCAATCGCGCCGCCGCTGACGCCGACGCGCACCAGGACGACGTCGAGCGCGATCGTCAGCACGGCCCAGACCAGCATCGCAAGCCAGAGACGATGCCAGGCCAGCCAGACGGCGCCGAGCACGGCGGCCCAGAAATGGAAGCCGTCGCGGATGAAGACAAAGCGATCGGTCGAACGCAGATCGACCCCGGCGGCCAGGGGAGCGTGAACCGTATAGACGGGCATGTCGATAATCCCTTGGGAGGAGGGAGGTCAGCCGCCGAGCTGACCCTTGGTGGATGGCACTTCGCCCTGATTGCGAGGATCGATCGCAAGGGCTGCGCGGAGGGCCCGCGCCAGACCCTTAAAGCAGGATTCGGCGATATGATGGGCGTTCTCGCCGTACAGCGTCTCGACATGCAGGGTGATGCCGGCGTTCATGGCAAAGGCGTTGAACCACTCGCGCACCAGCTCGGTGTCGAACTCGCCGATCTTGTCGCGCGCAAAGGTCGTGCGGAATACCAGCATCGGCCGGCCCGATACGTCGATCACGACGCGCGTCAGGGTCTCGTCCATCGGCATGTGGATCGAGGCGTAACGGGTGATGCCGGCCATGTCGCCGAGCGCCTGACGCACGGCCTGGCCGAGGGCGATGCCGACATCCTCGGTGGTGTGGTGGAAATCGATATGGAGGTCGCCGACCGCCTTGACGGTCATGTCGATGCGGGAATGCCGGGCCAGCAGATCCAGCATGTGATCGAAGAAGCCGATCCCGGTCGCGATGTTCACGACGCCGGTGCCGTCGAGGTTCACGGACACCTCGATCTCGGTCTCTTTGGTCTTGCGCTTGATGGTCGCGCTACGCATGGGGTCAGCTTTCCCTTGAAAACGCGGCCCTTTTATCAGGCGGATGTCACCTTAGCTACTGCGGGATGACGCCCCTCGGCCTTGATCTCGGGCCATGGTGAGCGGATTTCAAGGCCCGCCAGGGCAGGGCAGGGACCCGGTAATTGTATCCCGACGCCTGAACGCCTAAATCAGAGGATCAACCAGGGACCCCCCATGCACGCATCCGCGAACGAGCCCACCGTCTGGCACGGCACCACGATCCTGACCGTCCGCAAGGGGGGCAGGGTGGTGATCGGCGGCGACGGCCAGGTCTCGATCGGCCAGACCGTGATCAAGTCCAACGCCCGCAAGGTGCGCAGGCTCGGCAAGGGCGACGTCATCGGCGGCTTCGCCGGCGCCACCGCCGACGCCTTCACCCTGTTCGAGCGGCTGGAGAGCAAGCTGGAGCAATATCCGGGGCAGTTGACCCGGGCAGCTGTCGAGCTCGCCAAGGACTGGCGCACCGACCGCTATCTGCGGCGGCTCGAAGCCATGATGATCGTCGCCGACAAGGACGTCTCGCTGGTCCTGACCGGCACCGGCGATGTGCTGGAACCTGAGGCCGGCGTGATGGCGATCGGCTCAGGCGGCAATTACGCGTTGGCCGCGGCGCGGGCCCTGCTCGACACCGACAAAGACGCCGAGAGCATCGTGCGGCGCTCGCTCGACATCGCCGCCGACATCTGCGTCTACACCAACCGCAACATCACCATCGAGACCTTGCAGGGCGGCTCAGCCATGGTGCGGGATTAATGGCTCAGGATTACGCCATCCGCGCAATGGCTGCCGCCGACCTGCCCTTGATACGCCGTTGGCTTGGCACGCCGGACGTGATGCGGTGGTGGGGAGAGCCCGACGAGCAATATGCGCTGGTGAGCGGCGATCTCGCTCATCCTGACATGGACCAATTTATCGTCGCGATCGATGGCCGGCCGTTCGCATATCTCCAGTGCTATGCGCTCTCAGCATGGGATCATGGATTCGGGCCTCAACCGCCCGCCACGCGTGGCATCGATCAGTTCATCGGCGAGCCCGACATGATCGGGCGCGGCCATGGGGCGCGTTTCATTCGGCAGTTCGTCGAAGACCTGCTGCGATCGGCCGCGCCACGCGTGGTGACCGATCCAGATCCGGCGAACGCCCGTGCCGTGCGCGCCTACGAGAAGGCCGGATTCAGACGCGATCGGCTCGTCGAAACGCCGGAGGGCTCTGCGCTGCTGATGGTGAGCCAGCCCGGCGACTTGCCCTGATTGCGATCCAAACCTAGCTAGAGCCCCATGACCGACTTTTCACCCCGCGAAATCGTCTCCGAACTCGACCGCTACATCGTCGGCCAGGCCGACGCCAAGCGGGCGGTGTCCATTGCCTTGCGCAACCGCTGGCGCCGGCTGCAGCTCGATGCAGGCCTGCGCGAAGAGGTGCTGCCGAAGAACATCCTGATGATCGGGCCGACCGGCGTCGGCAAGACCGAGATCGCGCGGCGGCTGGCCAAGCTTGCGGGCGCACCGTTCCTCAAGGTCGAGGCGACCAAGTTCACCGAGGTCGGCTATGTCGGCCGCGACGTCGAGCAGATCATCCGCGACCTCGTCGAGGTCGCGATCGCCCAGGTCCGGGAGCGCAAGCGCAAGGACGTCGCCGCCCGCGCGCAGCTCGCCGCCGAGGAGCGCGTCCTCGACGCGCTGGTCGGCGCCAATGCGAGTGCTGCGACGCGCGACTCGTTCCGCCGCAAGCTGCGCGCCGGCGAGCTCAACGACAAGGAGATCGAGATCGAGACGCAGTCCTCCGGCGGCGGCTTGCCGATGTTCGAGATCCCCGGCATGCCGGGAGCCCAGATGGGCGCGATCTCGATCGGCGACATCTTCGGCAAGCTCGGCGGCCGCACCAAGACGCGGCGCGTGACGGTCGAGGCCTCGCACGACATCCTGATCGCGGAAGAATCCGACAAGCTGCTCGACAGCGAGCAGCTGGTGCAGGAAGCAATCAGCGTGGTCGAAAACAACGGCATCGTGTTTCTCGACGAGATCGACAAGATCTGCGTGCGCGAGAACCGCGCCGGCGGCGACGTCTCGCGCGAGGGCGTGCAGCGTGACCTGCTGCCGCTGATCGAGGGCACGACGGTCTCGACCAAGCATGGCGCGGTCAAGACCGATCACGTCCTGTTCATTGCTTCCGGCGCGTTCCACATCGCCAAGCCCTCGGACCTCTTGCCGGAGCTGCAGGGACGATTGCCGATCCGGGTCGAGCTGCAGGCGCTGACGCGCGACGACATGCGGCGCATCCTGACCGAGCCGGAGGCATCGCTGATCAAGCAATATGTCGCGCTGATGCAGACCGAGGGCGTGACGCTCGACATCACCGACGATGCGATCGACGCGCTCGCCGACATCGCAGTCGCCGTGAATTCGACGGTCGAAAACATCGGCGCGCGCCGGCTGCAGACGGTGATGGAGCGCGTGCTCGACGAGATCTCCTTCACGGCGTCCGATCGTAACGGCGAAACCATGCGCGTCGACGCTGCGTATGTGCAGCAACACATCGGCGACCTCGCCAAGAACGCGGATCTCAGCCGGTTCATTTTGTAGTCGGCTGCGCCTAGCAAGCGCTGAGCTTCTTCGCTCCGGCGCGGCGTCAAAATCCGCTGTCGTCCCCGCGAACGCGGGGACCCATAACCACCAAAGCTGATTGTGACTCACGATGGCGGCTCCAGCCTTGCCTCACCACGAACGGCGGCGGCAATGGGTCCCGGCTCAAGGCCGGGACGACAGTGGTGGACGGGGCGACGACCTCGTCTCCATCTATCACCGCTCGGACGCCGCATGACCGCCGCCTCCAGCAAACACTGGCGCCTGATGCTCGCCGTGAACGCCGCCGTCATGCTCGGCGTGTTCCTGCACAAGCTCACGCTGCCGCCCTACATTCCGTACATCCATCTGCTGGTCGACTATCATTTCGGCTTCATCAAGCGCGCGCTGATCGGTGCCATGGTCGGCCTGTTCGCCGCGAAGGTGCCGGTCTGGCTGGTGTTCGCGCTGGCCGGTTGCGTCTGGCTCATCACCCTCGCGCTGTTCGCGCAGCTCTTCCGCCGCACGTTCGGCTTCGATCGCGCACGGCTGCCGCTGTTCATCTTCACCGCTTGCTCACCGTTCGTGTTCAAGAACTTCCTGTTCACGCTCGGCCATTTCGACATCTATGGCTGTCTCGGCGCGATCGTCCTGCTGCTGGTGCCGGCGCGCACGCTGGCCTACGTGCTGCTTGCGGCATTGATTTCGGCCCTGCTCGTGCTGATTCATCACATCCATCTGCTGATGTACGTGCCGACCATCACCGCGATCGTCGTGCTGCGCTACTACCTGACGCGTCCCCGCACTCGCCTAGATATTGCAGTCGGCGCCAGCGCGCTGCTCGGCCTCGGCGCGCTGTTCCTCGCGGCGCAATTCCTCGGCACCATGCCGCTGCCCGAGGCCGACTTCGTGTCCTACTTGCGCTCGCGCATGGTCGATCCGTCGCGCACCGAGCTCTTGCAGTTCGCCTATGTCTGGTATCAGCCGCTCGCCAAGGAGGTGCAGGACACCTGGGCGCGGCTGCCGTCGAACCTGCTGGGCCTGCCCATCTATGCGCTGCTGCTGTGGCTGCACGCGCCGCTGTGGCGGAATCTCAAGGATCTCATCGGCGCCTTGGCTGACAAGCGCCATCGCCAGATCGTCATCGCCGCTCTGATCGCGATCAGCTGCGCTTACCTCGTCATGTTCGCCATGGTGTTCGACTATTCGCGCTGGATCTCGAGCTGGGTGGTCTGCATGGTACTGATGCTGCACGCGGTGAAGACGCTTCCTGCGACCAAGCCGATCACTCCGATCGACGCCGACGACCGCATGACGACGATCCTGGGATGGATCGTCACCGCCGTACCGCGGATCGGGATCATCCGCCCGTTCTGACGCTCAGCCGCGGGCGCGCCTGATCCGGACATAGAGCGCGCCGGCGCCGCCATGGCCGACATGAGCCTCCTCGAAGCCGACGATGAGCGAGCGGAATTCCGGCAGGCTGAGCCAATGCGGCACCTGCCGCCGGAGCACGCCGCGTTCGGGATCCGCCCCGATGGTGCCCTTGCCGGTGATGACCAGCACGAAGGTGAGACCGTCATGCTGGGCGCGATGCAGGAAATGATGCAGCGCCTGATGCGCCCGGCTCTGGGTCATGCCGTGCAGATCGAGCCGCGCATCGATCTCGCTGCGGCCGCGCGACAGCTTGGACCGCTCCTTGCGGCCGAGCGAGACCAGCGGCGGGATCGCCGGCCGGGCCGGCTTGGGCACGACCACCGGCGCGACCGGCCGCGGTGTCATCATCGGCTTGTCCGGCTGCGGCTCGGCCGTCACCATCGGCGGATGCGGCCGCACCGGACGGTGCGTCTTGCGCAGCGGCTTGACCTGGCGCGCCACCGTCTCCCACAGCGTGCGCTCGTCCTCGGAGAGGCCACGCTTGCGACGGCCGCGCGGCGGCTCGGGATCTTCAGACATGGAGACGGCTTGTCATCGGCGGTTGCGATGGCGCCTGCCATAACGCAATCGGCGGATATTGCGATCACTTTCGATACGGGGGCGGGCCTCGGGCAGGGGCACGGGCTGCGGCGCCACAACGTTCTGCGCCACCGTGGTTGCCGGGATTGCGCTCGCGGCGGAAGCAGGGGCCTTCGCATCGTTGACCGGGGAGGCGACGGCTTTGGCGGCCTCCTTCGGCAGCACCTGCGGAAACAGTTTTGCGATCTTCTCCGACGGGCGTGCATCCGGCAGCGGCATCTTGCGGCCACGCGCGACCGGATCGAGGCTCTTCGGCACCAGCATCACGAACTGGATGCTGTGCTTGAGACGGCCGGAGACCTTGCCGGCGTCCTGGCCGGCGCCGAAATAGAGATCGGCGCGCGCAGGTCCGACGATCGCCGAGCCTGTATCCTGCGCAATCATCAGCCGGTGGAACGCGGTCTTCGACTTCTCGGATTCGATCGGCAGCTCGCCGGTGATGAAGAACGGCGTGCCATAGACGTGCAGCGACTTGTCGACCGCGATCGAACGGCCGGGCGTCAGCGGGATGCCCTGCGCGCCGACCGCCTCGTCCTTCTCCGACAGCTGCACCTCGCGGAAGAAGATGTAGGAGCGGTTCATCCGCCGCAGGTCATTGGCACCTTCCGGATTCTGCTCCATCCAGTCGCGGATACGCTGCATCGACATCTGCTCGCGCGGAATGATGCCGCGCTCGATCAGGATGCGGCCGACCGGTGTGTAGGGAAGGCCATTATAGGCATCGTAGTTGATGCGGATGGTCGAGCCGTCGTCGAGACTGATGCGCGCCGATCCCTGGATCTGGGCAAACAGCAGGTCGGTCTGGTTCCTGAGCCACGCGATCTCCAGGCCGCGGCCCTCGATGGCGCCGTCCTCGATCTCCGCGCGGTCGTAATAGGGGACCAGCTTGCGCCGTCCGATCTTCCGATAGACGGGACCCTTGTTGGGCAGACTCGTCGCGTCCTGCTTGAAGCCACGGACGAACAGATTGGAGGGGCGACGATAGACCGGAACGTTGTAGACCTCGTTCTGGGTCCGCGAGCCCTCGATGACGGGTTCGTAGTAGCCGGTGACGAAGCCATCGGCATCGCCAAGCTTGGAGATCTTCAGCGGCTCGAAGTGCCGTTCGAAAAATGCCCTTGCCGCAGCATTGTCAGCGAGATCGGTGGCCCGAGCGTCGCGACAGGGGTCGCGCAGGGAATCACCCAGCGGCTTGCCATCCGCCTTGGCATCCGGCGCTGCATCCGTCTTTGCGGCGATCGGCTTGCAGCTGGCGCGGAACGTCCGATAGGCCGCAAGCTGGTCGTCGTCGTTCCAGCCGGGCACGTCGTTCCAGGCCAATGGCAGGTACTGGCTGTTGCTGATCTCGAGCGGCCAGTCGAGTTGCGGGTAGGGCAGGTGGCGCACCGGGGGCGCCGCCGCCCGGTGGCGCGAGCGCACCGCCTCGGCCGCATAAGGGGCGAGCGCCACGGCGGCGACGCTCAGGGCGAGCGCCGGCGTCCAGTATTTCAGGCGATGAGCGGTGAAACCCCGCTTCCAAATTTCGCGAACCATGCTTGCACCATCAAAGTACCACTCAACGCGAAATTCAGAGAAAACGGGATGCTGAAAAGATCCGGGTCAAAAAGCCGAGGATGGACCTCGTCGTCCTCCTTGCAGAACGGGGTCGACATCGAGAGCGGGCGATCTCCCGATGTAACGCCGGCGGCGGCAACCTATTCCATCAATGGCTGCCGGTGCCGACCAGCTTCCAATTGGGATCGCGCGAGCCGGTATCGCGGGCGAAAGTCCAGATGTCGGTGATGTCGGCCACCTTGTCCGGATTGCCGTCGACGATGTTGCCCCCCTTGTCGCGTGTCACCGAGATCATTTGCGAGACGAAGCGCACCGTCACCTGCGCGGTGCGGTCGCGCAGCTCGGCACCGACCAGTTCGGCGGTATCGATGGAGACGAAGCGGGTTTCGGTCTTCTGCTCCTGCTTCTCACGCTCCTTGATGACGGCGTCGAAACTCTCATAGACCTCGGACGACAACAGGTCGCGCAATGCGCGGCGATCGCCATTGGCGAACGCCAGCACGATCATCTCGTAGGCGCTGCGCGCGCCGGTCAGGAAATGGCGCGGATCGAACGACGAGTCGTCGGCGACGATCGCGTCGAGGCCACGGGCGAGCGGTGTGCCCGGCTCGGCCAGGCCACGCCAGCGATCGCCCGGCGCCGGCATCTCGCCGCCGGGGACCGCAGCCGAGGGATCGATGGGCTTGTTGGGAACCGGCATGACGTGGTTGTCCGGCGCGCCCTGGACCGCGTTTCGGGCGGCGTGATCGAACGGCCGCTCGCTCCCGGTGCGCTGCCCGAGCACGGCGCGCAGGCGGATGAAGATGAAGACCGCCAGCGCCAGGAAGATGATGGTATAAATGTCCACTTCGTGTTCGCTTTCTGACTTGTCGAGCCGAACGCGGAGCCCGGCCACCGGGCACCCGTTCTACAGGATCCGGGTAAAGACCCGTGAATCCCTCGGTCGACCCGGATGTAGTCATCGAATTGGGCCCGGCCAATGGCACATTGTGGCCCGGTGATCCTAACCCTTTTCCCTCTCAAGGGGAAATCCGATCGACCTTGGATTGGAACAGAGTAGACGGTCGCTGGTTCCGCCCCCGGGGCGATGCGACAAATAGAGGCATGCCGGCCGGATCAACCCTCTGCCTCGGCCTTTTGCGGCGTCCGTGCCTCGTCCTTGTGGAACAAGCCGGCCCTATGGTAGCCACGCGCCGCAACGACCCGCCCTTTTTGCCTGGAGAACACTGCGATGACCAACGGTAACGGCGCCACTCCCGAGGCGGCTCCTCCTCCTCAACTGAACGTGCTGGCGCAATACATCAAGGATCTCTCGTTCGAGAATCCGAACGCTCCGCAGTCCCTGGCGCCGCAGGGCCAGCCGCCGCAGATCAACATCCAGATCAATGTCGGCGCCAATGCGCTGAATGACACCGAATACGAGGTGACGCTGACGATCGAGGGCAAGGCCGAGAGCGGTAGCCAAGTGATGTTCAGCTTCGAGCTGGTCTATGGCGGCGTGTTCCGGCTGGTCAACATTCCGCGCGAGAACCTGTCGCCGATGCTGCTGATCGAATGCCCGCGCCTGCTGTTCCCGTTCGCCCGCGAGATCGTCGCCAATTCGGTGCGTGACGGCGGCTTCCCGCCGCTGATGCTGGACCCGGTCGATTTCGTCGGCCTGTACCGCCAGAACATGGAGCGCCAGGCGGCGGCCCAGGGCGGCCAGGTGCTGTCGAGCTGATCCGGTTCTGCTTACGATTGATGTTTGCCGGGCGTGATCCGCTGCCGATCAGGCGGATCACGTGCCGGCGAGAAACTCCGTCCAGATCGGCTTGTCGCCGAGCGTGGCGATGAAGGCGCGATGCGCCTCTCGCTCCGCATCCGTGACCCGCGGCAACAGCGGCTGCTCGCGCTGACGGCGCGGCGTCTCGCCGGCAGATCCGATGCGGATCTCCTGGCTGTCCTGGGTCAGGATCAACTGCGACTGCCGCGCCCCGACCAGATCGACATAGACCTCCGCCAGCAGCTCGGCGTCGAGCAACGCGCCGTGCTTGGTGCGGCGTGAGTTGTCGATCGCATAGCGTGAGCACAGGTCGTCGAGGCGGTTCGACACGCCGGGATGCTTGCGACGTGCCAGCAGCAGCGTGTCGACCAGACGGTCCCTCGGAATGGCCGCGCGCTTGACCCGGTCGAGCTCGGCATTGATGAAGCCGATGTCGAACGAGGCGTTGTGGATCACCAGCGGGGCATCGCCGATGAATTCCAGGAACTCCTCCACGATCTCGTGAAACAGCGGCTTGTCCGCGAGGAACTCGCTCGACAGTCCGTGAACCGCGAACGCCTCCGCCGGCATGTCACGTTCGGGATTGATGTAGCGGTGGTAGACTTGGCCGGTGGGCATGCGGTTGATGATCTCGACGCAGCCGATCTCGACCAGGCGGTCGCCGCGCAGGGCGTCGAGGCCGGTGGTTTCGGTGTCGAGAACGATCTCACGCATCTGATTTGATCCGTCGAATTCCGCGCGGCCGGCGTTCGCGAATCAGCGTCGGCGCTGTGGCATTCTAACGACCTCCGCCAGGATGTCGCGGATGCGTGCCCGCACCGGATCGAGCCCGTGCGAGGTATCCACGACGAAATCGGCGCGCTTGCGCTTCTCGGCATCCGGCATCTGCCGTGCGAGCAGCGCATCGAGCGCTTCTTCCGTCATCGTGCCGCGCGCCAGAATGCGCTGACGCTGGATCTCGGGCGCGGTCGACACCACCACCACGGCATCGACGCGCTTGTCGCCGCCGGTCTCGAACAGCAAGGGGACATCGACGACGGCAACGGGCACGCCGGACTGCTCGGCGTCGTCGAGAAACTTCTGATGATAGGAGCGCAGCATCGGGTGCACGATCGCTTCGAGCCTGCGGATCGCGTCGGCATCACCGACGACCTTGGCGGAGAGCCTGGCCCGATCCACCTTGCCGTCCACCGTGGTCCCAGGAAATTCGGCTTCGATCGCCGGCACGGCTTCGCCCTCATAGACCTTATGAACGGTCGCGTCGGCGTCATAGACCGGGACGCCGGCTTCGGCGAACAGCTTTGCGGTCGTCGACTTGCCCATGCCCATCGAGCCGGTCAGACCCAGCACTCTCATCCGCGGTCACTCCCCCTTGCGCGTGGCTGCGGTCGGCCTCAGATCCTGAGCAGCTTCGCTTCGCGAAAATAGGCGAGCAGCGGCAGCAGCGGCAGGCCGAGGATGGTGAAGTGATCGCCGTCGATGCGGTCGAACAGGTGCACGCCGAGCCCTTCCAGCTGGTAGGCGCCGACGCTGGATGTGACGGTTTCGCCTACGGCATCGAGATAGGCTGCGATCTCGGTTTCGGTGAGGGCACGCATCGTCATCCAGGCAACGGCGACGTGCGAGAACAGCACCTCGCCATTGCGGACCACGGCGATGGCCGAGTGCAGCGCATGGGTGCGTCCGCCCAGCGCCAACAGTTGCTGCATGGCATGCTGGCGGCCGGCTGGCTTGTTGAACATGCGCTCACCCAATGCCAGCGTCTGATCCGCGCCCACCACATATGAATTGGGCCTGTTTGCCGAGACCGCTGCGGCCTTCGCGTTGGCAAGGTGCAACGCAATCTCGTAGGGCGCGACCAGGCCAGCTTCGGCCTGCACCGCGCGTTCGTCGATATCGGCCGGAAGCGCCTCGCAGGCGAGGCCTGCGTTCGCGAGCAGCATCCGCCGCGCGCGGCTCTGCGATGCCAGAATGAGAGGCTCGTCACTGCACCAGATGGACATTGATCCGCTCACTAGTCCGGAAGCCGCTGCCGCTGCCGGTCGGTATAGAGTTTCAGGATCGCGGCGGCCGTCTCCTCGATCGAGCGCCGCGTCACGTCGAGCATGACCCAGTTGAACTTCGCACTCAGCTTGCGTGCATAGGCGACCTCGTCCGTCACCGACTGCTTGTCGACATAGTTCTCATTGCCGGATTCCGCACCCATGCTGAGCAGGCGATTCTGCCGCACCTGGATCAGTCGCTCCGGGGTCGCATGCAGGCTGACCACCAGCGGCTTCTTCAATATCTCGAGCTGATGCGGGATCGGAATGCCCGGGACCAGCGGCACGTTGGCGGTGCGCACGCCGCGGTTGGCGAGATAGATCGAGGTCGGAGTCTTCGACGTCCGGCTGACGCCGACCAGCACCACTTCGGCGTCTTCGAGACCGTCGACCATCTGCCCGTCATCGTGGAGCATCGTGTAGTTCAGCGCATCGATGCGGGCGAAATATTCGGCATTGAGCACGTGCTGCGCACCGACGCGGCCGGCGGTCGATGCGCCGAGATAGGCCTCGAACAGCTGCATCACCGGACCGATGATCGACAGGCTCGGGATGTTGATCTGCTGGCACTTGGCTTCGAGCCGGCTGACCAGATCCTTCTCGAGCAGCGTGAACAGCACGATGCCCGGCGCTTCCTCGATCTCGTCGAGCACGCGGTCGAGCTGCTTCTGGCTCCGCACCAGCGGGTACACGTGCTCGACCGGGGTCACGTTGGTGTATTGCGCGGCGACCGCACGCGCGACCGTGATCAGGGTTTCGCCCGTCGAATCGGAAACCAGATGGAGGTGAAAGTAGTTGCCGGTGGTGGGCATCAAATCCTTAACGATCTGTGAATCCCTGTGAAGGATGGGGCCAAAAAGCCGCCTCGGACCGCTCCCTTTGTATAACCCCGATTGTTCTGCACATGGTCGCCGTCCGGGACAACGTCAGGCAGCAGCGCGATGATATCGGGACGAGGCCCATTTGTCTCTGGATAAGCTGTCGAAGGATTTCGACAAGCGTCTGAATCACATCAGACTCTGGGGCGATCCGGCGTGCGCAGCTCGCATGTTGAGGGATGTGAACAAGCTGCGGGCAGACTGCGGATGACATTGCATGAGTCCAATCCACCGCTACCTAGACTCAAACCTTAAGATTCTAAAATTATTTGGTTTGGAGGGGACTGAGCGAGCGGATATGTCTCGACACGCAAGCTGATCGCCAGCCGAGAGGATCACGCGTTTCCGATGTATGAGTGGATCAAGGCCCTTCACGTCATCGCTGTCATCGCGTGGATGGCCGGCATGCTGTATCTGCCACGGCTGTTCGTCTATCATTGCGACGCCGAGATCGGCTCGAAGCAGTCCGAGACGTTCAAGATCATGGAACGGCGCCTGCTCAAGGCGATCATCAATCCGGCGATCACCGTGACGTGGCTTGCCGGACTCTATCTGGCCTGGTCCGGCCGCTGGTATACCAGCGGTTGGTTTCATGCGAAATTTCTGCTGGTGCTGATCATGTCCGGGGTCCATGGACTGTTCACCCGCTGGGTCAGAGAATTCGGCGCCGACAAGAACACCCGAAGCCAGAAATTCTACCGGTATATCAATGAGGTACCAACGGTGCTGATGATCGGCATCGTGATTCTCGTCATCGTCAAGCCGTTCTGACCGCTTCCCAGGGAATACCGCTCCGCTGCAGATGCCTTGCAGACGACGGCGCGATTTTCTATATTATCGATATCCCACCCCACGCAGGCGGATGTGGTTGCGTTCCGGCTTGACCGGCCGCCGCATCAGGTCTGGTGCCTCATCGGCGCCAACCTTGCTCAGACCTGCGGACCTCATTTCGTCCGCCTTCCCACAGCCACCTCGCATCCCTCCCAAGTCGCTTCCACAGGACCACCCCAATGCGGGAAATCAAACTACAGGACCTCAAGTCAAAGACGCCGGCCGAGCTCGTCTCCTTCGCGGAGGAAAACGGGGTCGAGAACGCCAGCACGATGCGCAAGCAGGAGCTGATGTTCGCCATCCTCAAGCAGCTCGCGATCCAGGAAACCGACATCATCGGTGAGGGCGTCGTCGAGGTGCTCTCCGACGGCTTCGGCTTCCTGCGCTCGCCGGATGCGAACTACCTGCCCGGTCCCGACGACATCTATGTCTCGCCGTCGCAGATTCGACGCTTCGGCCTGCGCACCGGTGACACGATCGAAGGGCATATCCGCAGCCCGAAAGAAGGCGAACGCTATTTCGCGCTGCTCAAGGTCAACACGCTGAACTTCGAGGATCCCGAGAAGTCCAAGCACAAGGTCAATTTCGACAATCTCACGCCGCTGTTTCCGGACGAGCGCTTCCGGCTCGAGCTGGAGGATCCGACCCGCAAGGATCTGTCGCCACGCGTCATCGACATCGTCGCGCCGATCGGCAAGGGCCAGCGTGCGCTGATCGTCGCGCCGCCGCGCACCGGCAAGACGGTGCTGATGCAGAACATCGCGCACTCGATCACCGCCAATCATCCCGAGTGCTATCTGATCGTGCTGCTGATCGACGAGCGTCCGGAAGAAGTCACGGACATGCAGCGCTCGGTCAAGGGCGAGGTCGTGTCATCCACCTTCGACGAGCCGGCCGCCCGTCACGTCCAGGTCGCGGAGATGGTGATCGAGAAGGCCAAGCGCCTGGTCGAGCACGGCCGCGACGTCGTCATCCTGCTCGACTCGATCACCCGTCTCGGCCGCGCCTACAACACCGTCGTGCCATCCTCCGGCAAGGTGCTGACCGGCGGCGTCGACGCCAACGCGCTGCAGCGTCCCAAGCGCTTCTTCGGCGCTGCCCGCAACATTGAGGAAGGCGGCTCGCTCACGATCATCGCGACCGCGCTGGTCGACACCGGCAGCCGCATGGACGAGGTCATCTTCGAGGAGTTCAAGGGCACCGGCAACTCCGAGCTCATCCTCGACCGCAAGGTCGCGGACAAGCGGACCTTCCCGGCGATCGACATCGCCCGCTCCGGCACCCGCAAGGAAGAGCTCATCACCGAGCCGCAGAACCTCAAGAAGATGTACGTGCTCCGCCGCATCCTCAATCCGATGGGCACCATGGACGCGATCGACTTCCTGCTCGACAAGCTCCGCAGCACCAAGAGCAATGCCGAGTTCTTCGAGTCGATGAACACCTGATCGAGGCACTGCTTCAATCTGCAAAGGGCGCTCTCCAGAGCGCCCTTTTTGTTTGACGTGTTTGTCGCTGCGCTCGGCGTGAAGACCTCGATGCTTATCCGCCCGCCATGGTTCGCCGGCGTAAAGCATGCCGCTGCAAACCGATTGTCTTTCGCTGCCGGTGAGCCCAACTGAGGATCATGCATCCACACGACCAGACCATCTTCGCGCTGTCCTCCGGACGCCTGCCGAGTGCGATTGCGATCGTCAGGCTCTCCGGGCCTCACGCCGGCATCGCCCTTCAGATGCTTGCGGGGAAACTGCCGCTGCCGAGGATGGCGACGCGCGCCTTGCTGCGGGATGGTAATGGCGAGCCGATCGACGATGCCGTCGTGCTGTGGTTTCCCGGACCCGCAAGCGCCACCGGCGAAGATGTTGCCGAGCTGCATGTGCACGGCAGTCGAGCCGTCGTGGCGACAATGTTCTCGGTGCTGTCGACGATGCCGCAGATGCGCCCTGCTGAGCCGGGCGAGTTCACGCGGCGCGCGTTCGAGAATGGCAAGATCGATCTGACCGAGGCCGAAGGTCTCGACGACCTCATCCACGCCGACACGGACCGCCAGCGGCGCCAGGCGTTGCGGCAGCTGAAGGGTCTGTTGGGCGACAAGGCGCGGAGCTGGCGTGAGCAGATCATCGAGGCGGCGGCGCTGATCGAGGCCGGGATCGATTTTGCCGATGAAGGCGACGTGCCAATCGAGCTGATGGCGCCGGCGCTCGCCCGGATCGGCCAGCTGTTGACCGAGATCGAGTCGGTGCTGTCGGCCCAGGGCCGGGCCGAACGTCTGCGCGACGGCCTGACGGTCGTCATTGCCGGACCGCCGAACGCGGGCAAGTCGACCCTGATGAACCAGCTTGCGCGTCGCGAGGTCGCGATCGTCTCTCCGCAGGCCGGCACCACGCGCGATCTCATCGAGGTCCAGCTCGATCTCGACGGCTATCCAGTGACGGTGATCGACACCGCGGGCATTCGCGAGACGGACGATCCGGTCGAGCAGGAGGGTGTTCGGCGCGCGCGGGACCGAGCGGCGCAGGCGGATCTGGTGCTGTGGCTGTCGGAGGATGAGCAGGCCGAGGTTGAGCGCCAAAGCGAGGCTCCCGTCTGGCTCGTTCGTAACAAGATCGATCTGAGCAGAGGTCGGGAGGGGAGTCGTCCATCGTCCAGCGGAGATAACCCGGTCTTTCAAATCTCCGCGCGAAGCGGGGCAGGGCTGGTCGAGCTGCTGGATGCGCTGGTTGGCTTTGCCCGGGACTATTTTGGATCAACTGAGAGCGGCCTGATCACACGGCAGCGGCAGCGGACTCTGCTCGCCGACACCGCCGCTGCGCTTCAGCGTAGCATCTCGGCGATCGACCTGGGCGAGGAGCTTGCTGCGGAGGAGCTGCGGATTGCCGCGCTTGCGCTCGGGCGTCTTTTGGGACGAGTGGATGTCGAAGACCTGCTCGACGTGATCTTTCGCGAGTTCTGCATCGGCAAGTAGCCGCGGCCCCACGAACCGGGTCGAATATACTTAATGAAGCGTTGCTTGGTTAATCGATCGTCAATTGTTTCACGTGAAACAGGATGTGCGGACGCCGTCAGGGATGTTTCACGTGAAACACGATGGGACCGCTGGTCGTGTTTCACGTGAAACAACGAGGATTCGACGTCGGCGAATGTTTCACGTGAAACGTCTTCCGAGCATTGTCTGCAGGCGTTAGATAAGCCCCATGATCCAGCATCTGACATCCTACGACGTCGTCGTCATCGGTGGCGGCCACGCCGGCTGTGAAGCCGCGGCGGGCGCGGCGCGCATGGGCGCCCTAACCGCGCTGATCACCCATCAGTTCGCGACGATCGGGGCCATGTCCTGCAATCCGGCCATCGGAGGACTGGGAAAAGGACATCTGGTTCGCGAGGTCGACGCTCTCGACGGCTTGATGGGTCGCGTCGCCGACGCCGGCGGCATCCAGTTTCGCGTTCTGAATCGCCGCAAAGGACCGGCCGTTCGAGGTCCACGCGTCCAGGCCGACCGCAAGCTCTACGCCGCGGCGATGCAGTCGGCGATCCGGGAGACCCCAAACCTCACCGTCATTGAAGGCGAGGCGGACGAACTGATCGTTACCGGCGGACGGATGGCAGGGGTGCGGTTGGCTGACGGCCGGACCTTCATCTGTGGCGCTGTCGTCATCACGACCGGCACGTTCCTGCGTGGTCTGATCCACCTGGGTGAGAGGACCTGGCCGGCCGGCCGGGTCGGCGAAGCGCCGGCGCTGGGGCTGTCCCAGTCTCTCGAAGCCATCGGATTTCGGCTCGGCCGCCTCAAGACCGGCACGCCGCCGCGCCTGGATGGATCGACGATCGACTGGAGCGCGGTCGAGATGCAGCCCGGCGACGATCCGCCGGAGCCGTTCTCCGTCCTGACCGACAGGATCACCACCCCGCAGATCCAATGCGGCATCACCCGGACGACGACCGCAACCCACGAGGTGATCCGCGCCAACGTCCATCGCTCGCCGATGTACTCCGGGCAGATCAAGTCGACCGGGCCGCGTTACTGTCCCTCGGTCGAGGACAAGATCGTCCGCTTCGGGGACCGCGACGGTCACCAGATCTTCCTGGAGCCCGAAGGGCTCGACGATACGACGGTCTACCCGAACGGCATCTCGACCTCGCTGCCGGAGGAGGTCCAGCTCGCGCTGCTGCCGACCATCCCGGGTCTCGAACGGGTCCGGATGATCCGGCCGGGCTATGCCATCGAGTACGACCACGTCGATCCGCGTGAGCTCGAGCCGACCCTGCAGACCAAGCGGATGAAGGGTCTGTTCCTCGCTGGCCAGATCAACGGCACGACCGGGTATGAGGAGGCCGCAGCTCAAGGTCTGGTCGCGGGTCTCAATGCCGCGCTGGCCGCGGGCGGCGGCGGGCCGGTCGTATTCGATCGCGCCGATGGCTATCTGGGGGTGATGATCGACGACCTCGTCACGCGGGGGATCACCGAGCCGTATCGGATGTTCACCTCGCGCGCCGAGTATCGACTGACGCTGCGGGCGGACAATGCCGACCAGCGGCTGACCGACAAGGGCATGGCGCTCGGCTGTGTCGGCAATGATCGTGCGCGTTTCCATCGAAGCAAGATGGGCGCGTTGGAAGCTGCCCGCGCGATGGCGAGGTCGCTGACGATCACGCCCAACGAGGCGGCGAAGCACGGCTTCACGCTCAACAAGGATGGCCAGCGCCGCTCGGCCTTCGAACTGATGGCCTATCCGGAGATCGGTTTCTCCGAGGTGAGGGCGATCTGGCCGGAGCTCGGCGCGATCGATCCCGCCATCGTCATCCATCTTGAGATCGATGCCAAATATGATGTCTATGTCCGCCGGCAGAGCCAGGACGTCGACGCCTTCCGGCGCGACGAAAGCCTGGTGCTCGGTGACGTCGACTATGCGCTCGTCCCAGGTCTCTCCAATGAGGCGCGAGCGAAGCTGACGGCGGCCAGGCCGTGGACGATCGGGCAGGCCGGCCGGATCGATGGCATGACGCCGGCGGCGCTCGGGATCCTTGCGGCCTATCTCCGCCGCGAAGCGCGTCGAAGCAAGGCCACGGGTTGAGGCGTTTCACGTGAAACAGGCATCGCCAGCGGTGGCATCCAAGATGATCGAATCGGACAAGGCGGCAGCGCTCGCGCTGACTCCCGTTTCACGTGAAACGGAGCAGCGTCTCGATCGCTACGTCGCACTGCTGCTGGAGTGGCAGGCGAAGACCAATTTGATCGCGCCGTCGACCTTGCCGCATCTCTGGACGCGCCACATCGCCGACTCGCTTCAGCTCCTGGACCTCGCGCCCGACGCCCGGATCTGGATTGATCTCGGCAGCGGCGGCGGCTTCCCGGGCGTCGTCCTCGCCTGCGCCCTGGCCGAGCGGGATGGTGCCCAGGTCCATCTGGTCGAGCGCAACGCCAAGAAGGCCGCCTTCCTGCGCGAGGCAATTCGCGTCACCGGCGCTCCGGGGATCGTGCATTTGTCAGAGATCGGGGATATCGTGGAGAAGTGGGGCGGGCGAGTCGATTGCGTGACCGCACGCGCGCTTGCTCCGCTACATCAGCTCATCGGCTTTGCGGAGCCCTTGGTGAAAAAAGGCGCGAAAGCGCTGTTTCTCAAGGGTCAAGATGTAGAAGCGGAATTGACCGAATCTACTAAGTATTGGAAAATTGAGTCGAAACTTCACTCCAGCCGGACGGGCGGGCAGGGCTGGATCGTCGCAATCGATTGCATCGAGCGACAGAGCTGAATTCCGTCAAGACGACAACCAATGGCGATCGCGCATGGCCGTAATTGATCAGATTTATCAAGAAGATAGGGCTCCTCACCCGGAGGGGCATCCGCGCATCCTGGCGCTCGCCAATCAGAAGGGCGGGGTCGGCAAGACCACGACCGCGATCAACCTCGGTACGGCGCTGGCCGCGATCGGCGAGCGGGTGCTGATCGTCGATCTCGATCCGCAGGGCAACGCCTCGACCGGCCTCGGCATCGACCGTGGCAGCCGCAACTGCTCGACCTATGACGTGCTGATCGGCGAGGCCTCGCTGCGCGACGCCGTCGTTGCGACGGCCGTGCCGCGGCTGCACATCGCCTCCTCGACGATGGACCTGTCGGGGCTCGAGCTCGAGCTCGGCTCCACCGCCAACCGCGCCTTCCGTCTGCGCGATGCGATCGCCGGCCTCAACAACAACGTCTCGCCGGAGAACGACTACACCTACGTGCTGGTCGATTGTCCGCCGTCGCTGAACCTGCTGACGGTCAATGCGATGGCCGCGTCCGACGCGATCCTGGTGCCGCTGCAGTGCGAGTTCTTCGCGCTCGAAGGTCTGTCGCAGCTGTTGCAGACCGTGGAGCAGGTGCGCTCGACCTTGAACCCGAACCTCTCGATCCACGGCATCGTGCTGACGATGTTCGACTCGCGCAACAACCTGTCGAACCAGGTGGTCGCCGACGTCCGCCAGTTCATGGGATCGAAGGTCTACAACACGATGATCCCGCGCAACGTGCGCATCTCGGAAGCGCCGTCCTACGGCAAGCCGGTGCTGGTCTACGACTTGAAGTGCGTCGGCAGCGAGGCCTATCTCAAGCTCGCGACCGAAGTCATTCAGCGCGAGCGTGACCTGCGCACGAACTGACTTTGCCTCTGCTCCGGGGGACCTCGTCGCCCGGATCTCATTCGAGGACGGCAGCGGATTCCGAAATGAATCCGCTCCCTCGTTCATTGTGCCGGCGGGACCCGTTCGGCAGCAGACGCAAGCGGAGCGTGACGTGAATCCAAAGGAGAAGGCGATGGCCGACGAGTCGCGATCGCGATTGGGCCGGGGTCTCGCAAGTCTGATCGGTGACGTCGGCCGCGAGGCCGGCGCGCCGCCGGAGCGGCCGCGCAATCAGCGCAAGGTGCCGATCGAATTCCTCAAGCCGAACCCGCGCAATCCGCGTAAGACGTTTTCCGACGGCGAGCTCGCCGAGCTCTCGGCCTCGATCAAGCAGCATGGCGTGATCCAGCCGATCGTGGTGCGTCCGGTGAAGGGCCAGCACGACCGCTATGAGATCATCGCCGGCGAGCGGCGCTGGCGCGCCTCGCAGGCCGCCGGCCTGCACGAGGTGCCGATCGTTCCGGTCGATGTCAGCGACAGCGATGCGCTGGAGCTCGCGATCATCGAGAACGTGCAGCGCGAGGATCTCAATCCGATGGAGGAGGCGCAGGGCTATCACGCGCTCGCCAACGAGTTCAAACGCAACCAGGAAGACATCGCCAAGATCGTCGGCAAGAGCCGCAGTCACGTCGCCAACATGATGCGGCTGACCAAGCTGCCGGCCGAGGTGCAGGGCTTCATCGCGACCGGGCAGATCTCGGCCGGCCATGCGCGAGCGCTGATCAACCTGCCGGATCCGATGTCGGCGGCGAAGAAGATCATCGCGGAAGGGCTGAACGTCCGGCAGACCGAGGCGCTCGCGCATGAGGAGGGCGTGCCGGAACGCAAGCCGCAGAAGCCGCGCAGCAGCGGCAGCGCGCCGGCGGAGAAGAAGGACGCCGACACCATCGCGCTGGAGAAGCGCGTCGGCGATGCACTCGGCCTTTCGGTGTCGATCAGCCACCGCGACCCCGGCGGCACGGTGCAGATCACCTACCGCAGCCTCGAGCAGCTCGACGAGGTGATGCGCCGGCTGGAGCAGGGCTAGGTTGTTAGGTCGTGGCGCTCATTGCGCCGCCGCGGCTGTGCCTCGGGCCTCCATGAGTTCGTTGCTCCGCTCTCACCTACGTCACGGCCGGGCTTGACCCGGCCATCCATTTTTTTGGACGAAGCGGATGGATGCCCGGGTCAAGCCCGGGCATGACGAGCTAATAATTTGGAAGAGCTACGGCTGTGTTTTTCGTCGCGATTGCCAAAGCGAGCACACGACTCTCTCCTCCGTCATTCCGGGGCGTGCGCAGCACGAACCCGGAATCCATCTCTCAGCAGATCCTGTAGCCCGATGGATTCCGGGCTCGCCCTTCGGGCGCCCCGGAATGACGGCTGAGGTTGGAGAGCGATCTCGGGTCCACTCGGGCTGAAGTTCTCGACGCCGTATTCAGGGAGCCGGCGCACTGACCATCACCCCTTCCGCCGTGCCGCGACCGCGATCGACAGCAGCGTCCGCTGCGCGATCGCTGCCGCCAATCCCGGCTGCTTGCGCATGTCGAGCGCGGCTGTCGCCAGTTGGTCGATGATCGGCAGCAGGCGGGCAGGGGAGAAATTGCGCAGCGCCGTCTCGGCGCTCGGCTTGCGCGAGAAGTGCAGCCGGGGGAAGCCGCCTTCGAGGATGGACGAGACTGGCGTGCCGGAAGCGACGGCGAGCGCCGATTTATGCAGCCATGCGGCATGTCGCTGCGCGGCGGAGATGATGACGCCGGGATAGGTGCCCGCGATCATCGCCTTGCCGAACTCGGTCTCGACCATTTCCGGCTTGCCGCCGAAGGCGCCGTCAACGATCGGATCGAGCTTCATCTCCGAGGCGTCGGCGACCACGGCCATCACATGGTCGAGCGTCACCTCGCCTTCGCCGTGGGCGAACAGGGTCAGCTTGCGCAGCTCGTTGCGGGAGGCCTGGCGGTCGCCGCCGAGCAGCGCCATCAGATAGGCGCGGGCCTCCGGAGAGATGCGCAGCGAGGCCAAGCGCAATTCGTCGTCGATCAGCTTGGCGAGATCGCGCTCGGTGTCCGGGTAGCAGCCGATCGCCACCGCCGTTCTGGCCTTCTCGCAAATCTTGCGCAGTGGCGAATCGGGGCGGATGTCGCCGGCCTCGATCACGATGCGGCAGTCCCGCACGTTCATCTCGCTGAGCGTCTCGACGCCGCTGGCGAAATTGCGCGAGCCAGCGCGCACCCGGATGGCCCGGCGGCCGCCAAACAGCGGCACGGTCATGGCTTCGTCGACGAGGCGCGATGGCTCCGCGGAGAGCTCGTCACCGTCGAGCCTGACCACGGAGAAGGGATCATCGGGGTTGTCGACGGCCGAAGCGATGAGGGCCTCGGCACGCTCGCGAACCAGGCCGGTATCCGGACCGTACAACAGGATCAGCGGACGAGTGGCGTCCGGTTTGGCCAGGAAGGCATCGATGTCTCGTCCGCGCAGCGCGACCACGGCGATGTCAGCCGTGCGTCAGGTGCCCGCGGTGAAATAGGCCGCGAGCCGCGTTTTGATCTTCTCGGCGACCTCCTCGGAGGCGCGATCCTCGGCGTCACGGAAGGCCCGCTGCCGGGCGAAGCGCTGGTACGAGCCGGGGATGTCATAGGAGGTGCGCGCGAAGGTCGTTCCGGTCATGACCGATTTGTTGGTCGCCAACTCGACCAGATTGTACTGCACGTCGAGGCCGACATTCTCGGTGGTCGGCAGGCCGGTGGTCTGTGAGACGATCAGCGAGGACCGGCTGGTCTGCAATCGCAGCACCAGCTTGTGGGTCGGCGCCGTGCCGGTTGCGGTGCCGTACAGCTTGAAGGCGAGCGCGTTGCGGATGCCGACGCCGATGCGCGCCTCGGGCGAGGCGTTCGGCTTGTCGACCGGCGGCAGCTCGATGCCCATCAGCTTTTCGCGCAGGCCGGGCGTGCCGTCGGTATGCTCTGCATACATCGGCTGGAAGCAGCCTGCCGTCAGCGCGGCCAAAGCGGCCACGGCAACAAGCCGAGCAGCGATCCGAAACCTAGCCGACGACATTCACGATCCTCTTGGGAACAATGATCACCTTGCGGACGGGTTTGCCATCCAGCGCCAGTTTTACTGCATCGAGGGCCAAAACGGCAGCCTCAATTTCCGGATTCTGCGCGTTGCTGGCGACTGTGACTTCTCCGCGCTTCTTGCCGTTGACCTGGACGACCAGGGTCATGCTGTCCTCAACCAGCAAATCTCGTTCGATTTGCGGCCAGGAGGCCTCCGAGATCAGCCCGGTCTGGCCCAGCACCTGCCAGCATTCTTCGGCCAGATGCGGCATCATCGGCGAGAACAGCTGCACCAGGATCCCGGCGGCCTCACGAATCGCCCAGGCCAGGTCGGCCGCCGGCTTGGCCGGCCGCGCCAGGACGTCGGCCAGCGCATTGGCGAACTCGCGGATATGCGCCAGGCAGACGTTGAAGTGCAGCCGCTCGATGCCGCCGGTCACCTTGTCCAGGGCGCCGTGGGCAGCCTTGCGCAGCGCCAGCGCGTCGGGGCCGAACGCGGCCGGGCGGGAGGAGGGGGCCTCGGCCGCTGCCGCGACCGATTCGTTGACCAGCCGCCACAGCCGCTGGACGAAGCGCGCCGCGCCCTGCACCCGCTCGTCGCTCCAGATCACGTCGCGGTCCGGCGGCGAGTCCGACAGCATGAACCAGCGCGCGACGTCGGCGCCGTAGCTCTCGATGATGTCGTCGGGGTCGACGGTGTTCTTCTTCGACTTCGACATCTTCTCGATCGGGCCGATCGTGATGTCCTCGCCGGTGGCGGCCAGCACGGCGCGGCGGCCGTTGCCGCCGATCTCGATCTTGACCTCCGCCGGGTTGACGTAGGTGCCGTCGGCCTTCTGATAGGTCTCGTGGACCACCATGCCCTGTGTGAACATGCCGGCGAACGGCTCGTCCATCGCGACGTGGCCGGTGGCCTTCATCGCGCGGGTGAAGAACCGGCTGTAGAGCAGATGCAGAATCGCGTGCTCGACGCCGCCGATATACTGGTCGACCGGCATCATCCGGTTGGCCACGGCCGGCGTCGTCGGCGCGGTCTCGTTCCATGGATCGGTGAAGCGCGCGAAGTACCAGGACGAATCCACGAAGGTGTCCATGGTGTCGGTCTCACGCTGCGCCTTGCCCCCGCATGCGGGGCAGGTGACGTGCTTCCAGGTCGGATGGTGGTCGAGCGCATTGCCCGGCTTGTCGAAGGTGACGTCGTCCGGCAGCACCACGGGCAGGTCCTTGGCCGGCACCGGCACGACATCGCAGGTCGGGCAGTGGATCACCGGGATCGGGCAGCCCCAATAGCGCTGGCGCGAGATGCCCCAATCGCGCAGCCGGAAATTGACCTGGCGCTCGCCGACGGCGGCGCCAGCGCGCTGCTCGGTCTCCAGCCGCTTGGCGACCTCGTCCTTGGCCTGCGCGATCGTCATGCCGTCGAGGAAGCGCGAATTGATCAGGCGGCCGTCGCCGTCGAACGCGGTGTCGGTGATGACGAAGCTCGCCGGGTCTTGACCCTCGGGGCAGACCACCGGCGTGTTGCCGAGATTGTATTTGTTGACGAAGTCGAGGTCGCGCTGGTCATGCGCCGGGCAGCCGAAGATGGCGCCGGTGCCGTACTCCATCAGCACGAAGTTCGCGACATAGACCGGCAAGGTCCAGCTCGGATCGAACGGATGCACGGCGCGGATGCCGGTGTCGAAGCCCTGCTTCTCCGCGGTGTCGATCGCCTCCTGCGCGGTGCCGATCCGCTTGATCTCGGCGACGAACGCGGCGAGCTCCGGGTTCTTGGCGGCCGCGGCTTGCGCCAGCGGATGGTCCGCCGAGATCGCCATGAACTTGGCGCCGAACAGCGTGTCCGGCCGCGTCGTGAAGATCTTCAATTCGGTCTCGCCCGCCGGCGTCGTCTTGGGATCCAGCGCGAAGCGGATCAGCAGGCCTTCGGAGCGGCCGATCCAGTTGCGCTGCATCAGCCGCACCTTGTCGGGCCAGCGGTCGAGACCATCGAGCGCGTCCAGCAGCTCCTGCGAGTACTTCGTGATCTTGAACACCCATTGGTTCATCTCACGCTGTTCGACCACCGCACCGGAGCGCCAGCCGCGACCGTCGATGACCTGCTCGTTGGCGAGCACGGTCATGTCGACCGGATCCCAGTTCACCTTGCGCTTCTCGCGCTCGACCAGCCCCGCTTGCATGAAGTCGAGGAACATCTTCTGCTGGTGCTTGTAGTAGGATGGATCGCAGGTCGCGAACTCGCGCGCCCAGTCGAGCGACAGGCCGATCGAGCGCAGCTGCTTCTTCATCGCCGCGATATTGTCGTAGGTCCACGCCTTGGGCGCCACCTTGCGCTCGATCGCGGCGTTCTCGGCCGGCAGGCCGAACGCGTCCCAGCCCATCGGGTGCAGCACGTTGAAGCCCTTGGCACGCATGAAGCGCGCCAGCACGTCGCCCAGCGTATAATTACGGACATGCCCGATATGGATGCGTCCCGACGGATAGGGAAACATCTCGAGCACGTAGTATTTCGGACGCGGATCGTCGTTCCTGGTGGCGAAGATCGCCTTTTCGTCCCACTGGCGCTGCCAGCGCGGCTCGGCTTCACGGGCGTTGTAGCGTTCGGATGTCATGGAATCGCTTGTAATTTTCGAGGATTCGCGTCGTTTGAAGACGGCGGACTAGGCCACAAAAGCGGCAGCCCGGTCAATGGGGCGACAGATGATGATACCATTTTGGGCATCCGCTAAGCGACGGTAATCGTGAGTTTTTTTGCAGCCTCTGCCGGCAGTGTCGAAGGTTCGATTGAGGCACGGTTAAGACTTGAATGGGAGACTGAGTGCATACATCCAGGCATCAGCCCGCATCTGGGATCACTCCACATCGTGTCCGGCGCTACGTTCGACGAGCTTGACTTCGAGTACGCGACGACGGTCGCGGAAAAGGCCATGAAATCCATGGCTCAACAGCGCGTGCCACCGACGCCTAACAACTTCCATCTGTGGTTCAAGTACTCACTGGGCTCGGCGTCGGATCTCAAGCGCGCCGTCGACATCCTGGTCAGCAACAAGCGCAAGTTCGACAAGACCACCAACCAGGCGCTGTTCGACACGTACATCGGCCAGCAGGGTACGGAAGCGGCTGTCGTCCACAAAGTCTCGCAGCAGTTGCATGGCGTGATGGACTCCGCCAAGCAGTATCTGACGGCCGCGATCGCCGACAACCGCACACACATGGCGGCGATCGATGGCGTCGCCGAACGCAGCGAGCAGGGCGTCGATCCGAAGATCCTGATCGAGAACCTGGTCAGCGAGCTCGCCCAGGCGACCGCGCGTGCGGCGAAACTCGAAGCGAGCTTTGCCGAGAAGTCACGCGAGCTCGACACCATCCGAGACTCGCTCAACAAGTCGGAGCAGCGCGCACGCACGGACACGCTGACCGGATTGCCGAACCGGCGCGCGCTCGAAGAGTTCTTCCGCCATGCGCAGGTCGAGGCGATGGAGCGCGACGAACCGCTCAGCGTTCTCCTGATCGACGTCGACCACTTCAAGAAGTTCAACGACAATTACGGCCATGGCGTCGGCGATCAGGTGCTGCGCCTTGTCGCCAAGGCATTGCGCGAGCGCGTCCGCGACAAGGATCTTCCCGCACGCTACGGCGGCGAGGAACTGATCGCGGTGCTGCCGCAGACCGACCTCGAAGGTTGTACTGTCATCGCCGAGCGCATCCGGCGCACCATCGCCGATTGTCAGTTCACGCGGCGCTCGACCGGCGAGGTGTTGCCGCAGATCACGGTGTCGATCGGCGTCGGCCAGTTCCAGTTCGGCGAATCGATGGCTGATCTGATCGACCGTTGCGACCGCTCGCTGTATCTCGCCAAGAAGCTCGGCCGCAACCGCGTGGTCACCGAGCTCGAGCTCGACCAGAAGCTCGCGGTCGGCTGATCGCAGGCCGCAGCCGCAGCCCTATCCTGCGCGTGCCACGCCGCTCCTGACATCCGCGACATCCGCGAAGCCATGCGCGATGACCGTGTTGCGGCCGCGATGCTTGGCCGCATAGAGCGCGGCATCGGCGGCTTCGATCAGGTCGGAGGGCATCAGCGACTCGTTCGGCCGGGTCGAGGCGACACCGACGCTCACGGTGACGCACCGATGCGCCGACGTCGCGTGCGGCAGCTCGAGCTCCAGCACCGTGGCGCGCACCTGCTCGCCGACCGCGAGCGCCTCTCTGGCACCCATGCCCGGCAACAACAGGCAGAACTCCTCACCGCCATAGCGGCCGGCGAAAGCCGTCATGGCGCCGGCGATCTGCGACAGCGTCTCGCCGAGACGTGACAGGCAGGCGTCACCCTCAGGGTGCCCATAGGTGTCGTTGTAGAGCTTGAAGTGGTCGACGTCGATCATCAGCAGCGACAGCTCGGTGCCGGCCTGCTGCGCGCGGCTCCATTCGACGTCGATGCGGTTCTGGAAGCCGCGGCGGTTGGCGAGGCCCGAGAGCATGTCGATCGACGCCATCACCGTCAGCCGGTCATTGGCGGCGACCAGCTCGCGCTCGCGCTGGCCGAGCTTGGCGGCCATCGCATTGAAGGACTTTGCCAGCGGAACGAACTCCGACGGCAGATGCTTGGTGGTGACGCGCGCCGACCAGTGGCCGTGGCCGAAGCGCTTGGCGGTCGCGGCGAGCATGCTGACGGGCTTCACGATCAGCTTCTCGGCGGCGATCAGCGCGCCGAGCAGCACGATCAGGCAGACGAGGCCAGCCTGCAGATAGGCGTTGCGGATCTCGCGGTCGATGGCGGCGGTGACGCGGGTCTCATCGATGCTGACGATCAGCCGCGATCCGGTGTCGGCGATCCGAGTGAAGGTGATCGCGCGCTTAGAACCATCCGCCGCCGTGAAACTCATCGTCTCGCTCGGCTTCCCCGAACTCAGGGCGGTCTCGGCAACGGCCGACAACAACGGCACGCTGTCGAGCGGCCGGCCGATCAGCTCGTTGCGGTCGGCGGGCGCCGCCAGCACGGTTCCTTCGCTGTCGACCAGCACCGCCGTGATGCCGGGGCGGCCGCCAAGATTGTTCATGATCTTGGACATCCATTCCAGGTTCACGCTCGCCAGCATCACCGCGTCCGGCTCGCCGGTGATAGCGCCGACCGGATAGGCGGCCATGACGATCGGCACGTGCGACGGCTTCGACAGCAGGTAGTCGCTGAACACGAAATCACGTGATTCCTGGGCGCCACGGAAATACGGCCGGTCGCTGAAATCGAGCCCTACATATTGGTTGTTGGTCGAGCACTGGATGCGGCCGTCGCGGCCGGCGATCATCAGGGTGCGGATCCACGGCAGGGTCGCCGGCAGGCTGGCGCGCATCATGTCGCAGCTGCGGCTCACGCCGGTGCTCGACGCCCGGACATAGGCCGTCGACTTCAGCACCGTCTCCACCGACATGATGACCTCGCGCTGCATGTCGGCGCTTTGCCGGGCGAGGCCGGAGAATTCCTCCGATGCGAGTGCGATCTGCCTTGTCCTGGCGCTTTCCAGCGAGCGCGCGCGTTCCAGCATCAGCGGCGCGACCAGGATCAGGGCGAGCAGCGCCAGCCGGGCGCGGATCCCCATCAGCCGGTTCAGCTTCACTCTATTGCGATTGAACCGGATGCTTGGCATTTCTTCCCCCTACCCCCGGCCGTGAAGGGTAAGGAGAAGGGCTCAAGAACCCTTTCTCGAACTCTGTAAAATTGCAGCCAAACCCGTAAATCTACCGACGGACGCCATCGTGCCTGATGAATCGAACGCCTCAACCTCGTCCTCGCCGTCCGCGCTCGCCGCCGTCGAGCAGGAGATTCTGCGCGCCTGCCGCGACGCCAAACGCGATCGCGGCTCGGTCACGCTGATCGCTGTGTCGAAGACCTTCGATGCCGACGCGATCGAGCCGGTGATCGCGGCCGGACAGCGCGCGTTCGGTGAAAATCGCGTTCAGGAAGCCAAAGCCAAGTGGCCGCCGCTGATGGCCGCGCATCCGGGGCTCGCACTGCACCTGATCGGGCCGCTGCAATCCAACAAGGCCAAGGAGGCGGTCGCGCTGTTCGACGCCATCCATTCGGTGGACCGGCCAAGCCTGTGCGTGGCGCTTGCCAAGGAGATTTCCGCCCAGGGCCGGCATCCGCAGCTGTTCGTCCAGATCAATACCGGCGAGGAGCCGCAGAAGGCGGGCATCGCGCCCGGCGACGCCGACGCCTTCATCGCCGCCTGCCGCACGGATTACGGGCTGGCGATTTCAGGACTGATGTGCATTCCGCCGGTCGATGAAGCACCGGGGCCGCATTTCGCGCTGACCGCCAAGATCGCCGCCCGCAACGGCCTCGCGCATCTCTCGATGGGCATGAGCGCCGATTTCGCCACCGCCATCCAGTTCGGCGCCACGCATGTGCGGGTCGGCTCGGCGATCTTCGGGCATCGCTGAAGGGGGGCGCGGTCGCGGCCGGTCCCTACTCGAACCGCACCGATACCTGCCCCAGATCGCCGAAATCGGCCTCCATGTGGTCCCCGCTGCCGATCGGCAGCGGCGGATGACAGGTGCCGGTCGTGACCACCTGCCCTGCCCGCGCGGGCACGCCGAGCGCGCTGAGCTCGTTGACCAGCCAGGCCAGCGCTATCAGCGGATCACCGAGCACGTTGCGGCCGTGGCCGATGAAGGTCTCGCCACGCAGCGCGATGCGCGGCCGCTCCGCGATCAGGTCGCGGCTGCGCCAGTCGGCGGTGGCGGCCTCGCCCAGCACGAACAGATGCGCGCAGGCATTGTCGGCGATCAGTTGCGCCTCGCCGGCGCTGACGAAGTCGGCGAACCGCGAATCGGGAATTTCGATCGCGGGGTGCAGCGTGTCGACCGCGGCCAGCACCTCCGCGACATCATAAGGTGTCGGTCTGGGCGGCAGATCGCGTCCGAGGCGGAAGGCGAATTCCGGCTCGGCGACCCGCATCGCGTTGCCGGCCATCGATGCGGTGCCGCCGACCGGCAGCACCGTTTCGGCCAGGATCCGCCCGGCCATCGGACCGGCGACATTGATATGGCGCTGGCCGGCCTCGCTGGTCGCCGCAATCTTCCAGCCAAATAATGGCTTGGGCGAGTGGCGCTCGAGCTCGGCCTGGATGGCATAGCCTTCGGCGCGATCTCTCGGACGCAGCTCAGTCGGCAGCTCTGCCAGCTTGCTGCCTTCGCTCCAATGCTGGCGCAGGATGCCAGCGGCGCTGGCTGGCTGATCCGGTGCGCGCATGACGTCCTCCCCCAACTCGCTTCTCATTCGATGACGATTCTGGTGCGCGGACCGATTCTTTGCAACAGACGCAGCATCGCCGGCCGGGTCATGGCCACGCAGCCTGCGGTCGGGCCGAAATTCGGCCGCGCCAGATGCAGGAACACGGCGCTGCCGCGGCCCGCGATCCGCGGCCGCGTGTTGTGGTCGATCTCGATGATGAAATCGTACAGATGGTCCTGGCGCGCCAGCCGGTCTCCGGGATGGTCGCCGTGCAGCCGGATCGCCTGGTTGTAGTGCCGGTCGGCCGGGTCCTCGCACCACGCATCCTCCGGGCCAATCGGCCGGATCGGCAGAAAGGTGCGCGGACGCGAATGACGATCGGCCCGCCACCACAGCCGCCGGGGCCGGAAGGTCCCTCGGGGGGTGCCGCCATCTCCCTCGCGCTTGTTGGCCAGGACGCCGCCGCGCCCGAGCGCCACCGGAATGACATGGCCCCAGACATGGAGCCAGCCGCGCTGCCGCGACCCGGCTTTGGTGCGAATCGAGATCCGCGATGCTGGCATGCCAGGCTTCACCTTCGCTAACGACATGAAACAACGTGCCTTTTCATTGCCATGGATTGCCCGGTAATTGCCTTAATGTCGGCAAATGGTCCGCCGCGAGGGTCGAACAGGACAATCATCTCAATCCCTGCTCAATTCTGGAGTAGAGTCCCGGGCGCTTGTGAATCGGTAACAGCCCCCTACTTCAAGACGGAACAGGGCTGATGAGCCTGTTTGCCCACCGTTGACGGCGCCACCCATCCGATCCCGCCGGCGCCACCTAGAGGATTGTACAATGGCCAATGCCCGCAAGATCCTGATCGTGGATGACGACACCGATCTGCGCGATGCCCTGATGGAGCAGCTCTCGCTGCATGACGAGTTCGAAGCCCAGGCCGTCGATACCGGCGCCAAAGGCGCCACCGCCGCAAAGGCCAATTCACCCGACCTGGTTCTGATGGACGTCGGCCTGCCCGACACCGATGGCCGCGAAGTGGTGCGGTCCCTGCGCAAGGGCGGCTTCAAGGCGCCGATCATCATGCTGACCGGGCACGATACCGATTCGGACACGATTCTCGGGCTCGAATCCGGCGCCAACGACTATGTCGCCAAGCCCTTCCGCTTCGCCGTGCTGCTGGCACGCATCCGGGCCCAGCTTCGCCAGCACGAGGCCAGCGAGGACGCGGTGTTCTCGGTCGGCCCCTACAGCTTCCGGCCGGGCTCGAAGATGCTGACCGGCGCCAACGCCCGCAAGGTCCGCCTGACGGAGAAGGAAACGGCGATCCTGCGCTTCCTGTACCGCGCCGGCCAGCAGCCGGTGTCGCGCGAGACGCTGTTGCAGGAGGTCTGGGGCTACAATTCCGGCGTCACCACCCACACGCTGGAAACGCACATTTACCGTCTGCGGCAGAAGATCGAGAAAGATGCCGCGAATCCGGAGATTCTGGTGACGGAGGCCGGTGGCTACAAGTTGGTACCGTGATAGGTTCGGGGATGGCGGTTTCGCCATTTATGATATTGGTTCCATTCAGCCTTCCCCGGGCCCTTGATGTCGATCGAAGACGATATTGCGCTATTGGAGCGGGTCCCAACATTGCGCCTGCTGGGAAGCGACTCGCTGCGCATGATCGCCATCGGCTCCGAGCAGCGTAACATCCAGAGCGGAGAGACCCTGTTCCGCGAGGGGGACACCGCCGATTGCGGCTATGTCGTGCAGCGCGGGTCGTTGCGCATCAGCGACGAGGTCGGTGCCGAGATCGTCGCCACGCCGACCATGCTGATCGGCGAGCTGGCGCTGCTGGTCGAGATGCGGCGCCCGGCGACCGCGACGGCCCTGGAATATTCGACCGTGGTGCGGATCTCGCGCAGCCTGTTTCAGCGTGTGCTGGAAAGCGACGCCAAGGCGGCGCGCCGGCTGCGCGACGAGTTCGCCCACCGCGCCAGCCGAATCGCCAACGACATCATGGCGGCCGGGGCCAAGCTGACTTCGTGACCGCGCGGGTCCGCTACGACACGTCCAGAGTCACCGTGACCGGCACGTGATCCGACGGCCGCTCCCAGCTGCGGGCGTCGCGCAGGATCCTGAAATCGCTGACCCGGTCCTTCAGTGCGCGTGACACCCAGATGTGGTCGAGCCTTCGGCCGCGATCGCCGACGGTCCAGTCGGCCGCGCGGTAGCTCCACCAGGTGTAGACCTTCTCCGACATCGGGATGCGCTCGCGAGCGACATCGACCCATTCGCCATGGGTCTGCGCCGCCAACAGCTTTTCACATTCGATCGGCGTGTGCGACACCACCTTCAGGAGCTGCTTGTGCGACCAGACATCGTGCTCATGCGGCGCGACGTTGAGATCGCCGACCAGGATATGCCGGTCGTCGCCGCGTGGATGCAGCGGCTCGCACGCCTTCATTTCGTCGAGGAATTGCAGCTTGTGCTCGAATTTCGGATTGAGCGCGGGGTCGGGAATGTCGCCGCCTGCGGGCACATAGAAATTGTGCAGCACCAGCGGCTGCGCGAGCTGCGCCTTTTCGCCGAACGCCACCGTGATGTGGCGCGAATCCACCTTGTCGCAGAAGGTGCGGACGTTGGTCTCCTCGAACGGCCATTTCGAGATCACGGCGACGCCGTGATAGCCCTTCTGCCCGTTCAGCGCGACGTGCTCATAGCCGAGCCTCTTGAAGCGCTTCAGCGGAAAGGCGTCGTCGATGCACTTGGTCTCCTGCAGGCACAGCACATCGGGCCTGACCTGCTTGATGAGCTTGGCGACGAGGTCGATGCGCAGGCGCACCGAGTTGATGTTCCAGGTGGTCAGGACGAGACGCATGAGACCCGCGTCATACCATGAATTGCGGCGATGTCAGCGATTCCGCATCGCCTCGGACGCATCGGACTGACCGCGTTGGTTGGCCTTATCCCCAGCCATGTGGGACGGCGCCTGATCAGCGCCGTTTGCTCTCGATGACGTCCCATACGCGGGCGGCGATGTCGGGTCCGCCGAGCCGCGAGATCGCGCGGATGCCGGTCGGCGACGTCACGTTGATCTCGGTGAGGTTGCCGTCGATCACGTCGATGCCGACCAGCAGCAGGCCGCGCGCGCGCAATTCCGGACCGAGCGTGTCGCAGATCTCGCGCTCGCGTGCGCTGAGATCGGTGGCCTGCGCGGCGCCGCCGCGCACCATGTTGGAGCGCAGATCGTCTGCTGCCGGCACGCGGTTGACGGCGCCGGCGAACTCGCCGTCGACCAGGATGATGCGCTTGTCGCCGTGCTTCACCTCGGGGAGGAAGCGCTGGATCACCCAGGGCTCCTTGAACGTCACCGAGAACATGTCGAACAGCGAGCCGAAATTCATATCCTGCGGCATCACCCGAAACACCGCCGCGCCACCATGGCCATGCAGCGGCTTCATCACGACAGCGCCGTGCTGATCGCGGAAGGCGTTGATCTCGTCGAGATCGCGCGAGATCAAGGTCGGCGGCATCAGTTGCGGGAAGTTCATCACGAACAGCTTTTCCGGCGCGTTGCGGACGCTTGCGGGATCATTGACCACCAGCGTCTTCGGATGGATGCGCTCGAGGAAATGCGTCGAGGTGATGTAGGCGAGATCGAACGGCGGATCCTGCCGCAGCAGCACGACATCAAAGGATGTCAGCGCGGTCGGTTTCGGTTCGCCGAGCGTGAAATGGTCGCCGACCTGGTCGCGCACCGTCAGCGCCTGCACCGGCGCATAGAGCTCGCCGCCGCGCAGCGACAGCTTGTCGGGCGTATAGTAACACAGGCCATGGCCGCGCCGCTGCGCTTCGAGCAGCATCGCGAAGGTCGAGTCGCCGCGGATGTTGATGCGCGCGATCGGGTCCATCTGGACGGCGACGTTCAGTTTCATGGGCAGGTCCCTGCTCTCTGCAATCAGTTCATGTCAGGTGCTGGCGTCGAACGCCGCTACCAGATGGCGCGGCAGGCTGCGCGGCGCAACCAGAATCGCGTCGAAGCGCAGCTCCAATTCGGCATGGTCGGGATGCGCCATCAACCAGGCCTGCGCGGCATCGATGATGCGCTGCTGCTGGCGCGGCGTCACCGCATAGGCGGCATCGTCGAGCGAGGCACGCGCCTTGACCTCGACGAAGGCAACCAGGCCGCGCCTGCGCGCGATGATGTCGATCTCGCCTTGGGGCGTGCGGAAGCGTTTGGCGAGGATGCGATAGCCCTTGGCGATCAGCAGCGCTGCGGCGCGGGCTTCCGCCGATAATCCGGTGCGGAAGGCGGCGACGCGTTCGGGTGCCGCCGTCTTCGCCGGCTTGTCAGGGGAGACGCGCTCAGTCTTCGCCATCGGCCGACCCTGACCGCGCGTCCTTCACCAGCTCGAGCGCGCGCGCATAGACTTCGCGGCGCGGCCGGCCGGACAGCTCGACGGCATGCATCACGGCATCCTTGACGCTCGATCGCTGCAGCAGATCCTTCAACACGGCGTCGAGCGCATCCGGCGTCAGCACCCCGGCGCCGCGCGGCGGCGGACCGATCACCAGCACGAACTCGCCGCGCGTTTCGAGATCGCCGGCCTCCGCAGCGAGATCGCCGATGGCGCCGCGCAGCACCTCCTCGTGCAGCTTGGTGAGCTCGCGGCAGATCGCGGCCTGACGTCCCGCCATGGCATCGGCGAGGTCGGCCAGCGTCTCCTGCACCCGGTTGCCGGCTTCGAACAGCACCAGCGTCGCGTCGATCCGCGCGAGCTCGGACAGCCGCGTACGCCGCGCCTGCTGCCTGGCCGGCAGGAACCCCTCGAAGAAGAAGCGGTCGGTCGGAAGCGCGGCCACGCTGAGCGCCGCGAGCACGGCGGAAGGTCCCGGCAGCGCGGTGACAACATGCCCGGCCTCACACGCCTCGCGCACCAGCTTGTAGCCGGGATCGGAGATCAGCGGCGTGCCGGCGTCGGACACCAGCGCGATGGCCGCGCCTTCGGCGAGGCGCTGCAGGATCCTGGGTCTGACGGCTTCGGCATTGTGCTCATGATAGGCTGCGAGTTCCGCGCTGAGGCCGTAGCGCTCGGTCAGGCGCCGGGTGATTCGCGTGTCCTCGCACAAGATGAGGTCGGCGCCGGCCAGGGTTTCCAGCGCGCGCAGCGTGATGTCGCCGAGATTGCCGATCGGGGTCGCCACCAGATGCAATCCAGGCCGCGCCTTGGGCGCCGCAACGATCTGCCCCGCCACCAGATAGGTCGACGTGGTGGAAGATTTGCCGTCATCCGGCGACGTCTTGGGGATTGCCTTCGCGCCCATCGAGGTAATTTAAAGGGCCTGCCGCGGGATTGCCACAGGGGAACAGCCGCGCAGCGATTTTGAAGTGCCGATCGGCACGGGGGGGCCGTTCATCGCAGCTTCAAGTTCGAAGCTGCACCTCGATGAGGGTGTGTACGAGCAGGGGATAGGCCGTGCAAAACGTCGAATTGATCGGCTGTGTGGCGCTGACAGCCTTTTGTTTTGCTTAACTATTCGTCGACAATATGAGTGAATCTGCACGGCCTGCGGGACGTGCGTTTGGGGAACTTCTGGCCGGACTCGGCCGAACGAAGAGATGCCATGGTGGGCCCGCGTCATCCCAACTCTCTCGGTCCGGGACCCCATGGGGTCGCCCGGCGAACGGCGCTGGGCCTGATTGTCGGCGCGCCGCTGCTGTCGGCGTGCTCCAACGTCCAGCAGGGCTTCAATCCGTTCGAGCAGCCGACCGCGCCGGCGGGACCGCCGCAGCAGCCGGCGGTGGCCGGCAACGGCCAGGTCAAGGTCGGGCTGATTCTGCCGCTGTCGGCGTCGGGCAATGCCGGCGTCGCCGCGCAATCGATGAAGAACGCCGCCGAGATGGCGCTGGCCGAGTTTCAGAACCCCAACATCCAGCTCCTGATCAAGGACGACGCCGGCAGCCCGCAAGGGGCGCAGCAGGGCGCGCAGCAGGCCTGCGACGAAGGCGCCGAGATCATTCTCGGCCCCCTGTTCGCGGGCTCAGTGCCGGCGACGGCTCAGGTGGCGCGCGCGCGCAACATCTCGGTCATCGCCTTTTCGACCGATTCGAGTGTGGCGGGGCGCGGCGTCTATCTGCTCAGCTTCCTGCCGGAGTCCGATGCCAGCCGCATCGTCGAATATTCCGCCAGCGTCGGCAAACGCTCGTTCGCGGCGCTGCTGCCCGACAATGCCTACGGCACCGTCGTCGAGGGGGCGTTCAAGACCGCGGTCAGCCGCCGCGGCGGACGCATCGTGGCATTCGAGAAATATTCCGGCGACCGCAACGGGCCTGCGCGCACGGTGGCGCAGGCGCTCGGCGGCGCCGATGCGCTGCTGCTGGCCGATGACGGCGAATCGGTCGCGGCGACGGCCGATGCGCTGACCGCTGCCGGCGCCAATCTGCGCAACATCCAGTTGCTCGGCACAGGGCTGTGGGACAATCCGCGCGTCTATGCCAGCGCCAGCCTGCAGGGCGGCCTCTATGCCGCGCCGGATCCCTCCGGCTTCCGCGCCTTTGCCGGCCGCTACCGGACGCGATTCGGCGGCGATCCCGTACGTACGGCGACCCTCGCCTATGATGCGGTGGCGCTCGTGGCCGCGTTGGCGCGCACCCAGGGCAACCAGCGTTTCGCGCCCGATGTCCTGACCAATGCATCCGGCTTCGCCGGCATCGACGGGCTGTTCCGGTTCCGCAGCGACGGCACCAATGAGCGCGGGCTTGCGGTGATGCGCGTCGGTTCGGGTGGCGGACAGGCGGTCGCCGGCGCGCCGAAGAGTTTCAGCGCGACGTGAGTCGCAGCACTTCTCAGGCGGCGAGGTCGGCGACGACCGCGTCGAGCACCGGAAAGCCGTCCTGGGTCACGCGCAGCCGCCCGTCCGGATCGACCGCGATCGCGCCCTCCTCGCGCAGCAGCGCGATGCGGCGCGGATCGAGCGTGCGGCCGGAGATCCTTGCGTAGCGCTGCGGGTCGATGCCCTCGGCCAGTCGCAGCCCCATCAGCAGGAATTCGTCGGCGCGCTCCTCGCGGTTGAGCTCGTCGTCGGTCATCACACCATGACCGTTGGACTCGACCCGCATCAGCCAGGCCTCCGGCCGCTTGTCGGTCGCGGTCGCGTGCCTGATGCCGCCGATGTCGAGGCGGCCATGGGCGCCCGGGCCGATGCCGGCATATTCGTGGCCGCGCCAGTAGACGAGGTTGTGCCGGCACTCCGCGCCGGGCCGGGCGTGATTGGAAATCTCATAGGCCGGCAGTCCGTGACGGCCACAGATCTCCTGCGTGACGTCGTACAAGGTGCGCGCCAGGCCTTCGTCCGGCGTCTTCAGCTTGCCCGCGGCGTGCAGGCCGAAGAACGGCGTGCCTTCCTCGATGGTCAGTTGATACAGCGACAAATGCTCAGCCGCCTCGCCGATCGCCCGCGTCAGCTCCTCGGTCCACATCGCCGGCGTCTGGTCGGGCCGCGCGTAGATCAGATCGAACGAATAGCGCTCGAATGCATGGCGCGCGATCGCGACCGCCTTCATCGCCTCCTCGGCGGTGTGCAGGCGGCCGAGCATCTTGAGCGACGCATCGTCCATCGCCTGGACGCCGAGCGAGACCCGGTTGACGCCGGCGGCGCGATAGCCGGCAAAGCGGGTCGCCTCGACGCTGGTCGGGTTGGCTTCGAGCGACACCTCGACATCGCCAGCGACGTGCCAGTGCCGGCCGATCGCGTCGAGAATGGCGCCGACCGTCTGCGGCTGCATCAGCGACGGGGTGCCGCCGCCGAGAAAGATCGACGTGACGGTGCGCGGCCCAATGCGGGCGGCCGTGGTCGCGATCTCCTGCGCAAAGGCGCGGGCGAAGCGGTCCTGATCGATGGCGGCATGCCGGACGTGGCTGTTGAAGTCGCAATACGGACATTTCGACAGGCAGAACGGCCAGTGCACATAGACGCCGAACGCTTCGCTGTCAGCGCTGCTCAAGACAGATCTCCGCGAGTTTCACGAAGGCGCGCGCCCGGTGCGACAGGCCGAGCCCGAGCGGCGGCAGGCCATGTTTCTCGATGCTGGTCATCTCGCCGAAGGTCCGGTCGTGGCCCTCTGGCAGGAACATCGGGTCGTAGCCGAAGCCCGCCGTGCCACGCGGCGGCCAGACCAGGGTGCCGTCGACCCGCGCCTCGACCTCCTCGACGTGACCGTCCGGCCACGCCACGCACAGCGCCGAGACGAAATGGGCGCTGCGCTTGTCGGCACCAGTCGCGCCCCGCTCCTGCAGGAGGCGCTCGATGCGCGTCATCGCGCCGCCGAAATCCTTGTCCGGTCCGGCCCAGCGCGCCGAATAGATCCCCGGCGCCCCATCGAGCGCATGAACCACGATGCCGGAATCGTCGGCAAAGGCAGGAAGCTGCGCGGCTCTGGCCGCGGCGACCGCCTTGATGCGGGCGTTGGCCTGGAAGGTCTCGCCGGTCTCGTCCGGCTCGTCCAGGCCGAGATCGCCGGCCGACACCGCCTCGACGCCATGGGGGGCGAGCAGCTCGCGCATCTCGGCAAGCTTGCCGGGATTGTGGGTCGCAATGATGATGCGACCGGTGAGCTTGCGGTGCGGGCTGTTCACGCGACCGCCATCTTCTGCAGGTCGACCAGCCGCGCGACGCCCTTGCGGGCGAGCGCCATCAGCGCCAGGAATTCGGCCTCGGTGAACGGCGTCTTCTCCGCCGTGCCCTGCACCTCGATGATGCGGCCGTCGCCGGTCATGACGAAATTGGCGTCGGTCTCGGCCTCGGAGTCCTCGGCGTAGTCGAGATCCAGCACCGGCGTGCCGTTGTAGATGCCGCAGGAGATTGCGGCGACGTTGGCGCGCAGCACCTCGGTCTTGATCATGTTGCGCGATTTCATCCACTTGATGCAGTCGGCCAGCGCCACCCAGGCGCCGGTGATCGACGCCGTGCGCGTGCCGCCATCGGCCTGCAGCACGTCGCAATCGACCGTGATCTGGCGCTCGCCGAGCGCTTCCAGGTCGATCGCGGTGCGCAGCGAGCGGCCGATCAGGCGCTGGATCTCGACGGTGCGGCCGGTCTGCTTGCCTGCGGAGGCCTCGCGCCGGGTCCGTTCCAGCGTGGCGCGCGGCAGCATGCCGTATTCGGCGGTGATCCAGCCGCGTCCCTGGCCCTTGAGCCAGGGCGGCAGCCGGTCCTCGAGCGTGGCGGTGACCAGGACATGGGTGTCGCCGAACTTCACCAAGCAGGAGCCCTCGGCGTATTTGACGACGCCGCGTTCCAGGCTCACGGCCCGCAGTTCATCCGGTGCACGGCGGCTCGGCCGCATGATTCTCTCCGTGAAAGCGCGCGAAAGACCGACTTTGACGGGCCTTGTAGGAGCCGGGACAGGCAGCGGCAAGGGTTTATCATGGCTTCGCCCGCGAGCGCCGACCGGCTTGCCACCGAGCCGCCGCATGGACACATTATAGGCAGCTGGGAGGAGTTCATCTGGTGGCCCACCACGATCCGATCAACCTGATGACACCGCCGGCCGGTCTGGCGCACCTGAACGAGCGCTCGCGCGAGATCTTCCGGCAGATCGTCGAAAGCTATCTGGCGACCGGCGAACCGGTCGGCTCGCGCAACATTTCGCGGCTGATCGCGGTTCCGCTGTCGCCGGCCTCGGTGCGCAACGTCATGGCCGATCTCGAGCAGCTCGGCCTGATCTACGCGCCGCACACCTCGGCCGGCCGGTTGCCGACCGAGGCTGGCCTGCGCTTCTTCGTCGACGCCCTGATGCAGGTCGGTGACATGACGGAGGCCGAGCGGCAGTCGATCCAGAGCCAGCTCGCGGCCGTCGGCCAGGCGCAGTCGGTCGAAGCGGCGCTGGACGAAGCGCTGACCCGGCTGTCGGGTCTGACCCGTGCCGCTGCCGTGGTTCTCACCGCCAAATCCAACACCCGCCTGAAGCACATCGAGTTCGTCAGGCTCGAGCCCGAGCGCGCGCTCGTCGTTCTGGTCGGTGAAGACGGACAGGTCGAGAACCGGGTCCTGACCCTGCCGCCGGGCGTGCCGTCGTCGGCGCTGACCGAGGCGTCCAATTTCCTCAATGCCCGCATCAGAGGACGGACGCTGGCGGAAGCGCGGCTCGAGCTCGAGACCGCGCTGGCGCATGACCGTGCTGAGCTCGATCAGTTGACGCAGAAGGTGATCGCCGCCGGAGTCGCGAGCTGGTCCGGAGGGGACAGCGACGAGCGGCAGCTCATCGTGCGCGGCCACGCCAACCTGCTCGAGGACCTGCATGCGCTCGAAGATCTCGAGCGTGTCCGGCGGCTGTTCGACGATCTCGAGACCAAGCGCGGCGTCGTCGATCTGCTCGGACGGGCGGAGAGCGCGGAAGGTGTCCGCATCTTCATCGGCTCGGAGAACAAGCTGTTCTCGCTGTCGGGCTCGTCGACGATCGTGTCGCCCTATTCCGACGCCACGGGGCGCATCGTCGGCGTGCTCGGCGTCATCGGTCCGACCCGGCTCAACTATGCCCGGGTGATTCCGACGGTCGATTATGCCGCGCGTCTGGTCAGCCGGCTGCTGGGTGGCTGACGCGTGACTTGGTTCACCCGCGGACAGCGCCTCCGGGCGCAATGGTCAGGCTGCGCTTGATTTTCGACGCCCAAAGCACGATATCCCGCCCCATATCCCCCAAACCCGTCAGCCGAACTTGCGAGTCTGTCCATGACCGATCCCGACCTGCATAAGAATGATCCGGAAAACCCGGCGCAGGCCAGCGAACCCGTCGTCTCCAAGCCCTACATCATGCCCGATGATCCTGAGGCCGGCTCGGCCGAGGCCCTTGCCAAGGAGGCGGCCGACGCGCGCGACAAGATGCTGCGCACGCTCGCGGAGATGGAGAACCTGCGCAAGCGGACGGCCCGTGAAGTCGCCGATGCGCGCATGTACGGCATCACCGGCTTCGCCCGTGACGTGCTCGATATCGCCGACAATCTGCAGCGCGCGCTCGATGCCGTGCCGGCCGAGACACGCGCCAATGCCGATGCGGGCCTGAAGTCGCTGATCGAGGGCGTCGAGCTCACCGAGCGCTCGCTGCTCAACACGCTGGAGAAGAACGGCGTCAAGAAGTTCGATCCGACGGGACAGAAGTTCGACCCCAACTTCCAGCAGGCGATGTACGAGGTCCCGGATCCGTCGGTGCCGTCCGGTACCGTGGTGCAGGTCGTGCAGGCCGGCTTCATGATCGGCGAGCGCGTGCTGCGCCCCGCGCTGGTCGGCGTGTCCAAGGGTGGCGCGAAGGCGGCGCCGGCGGCGAGCAACGATCAGTCGAACAGCGCCGCCTGACGGCGAGCCTAGGCAGGCGTCCCGCTGCCGTCCTGTCGATCGAATGAACAAGCCACGGGCAACGATGCCCGTGGCTTCTTGTTTGTCGGCGCGACTTTGTAGTCCGTCTCACGGCGAGTGGCCAACGTGATCACGACGTCCGATGCCGGGCTGGTCTCAGCCTCTCGGCTGGATGCCGTCGCGGACGGCGCGGAAGCGCGGGAAGGCCGCCGACCACTGGTCGCGCGGCGCGCTGCCGATGATCCGCAACGTGTTCGGCCCGCCGAAGCGCAGCCACTGCACCACCGTCACCGGCGTATTGTCCTTGCCGCTGGTGGCGTCGATCCGGGTCTCATAGGCCGGCTGGCCGTCGATGCGGATCGGCTCGGACATCGTGATGCGCGCTTCGCGGACGCCCGGAATGGTGGTGGCCGCCTGCTGCGCGACGCGCGCGCGGTCGCCTGCCTCCGGGGCGACGCCGGCCACCAGCCCGATCACCACGAAGGGCGCGGCCTCGAAGCCCTTGTCCTCTTCGCCATCGGCCAGGATCAGGGCGCCCGGCCCGAGCGTGCGGATGGTCTTGAACCCGGAGAGGTCGGTGACCTTGAACGGCATCATCGCGAGCTGCTCGTCGACCGGAACGTCCTTGCGGACGACGGCGGAGGCGAACATCTGGCGCACGGCATCGTCGGTATAGATCCGGCTCGCGGTCTCCGGGATCTGCACGGCCACGTAGCCGGAGAAGCCGTTGCCGGGCAGGATCATCGAGTAGCGCCGCACTGGCGTGGCGCCATCCCGGCCGTTCTCCACCGTGTAGTAGGCGGTGCCGGCAGCGGTCTCGATGCTCTCCGGCTTGACGCTGCCGGTCCCGGCGGGATTGGCGGTAAACGCATTCTTCACCTCGCCATAGGCGGCCGCCGGCAGTTCGGTCAGCAGCACCTTGACGCTCTGGTCCTCGGTTTCGAAGCCGGAGAACGTCTTGGCCTTGGCGAGCCCCACCAGGGGCGCGAGCCCGATGCGGACGCCGGGCGGAAATATGGCGTCGGCGGCCAATGCGGGGTGCAGCAGCGACATCAGCAGGGTGGCCGCGGCGAAAAATCGAACGATCATCATCAACATTGCCTCGTTGACCGAGGCCTCGTGCCGAGGCGGTCGGGATCCTCGCCAGCGTGGTCTTCGGCGGGCACGCTTTTAGCGGCTTTACGCCCCCCGCAACAGGCCGGGCGCGCGGTTTTGATCGCCTGCGGCGATTGGCGGGACCCCCGCGGGGGCGCATTTCGCGGATAATTCGCCTCGAAAGGCGGATTCAGGATGGTCCAGCGCTAGCTGCGCTTCAGGATTTCGACGCCGTCGACGGTCTGTACCAGCACATAGGGCTCCAGCAGAGCCCTGAGTTCGGGGTCGGAACGCGCCCAATCGCCCCAGTCGCTGTTCTGATTGTCGATCAGGACGACGTCGGGCGGCTGTTTCCGGAAGTCGGCGACGATCCCGGCGCGTTCGCGTTCCACGTAGGGCGCGAGCCTCTGCGCCGTCTGTGAATCGATGGTTCCGTCCTGTTGCGAGCGGCGAACGATTTCCCGGACCCAGAACGCCTCCTGGCGCGAGATCCAGGTGCCATCGAGGGTCCGCACCATGGGGTGGCCGATGACCGCAGCCGCGCTGAGCACCAGCATGCTCGGGTGCGGACCGAGCCGCGCCACCTGGGCTTCGATCTGCCGGACGTCGACGCTGCCATTGAACCAGAAGCAGGTCTGCACGAACAGCACGGCGCCGGCGAGAGCGGTGGCGGCACGCGGCCAGCGTCGCGCGTCGCGGCTGCTGTCGATCGCCGACACCGCAAGGCCGGCGGCAAGCAGCGCCAGCGCGACCATGGGGTAGGCGTGATAGCCCCAGCCTTTCTGCTGCGCGACGAACGACACCAGGAAGCCGAGCGATCCGGCCAGCGTGGTGAAGGACGCCGCGTCGCGCTCGTATTGCCGGCGCTGCAGGAGGAGGACGATGATTGCCGCGGCGAGCCACAGGCCCATCGGCAGAGTGACGAGGATGGTCGGTACGGGCGCCTTCAGAAGCAGATAGACGTCGCGGACCAGCGGATAGATGACCGTGAAATATTCGGGAAAGAACAGGTAGATGCACGCCGCGTTGAGCAGCACCAGGGCCGCGGCGATCCAGTTCTCCAGCGCGAGCAGCACGCGCCAGTCGCGCGCCTGCGCGGCGGCGGCGAGAATGCAGAAGCCGACGCTGAAGGCGAAATAGGGCTTGAAGCTCATCGTGAGGCCGGCGCTGAGCCCGGCGATGAGGATGGCCGTCGGGGCTACCCGCTCGCCCTCGGCGCGCAGGATATACACCGCGATCGCCGGCAATATCGTGATCAGGGCCAGATGTTCCCGCTGGCCGAAATCATACATCGGCGCGATCAGGAGCAGGGCGGTCGTCCACGCCGCCAGCCGGCCGTCCGCGAGCCGATGGCGCAGGGCCGATGTCCGCAGCACCAGCCACACCAGCGTCAGGGATGCCGCGGTCAGTGCGAAGATCAGGATATTCGTCGCCAGCTCGGGCCTGAGATGGATCGCACGCGCCAGTGCGACCGCCAGAAGATAGACCGATCCCGCCATGGGCGGATTCGTCTCGAGGATGTCGACGTAGAGTCGCTGGCCATCGAGCATGCGCTCGCTGACGAGGAGCCACCAGCTGACGTCGACATTGAGGGGAAGGACGTACCGCAGCCACGCGGCTGCAACCACGATGGCGCAGATCAGCAGTCTCGGGAACGTGGCCTGGCCGGCTTCACGCGCGCGTTGCGGAAAGCCCCAATCGGTGTCGATGACCATGCCTCATTCCCGTCCCAGGAGTGCGGCAGGCTAGGGCCCGTGGGTTAACAACGCATTTCGGTCGTTGGGGCAGATCAGCGGTACCGGGTCTGTCGCACTTGCCGGCGATCGCACACCCTGCATTTCGCACCAGCCGTTCGATGTGCCGACAGGTGGACCCGCGCAGTCGCCTCCGGTCCGAGCCGCCGTTCCGCGTCGCCGCCGGGCCCGATGGGCCGCTCTGATGTCTCCATGATGACCTTGGGCGGCGGCCGTGATTTTCGTGGGGTCGAACCCCTGGTCCGGTCCTTGCGGGCCACTCCCCCCCTCCTATATGACGCTCATCGTCGCAATATCGCGAGCATTTGATCTGAGGGGGTTTTGGATGGGGGCGCCGTCAGGGCCCCACCCAACCTGCCGCAAAAAGAAGGATATGAGACCATGGGAAAGGTCATCGGGATCGATCTCGGCACCACGAATTCGTGCGTGGCCGTCATGGACGGCAAATCGTCGAAAGTCATCGAGAACGCCGAGGGCATGCGCACCACGCCGTCGATCGTCGCCTTCAGTGACGACGGCGAACGTCTGGTCGGTCAGCCGGCCAAGCGCCAGGCCGTGACCAACCCCGAGCGCACCTTCTTTGCGGTCAAGCGCCTCATCGGCCGCCGCTACGACGACCCGATGGTCGAGAAGGACAAGAAGCTCGTCCCCTACAAGATCGTCAAGGCCGGCAACGGCGACGCCTGGGTCGAGGCCGACGGCAAGACCTATTCGCCCTCGCAGGTCTCCGCCTTCATCCTGCAGAAGATGAAGGAGACCGCGGAAGCCCATCTCGGCCAGAAGGTCGACCAGGCCGTCATCACCGTCCCCGCCTATTTCAACGACGCCCAGCGTCAGGCCACCAAGGACGCCGGCAAGATCGCGGGCCTCGAGGTGCTGCGCATCATCAACGAGCCGACCGCGGCCGCGCTCGCCTACGGCCTCGACAAGACCAAGGCCGGCACCATCGCGGTGTACGACCTCGGCGGCGGCACCTTCGACGTCTCGATCCTGGAGATCGGCGACGGCGTGTTCGAGGTGAAGTCGACCAATGGCGACACCTTCCTCGGCGGTGAAGACTTCGACATGCGTCTGGTCAGCTACCTCGCCGACGAATTCCAGAAGGAGCAGGGCATCAACCTGCGCAACGACAAGCTCGCTTTGCAGCGCCTCAAGGAAGCTGCCGAGAAGGCCAAGATCGAGCTGTCGTCGACCACCCAGACCGAGATCAACCTGCCCTTCATCACCGCGGACCAGTCCGGTCCGAAGCATCTGACGATGAAGCTGACCCGCGCCAAGTTCGAGGCGCTGGTGGCCGACCTCGTCGAGAAGACCATCGAGCCGTGCCGCAAGGCGCTGAAGGATGCCGGCCTCACCGCCGGCGAGATCGGTGAAGTGGTGCTGGTCGGCGGCATGACCCGCATGCCGAAGATCCAGGAGATGGTGAAGCAGTTCTTCGGCAAGGAGCCGCACAAGGGCGTCAACCCCGACGAGGTGGTGGCGATCGGCGCGGCCATTCAGGCCGGCGTGCTGCAGGGCGACGTCAAGGACGTGCTGCTGCTCGACGTGACCCCGCTGTCCCTGGGCATCGAGACCTTGGGCGGCGTGTTCACCCGCATCATCGACCGCAACACCACGATCCCCACCAAGAAGAGCCAGGTGTTCTCGACCGCCGAGGACAATCAGAACGCGGTCACCATCCGGGTCTTCCAGGGTGAGCGCGAAATGGCGGCCGACAACAAGATGCTCGGCCAGTTCGACCTGATGGGCATTCCGCCGTCCCCGCGCGGCATGCCGCAGATCGAGGTGACGTTCGACATCGACGCCAACGGCATCGTCAACGTGTCGGCCAAGGACAAGGCCACCGGCAAGGAGCAGCAGATCCGCATCCAGGCCTCGGGTGGTCTGTCGGAGGCCGATATCGACAAGATGGTCAAGGACGCCGAGGCCAACGCCGTGGCGGACAAGAAGCGCCGCGAGGCGGTCGACGCCAAGAACCATGCCGACGCGCTGGTGCACTCGACCGAGAAGGCTCTGGCCGAGCATGGCTCGAAGGTCGCCGACACCGAGCGCCGTGCCATCGAGGATGCCGTCAGCGATCTCAAGGAAGCGCTGAAGGGCGACGATGCCGAGGCGATCAAGGCCAAGACCAATACGCTGGCCCAGGCGTCGATGAAGCTCGGCGAGGCCATGTACAAGCAGCAGGCCGAGAGCGATGCGGCCCGCGACGCCGCCAAGGATGACGTGGTCGACGCGGAGTTCACCGAGGTCGACGACGACAAGAAGAAATCTGCTTAACTGAGGCAGAGGTAGTGACCATGACCCCCATGCCAAAGAGCGCTTTCAGCGGCTCGTTGGATGGGGGTCATTTTCATTGACCCGGAACGCGCGCGGCGATCGCGCCAGCCGTTCCTGTTGGGCGAAGTTCGGGCGGGTTTGATTGATGTCCACCAAGCGCTGCTACTACGAGACCCTGGAAGTCGAGCGCGACGCCGACGAGAGCAAGCTCAAGGCCGCCTTCCGCAAGCTGGCCATGAAGTGGCACCCGGACAAGAATCCGGGCGATGCCTCCAGCGAAGTGAAATTCAAGGAAATCAACGAGGCCTATGAGGTGCTGCGCGACGCCGACAAGCGCGCCGCCTACGACCGCTATGGCCACGCCGCCTTCGAGCAGGGCGGCATGGGCGGGGCGCACGGCTTCGGCGCCGGCTTCGCCTCCTCGTTCTCCGACATCTTCGAAGACCTGTTCGGCATGGCCGGGCAGCGCCGTGGCGGCACCGGACGCGAGCGCGGTGCCGATCTGCGCTACAACATGGAAATCACCTTGGAAGAGGCGTTCCAGGGCAAGACCGCACAGATCGAAATTCCGGTCTCGGTGACCTGCGAATCCTGCTCCGGCACCGGCGCCAAGGCCGGCACCAAGCCGAAGACCTGCGCGATGTGCGGCGGCGCCGGCCGCGTGCGGCAGGCGCAAGGCTTCTTCACCCTGGAGCGGACCTGCCCCGGCTGTCACGGCCGCGGCCAGATGATCGAGGACCCCTGTCCGTCATGCTCCGGCTCCGGCCGCGTCACCCGTGACCGCACGCTGTCCGTCAACATTCCCCAGGGCGTCGAGGACGGCACCCGCATCCGTCTCGCCGGCGAGGGCGAGGCGGGCCTGCGCGGCGGGCCGCCGGGCGATCTCTACATCTTCCTGTCGTTGACTGCTCACGAGTTCTTCCAGCGCGACGGCGCCGACCTACACTGCCGGGTGCCGATCTCGATGGTGACCGCGGCGCTCGGCGGCGAGTTCGAGGTGCCCACGATCGACAAGGGCAAGACCAAGGTGAAGATTCCCGCCGGTGCGCAGTCCGGGCGCCGGTTCCGGATCGCGGCCAAGGGCATGCCGGTGCTGCGCTCGCGCCAGACCGGCGACATGTATGTCCAGATCGTTGTCGAGACGCCGCAGAACCTGACCAAGAAGCAGCAGGAATTGCTGGCCGAGTTCGAGAAGCTGTCCTCGGGAGCAACCCAGCCCGAGGCCGCCGGCTTCTTCACCAAGGTCAAGGACTTCTTCGGCAAGGCGGCGAGCTGAGCCGTGAGTGCAGAACCGCGGGGCCGCATGCTTTCGCTGAACGGCATCGGAATGTCGATGTCGAGCGAATTTGCTGCTCCGCACATGCAAAAAATTATCGAATGCAACTGTAAGAGCGCGGACCCGCCAGCCTTAATCGTACGTTACGGTTCGGCTTGACCGCCCCGCCTGCGCCCTATACGTCTTTGTGACTCTTTTCTGACATCGCCGTGAAGACGGTCCCGTCTGGTACTGAGATGCCCCTGCAAACGTCCGTGCGTGCGTCGAAAAAGCCTCTCCGTCTGGACGACGAAGTGCGCTTCCTCCGCTCATGGATCGAAAAGCCGCTGCACATGGGCGCCGTCATGCCGTCGGGCCGACTGCTGGCCCGCACCATGGCGCAGTACGTCGATCCGCACGGGACAGGCCCCGTCATCGAGCTCGGACCGGGCACCGGCGCGATCACCAATGCGCTGGTCGAACATGGCGTCGATCAGAAGCGGCTGGTGCTGGTCGAGTACAATCCGGGCTTCTGCGCCCTGCTGCGCGACCGCTACCCGCAGGCCAAGGTGGTCCAGGGCGACGCCTATCGCCTTCGCGACACGCTCTGGAACGTGCTCGGCGCCCCGGCCTCGGCCGTCGTCTCCGGCCTGCCGCTCGTGACCAAGCCGATGCTGACCCGCATGAAGCTGATCCGCGATGCGTTCGCGGCGATGTCGCCGAATGCGCCGTTCGTGCAGTTCACCTATTCCGTCGTGCCGCCGATTCCGAAGTCGCTGCCTGGCGTTACCACGCAGGCCTCCGAGCGCATCTGGATGAATCTTCCGCCAGCGCGCGTCTGGGTGTATCGCAAGCCCTGACCGGCGGCCGCGATCCTTCGTGGCGGGTCGTTGACCGACCTCACGATGTCAGCGCTGAAGATGCTCATCATCCCCGGTTCGACCCGAGCCGGCTCGCACAACGCGAAGCTCGCCGCGGCCGCCGCCTATCAGTTCGTGCAGGCCGGCGCCGACATCACCCGCATCTCGCTCGCCGACTTTCCGCTGCCGATCTACGACGCCGACCTCGAGGCGCAATCGGGCATTCCACTTCACGCCGTGAATCTGACGCGCATGATCGGCGTCCATCATGCCGTGCTGCTGGTGACGCCGGAATACAACGCCTCGGTGCCGCCGCTGCTGACCAACGCCATCACCTGGATCTCGCGCGTCGACGAGCCGCCGGGCAGCCGCGGCGCGGTGTTCCGCAACAGGCCGTTTGCGATCGCCGCCGCCTCCGAGAACCGCTTTGGCGGCATCCGCGCCCTTGCCGCGTTGCGTCTGATGCTGACGGCCTGCAACGCGACGGTGATCCCGAGCCAGCTTGCGCTGGCCTTCGCCGACAAGGCCTACAACGACATGGACCGGCTCAAACTGCCCGCCGACATCACGGCGCTCGACGCGCTGGTGCGGGAGCTGGTCGCAACAGCGCAACATACGATGTGAGGTGACATGCCGACCGAGATTGCTCCCCGCGACCGCCTGATCGTGGCGCTCGATTTGCCGAGCGTGGCGGAGGCCGAAGCCATGATCGCACAGCTCGGCGACGCCGTGACGTTCTACAAGATCGGCATGGAGCTGACCTATGCCGGCGGCCTCGGTCTCGCCGAACGGCTCGCGGCCGAGGGCAAGCACGTGTTCATGGACCTCAAGCTGCACGACATCCCGAACACCGTCGAGCGCGCCACCCGGCAGATCGCCAGGCTCGGCGCGCGCTTCCTCACCGTGCACGGCTTCTCCCAGAGCATGAAGGCGGCGCTCGCCGGCGCTGCCGGCTCCAGCCTCGAGCTGCTCGCCGTCACCGTCATGACCTCCTACGACGATGCTGACCTCGCCGCCGCCGGCTACGCCATGGGTGTCAAGGAACTCGTGGCGCACCGCGCCAGGCAGGCCAAGGAGATCGGCATCCACGGCCTGATCCTGTCGCCGGAGGAGACCCAGCTCATCCGCCCGCTGGTCGGCCCTGATATGCAGCTCGTGACCCCCGGGATCCGCCCGGCGGGATCGGACGTTGGCGACCAGAAGCGCATCATGACCCCGGCGCTGGCGATCGCCGGCGGCGCCGACCGCCTCGTCGTCGGCCGTCCCGTCACCGGCGCCGCCGATCCGGCAGCGGCCGCCGAGAGCATCGTCGCCGACATCGCCAGCGCCGTCGCGCTGGTCGGCAAGACCAACCGAGCTTGAGCAAGCGCGCCAGAGTGCAAGGAGACGACAGGGATGCCCAAGGCCTATTGGATCGCGCGGATCGACGTACACAACATGGACGGCTACAAGGACTACGTCGCGCAGAACGGCGCCGTGTTCCACCAGTACGGCGCCAAATTCCTGGTCCGTGGCGGCCAGTACGAGACCAAGGAAGGCACCTCGCGCTCGCGCAACGTCGTGATCGAGTTCAAGGACTACGCGACCGCGCTGGCGTGCTACAATTCCCCTGAATACCAGCGGCTGGTGGCGATGCGCGCGCCGCATTCGCAAGGCGATCTGGTGATCATCGAGGGCTATGACGGCCCGCAGCCCTGATCGCCGCCCGCCCCGGCCACCGTCGACGTGGCCTCGCTCGGTTGCCGCCGCTATCAGCCCCGGCTATAGCCCTTGAAGGGGCAGAGGAGTTGACATGTCCAAGATGCGCTTGATCGTTGCCGGAGCCGGCGGCCGCATGGGCCGCGCCCTGGTGCGCGCGATCGCCGAGACCGACGGCGCCGTGCTGGCGGGCGCGCTCGAAGCCCCCGGCTCGGAGCTGATCGGCAAGGACTCCGGCGCCCTCGCCGGCCTGCCCGCCAACGGCATCAAGCTGTCGGGCGACCTCTGGAGCATGTCCGCCGAGGCCGACGGCATCCTCGATTTCACCGTCCCGGCCGCGACCATCGCCAATGTCGCCATCGCCGCCCAGCGCGGCATCGTCCACGTCGTCGGCACCACCGGCCTGTCCGCGTCGGACGACGCCGTCATCAGGAGCGTCACCAAGCGCGCCATCGTCGTGCAGTCCGGCAACATGAGCCTCGGCGTCAACCTGCTGGCGGCGCTGGTCAAGCAGGTGGCGAAGTCGCTCGATGCCGGCTTCGACATCGAGATCCTCGAGATGCATCACAAGCACAAGGTCGACGCGCCCTCCGGCACCGCGCTGATGCTCGGACGCGCCGCCGCCGAGGGCCGCGGCATCGCGCTCGACGAGCATTCCGCGCGCGGCCGCGACGGCATCACCGGCGAGCGCCGCAGCGGCGACATCGGCTTCGCCTCGCTGCGCGGCGGCACGGCGGCGGGCGATCACAGCGTCATCTTCGCCGGTCCCTCGGAGCGGCTGGTGCTGTCGCACCAGGCCGAGGACCGCATGATCTTCGCCCATGGCGCGCTGAAGGCGGCGCTGTGGGCCCATGGCAAGCCGCCGGGCTACTACACGATGGACGACGTGCTCGGCCTCAAGGACCTGTTCTAGTTCAACGTCGATGGAAGCGAACTGATGAGCGAACGTCTCCTGGTGCTGGTGCGCCACGGCCAGAGCGAGTGGAATCTGAAGAACCTGTTCACCGGCTGGAAGGATCCGGACCTGACCGAGCAGGGCGTGGCCGAGGCCAGGGAGGCCGGGCGCAAGCTGAAGGCGCAGGGACTGGTCTTCGACGTCGCCTTCACCTCGGTGCTGACGCGCGCCCAGCACACGCTCGACCTGATCCTGACCGAGCTCGGCCAGACCGGCCTGCCGACAGCCAAGAACCTCGCGCTCAACGAGCGCGACTATGGTGACCTCTCGGGCCTCAACAAGGACGACGCCCGCGCCAGATGGGGCGAGGAGCAGGTCCACATCTGGCGCCGCTCCTACGACGTCCCGCCGCCCGGCGGCGAGAGCCTCAAGGACACGCTCGCCCGCGCGCTGCCCTACTACGTCCAGGAGATCCTCCCCGGCGTCCTCCGCGGCCAGCGCACCCTGGTCGCCGCCCACGGCAACTCGCTGCGCGCCCTGATCATGGTGCTGGAGAAGCTGACGCCGGAAGGCATCCTGAAACGCGAGCTGGCGACTGGCGTGCCGATCATCTACCGGTTGAATGCGGATTCGACCGTGGAGTCGAAGCTGGATCTGGCGGGCTAGGACCGTCGCAAGATTCCACTGCTCATGGGTGATCGCATCCCCATGAGTTGAAGCCCAGCCCCCGCCGTATCGACGCTGCGCTCCCTCTGCCCGTTCTCAAGGGCAGAGAATTGAGAGCAGCCGAGGTGAGCCCCGCTGTCACCCTCCCCTGGAGGGGGAGGGTCGGCTCAGATGCGCGGAGCGCATGTGAGCCGGGGTGGGGTGATCTCTCCACTCGCACCGGTTTCCGCGGCTCACCCCACCCCGCTCGCCCGCTTCGCGCGCGATCGACCCTCCCCCTCCAGGGGAGGGTGAGACTGAGATCGCGGCGCCTGCCGTCGGCATCATCGAAAGTTGGCGACGTTCGCGCAGCGCAGCCGCCACGATCTGCCATGCGATGGATTCCGGGCTCGTGTTGCGCACGCCCCGGAATGACGGCGGAGAGAGTGGCGCCTGACTGGAATTCGTGTCGTATGAAAAGCTGCGTAGTTTTACAGTCGTCATGCCCCGCGCAGGCGGGGCATCCAGCACGCCGTGACGGTCGCGAGACTCGAGACGTCGGTGCTTACTGGATCGTCAGCGTTCGCGGACGATGACAGCGAGAGTAGCAGCGGCCTCGCCGCTCTACCCCATCCCCACCTGCCCCCGCTTCCCACCCAAGCATCGCCTGCTTGCGCGTGAGCCCCCAATGATAGCCCGTCAGCGCGCCGGTCTTGCCGAGCGCGCGATGGCAGGGCACGACGAACGAGATCGGGTTCTTGCCGACCGCCGCGCCCACCGCGCGCGAGGCTTTCGGCGACTCCAGCCGTGTCGCGATGTCCGAGTAGCAGACGGCGCGGCCCATGGGGATCTTGAGCAGGGTTTCCCAGACGCGGACCTCGAAGTCGGTGCCGATCAGGACGACGCGCAAGGGCTGGTCGGGCCGCCACAGGGTCTTGTCGAAGATGCGCTGGGCGAGGCCGGCGGTGCCGGGGACGTCTTCGATATAGGTGGCGCGGGGCCAGCGGCTCTTCATGTCGGCGAGCGCGCCAGCCTCCTCGCCGGGGTCGGCGAAGGCGAGGCCGGCGAGGCCACGCGGGGTGGCCATCACCAGCGCGATGCCGAACGGGCAGGGGTGGAAGCCGTAACGAAGCGTGGTGCCGGCGCCGCCGGTCTTCCATTCGCCGGGCGACATCGCTTCATGGGTGACGAACAGATCGTGCAGCCGGCCGGGGCCTGAAAGCCCCGAGTCGAGCGCGGCGTCGAGCACGCTGGCTGAGCTCTTCAGCAGGCCCTTGGCGTGATCGAGCGTCAGTGCCTGCATGAACGCCTTCGGCGTCAGCCCGGCCCAGCGCCGGAACAGATGGTGCAACTCGTCGGGCGTGAGGCTGGCGGCGTCGGCCATGTCCTCGATGGTCGGCTGCCGGCGCCAGTGCTCGGAGATGAACGCGATCGCGCGGCGCACCGCATCGTAGTCGCGCAGCGCGGCCGATTGTTGCGGGCCCGGCTTGGCCAGGGCGGAATCGTGAATGGCGAGGGTCATCATGATCCGGATGTAGGGCGGCCGGGGCGCGGACTCCACCCGATTTCCGATCGGGAGGCTAGGGGCGTTGCGATCGGCTTCGGCTTGAAACAGGAGTTTCCCGGCTTGCTCCGTCATTCCGGGGCATCGCGCAGCGATGAGCCCGGAATCCATAACCACGAGAAGACGTGTGAGGCGAGATGCCCACTACCCGCGTGCCCCACACAAGGTCCTGTGGGTATGGGTTCCGGGCTCGCGCTGCGCGCGCCCCGGAACGACGCCGGAGGGTGTTAGCGGCGCTTTCGCCTGGGTAGAGCTGCCCGCAGTCAGTGCCCTTGGACGCGCTACAGCGGGTTGTACACCGGCCCGCGCTTCGCGGCCTGCAGCCCGGCCGTGAGGGCCTTCGCAAAACTGGCTTTCTCCTCCGGGCCCAAAAAGCTCGCGATGGCGACGCGCTGGCCGCGCGCCACCAGGTAGAGGCGCTCGATACCGAACTCCTCGTGGGTCTCCTGGTCGAGCCGCACCCAGAGCGGGTTGAAGCGCCATTCCATGACGTGGCCCTTGTGGCTGACGCGGCGCAGGCGCAGCTCGGTCAGGGTGATCGAGACGTCCTCATAGGCGTTGGCGCGGCGGAAGTTGACCTTGAAGGCCCAGTAGATCGCGAGCGCATCCAGGCCGAAGAAGCCGAGCACCGGCCAGGCGCCCATCATGAGCGAGGCGATGCCGCCGATGAAGCTGATGGCGCAGACCACCGCCATCAGCACCAGAAAGCCGGTGCGGCTGAGCGAGCGATGCGGCGTCAGCCGGGCCGAAAACAGCTCGGGATCAGCGGCGTCGGTGCCGGTCTCCTGATACGCAAAAGCGTTGCCTGGCGTCATGGGGCCTCAGTATACCCGGATCATGGCCAAAATCACCCGCCCCCAACGCGCCAAGCCGGCGCCGGTTCGCAGCCCCTTGAAGAAGGCCGCTCCCAAGGCCGGGCCCAAGTCAGCCCCCAAGGCCGCCTCGAAACGGGCCGCCAAGAAGGCTCCGACGGCCAAGCCGAAGAGCCCTGCCCGGCCGGTCAAGACAGCGTCGAAGGCGGCCAGGCCCTGGACCCCGGCCGAGATCCGCGAGGCCTTCAGCCGCTTCGCACAGGCCAATCCGGAGCCGAAGGGCGAGCTCGAGCACCTCAACCCCTACACCTTGCTGGTGGCCGTGGTGCTGTCGGCGCAGGCGACCGACGCCGGCGTCAACAAGGCGACGCGGCCGCTGTTCGCCGTCGCCGACACGCCGCAGAAGATGATCGCGCTCGGCGAGGACAAGCTCCGCGACTACATCAAGACCGTCGGCCTCTACCGCACCAAGGCCAGGAACGTGATCGCGCTGTCGCAGAAGCTGATCAGCGAATTCGGCGGCGAGGTGCCGCGCACGCGCGCCGAGCTCGAGTCGCTGCCCGGTGCCGGCCGCAAGACCGCGAACGTCGTGCTCAACATGGCGTTCGGCGAGCACACGATGGCGGTCGACACCCATGTGTTTCGCGTCGGCAACCGCACCGGGCTGGCACCCGGCAAGACGCCGCTCGAGGTCGAGCTCGGGCTGGAGAAGGCGATCCCGGCCGAGTTCATGCTGCATGCCCATCACTGGCTGATCCTGCACGGCCGCTACACGTGCCTGGCGCGCAAGCCGCGCTGCGAGCTGTGCCTGATCAAGGACCTCTGCCGCTGGCCGGAGAAGACCGCCTGATACGTTGTGTGTGACGAACGGTTTCGCCTGAGAACGCGTTTGACAGTCACTATTGTGTCACGGCGCGACGCCGTCTCACCATGGCCGGGCCACATCGCCGCCCGCATTGGACATAAGATGACACCCGTAATCCGGGGCGATGTGAGTGGCGCGTGACGATTCCCGCGTTCTCGGACCTTTCTGCGCCGGGACGTTGAAGGATCAGCCGCATGGACAACACTGCCGCACTCGTGTCGCTCGCGACCTCGGTGCCACCGCATCAGTTTCGCCAGAACGAAGTGATGGAGGCCGCCCGCGTGGTGCTGGCGCCGCGCTTTCCGCAGTTCGACACGATGGCGAGCCTGTTCGCCAACACCGGCATCCGCCAGCGCTACGGCGTCAAGCCGATCGAATGGTACATGGAGCGGCGCGGCTGGCCGGAGCGCACCGAAGCCTATCTCGAAGGCGCCGAGGCGCTGTTCGTCGACGCGGCGAACAAGGCGCTTGCGCAGGCCGATCTCAACGCCGCCGACATCGACACCATCGTCACCGTGAGCTCGACGGGGATCGCGACGCCGACCTTGGAAGCGCGCGTCGCCGGCCGCCTGGGTTTTCGCGCGGACGTGTCGCGCGTGCCGGTGTTCGGGCTCGGCTGCGCCGGCGGCGTCTCGGGCCTGTCGATCGCCGCGCGCCTGGCGCAGGCCCGGCCCGGCACCAACGTGCTGCTGGTGACCTTCGAACTGTGCACACTGGCTGTCCGCCATGATGAGTTGACGAAGGCCAACATCGTCGCGCTGAGCCTGTTCGGCGATGGCGCGGCGGCCGCGATCCTGCGCGCCGGCGATGGCGGCGCTATCCGCGTCGAGGCGACCGGCGAGAAGCTGTGGCCCGATACGCTCGACATCATGGGCTGGAGCGTCGATCCCGAAGGTTTTGGCGTGATCTTCCAGCGCACCATTCCGGACTTCGTCACCGAGAACATGGGCCCCGCGGTCAACGAGATCCTGGACCGGATGAAGCTCGCGCCTGCCGACGTCGACCGCTTCGTCTGCCATCCCGGCGGCGCCAAGGTGATCACGGCGCTGGAGCGCGCGCTGTCGCTGGATCAGGGCACGCTGGATCATGAGCGCGAGATCATCGCCGACTACGGCAACATGTCCGCGCCGACGGTGCTGTTCGTGCTGGAGCGCGCCCGCGCCCGGGGCTTGCCGCCGCGCTCGGTGCTCACTGCGCTCGGACCTGGGTTCACCGCAAGCTGCGTTTCATTGAGGCACGCCGCATGACCTTCGCCGCCTTCGTCCTCGCCCTCGTCACCATGCAGCGGCTCGGCGAGCTCGTGCTCGCCCGCCACAACACCAAGCGCCTGCGCGCCATGGGCGCGGTTGAGGTCGGGGCGGATCATTATCCGCTGATGATCTCGATGCATGCGGCCTGGCTGGTATCGCTGTGGCTGCTCGGCGCCGACCAGGAGGTCGACCCGTGGCTCTTGAGCGGCTTCGTGCTGCTGCAGGGGCTGCGCTGGTGGGTGCTGGCGACGCTCGGTCCGCGCTGGACGACGCGCATCATCATCCTGCCGGGGGCGCCCCTCGTCACCGATGGTCCCTATCGTTACATCTCGCATCCGAACTATCTGGTGGTCGCAGCCGAGATCGCGCTGCTGCCGCTGGCGCTGCATCTGCCACTGATCGCCCTGATCTTCTCCGGCCTGAATGCGGCGGTGCTGTTCATCCGCATCCGCGCCGAATCGGAAGCACTCACCGGCATCGGCGGCGGCCAGACCGCATGAGCGCATCGGCCGCGCCGCAGGATCGTCCGAGCCTCGCCACCTGGCTCGGCTTCATCCTGATGTGCGTCGGCATGTTCATGGCGATCCTGGACATCCAGGTGGTGGCGACGTCGCTGCCGACCATCCAGGAGGCGCTCGGCATCACACCGGAGGCGATGAGCTGGATCCAGACGGCGTATCTGATCGCCGAGATCATCGCCATTCCGCTGACCGGGTTGCTCACGCGGGTGTTCACGTTGCGCTGGCTGTTCGTCGGCGCCGTCGGCATCTTCACCGCCGCCTCGCTCGGTTGCGCGTTCAGCGGCGATTTTCACACGCTGCTGGCGTTCCGCGTGCTGCAGGGCTTCTTCGGTGGTCTCTTGATTCCCGTGGTGTTCTCCGCCGTGTTCCTGCTGTTTCCACCGCGCCTGCACGCGGTCGCGACGACGATCGGCGGCGTGGTCGCGGTGCTCGCGCCGACCATCGGCCCGGTCGTCGGCGGCTTCATCACCAACACTTGGTCGTGGCCCTGGCTGTTCCTGATCAACATCGCGCCCGGCCTCGTCGCCGCGCTGGCGACGCCCGGCCTGCTGCCGAAGCAGCGCATGGACCTCGCGGAGCTCGACAAGCTCGACCTGTTTGCGCTGCTGCTGCTCGCAGTGTCCCTGGCCAGCCTCGAGCTCGGGCTGAAGGAGGCGCCGAAGGGCGGCTGGCTGTCGTCGAACTGCATCGCGTTCCTGGTGCTGAGCGCGTCGTGCCTCACCTTGCTCGTCCAGCGCCTGCTGACCTCACCGCAGCCGATCCTGCGGCTCGGCAGCTTTCAGCGGCGGTCGTTCACGCTCGGCTGCCTGTCGAGCTTCTGTCTGGGCATCGGGCTGTTCGGCTCGGTGTATCTGATGCCGGTGTTCCTCGCCTTCGTGCGCGGCCACGATGCGTTCGAGATCGGCATGATCATGCTGGTCACCGGCGTGGCGCAACTGATCGCCGCTCCGCTGGTGACGGCGCTGGACGGCAAGGTCGACGCGCGTCTCCTGACGGCGTTCGGTTTCGTGCTGTTCGGCTCCGGTCTGGCCGCGAGCGCGTTCCAGCCGCCGACCGCCGACTATCAGGAGATGTTCTGGCCGCAGGTGGTGCGCGGCGTCGGCATCATGTTCTGCCTGCTGCCGCCGACGCGGATCGCGCTCGGCGACCTGCCACAGGCCGAGGTCGCCGACGCCAGCGGGCTGTTCAACCTGATGCGTAATCTCGGCGGCGCCATCGGCATCGCGCTGATCGACACCATCATCTATGGCCGCGTCGCCATGCATGCCCAGGCGTTTCGCGACCGCCTGCTGGCCGGCGATACCGCGGCGGCCAAGGCGATCGGGCTCGCGCCGGAGCTGCTGCGCAACCGGCCGCGCGGCATCTCGGAGGAGCAGGCGATCGCCTATGTCCGGCCGCTGGTGGAGAAGGCCTCGCTGGCGCTGTGCGTCAACGAGGCGTGGTCACTGCTCGCCGGTGTCGCGCTGCTCGGCTTCCTGCTGATCCCCTTCGCCCGCAGCAAGGCGGCGAGCCTGTCGCCGCGGATGATGGCGCTAGAGGCTGCGCAGCCGGCGCTCCGGCGACGGCTCGATCAGCTCGGGCCGCGGTCCGGATAGGCGCTTGTGCAGGTGGACCATGAACGCCATGCCGAACAGCGGCGTCGCCAGGTTCACGATCGGGATGGTGACGAAGGCCGCGATGATCAGCCCCGCGGTGAACACCGTGATCGCATTGTCGCGCCGCATCGCCTTGGCCTCCGCCGGCGGCCGGAAGCGCATCGCGGCGAGCTCGAAATATTCGCGGCCGAGCAGCCACGCGGTGGCGAGGAAGAAGATCACGAAGCCGGCGCCGGCGAGGAACACGAAGGGCAGGGCGACCAGATAGACCAGGATGGTGAGGCCGGCGGCCTTGAGGCCCTCGATGATGGCGACGCCGAATGGCAGGGCGGCGCCGGGGCGCTCGGCCGGATAATGCTCGCGCTCGACGAGGTCGGCGACGTCGTCGACGAACAGGCTCGCGATCACCGAGGTGATTGCCGGCATCAGCATGATGCCGCCGAACACGACGCCGAAGCCGGCGGCGATCGAGATGATCCAGGTCAGCACCTCCAGCGTGCCGTGCGAGTTCGGCCCGAGCATGGCCTCCGCCCAGCCCTCGCCGGCAGTCGCGAGCCAGGTCAGGAGCCGCTGCAGCCCGATCGCGAGCACCGTGACCAGCACCAGCGCCAGCCCGATCGAGCGCCACAGGATCGAGCGCATCGGCGGCGACAGAATCTGCGAAATCGCCTTGATGGCGGCGTCGATCATGGCGGGGTCCCTCGCTGCAAAGCCCGCGGCAGAGGTAGACATGCCGGCGGGCTTCGGCAAGTCCGCCGGTATCGTATCAAAGATCGGTCGCCCGCAGCCGCAGCGCGTTGCCGACCACGCTGACCGACGACAGCGACATCGCGGCGGCCGCGATGATCGGCGACAACAGGATGCCGAACACGGGGTAGAGGATGCCGGCGGCGATCGGGATGCCGGCGGCGTTGTAGATGAACGCGAAGAACAGGTTCTGGCGGATGTTGCGCATCGTCGCCGCCGACAGTTTTCGCGCCCGCGCGATACCGCCGAGGTCGCCCTGCAGCAGCGTGATGCCGGCGCTCTCCATCGCAACGTCGGTGCCGGTGCCCATGGCGATGCCGACGTCGGCCGCGGCGAGCGCCGGCGCATCGTTGACGCCGTCGCCGGCCATCGCGACGATCTTGCCGCTGGCGCGCAGACGCGCGACCACGGCGCTCTTCTGCTCGGGCAGCACCTCGGCCTCGACCTCGGTGATGCCGATCTTGCGCGCGACCGCGGTGGCGGTGGTGCGGTTGTCGCCGGTCAGCATGATCACCTTGATGCCGTCGGCCGCGAGTACCTTCAGCGCCTCCGGCGTCGACGCCTTGACCGGATCGGCGACCGCAAACAGCGCAGACGGCTTGCCGTCGACGGCCATCGTGATCACGGTGGCGCCCTCTTCGCGCAGCCGCTTGCTCTCGACGCCGAGCGTATCGGTGATGATGCCGAGCGAGGCGAGATAGGTCGCATTGCCGAGTACGATGGCCTTGCCGTCGACCTCGCCGCGCGCGCCCTTGCCGGTCGGCGCGTCGAAGTTCTTGACGTCGGCGAGCTTGATGTTGCGCTCCGCGGCATGCCGGACGATGGCCTCGGCCAGCGGATGCTCGCTGGCGCGCTCGACGCTGGCGGCCAGCCGCAGCGCGTCGGCCTCGTCGAAGCCCTGAGCGGTGACGATGCTGGTCACCTTCGGCTTGCCCTCGGTCAGGGTGCCGGTCTTGTCGACGACCAGCGTATCGACCTTCTCCATCCGCTCCAGCGCCTCGGCGCTCTTGATCAGCACGCCGGCCTGGGCGCCGCGGCCGACCCCGACCATGATCGACATCGGCGTCGCAAGACCGAGCGCGCAGGGACAGGCGATGATCAGCACGCTCACGGCGGCGACGAGGCCGAAGGCGAAGCGCGGCTCGGGACCGAACGCGTACCACGCGACGAAGGCGGCAATGGCAGCAGCGATCACCATCGGCACGAACCAGCCCGCGACCTGGTCGGCGAGGCGCTGGATCGGCGCGCGCGAGCGCTGCGCGTCGGCGACCATCTGCACGATCTGCGACAGCAGGGTCTCGCGTCCGACCTTGTCGGCGCGCATCACGAAGCTGCCGGTCTGGTTCAAGGTGCCCGCGATGACGCGCTCGCCCTCGTCCTTGGTCACCGGCATCGACTCGCCGGTGACAAGCGATTCGTCGAGCGACGAGCGGCCTTCGAGAATGATGCCGTCGACCGGCACCTTCTCGCCCGGGCGCACACGCAGGCGATCGCCGACCGCGAGCTCGGCGATCTCCACCTCATGATCGTTGCCGTCGGTGTCGAGCCGCCGCGCCGTCTTCGGCGCCAGCTGCAACAGCGCCTTGATCGCTCCCGACGTTGCTTCGCGTGCGCGCAGCTCCAGCACCTGGCCGAGCAGGACGAGAATGGTGATGACCGAGGCCGCCTCGAAATACACCGCCACCGCGCCGCCATGGCCGCGGAACGCCGGCGGAAACGCCTGCGGCGCGACGGTCGCGATCACGCTGTAGACATAGGCGACGCCCGTGCCCATTGCGATCAAGGTGAACATGTTGAGATTGCGGGTCTGGACCGATTGCCAGCCGCGCACGAAGAACGGCCAGCCGGCCCACAGCACGACCGGCGTCGCCAGCGCGAACTGGATCCAGTTCGACAGCACGGGATCGAGCAGGCCATGGCCGCCGACGAGATGTCCGCCCATCTCCAGTACGACAACGGGTGCCGACAGCACAGTGCCGATCCAGAACCGCCTGCTCATGTCGGCGAGCTCGGGATTGGGCGCATCGTCGAGGCTGACGACGTCGGGCTCCAGCGCCATGCCGCAGATCGGGCAGGTGCCTGGGCCTTCCTGGCGGATCTCGGGATGCATCGGGCAGGTGTAGATCGTGCCTGCCGGCATCTCCGGCGGCGGCTCGCGTTCGCCGAGATATTTGTCCGGCTCGGCCGCGAACTTGGTGCGGCAGCCGGCCGAGCAGAAATGGAAGGTGTGACCCTGATGGTCGAAACGATGTGTCGAGGTCGCAGGATCGACGCTCATGCCGCAGACGGGATCGATGACCGTTGCCGGGTCATGCTCATGGTGGTCATGACCGCCACAGCATGACCGAGCGGCTGCAGGCGCTGCGGCCGTCGCGAGATACTTGGCGGGATCGGCGGCGAACTTGGTGCGGCAGCCTGCCGAGCAGAAATGGAAGGTCTGCCCCTGATGCTCGAAGCGATGCTTCGAGGTCAGGGGATCGACCGACATGCCGCAGACCGGATCCGTTGCCTTCGCTGGTTCAGGCGCGGCGGGGTCCGAGCCGCCGCAGCAGCCGCCCGAAGCGCTGGCGGGCGCCGCGCCGGCACGATCGCTGCAACAACTGTCCGCGGATGCCTGTTCGTGTCCGGTTTCCACCGCGCGCGCGCGCGATCCACAGCCGCATCCGCCCTCGCCGCCCGCCGCGACGCCATGCTCGTGTCTGGTTTCCGACATCGCTCAGCCTCTTGAAACCTATACCCTGTGGGGGTATATAGGCTCCATGCGCGAGGACATCAAGACATCCTGTCAGAAACGTTTGAGTCGGATCGAAGGGCAGGTCAGGGGCCTGTCGAAAATGGTCGAGGACAACCGCTACTGCATCGACATCGTCACCCAGATCTCCGCTGTGCGGGCGGCGTTGCGCCGGGTCGAGGAGGAGATCTTGCGCGACCACGTCGCGCATTGCGTCGAGCACGCCATCGCATCGGGCGACAAGGCCGATCAACGGCAGAAGATCGCGGAGTTGATGGATGTGATCGGCCGGTCGGATCGCTGAGGTCAGCCCAGCTCAGACCGCCACCTTGTTGCGGCGGCGCGCGGTCGGACGTGGCGCGACGTTTCGTACCGGCTCGGCGACGAGAAAATGCTCGTTGACCACGAGCCGTTCGCCGAGCTTCGCAACTATTTCCTCAGCCGCAGCCTGCTGCGTCGCCTCTTCGTCAGCCGTCTCAGGAACGAGCGGCGGCGCTGTGATGGCTCCTGGAAACACGGCGAACTCGCCCGCTACCTCCGCGAGCGGCTTCTGCTTGTCGGCCCAGTGCAGGGTCGTGTAGTCGAATCCATTGACGATGGTCGGCTTGACGATCTCGAAATAGGGCGAGATGTCGAAGTCGCGCGGCATGTAGAGCGAGGAATCGCGGATGTGCAGGATCTCGCGCTTGGCGCGCCGCGATGGCGCCCGCGTGATCTTGGGCAGGATCGGGTAGCGCACCGCATCGAAGGCCTGCGCGATCAGCGCCGAGCAGATCATCTTGGTCGGATCACCCGAGCCCAGCGCGATCATGCGCCGCCGCCAGCGTTGCGGAATCGGCATCGGGATCAGATAGCGCATCAGGTCGATGATGTTCTTGGTGTCGTAGCCGAAGCCGATGCGATTGATGGCGTAGCGGCACACCGTGTGCCGGTCCTCATAGGTCAGGCCGACCGGACGGCACACACGGGTGTGATAGGCGAAATATTTCGACAGCGGCGCCGAGATCACGCCGTCGCCGACATAGGCCTCGACCAGCACATGCGGCTCGCCGTCGGGCTCGACGGCGCCATCGATCGGTCCGACATAGAGCGCGGCGTGCGACCAGGTCGACTGCGTGAGGTATTTGATGATGCCGGAGATGCGGCTGTTGCCCTCGACGAGCAGCACGTCGCCGGGCTGGACGTCCTTGCGCAGATAGTCCGGATCGCTCGGCGTGAACGGCTCATAGCCGGGGATCTCCTTCTGGAGATAGGCGGCAATCAGCTTGCCGATCTGATCAAGCACGATACCCATAACGCTCCCCGGGCGACCTTGGCCGGTCGCCGGTTTTTTCCCTTCTTCCATGATGGTCGATTGCGGTTGCAATTTGGTTCATAGTGGACGCGTTCTGCACGGTATCACGTTTACCATCCCGGTTGCCGCAGCGCGGTAGATGCGGCAAATTCGCGGGTATTCGTTTGGTTCAAAGCTTTCGGAAACCATGTCATGAATGTCACGCGCCGCGGCTTCCTCTCCGCTTCCGCGGCGCTGGCCGTGCTGCCCATCGCCGGCCGCGCCGCGCAGGCGGCTGTTCCACGCGAGGCTGACATTGTCGTGATCGGGGCGGGTGCGGCGGGAGTCGCCGCGGCCCGCCGCATCGTCGCGGCCAATCGCAAGGTCGTGGTGCTGGAGGCCGCGCCGCAGCTCGGCGGCCGTTGCCGCACGGATGCAGCCACCTTCGGCGTGCCGTTCGATCGCGGCGCCCGCTGGCTGCTCAACGCCGACGGCAATCCCATCAGCAGGCTCGCGCGCGGTCTCGGACTCGATCTCGTCGCGGCTCCCGTCGGGCAGAAGATCCGCGTCGGCCGGCGCAATGCGCGGCCCGGCGAGACCGAGCAGTTCCTGGCGGGGCTGGTGCGCGCCAATCGCGCCATCGACGAGGCGGCGCGCGGCAAGCTCGATACGTCCTGCGCCGCGGCGCTGCCGAAAGATCTGGGCGACTGGACCAGCACCACGGCATTCGTGCTCGGCGCCAGCGCGACCGGGAAGGATCTCGCCGATCTCTCCGCGATGGACAAGGCGCGTGCGCAGGATCGCAGCGCGCCGCTGGCCTGCCGCCAGGGGCTGGGCACGTTCATCGCCAGGCTCGGCGAATCGTTGCCGTTGTCGCTGTCGACTCCAGCAACGCGCGTCGTGTGGGCCAACCGCGACGTCGCGGTGGAAACGCCGGCGGGGCGAATCGCGGCGCGCGCCGTCATCCTCACGGTGTCGACCAACGTGCTGACATCAGGCGCCATCAAGTTCGCGCCCGAGCTGCCCAAGCGGCAGCTCGACGCCGCCGCGAAGCTCAGCCTCGGCAGCTATGATCACATTGCGCTGATGCTCGCGGGCAATCCGCTCGGCCTGTCGCGGGACGAGGTCATCATCGAGCAGAGCAATTCCAGTCGCACAGGTCTGCTGCTTGCCAATATCGGCGGATCGTCGCTTTGTACCGTCGATGTTGCCGGCGCCTTCGGCCGCGAACTATCAGCGCAGGGCGAGGCGGCGATGGTCGACTTCGCCAGGGAGTGGATAGGCAAGCTGTTTGGAAGCGAGGCCGCCGCAGCGGTGAAGTCGTCCGCAGCGACGCGCTGGAACCTGGCGCCGGGCGTGCTCGGCGCGATGTCGGCGGCCACGCCCGGCAGCCAGGGCGCCCGCAAAATATTGGGCGAGCCCTTGGGTCCGCTGTTTCTTGCGGGAGAGGCCACGCACGAAGCGCTGTGGGGCACGGTCGACGGCGCCTGGGACTCCGGCGAGCGCGCCGCGGAAGCCGCGCTGCGCCGGATCGGCGCGATCAAGGACGCCGAACCGGAGCCGAGCAGTGAGCGGCAACGACCGCGCCGTCGTGGCAAGGTGCGCTCGGCCTCGCCGGAGGATTGACCGTCGATCCGCAAGCTCATCAGCAAGAGGGTGGGCACGGCGCAACTGCGATCTCAAGCGTGAATGGCACGGCTGCGCCTTTGCCCACCCTACGGCTGATGCAGGCGAGTTGCCGATTGAAGCACGCCCAGCCTTGGCTACACCGGCAGCTTCAATTCCATCAGGTCTTTCGCGACCACGATGCGGCCCGTGTAGTTCTTCTTCACGTCCCGCGTCCAGTCCTCGTCCGTCACTTCGGGGTCATCACCGGGCACGAAGTGGCTGAGCACCAGCACCTTCACGCCTGCAGCCGCGGCGATGCGTCCGACGTCTTCCGTGGTCGTGTGACTGTCGAGCAGGTGCTTCTTCAGCGTCGAGCCGTTCTTCGTCTTGGCGACCAGCCGATCGACCGCGGGCACATAGAGGCATTCATGCACGAGAACGTCTGCGCCCTTGGCAAACTCTGCAAGCTTCGGGTTATAGGCCGTGTCGCTCGAGAACACGATCGTGCCCTCGGGCGTCTCGAACTTGTACGCGAAGTTGTCGGTGATCGGCGGATGTGGCGTGCGGAACGCGGTCACCGTCACGTCCGCCGTCTTCAGCACGACGCCGTCCGCGTCGATATCCTTCGCGACCAGGAGTGGCCGCGGATCTGGCCGGCCTTCATCCGCGATGCGGGTGTCGACGTCGAACTTGTTGGTTTCCCAGAAGCTCCTGGTCATCGCCTCCAGGCCCTTCGGTCCGAACGACTGGATCGGCGTCGACAATCCTGCGGCCCAGGCGTTGTAGAACAGATTGCCGTATTCGAGATTGTGATCGGAATGGTGATGGCTGATCAGGATGTACTTGATCGATGGGATCGGAACCCCAGCGCTGACGAGCTGACGGCTGACGCCCATGCCGCAATCGATCACGAACGGCGTGCCGTTGACGACGACGAGATTGGCCGGATTCGAAGCGCCGACGCCGACGCGCGGGCCGCCCTTGGTGCCGAGGAAGACCATCCGCGTGCCGGTCTTCGCGCCTTGCGCGAACGCCGCGGGCGCCGCGATGGCGCCGGCCGTTCCCAGCGCGAGCTTGAGCATTGTTCGCCGATGGATCACGGTGGCCTCCCAGTCTGCTTCGTTGCAGGAAGGCTAACCCCGCCCGAGCACGCCGTCGAGGGCCGGCAGGCCGGCGATCACGGCGATTGCGATCAGCGCATAGCAGATGGCGCGGAACACCTGCTCGCTGGCGCGGCCGAACAGCGACGCGCCGAACGCGACACCGAGCGCGTAGACCGGCCCGATCAGCAGCGAAAGCTTCAGCGAATCCCAGGTGATCAGCCCGCTCATTGCGTAGCTCACCATCGCGAAGAAGTCCGATGCGCCGAAGAACAGCACGATGTTCGCCCGTGCGATCTTTGGCGGGATCGGGCGTCCCAGCCAGTAGCCGACGATCGGCGGGCCCCCGGTCTGCGCCAGTCCGCTGCAGAATCCGGAGATGCAGCCGACAACGACCGACAGCGCGGTGTACTCCCTGCCGCGATAGCGCCAGCCGGACAGCAGCAGCGCAAGCAGCCCGATCACGAAACCGGTGATGATCCAGCGGACGGTGACCGGGTCCAGCCGGCTGAGGAAATAGGTGCCCACGGGCACGCCGACCAGCGCACCCGCGACGATCACCGCGGTGGCCTTGCGGTCGGCCTCGCGCCAGGCCGGCGCCACCATCGGGGCCATCGAGACGAAATCGATCACCAGCAGCAGCGGCGCGACCAGACGGGGCGTCGCAAAGCTGCTCGCGAGCGGCATGAAGATCAGTGCTGCGCCGAAGCCGGAGAAGCCGCGCGCGGTTGCGGCAATGAAGGCGACGATCGCCAGCGCGATCGTCGCGAACAGGCTGAGATCGGCAGGGATGAGCCCGGAGAGGCTCATCCGCGCAACGTGCCGCCGGTCTTCTTGGCCACGTCGGCCGTGATCTTCGCCGCGACCGCGTCGATCTCCTCGTCGGTCATGGTCTTGTCGCGTGGCTGCAGGGTCACGGCGATCGCGATCGACTTCTTGCCGTCCTCGATGCCCTTGCCCTCGTAGACGTCGAACACGGTGACATCGGTGATCAGCTTCTTGTCGACGCCCTGCGCGGCGCGGACGATGTCGCCGGCCTTGACCTTGCGATCGACGATGAAGGCGAAGTCGCGCGACACCGGCTGGAATGCCGAGAGCTCCAGCACCGGCTTGGCGCGGGTCGGCTTCGCCTTGGCCGCCGGAATGCGATCCAGGATCACCTCGAAGGCGACCAGTGGCCCGTCCGCCTTCAGCGCCTCCAGCGTGCGCGGATGCAGCTCGCCGAAATGCCCGAGCACGTTCTGCGGGCCCATCTGGATCGTGCCGGAGCGCCCCGGATGCATCCAGGCCGGCCCGCCGGCGACGATCTGCAGCGAGGCCATCGGCGCGCCGGCCGCCGCGAGCACCGCGAGCGCATCGGCCTTGGCGTCATACGCGTTGGCCGGCTGCGATCCCGTCCAATGCCGGCCGAGTCCCTTCGCCGGCGCGATGCCGCGGCGGATGCCGCTCGCGGCCACGAACTGATCCGTGGGGCCATCGCCCTTGAAGACCTGCCCGACCTCGAAGATCGCGGCATCGCCGAAGCCGCGATCGGCATTGGCCTGCACCGTCGCGGTCAGGCCCGGCAACAGGCTCGGGCGCATGTCCGAGAGATCGGCCGCGATCGGATTGGCGAGAGCGAGCTCGGCCTTGCCGCCGCCGAACAATTCGGCGGCCGGCTTGGAGATGAATGACCACGTCACGGCTTCGACCATGCCGCGCGCGGCCAGCGCGCGCTTGGCGCGCCGCGTGCGCAATTGCAGCGGCGTCAGCACCGGCTTGCGCGGGGCGTCGCCGCGCTCGAACGGCGTCATCGGCACCTTGTCGACGCCGACGATGCGCACGACTTCCTCGACGATATCGGCCTTGCCGTGCACGTCGCTGCGCCAGGACGGCACCGCGACCTTCACGACGGGGCCGTTGCCGGCGACCACGAAGCCGAGATGCGTCAGTATCCGCCGCATCTCGGTCAGCGGCACCTCGATGCCCGCCAGCCGCTTCACCTCGGTCAACGGGAAGTCGACGATGCGGTCATCGCCGAACGGATTGCCGACGACGACAGTCTCCGATGGCGTGCCGCCGCACAGGTCGAGCACGAGCTTGGTCGCCATCTCCAGGCCCGGCACCATGAAGGCCGGATCGACGCCGCGCTCGAAGCGGTAGCGCGCGTCGGAATTGATGCCGAGCTTGCGGCCGGTCTGGGCGATGTTGATCTCGTTCCACAGCGCCGATTCGATCAGCACGTCGGTGGTGCCTTCATCGCAGCCCGAAGCCTCGCCGCCCATGATGCCGGCGAGCGATTCGACACCGGCATCATCGGCGATGACGCACATCGCATTGTCGAGCGTGTAGGTGCGGCCATCCAGCGCCAGCAAGCTTTCGCCATCGCGCGCGCGGCGGACGACCAGATTGCCCTTGACCTTCTTGGCGTCGAACACGTGCAGCGGGCGGGCGCGGTCGAAGGTCATGTAGTTGGTGATGTCGACCAGCGCGTTGATCGGACGCAGTCCGATCGAGGTCAGGCGCTGCTGCAGCCATTTCGGCGATGGTCCGTTCTTGACGCCGCGCACCAGCCGCAGCCCGAAACCGGGACACAGCTTCTCGTCTTCGACCTTGACCTTCACGGGGCAAGGGAATTCGCCTCTGATCGGCTTGATGCCGGGATCTTTCAGCTTGCCCATGTCGGCGGCGGCGAGGTCGCGGGCAATGCCGTGGACGCCGGTGCAGTCCTGGCGGTTCGGCGTCAGGTTGATCTCGAATTGGGGATCGCCGAGCCCGGCCCATTCGGCGTAGGGGGTGCCGATCGGCGCATCCGCCGGCAGCTCCATGATGCCGTCGTGATCGTCGGAGATCTGCAGCTCGGCCGCCGAGCACAGCATGCCGCGGCTCTCGACGCCGCGGATCGTGCCGACCGACAGCGTGATGTTCTTGCCGGGGATGTAGGTGCCCGGCGGCGAGAACACCGACACCAGTCCCGCGCGCGCATTCGGCGCGCCGCACACCACCTGCACCGGCGCGCCACCGTCGCCGGTGTCGACCATGCAGACCCGCAGCCGGTCCGCATTCGGATGCTGCTCGGCGGAGACGACGCGCGCGATTTTGTACGGCGCGAGCAGCTTCGCCTTGTCCTCGAGATGCTCGACCTCGAGGCCGATCATCGTGAGCTTGTTGGCGAGCGTCTCGACCGACTCGTCGGTGTCGAGATGGTCCTTCAGCCAGGACAGCGTGAATTTCATGGCTCTTTCCGCTGATTCAGTCCCGTTCCCTCCCCCGCTTGCGGGGGAGGGTCAGGGTGGGGGCTCTCGCCGCAATGGCAGCGGCAATGGTTTCAAGAACGCCGGCGCGATTGGCCAGGACGACGTCGTTATTGGCAAAGCGCAGGATGTGAAATCCTTTGGCTTCGATCGCAGCTGAGCGTGAAGCGTCGCGCTGTTCGCCTTCAGTTGAGAAGTGCTGTCCGCCATCGAGCTCGATGACGAGACGTGCGGTGTGGCAGACGAAGTCGACGATGTAGCGGTCGATCGGGACCTGACGGCGAAAGCCCGCGCCGAGCAGGCGATGGCCGCGCAGCTCGGACCATAATATTCTCTCGGCATCCGTCGAGTTTTGGCGGAGGGCGCGCGCATTCGTTCGAAGCTTCGGCGAGACTGTCCAGATGGGCTTCTCGTCGTCCATCGACACCTCCTGCGCGGAGAGACCCCCACCCCAGCCCTCCCCCGCAAGCGGGAGAGGGAGTTCGAGCGTTTGCTGAGAGAGGGCGAGGCTCATCACGAACTCAGCCCTCCGGCCAAGGTCGGGACCTCCAACGGCTTGAAGCCGTAATGCGACAGCCAGCGGACGTCGCCGTCGAACAGCTGGCGCAGGTCGCTCATGCCGTATTTCAGCATCGCGATGCGGTCGATGCCCATGCCCCAGGCAAAGCCCTGGTATTCGTCGGGATCGATGCCGCAGGCGCGCAGCACGTTCGGGTGCACCATACCGCAGCCGAGAATCTCCAGCCAGTCCTCGCCCTCGCCGAAGCGGATCTCGCCCTTGTCGCGGCGGCACTGGATGTCGACCTCAAGCGACGGCTCGGTGAACGGGAAGAACGACGGCCGGAATTTCATGTTGATGTGGTCGACCTCGAAGAACGCCTTGCAGAACTCATGCAGGATCCATTTGAGGTGACCGAGATGCGAGCCCTTGTCGATGACGAGGCCCTCGACCTGGTGGAATTGCGGCGTGTGGGTCGCGTCCGAATCGATGCGATAGGTGCGGCCCGGGCAGATCACGCGGATCGGCGGCTTCTGGCTGAGCATGGTCCGCACCTGCACCGGCGAGGTGTGGGTTCGCAGCAGCATGCGCGAGCCGTCCGGCTTCGGATTGAAGAAGAACGTGTCGTGCATCTCCCGCGCCGGATGGCCTTCCGGGAAGTTCAGCTTGGTGAAGTTGTAGTCGTCGGTCTCGACGTCGGGACCTTCCGCGATCGAAAAGCCCATATCGGCGAAGATCGTGGTCAGCTCGTCCATCACCTGGCTGAGCGGATGGATGCGGCCGGTCTCGGCCGGCGAATCCTGCAGCGGCAGGGTGACGTCGATGGTCTCGGCGGCGAGACGGGCGTCGAGCGCGGCGGCCTTGAGGACGTCGCGCCGCGCGGCCAGCGCCTGCGTGACCTTGTCCTTGGCGAGGTTGATCGCGGCGCCTTGCGTCTTGCGTTCGTCCGGCGACATCTTGCCGAGCGTCGCCAGCAGCGCCGAGATCGAGCCCTTCTTGCCGAGCGCTGCGACGCGGACGGCTTCCAGCGCGGCTTCATCGCCGGCGGCGGCGATCTGGTCGAGGATCGAGGTTTCGAGCGAAGCGAGGTCGGACACGGGCAAAATCTCCGCGGGACAAAAGGCGGCTGGGTTGTCGCCGCGCGGGCGACACGGGTCAAGCGAAGGATTGATGTCGCCGGATAGCAAAAAGCGGCCGAGAGCATCGGCCGCTTTTGAAATCCTCACGATGCGGAGGCGATCAGGCGGCGAGCGCCGCCTTGGCCTTCTCAACGATCGCCTGGAACGCGGCGGGCTCGTTGATCGCGAGATCCGACAGCACCTTGCGGTCGACGGTGATGCCGGACTTCGACAGGCCGTCGATAAATCGGCTGTAGGTGAGCTCGAAGGGACGCACGGCGGCGTTCAGGCGCTGGATCCAGAGCGCGCGGAAGGTGCGCTTCTTGCGCTTGCGATCGCGGAACGCATACTGGCCGGCCTTCTCGACGGCCTGCTTGGCGGTGCGGATCGTGTTCTTGCGGCGGCCGTAATAGCCCTTGGCGGCCTTGAAGACTTTCTTGTGCTTGGCGTGGGCGGTCACACCGCGTTTGACGCGAGACATGCCGGAAATCCTTGGATTCAGAGATGACGATCAGCCGCGGCTTTGAGGCGGCCAGGGTTCGGAAGCGAGAGGCCGGTCAGGCGTTCGGCAAGAAGTACTTCTTGACGTTGTCGCCGTCGGTCTTGAACAGCACGCGGGTGCCGCGCAGCTGCCGGATCTGCTTCTTCGTCCGCTTGATCATGCCGTGGCGCTTGCCGCGCTGGGCGTGCATCACTTTGCCGGTGGCAGTCACCTTGAAGCGCTTTTTGGCGCCGGATTTGGTCTTCAGCTTGGGCATTTGGCTCTCCTTGATGCCAACGGCAAGCCGCCCGCTAAAGCGGCGCCATTCGGCGAAAATGCTCGTTAGAGCGTTGGTTGTGCTCAGGTTTCGGGTCCAAACCAGGACCCACCCGCACAGAAACATCGCCACGGCAGCCCTTGATCAGCCGGGCGACGAAGGCCGCGCTTATGCCAGAGACAAAGCCCGTTGGCAACGTCGAACCACGGAATCAGCTATTCCGACCCATGATCAGCCGACCATGACAGTCGAGGATCGACCATGACCCGCCTCATTCGCCGCGCCATCTCCGCCGCCTTCGCGACCGCGCTGCTGACGGGCCTCGCGGGCCTGCCGGCAGGGCCGGCGCACGCTGCCGGCTTCGATGGCGCCTGGACCGTGCTCATCATCACCGAGGCCGGCAGTTGCGACCAGGGCTACAGCTTCCCGATCCGGATCAGCGGCGGCCGGGTCCTCTCGAACAGCACCGCCAACATTACCGGCTCGGTTGGCCGCGGCGGCGCCGTCACCGTGCGGGTATCCCAGGGTGGTGCCTCGGCCAGCGGCACCGGCCGGCTTGGCGCCACGTCCGGCGTCGGCCGCTGGAGCGGCAAAGGCTCGTCCGGGACCTGCAGGGGGCGGTGGCAGGCGACGCGGTCCTGACCCGGGCCCGCAAGAGCGGCCCTGACGGGCGCCCCAAGAGAAAAGCCCGCCAAACGCGTGGCGGGCCCGGCTTCAGGTGTCGGCGTGCTGGACCTAGCGCGGCGCCAGAACCATGACCACCTGACGTCCCTCGAACCTGGCGTCCTGCTCGACCTTGGCGAACGCCGCCACGTCGGACTTCACCTTGTCGAGCAGCTTGGTGCCGATCTCCTGGTGCGCCATTTCGCGGCCGCGATAGCGCAGCGTGATCTTGACCTTGTCGCCCTCTTCGAAGAACCGCTGCATCGCGCGCATCTTCACGTCGTAGTCGTGGTCGTCGATCATCGGGCGGAGCTTGATCTCCTTGATCTCGACGACCTTCTGCTTCTTGCGGGCCTCGGCGGCCTTCTTCTGCGCCGAATATTTGTACTTCCCGTAGTCCATGATCTTACAGACGGGAGGCGAGTTGTTCGGCGAAATCTCGACCAGATCCATGCCGGCATCAGCGGCCATCTTGATCGCGACAACGGTCTCGACGACACCACGGTTGGTGCCTTCGGCATCGATCAGCTGGATCTGCGCATTGCGAATCTCATCATTGGTACGCGGCCCGTCTTTGACGGCAGCGGGCGGGGCTCGATTGGGGCGGCGAATGGGTAGTGCTCCAAGGTTGTGGAAGAAGGCGGCTAGTTTGAAGGAAGATGCTTTCGCGGGCAAGGTCGCAACGGTCCGGTGCGTCGAAATTCCGCCCGGTCGTCGCGGCTCCTGCGTCGCATGCGCGAGACTTGCGCGTCGATGCATTCCCCCAAGGAATGCCACACGGCCGAGAATTGCGATCAAACTCGCGCTTTTTCGGGGCCCTCGTGGTTCCGCCGGGGGACATAGAGTGCGCGGCGCGCTTTCGCAAGCGGCTGCGTCGGGCCGCGCCGATTGACGGAAACGGCCGGTTCGCCCACACAACACCCGACAGCGAGTAACGATCCATGAACCCTGCTGCAGAAAATGCCGATCCGCCCGTCTTCGTCGCCGTCGGCGCGGGCGAATCGTCGCGCCGGATCGCGGTGCGGGCGCGGCCAGGCCGTCCGCCCGGGCTGTTCTGGCTCGGTGGCTTCAATTCCGACATGAAAGGCACCAAGGCCCTGGCCCTCGACGCCTGGGCCGCCGAGCGCGGCCGCGCCTGCGTCCGCTTCGACTATTCCGGGCACGGCGAATCCGGCGGGCGCTTCGTCGACGGCACCATCAGCCGCTGGCTCGAGGAGAGCGTCGCGGTGTTCCGGCAATTCTGCCGCGGACCCCAGGTCGTGATCGGTTCCTCGATGGGCGGCTGGATGGCGCTGCTGCTGGCGCGCGAGCTGCTCAAGGACCCGGCCGAAGCAACGCTGGCGGGCCTGGTCCTGATCGCCCCGGCGCCCGATTTCACCGAGGAGCTGATGTGGAAGGGCTTTGCGCCGGCGGTCCGGACCGAGATCGAAACCAACGGCGTCTGGATGCGTCCGTCGGAGTATGGCGAGCCCTATCCCATCACCAGGGCGTTGATCGAGGACGGGCGCAACCATCTGCTGCTCGGCGGTGCCATCAAGGTCGGCTGCCCGGTGCGCATCCTGCAGGGCGCGCAGGACCGCGACGTTCCCTGGCAGCATGCGTTCGCACTGACCCACCGCCTGCCGGCCGAAGACGTGGTGCTGACCATGATCCAGGACGGTGACCACCGGCTGTCGCGTCCGCAGGACATCACGCGCATGCTGGCCGCCGTCGGCGAGATGGGCTGACGCGGCCCCCTTCAGCATCGCGCCTGCCATTCCGCGCGGACGCTCTCGTCGGTCTCTGACGTCAGCGCCGCCTCCGCACGCCGCGCGTAAGCAGCCTCGTCGAGCAGCCCAGCGAGCGCCCAGGCGGCGGCACCGCGCACCAGCGGACTCGGATCGGCGGCCAGCCGCTCGGCTGACGACGTCAGCGCCACATCGCCGGAGTTGCCGATCGCGATCAGCACGTTGCGCAGGAAGCGGTCGCGGCCGATGCGCTTGATCGGCGATTTCGCGAACAACGCGCGGAACGCGGCATCGTCGAGCGCCGCCAGCTCCGCCAGCGAAGGCGCGCGCAACGCGTCGCGCGCCGCCAGCTTCGCCTCGCGTCCCGCCTGCGCGAACTTGTTCCAGGGGCAGGCGGCGAGGCAGTCGTCGCAGCCATAGATGCGGTTGCCCAGCGCCTTGCGGAACTCGCGCGGGATCGGCCCCTTGTTCTCGATCGTCAGATACGAGATGCAGCGCCGCGCATCGAGGCTGTAGGGGGCCGGGAACGCCGCGGTCGGGCAGCTGTCGAGGCAGGCCCGGCACGAGCCGCAATGATCCCGCTCCGGCGCGTCCGCCGGCAGCGCCAGCGTGGTGTAGATGGCGCCGAGGAACAGCCAGGAGCCGAAGCCGCGCGACACCAAGTTGGTGTGCTTGCCCTGCCAGCCGAGCCCGGCCGCTTCGGCCAGCGGCTTCTCCATGACGGCCGCGGTGTCGACGAACACCTTCACATCACAGCCGGCCTGCGCGACCAGCCAGCGAGCGAGCGCCTTGAGGTTCTTCTTGATGACGTCGTGATAATCGTCCCCGCGGGCATAGACCGAAATCGCAGCATTGCTGCGCCGGGACAGGACCGCGCGAGGGTCCTCGTCGGGGCCGTAATTGACGCCGAGCATGATGATGCTGCGGACCTCGCGCCACAGCGTGGTGGGATCGGTGCGGCGGGACGGCTCGCGCGCCAGCCAGTCCATGTCGCCGTGCTGGCCGGCGGCGAGGAAGCGTTCGAACGCAGCGGCCCGTTCGGCACTCACGACCGGGGCGGTGATACCGACGACATCGAAGCCCAGCCGTTGCGCCTCGGCGGCCAGCGCCGCCTTCAACGTCTCCGGCGTGGGCCTAGCGGCGCTCAGAAGTCCAGATCCACATAGGTCCGCGACGCCGGCACGCCCGCCAGCCAGTCGGAGAGCAGCGGCCGGAACGACGGCCGCGACTTCACCCGCGCGTACCACGCCTTCGCTGCGTCGTCCTCGATCCATGGCACGTCGCCCAGATAGTCGATCGCCGACAGATGCGCGGCGGCGGCGAGGTCGGCATAGGTCAGGCGGTCGCCAGCCAGGAAATTGCGCCGCTGCGCCAGCCAGCCGATATAGGCGAGATGATAGCGCACATTGGTCTTGGCGGCGCGAATCACGTCGGTCGACGGCGGCCCGCCGCCATCCTCCTCGCTCATGAAGCGCTTGTAGATGCGCTCGGTGACCAGCAGGTTCGAGGCCTCCTCGAAGAACTTGGTGTTGAACCAGTCCATCAGTCGGCGCACCTCGATGCGCTCGGCCGCCGAGGCCGGCATCAGCCGGCGATCACCCATCTCGGGCCCGCAGGTCTCGTCGATGAATTCGGCGATCACGCCGACACCGGGCACCGGCGGCAGGCCTTCGACCGACAGCACCGGCGTGGTTGCCGCGGGGTTGAGCACGAGAAACGCCTCGCGGCGCTCCCAGGCGCGTTCCTCCACCAGGCGCAGATCGAGCCCGTATTCGCCGAGCACCAGCCGGACGAAGCGTGAATGCGGGCAGAAGGGATGGTGGTAGAGCGTGTACATGGAGCCTTTCGACGATTCCGCGGCTACGGCGCTTAACGAACAATCAACCATCGGTTCGCACCGACGCCTCGTCCCGATACCGGCGCGCGGGTGCGCTCGCGAATCGGACCATTAGCGCATGGTCGGCGAAAGTGTAAGCAGTAGGGCGACGGGCGGTCATGCGGGAAACGACGCTTCGGGAACAGCGATCGGCGCGCCCGATCCGCCGTCCGGCATTGCCTCGTTCTGATTCGCATGGCCGATCACACGCCGGTTCATTCATCGGATGTGGCCGGTTCGAGCGCTTTTTGCAATTGCGGGCGGGGGCCGAATAGGCGAGAAGGGCGGCGTTTTGCCGGCCATCCAGGATCCGATCAATGATGTCAGATACGCTGCGGGCGGTGCTTCTCGGCATCGTCGAGGGCGTCACCGAGTTTCTTCCCGTATCCTCGACGGGCCATCTGCTGCTCGCCGAGCGCTTTTTCGGGCTCGGCGACGAGGGGTTCTGGAAGAGCTTTGCGATCCTGATCCAGCTCGGCGCCATCCTCGCCATCGTCGCGCTGTACTTCTTCAAGCTGTACCGCGTCGCGATCGGCGCGCTGACGAACCCTGACGACCGCCGCTTCATCATCGGCGTGCTGATCGCCTTCCTGCCCGCCGTCATCGTCGGCCTCATCGCCGGCAAGTACATCAAGGCGCTCCTGTTCGATCCCTGGGTCGTGTGCTTCTCGCTGATCGTCGGCGGCGCCATCCTGCTGTGGGTCGATCAGATCGATCTCAAGCCGCGGGAGCACGACGCCACGCGCTATCCGCTGATGATGTATCTGTGGATCGGCGTCGCGCAGTGCCTGGCCATGATCCCCGGCGTGTCGCGCTCCGGCGCCACCATCGTGGCGGCGATGCTGCTCGGCGGCGACAAGCGCTCGGCCGCGGAGTTCTCCTTCTTCCTGGCGATCCCGACCATGGTCGGCGCCTTCGTCTACGACTTCTACAAGAGCCGCGCCGAGATGACGGCGGACCATCTCGGCCTGATCGCCATCGGCTTCGTCGTCTCCTTCATCACTGCGATGATCGTGGTGAAGGCCTTCCTCGGCTACGTCACCCGCCACGGCTTCGTGCTGTTCGCCTGGTGGCGCGTCATCGTCGGCACCCTCGGCCTGATCGCACTGGCGCTGGGGAAATGAGCTGAGCCCCAGCTCCATCCACCGTCATTGCGAGCGTAAGCGAAGCAATCCAGTGTGGTGTCCGGGACTCTAGATTGCTTCGTCGCTTCGCTCCTCGCAATGACGTGGAGAGGCCGGTGGCCCCTCACGCGTTCTTACGCTGGAACTGTCCTGAGGGACGGAAGCGCCAGAGATATTGCGGAGCGACCGCCTCGAGCGAATCCGGCGTGATGCCGAGGCCCTGCAGCGTCAGCCCCGCCGCCTTCGCCGCCTCCGACACCACGTTGTCGTGGCGCAACAGCTCGACCTGGTCCGGCGTCAGCTTCAGCGGCCCCGGCGCGAACTGCAGGATTGTGGCCTGCAGTTTGGCGAGCCCGAACGGCAACGGCAGCAGCGCGCGGTCGCGGTCGGTGATGTCGAGGATGATTTTCAGGATTTCCCGGAAGCTCAGCACCTCGGGCCCGCCGAGCTCGTAGGTCGCGCCCGGCTGCGCCTTGCCGTCGACCGCATCGGCCACCGCGGTGGCGACGTCGCCGACATAGACCGGCTGCATCTTCGTCTCGCCGCCGCCGATCAGCGGCAGGAACGGCGAGATCCGGGCGAGCCCCGCAAAGCGGTTGGTGAACTGGTCCTCGGGGCCGAACACGACCGAGGGGCGCATGATCACGGCCTCGGGCACCGCGGCCAGCACGGCGGCCTCGCCGGCCGCCTTGGCGCGGGCATAGCTCGACGCCGACTCTGCGTCGGCGCCGATCGCCGAGACGTGCACCATGCGGGCGCCGGCGGCGGCCGCCGCCTTGGCGACGGTGGCGGCGCCCTCGGCCTGCACGGCCTCGAAGGTCTGCGCGCCGCTCTCGGTCAGGACGCCGACGAGGTTGATCGCGACATGGCTGTCACGCAGCGCCGATGCGACCGAGTCGGGATAGCGCAGATTGGCCTGTACGGCGTGGATCTGGCCGACCCGGCCGAGCGGCTGCAGATGGCCGGCCAGCTCCGGCCGACGCACCGCGACGCGGATGCGGTAGTCGCGCTTGGCCAGCGCCCGGACCACGTTGCGCCCGACGAAGCCGGAGCCGCCGAAGACGGTAACCAATGTGTCCAGATTCGATGCCATGGAATGAGTCCTGGGATTGCCGGGCGGTCGGTCCGCCCCGGACGAGATAGCTGTCAGCGGCGATTCGCACCCCGCGGCCCGCCATCCTGGGCCGCTGTATAGCCCATCGCCCGCACCGCGGAAAAGGGAGCCGTGTTTTTGCGCATGGGGTGAGAAAAATTGTCATCTTGGGCGTTCAGCGGTTTGACAAGCGCCCGTTCGATCCGTACACAGCGCCCCCATGCCCAGGTGGCGGAATTGGTAGACGCGCTGGCTTCAGGTGCCAGTGGCTTAACGGCCGTGAAGGTTCGAGTCCTTTCCTGGGCACCATTTTTGGTGGTGACCTCCCCCGCACAAGAGATCTGCGACGGACGAGCGCGCTGATGCGCGTTGCGGTCGAATAGAGGTCGGTGTCGATTGGGCCGATGTCTTCGACACGTCGGCCTCACGCGTTTCACCGAGATTGCGAACGATTTTGCTTCGGGCATCCGTGATGCCGCTGCTGCCGGCTGCGAGCCTCCACCCTCCCCTGGAGGGGGAGGGTCGATCGCACGCGAAGCGGGCGAGCGGGGGTGATCTCTCCACGCACGCCAGCGCCGGAGGAGAGATCACCCCACCCCGCCTCACGTTTCGCTGCGCTCTCCGTGAGGCGACCCTCCCCCTCCAGGGGAGGGTGGGCACCGCCTTCGTGTTGAGTGATCACCATGACCGCCGTGGTCTTTCTCGTTTAGGGCAAGACCTATCAGCCTCGTGGCGCGCTTTGCGCCCGAGCCATGCCGATCGTCTCGCCCTCGAAATCATGAGGGCGCAGGGAGAGCCGGGTGCCGACCGCACCCATGGCCCGCCAGCGAAGGAAAATGCTGGCGGCAGGAACCACAGGTACGCGCCGGATCATCCGGCCCTCCCTGCGCGATTGGTTTTAACGGCTGCTTCGCGTTCTCCCTGGTGCGCCGGGCTTGGTGGCCACCATCCCCACGCGAAGCGAAAGCTTCGTCATGAGTTGATATCAGCGTCGGGATATCAGGACCGCGCGACTTGACCGTGCGTGCATCCTTGTTCGTCCGCGCGAACTCAATCACGCTGCAACGACACACGCCCATCGCATCCCACTGCCAACGTCTCGTGACGGTCGCGACACGCCCCTCATGCGGCAGCAGGGACGCGCGGAAATGTGCAGGTGATTTGCCCGACGGCGCAAGCCGAAATGCTGCGACAGACTGGCACGACGGGCAGTTTGGAGATGGGTGGTATGCGACGGGGCGATCAATATGGCCGCATAGCGTTGCTGCATGTCCACTCTACATCGCTTAGAAAGGTGTTGGGGCAAGAGCCGGGAAAACGATATAATCAGTATCCAATGAACAAGCCGCGGTTGCTGCCGCAACTGTGTGCCAAAAGCGTTGGGGACAGCGGAGCGCCAAAAGATGGCTCACGATGGCCGCGCGATCGCGAACTTCGTCCTAGATGAATGTGAAAAGCGAGGAGTCGAAGTAACAAACCTCTCGCTCCAGAAGATTGTATACTTTTGTCATGCTTGGTCGTTGATCGAGCTTAAGGCCCCTCTGATCGCCCATAGATTTGAGGCGTGGGAGCTCGGGCCGGTGCTTCCGTATCTTTACCGAGAGTTCAAGGGCAACGACAGATCGCCCATTCGAGGAAGAGCGTGCCGAATCGATCCAGCAACCGGACAGAGTCAAGTTGTTCAATACAAATTCGATGCGTCAACTACAGATATACTCAGGAAAATTGTTGCCTTTTACTCCCGACTCCGCCCTGGTGATTTGGTGGAACTAACCCATGTCAAGGGTGGTCCGTGGTATAAGGTTTGGAATCACTCAGGTTCTGTCAACCCGGGTATGAAGATCGCAGACGAGGATATAGTTAGTTTCTACTCGAAGCACATAGCGCCATACACGCTGCAATGAGAGGTAACCGTGGCCAAACCGAAAGTGCCATCAGTTCAGCATCTCGCGCGAAATTGGCAGGACACGCCTGAGCGTACCTGCAAGACGCTCGTCCGTCTGGTAAACAATCCACCTACGTTCAATTACAACGCTCTGTTCTTGGCCGCTCGCGATATGCTGGTTTTCAACCAGCCCTATGACGAGATCGTTGAAGGCATCAAGCGGGCTGTGAAGCGTGCCGATGTTCGGAAGAATTTTCTTGAGGTTCTTCCGCTCATCCGGGACCATTTCGCTGATGTGACGCCGGATTTTGTTCAGTCGATCGACCGTCGATACTATTCGATCGGCCGTGGGCTCATGGTGCCGTTCGATCCTCCGCTTCTGTACGGAGTAGGTGGCCAGCTTACCTTTCCTTGGTTCAGTTTCTGGCGCCAGAATCCGCTTGCCAGAGAGCGGTTGTCGCTTTTCGTGACGCTCGTCGACGAGTTGCTGGCGGACGATCCTGATCTCGCCGCAGCAAAATTCCAGATTCTGGATTTCAGTGTTCCAAGAGTGAAGGGGCGTGAGCCTCTGAGGGAATTGCGGGTCATTGAGGCCGGCGACATTCCGCGCGTCAGCGAAGACAGAAAAATAGAGATGCTTAGGGTCTTCGCCGATGGATATTTCATGGCCGAAGCCGAGCTTGCCCGACGTCCGGCGGCCCCTTCCGAGGAGCGCGAACGGCCCGATCCAAGGCAGGGCGACTTCTTTGATAAAGACCCGCCAAATCCCTGATTGGCGGGTGATTGCCGTGTCGTGCTTGGAAAGACACTGATCGGGGCGGACCGATGCGCTTAGGTTTGACCTTCTCTTAGGCTGCCCAACTTGCCAAAGCCGCTTCAGCCGCTGCGCGATCAACTCGGATGTGGTAGATGGTCTGGCGGGTCAGGCCGGTGGCGTCGGCGATCTCGCTATTTCCTTTGTGCAAGCATGTTGCAGACCGTCCCGAATTGCTGACGGTTGAAGCCGGGCTTAGGCCCGAGGTACTTCCGTTCCGGTGCATCAGGACGCTTGCCGATCCACTGATGTCCGTATTTTTATACCTCAACAGACACCGGTAGCAGGACGTGGCGGCGATTCATCCACTCAATCAATGTTTGGTCGGTAGCCGCCATACAACTTCCGATGTACTCCTACAGTATTAGCCCGTGCAGGAGCATAGCGTGATCACTGATCTCGACGAGTTGGTTCTCAAATGCAGGGGAGAAGAAGCCCGCAATTACCTGCGCGAAGCAGTCGCCAGCTACAAGGCGGGGGCAAACAGAGCCTGCATTGTATCCGTGTGGATAGCTGTCGTTTTTGACCTTATCGAGAAAGTTCGCGAGCTAGCGCTGTCAGGTGATCCAGAGGCAAAATTGCTCATTGACACGTACGAACGATGGCGGGTGGGGGTCGAACGAGGAGATGCCGAAGCTTTAAAGAAGAGCCTAGAATTCGAACGCAGCATCATCGACCAAACATATTCCAAGTTCGAGTTCTTTGAACATCAGCAACTCATAGATTTGCAAAGGTTGCGGGAAGATCGGAATCGCTGTGCCCATCCGACGTATCAAAGGCAGGACGCGCACTATCAACCATCAGCAGAGCTCGCTCGGCTGCACCTTCGCAACGCCGTTGAATTTGTTCTCTCCCAACCACCCGTGCAAGGCAAGGCAGCGGTTCAAAGTTTGGTGTCGGTGGTTGGCTCAAATCTGTTTCCATCCGATTACAAGCAGGCGCTTTCGGCACTCAAGGCGGCGGGCCTAGGTAGACCGAAGGACGTTCTTGTGAAGACCTTCACCGACAAATTGTTGTTCGGCTTCTTCGATGGGCCTGAGCAATTGAAGGAACGCCGCCAAACGCTTGTAGCTCTCCGCGCTTGCTGCGACGGCTTTCCCTCTTTTGCTGAGCCCCGCATTGCAAGCGCAATAAACAAGATTTGCAGGCAAATCTCAGACACGGAATTTCCTTTGACCTTCGCAATCCTGCGCCACGTGCCGCAATCTTGGAGCTTCCTCGACGAGGACAATAGAAGGAAGTTTAATGATTTCCTTCGAAGAGCTCCTGTCGCTCGGATCCAGGCAGTTATTGGGGCGTCGTTGAGCCTCCCAGGTCTTAGAGACACGGCCGAGTCTCGATTGAGTAGCTTTTCAGCAGAGGAATTAAAGCAGGTTCTGCAGTCAAAAGACCGTGTCATCGTTGCGCAGGCAGTTCGGCTGTACAGCTCCGCGCGGAATTGGCCAGATGCAAATTCGATCTACGGGCTAGTGGTGGAACCGCTTCTCGCTTCGTTCACTGCCGGAGATGTCGAAATGATAGTTCGTGCTTCGTGGAATGGGGCTGACCTGAGAGGCTCCCACAGTTTCAATGCCTTCTTGCAATATGTTTACGACCACGAACTCATGCCGAAAGATCGGCTTTTAGAACTGCTGAGGGAGGGCGGTCTTTCAAGGGAGGCCGACAGGCTGACATCGGTCGATGATGATCTTCCGTTCTAGTAGAGCCGTTCGCCTTGTGCGGCCCTCTTTCGGTCCGCCTGCAGGTTGCCGACACTCGGGTGGCTATGCTGCCACTGATGCGAAGCGCCATCCGACGTGATTGAAACGACTGAGCTATTTCGAAAAAGCCTGCGGTCGTCGGTCGCAAGCGGAGTCTTTCCGCTGCCGTGGCGCAAACCACCGCAGGCGCGGTTCGCCGGCCAAGACCGGCGAACGCTCGGACGACCTATCCCTTATACCCCATCAGCAGCCGCGGCAGCCACAGCGAGAAGGCCGGCACGTAGGTCACGAACATCAGGGCGGCGATCAGCGCGGCGTAGAACGGCAGGATGGTGCGCATGACCGCGCCGACCGAGATGCCGCCGATGGCGCAGCCGACGAACTGCGTGGTGCCGACCGGCGGGGTGTTGAGGCCCAGCGCGCAGTTGATCAGCATCAGCATGCCGAACTGCACCGGATCCATGCCCGCCTTCATCGCGATCGGCAGGAAGATCGGGGTGCAGATCAGGATGGTCGCCGCCATGTCCATGAACGTGCCGAGCAGGAACAGGATGACGTTGATCAGCAGGAAGATCATCCAGGGCTGCGTCGACACCTTGCTCATCAGGTCGCCGGCGAAATCGGCGACCTCGTACAATCCCATCAGGTACTGGAACATGGTGGAGACGCCGATCAGCAGCAGCACCACGCCGGTCGTCTTGACCGCCTTGGCGGCGGCCCGCAGGAAGTTCTGCAAGGTCATCGTGCGGTAGATGAAGAACGTCAGCAGGATCGTGTAGGTGACCGCGACGGCCGCGGACTCGGTGGCCGTGAACACGCCGGACAGGATGCCCGCCAGGATGATGCCGACGATCAAGAGGCCGGGCAGCGCCGCGGCGAACGAGCGGAACACCTCCGCCCAGCCGGGAAACTTGCCCGCGGGATAGCCGCGCTTCACGGCGACCGCGTAGGCGGCGACCAGCATGCAGACCATCAGCACGAGCGCCGGAAGAAGACCCGCGGCGATCAGCGCGCCGATCGACACCTTGCCGCCGGCGGCGAGCGCATAGATGATCATGTTGTGGCTGGTCGGCATCAACGCGCCGACCAGCGAGGCGTGGGTGGTGACGTTGACGGCGTAGTCGGTGTCGAACCCTTCCTTCTTCATCATCGGGATCATCACCGCGCCCATCGCCGACACGTCGGCCACGGGAGAGCCGGAGACGCCGCCGAACAGCGTGCAGGCGACGACGTTCGACATGCCGAGCCCGCCGCGGATGTGACCGACGAGATTCTTGGCGAGCTGCACGATCTTGTCCGCGACGCCGCCATGCAGCATCAGCTCGCCGCTGAAGACGAAGAACGGGATGGCGAGGAACGAGAAGATGTTCATCCCCGACATCATCTGCTGGAAGATGACGGCAACCGGCAGGCCTTCATAGAGGATGGTGCAGATCGCCGAGAGGCCGATCGCAAACGCAACGGGAACGCCGAGGACCAGGAAGCCGAAGAAGGTGACGCCGAGAATAATCAGTTCCATGAGGGGACGACCTCTTCGCCGCGCAAGAGAGCAATGATGTGCTCGATGGAAAACATGACGATCAGGATTCCCGAAGCGATCAGCGGCACGTAGCGGACGACTTCGGGCAGGCCGAGATTGGCGATCTTCACGGTGCCCACGGAGGCGCCGAGGATCCAGCCGTTGTAGGCCATCGCGACGCCGAACATCGCGACCAGCACGTGGATGACGAGCTCGATCTTTTCCCGCAGATGATCCGGCAGCATCACGAGGAGGCTGTCCATGCCGATATGGCCGGCGTCGCGAACGCCGACGGCGGCGCCGATCAGCGTGACATAGAGGATCAGGACCAGCGCCAGGTTCTCGGTCCAGGTCGGGCTGGAGTTGAGAACGTAGCGTCCGAACACCTGGTAGAAGACGATGGTGACGATGACGAGCAGGCCGGCGACGGACAGATACATGCCGACGCGCGCGATGACGGCGTTGATCCGCGAGAGCAGGCCGGTCGACGGACGTCCCTCCTGCTGCTCGTGGTCTCCGACATGTGGATCTGTCATTCCCGTCCCTCCCCTGGCTTTCCTGCGGCGCCGCCTGATGGCGACGCCGGACCGTATGATTGTTGTTCTTGGTAGATGTCTTTGAAGTCGCGATTTTTGCGTCGCTACTCTTATTTGGTGTCCTGGATGCGCTTGACGAGGCTCGAGAGCTTCTCGTCGCCAGCGAACTTCTGGTACACCGGCTTCATCGCGTCGACGAATTCCTGCTTGTTGGCGATCGTCACGACCTGGACGCCAGCGGCCTCGACGGTCTTGCGGGAGGTCTGCTCGCGCTCGTCCCAGAGCTTGCGCATGACCGGCACGGATTCCTTTGCCGCCTTGCGGATCATCGCCTGATCCTCTTTGCTCAGCGTGTCCCAGACCTTCTTGGACATCACGAGGACTTCGGGCGCCAGCGAGTGCTCGGTGACGTTGTAGAACTTGGCGGCCTCGAAGTGGCGCGAGGATTCATAGGACGGCCAGTTGTTCTCGGCGGCGTCGACGAGGCCGGTCTTGAGCGCGGTGTAGACCTCGCCATAGGGCATCGGGGTCGGGTTGGCGCCGAGGCTCTGGATCATGCCGACCCAGAGGTCGGACTGCTGGACGCGGATCTTCAGGCCCTTGAGGTCGGCGAGCGACTTCACCGGCGCCTTGACCGTGTAGATCGAGCGCGCGCCGCTGTCATAATAAGCCAGGCCGACCAGGCCGGCGGGCTCCATGGCCGCCAGGATCTCGTCGCCGATCGGCCCGTCCAGGACGTTGCGCATGTGCTGCGTGTCGCGGAACACGAAGGGCAGGCACAGCGCGACGGTCTCCGGCACGAAATTGTTGAGCGGCGAGGAGTTGATCCGCATCATGTCGAGCGCGCCGATCTTGAGCTGCTCGATCGTGTCCTTCTCGGAGCCGAGGGCGCCGTTCGGAAACACCTTGACGCCGAGCTTGCCGCCGCTCGCGGCAGCGAGCTGCTTGCCCATGAACTTGACGGCTTCGACGGTCGGATAATCGGCGGGGTGCACGTCGGCGGAGCGGAAATCGCGCGCGGTCGCCAGCGGCGACGAGACCGCCAGCACAGCGGCCGCAATGATACCTGTAAGTGCCTTCATCTTGGCTTCCTCCTCAATTGATTATGTCGTTGTTGGGCAGATGCTGCAGACCGCCTTGGGTCGCTGCGCTCCAGATGCGAAGTCCTGCGACAATATCACGCGTAGGGCCAGTGGCTATTTCTGTCCAAGCCAAAGGCGGCATCGATCAATGCAAGAGTTGCATCGATCGATCGGGTGCGATCTGGCGCGATGCAACCAGCGGGTCGACCGCCCTCAATGACGACGGCGCCGCCTCGAACGGCCGCGGAGACACTGCCGGCGCCACCTCAGATGCGATCACTTGAGATGCGATCACTTGGCCCTGTCCGGCCCTTGCGCCCGGGCGGCGGGGCTGGCATTCCCACGGCTGATCTCCGGACCGGCCCGGCGCGTTTGCCGGTTGGTTACCAGCGCCGGGCTACAGCCGGTTCCCGAGCGCTTCCCGCGGCGTTGCTCCGGCCCGTCGCGTCCGATTTCGATTCGACGAGGTTTTGAGAGCCATGACCGTACGCCTGCACCGCGGCGACCTGCCTGATCTTTCCCGCTATACCTCGTCGGTCGCGATCGACACCGAGACGATGGGGCTCAATCCGCACCGCGACCGGCTGTGCGTGGTGCAGCTGTCGCCCGGCGACGGCTCGGCCGACGTGGTGCAGATTCCCAAGGGGCACACCGACGCGCCGAACCTGAAGGCGCTGCTCGGCAACCCGGACATCACCAAAATCTTCCACTTCGCGCGCTTCGATGTCGCGGCGCTGTTTCACGCGTTCGGGGTGATGCCGCAGCCGGTCTATTGCACCAAGATCGCCTCGCGGCTGGCGCGCACCTATACCGACCGCCATGGCCTGAAGGATCTCGTGCGCGAGCTGCTCAACGTCGATCTCTCCAAGCAGCAGCAGTCGAGCGACTGGGGCGCCGAGCAGCTCAGCGAGCCGCAGCTCGCGTATGCCGCCTCCGACGTGCTGCATCTGCATGCGCTGCGCGAAAAGCTCGACGGGATGCTGGCGCGCGAAGGGCGGTTGGCGCTGGCGCAGGCCTGTTTCGCGTTCCTGCCCCACCGCGCGACGCTCGATCTGGGCGGATTCGAGGCCGAGGACATCTTCGCGCATTCCTGAAGCCGGCGAATCGCGGGCGCGTTCACGATCATTAATGTCTCGTAATGATCGCAAGTTGCCCCGCGTCGCGATTTCGCGCCAGTTCCAGGCTGCAATGGTGAAGGCGTCCATGGTAGGATGGGCGCTGTTTCGCGCGCCTCCCCGTGTCCGTCGGAGCCCTGGTGAACTCGGTCCACAACCCCGCCTATGACCCCACCCTGCAGGCGCGCTTCGCTGTCGCGGCGCGCCACAGCCGCTTCGTGCGCGTGCTGCGGGTCGCGGTGCCGGCGGCGGTGGGACTGGCGATGGCGGTCGTGATCGGCATCGCGCTGTTCAATCCGTTCCACATGGAGATCAACACCCCGAATCTCACCGGCAACCTCGTCATCTCCGGCCGCAAGATCACGATGGAGACGCCGCATCTCACCGGCTTCACGCCGGACCAGCGGCCGTATGATCTCGTCGCCCGGAGCGCGGTGCAGGACCTCACCGATCCCGATCACGTCGAGCTCAACATCCTCCGCGCCAAGGTGCTGATGGAGGATCAGTCGACGGTGACCTTGAAGGCGAATACCGGCGTGTTCGACACCAAGCAGCAGCAGCTCGAGCTGACGAAGGATATCCTGCTGACGACGTCGACGGGCTACGAGGCGCGGCTGAGCCGGGCCTCGGTCGACATGGCCAAGGGCACCGTGAGCTCGGACGAGCGCGTCGACGTCAAGCTCACCAACGGTACGCTCTCCGCCGACCGCCTGCGCATCACCGACAATGGCGAGGTCATCCGCTTCGAGGGCAATGTGATGATGAACCTCGACAACATGAATGCCGCTCCGGCCACGACGGCGAGCGCCGATCCCGGCCGTCCGGCCCGCAACGTGAAGTGACCTCATGACCACGTGCCGTTTCATTCCCGTAGCGATTCGCGGCGCCGGCTTCGCCGCGCTGGCGTTGCTCGCGCTTGCCGACTCATCGCAGGCGCAGAGCGCGACCACCGGCGTGCCCAACGCGCTGCAGGGGTTCTCGCAGAATCGCGACCAGCCGATCCAGATCGAGGCCGCCGCGCTCGAGATGCGCGACAAGAAGAAGGAGGCGACCTTCACCGGCAACGTCAAGGTCGTGCAGGGCGACACCACCATGACCTCGAAGTCGCTGGTGGTGTTCTACGACGGCGGCGCCCAGCCGGGCGGCGCCAAGGCGACCAAGGCCACGCCGGCGGCGACGCCTGGGCCGGACGGCAGCTCGGCGATCCGCCGTCTCGAGGCGCGCGGCGACGTCAAGGTGACCCAGAAGGACCAGGTCGTGACCGGCGAGACCGCGGTCTACGACACCAAGACCAACATGATCTCGATGCAGGGCGGCGTGGTGCTGACCCAGTGCAAGAACGTGATGCGCGGCGACCGGCTGACGGTGGACATGACCACCGGCGTGTCGCGCGTCGAATCCGACAGCGGGCGCGGCGTCCAGGTGCTGCTGCCGCAGGCGGGCGCGGGCGCGGGCGCCGGCGGCGGCTGCGGTTCGTCGACGGCCTCGGCTCCAGGCAGCGCCGCGCCGCTGCAGCTCGGTCCAGGCAAATCGAAGTGACTTCAATTATTTAGCAAAACGCCGGCGGCCCAGTTGAACCGCGCCGCTGCTGCCTCTATCTAGCGAGCGGGCGGTTCTGTCGCAGGGCCGATGCAACGGGAGGCCGTGGAACCCATTGCGTGGCTGCGAAAGAGTGATGCCGGACACGATTGCGATCTTGCGATCGGTCGCCTGCGTGGCGACCGCGACTTCGCCGTCAGACGACAAACTCCGAAGCGCGGCCTGCCGCGCTTTGGCCGGCCTCGCGCTCCCTGTGATCCGCGAGAGGTGAGATGCGTTCGCTCGCGGTGAGCGGGCGAGCCAGCGCTGCGGTCGATGACGGGCAGCCTCGAAGGGCGTAAGCGAAGCGGGGATGGTGGATCTACTCGGCATGTTTCGTGGGCGTCCCGCCAAGCGCGGCCAGCGAGGCTCCTCGCGCCGGCGCGACGACATCACGGCCATGGACGATCCGTTCGGCAATTCCTACAGCGATGATCCGCTCGCCGCGCTCGCCGACTCCGTGCGCGATGAAACGGTGCCGCGCATCAATCCGCGCTCGCCGCAGAACACCGAGCAGATCCAGCGCAAGCGGCCGGCCTCGCAGCCGATGCCAGCCAGGCCGCGCAACAATGGCGCGGGGGGCGGTCCGCAACTGCTGCGCCGGCCGGGCTTCCTCGCCGTGCATTCGATCGAGAAGAGCTTTGGCAGCCGCCAGGTCGTGCGCGGCGTCTCGATCTATGTCCGCCGCGGCGAGGCCGTCGGCCTGCTCGGGCCGAACGGCGCCGGCAAGACCACCGTGTTCTACATGATCACCGGCCTGATCAAGGCCGATCGCGGCGCCATCGAGCTCGATGGCCATGACGTCACGCGGCTGCCGATGTATCAGCGCGCGCGGCTCGGCATCGGCTACCTGCCGCAGGAGGCCTCGATCTTCCGCGGCCTCACCGTCGAGCAGAACATCCGCGCCGTGCTCGAAGTGGTCGAGCCGTCGCGCAAGAAGCGCGAGCGCGAGCTCGACGCGCTGCTGGAAGAATTCACCATCACGCGGCTGCGCAAGTCGCCGTCGATCGCACTGTCCGGCGGCGAGCGTCGCCGCGTCGAGATCGCCCGCGCGCTGGCGACGCGCCCGAACTACATGCTGCTCGACGAGCCGTTCGCCGGCATCGATCCGATCGCGGTCGGCGACATCCAGCAGCTGGTGCGCCATCTCACCAACCGCGGCATCGGCGTGCTCATCACCGACCATAACGTCCGCGAGACGCTCGGCCTCACCGACCGCGCCTACATTGTGTACGCTGGGCAGATTCTCACCGAAGGCAGCCCGGAGGAGATCGTCGCCGATCCCGACGTGCGCCGGCTGTATCTCGGTGAGGAATTCCGGCTGTAGGATTGCCGACGCGGTATTCGCAGGCTTTTGTCGCGACCGCGACAAGCGACGCAACCACTACGATCAATGCTGTTTCCAGCGAGTCCTCGCGGGCCGGTAACTGCGTCTTCCGCGCGCGCCATACTCCGTTTTTCTTATTCGTCAAGCCGTGTACATCGCGCGCGGATTAGGATAAGCAAGAATTGGACCAGTAAGGGAATGTTCTTGCTCCCATGGCGTTGACGCAGAGATTAGAATTCCGCCAGTCGCAGTCGCTGGTGATGACGCCGCAGCTGATGCAGGCGATCAAGCTGCTGCAACTGTCCAATCTCGACCTCTCCACGTTCGTCGAAGAGGAGCTGGAGCGCAATCCGCTGCTGGAGCGGGCCAGCGACGGTCCGGAAGCGCCGGTCGCGGGCGAGCAGCAGATGTCCGAGCGCGCCGAGTTCTCGGAAGGTGGCGAGACCGGCGGCGACGATTTCGGCGAGGCCGGCGGCAGCGGCGGCGACAGCTTCGAGGGCGCCCAGGAAGACTGGATGAGCCGCGATCTCGGCACCCGTACGGAGATCGAACAGACGCTCGACACCGGACTCGACAACGTGTTCTCCGAGGAGCCGGCGGAGGCCGCCGCGCGCAATGCGCAGGACGCCGCGCCGACCACCTACACCGAATGGGGCGGTGGCGCCTCGGGCGACGAGGACTACAATCTCGAAGCCTTTGTCGCGGCCGAGACCACGCTGTCGGATCATCTCGCCGAGCAGGCGGCGGTGGCCTTCACCGCGCCGGCCGACCGCATGATCGGCCAGTACCTGATCGATCTCGTGGACGAGGCCGGCTATCTGCCCGCCGATCTCGGCCAGGCCGCCGACCGCCTCGGCGCCGAGCAGGCCGACGTCGATGCGGTGCTCGGCGTGCTGCAGACCTTCGATCCGCCCGGCATCTGCGCCCGCAATTTGAGCGAATGTCTCGCGATCCAGCTGCGCGAGCTCGACCGCTACGATCCGGCGATGCAGGCGCTGGTCGAGCACCTCGATCTCCTGGCCAAGCGCGACTTCGTCGCTCTTCGCAAGCTGTGCGGCGTCGACGACGAGGACCTCGTCGACATGATCGGCGAGATCCGCAGGCTCGACCCGAAGCCGGGGCTGAAGTTCGGCACCACGCGCACACAGACCATGGTGCCCGACGTCTACGTGCGCCCGGGTCCCGACGGCGGCTGGCTGGTCGAGCTCAACAGCGACACGCTGCCGCGCGTCCTGGTGAACCAGCACTATTACTCCGAGCTGTCGAAGACGATCCGCAAGGACGGCGACAAGTCCTACTTCACCGACTGCCTGCAGAATGCGACGTGGCTGGTGCGCGCGCTCGATCAGCGCGCCCGCACGATCCTGAAGGTGGCGACCGAAATCGTGCGCCAGCAGGACGGCTTCTTCACCCACGGTGTCGCGCATCTGCGGCCGCTCAACTTGAAGGCCGTTGCGGATGCGATCCAGATGCATGAATCAACCGTGTCGCGCGTCACCGCCAACAAATACATGGCGACGAATCGCGGCACGTTCGAGCTGAAATATTTCTTCACCGCCTCGATCGCATCGGCTGATGGCGGCGAGGCGCACTCGGCGGAAGCCGTGCGGCATCACATCAAGCAATTGATCGATGCGGAAGATCCCTCCGCAATTCTCTCCGATGACACCATCGTCGAGAAGCTGCGGACCGCCGGCATCGACATCGCCCGCCGCACGGTCGCGAAATACCGGGAGGCGATGCGGATCCCGTCCTCGGTGCAGCGCCGCCGCGACAAGCAGAGCATGCTGGCGCATGCCCTCTCGGCTCCCGCCAGCGCCGACCGCACCCGGGATGCCGCGTCAGTTTGACCGCTGCGCAAGATTGCGCCTTAACCAAATAGGCTTAGTGTCATACTTGGTTCACATGAATCGAGGCGACACATGACCCTGCGGATTTCCGGAAAGAGCATCAGCGTCAGCGAAGCGCTGCGTGGGCGCGTCAGCGAGCGCACCGACGAAGTCTTGCGAAAATACTTCGACGGCAACTATTCCGGCCATGTCACGCTCTCCAAGGACGGTTTCGGGTTCAAGACCGATTGCGCGCTGCACCTCGATTCGGGCATCACCCTCGAGGCCGAATCGAACGCGCCGGACGCCTATGCCAGCGCCGACCAGGCGCTCCTGATGATCGAGAAGCGCCTGCGCCGCTACAAGAGCCGGCTGAAGGACCGCTCGGGGCGCAAATCCCACGCCGCCAATGCGGCGCTCGCCAATCTCGACGGCGCGGTGCTGGATGCGCCGAGCTACGTGATCGAGGCGCCGGCCGAGGGCGACGAGGAGATCACCGGCTACAGCCCGGTGATCATTGCCGAGAACACCACGGCGTTGAAGCGCCTGTCGGTGTCCGAAGCCGTGATGGAGCTCGATCTTTCGGGCGCGCCCTGCATGGTGTTTCAGCACGGTTCCAGCGGCCGGGTGAACATCATCTACCGCCGCGCCGACGGCAATATCGGCTGGGTCGATCCGCCGGCGGTGAAACCGTAGCCGCGCGGACGCCTTCCAGGGATCTCCGGGCGGCGCGAAAACCGGTTCCCGATCAGGTGGTTGGCGGACCGGTTGCGACGTCACGCCACGGCAATGAAGGGATGCGATCAAGCGGTTGGGGCGCTGGCGCCTTCAGGCCGCCACGCTCCGGCGATCTTTAAGGATAGGCTGCGGGAACGCGCTTGCGGGTGTTGGCACGGCCGTTGCGTTGGGGTAGAAGCCCACCCATCGGACACGGGTTAAGCCCGCCTGCCGCCTCAGCTTCTTGACGCCGGTCTGTCCCGACCTATTTCGCACCCTGACGGTTCAATCACCTCGGAACGCCCTATGCCGATTACCGATCTGGTCGCACCCGAGGCGATCGTGCCGGCTTTGAAGGTCATCAGTAAGAAGCAGGCGCTGCAGGAGCTTGCCGCGCGCGCGGCCGCGCTGACCGGGCAGAACGAGCGCAACGTGTTCGAAGTGCTGCTGCAGCGGGAGAAGCTCGGAACCACGGCCGTCGGGTATGGCGTCGCGATTCCCCACGGCAAGCTGCCGAAGCTGGAGAAGCTGTTCGGCCTGTTCGCCCGGCTGGAGCGGCCGATCGATTTTGAGGCCATGGACGGCCAGCCGGTCGATCTGGTGTTCCTGCTGCTGGCGCCGGAAGGCGCCGGCGCCGACCATCTGAAGGCCCTGGCGCGGATCGCCCGGCTGCTCCGCGACCAGGATGTCGCCAAGAAGCTCCGTGCCTCGCGCGACGCCCAGGCGATCTATTCGGTGTTGGCGCTGCCGCCCGCTTCCGCCGCCTGACGTCGTATCGCGCCGCCCCGCAAGGACCGACAAAGCCTGCTGGCGAGCCTCCGCGCGGCCCCGAGCCCGTTCGTCCGCGCGGGCGTGTGCAACGGCGTCGGCTCGTAGCCGAACTCGACGACGAGCTCCTGGAATGCCTCGCTGCGGAGCAGGTCGAAATGATGCGGCATCATTCGCTCCTTGTAGATGCCGACCTTCCGGCCGCGTCCCGACGACGTCAGGCCGCGGCCGAGCACATCGAGCTCCGCGGCCGTCTTGCGCGGAAGTCCCAGGTAGTCGCAGATGCGGTTAAGGACAGGAAACGACGACCGCGCCACATCGTCGATCGCGAGCTCTGAATAGAGCTCTTCGAACTTCACGGTCAGGCAGGCTGGCGAGTCCAGCCAGCTCATGAACTTCTTGATGCCCGATCGGGGCAAAGAGAGGAGGGTCGATGTGATTCGGGAGGCGTCATCGGGGTGAGCGGCCGATCCGGCCGACCGCAGATAGGCGTTCCACTTCCGCATCTTCGGGTAGGCCGCCGAGTGGTAGACGAAGTCGACCCAGCTCACGACGATGTCGCGGGGGTCGCGGACGATGAACAGCATCTTGTGTTCTGGTCTGCCCAGGAGGTATTGCTCGAGATACGGACAATACTCGGTGTGCGAGGCGCAGGAATAGCCGGAGCGCAGGGCCGACGCCCAGAGCGGGGCCGGAAGCGCGCGTCCGTAGTCGAGCGAACCGTCGGGATTCAGCTTGCTGATCGATGACGTGTAGGTGTGATAGCCGACATCGACATGACCGCCCAGCGCTCTGACGAGTTCGACCAGCAGGTACGTCCCCGCTTTCGGCACGCTGTTGCAGATGACGTAGTAAGGGCTTGGCCCCGGCGGAGGACTGTCAAGAAAGACGTGCCGATTGGGTAGGGTCCCGAGCGCAAGCTCTCGAAAGACGCCTGCATCAAGCCGTGATTCATGCATCTGCCATCCCTACACATGCTCGTCACACATCGGACTAGCGCGTGCCGCAACAGGGACAACTTAAGGATTGGACACCTTCGCCTTAAACCGGGTCGGATTGTATCTGGTTGTCAAATCGACCGTTCCGGACATCGACGGAAACAATTTCTCCAAAGCACTTCCGCAGCCGCTTCGTCCTTGGCCGGCTATCGCAATGATCTCGCCATGTAGCGCACCGTCTTGGCGCCGCCATGGATGCCGGCCGTCGCCAGCGGCGCGAAGCCGAGCGCAGCATGAAACGCGTCCGACTGCGGATTGGGCGGATCCAGATTGACCTCGCAGACGATGCGGTCGTGGCCCGCCGCGGTCGCCTCCCGAATCAGCTCCTCATAGAGCTGCCGCGCCAGGCCCCGGCCGCGGGCGGCCGGCGCCACCACGATGCGGTCGACATAGACGAACCGATCGTAGCGCGCGCGAAACCAGCGGTGATTGGGATTATCGTAGACGGCGGCGTGGTCGAGCGCGATCATCAGCGCATCGGCCCTGCCAATTCGCCAGGCCAGCCATGCCCGATCGAGCAGCTGCATGAGCGTTTCGGGCGTGAGCCACGACAGCTCGGAGGCATGCGCATTGTTGAGCGCGAGCAGCGCGTCCGCAAGCGCAGGATCTGCACGCAGTCCGGCCGGGCTCATGGGTGTCGTCATCAAGGTCATGCGCGGCCATCGTTACGAGCAGAAAAAAGGGCCGTCCCCGTTTCCAGGGACCGCCCTCGTGTCAGTCCGTGAGCTGCATGCTCCTCGTGAGCATCGCGTCTCAATGAGCGTTGAGTCTCACGAGAAGCGGCCGTTGTCAGCGCTGCGGCTCGGCCTTTGCGTCAGTGGACGCTCACGGCCTGGAGTTCGTGACTCCACGCATTCGCGATCGCCGCTTCGCGGCTGTCGGTGAGCATGATCGGCGTGCCGTCGGCGGCATGCAAGGCGAACAGCTTCAGTCCCGGCGCGATGTGCGGCGCCTGCGGAAACAGTCCCGGTACGTCCTCGGAGCGGATCTGCTTCACGTAAGCGATGTGGCCCTCGCCCAAGGTCGCCAGCGACTCCAGGGAGACGGGGGATTCCGACGCAACATTACCTTCAGTCATGGTCTCGACTCCTTCTGAGACTCAAGCGGTCGAGTCCGCTACTCGTTCCATCAAACCATTATTCGTGTTCATTGATCGCTATTGTCTTAACGATCCGCTCAGGCTCTGGCCTGGCCAGATCGACCGACAACAGCCCGTTCTTCAGGTCCGCACCAAGCACATGCATTCCCTCCGCCAGCACGAAGGTGCGCTGGAAGTGGCGCGCGGCGATGCCGCGATGAATGTATTGCCTGGTCTTGTCGTCCTGCTGCCGGCCGCGGATGACGAGCTGGTTTTCCTCAATGGTGACATCGAGTTGGTCGCGGGTGAAACCCGCCACCGCCAGCGTGATCCGCAGACGCTCGGGCTGGCCATTGGTGCGTTCGAACCGCTCGATATTGTAGGGCGGATAGCCGTCGGCACCTTTGACGACGCGGTCGAGCACGCGCTCGATCTCGTCGAAGCCCAGCAGGAACGGACTGGAGAGCGAAGGAACACGAGACATGGTTTACAAAGTCCTCTCGAAGCGACTTTGATGTATCAGGGCCCTGACGGCACCCCTTGAGCAGCAATATGGGCACGATCCGGGGCGCGTTCAAGCACCCCGAATGCGCCGGAACAGCCTGTCTGTGGAAGGGTTTAAACGGACAGCCGCTGACGGCCGTCGGCCGAGAACAGATGCAGCTTGGCCCGCGGTGCCACGGCGCGAATCCGTGCGCCGATCTCCGGCGCGGCGGTACCCGGCAGCCGCACGATGATGTCGTTGGCGGTCGCGGAGAGCCGGTCATCGCTGCCCGTGTCCTGGCGTGCGCCGTAGACATAGGTCTCGGCGCCGACATGCTCGATCGCCTCGACGCGGAGGTCGAGCCCGATCCCGCCCGCCGGAACGGTGTCGCCAAGCTGGAAATCCTCAGGCCGGATGCCGAGCTGGCCCGCTTCTTGGGGAACCGCGTCGGCGCCGAGCAACTGGGCGCGCACGCCATCGGTCGGCATCAGGTTCATCGGCGGCGCGCCGATGAAGGACGCGACGAAGGTGGTGGCTGGACGCTGATAGATCTCGAGCGGATTGCCGATCTGCTCGACCTTCCCGCCGTTCATCACCACCAGGATGTCGGCGAGCGTCATCGCCTCGAGCTGGTCGTGGGTGACGTAGATCGCGGTGGTGTTGAGCCGGCGCTGCAGCTTGCGGATCTCGACCCGCATCGCGATGCGCAGCTTGGCGTCGAGGTTCGAGAGCGGCTCGTCGAACAGGAACACCTTGGGCTGGCGCACGATGGCGCGGCCCATCGCCACGCGCTGGCGCTGGCCGCCGGAGAGCTGGCGCGGCTTCCGCTCGAGCATGGTGCCGAGCTCGAGGATGCGTGCGGCGTCCTCGACCCGCGTCCTGATCTCCTTTTCCGCCATGCCGCGATTGCGCAGGCCGTAGGCCATGTTGTTGTAGACGGTCATGTGCGGATAGAGCGCGTAGTTCTGGAACACCATCGCGATGTCGCGATCCGCCGGCTCGATCGCATTGACGATGCGGCCGCCGATGTCGATCTCGCCCGAGGTGATCGTCTCGAGCCCCGCGACCATCCGCAGCAGGGTGGATTTGCCGCAGCCCGACGGCCCGACTAGCACGCAGAACTGACCGTCGCCGACATCGACATCGACGCCTTTGATGGCTTCGAAGCCGCCCTGGTAGACCTTGCGGACGTTGCGGAGGGTGACGTTGGCCATTGGTGGTTACCTAGCGAATAGCGAATGGGGAGTGGCGAATAGGGAAGGGGACGAAGCGAGCCGTTGCGCGAACATCCCTATTCGCCACTCGCCATTCGCTATTCGCCCCTTCGTCACTTTTCCGTCTCCACCAGCCCCTTGACGAACAGGCGCTGCATGACGACGACGACGAACACCGGCGGCAGCATCGCGAGCACGGCCGTCGCCATCACGATCGGCCACTCGGTCAGCGCGTCGGTCGTCGTGATCATCTTGCGGATGCCGATCTGGATGGTCTGCATGTCGTCGCGCGTCGTGATCAGCAGCGGCCAGAGATATTGGTTCCAGCCGAGGATGAACAGGATCACGAACAGCGCCGCCATGTTGGTGCGCGACAGCGGCAGCAGGGTGTCCCAGAAGAAGCGGAACGGCCCGGCGCCGTCGATGCGGGACGCCTCCAGCAGCTCGTCCGGCACCGTCATGAAGAACTGGCGGAACAGCAGCGTGGCGGTGGCGGACGCGATCAGCGGCAGCGCGAGCCCGGCATAACTGTCGAGCATGTGGAGGTCGGCGACGATCTTGTAGGTCGGATAGATGCGCACCTCGACCGGCAGCATGAGGGTGATGAAGATGAGCCAGAAGATCGCCATGCGGAACGGGAAGCGGAAGTAGACGACCGCATAGGCCGAGATGATCGAGATCGCGATCTTGCCGACGGCGATCAGCAGCGCCATGACCAGCGAGTTCAAAAGCATGGTCGCAACCGGCTCGCGGGTCGAGCCGCTCGTGCCAACGAAGATCGTCTGATAGTAGGTCGACAGGAAGTGCCCGCCAGGCAGCAGCGACATCTGCCCGTTGGCGATCACCGCATTGTCCTGCGTCGAGGCGACGAATGCGAGATAGACCGGGAACGCGACGATCGCGATTCCGATCCACAGGATGGCGTGCGCGACGTAGCGTCGAATGCCTTCTTGCTCGACCATCAGTAGGTCACCTTGCGCTCGACGAAGCGGAACTGGATCGCCGTCAGCACGATGACGATGACCATCAGAACGACGGATTGTGCGGCCGACGAGCCGAGATTGCCGCCGAGCAGGCCATCGGTATAGACCTTGTAGACCAGCGTCTCGGTGGATTTGCCAGGACCACCGCGGGTCATCGTGTCGATGATGCCGAAGGTCTCGAAGAAGGCGTAGACGATGTTGATGACCAGCAGGAAGAAGATGGTCGGTGACAGCAGCGGGAAGGTCACGGTCCAGAACCGCCGCATCGGCCGCGCGCCGTCGATCGCGGCCGCCTCGAGCACGCTCCGGGGGATGCTCTGCAGCCCGGCGAGGAAGAACAGGAAGTTGTAGGAGATCTGCTTCCAGGCGGCCGCGAGGATGATCTGCAGCGCCGCCTGGTCGCCGTCGAGCAGCGGATTCCAGTCGATGCCAACAGCGCGCAGATAGCGCGAGATCACGCCGAGCGACGGGTGGAGCATGAAGATCCAGAGCACGCCCACCACCGGCGGCGCCACGGCATAGGGCCAGATCAGCAGCGTCCGGTACAGCGTGACGCCGCGCAACGGCTTATCCGCCATGACCGCGAGCAGCAGTGCGACCGACAGCGACGAGAGCGCGATCGCGAAGGAGAAGCCGAAGGTGCGGAGAATGGCCTGGAAATAGTCCGGCTGGCTGAGCAGGTCGGCGTAGTTCTCGAACCAGACGAAGCTCGTGGACAGGCCGAACGCGTCCTGCAGCAGGAACGACTGGATGACGGCCTGGATCGCGGGCCAATAGAAGAAGATCAGCACGATCGCGAGCTGGGGAGCGACCAGCACGAACGGCAGCAGTTTTGACTGAAAGATGGCGTTCTTCTGCATGGTCGGTCGGCGAACCGGCAGGCCGCGGGGCGGCCTGCCGGCTCATGGCCTCACTTCACGGCCGTCTTTTCGAACTGGCGCAGCATCTGGTTGCCGCGCTCGACGGCGGCGTCCAGCGCCTGCTTGGCGGTCTTCTTGCCGGCCAGGGCCTGCTCGATTTCCTCCGACCAGACGTCACGCAGCTGCACCATGTTGCCCAGACGCAGGCCGCGGGAATTCTCCGTCGGTTCCTTGTTGGTCAGTTCGAGCAGGGGCGTCTCCAGATGGGGCTGATCCTTGTAGAAGCCCTCGGCCTTGGCCTTGGCGTAGGCCGCCTTGGTGATCGGCAGATAGCCCGAGGCCTTGTGGATGTAGACCTGACGATCGGTGTCCGAGAGGAAGGTCAGGAACTTCGCCACGCCCTTGTATTCGTCCGCGCTCTTGCCGCCCATCACCCAGAGCGAGGCGCCGCCGATGATCGAGTTCTGCGGCGCGCCCTTGGCGTCCGGATAATACGGCATCGGCGCGGCGGTGAAGGCGAACTTGGCCTGGGCCTTGACGTTGCCGAAGAACGCCGACGAGGTCAGGTAGATCGGGCATTCGCCCGAGGTGAAGCGGCCCTCACCGGTGTTGGTGCGGCCGGCATAGTCGTAGGTCTTGTCCTTCTGCAGCTCGACCAGGTTTTCGAGATGCTTGACCTGCAGCGGACCGTTGAACTCCAGCACGGTGTCGAAGCCGTCGAGACCGTTCGCCTTGCTGGCCAGCGGCACGTTGTGCCAGGCGGAGAGCTGCTCGAGATTGACCCAGGTGACCCACGAGCCCGAGAAGCCGCAGGTCGCATGGCCGGCCGCCTTCAGCTTCTTGGCGGTCTCGAACAGTTCGGGCCAGGTCTTCGGGATCTCGGCGTTGACCTTCTTCAGCTCGTCGAGATTGACCCACATCACCGTGGAGGACGAGTTGAAGGGGAACGACAGCATCTCACCCTTGGAGGTCGAGTAGTAGCCCGTGATCGCAGGCAGATAGCTCTTCGGGTCGAACGTCTCGCCGGCGTCCTGCATCAGCTTGTAGACCGGCTTCACGGCGCCGGTGGCGGCCATCATGGTGGCGGTGCCGACCTCGAACACCTGCATGATGTGGGGCGCATTGCCGGCGCGGAAGGCGGCGATGCCGGCATTCATCGTGTCGGCGTAGTTGCCCTTGTAGGTCGGGACGACCTTGTAGTCGGATTGCGAGGCGTTGAAATCGTTGGCGAGCTTGACGATGACGTCGTTGTTGGCGCCGGTCATCGCATGCCACCACTGGATTTCGGTCACGGCATGCGCAGGGGCTGCGGCGCTCAGGACCAGCGTGACTGCCGCAGTCGCGGCCGTCCAGAATTGGCGAAGTGACATTAAAGAATACCTCCCGTGAAACGTCATCGGCGTCGCGGCCGTAGCAGCGCGAGATGACAGTTTCGTGAATGTATAACCGGTTGGATCGTCAGCGGAAAGCGCGTTCATCGCGGCGGAACGCAGCGACTTGCGGGAGACGGTGCCGCGCCGGGGCGATGCCCCGGCCGGCGCTGGCGGTGAGAGACGACAGGCTGATGGCGCCTCAGCGCTTGCGCTCGGCGCACACCGTGCCCTGGGACAGCAGCGCCTCGATCTCGCTCGGCGTGTAACCGAACTCGGTCAGCACCTCCTGCGCGTGCTGACTGAACTTCGGCGGGGTGGAGCGCAGGCTCGGCTTGGTGCGTTCGAGCCGGATCGGCGACGCGACGCCCTTGTACCAGTCCTTCTCGATGACATCGCCGCGGTAGATCGTGTGCGGATTGGTCAGCGCCTGGTCGATCTTCTGCACGGGTCCTGCCGGCAGACCGGCCGCGAGCAGCCGGTCGCACAGCGGCTCCGCCTCGAACTGGCTGAACACGGCGGCAAGCTCGGCGCGCAGCGCCTCGCGATTGGCGACGCGATCCTTGTTGCGGGCGAAGCGCGGATCGGTGCCGAGTTCGGGGCGGCCGATCTCCTTGGCGAGCTTGCGGAAGGTGCCGTCATTGCCGACGCCGATGAAGATATCGTCGGTCTTGGTCGCGAAGATCGCATACGGAACGAGGTTCGGGTGCTCGTTGCCGGTCAGCGACGGCGGCTTGCCATGCATGAAGTAGTTTGCGGTATGCGGATGCATGATCGCGAGACCGGTCTCATACAGCGTGACCTCGAGGAACTGACCGATGCCCGAGCGCTGCCGCTCCGACAGCGCCATCAGGATGCCGATCGCGGCATAGAGTCCGGTGGTGATGTCGACCAGCGGCACGCCGATCCGCATCGGTCCGCTCTGCGGCGAACCGGTCGCCGCGATCATGCCGGTCATCGCCTGGATGATCGCGTCGTAGCCGGGATTGCCGCCGCGCGGGCCATCCGCGCCGAAGCCGCAGATGCGGCAGTGCACCAGCTTGGGGAATGTCTCGCGCAGCGTGTCGCTGCCGATGCCCCATTTCTCCAAGGTGCCAGGCTTGAAGTTCTCGATCAGCACGTCGGCCGTCTCGAGCATCCGCATCAGCACGGCGCGGCCGCCCTCTGAGGCGAGATCGAGGCCGATCGAGCGCTTGTTGCGGTTGATCCCGACGAAATAGGCGGCGTCCTCATCGTGGAAGGGCGGACCCCAGTCACGCACCTCGTCGCCGGCCGGCGGCTCGACCTTGATCACGTCGGCGCCGTGATCGGCCAGGATCTGCGTGCAATAGGGGCCGCCGAGCACGCGCGTCAGATCGATCACGCGCAGGCCGGCCATGGCGCCGGGAGCAAATTGGGGTGTCATCGGATGTCGCGAGGTTGGTTTCAGCTCGCGATCATTAAGCATTGCTGCGGCGGCGGCGCAAACGGGGGCTGCCATGCGGCAGGACAACGGAGGCCGTCCTGCCGCATGACGGAATTGAAGCTCAGACGACGCTCAGCTTGACGTCGACATTGCCGCGCGTGGCGTTGGAATAGGGGCACACCTCGTGCGCCTTGGCGACCAGCGCTTCGGCGTCGGCCTTGGCGAGTCCGGGCAGCGACACTGCGAGCTCGACGGTGATGCCGAAGCCGCCTTCGGAGCGCGGGCCGATGCCGACCGTCGAGGTCACCGACGTGTCGGCGGGAACCTTGGGGCCGCCCTGCGAGCCGACGAACTTCATCGCGCCGATGAAGCAGGCTGCGTAGCCGGCCGCAAACAACTGCTCCGGATTGTTGCCGGCACCGCCGCCGCCGCCGAGCTCCTTCGGGGTGGAAAGCTTGACCTTGAGCGAGCCGTCGAGGGTAGCGGCTTCGCCGTCGCGGCCGCCGGTGGCCTTGGCGCTGGTCTTGTAGAGCACGTTCACGGACATGGGTGTCTCCTGGTTGGATGGACGAATTCAGCGCGGCCATATTGCACACAATTAGATTGTGTACCATATAATTGTTCGGTAGAAAATTCGTGATCGGTGCGCCGGGCCCGTTGTCGATCCGAGGCGTGCGGGCTCAAGATGCCGATAGGATCGACCTGTGGTGACCTCGATGCGAAAGAAGTCCGCGGCAGACCTGCCGCTCCAGCTCGGCAACCAGCTCTGCTTCGCAGTCTATTCGACCGCGCACGCCTTCAACCGCGTCTACAAGCCCCTGCTCGACCGCCTTGGCCTGACCTATCCGCAATATCTGGTCATGCTGGTGCTGTGGGAGCAGGACGGCTTGACGGTGAAGGACATCGGCGCGCGGCTGTTCCTCGACTCTGGCACGCTGACGCCGCTGCTGAAGCGGATGGAGGCTACGCACCTGATCAAGCGGACCCGGTCGGCGGAGGACGAGCGTCAGGTGATCGTCACCCTCACCGCCCAGGGCGCGGGCCTGCGCGACAAGGCAAGGTCGATCGTGCCGCCCGCGATCCTGGATGCGACGGGCTGCTCGATCGCCGAGCTGGCCGACCTGCACGGCAAGCTGGTGCGGCTGCGGGAGCGGCTCGATGCGGTTGTGGAGGGGTGAGGGGGCTCTAAAGGCGCTTCTTCGCGAAAGCCCGGCCTGAACCCGACTTGAGATATTTCTCGAAGGCAAATGCCTGCTTCACATCGCTGAAGGCAACGTAGGTCTTGAGCCGCCAAGGCCGAAACTTCGATGTGTGCGGGACTTCACCGGCATTGTGCTTCGTGACGCGGGCCGGAACGTCGTCGGTGATGCCTGCGTAGAAATGCTCGCCGTTGAGACTTTCCAGGATGTAAACGAACTTCATCGCAGGCCGCCCTCGACCCTTCACGGGCGCGAATGTGGCAGGTCGTGCTGCGTGGCGTCCAGAGCTTGGATGGGCTGAACTGCTCAGTCGACTGATGAAGGGGCATCATGGCCCGGAGCCTAGTCCGCCTTCGCCTTCCCGCCTCCGCCCAAGAGGGCTACGGCGTCCAGGCTACGGCGCGACAGCCTTCACTCGCTTCGCGCAACTGAGAGTTTGGGGTGGCTTGCCGAGCCGAAGCTCGCGAAGCGATGGGGAGAGAGCATTATCGCCCGGAGCCCAAGTCCGCCTTCGTCTTCCCGCCTCCGCCCAAGGGGGCTTCGGCGTCCAGACTACGGCGCGACAGCCTTCGCTCACTTCGCGCAACTGGCAGATTGGGGTGGCTTGCCGAGCCGAAGCTCGCGAAGCGAGCGAAGGCTGGTGGAGCCAGGCGGGATCGAACCGCCGACCTCTTGCATGCCATGCAAGCGCTCTCCCAGCTGAGCTATGGCCCCTGAACCGAGCCGGCGGTCTGGGTGACCGCCGGGGAGCACCGTGAACCACAGTTCGCGGCTGATCTCAAGTGTCTTCGACGATTATTCTTCGTCGCCGCCGACATCACCGATGATGTCGGTCACGTCCTCGTCGCCTTCTTCCTCGTCGGCGATGAAGGTCGAGTCGTCATCCTCGTCGTCGTCGAGCGTCTCGTCGATCTCGATGTCGTCCTCCGATTCGGGAACGACGGCCTTGACCTTGCCGGAGCTCTCCTCGGCGTCGGCCTCCTCGAGCGGCACCAGCTCCTCGGCCTCCGCGGGCTCGACCACGTCGGCCGCCGCAGCAGCGCGCGCAGCCTCGCCGCGCATGGCGCGGGTGGGCGCGATCGGCGCAATCGGCACGACCTCGCCGGTGTAGGGCGAAATCACCGGGTTCTTGTTGAGGTCGTAGAACTTTTTGCCCGTCGTCGGGCAAATGCGTTTGGTTCCGAGCTCGGATTTGGCCACGTGCAGGCGTCCTGGCAATGTCTGAAAAGCGGTGTCTCACTTGGCTAGTTGCCGCGCCGCTGTCAATAGCGCTGTCAACGGGAAAATCACCGCTCGTGACGGAGGGCGGGGGCTGTGATACCTGCCGCGTCCGAAACACGAGGATCCCGCCGTGAGCACGTCAATCGCCCCGACTCCCCTGGAATCACGCGCCTCAGGGCCCCTCTCGGGCACGATTCGCGTGCCTGGCGACAAGTCGATCTCGCACCGGGCGCTGATCCTGGGGGCGCTGTCGGTCGGTGAGACCCGGATTTCCGGCCTGCTCGAGGGCGAGGACGTCCTCAACACCGCCAAATCGATGCGATCCCTGGGTGCCAAGGTCGAGCGCACCGGCGATTTCGCGTGGACCGTCCGTGGCGTCGGGGTGGGCGGCTTCGCCCAGCCGAGCGCGCCGCTGGATTTCGGCAACTCCGGCACCGGCTGCAGGCTGGTGATGGGCGCCGTGGCCGGTTGCCCGATCACGGCCGTTTTCGACGGTGATGCCTCGCTGCGCAGCCGTCCGATGCGGCGCATCCTCGACCCGCTGGTGCTGATGGGGGCGAAGGTGACCGCCAGCGCCGAGGGCGGCAAGCTTCCGTTAACCCTGCAGGGCGCCGGCAACCCGGTGCCGATCGAGTACCGTACGCCGGTGGCTTCGGCCCAGATCAAGTCGGCGGTGCTGCTCGCGGGCCTCGCCGCGCCCGGTGTGACCACCGTGATCGAGCAGGAGGCCAGCCGCGACCACACCGAGCTGATGCTGAAGCATTTCGGCGCGGAGATCGTGACCACGCCGGAAGGGTCTCATGGCCGCCGCGTCGCACTGACCGGCCAGCCGGAGCTGCGTGGTGCGCCAGTGATCGTTCCCGCCGACCCGTCCTCGGCCGCGTTCCCGCTGGTCGCCGCGCTGATCGTCGACGGCTCGGACCTCGTGCTGTCGGACGTGATGACCAACCCGCTGCGCACCGGCCTGTTCACGACCTTGCGCGAGATGGGCGCCTCGATCGAGGAGGACGACGTCCGCGGCGATGCCGGCGAGCCGATGGCCCGCCTGCGCGTGCGCGCCTCGAAGCTGCGCGGCGTCGTGGTGCCGCCCGAGCGGGCGCCGTCGATGATCGACGAATATCTCGTCTTGGCCGTCGCCGCCGCCTATGCCGAGGGCACGACCATCATGCGCGGCCTGCATGAGCTGCGCGTCAAGGAATCCGACCGGCTGGAGGCCACCGCGGCGATGCTGCGTGTCAACGGCGTCAAGGTCGAGATCACCGGCGACGATCTGATCGTCGAGGGCCGCGGTCACGTGCCGGGCGGCGGCATCGTCGCGACCCACATGGACCACCGCATCGCGATGTCCGCCCTGGTGATGGGTCTCGCCTCCGACAAGCCGGTCAGGGTCGACGACACCGCCTTCATCGCCACCAGCTTCCCCGATTTCATCCCGCTGATGTGCAAGGCGGGCGCGGATTTCGCATGATCATCGCCATCGACGGCCCGGCGGCCTCGGGCAAGGGCACCCTGGCCAAGCGTCTCGCGGCGCATTACGGCCTCAGGCATCTGGATACGGGCGTGATCTACCGGGCGGTCGCGCATGCGCTACTGACCGCCGGCATCGACCTCAAGGACGAGGCGCGGGCGGCGGACGTCGCCATGAGCCTGGATCCCTCGAGCTTCGACAATCCGGCGCTGAGGTCGCACCAGGTCGGGTCCGCGGCCTCGGTGGTATCGGCGTTGCCGAAAGTGCGCGAAGCGCTGGTGGCTTTCCAGCGCCAGTTCGCAAGCCGGCCGCCCGGTGCCGTGCTCGACGGCCGCGACATCGGAACCGTGATCTGCCCGGACGCCGAGGTGAAGATCTACGTCGTCGCCGATCCCCGCATCCGGGCGCATCGTCGCACCCTCGAGGCGCTTTCACGTGGGGAACCGGCCGATGAGGCTGCCATTCTGGCCGACATCCTGGCGCGCGACGAGCGTGACCAGAACCGGGCCGTCGCGCCTTTAAAACAAGCCCCGGATGCTTACTTGCTTGACAACTCCCATTTGGATATAGAAGGCGGCGTCCGGGCCGCCATCGATATCGTCGAGGCCGTTCGAGCGGGCCGCCAGCGGGTTTGATTTCCGCCGGCGTCATTGGAGGAATGCCCGCTCCCGCCCTTGACCGTCGATAGCTCGATTGCGGTTCAATCGAGTCCGATCATCCGGACGCACTTCATACGTATCGCATGTGCAGGCACTGCCGGCCCGCGTCGTTTGCGCTTATAGCGCGGCGCGCGGACGTCTGGGGATTTGTGGACCTCCAGGCACTGTCCATTCGATGCGCCGATCAACCCAAGCTGGCGAGAATGTCCGCATCTGGAGAACAAATGGCTTCGAGTACCTCTGCTTCTTCCTACAATCCCAGCCGCGATGATTTCGCCGCGATGCTGGACGAGTCCTTCACGAAGGGCAACCTGCAGGAAAGCTCTGTCGTCAAGGGCAAGGTTGTTGCGATCGAGAAGGACATGGCCGTCATCGACGTCGGCCTGAAGACCGAAGGCCGCGTGGCGCTGCGCGAATTCGCCGGGCCCGGCCGTGACAGTGAATTGAAAGTCGGCGACGAGGTCGAAGTGTTCCTCGATCGCATCGAGAACGCACTCGGCGAAGCGGTGCTGTCGCGCGACAAGGCGCGCCGCGAAGAGAGCTGGGGCAAGCTCGAGAAGGCGTTCCAGAACAACGAAAAGGTCAACGGCGTCATCTTCAACCAGGTCAAGGGCGGCTTCACCGTCGACCTCGACGGTGCCGTGGCCTTCCTGCCGCGCTCGCAGGTCGACATCCGTCCGATCCGCGACGTCGCGCCGCTGATGAACAACTCGCAGCCGTTCCAGATCCTCAAGATGGACCGCCGCCGCGGCAACATCGTCGTGTCGCGCCGCACCGTGCTGGAAGAGACCCGCGCCGAGCAGCGCCAGGAGCTGGTGCAGAACCTCGAAGAGGGTCAGGTCATCGACGGCGTCGTCAAGAACATCACCGATTACGGTGCGTTCGTCGACCTCGGCGGCATCGACGGCCTGCTGCACGTCACCGACATCGCCTGGCGCCGTGTCAACCATCCGACCGAGGTGCTCAGCATCGGTCAGACGGTCAAGGTCAAGATCATCAAGATCAACCACGAGACGCACCGCATCTCGCTGGGCATGAAGCAGCTCTTGGACGATCCGTGGCAGGGCATCGAGGCCAAGTACCCGCTGCAGGCCCGCTTCCACGGTCGCGTCACCAACATCACCGACTACGGCGCGTTCGTCGAGCTCGAGCCGGGCATCGAAGGCCTGATCCACGTCTCCGAGATGTCGTGGACCAAGAAGAACATGCACCCCGGCAAGATCGTGTCGACCTCGCAGGAGGTCGAAGTGCAGGTGCTCGAGGTCGACAGCGTCAAGCGCCGCATCTCGCTCGGCCTCAAGCAGACCATGCGCAATCCGTGGGAGGTCTTCGTCGAGAAGCATCCGACGGGTTCGGTGGTCGAGGGCGAGGTCAAGAACAAGACCGAGTTCGGCTTGTTCCTGGGTCTCGAAGGCGACGTCGACGGCATGGTCCATCTGTCGGATCTCGACTGGAAGCTGCCGGGCGAGCAGGTCATCGACAACTACAAGAAGGGCGACATGGTCAAGGCCGTGGTGCTCGACGTCGACGTGGAGAAGGAGCGCATCTCGCTCGGCATCAAGCAGCTCGAAGGCGATCCCTTCGCCGAGCCGGGCGATGTCAAGAAGGGCGCGGTCGTCACTTGCGAGGTGCTCGACGTCAAGGACGGCGGCATCGACGTCAAGATCACCGGCACCGACTTCACCACCTTCATCAAGCGCTCCGAGCTGGCGCGCGATCGCAACGACCAGCGCACCGAGCGGTTCGCCGTCGGTGAGAAGGTCGATGCCCGCGTGATCCAGTTCGACAAGAAGGCCCGCAAGGTGCAGGTGTCGATCAAGGCGCTGGAAGTCGCAGAAGAGAAGGAAGCCATCGCGCAGTACGGCTCGTCCGATTCGGGCGCCACGCTGGGCGACATTCTCGGCACCGCGCTCAAGAACCGCGACTCGAAGTAAGCCTTCGCGTCCTGCGATCAGATCAAAGCCCCGGCGCAAGCCGGGGCTTTTTTGTTCCAGCGAGGCAAGGATGCGCGTGCCGGCCGCGCGGATCCGGCCTCGCCGCGGGCCTTCCTTTCTTCATATTGCGCCGCGATTGATGTAATCGGATAACGAGATATTCAGGCTGCGGATGCAAAACGCGCCGAGACTTCCAGGAGCTGTCCATGTCGCTTGATTCGGATGTGATCGTCGATCGCCGCAGGCTGCGCCGCAAGCTGACGTTCTGGCGCGTCGTCGCGGTGCTGATTGCGATTGCGGCTCTGTCCGCCATCGGTCTCGCCATGTCGCCGCGCGGCCGCACCGTGCTCTCGACCTCCGGCTCGATCGCCCGCGTCAATATCGAGGGCCTGATCCGCAGCGACCATGAGCGCGTCGAGGCGCTGGAGCGGCTCGAAAACTCCTCGGCCGAAGCCGTCATCGTTCACATCAATTCGCCGGGCGGCACCACCGCCGGCTCCGAGCAGCTCTACGATTCGCTGGTCCGGCTGAAGGCGAAGAAGCCGCTGGTCGTCGTCGTGGAAGGCCTCGCGGCGTCCGGCGGCTACATCGGCGCGATCGCTGCCGACCACATCGTCGCGCAGCAGAGTTCGCTGGTCGGCTCGATCGGCGTGCTGTTTCAATATCCCAATGTCGGCGAGCTGTTGAAGACGGTCGGCGTGAAGATCGAGGAGGTCAAATCCTCGCCGCTGAAGGCCGCCCCCAACGGCTACGAGCCGACCAGCCCGGAAGCGCGTGCGGCGCTCGACGCCCTGGTCAAGGATTCCTATGCCTGGTTCCGCGGACTGGTGAAGGACCGCCGCGCCATGAACGATGAGCAGTTGGAGAAGGTGGCCGATGGCCGCGTCTTCACCGGCAGGCAGGCGATCGAGCTGAAGCTGATCGACGAGCTCGGCGACGAGAAGACCGCGGTCGCTTGGCTCGTCGCCAACAAGAACGTCAAGAAGGACCTTCCGGTGCGCGACTACAAGCTCACGCCGCGGTTCGGCGATCTCACCTTCCTGCGAACGGCCACCTCGATCGCGCTCGACGCCGTCGGCCTCTCCGGAATCGCCCGCCAGATCGAGCGCACCGGCGTGGTCCAGGCGGTGGACCGGATCGGTCTCGACGGCATGCTCGCGCTCTGGACGCCCGCGCCGGGCAATTGAACCCGCAAAGACCATTCCCAGGGCAATCTTCCCGCTTCGCGTGTGCCGTGGCGAGACCCCGTACCGGGCCTCGCACCCCGATTCACGGCCGCGATGAATGATTTAGCGTCTTGACAGTCCAGCATATTTTCACGGAAATGGGACCTGTCTCCCCGGGTACATTTTCTCGATGATCAAATCCGAGCTTGTTCAGCGTATCGCCGAGCACAACCCGCATCTCTACCAGCGGGATGTCGAGAACATCGTCAATGCGATCCTCGATGAGATCGTCGCGGCGCTCGCCCGCGGTGACCGCGTCGAGTTGCGCGGCTTCGGCGCCTTCTCGGTCAAGCATCGGCCGGCCCGCGCCGGGCGCAACCCACGGACCGGAGCTCATGTCCCGGTGGACCAGAAAAGTGTCCCGTTCTTCAAAACGGGCAAGGAAATGCGCGAGCGGCTGAACCGGGACAATCCCGCCGGCGCCGCGGCTGACGACGCCGACGATTGAAGCATCTCGCGCCGGCCGTGCTAATCGTCTGCGGCTGATCTCGAGGCGAATCCGGCCTGACTGACACGAGCGAGCGCATGCGAAAATTCTTCACTGTCGTGGTCGTCCTTCCGCTGCTGGTGCTGTTCGTCATCTTCGCGGTCGCCAATCGGCATTTCGTTACCGTATCGTTTGATCCCTTCAACGCGACTGATCCGGCGCTCTCGGCGTCGGTCCCGCTGTTCGCCTTGATCATCGCCGTCGCGATCCTGGGCGTGATCGCGGGTGGCTGTGCCACCTGGATCGGCCAGCGCCGCTGGCGGCGGGCCGCGCGCCGCCATCAGGCCGATGCCGAAGCGGCCCGCGCGCAGGTGGCGCAGTTGAGCGCCGCGGCGCGTGCAAAACAGGGCTCTGCGCAATCTCTGGTTCCAGCTGCGCCGGCGCGGCTTTTCGCCCCTTATGGGCGAGACAAGCAGGGCGTCGCGTTGTAGAAGGCGCGAAAGCTCGGCGGCCCTGGAAGCCGCCGGCTTCTGGTGATCCTTTCCGCCCGGACGTGCGTTGTTCATTGATGTCCCTGCTCGTCAAAATCTGCGGCCTGACCACGCCCGACACCCTCGCTGCGGCGCTCGACGCGGGCGCCGACATGGTGGGCTTCGTGTTCTTTCCGCCGTCCCCACGCCATGTCGGCCTGACGGCCGCGCGTGAGCTGGGTCGTGACGTCAGGGGGCGCGCGCTCAAGGTGGCGCTGACCGTCGATGCCGACGACGCGATGATCGAAAACATCGTCGAGACGCTGCGGCCTGATCTCCTGCAGTTGCATGGCCGCGAAAGCATCGCGCGCGTCCGCGACCTCAAGCAGCGCTTCGGCCTACCCATCATGAAGGCCATTCCGGTCGCGACCGACGCCGATCTCGCGCCGTTGGCGGGCTATGCCGACGTGTGCGACCGCATCCTGTTCGATGCGCGGGCGCCCAAGGAGGCGACCCGTCCCGGCGGCCTCGGTGCCACCTTCGATTGGCGTCTGCTACAGGGCGTGAAGCTCGATCGCCCGTTCATGGTCTCCGGCGGTCTGAGCGCCGACAACGTCGCGGAGGCCGTGCGGATCACCCGCGCGGGCGGCGTCGACGTGTCATCTGGCGTCGAGCGGGCGCCGGGTGTGAAGGATTGCGACATGATCCGGGATTTCATTCGCGCGGCGCGGGCCGCTGAAGAGTTGAGCGTTCAATGACGACAGCCATTCCCAATTCCTACCGCAGCGGTCCGGATGACCGCGGTCACTTCGGCATCTTCGGCGGCCGCTTCGTCGCCGAAACCCTGATGCCGCTGATCCTCGATCTGGAAAAGGCCTATGCGGAGGCCAAGGCGGATCCGGCATTCCATGCCGAGATGAACGGCTACCTGAAGAACTATGTCGGCCGGCCCTCGCCGCTGTATTACGCTGAGCGCCTGACCGAGCATCTCGGCGGCGCCAAGATCTACTTCAAGCGCGAGGAGCTGAACCACACCGGCTCGCACAAGGTCAACAACGTGCTTGGCCAGATCATGGTCGCGCGCCGCATGGGCAAGAAGCGCATCATCGCCGAGACCGGTGCCGGCCAGCACGGCGTTGCGACCGCCACGCTGTGCGCGCGTTTCGGGCTCGATTGCGTCGTCTACATGGGCGCGGTCGACGTCGAGCGGCAGCAGCCGAACGTGATCCGCATGGAGATGCTCGGCGCCAAGGTGGTGCCCGTGCAGTCCGGCGCCAAGACCCTGAAGGATGCGATGAACGAGGCGTTGCGTGACTGGGTCACCAACGTCCACAACACGTTCTACTGCATCGGCACGGTCGCCGGTCCGCACCCCTATCCGATGATGGTGCGCGACTTCCAGTCGGTGATCGGCAACGAGACCCGCACGCAGATGCAAGAGGCTGAGGGCCGGCTCCCGGACTCGCTGATCGCGTGCATCGGCGGCGGCTCCAATGCGATGGGCCTGTTCCATCCGTTCCTCGATGATCCCTCGGTCGATATCTATGGCGTGGAAGCGGCGGGCCATGGCCTGACGCATCTGCACGCCGCCTCGATCGCCGGCGGCCGCCCCGGCGTGCTGCACGGCAACCGCACCTATCTGCTCATGGACGAGGACGGGCAGATCGAGGAGGCGCATTCGATCTCGGCCGGTCTCGATTATCCCGGCATCGGGCCGGAGCATTCCTGGCTGCACGAGGTCGGTCGCGTGAACTATTTGTCGGCGACCGATGAGGAGGCGCTGGCGGCGTTCCAGCTGCTGTCGCGGCTCGAGGGCATCATTCCGGCGCTGGAGCCCGCGCACGCGATCGCCAAGGTGATGGAGCTCGCGCCGAAGAAGTCGAAGGACCATCTGATGGTGGTCAACATGTCCGGCCGCGGCGACAAGGACGTGCCGCAGGTGGGCGACATCTTGCGAGGAAGGGCGAAGGCATCGTGACCAGCCGGATGGATGCGCGCTTCGCGCAATTGAAGCAAGAAGGCCGCTCGGCGTTCGTCACCTTCGTGATGTCAGGCGACCCTGATCCTGAAACCTCGCTCGCGATCGTCAAGTCGCTGCCGCAGGCTGGCGCTGACATCATCGAGATCGGCATGCCGTTCACCGATCCGATGGCCGATGGCCCGTCGATCCAGGCGGCGGGTCTGCGCGCGCTCAAGGCCGGCATGACCTTGAGGAAGACGCTGCAGCTCGTGCGCAGCTTCCGCGAGGGCGACGCGGCGACGCCGATCGTGCTGATGGGCTACTACAACCCGATCTACATCTACGGCGTCGACAAGTTCCTCGATGATGCGAAGAGCGCCGGCGTCGACGGCCTGATCATCGTCGACCTGCCACCGGAGGAAGACAGCGAGCTGTGCATTCCCGCGCTGAAGGCGGGGCTGAATTTCATCCGGCTGGCGACGCCGACGACCGATGACAAGCGGCTGCCGGCGGTGCTCGCGAACACCTCGGGCTTCGTCTACTACGTCTCGATCACCGGCATCACCGGCGCGGCGGCGGCGGATTCGTCCGCCGTCGGTGCCGCCGTGGCCCGGATCAAGCGGCATACGGCGCTGCCTGTCTGCGTCGGCTTCGGCATCCGGACACCGGAGACCGCCCGCGCCATCGCCGCCAATGCCGACGGTGCCGTGGTCGGCACCGCCCTGGTCGACGCGCTCCGCGCCAGCCTCGATGCCGAGGGACGCGCGACGGCCAAGACCGTGAGCGCCGTTGCCGACCTGGCCGCTGCGCTGGCAAGGGGCGTGCACGGGGCGCAACAGGCCGCGGAATAGGCCGTCAACCACTATTCGACCAGACGTCGCGGCCGTCTTGCCGTGACCCCGCCGTCCCGCCATATATCCGGGCGACCGCAACACGGAGCGACACATGAACTGGCTTACCAATGTGGTCCGGCCGAAGATCCGCAACATCCTGCGCCGTGAGACGCCGGAGAACCTCTGGATCAAGTGTCCGGATTCCGGACAGCTCGTGTTCTACAAGGACGTCGAGGCCAACCAGTTCGTCATTCCCGGCTCCAACTACCACATGCGCATGGGCGCCGTGGCGCGGCTGAAGTCGATGTTCGACAACGAGACCTGGTTCGACGTCGCGCTGCCCGAGGTCACGCCCGACCCGCTGAAATTCCGTGACGAGCGCCGCTATGCCGACCGCATCAAGGATGCGCGGGCGCGGACCGGCATGAACGATGCGGTGAAGGTCGGCTTCGGCAAGCTGGAAGGCATGGGCGTCGTCATCGCCGTGCAGGATTTCGATTTCATGGGCGGTTCGCTCGGCATGGCCGCGGGTGAAGCCATCGTGCGCGGGCTCGAACTCGCGGTCGAGAAGAAGTCGCCGTTCATCGTATTCGCGGCCTCCGGTGGCGCGCGCATGCAGGAAGGCATCCTGTCCCTGATGCAGATGCCGCGCACGACCGTGGCCGTGCAGATGCTGCGCGAGGCCAAGCTGCCCTACATCGTCGTGCAGACCAATCCGACCACCGGCGGCGTCACCGCGTCCTACGCGATGCTCGGCGACGTCCACATTGCCGAGCCCGGCGCGCTGATCGGGTTCGCCGGCGCCCGGGTGATCGAGCAGACCATTCGCGAGAAGCTGCCCGAAGGTTTCCAGCGCGCTGAATACCTGCTCGACCACGGCATGGTCGACATGGTCGTGCACCGTCATGACCTGCGCCCGACGCTGGCGCGGCTGTGCCGATTGCTGACCAAGGCGCCGGCCGTTGAACACGCCAAGCCCGCGCCGCAGCTGCCGCCGCCGGCCAAGCCCGCCGAAACCGCGGAAGCGCCGGCGGTCGCAACGAGCGCGTGAACGATTCTGCCGCCCAGCCAAGACCGTCGCTCGACGAGCTGATCACGCGGCTTTCTGTGTTGCATTCGAGCCGGATCTCGCTCGGGCTGGAGCGCATGCACCGGCTGCTGGCGCAGCTCGGTCATCCCGAGCGCAAGCTGCCGCCGGTCATCCATGTCGCGGGCACCAACGGCAAGGGCTCCACGGTCGCATATTTGCGCGCGATGCTCGAGGCCGCGGGGCTGCGCGTCCACGTCTTCACCTCGCCCTGGCTGGTGCGCATCAACGAGAGCTATCGGCTCGGCCAGGTCGGCGGTGGTGTCCTGGTCGAGGACGATGAGCTGATCTCCGCGCTCTTGGAGTGCGAGCGGGTCAACGCCGGCGCGCCGATCACCTTCTTCGAGGTCAAGACCGTCGCGGCCTTCGTGCTGTTCGCAAGGCATCCAGCCGATGCGGTGCTGCTCGAAGTCGGTCTCGGCGGCCGGCTCGATTCCACCAATGTTGTCGAGCAGGTCGCGGCCTCCGTGCTGACGCCGATCAGCATGGACCACATGGAGTTCCTCGGCGACACCCGCGCGCTGATCGCGGCCGAGAAGGCCGCCATCATCAAGCGTGGCTGCCCGGTGATCTCGGCGGCGCAGGAGCCCGATGCCATGGCCGTGATCGAGCGCGAGGCCAGGCGCCAGCGCGCGCCGCTGTTTGCGGCCGGTGAGAGCTGGCACGTCAATGTCGAGCGCAACCGGCTGGTCTATCAGGACGATCGCGGTCTCCTCGATCTTCCGGCACCCAAACTGTTCGGCCGGCATCAGTTCGACAATGCGGGCCTGGCGATCGCGACCTTGCGGGCGGTCGATCATTTCAAGCTCACCACCAAGGCGTTCGAGGACGGCATCGTCGGCGCCGAATGGCCGGCGCGCATGCAGCGGCTGTCGAACGGCGCGCTCACCGCGATCGCGCCGCAAGGCGCGGAGATCTGGCTCGACGGCGGCCACAACGCCGAGGGCGGTCGCGTCGTCGCGGCCGCGATCGGCGACCTCGAGGAGCGCGTGTCGCGGCAGCTCGTCGTCATCGTCGGCATGATGGGCAACAAGGATGCCGCGGGCTTCCTGGCCAACTTCGCCGGCCTGACGCGCCACATCATCGTCGTGCCGATTCCGAACGAGAGCAAGGCGATGGCACCGGCTGATCTGGCCGCCGCCGCCCGCACGCTCGGCATGCGGGTCGAGATCGCCGATGGCGTCGCGTCGGCGCTCGCCGGCATCGCGCGGCTTGCCTATGAGGTCCCGCCGCGTATCCTGATCACGGGGTCGCTCTATCTCGCGGGCCACGTGCTCGACCTCAACGGCACGCCGCCGACCTGAGGGGAATAGCGCATGCGCTTTGCCGCGATCGCAGACGTCCACGGCAACCACCTCGCGCTCGAAGCCGTGCTGGCCGACATCCGCGCGCAAGGCGTCGATGACATTGTCAATCTCGGTGATATGGCGAGCGGCCCGCTCGATGCGCGCAAGACGATGGACTTGCTGATGCCGCTCGATGCCGTCCATGTGCGCGGCAATCACGACCGCTGGCTGATCGATCGGCCGCCGGAGAGGATGGGCGCCTGGGAGCGGCCGGCTTATGCGCAGCTCGTAGCTAAGCATCTCGACTGGCTCGGCACGATCCCGCCGACGGCCATCTATCGCGACGAGGTCTTCCTTTGTCACGCCACGCCTGAGGACGATAACGTCTACTGGCTCGAGAGCGTCGCGCCGGATGGCGCGGTCACATGCGCGCCGCTCGATGCAATCGAGACAACGGCCGAGGGCATCCCGCAGTCACTGATCCTCTGTGGCCATACCCACACCGCGCGCGCGGTGCGGCTTCGCGACGGGCGGCTGATCGTCAATCCCGGTAGCGTGGGCAGCCCCGGCTATTCCTACTCCGTACCGCATCCGCATGTGATGGAAGCCGGCACGCCCGACGCCCGCTATGCGATCCTTGAACTTAAGCCCGCAGGCTGGAGCGTGACGTTCCGCCACGTGCCCTATGATCATCAGGCGATGGCCGCGCTGGCCCGCGCCAATGGCGATGCCGAATTCGCCTCGGCTCTCGCGACCGGCTGGATCCGCTGACCTCACGCGAGCAGTTTCAAGGGATCGGCGACCTTCTGCTTGAGCTGCTCGAACGTGCACTGCTTCGGCGATTTGTCGGGGCGCCAGCGCAGGATCGAGGTGCCGTGGCGAAAGCGCTCGCCGGAGAAATGGTCGTAGCAGACCTCGATCACCAGCTTCGGCTTCAGCGGACACCATCCCGCCGAGCGCTCGGTCGACCAGCGGCTCGGCCCGCCCGGCGCATTGCCGGTGAAGCCGGGTGGCGAGATGAGCGGCTCGAGCTTGTCGGTCAGTGAGGGCTTCTCGTCCTTCTTGAGCGCGGAGGTGAAGCCGACGTGATGCAGCAGACCGTCATCGTCGTAGAGCCCGAGCAGCAGCGAGCCGACCAGCCTGCGTCCATTCGCGCCGCTGTTGGTGGCGTAGCGGAAGCCGCCGATGACGCAATCGGCTGAGCGATAGCGCTTGATCTTCTGCATGCCGTCGCGGTTGCCGGCCTGGTAGGGCAGGTCGATCCGCTTGGCGATCACCCCGTCCGAGCCGCCGCCGGAATGCGCCAGCCAGTCTTGCGCGGTCGCGAAGCGCGTCGTCGCCGGCGACAGCCGGAACGTCGGATGATCCGCGAAGTTCGCTTTCGCGAACGCTTCCAGCGCCGGCCGCCGCTCGTGCAGCGTGTGCGTTACGAGCTCCTTCTTGCCACTCGCCAGCAGATCGAAGGCCAGGAACAGCGCCGGCGTCTCCACCGATAGCCTCTTCACCCGGCTGGCGGCGGGATGAATCCGCTGCAGCAATGCATCGAACGAGAACGACTTCGCCTGCGGCACCACCAGCTCGCCGTCGAGGATGAAGCTCGTCGCCTCGAGCTCGCGCGCCGCGGCGACGACCTCGGGGAAGTAGCGCGCGAGGTCCTCGCCGGCCTTCGACTGCATCGTCACCGTTGCGCCGTCGCGCGTCAGCAGGCAACGGAAGCCGTCCCATTTTGGTTCGTATTGCCAGTCCTCGCCGCGCGGGATCGCATCCACCGAGCGCGCCTCCATGGCCAGCAGGCCGGATTTGCGGGAGGGCGAGCGATGGGCGCGGGCGGGCATGGCGACATCCGAAAACGCTGAATCACACCCCTCAACGCGAACGGCCGGCGATTCCGCCGGCCGTTCGACAAAAATCATTGTTCCGCAGGCATCACACCGCCGACGAGATCCACTGCTGCAGCTTCGCCTTCGGCGCGGCGCCGACCTGGCGCGAGGCCATCTCGCCGCCCTTGAACACCATCAGGGTGGGGATCGACATCACGCCGTATTTCGAGGCCGTCTTCGGGCTCTCGTCGACGTTCAGCTTGACGATCTTGACCTTGTCGCCCATCGCGCTCGAGATCTCGTCGAGGGCAGGGGCGATCATGCGGCACGGGCCGCACCACTCGGCCCAGAAGTCGACCACGACCGGGCCGTCGGCCTTGAGCACTTCGCTTTCGAAATCGGCGTCGGAAACCTTGCCAACGGCCATGGAAATTACCTCGTTCGGTTGGAGGGAGCGGCACGGACGGGCCGCCTCAGCGTGGACGTCAAAGTAGGAATGGCGTGATCCCGGGTCAAGCGGGCTCACTCAGACGTGCTGGGATGGCAGCATGGCGTCCAGCGCGGAGGCGGGAAGCTCCATGAATTCAGCGGCTTCGGTCCAGAGCAGCGCGGCGCGGACGACGCGGCCGGGGTACAATTGGCCAAGCACTGCGCGGTACAGCGCGAGCTGCCGGACATAGGCCGGGGGCACGTCGGCGAGTCCCGAGGGCGGCTGCTGGTTGGTCTTGAAGTCGACGATCAGCACCTCGGTCCCGGTGACCACCAGTCGGTCGATCTGGCCGGAGACCAGTGCCGGCGGCTGGCCGGCCAGTGCGAGGCGGCCCACGATCGAGACTTCCGCCCGGCTCCCGGCCGCGAACACCGCGGCAAAGCGCGGGTCTTCGACCACGGCGAGCACCCGTTCCGCAAGCCCCACGCGCTCGTCCTCCGGCCAGTCGGCGGCGTTGCGAATCAAATATCGCAGCGCGGCATCACGCCGCCGCTCCGGCGCCACGTCGGGCAGCGACTGCAGCAGGCGATGCACCAGAGTGCCGCGCTGCATCGCGAGGCTGCGCGCCGCCAGCGATTCGCCCGTGCGCACCGGCCGCTCGTCGGCGGATGGATCGGACGGCCGGAGCACAGCGACCTCGCCGGGCGCCTCCACCGCCGCCGTGCGCAGCCACGCCGGCAGTTCGACGGCCGTCTCGACCATGGGCCGCGTTTTGTCAGCAGCGGTTTCCGCGATGTCCTCGGCCCGCGCATAGCGCTTGACCGGCCCGTCCTCGGTTTCAATCACCTCGACCTGCAGGCCGGCGGCGTCCAATCCGCGCGCCATCAGATCGTACCAGCTGCCGCCGCGGACGTTGTTCATGTTGCCCGGCATGCAGCCGCCGATGATCAGCCGATCCGCGGCGCGGGTCATCGCGACATAGAGCAGCCGGCGATACTCGTCCTCGGTCTCCTTGAGCATCGCCACGCGTGCCGCCGCGACGGGCTGCGGATCGTCGGCCTTGCGCCCGGCCCAGACCACGATCTCCTGCTCGCCATGCGGCACGTGGATCAGCCGCAGCCGCTGCGAATCCGCCGGCGACGAGGTGGTGTCGACCAGGAAGACGACGGACGCCTCGAGGCCCTTGGCGCCATGCACGGTCATCACCCTGATCTCGTCGCGCGAGATCTCCATGTCGCGCTTCACCTCGGTGTCGGCGGCGCGCAGCCAGGCGACGAAGCCCTGCAGCGAGGCCGGCGCCTTGCGCTCGTAGGACAGCGCGAGCTCGAGGAACTCGTCGAGCGCATCATTGGCCTCGTGGCCGAGCCGCGCCAGGATGCGGCGCCGGCCGCCATCGCCGCCGAGCAGCCAGGCATAGAAGGCGAACGGCGTGTCCTCCGCGGCGCGGCGCTCGCATTGTTGCAAGCGCCGTACGACCGCCTGCAGCCGCGCGTCGTCAGCGGCGTGCGCCGTGAGTGCGTCGCGTAGCGAGCCGCGACGCTGCCACGCCAGCTTGAACAGATCGTCGTCGTCGAGCCCGAACAGCGGGCTCTTCAGCGCGGTCGCCAGCGCCAGATCGTCCTGCGGCAGCAGCAGCGCGTCGGCGAGGTTCATCAGGTCGATGATCGCGATGTGCTCGGTCAGCTTCAGCCGGTCGGCGCCGGCGACGGGGATGCCGGCGTGCTTGAGCGCCTGAATGACAGCATCGAAGGCGTTGCCGCGCCGGCGCACCAGGATCAGCATGTCGCCATAGCTCAGCCGCCGCCGCGCGCCGTCATGGCCGGTCATCGTGCCCGTCTGGATCAGCCGCTTGATCTCTGCCTGGATGCGCCTGGAAAGCTTCACCTCGGGGCTGGTGACGGAGACGCCGTCGAACGGCGCGCGCCAGCCCTCGATCTCCTTGCGGTCGTCGCGTTCGCACAGGCTCCAGAGCTCGACCATGCTCGGTCCGGCATCGGTCAGCGCGTTGTGGATGGGATGGCCGATGTCAGGCGAGTGAATGCTGCTGTAGACGTCGCGCTCGCGGAACACGTGGTCGACCGCGTGCAGCACCGTCGGGCCCGAGCGGAACGAATAGGTGAACGACACCGGATCGAACAGCAGCCCGGCGTCGGTGAAGCGCTTCTGCAACTGACGCCTGCGCGCATCGAACTCGTGCGGGTCGGCGCCCTGGAACGAGAAGATCGACTGCTTCTCGTCGCCGACCGCGAAGATCGTGCGCGTGAGTCCGTCGCGCGCCCCGGCGCCGGCAGTGAACTCTTCGATGATGTGGGCGACGATGTCCCATTGCCGGGGGCTCGTGTCCTGCGCCTCGTCGATCAGCACGTGATCGACGCCGCGGTCGAGCTTGTAGTGCACCCAGCCGGCGGAGACGCGGTTCAGCATCGCCAGCGTCTTGTCGATCAGGTCGTCGTAGTCGAGCAGGCCGCGCTCTTCTTTTTCGCGGCGATAGTTCGCGGCCGCGGCGGTGGCGATCTGCAACAGCGCCTCGGTGCGGTCGCGCACGACCGCCGCGCGGCGCTTTTCGATCAGGCGATCGAGCCGGCGCGCCTCCGATTCGAACAGGCCGGCGATGCCGGGATTGGCGTCGGCGAACTTCTTGGTGAGCAGGGACTTCCGCGGCTCCTTGTCCTCGGTCAGGAATACGCGGAGATATTCATCGACCTGATCGGCGCCCGAGAACGCCAGCGCCGCGCGCAACTGCTCGGCCTGCTTCTGGTCGGTCTTGGCGCCGCCGTCGAGCCGCGCGGCGATATCGGTCCAATCCCTCAGTGGCAGATTGGGGCCGTCGACGATGTCGCGCTCGATGGCTTCCAGCGTCTCGCCGGCGCTGATGCCGAGCACCTCGCCGAGATGTTGCGCGGCAACCTCGACGCGGCCGGCGCCATCGGTCCAGGCCATGAAGTGATCGCGGCTCAGACAGGCCTCGCGGACGACGTCCTTGAAGGTCGAATCCGCCGCATTGGCCATCGCCACCTGCAGCGCGCGGCCGACCGCGCTGTCGGGCGCCCGCGCGGCGTCGAGCAGCACCTTGAGATTGGCGCGCTCCATCATCTCGGTCTGGTCGCGCTCGTCGAGCACCGAGAACCGCGCCGGCACGTTGGCTTCGAACGGGAACTGCTGCAGCAGCCGCGTGCACAGCGCGTGAATGGTCTGCACCTTCAATCCGCCCGGCGTCTCCAGCGCGCTGGCGAACAGTTTTCGCGCCGAGGCCCGCAGCTTCTTGTCGGGATTGGGAATACCGGTGGACTGGATCGCGCCGTCGAGCGCGTCGTCGTCGAGCGTCACCCAATGGCCGAGCGTCGAGAACACGCGCTCGGCCATATTGGCGGCCGCGGCCTTGGTGAAGGTGATGCAGAGGATCTTCTCCGGCGGCACGCCGTCGAGCAGCAGCCGGATCACGCGCTGAACCAGCACATGCGTCTTGCCCGAGCCGGCATTGGCCGACACGAAGGCGGAGGCAGCCGGGTTCGATGCGCGCGTCTGCGCCTCGCGCACGGCCTGCGGAATGGGGCGGGGCGCCTTCACCATTCCTCCACCCCCAGGCCGCCGGCCGCCGACCATTCCTTGATACGGGCGAGATCGTCATAGCTACCGTAGCGGTTCGCCCACATCGACAGGTTCAGTGAGGTGTAGCCTTGATTGACGTCCTCGAAGCTGCGGATCAATGCCTCGAGCTTTTCGCGCGCCTCCTGCGCGGCCTGGTCCGGATGTTGCGGCGGGTCGCTCTTGTTGATCTTCAATTCGAGAATGCGCTCTTCGCCCGGCGGGTTGTTGCCGGACAAGCGGACATAGACGAGCTGGCTGATCAGGCTGCCGGCGGGGATGCCGTCGAAGCCGCCTTCGCGCAGGATCGCGGCTTCGAGCGTGAGCTGCGGCGACAGCCCCATGCGCACCTGCTTGGCCGTCGGCGGCTGGCCAGTCTTGTAGTCGAGAATGGCGTAGGTGCCCTCGGCACGCTGTTCGATGCGGTCGGCGCGCGCCGACAGCATGAAGGTGCGGCCCTGATCCAAGGGAATGCCGATCTCGCCGCGGATCTCCGCGGTGATCGCGCCGATCTGCTCGCGTCGCGCGGTCTCCCACGCCGCGAACCAGCCGGCGATGCGCTGGAAACGCGGCCACCACAGCGCCCGCGCCTCGGGCCGCTCCATCAGCGGCGCAAAGTGCTTCTCGCCGATCACGCGCAGCGCATGCGCCGGATGCAGCGGCAGGGCATCGGCATAGGTCTGCGTGAATTCGCCGATCGCTTCGTGAATCGCCGAGCCGCGATCGGCGGCCGACAGCGGCATGTCGACGGGATCGAGCGGATCGAGCCGCAGGATGTAGCGCGCGAAGATGGTGTAGGGATCGCGCAGCCAGTCCTCGATGGCGGTCACCGACATGCGCAGCGGCCGTGCTGCCAGCGGCGGCTTCGGCGCCGGCTGTTCGACCGGCTTCACCGCGGCGGGCTGGTCGAGCACCTCGGCATAGCGGACGTAAGTCTCGCCGCGCGCGGTCGCCGCCTTCCAGCGCTCGGCGCCAGCGACGGCTTCGAGACGGTGCAGGAAGCGCGAGGCCACGGCCGGCGCGCCGCCCGATTTTGCGGCGTGCGTCAGGATCACCTCGGGCGCGCCGAGCAGTTGTGCGAAATCGTGTGCTGATAGTCCGATGCGGCGCTCGGGCAGGTCGAGGCCGAGCTGATGCCGCATCGGGCGGCTGAGCCAGGGATCGATGCGCGGCGCCGGCGGCCATATGCCCTCGATCAGGCCGCCGACGATCATGCGGTCGGCCTGCATCAGTCGCGCTTCGAGCGGACCGTAGATCTGCAGCTGCGCGCCGTGGCGCTCGGGCCGGCGCACCGCGCGATCGGAGAAGGCGGTATGGAACAGATCCGGATAGTCCGACAGCGGCGCCATCAGGCCGCAGCGCTCGCCGGACGCGAGCAGGTCGTCGAAGCAGCGCGCCAGCGCCGTGCCGTCGCGATCGGTGAACGCGGTGCTGACACCGACATCGTCTGTCGAGAGCGCGATCAACACCTCACGATGCCGCGCGGCGAGCTCGGCGAAATCCTGCGGGCGCGGCGAGGCGAGGTTTTCCAGCGGCGCCAGGGCCGTCTGCAATTGCGCGATCAGTGCGCCGGCGCGGTCGAGCTGCTCGGGACTGAGACGCGCGCGCGGCTCGGCCTTGTGCAGCGATGATGCTTCGCCCTGGTGCAGCTTGGTGTGCTCGTCGCGGAAGCGCGCGAAGTCGCGCGCGAGCCCGCTGCTTCCGGCTTGTGGCCGCGTGCCGCGCAGCACCGCGAGCTCCAGCGTCTCGATGGCACTCTTCCAGCCATTCGCGGCGCGCCCGAGCCGGCACAGCGGATGCTTGAGCAGCGCCAGCAAAGTCGGCGGCTCCAGTCCGCGCGCGGCTGCTTCGGCGGCGAGGCGCGCGAAGATGCCGGCCGGCGTCTCCAACAGCGCGTCACCGCCGGAATCGTCGAACGTCAGGTGCCAGCGCGTCAGCGCCGCCATCACGCGGCGCGCCAGCGCGCGGTCCGGCGTCACCAGCGCAGCGGACTTGCCGAGATGGCGCGCCTCGCGCATCGCGATGGCAATCGCCAGCGCCTCCATTTCCGGATTGGGCGCGGCGACGACGGCGAGATTGTCCATCGCTTCGGCAATGTTGGCGGCGATGTCGAACTGGCGCAGGCGCTCGTGCCAGACGGCGGTGGCTTCCGACGGCCGCATCGCTTCTGAGATCAGCACCTCGCGGCCGCCACGGCCGGGTGGTGCGAGGCGGATCACGTCGCGCCGCTCCAGGCCGAAGCGCTTGAGCAGCAGGTGCATGGCATATTGCGGATGATTGACCGCGGGCGGCGTCAACGCGCGGCCGGCGCGGTCCTTGGCACCGCCGATCGAATTCCACGCGGCTTCGTCGAGATCGGTGTCGAGCCCAGGCAGCACCACCGCGCCATGCGGCAGCTTGGCGACGGCGAGCAGGAATTTTGCCGTCGCCGGCATCGAGCCGGTGGAGCCTGCGGCAATGACGGGACCATCGGGATGCGCCGACAGCCGCGCCGCTTCGGCCGCGATCAGCAGATCGCGCCGCGCCGCCGGCTCGATGCGCTCGATCTCCTGCAGATAGGCCGGCCACGCGGTCCGCGCGATGCGCAGGAACTCGAGCGAATACTGCCAGTATTTGTCGAGCTGATCCGGCACCAGCGCATCGAGCGCATCCCACGACACGCCGCGCGTCACCATGTCGTCGATCAGCCGCGCGAGGTCGCCGGCCAGCGCAAGCGTCGAGGCGGGCCCGCCGATCACGAGCGGCGCCGACACCGGCGTCTTGGCCCAGGCCGCGACCAGCCGCGCCAGCGTGAGCCGGCGCTGCAGGTCGTCGAGCCGTTCCGGAATCTCCAGCGGCGCCGGCCCGAGGAACGCGTCGCGGTCCTCCGCGAAGGCGAGCTCGTCCTCGTCGATGTCGCCGAGCGCGACCAGGCGCGGCAGCACCGCGGCATCGGTCTTCAGCTCGTCGAGGAACATCTCGCGCGCCACCCGCAGGGCGCGCCGCGTCGGCAGATACAGCGTCGCGGTCGCGAGCCGGGCGGGATCGCTGCGTGCCTCGAAGCCGTCGACCAGCCGGCCGTCGACCAGCGCGGCGATCACGCTGCGCAGGAACGGCGCCGAGATGGGAACGGTGAAGACGCGCATGGCCTGCGATTCGGGTTGCTGTGCTGTCTATATAGGGACCGATCGGGCGGAGGTCATATCCGGGGTGTGGACGGGTGTTGATAGGTGCGTGACCATTGTCGCGGGCTCAGAGCGCGCCGCGCGGATGAGCCCAGCTGGACCCATTCACCCCCGCCGTCATCGCCCGCTTTCGCGGGACGACTGAGTCTGGAAAGCCAAGCTGCCCACCCGCTCGCAATGACGGGGACACGCAGCATCGTCCTCCATTGTGGGTACAGATCTCGCGCCGGAGACAAACCCCTATGCCCTCGCGACGCCATCGCGCCCGAGTCATGCGAAGCTCTCGCCCTCATCCGAAGCAAGGGCGCAGGGAAGGCCGGGCCTCGGCTGAGGCCCGTGGCCCCCGTGCGTGAAAGAGTGCACGGGGCAGGAACCACAGGTTCAGCCGGAACGACCCGGCCTTCCCTGCGCGACGGTGTTACGGCTTATACGTCCTCTCCTCGGTGTGCCGGCTTGTAGCCACCGTCGCCCGCGCGCGGCGTCAGCAGCGGCGCGAGCTTGGCATCAGCATCGGGATGCCGGGACCTTACGATTTCGCCGTCCTGCCCGAACCGTTCGTCCGCGCACCCGAAAGCACGCTGCAATCCTGACAGGCCATCGCATCCCGCGCTCAACGTCCGTGACGACCGCGATACGCCCCTCGCAACGAGGCGGGATGCGCATGAGAGAACATGAATTCTGTAAAAGCGAAAGAAGAATTTTGTGCGCGTCGGACGCGACGAGCGGGATCGGGTTGAATGTGCGGACGAAAATCGTTTCTCGACGCAGATGATTTGAGTGATCCCAGCGCAGGGTCGGCGCCGACGAGGCGGAGCAAATCGCGCAACGCGCCGACCTGATTCGCCCGTCGGGCAGTCCGCTACGCCGCACTCTCCATCAGAGCCTCTTCCGCTTCCGCCACCGCGGCCGGCGTGCCGACATGCATCCAGACGCCTTCGAGGCGGAGGCCGAACAGGCGGTCCTGCTCGTTCGCCTTGTCGAACATCTTCGTCAGCGAGAACTCGCCGTTCGGCGCGCCGTCGAAGATCGATGGCGAGATGATCGCGGCGCCCGCGTAGACGAACGGCACCACCTGATGCTCCCGCCGCTTGCGCAAGGTACCGTCGGCGAGCATCGCGTAGTCGCCTTGACCCGCGTAGCCGATCGAGGTCGCGGTCGGCGCCATCAGCAGCATGATGTCCATGCGTTCGGGATCGAACGCGTCGGCGAGCCGGGACAGGTTCTGGCGCACGCCCTCGATCCACATCGTATCGGAGTTGACGTGGAAGAACGGCTCGTGGCCGAGCAGCGGCAGCGCCTTGACGACGCCGCCGCCGGTGCCGAGCACCTGGTCGCGCTCGTCGGAGATGATCACGCGGGGCGTGCTGCGCGCCGCCGTGTGCGCGATGATCTGGTCGGCGAGATAATGGACGTTGACGACGGCTTCGGTGACGCCGGCTTCGGCGAGGCGGTCGAGCACATGGTCGAGCAGCGGGCGACCGGCGACGCGCACCAGTGGTTTGGGCATCGTCTCCGTCAGTGGGCGCATGCGCAATCCGAGACCGGCGGCGAGGACCATGGCTTTGTGCGGCTTGACGGGCATCTTCAGGGCATCTCGATCAACGGTGGCATGTGCGAATCATACCACGCAAAAACATCTATCGTCTCGGCCGGTTGCGATAGCCCGTGCCGATGACGAATATGCGACGGCTGCCCGGCCATCGTGATGCAAGATGCCGCAGTCGTGGCTCGGTCAGGCTTCGGCCGAGGCGCGCTTGTTGGTCTTCTTCTTGCCTTGCTTCAGGAAGGTGACGCCGATCTGGTCGCCATTGACCCAGGCCAGCTCGCAGCGCCGGTAGGCCAGGCCGGTCGACGACAACAGCAGGAAGAACTCCTTCAGGTGAAGGCCTTCGACCGAGCCTTCGACCGTCAGCTTCGCCCCGGTCTCCGAGACGTCCTCGATGGTGCAGTTGCGCCGCCAGGTGCCGTCGATGCCCATCATGAAAGCCGGGATGCCGCGCTCGAAGACGACGCGTTCGCCCTTCATCCGCTCTGCCATCGCAACCTCCATTCACGCGCGGCGCGCAACCGGCGCCACGGGCGCAAGGTAAAGGGGGATGGCTAAGAACCGGTAAAGCCACGGGGAGAGATGCTTGAAGCCCGAGTGTCGCCACGGCGGCGGTCGGCTCCCCTCCCCCTTGCGGGGAGGGGTTGGGGGTGGGGGTCCGCGGATGCGGAATGTCGTTGAGTTAGTGGGTCTAGCAGCTCACAGCTATTCAGCTGCTGATTGTCAGGTTCTAAGCCCATCGCTCACAGTGTCGCCCGGAGACCCCCACCCCCGACCCCTCCCCGCAAGGGGGAGGGGGTACGCCGCTGGCGCCGTGAGAGGGTGCCTCAAGCCACGCCGGCTGGAGGCGGCACGTTGGCCGCGTACCAGTCGCGGACTGGGTCGAGCGCCGCGTGCGCCAGCGACCGGTGGAGATAGTCCCAGATGCGAGGCTGGTGCTTGAGGTAGTGCGGCTTGCCGTCGCGGCGGTTGAGGCGGGCGAAGGTACCCAGCAGGCGGGTGTTGCGCTGGACGGACATGATCGCGTAGTGCGCGCCGAATTCGTCGGCGTCGAAGTCCGTCGACGCCGCTTGGCGCGCGGCGATGTAGCGCTCTCGGAGCGCCCGCTCGAGCTCTGCCGACACGTCGATCCGGGCGTCCTGCGCCAGCGAGACCACGTCGTAGGCCGGCGGTCCCATCACCGCGTCCTGGAAGTCGATCACGCCCACGCGGGCGATGCCTTCGCGCGCGGGCAGCCAGAGCAGGTTGGGCGAGTGGTAGTCGCGGATCACCCAGGTCGGCTTAGATGTCGGCTTAGATGTGGGCTTGGCCGCGAGCGGCGTCTCCAGCAACTCGCGCCATATTTCCAGGAATTCGGCGCGCAGCACCTGCGACAGCTCCACGCCACGGTCGGGCAGGTACCATTCGAGCATCAGGCCGATCTCGATCAGCATGGCTTCGACGTCGAAGGTCGGGACCTCGTAGGTCACCTGCGGCGCCAGCGGCAGCACCGAGGGGACGTCCTGCCCGTGCAGCGCGGCCAACAGATCGGTCGCGGCCTCGTAGCGCTCCACGACCGGTCGTGGCGGGTCGCCCTCGATCACGCCCTCGCGTCCGAGATCCTCGGTGATGAGAAAGCCGTGGCCGAGATCGGCGTCGTTGATCTTCGGCGCCGAGATGCCGCGCCCGCGCAAGGCGGCGGCGATCGCGACGAATGGGCGGACGTCCTCGGCGAGATGCACGGCGCCGCTATAGGGCTTGCCGTTGTAGATCGCCGGGCCGTCGGGCCGCTTCGGCGAGTTCATCAGGATGGAGACGCGCTCGCCCTTGTGGAGCCGCGCATAGGAGCGGGTCGAGGCATCGCCGGCCATGCGCTCGCGGCGCGATTTGGCGTGCCCGGCCTCGGCGAGGAATTCGCGCAAGGCTTTCAGCCGTGCAACCACCGCGGCCGCCTTGCCGCTGCCGGTGATCTCGGCGCTGCGGGCGGTGTCGCCCTGCGATGGATCGTGGCGCAGCGCGATGTCGACGCGATCCAGCGGGAGAGTGCCGCCGGCGCGCTCCGGCCATTCGATCAGCACGACGGTCGCCTCCGGCAGCGGCGACAGGCCGATCTCCTCTAGCTCCGATGCATCGCTGATGCGATAGAGATCGGCATGCACCAGCGGGAAGCTCGGCAGGTCGTAGCTCTGCGCCAGAGTGAAGGTCGGACTCGGCACCTCCAGCTCGTCGTCGCCGGCGAGATAGCGGATCATCGCCCGCGCCGCCGCCGTCTTGCCGGCGCCGAGATCGCCCGTGAGCGTGATCAGTGCACCCGGGCCGATCAGCAGCGCGAGATCGGCCATCAGGGCGGCGGTGGCGGTCTCGTCCGCCAGCGTGGTGGTGAATGTCAGCTGGTCCGTCATTCCGCGGCGTTGCGTTGCGCGACGTGGTCGGTCGGGAAGTCACAGGTGACCGTGGTGCCCTTGCCGACCACCGAATCCATCCGCACCCTGCCGCCATGCAGCTCGACGAAGGAGCGCACCAGCGACAGTCCGAGGCCGGCGCCGCGATGGCGCGAGCCCTGCGAATGGCTCTCGAACCATTCGAACACCTTGTCCTTCACCTCGGGCGGAATGCCGGGGCCGGAATCGGTGACCGCGAAGACGACGCTGTGGTCGGTGCGGCGGGCGCTGACGACGACGCTCGAATCCGGCGGCGAGAAGCCGACGGCATTGGCGAGCAGATTGTAGAGCACCTGCACGACGCGGCGCTCGTCGCCGACGAAAGAGCCGACATCAGGGTCCACCGCGATCGTCAATCGGATGCGATCCGTGGCAAGCCGGTCCTGCACGCCCTCGGCGGCGGCCTCGATCGCCTTGGCGGCGTCGACCGGCCCGAGCTCGAGCTTCATGGCGCCGGCATCGATGGTGGCGAGGTCGAGAATGTTGTTGGTCAGCGCCAGCAGCGCGTTGGTGGATTTGGTGACGTAGTCGAGATACTCGGCCTGCTTCGGGGTCAGCGGCCCGGTCGACGGATCGGACAGGAAATGCGCGAAGCCGATGATCGTCGTCAGCGGCGCGCGCAGCTCGTAGGATACGTGGTGGACGAAGTCGATCTTCATCTGGCCGGCGGCTTCGAGCGCCTCGTTGCTCTCGCGCAGGGCTCGCTCGACATTCTCGGTGTCGGTGATGTCCTGGAAGGTCAGCATGGTCGCGCCGTCGGGCAGCGGGCGGCTCATGCAGTCGAGCACGCTGCCGTCCTTGCGCTCGAGCTTCAGCGCAACGTCGAGCCGGTTCTCGATCGACGTGATCGCCTCGCGGACGGTGCGCCAGGCGACCGCATCGTCATAGAGCTGATGGCACCAGGATTCCACGGTGTCGATGTGCGGATGCTCGCGCAACTGATCCGGCGACAGCCGCCACATCTTGGCGAAGGCCGGATTGAACAGCTCGACCCGGCCGTTCGAGCCGAACACCGCGACGCCCTCGGCAAGGCTGTCGAGGGTCTCGCGCTGGACCCGGATCAAGCCGTCGAAGCGGCGGGCAAGCGCGAAGCTCTCGGTGACGTCGTCGAACAGATAGGTGACGCCGCCTTCCGGATTCGGCGTGGTGACGACCGACAACGCGCGGCCGTCGGGCAGGAACCAGGTGTCCTTGGCGGCCTCGACGGCGCGATAGGCCTCGTGAAGCTTGGCCTTCCAGGCCCGGAAGTCGGCCTGCTCGGGCAACTTGCGCGCGGCGCGAAGACGGTCGAGCACCGACGAGTCATCCGGCTGGCTGTCCAGGAAGGCGGGATCGAGACGCCACAGCCGGCGATAGGAGTCGTTGTAGAAGGCGAGCCGGCGCTGGCCGTCGAACACGGCTACGCCCGAGGACAACTGATCGAGCGTGCGCCGGTGTGCTTCCCGCATCCGCACCACGGCCGCGTCCAGGGCCGCCGCCTCGCTGGCGTCGATGGCGACGCCAGCGCTGCCGTTTCCCAGCATGAAGGCGCGCACGTCGTACATGCGGCGCTCGCCGCCGGTCACGATCGGCAGCCGGCCCTCGAAACGGCCGTTGGTGGCGAGCGCGCGCTGCAGGTCGATACGGTCGGCCGAGTCGAGCAGCTCGATGTTGCGGCCGATCGCGTCCGGCACGTCGCGGGCATCGGCGGCACGGGCATAGGCGGCGTTGACGTAAGCGAGAGCGCCATTGGCCTGCCGTGCCCAGATCGGCCACGGCAGCGCCGCTGCCAGCGCGCGCAGCGACTCCGTCTCCTCGCCGAGCGCCTTGAAGCGGAGCTGCGTCTCGGCGAGCTCGCGGCGCAGGCCGGACAATTCGCGGATGCGCACGATGGCCTGGCCGCCGATGGCGCGGCCCATCGCCTCGATCGCATGGCCGTGCGAGGTGGTGAGATTGAGCATGAAGCCTTCGCCCGCCTCGCGCAGCGCGTCGACGGCGCGGTCGAGCTGCAGCGCGGGCTCCGGCGGCAGCCAGGTTCCAAAGGCGAGAATGCGCTGCGGCTGATCCTGCGGCACCAGCATCGAGGTGTCGCCGGAGATCTGCGGACGGTGGCCGCCGGCCGGCCAGGCGATCAGGATCTGCGGCTCGGCGAACAGCAGCGCACGGTAGCGATCGGCCTGCAATTGCAGCCCGGCGACGTCGGCGCGCAGCCGTGCTTCCTTCCGGCCGGCCGCCAGACGCGTGCGCACCAGCGCGACCGCGGCGACGACGGAGAAGCCGAGCAGCGCCAGCATCGCCGTGACCTCGGCGATATCAGGACGGCTCAGCTCGAACAGCGTCGTGATCGCATCCGGCGCCACGCCATCGCCTGCGAAGCCCGGTGTCGCCGGCGCAAGCGCAGTCGCAGCGAGACCCATCAGGCCCTTGCGCGCAAGTGACGTGCACGACAGCAGCGTCTGACGCATCACCACGATCACGCCCGACATATTTGCCCCAAACCGCACGAAGTTCCGCGCGGCGCCGATCGCGTCGACCGCGCCGTCTCACGAATCAATCAACCATAACCGCTTCGGGACTCCAGCGGTAAGAGTCCAGACCGTGAACGATGGTTGCGCCTGAGGAAAATGCGTCCGCCGATCGACTCTTTCGAGTCGGAACAGTGGCAAGCCCGTAGTTCAACGGCCCGTCGACCCGAAGCCGCCGCTGCCGCGCGCGGTCGTCGTCAAGGTTGTCGCGAGGCTGAGCTCGGCGCGCGCGACGGCGACGATCACCATCTGCGCGATGCGCTCGCCGCGGCGGATCGTAAACGGTTCCTTGCCGTGGTTGATCAGCAGCACGCAGATCTCGCCGCGGTAGTCCGCGTCCACCGTGCCCGGTGAGTTCAGCACCGTGACGCCGTGCCGCGCAGCGAGCCCCGAACGCGGCCGCACCTGGGCCTCGTAGCCGTCGGGCAGCGCGATCGACAGTCCCGTCGGCACCATCGCATGGCTGCCCGACGCAAGGACGAGCGGCGCATCGGGCGGAACCGCGGCGAGCAGATCGAGCCCCGCGGCATGTGCGGTCTGATAGGCCGGCAGCGGCAGGCCCTCGCCATGCGGCAGGATCTGCACGTCGATCGCGATCGTCTGTGTCACGCAACGGGTCCCATGGTTCTGGCGATCTCGGCGACGAGCGCAGTCGCGACCTCGTCCTTGGTCATGATCGGCCAGGACGCGACATGGACGCCATCGGCGTCCTTCGTCAAGAGATGTACGGTGTTGCGGTCGCCGCCCATCACACCGGTCGCGGGCGAGACGTCGTTGGCGACGATCCAGTCGCAGCCCTTGCGGGCGAACTTTGCCTTCGCGTTGTCGATCAGGTGCTCGGTCTCGGCGGCGAAGCCGATGACGAGACCAGGCCGCTTCTCCTGCAGCTTCGAGATCGTGGCGAGGATGTCGGGGTTCTCGACCAGCGTCAGCGGCGGGATCGCCTTGTCCGTCTTCTTCAGCTTCTGGCCGCCCTCATTGGCGACGCGCCAGTCGGCCACCGCCGCGGCGAAGATCGCGACGTCGGCGGGCAGCTCGGCCTCGACGGCGTCGAGCATCTGCCGCGCCGATTCGACGTGGGTGACGCTGACGCCCTTGGGGTCGGCGAGCTCCACCGGTCCTGCGATCAGCCGCACGTCGGCGCCGGCGGCCTGCGCGGCGGCGGCGATCGCAAAGCCCTGCTTGCCGGAGGAGCGGTTGGCGATGTAGCGCACCGGGTCGATCGGCTCGTGGGTGGGGCCCGCGGTGATCAGCACGCGGCGGCCGGCGAGCGGGCGCGGCGTCGGCGGCTTGAGCATGGCGACGACGGCGTCCGCAATCTCGGTCGGCTCGGCCATGCGGCCGACACCGGCCTCGCCCTTCTCCGCCATCTCGCCGGCGTTCGGCCCGATCATCTGGACGCCGTCGCGCTGCAGGGTCGCGGCGTTGCGGCGCGTCGCCGGATTGCTCCACATCATCGGGTTCATCGCCGGCGCCAGCAGGATCGGCCGGCTCGCCGCGAGCAGGATGGCGCTGGCGAGGTCGTCGGCGGCGCCGTGCGCCATCTTCGACATCAGGTCGGCGGTCGCCGGTGCGACCACGATGAGATCGCAGTCGCGTGCGAGCCGGATGTGGCCGACGTCGAACTCGCTGCGCGCGTCGAACAGATCGGTGAAGACACGATCTCCCGACAGCGCCGACGCGGCGAGCTCGGTCACGAATTGCGTCGCCGCCTTGGTCAGCACGCAGCGGACGTGGATGTGGCGCTCCTTCAGCCGCCGGATCAGGTCGAGCGATTTGTAGGCGGCGATGCCGCCGCCGATGATCAGGGTGACGCGAGCCTCGCGCGCCCGGCCGGGCTGGGGGACGAGCGGGGCGGAGAGGTTGGCTGGAGCTGGCGGCGCCATCGGCGGCTCGGATGGATCGGCAGGCTCGATCAGCGCGCGCAGGATGACCCGGACTTCCTCTTCGACGGAGCGCCCGTTCTGCGCCGAGCGCAGTCGCAGATAAGTCTTGAGAGAGTCGTCCAGCTTGCGGATGGTCAGGCTCGCCATGACCGCCTCCCCAGCATTGTCGTTGTGAAGGCAATGCTAGCAGAAAATGACAGCAGTGCAATCAGAGGAGGGTGGGCAAAGCGGCCGCCGTGGGCGGCAGCGGCGCCAAGCGGGGCGGCAGAATACGAGGAAAGGCGGTGGGCACGGCGGCAGCCCTGCGCCTTCGCCCCCGCTGCGAGTCTACAGCCTAAGCACCGCGAACAGAATGCCGATGAAGGTCAGTGCGATGACCCACAGAGCTATGGCGCGCCAGCGGCTCTTCTTGCCTTCGGTGCGGCCCATGGCGGCGATGGTTTCCGGCGACAGGCGCAAGCCGTCGCGGCTCATGGTCTCCATGTGCTCCAGCACGGCGGCGGCGCGGGCGGCGAGCACGGGCAGGGTCGCGCTGAGCCGGACCAGGTCGCCGACGCCGGACACGGCGCCTTCGATGCGGCCGAGCGGGCCGAGATTACGCTCGATCCATTCGCGCACCACGGGATCGGCGACCTTCCAGATGTCGAGCTTGGGATCGAAGCCGCGCGCGACGCCCTCGACCACCACCATGGTCTTCTGCAGTAGGATCAGCTCCGGCCGGGTGCGCATGTCGAACAGGCCGGTGACCTCGAGCAGCAGGGTCAGCAGCTTGGCCATCGAGATTTCTTCGGCCGTGCGGTTGTGGATCGGCTCGCCGATGGCGCGGATGGCCTGTGCGAAATTCTCCACCGAATGATGCGGCGGCACGTAGCCGGCCTCGAAATGAACTTCGGCGACGCGGCGATAGTCGCGGGTGATGAAGCCGAGCAGGATCTCGGCGAGGAAGCGCCGCTCCTTCATGCCGAGCCGGCCCATGATGCCGAAATCCACCGCGACCAGCCGTCCCTGCTGGTCCAGGAACAGGTTGCCCGGGTGCATGTCGGCGTGGAAGAAGCCGTCGCGCAGCGCGTGGCGGAGAAAGCTCTGGATCACCTTGCGGCCGACGTCGGGCAGATCGACATTGGCCTCTGCGAGCCGGGCGTGATCGTTCAGCGCGATGCCGTCGATCCACTCCATCGTCAGCACGGTGTTGGCGGTGCGATCCCAGTCGACCGTGGGTACGCGGAAGTCCGGATCGTCCTTGATGTTTTCCGCCATCTCGGAGAGCGCAGCGGCCTCCAGGCGAAGGTCCATCTCCATCGCGACCGAGCGCGACATCGTGTTGATGACCTCGACCAGCCGCAGCCGCCGCGCCTCCGACGAATGCGCCTCGGCCTTTTCGGCGACGAAGAAGAAATCGGAGAGGTCGCGGCGGAAGCGCGAGGCGACGTTCGGCCGAAGCACCTTCACCGCGACCGGACGACGAATGCCGTCGCGCTCGACCTCGCCGCGATGCACCTGCGCGATCGAGGCGGCGGCGACCGGAGGACCGAGATGCGTGAACAGCTGGCTGATCGGGCGCTCGAGCGCGGTGGCGATGACCGCCTCGGCCTCGGCCTGCGGGAATGGCGGCAGCCGGTCCTGCAGCGATTCGAGGTCGCGCGCCATGATGACGCCGACGACGTCGGGCCGCGTCGCCAGGAACTGGCCGAGCTTGAGATAGGCCGGGCCCATGCGCTCCAGCGCCCGCGACAATCTTGGCCCGGACTTGGCGCCGGGGCGCTCGACGAGGCGCGCCAGCTTCAGCGCGAGCTGGCCCGGCGGCGGCGCCAGGCTCGGATCGACGGCGCCGAACACGCCCTCGCGCGCGAACACGAAGGCGGCCCGGGCGAGCCGCGTAATGTGGGTGAGTGCGGAGATCACAAACGCCAGCCGGAATGAAGCGCGACGATGCCGCCGGAGAGGGTCTGCCAGGACACGCGGGAGAAGCCGGCCGCCGAGATCATCTCGGCGAAGGCGCTGGGGCGCGGAAACTGGCGGATCGATTCGACGAGGTAGCGGTAGGACTCGGCATCGCCGGTGACGGCGCGGCCGAGCTGCGGGATCACGTTGAAGGAGAACAGGTCGTAGAGCTTGTCGAGCCCGGGCATCTCGACGGTGGAGAATTCCAGGCACAGGAATCGGCCGCCATGCTTGAGCACGCGGAAGGCCTCGGCGAGCGCGAGCTCGATCTGCGGCACGTTGCGGATGCCGAAGGCGATCGTATAGGCGTCGAAGGAGCGGTCGGGAAAAGCGAGCTTTTCGGCATTGCCCTCGACGAACGAGACCTTGTCGTCGAGATATTGCTTCAGCGCCCGCTGGCGCCCGACCTCGAGCATGTCGCTGTTGATGTCGCACACGGTGGCATGGAAGCCGGCGCCGGCCTTCCGGGCGGCGCGGAAGGAGATGTCGCCGGTGCCGCCGGCCACGTCGAGCAGCGCGAACGGCGCATCGCTCTTCGGCGGGTTCAGCGTGTTGATCATGATGTCCTTCCAGACGCGGTGCAGTCCGCCCGACATCAGGTCGTTCATCAGGTCGTAGCGCTGTGCCACGCTGTGAAACACGTCGTTCACCAGCGTCTGCTTCTCGCCCAGAGGCACGTCCCTGAAGCCGAAATGAGTGGTTTGGTCCGGCTGATCCATCACCCTTACTCCGATACGGCACCATAGCGCTGATGCGGCCAAGGCGCTATCACGTCAGCCGGACAAGGTGAATGGTCGCGGATGCAAAAGGTGAAATGAGCCGGCATGCCTGAGCTGCCCGAAGTCGAGACCGTCCGGCGCGGGCTGCAGCCCGTCATGGAAGGCGCCGTCATCGTCAAGGCCGAGGCCCGGCGCGGCGATCTCAGGTTTCCGTTCCAGCCCGATTTTGCGAAGCGCCTGCAGGGCCAGACCGTCAGGGGACTCGGCCGGCGCGCCAAATATCTGCTGGCCGACCTCGGCTCCGGCGACGTGCTGCTGATGCATCTGGGCATGTCCGGCTCGTTCCGGGTGATCAAGCCGGAGCACGAGGAGACGCCGGGCGAGTTTCACTATCCGCGCGGCAAGGACAGCGTGCACGACCATGTCGTGTTTCACATGTCGTCTGGCGCCGACATCGTGTTCAACGATCCGCGCCGCTTCGGCTTCATGAAGATCATCGGCCGCGGCGAGATCGAGACCGAGCCGCATCTGAAGGATCTCGGGCCAGAGCCGCTCGGCAACGAATTCGATGCCGCCATGCTGGCGCGCGCCTGTGCCGGCAAGAAGACCAGCCTCAAGGCGGCGCTGCTCGACCAGCGCGTCGTCGCCGGGCTCGGCAACATCTATGTCTGCGAGGCGCTGTTCCGCGCCCATCTGTCGCCGCGACGGCTGGCGGCGACGTTGGCAACGAAGAAGGGCGAGCCCACGGATCACGCCAGGCGTCTGGTGGAAGCGATCCACACCGTGCTCAACGAGGCCATCCGCGCCGGCGGCTCGTCGCTGCGCGATCACCGCCAGACATCAGGCGAACTCGGCTATTTCCAGCATTCGTTCCAGGTCTATGACCGCGAGGGCGAGCCGTGCCGGACGGATGGCTGCGAGGGCGTGGTGAAGCGTTTCGTGCAGAACGGGCGGTCGACGTTCTGGTGCCCGAAGTGCCAGAAGTGATGCAGCGGCCGACGAGCCGGCATGGCCGGCTTGCCCCAGTCTGCTTGTGACGGACGGGGGTGGGGGTATACTGCCGCCATGGCTGTCAGCTCGCCCGATCTGAAAGCATTCCTGCTCGCGACGCCGTTCTTCGGCGGCCTGCCCGATGCGAGCCTCGATCTGCTGGTCTCGATGCTGGTCGTGCGTGAGTTCGAGAGCGGCGCCGTGGTCGTCGCCGAAGGCGAGGCGGGTCGTTCGATGTTCGTCGTGCACAGCGGCACGCTGGAGGTGAGCGAGCGCCTGGAGACGGGCGTTGCGATCCATATGTCGCGTCTCGAGCCCGGCGATTTCTTCGGCGAGATGACCCTGCTCGATATGCAGAACAGATCGGCCACCGTCGTCGCGGAAGCGCCGACCGTATTGTACGAGCTGACGGCGCAAAAGCTGTATGCCTTCTACAAGGCTGACATCCACGCCTATGTGATCGTGCTGCAGAACATCAATCGCGAGCTATGCCGCCGCCTGCGTCGCGCCGATGCGCGCATCAAGCAGCTGGAGATGCGCGAGGCTGGAGAGCGCTAGGCACGGTTGGATTCGGTGGACTCGATCTCGCGGTCGGTGATGTTTCCCTCGCTCCGCTTGCGGGGCGAGGGAGCGCACCGCATTTGCGGTAGCTCGTATCCGATGACGACCACAGCCCGCCTTTACAGCCCCGCCTTCCAGTTGATGCCATTGTCGGCCCAGGTCGGGTAGGCCCGCGTCACCGGCAGCTTCGCTTCCTCGGCGGGCGGCGTCAGCATGATCGGGAATTCGACCTCGGCGTGCTCGCTCGCGTCCTTGAGCTCGCCAGCGTCGTGCATGACGTGGTCGCCGGCGAGCTTGCCCGCTGTCCAGCGCCACAGGCTGCGAATCTCCTGCGCCGACTTGCCGGCCGCATCGAACTCGCTGACGCCGAGACCGGCGGCGAGCGCGTCTTGGTGGTCGTTGCGCATCATGATGAAGGGCTGCGCAAGCACCTCTGCGATGTCGCGCGGCGCGTCGACGTCGAGCGCAGTCGTCGCATCGGTGACGCGATGGCCGCCGCGGATCGGGGCCTGGTTGAGCACGAAGGCAAACGGCTTGCGCCAGGCGCGCACGACGCTCAAGGTCGGTGCCGTCGCTTCGATGTCGGCGACGCTCGGACGCGCCGGAATGAGGCACAGATCGCAGTGGCGGATCGCGGCCGTCGTGGATGCCGTGATGCCGGCCCCGGTGTCGATCACGCAGAGGGTGACGCCGTCGCGGGCCAGCGCTTCGAGGCGAGGCTCGATCGTCTTGGCATCGTAGACGGGTTCGACGATCGGCTCGCTCGCGGCGCGGCGCGCCTGCCATTTGGTCAGCGTGCCCTGACGGTCGGTCTCGATCACGCGCACCTTGTGGCCGGCCTGCTGGGCCGCCACGGCCAGACCAATCGCCAGCGTGCTCTTGCCGCTGCCGCCCTTCTGCGTGGCCAAAACGATCGTGTACATCGGGAGACAGTCCTTCGGATGTTGACGGAACTTATGAGAACGCCAAAGCTGAGCGCATCGCGATCGCGGTGCAGAGCTATTCTCGCTCAGGACAGTCCCGGCCCGATCCAACTCATGAAGAGCGATCGCGGTGGTCCGAATCAGCACGCCGACAAAACTGTTCGAACTATTTCACGCTCGGCCTGTGCCTGCACAGACCGGTTGACTACGGCGGGAGCCGTTCCGAGTTGATAGCAAGGTGCTAGGAAGTTGAGTGGCAGCGAGCCGCGGGCGAGCGATCGGCATCGCCGAGCATCATCCCATGCAGTCGCGATGCTGCACGTCCGATCCCCGCCGGCCGCCGTTGGGCCCTTAATTTTTTCTAAAACGACATGCTTAACATTGCGTAAACGCCGCCGCGCCGCAGGGCGCGGCGGCATGATCGCGATGCCGGACCGGTTTGGCGCAGGCGCTACTTCCGCACGCAGATCACGCGCACCGTCGCCGCCTTGGCGTCGAGCGAGGTTCCGTCGGGCTTGACGCCATGCGTGGCGAGAAAGGCGCGCGTCGCATCGGCGCTGACCATCACGACCTGCGTCGATGGGATCAGCGCCGTGCCGGCGAGGACGCCGGGCTTGAGCAAGGTGACGCCGGCGAACTTGCCGTCGCCGTCGAGCGCCGCCGCTCCGGAAAAGCCGAGCCCGGGCGCCGGCGCCAGCGAGGCGTCGCCGGCGCCATTGCCGGCGAGCTGCGCCTTGACGGTGCTGATCGCGGCACCGCCGCCCTGGCTCTGCGGATCGGCGATGCCGACGATGTCGACCGACGATTTCGCACTGCCGCCCGACAGCGCCAGCGGCTTCAGGCCGCGCGCGCCGTAGATGCGCAGCAGCGCCAGGCCGCGCTCCTTGTCCTCGGCCACGCGCTCGGCATGGCCGAAACCGGGAATGGTGATCGCCACGCAGGCATCGGTCACCTCGCGATCGGCGATGATGGCGCCGTCCTGGGTAGCGATGATGCCGGTGCCGTAATCGACGCGGCGCCGTGGCGCGGGCTGCGCGGCCAATGTCGACGGAAACGCGGTGAAAGCGCTCGACATCGCGATCACGACCGGCTCGACCGTGTTCTCGGTGGCCTGATCGTAGAGGATGGTCAGGATACGCACCTCGTCGCCCCGAAAGGTGCCGCGGATGTAGAACTTCTTCAGGTTCTGCAGGCCCGAGAGCACGAAGAAGTCGGGCTTCACCACGCTGTAGTCGACGGTGCGGCCGGGCTCCTTCTTCTCGCGGTCGGCGAGCGCCGCGGTGGTCGGGTTCGCCTCCTTGCGGCGTGACAGCACGACCTGCACGGTGCCGGTGGGCGAGGTCCATTTCGAGCCGGTGCCGTCGCTGGTCTGTTGCGGCACCAGCTTTGCGGGAATGCCGAGCCGTGCGCCGCTGACCGGCTCGGTCACGAGCTTCCAGCCGACGCCCTCCTGCTTGCGGCGCGCGGTGTCGGCGAGCACGGCGCGCTCCTGCGGGTTCAGCACGCCGGTCGGCTTGCCGCCGACGAGCTTCTGGTATTCCTTGATCGCGTTGACCATGCGCTCGCTGACGTCGCCGGTGATCGCGCCATTGTACTGGCCGACCCAGGCGAGATCGGATTGCAGCGCGAGCCGCTCGGCCTGGCTCATCGCATTGGCGGTGTCGGCGGGAGCCTGCACGCCCGGGCGCGCCGGCTGGGTCGCGACGGGCTTGGGCTTGGCGCCCGGCGACGCGCCCTGCGGCGTCTGTGCCTGCGCCGACGCGCATGCGGCGATCCCGCAGATGAAGGTTGCCGTGGCCAGCCGTCTCATGACAAATCCCGATGCTCTTGCCGCGCCGCTAAATAAGCACATCTGCTTGGTCGGTCACAATCCGGCGAGGGTTCAGTGCGGAGAGCCGGCGTCTTCGCTACGGGCCGACAATGGGCTGACAGCGGTGCGGCAGCGGAAGGACGGTGTAACGATGCTGAGCGACGAAGAACTGGAGCGCTATGCCCGTCACATCGTGCTGCGCGACGTCGGCGGTCCCGGCCAGGCGGCGCTGAAGCGGGCGTCGGTGCTGGTGGTCGGCGCAGGCGGCCTCGGCGCACCGGCGCTGATGTATCTCGCCGCGGCTGGCGTCGGCACGATCGGCGTGGTCGACGACGACGTCGTGTCGCTGTCGAATCTGCAGCGCCAGGTCATCCATGCGACCCCCGACATCGGCAGACCCAAAGTCGAGAGCGCCGCCGAGCGCATCAACGCGCTCAATCCGCATGTGAGCGTCATGGCGCATCGGACCTGGCTCAATGCCGACAACGCGCTCGATCTGATCGGCGCTTATGATCTCGTGCTCGACGGCTCCGACAATTTCGACACCCGCTATCTCGTCTCCGATGCCTGCTTTCTGGCCGCGCGGCCGCTGATCACCGGCGCGCTCGGCACCTTCGATGCGTCGCTGACGACGATCCGGGCGCATGAGCGGAATGAGAAGGGCCAGTTTAATCCGACCTATCGCTGCCTGTTCCCCGAGCCGCCGCCGCCCGGCACGGTGCCCGCCTGCGCCGAAGCCGGCGTCATGGGTGCGCTCGCCGGCATGCTCGGCTCGATGATGGCGCTGGAGGCGATCCGCGAGATCGTCGGCTTCGGCGAGGGGCTGGTGGGACGGCTCTTGATGCTGGACGCGCGCACGATGCGCTTCGAGACCCTGCGCTATGGGCGCGATCCGGCCAATCCGCTGAATGGTGACGGGCCAGTCATTGCGGACTTGAGCGCGCATCGGAAGTGATGGCCGCTTGAGTCGAGAGGCGCGCCACAAATTCACTGTCGTCCCGGACAAGCCCGGCGACGCAACGCGTCGTCGGGCGCCGATCCGGGACCATACTCCGTGTATGCAATGAGGCGCGCGGAACGGGTCATCTGCCTGTTCCAGACATCACGCGGTATGGGTCCCCGCGTTCGCCGGGACGACACCGAGTTTGTTGCGCGACCTGGACTCACATGACGCTCAGCTCGGCTGACCGCGCTCGCTGTCCATATGCACCAACTGCGCCTCCGGATAGCGCTCTCCGGCGGCGACACCAATGGGGAAGGCCTTGTCCAGCGCGGCGAGCTGGACCTCGGTGAGCTTGACGCAGAGCGAGCCGAGCGCCTCGTCGAGGCGGTCGCGGCGGCGGGCGCCGACCAGCGGGACGATGTCGTTGCCCTGCGCGGCCACCCAGGCGATCGCGACTTGCGCCGGCGTGGCGCCGACCTCGCCTGCCAGGCTGCGCAGCGTGTCGACCAGGCTGAGATTGCGATCGAGATTGTCGCCACTGAAGCGCGGCGAATGGCCACGGAAATCAGCGGCATTGGCGCGGTCCTTCGACCAGTGGCCGCTGATCAGTCCGCGCGAGAGCACGCCGTAGGCGGTGATGCCGATGCCGAGCTCGCGGCAGGTCTGCAGGATGTCGCTCTCGATGCCGCGTGAGATCAGCGAGTATTCGATCTGCAGATCCGAGATCGGGTGCACCTTGTGCGCCCGGCGGATGGTCTCGGAGCCGACCTCCGACAGTCCGATATGCTTGATGTAGCCGGCCTGCTTCAGCTCGGCCATCGCGCCAATGGTCTCCTCGATCGGCACCTTGGGATCGAGCCGCGCCGGGCGGTAGATGTCGATGGCGTCGACGCCGAGCCGCTGCAGCGAATAGGACAGGAAGGTTCTGACAGCTTCAGGCCGGCTGTCATAGCCGAGCCAGCTCTTGTCGGGTCCGCGCAGGGCACCGAACTTCACCGATATCTGCACGTTGCGCGGACCGGCCGAGGCCAGCGCCTCGCGGATCAGCATCTCGTTGTGGCCCATCCCGTAGAAGTCGCCGGTGTCGAGCAGCGTGATCCCGGCGTCGAGCGCGGCGTGGATGGTGGCGATGCTCTCGGACCGGTCGGTGGGGCCGTAGAAGTCCGACATGCCCATGCAGCCTAGTCCGATGACCGAAACGTCGGGGCCGGTCGAGCCGAGTTGGCGGGTTTGCATGATCAATCTCCTCTTGCTGGCGCAGGCGGCTTGGTGGCCCGCCCGGACAACGCGGATATCGGCGCATTTCCGCGGATCGAAAAGCTGGACAATTCCGAATGGACTGTTCAGCATATCGAACAATGAGCGAGCCGGACCTCCGCGATCTTCAAGCCTTCGCTGCCGTGGCTCGCAGCGGCAATTTCCGCCGCGCTGCGCGCGAGCAGGGACTCGCGGCATCCAGCCTCAGTCAGCGGCTCAAGGAGCTGGAGCAGCGGCTCGGCGTCCGGCTGCTCAACCGGACCACGCGGAGCGTCGGCCTGACGCAGGCCGGCGAGGCGCTGCTGGCACGGCTCGAGCCTGCGATGGCCGAGATCGAAGCGGCGATCCATCAGGTGCGCGGCCAGCAGCAGGTCGCGGCGGGGCGCCTGCGCATCAATGCGCCGCCGCCCGCGGTCGATCTGGTGCTGGCGCCGATGGTCGCGCCGTTCCTTCAGGCCTATCCGCTGATCGAGCTCGAGATCGTCGCCGACAGCGGCTTCGTCGACATCGTGCAGGCCGGGTTCGATGCCGGCGTGCGCTATGGCGAGCACCTGGCGCAGGACATGATCGCCGTGCCGCTCGGCGAAACGCAGCGCTACGCCATCGTCGCCTCACCGCACTATGTGGCGCAGCATGGCCGTCCCGCGCGTCCGCGCGACCTGCTGCAGCATGGCTGCATTCGCACGCGCTTCTCGTCCGGTGCGATGCTGGATTGGGAGTTCGAGAAGGACGGGCAGGTGATCAGGATCGCGCCGCCGGCCCGGCTGATCGCGGTCCAGCTCGGTCTGGCCTTCCGTGCCGCCTGCGACGGGGTCGGCTACTGGGCGACATTCGAGGGACATGTGCGCGATGCGCTGGCGGCAGGCCGCCTCGTCAGCGTGCTGGACGACTGGTGCCCGCCGTTCCCCGGACCGTATCTATATTACCCGAGCCGCCGGCAACCGCCGCCGGCGCTGGCGGCGTTCGTCGCGTTCGTCGGGGAGTGGCGGAAGCGCGCGGGCGCCCCGCACCCAGCTGCCGTCCCGGCCTTGAGCCGAGACCCATAACCACCAGCGTGAACGAGACGATGACGACCAGCGATGTCCCACGCGGACATTACGCGGTACGGGTCCCTGCGTTCGCAGCGGCGACGCTGATTATGGGGTCGAGTGACCGGCCTACAACATGCTCGGCAGCACGCGGTCCGGCGGGCGGTGGTTGTCGAGGAAGGTCTTGATGTTGATGATGACCTTCTCGCCCATCTCGACGCGGCCTTCGATGGTGGCCGAGCCCATGTGCGGCAGCAGCGTCACCTTGCCGGCCTTGGCGAGCCGGACCAGGCGCGGATTCACCGCGGGCTCGTGCTCGAACACGTCGAGACCGGCGCCGGCGATGTCGCCGGCCTCGATCAGCCGCGTCAGCGTCTCCTCGTCGATCACCTCGCCGCGTGCGGTGTTGACGATGTAGGCGTCCTTGCGGATCAGCTTCAGCCGGCGTGCCGACAGCAGATGGAACGTCGCCGGCGTGTGCGGGCAGTTGACCGAGATGATGTCCATCCGCGCCAGCATCTGGTCGAGGCTCTCCCAGTAGGTAGCGCCGAGCTCGTCGGCGATCACGGGAGCGACCGGGCGGCGGTTGTGATAGTGGATCTGCAGGCCGAAGGCGCGGGCACGCCGCGCCACGGCCTGGCCGATCCGGCCCATGCCGATGATGCCCAAGCGCTTGCCGCCGATGCGGTGGCCGAGCATCCAGGTCGGCGACCAGCCCGCCCAGTTCTTGCCCTCGGTGAGGATCGAGGCGCCCTCGATCAGCCGCCGCGGCACGGCGAGGATCAGCGCCATGGTCATGTCGGCGGTGTCCTCGGTGAGGACCTTCGGCGTGTTGGTGACGGTGATGCCGCGCGCCACCGCCGCCGCGACGTCGATGTTGTCGACGCCGTTGCCGAAGTTGGCGATCATGCGCAGCTTGCAATCGGGCTGATTGAGAATGTCGGCGCTGATGTGGTCGGTGACGGTCGGAACCAGCACCTCGGCGGTGCGCACGGCGTCGGCGAGTTGTTCCTGGCTCAACGGCTCGTCGTCGAGATTGAGCCTGGCGTCGAACAGCTCGCGCATGCGCGTCTCGACCGAGTCCGGCAGCTTGCGTGTCACCACGACGAGGGGCTTTTTCCTACCTGACATGTGCTGCTCTCATGAGATCCTTCAGACCTCATTAACCGGGTTCGCCGAAACTACCGTCGTCGCCTGAGAGCGGCGCTTCCCTGGACTGGTCGTGTCGGATCTCGCAGGTGGGCCGATCCGTCCCTGACAGGGCTTCGCGAGCGATTCTCAGGCGCTTCCTGGCCGCTTGTGTTCGGTCCTGTCTAGCAGAAGGCCCGGCCAAGACAAGAAGCCAACGGCAGGTCGGGACTGGCGCTTTCGGCAAGCCCTCTCCGAGCACGAAGGGGGGCAGCCGGGCGGTTCGATGGGGATCGGGCGAAGGATCGCAACGCAATCCGCTTTGATCGGAGCGCGGGTCGATCCTTTCGAGGGAGAGTGAGTTGAGTAAATTGACGTTGTGGCGTTTCGGTGCTGTCGTGGTGCTGCTGGTCTGTCTGTTCGACGTTGCCGTCGGCAGGGGCGGCGTTGCGGCGAAGGACTCCGTTCTCACCACCAGCGGCCTGCCGGTGCCGCGCTATGTCAGCCTGAAGTCGGATCATGTGAACGTTCGTGCCGGTCCGACCAAGGACAACGACGTGGCCTGGGTCTATACGCGCTCCGGCCTGCCGGTCGAGATCACTGCGGAATATGAGAACTGGCGCCGCGTGCGCGATTCCGAAGGCTCGGAGGGGTGGGTCTATCACTCGTTGCTGTCGGGGCGCCGCACGGCGGTGGTCACGATGAAGAACAAGGACGATCTCGCCCCGATCTACGAGAGCGCCGACGCGACCAGCGCGGTCACAGCGCGGCTGCAGGCAGGCGTTGTCGCGCAGGTGAAGAAATGCGGCAATGGCTGGTGCCGCGTGCTCGGCAATGGTTTCGAAGGCTGGATCCAGCAGCAGCGGCTGTGGGGCGTCTACGCCGACGAGCAGGTCAATTGAAGGCCCAGGTCAGCGCAATGCGCTGACCTCCATCCTGACGCGCTCCCGACACAAAAATGCCCGCAGCGGGTGCGGGCATGGTGCTTCGATGAAGACCTTCCGGAGGCTCAGCGCTTCTTGCGCAGCCGGACGACCATGTCGATCCGGGCGATCTCGTAACCTTCGGGCGCCTCCGGCAGCTTCGACAGCGCCAGATGCTGGTCCGGGATGTCGACCAGCTCGTGGTTGTTCTCGAGATAGAAGTGATGGTGGGCGGTGACGTTGGTGTCAAAATACGTCTTCGTGCCGTCAACGCTGACCTGGCGCAGCAGGCCGGCGTCGGTCAGCTGGTTCAGCGTATTATAGACCGTGGCGAGCGAGACCGGAACCTTGGCCAGCGTCGCTTCCTCGTAGAGCATTTCGGCGGTCAGATGCCGCGCGCCCTTGCCGAACAGCAGCCAGCCGAGGGCCATGCGCTGGCGGGTCGGGCGCAGCCCGGCCGCCTGCAGCATCTCGTTGACGTCGTGCCATGGGCAGCCATTGAGTGCTGGCTGCCGGCCGTTCCCGAGATCCGGGTTGCCGCGGTCATGACCACTCATCGAGGCGTTGTTGCTGACATCCACTTCAAGCACCGCACAATCTCGCTCTCATCCACAACCGATATAGGAAGAAACCCATTCAGATGCAAGCTTATCGCAACTAACGTATCTAGAACGCTCCTAAACTGCATTTGCCGCCCGGTTCGGGCGCCGGCCCTGGTGCTGCGTCGATTTACCTGGATACGCGCATTGACGCCGCAATCCTCTATGTTAGAGAGCGCCCGGACCCGATTTGCCCTGCCATGGTGAGCGCCGGCGGCCGTGATGGCCATGTGCGCGAATCCAGGCGTCGTTAGGCCCGCCGCTGACAGCAGTCATGTTCGCCAAGTGCGATGGCCCAGCCTTCGTGCCGACGCGATGACCGGCCAGCGCGGCGCGGAAGGGGGCGGCGCGCGGGAAGGGTCCATGTCGCGCGGCACAAATTCCACCGGGGATCGTTGAGAAAGGCCACCAAGCATGCTGGATCGGCGCAGCGCATATGAATACGAGGACCTGCTGGCCTGCGGCCGCGGGGAGCTGTTCGGCCCCGGCAATGCACAACTGCCGCTGCCGCCGATGCTGATGTTCGATCGGATCGTCGAGATCTCCGAGACCGGCGGCGAGTTCGGCAAGGGCGTCGTCCGCGCCGAGCTCGACGTGAAGCCGGATCTCTGGTTCTTCGGCTGCCATTTCAAGAATGATCCGGTGATGCCGGGCTGTCTCGGCCTCGATGCGATGTGGCAGATGGTCGGCTTCTACCTCGGCTGGACCGGCGGCGCGGGGCGCGGCCGTGCGCTGGGCCTCGGCGATCTCAAGTTTTCCGGCCAGGTGCTGCCGACCGCCCGCAAGGTTGTGTACAACGTCGACATCAAGCGCGTGATGCGCTCAAAGCTGGTGCTCGGTATTGCCGACGGGTGGCTTTCGATGGATGGCGAGATTATCTATCGCGCCAAGGACCTGAAGGTCGGCCTGTTCAAGCAGGGCGCCGCGCCGACTTGAACCGGCAGGCTGCGACCACAGACAGTGCAGCAGGCACGGCTGCAACACAACACACGAGCAAGGTGAGGCGGACATCATGAGGCGGGTTGTCATCACGGGCATGGGCATCGTCTCATCGATCGGCAACAACACCCAGGAGGTGCTCGCCAGCCTGTACGAGGCGAAGTCCGGTATCTCCCGCGCCGAGAAATATGCCGAGCTTGGTTTTCGTTCGCAGGTGCAAGGTGCGCCGACGCTGAATCCCGCCGACGTGGTCGACCGCCGCGCCATGCGCTTCCTCGGCGAGGGGGCGGCGTGGAATCATGTCGCCATGGAGCAGGCCATCCTCGATTCCGGGTTGGAGCCGACCGACGTCTCCAACGTCAGAACCGGCATCATCATGGGCTCAGGCGGGCCATCGACGCGCACGCTGGTGGAAGCGGCCGACATCACCCGCACCAAGGGCCCGAAGCGCGTCGGTCCGTTCGCCGTGCCGAAGGCAATGTCGTCGACGGCCTCGGCGACGTTGGCGACCTGGTTCAAGATCAAGGGCGTCAACTACTCGATCTCCTCGGCCTGTGCGACCTCCAATCATTGCATCGGCAATTCCTACGAGATGATCCAGTACGGCAAGCAGGACGTGATGTTCGCCGGCGGCTGCGAAGAGCTCGACTGGACGCTGTCGGTGCTGTTCGACGCGATGGGTGCGATGTCGTCGAAGCACAACGACACGCCTGCGACCGCGTCGCGGCCCTATGACGTCACGCGCGACGGCTTCGTGATCGCCGGCGGCGCCGGCGTCCTCGTGCTGGAAGAGCTCGAGCACGCCAAGGCGCGCGGCGCCAAGATCTACGGCGAGATCGTGGGCTACGGCGCGACCTCGGACGGCTACGACATGGTGGCGCCGTCGGGCGAAGGCGCCGAGCGCTGCATGCAGCTCGCGCTGTCGACCGTGAAGACGAAGATCGACTACATCAATCCGCATGCGACTTCGACGCCGGCCGGCGATCCGCCGGAGATCGAGGCGATCCGCAAGGTGTTCGGCCGCGGCGAGAAATGTCCGCCAATCTCGGCGACCAAGGCGCTGACCGGCCACTCGCTCGGCGCCACCGGCGTCCAGGAAGCGATCTATTCGCTGCTGATGATGAAGAACGGCTTCATCTGCGAGAGCGCCAACATCACCGAGCTCGATCCCGCCTTCGCCGACATGCCGATCGTGCGCAAGCGCATCGACAACGCCAAGCTCGGCACCGTGCTGTCGAACTCGTTCGGCTTCGGCGGCACCAACGCGACGCTGGTGTTCAAGCAGCTCGACGCCTAAGATTTCCAACAGCACTGGTTTCGTCGGCATCATGGCCGGGCAGCAGCGCGAAGCTCATTCTTCGCACCGATGTCCGGCCATTGGCGTCTCGAAGACGGAACGATCATCCTGGCTGGGTCGATCCCGGCATGACGAAGGAGAGACATCATGCAGGGACTGATGGCAGGCAAGCGCGGCCTGGTCATGGGCATCGCCAACGACCATTCGATCGCCTGGGGCATCGCCAAGACGCTGGCGGCGCATGGTGCCGAGATGGCCTTCACCTATCAGGGCGACGCGCTCGGCAAGCGCGTCCGTCCGCTCGCCGATGAGCTCGGCGTCAAGCACGTGTTGCCTTGCGACGTCGAGGACATCGCCAGCGTCGACGGCGTGTTCACCGCATTGCGCGAGGCCTGGGGCGGGCTCGACTTCGTCGTCCATGCGGTCGCCTTCTCCGACAAGAACGAGCTCAAGGGCCGCTACGCCGACACCTCGCGCGAGAATTTTGCGCGCACGATGCTGATCTCCTGCTTCTCCTTCACCGAGATCGCCAAGCGCGCCGCCGAGCTGATGCCGGAAAGCGGCGGCAGCATGATCACCTTGACCTTCGACGGCTCCAACCGCGTGATGCCGAACTACAACGTGATGGGTGTCGCCAAGGCCGCGTTGGAAGCCTCGGTGCGCTATCTCGCCGCCGACTACGGCCGCCGCAGCATCCGTGTCAACGCGATCTCGGCCGGCCCGGTGCGCACGCTGGCGGGCTCGGGCATCGGCGATGCCCGCTTCATGTTCGCCTTTCAGCAGAAGCACTCGCCGCTCGGTCGCGGCGTGACCCTGGAGGAGCTTGGCGGCTCGGCGCTCTATCTGCTGTCGGAGCTGTCCGGCGGCGTCACCGGCGAGATCCACTACGTCGATTCCGGCTACAACGTGATCTCGATGCCGCGCCCCGAGGATCTCAAGGCGGACTGACCTCCGCGCGCATCGGCGGTATCAGGGGAACGCGAGACTCCGTCCCCCGATCGACCCAAATTTTCCCAGTTGAAGACAATGTTCCTGAACGGCTAATCAGGAAGCATTGGCGCAACTCGTGTTGGTTGTTGCGACGACGCTGCGATGCATCATGACCGGTGCATCGGCCGCGGCCGTCAGCTAGCCGCTCGCGCCGGCAGCAAGACAAGTCGTGGGGGCGATTGATGCTGCGTTCGAAGGCCCGTGTCATCGCTCTCTGCGCGATGACCGGCATTGCGCTTGTGGCAGGGGGCGTCGGGCCGGCGCAGGCGCAATCGAGCGTCTGGGACTCCACGATCTCCAACACCAGCTGGTATGTGCCGACGGCGCAGCTGCTCGCCTACATGTCGCCGAAGACGGGCTTCTCCAATCCGGTCCCGATCGGTGACCAGACGTTGTGGACCTTGGGCACCGCGAGCAACGGCGCCTTCACCGGCACCAGCGTCGCGCAGCTCAGGATCGGGCTGGCGCTGCTGACGGACACCTCGACCATCCAGGGCTTCGTCACCACCAGCGGCCAGATCACCATGCTGTTCACGCCGACCGGCGGCGGCACTGCGACCGTCGGACTCGGCTATATGCGCAACGTCAACGGCGTGACCAGCATGGAAATGCAGATGATCACCGGCGACAGCCTGCTGGTGACGCATTGGGCCTACATGCTCCCCTATGATCCCGCGACCTTCACGCCGCCGCCGTCGGCACCGGTGCCGGCCAACTCAGTGCCGCAATGGGCGTGGACCGCCGGCACGCCTTGGCGGATCGTCAGTCCCACATTGTTCGGCACGCAGGCGCCGGGCCGTTTCGTCATCACGAGCTATCAGAACGGCTATTTCTGGGGTGCGGGCGTCGCGCCGCCCGGCAGCGCCGCGGCCGGCTTCACGCTGCTCGGCTCGGTGACTCCCGAGGGCAGCGTGCTGTTCAACACCCTCTCGCGCGGCACCCTGACCAGCCTCTATGGCACGGCGAGCGGCAACGCCGCAGGCGCGCAGATGCTGGTGTCGACCTACGACCTCACCGGAAACCTGACCGGAGGACTGGCGACGATGTCGCTGATCCGGCCTTATGCGGATACGCTGCGGTCTGCAGGCGGCCGCGTCGGCTTGGAAGCGGCTGACGTACTGTACCGGCTGTCGATGACGTCGGCCGGCTGGACCGGATCGATGGTCTCGGGCTTTGCCGCGCTTGATAATCTCAGCGGTCCATCTCTCAGCGCCGCCGTGAAGCAGACGTTGCCGGTGTTGACCGGGGCGGCCTCGCAGGCGACCCATGTCAGCCAGCAGGCGTTCCGGCAGACGATGACCAACAGGCTCGACGATGTCGGCAGCATCGGCTGGGCCGCTGGTCGCAATGTCTGGATGCAGCCCCTCGGCAGCACCGCGCAGCAGACGGGGCGCGATGGCGTTCCCGGCTATGACGCCTCCGGCGGCGGTCTGGCGTTCGGCGCCGACGTCGCAGTCTCGTCCCGCGCCATCATTGGCGGCGTTCTCGGTTATTCTCATCACACGATCACCGGAAGCGACGCCGCCGTGCCGAACCGTCTCGGTCTCGCCTCCTATCAGCTCGGGCTCTATGGAGCCTACGCGATCACCCGTGATGTCCTCTTCGACTATCAGCTCGATGGCGGATCGACCGATAACGGCGAAAACAGGTCGCTGAGCTTCATGGGCGCATCCGCCGGCGGCAGCTATCGTTCCTACAGCGGCCATGCCGGCGCAGGCATCAAGACGCGCATTCCGCTGCAGGACCGATTCGCGCTCGTTCCAGCACTGCGCCTGGACTACGGCACGGTTCGCAGCAATTCCTACGGCGAGAACGGTGCCGGCGGTTTCAGCCTCAACGTCGATCCTCAGATCTATCAGGAGCTCGTGACGACGGCGCAGCTGAAAGCGGTCTACGCGCCCACCAGGCAGATTCGTCTGACCAGCGATATCGGCGTCGGCTACAACACGCTGAATCAGCCATTGCAGATCCGCGCGACGTTCTCGGGCGGCGGCGAGAGCTTTGTCACCCATGGCCTCGGCCTGTCGCCATGGATCTATTCTGCGGGCCTTGGTCTTGTGGCCGCCGGCAACGACCGGCTCGACCTCAGCATCCGCTATGGCATCAACGCGACATCGTCCGGTCTCGTCCAGCAGTCGGGCCACGCGGTGCTGAAGATCAGGCTGTGACGCGCCGAGCTCGTCGTTCTATTCGCGCCCGAAATAGGCCGGCAAGCGCTGGTCGAGCCGGAATTTGAGCATCGAACGCGCCATGTCGCGCAGCACATTGTTGTTCGCAGCCTCCGGCGGCGAGGCGGGGAATGCGGAGTTGTCGACGTCCCCGGCGTGAGACGGCGGTCCGACGCCGGACGTCAGCCGTGAGAGCAGCGATCTGGAGCTCGTGGCAGGCTCGCGCGTCTCGAACGTCGCGCCGTCATAGAGCTGGATATCGATCATGGTGAAGACGTGGCTGATCCGGCCGAATCCCTCGCCCCGGTTGATGACACCGACGCCGGTAACCTCGTCGTTTGTCGAGGGTTCGCTGTCGGTCCGGCGGGTGATCACGAGGTAGCGAGCGCACCCTGCCGTGCCGGCCACCTTCCTGACGATGGGCGTGAGCTTCCCGTTCTCGGCCTTGACCGGTGGCGACTGATAGAACGGATCGAATGCGCCCTTGGGGACGCTGATGCGGCGGATCCCGCTATCACCCGCGGCTGCCTTCACACGCGCGTAGACGATGTCGTCGAAACCCCAGGACACCGGCACTTCGGCGTACTCGTTGCCCAGGCGGGTCATGCCGTTCTTCTGCACCGTGAAGGCATCGCCGAGCGCGGCGATCACCCCGACCTCGCACGGTCCGCCCTCGCGAAGGGCCGTCGTCGGCTTGGCTGCCTTGGCAGCGGTGCCCGCGGTCTTTGGCGCTGTTTTGGCATTCAGCGGCGCCGGCGCCGATTGCGCCAGGGCATTGGTGCATGACCAGATCACGGCCATGAACAGCGGCGCCAGTCGGCGAGAGATGGTCACTGGGAGAGCTCGTCGCATAAGGGAGAGGATTGGGCCAATGAAGCTCGTTCGAACCGTGTGAACGCGGGCGACGGCATCATTCGATCTTCAGATAGCTCGGCAGGTCGCGATCGAGCTTCGCCGCGACCAGAGTACGCAGCCGCTCGCGCAGGACGGTGCTGGAGGCCGCAGCCGCGAGAGGCTCGGGGAAGTCGGCATTGTTGAGCTTATTGAGAGGATCCTCGGTGAGCCTCATGGTCTCGGCCAGCCTGGCGCCGGTATCCGCCGAGAACGAGCTGATCTTCTCGTAGGATTGGCCGTCGATGAGCGTGATGTTGACGTTCGCAAACAGATGCGAGTGCCTGAGGATCGATCCGACCCCCTGATTGTAGGCGCCGATGCCTCTGAGCCTCAGGGTGGTGTTGGGAATGGTCGTCTCGAACCTGGTGACGACGAGGTAGCGTGCGCAGTTGGCATTCGTGGTGACGTTGCGCACGATCGAGGCCAGGCTCTCCTTCGGATCGGGCAGGAAGCGCGACGTCGGATGGTAGTACGGCTCGAACGCGCCTTTCGGATAGCCGATCCTGTGCACGGCCGGGTCGCCGCCGGTGGCCGCGCGCACGCGCGCCATGGCGAGGTCGTCCAGTCCCCATCCCGGCAACGTGACTTCGTCCTCTTCGATTTCAAACACGGTGAGGCCGAACTTGCTGACGGCGAGCTGGTCGCCGAGTGCGGCAATGACGCCAAGACGGCACGGACCGCTTTCGATGGCGCCTGGTTTCGCCATCGCCTTTGTCTTTCCGGAGGGTTTCTTGGCCGCGGGGGCGGCCTTGGGCGCCGTTGCTGACGGAGCCTGGGCCCAAGCCCCGGTTGCGAAGGCAGCGGCGAGGACGACGAGCGCAAGGCGGCGGATCGGCAGGAGCGGCACGGACATGGGGACGGTTCGAGAATGCAAGGTCGTCGGGAACTCGAACTTAGTTCGCCTGCGAAGGCGCACGCAACGGTTTCCGGTCGCCACGCGCAAGATTTGCGCTTGCACGCTCTGCGATCAGGAGGCCGCCGCCTGACCGTCACGCTTCCAGCGATAATATTTCATGATCCGGCCGTGCAGCGGGTCAGCTTCCTCCTTTTCCAGCACGAAGCCCTCGCGCTCGTACCAGCGCCACGCCTTGTCGTTGCCCTTCGCGCAGCGCAGCCACACTTCGTCGGGGAGCAGCTCGCGGGTGAAGGCGAGCAGCCGGCGGCCGAGCGAGCGGCCCTGATGGGACGGGGCGATCATCAGCTGGTCGAGATAGAGCGTGGGGACGTTGATCGCGAGCATCGCCGCGAGGCCGCCGCGGTCGTCGGCGACATACAGGCTCCAACCGCCAGCGACTTCGCGCGGCACGCGCTCCCTGAGGACCGCGAGCAGCCTCTCGCTCTGCGTTTCCAGGCCCGTCGAACACCAGCTCTCCATCCAGAGCCTGGCGACGGCGTCGTATTCGTCCGGGCGGGCAGGGCGGATGATAGGATGGTGCATGTGGGTGACCTTAAGCGGGGTGACGGCCTCTGCATCCGCAGCCGTGACCCGGGACGTGCGAGGGTGCGCGACCAATAGGACAACAAAAAAGGGCGGCTCGAAAGCCGCCCTTTGTGTTTCACTCGAATGGTGCCCCGGCTTTACTCGCCGGCGGCTTCGCGCGCCTCGGCGGGCGCGTCCTTCTGCTTGGCCTCGAGATCCTCGCCGGTGGTCTGGTCGACCGCCTTCATCGACAGCCGGGTCTTGCCGCGGTCGTCGAAGCCGAGCAGCTTGACCTTGACCTTGTCGCCTTCCTTGACGACGTCGGTGGTCTTCTGCACGCGCTTGTCGGCGAGCTGCGAGATGTGCACGAGGCCGTCGCGGGTGCCGAAGAAGTTCACGAAAGCGCCGAACTCCATCACCTTGACGACGGTGCCGTCATAGATCTGGCCGACCTCCGGATCGGAGGCGATCGACTTGATCCACTTGATGGCGGCCTTCATCGCCTCGCCGTCGTTGGAGGCGACCTTCACGGTGCCGTCGTCCTCGATGTTGACCTTGGCGCCGGTCTTCTCGACGATCTCGCGGATCACCTTGCCGCCGGTGCCGATCACTTCGCGGATCTTGTCGGTCGGGATCTTGAAGGTCTCGATGCGCGGCGCGTATTCGCCGAGCTCGGCGCGCGCGGCGGTCAGCGCCTTGGACATCTCACCCAGGATGTGGATGCGGCCTTCGCGGGCCTGGCCCAGCGCAACCCGCATGATCTCCTCGGTGATGCCCTCGATCTTGATGTCCATCTGCAGCGAGGTGATGCCGCTCTCGGTGCCCGCAACCTTGAAGTCCATGTCGCCGAGATGGTCCTCGTCGCCGAGAATGTCGGACAGCACGGCGAAGCGGCTGCCTTCCAGGATCAGACCCATCGCGATGCCCGCGGTCGGCCGCTTCAGCGGCACGCCTGCATCCATCAGCGCCAGCGAGGAGCCGCAGACGGTGGCCATCGACGACGAACCGTTGGACTCGGTCACCTCCGACACCACGCGCGTGGTGTAGGGGAACTCGTGATGCGGCGGCAGCACCGGGTGGATGGCGCGCCAGGCGAGCTTGCCGTGGCCAATCTCACGGCGCTTGGTGCCGCCGAGACGGCCGGTCTCACCGACGGAGTAGGGCGGGAAGTTGTAGTGCAGCAGGAACGTCTCCTTGTACGTCCCCGACAGCGCGTCGATGTACTGCTCGTCCTCGCCGGTGCCGAGCGTGGTTACGACCAGCGCCTGGGTTTCGCCGCGGGTGAACAGCGCCGAACCGTGGGCGCGGGGCAGCACGCCGACCTCGCAGACGATGTTGCGCACCGTCTTGGCGTCACGGCCGTCGATGCGCTTGCCGGTGTCCAGGATGTTCCAGCGGACGATCTTGGCCTCGAGCTCCTTGAACACGGCGGCGATCCGGAGCTTGTCGTATTTCGGCTCCTGCCCCTCGGGGAAGAAGTAGGCCATCACCTTTTCCTTGACGGCGCCGACGGCAGCATAGCGCTGCTGCTTGATCGGAATCGCGTAGGCGTTGCGCAGGTCCTGCTCGGCGATCCCGAGCATCTCCTTCTCGATCGCGCCGTTGTCGATGATCGCGACGTCGCGCGGCTCCTTGGCGGCCTTCTCGGCGAGCTCGATGATCGCGTTGATCACCGGCTGGAAGTGACGGTGACCGAACATCACCGCACCGAGCATGATGTCCTCGTTGAGCTCCTTGGCCTCCGATTCCACCATCAGCACGGCGTCCGAGGTGCCGGCGACGACCAGGTCGAGCTGGGTGTCGGCCATCTCGTCGAGGGTCGGATTGAGGATGTATTCGTCATTGGCGAAGCCGACGCGGGCCGCGCCGATCGGACCCTTGAACGGAACGCCCGACAAGGTCAGGGCGGCCGACGCGCCGACCAGCGCCACGATGTCCGGATCGTTCTCCATGTCGTGCGACAGCACGGTCACGATCACCTGGGTCTCGTTGCGCCAGGCATCAACGAACAGCGGGCGGATCGGGCGGTCGATCAGGCGGGAGACCAGCGTCTCCTTCTCGGTCGGACGGCCCTCGCGCTTGAAATAGCCGCCGGGAATGCGGCCCGCGGCGTAGGTCTTTTCCTGATAGTCGACGGTCAGGGGCAGGAAGTCGACGCCCTCGCGCGGCGCCTTGGCGGCGACGACGGTCGCGAGCACGACGGTCTCGCCATAGGTGGCGACGACGGCGCCGTCAGCCTGGCGGGCGATCTTGCCGGTTTCCAGCCTGAGCGGACGCCCACCCCAGTCGATCTCGACGGAATGCTTGGTAAACATGGGTATCTTCTTTCATGAGATGATCGAAGGCGGACTCCCCGGAAACAAAAAAACCATGCGCAAGATTGCAGGGCGCTGGAAAACGATCAGCGCCCTGCGATCCTGCCATGGTTTTCTTATTTCGGATGGCGTCCATCCTTCTCGTAAATAACGGGCACCTTGCCCGTTACGCCCAGCGGCCGGATTGCTGCTGAGGCGTACTGCATGGTCCGGGCAGGATCAGGCGAAGAGCGTATCTGCCTCTTTCCAGATCCAGCCGGACCGCACGATCCCGGACTCGCGAACGCCGCGATCGAAGCGGCGTCCTCGGCATCATGCCATCAACGCGCGCAATACCGCGCGCGCCCATTCCAACGCGAAGCTCAACGACGGATGTTGTGCTTCTCGAGCAGCGCCTTGTAGCGCGCCTCGTCGTTCTTCTTCAGATAGTCCAGCAGCGAACGGCGGGTCGACACCAGCTTCAGGAGGCCGCGGCGGGAGTGGTTGTCCTTGCCGTGGGTCTTGAAATGGCTGGTCAGGTTGTTGATGCGTTCCGACAGGATCGCAACCTGCACCTCGGGAGAACCGGTATCACCGGCCTTGGTGGCGTTCGCCTTGATGATTTCCGCCTTGCGCTCTGCGGTCACCGACATCGTCAGTCTCTTTCGTTGCGACCGGAGCTGGCAGTCAGTCCGGTCAGGTTGAACACGCGCTTGGGGATGAGTTCGCCATTGCCAATTTCGGCAAGCGCCAGAAGGCGGCCTGCGACCGTGACATAGACTGTGCCGCTACTATTGGGCGCATCCCGTCCGCGCAACAAAACGGCCTGGCCCCTGTGGAGCCTTGCCGCATCAGCCCGAGTGACGGCCAGTGCCGGGATGTCGTCCAGCGCGGTCTCAACGGGCAGGAGTGCGTCGGCGAGGCTTCCCTCACCGGACGCGGCTCTATTGCACAAAGCCTCCAACTGTTCCAGCGGAATCATGTCGTTCTCGGTAAACGGACCCACCAGGGTCCGTCGGAGCGCGCTGATATGGCCGTAACAGCCGAGGAGGCGGCCCATGTCGCGGGCCAGCGCCCGGACATAGGTTCCCTTGCCGCATTCCGCCTCGAATACCGAATGGTCGGGGTCGGGCTGGTCGACGAGGGTCAGTTCATGGATCTCGACCGGGCGCGGCTGGAGCTCGACGACCTCGCCGTCGCGGGCGAGATCATAGGCGCGCTCGCCCTGGATCTTGATCGCGGAATAGCGCGGCGGCGTCTGCTCGATCCGGCCGGTAAATTGCGGCAGCAGCGCCCGGATCGCCGCGGCATCCGGCCGGCTGTCGCTGGTCTCGACGACCCGTCCTTCGGTGTCGTCGGTATCGCGCTCCTCGCCCCAGGTCACGGTGAAGCGGTAGCGCTTGCGGCCGTCCATCACGAAGGGAACCGTCTTGGTGGCTTCGCCCAGCGCGATCGGCAGGCCGCCGGAGGCGAGCGGATCGAGCGTGCCGGCATGGCCGGCGCGCTTGGCCTGGAACAGGCGCTTCACCACCGCCACGGCCTGGGTCGAGGTCATGCCGATCGGCTTGTCGAGCACGACCCAGCCATGGACGTCGCGACGATCGCGGCGCGGCTGGCTGCCCTGACCGTTCCCTTGGCGCGGCTTGTTGCGCGGATCGTTGTTGTCGCGCGGCGGGCGTCCGTCTGCAGAATGGATCGTCTTGGCCGCGGTCGGTTCGGCGCTCGGCGCGTCGACAGTGCCGGTTTCGGGGGGAATGGTCATCAGCTCTCTTCCGAATCCGAATTGAGGTCTCTCTGCACCGCGGGTGTTCGCAGTAATTTCTCGATCCGTTCCGCTTCGTCGAATCGCTCGTCGACGCGGAAGCGGATGTCAGGTGCAAATTTCAGGTTAACGCGCCGCGCGATGTCGCCGCGCAGGAACTTCTTGTTGCGCTCCAGCGCCGTGAGCACCACGTCCGTATCCTGTCCGCCGAGCGGCATGATGTAGATCGTGGCGAGCTTCAGATCGGGCGACATGCGGACTTCGGGCACCGTAATGATGTGTCCCTCCAGGTCCGGGTCGTGCACGTCACCGTGGCTGAGAATGTCGGCGACAGCGTGACGCACGGTCTCGGCCACGCGCAACTGACGCTGCGAGCCGCCGGAAGCGGCGCTTCCCCTCTGGTGATGGCGAGGCATTTTTCAAAAATCCAATGGATCGTCGCCCGGCGTGAGCACGGGCGAGAGGATCATTCTGATTGAGTTCAACGACGCTTCGTTAAGTTCAAGAGGCGCGGCGATTCCGCAGGTGCACGGAATCGCTGCTCGCTCGAATTGCAGCGCTCTGTAGGATTCGGACTTACAGCGAGCGCTGGATGGTCTCCACGCGATAACACTCGATGACGTCGCCGACACGCATGTCGCCGTAGCTCTCGAAGGCCATGCCGCATTCCTGGCCGGCCTGCACTTCCTTCACTTCGTCCTTGAAGCGCTTCAGGGTCGACAGCTTGCCCTCGTGAACCACGACGTTGTCGCGGATCAGGCGGACATTGGCGCCGCGTTCGACAGTGCCGTCGGTGACGCGGCAGCCGGCGACCTTGCCGACCTTGGAGATGTTGAACACCTCCAGGATCTGCGCATTGCCGAGCATGGTTTCCCGAAGCGTGGGGGCCAGGAGGCCGCTCATCGCCTTCTTCACGTCATCCACGAGGTCGTAGATGATGTTGTAGTAGCGGATCTCGATGCCGTTGCGCTTGGCGAGTGCGGCCGCTTCCTTGTTGGCTCGCACCGAGAAGCCGATGATCGCGGCGTTGAAGCCTTCGGCCAGCGTGACGTCGGACTCGCTGATGCCGCCGACGCCGGCATGCAGGATGCGGGCGGCGACCTCCTCGGTGCCGAGCTTCTCCAGCGAGCCGAGAATGGCTTCCAGCGAGCCCTGCACGTCGGCCTTGATGATCAGCGGGAATTCCTTGCGGCCCACAGTCTTCAATTGCGACATCATCTGTTCGAGCGAACCGCGCATGCCGGAGATCGAGGCTGCCGCGTTCTCGCGCTTCTGATGCGCGCGGTAGCTGGTGACCTGGCGGGCACGGGCTTCGTTCTCGACGACGGCGAGACGATCGCCAGCTTCCGGCGGACCGTTGAAGCCGAGCACCTCGACCGGCACCGACGGGCCTGCCTCCTGCAGCGTCTCGCCCTGGTCCGAGATCAGCGCGCGGACGCGGCCCATCTCGGCGCCGGCGACGATGATATCGCCGACCCGCAAGGTGCCGCGCTGAACCAACACGGTGGCGACCGGACCGCGGCCGCGATCGAGCTTGGCTTCGATCACGGTGCCTTCGGCCGGGCGATCCGAATTGGTCTTGAGGTCGAGGATGTCCGCCTGCAACGCGATCATCTCGAGCAGACGATCGAGATTGGTCTTGTTCTTGGCGGACACCTCGACGTCGACGACCTCGCCGCCCAGCGATTCGACCTGAACCTCGTGCTGGAGCAGCTCGGTGCGGACGCGCTCGGGACGGGCGTCGGGCTTGTCGATCTTGTTGATCGCCACGATCATCGGCACCTTCGCCGCCTTGGCGTGATTGATCGCCTCGATCGTCTGCGGCATGACGCCGTCATCGGCCGCGACCACCAGCACGACGATGTCGGTGACCTTGGCTCCGCGGGCGCGCATCGCGGTGAACGCGGCGTGGCCGGGCGTGTCGATGAAGGTGATCTTCTTGCCGGAATCCGGCGCGGTCACCTGATAGGCGCCGATGTGCTGGGTGATGCCGCCGGCTTCACCCGAGACCACATTGGCGTGGCGCAGCGCGTCGAGCAGCGAGGTCTTGCCGTGGTCGACGTGGCCCATGACGGTGACGACCGGCGAGCGCGGCTCGGTGTCGGTCGAATCGTCGACGACGTCGAACAGGCCCTCCTCCACGTCCGAGGCGGCGACGCGCTTGACGGTGTGGCCGAGTTCTTCCGCGATCAGCTGCGCGGTGTCGGCATCGATCACGTCGGTGATCTTGTGCATCGCGCCCTGGCGCATCAGCAGACGGATCACGTCGACCGCGCGCTCCGACATGCGGTTCGCCAGCTCCTGGATGGTGATGGCTTCCGGAATCGTCACCTCGCGGACGAGCTTCTCCTTCTGCTCGTTGGCGGCATGGCCCTTCAGGCGCTGGGTGCGGCGGCGGAACGACGCGATCGAGCGCTCGCGCACATCGTCGGCCGTGAGCGCCGTGACCACCGTCAGGCGGCCGCGCTGCTTCTGCGGGCCCGGCTTGTGCGTGGTCTTCGGCGGCGGCGCGGGACGTGCGGCTCCGCCGGGACCCCTGCGGATCTGGCGCGGACCCTCATCCTCGTCCGGACCGGCGGCAACCGCCGCCGGCGCGCGGCCGAGCGGACCGCCGGCGGCAGGACGGGCGCCGGCCGGGCGTGCGCCCGCCGGCTGAGCGCCACCGGGCCGCGAGCTCGGACCACCAATCTGCTGCGGCCGGCTGCCCGGTGCGCCGACGGGCCTGCCGGGGGCGGGCGTCGAGCGGGCCGGTGCGGCTGCGGCGGGCTGGGGCGCGGATGTCGCCGGACGGGGCGCCTCGCCTTCACCGAACCGCTTCTTGGCTTCGAGCTCGGCCTTGCGCTTGGCTTCCTCTTCGTGACGGTGCCGCTCTTCCTCGGCCTTGCGGCGCGCCTCGGCAGCCTCGCGCTCGGCGCGTTCGGCGGCTTCGCGCTCGGCGCGGCGGCGGGCTTCCTCTTCGGCCTGGCGGCGTTCCTCGATGTCGCGCACGCGGGCATCGGCCAGCGCGCTGGCGCGCGCCGAGCGCTCGTCCTCGGTCAGGGTGCGGAGCACGACGCCGGACCCGCCGCGCTGCGACGAGCCGGATGGGCGCGGTCCGGATGAGCGCGGCGATGGCGGGGGCGGCGGCGCCTTGGCGACGGTCGGCTCCGGTGCATGCGGAGCATCGGGCCCCCCATCGCCGACGCGGCGCTTGCCGCGCTTCTCGACCACCACCTGCTTGCTCCGGCCATGTGGGAAGCTCTGGCGTACCGTGCCGGTCTCGACGCGCGGCTTCAGCGTCAAGGTCTTGCTCGGGACACTCAGTTTCTTGTCGCCCGGAGTGTTGTTGTCGGCCATTCAGTCGTCCTAATCTCGTTACCAGCGTGCGGGCTACCGCACCGTCTCATTCGTGCAATCGTCGCGATGTCTTCGTAGCTATGGCTTCAAAGTGCTATGTCTTCGAAGTCGAAGCAGATTTCGTGGCCGCGGTTCCGGCAATCTTGTCAGCGTCGGCCGACCGGTATCGGACCAGTGTCTGGCTGCGCGACAGGAATGTCCTGCTCGCCGGGCCTGCGAGCACGGCAGCATGTATCACATTTGAGCGCCCAAGTGCCAAATCCAATTCTGCCGAAGTGAGACAGCAGATGATCGGAATTGTCGGGGCTTGGTTCTGACCCCCGTCGTTCGGCCGCACCAGCGCGTCGAGCTTGCGGATCCCGTCGGCTGCGCCGTCCGCGGCATGGACGAGGGCTGCCAATGTCGACCGTGATGGCCGCTGCGACAGCGCCGCTTCCACCTTGGAGAAACCGGAGACGACCTGACCGGCCTTGGCGGCAATCCCCAGCGCTTCGATCGCGCTGCGGGCCAGCAAGGCTTCCAGGTCTTCGACAAGGGTTGGCGGGACGCGGACGTTGGTCTTGAAGCCCCGGCTGAAATGGTGACGCCGCACCGCCTCCGCAACCGCCTGGCGCGAGGCGGTGATCCACAAGCCCCGTCCGGGCAGCTTGCGCTTGATGTCGGGCACGACCTCGCCCGACGGGCCGACGACGAAGCGGATCAGCTCGCCGATCGGCCGCACTTCGCGGCTGACGGCGCACATGCGCATGGTCGCGGACTTCTCGGTCCGCGGTCCATTGTCGAGCTCGGGGTCGGCCAAAGCGAGCATGCGGTGATGCGGCTCCTCATCTCAAGCGAGCTGGGTCAGGGAGGGGGTCATCGTGGTGTCCATGGGACGAGCCAAGCGGGTCAGGCGGGCTGTCCTTCGGTCGTTTCGTCCTCATTCTCGGGTTCGGCTTCGGCCTTGGCGAGGTCAGCCTCACTGACCCAGCCGGCCTTGACGCGGGCCTGCATGACCATGGCCTCGGCATCGTCGCGGGAGATATCGAGACCGTCGAGAATGCCGGGGAATTTGGTGGCTTCGCCACCCTCCTTGCGCTCGGTCCAGCCGACCAGATCGTCGGTCGCGCAGCCCGCGAGGTCCTCGACTGTCTTGATGTCGTTCTCGCCGAACTTGACCAGCATCTTGGTGGTGACGCCGGGCACGTCCTTCACCGCGTCCTCGACGCCGAGCTCCTTACGCCTGGCCTCGAGCTCGGCTTCCTGCTGCTCGAGGAATTCGCGGGCGCGGGTCTGCAGCTCGGTCGCGGTCTCCTCGTCGAAGCCCTCGATGCCGGCGAGATCCTTGAGGTCGACCAAGGCGAGCTCCTCGACCGAGGTGAAGCCTTCGGACGCCAGCAGCTGGCCGACGACCTCGTCGACGTTCAGCGATTCCATGAACACGCGGGTGGAATTCTCGAAATCGGCCTGGCGGCGCTCGGATTCCTCCTGCTCGGTCAGGATGTCGATGTCCCAGCCGGTCAGCTGCGAGGCGAGGCGGACGTTCTGGCCGCGGCGGCCGATCGCCAGCGAGAGCTGGTTGTTGGTGTCGGGCACCACGACCTCGATGCGCTCGCGGTCCTCGTCGATGACGACCTTGGCGACCTCGGCCGGCGCCAGCGCGTTGACCACGAAGGTCGCGATGTCGGGCGACCACGGAATGATGTCGATCTTCTCGCCCTGCAGCTCGTTCACCACCGCCTGCACGCGCGAGCCGCGCATGCCGACGCAGGCGCCGACGGGGTCGACCGAGGAGTCGCGGGAGACAACGCCGATCTTGGCGCGCGAGCCGGGGTCGCGAGCGACCGCCTTGATCTCGACGATGCCGTCATAAATCTCCGGCACCTCCTGCGCGAACAGCTTGGCCATGAATTGCGGATGGGTGCGCGACAGGAAGATCTGCGGGCCGCGGGTCTCGCGGCGGACGTCGAAGACGTAGGCGCGGACGCGGTCGCCGTTGCGGAACACCTCGCGCGGCAGCATCTCGTCGCGGCGGATGATCGCCTCGCCGCGGCCGAGGTCGAGGATCACGCTGCCATATTCGACGCGCTTGACGACGCCATTGACGATGTCGCCGATGCGGTCCTTGAACTCCTGGTACTGCCGGTCGCGCTCGGCCTCGCGCACCTTCTGCACGATGACCTGCTTGGCCGACTGCGCGGCGATGCGGCCATATTCCAGCGGCGGCAGGGTGTCGGCGATGGTGTCGCCGATCTGCGCGCCCGGGTTGGCGCGGCGCGCATCATCCAGCGAGATCTGGTTGGAGGGGTTCTCGACCTTCTCGACCACCAGCATGTGGCGCGACAGCCGCAGCTCACCCTTCTTCGGATCGATCTCGGCATGAACGTCGGTCTCGCTGCCGTAGCGGGCGCGGGCGGCCTTGGCGATCGCGTCTTCCATCGCGGCGATCACGATGCCGCGGTCGATCGACTTCTCGCGCGCGACGGCGTCGGCGATCTGCAGCAGTTCCAACCGGTTGGCGCTGACGGCCATGGCTCAAATCTCCTCTAATCAGGATCGATCTCGCCTCTGCGCGCGCGATCGGCGGCGAGGCGATGTTTCTTGGTATTGGTCGGCAGCGGCTTCTTGGCCGGCTTGTCGTCTTTTGCTTTCGGCTTCGGCTTGGGTTTCGCCTGGGCCGCCGGCTTGGCGTGCGGCGCCAGCGGTGGGACGATTCCAAGCTCGCGCTTCTTCTCGCGCTCGGCCGCCTTGCCGCGGCGCATGGATTCGGCGATCAGCTCGTCGGTCAGCACCATCTTTGCGTCGCCGATGTCGGCCATCGGCAGCACGACATCCGGCTCCTGGTCCTTGGCCACGTCATCGCGGGTGATGCGTACGCCGTCGCCTTCGACGCCGGCGATGATGCCGCGGAAGCGTTTGCGGTTCTGATGTGCCACCGCCATCTCGATCTTGACGAGATGACCGATGTGACGTTCGAAATCGGAGCGGCGGACCAGCGGCCGGTCGATGCCCGGCGAGGAGATCTCGAGCCGATAGGCACGGTCGATCGGATCGGCGATGTCCAGCACCGGCGACAGCGCCCGCGACACCGCCTCGCAATCCTCGATCTGCATCGTGCCGTCGGGACGCTCGGCCATCACCTGGACCGTGCAACCACCTTCGCCCGAAATGCGGATCCGCACCAGGCGGTACCCCATTCCCTGCAGCACCGGGTCGGCCACCGCCGCCACGCGCGCCGCGACGCCCGGCTCGACGACGAGGCGGGGCTCGGTCAGGAGGTCGGTGTCAGCGGTTGCGAACGTAGGTTCCGTCATCGAGGCGTCGATCGCGTGTCTTGCTTGGTTGGGCCGTCGGGCCTGTTCGATCGCGCTCACCGGACCGATCCCGCCCGTGGCGGAGCGATCCAGGTAACAAAAAAGAGCGGGTCCGGAAGGGCCCACCCTCACTACGCGATCGTATATGAGATGATGTTTGATGGCGCTCATATAGCCGCTTTGCCGCCTGACGGCAAGGGTCGTGTCGCCTCAAACGGCGCCTGGAACTGGGAATTTGCTCCGCGCCCGGACTGCGGATCGGATCGTTTTCCCTGACCGGGAACGGCCGAATGCCGCAGGGTCTAACCCTTCATTCACCAAGATCGCTTAAAAATGAGCTGAGTTCGTGCTTTTCGCCCCCGTCGTCGTGCCGCACGGAGTGGAGCGCACGGAAACGTGGCGTGTTGCGTATCGAGTAGACGTCCATGACCCCGGCAACCGCGCTGATCCCCGGCCTCGGCGGGATCGTCAGGCAGGGCAATGCTGAACGCGGCCTCGAGGCCACGCGCCGCATCGCCGACCTGTTCTTCGAGGATGCGACGAAGCTGCGTCCCGAGCATATCAATCTGTTCGACGGTCTCCTGATCGATCTGGTCCCGTTCGCGGATCTGCCGACGCGGATCGATCTGGCGGAGCGGTTGTCGCGGCTCCTCAAGGCGCCCCGTGCCGTCGTCAGCCGGCTGGCGCGCGACGACGAGGTTGCGGTGGCGGGTCCGCTGTTGCGCCGTTCGCTCGTGCTCGACGATCCCGTGCTCATCGCTATTGCGCGCGACAAGAGCCAGGGTCATTTGCTCGCGATGGCAGAGCGGACGCGCCTATCGGCCGATACGACCGATGTGCTGGTGCGCCGAGGTGATCGCGACGTGGTGCGGCGGACCGCTGCCAATGACGGCGCAGCATTTTCCCCGCGCGGCTATGCCGCGCTGATCCACCGCGCGAGTTCAGACGGCGTGCTGACGCTCACGGTCGGCCGGCGCGCAGATGTTTCCGACGATCATCTGAAACAACTGCTGGCCGGCTCGCTCGATGTCATCAGGCGGCGGCTGTTCGATGTCGTGCCGCCGGACAAGCAGGCGAGGATCAGGCAGGCTCTCGCCGAACTCGCCGATGCGGAGCGTACAGCGCATAGCACGCGCGATTTCGTGCCGGCGCAGCGGACCATCCTGTCGCTGTATGAAGCCGGTGCCTTGGACCAGTCGGCGTTGTTCGGCTTCGCATCCGAGCACAAATACGAGGAGGTCATCGCGGCGCTCGCCGCAATGACGGGATTGAAGATCGCGACGCTCGACCGGCTGGTGTCGGGCGATCGTCACGATCCGCTGCTGATCCTGGGGCGCATGATCGGGCTCGATTGGCGCACCGTGCACGCACTGATCCTGCTGCGCCTCGGACCGAAACGCGTGCCGGCGCCGCGCGATATCGATGCGATCAGGGTCAACTACGCGCGCCTGCTGCCATCGACCGCCGAACGCGTCGTCGCGTTCTGGAAGACACGACACTGAGTGACCTCGCCGGCGCAGCGGTCAGCGCCGGCTGAAGATCAGATAGTTGGCGACGCGGCCTTCGCGCGTGGCCTTCCGCCCGTAGCGCGTCATGGTGTAGCCCAGCCAGGGCAGACGCCAGTCGTCGGCGCGCTCGGCCGTCCAGGCGAACTCCGGCGAACGCAGCAGATGCCACAGCGTCCAGGCGCAATAGTCGGCGATGTCGCTGACGAAGCGGAACTCGCCGCCGGGCTTCAGGACGCGCGCCATCGCTGCGATCGTCGCATCCTGCACGAAACGCCGCTTCCAGTGCCGCCGCTTCGGCCAGGGATCGGGATGGATCAGGTCGATGCGCTGCAGCGACTGCGGCGGCAGCCAGGCCAACAGCTCGGCGGCGTCGCCCGCCACCAGCCTGATATTGCCGATGTTGTCGGCCTCGATGGCCGACAGGATCTTGGCCATGCCGTTGACATAGGGCTCGCAGCCGATGAAGCCGGTGGTCGGACACGCCTTCGCTTCGGCGGCAAGATGCTCGCCGCCGCCAAACCCGATCTCCAGCCGCAGCGCGTCGACCGGCGGATGGTACAGCGTGGGCAGCACGGCTTCCGCGGGCGCGGCGAGATCGAGCGCGAGGTGCGGCAGCAGGTTGTCGACCAGGCCGGCCTGATGCGCCCGCAGCTTGTGGCCCTTGCGCCGGCCGAAGAACGAGCCCTGGCCGTGCAGGGCCTCGGTGCCGGTATGATCGTCGTCGACGGGCATGTTGATCGCGGGGCTCATCGCAGGGTTTGATAGAGACGGTAGAGCAGCCTTGTCCGCGGCTCGATCGAGGAGATGTACATCTGCTCGTAATGCGTATGCGCGCCCTTGCCATCGACGCCGAGCCCATCGAGCGTCGCCGTGAACGGTGCGGTGAAATTGCCGTCCGAACCGCCCCCGGTATAGGTGTCGACCAGCTCGAAGCCGATCTCGTCGGCCAGGGATTTCGCATGCTCGAACAGGGCGGCGCCGGCGTTGCCCTTGACGTAAGGCGGCCGGTTCACCTCGCCGCTCACTTCGACCGTGACGCCATCGCTGCGCGAGGTCAGCCCCAGGATCTTGGGCAGGATTTCTTCGGCATCGGCAGGCGTCGGCAGCCGTGCATCGACCTCGGCATAAGCTTCCTCAGCGATCACGTTGGGACGGGTGCCGCCGCGCACGACGCCGACATTCACGGTGATGCCGCGGGCGGGGTCGTTGAGCGCTTCGAGCGCATGGATGACGTTGGCGAGTTCGCGGATCGCACTGCGTCCATCCTGTGGACGCGCGCCGGCGTGCGCGGGCACGCCGCGGATTGCCACGTCGAACCGCGCCACGCCCTTGCGTCCGGTCACGATCTTGCCGCCGTCGCGCGCCGGCTCGGTGACGAGGACGTATTTGGCCTTGCGGCCTTCCTCCTCGATCAGCGCGCGCGAGGTCGGGCTGCCGATCTCTTCATCCGAGACGAACAAATGAGTAATGCCGAGGGGCGATTTTTGACCCTCTGCGCAGAGCTGACGAAAGGCGTGAAAGGCGAGATAGGCGCCGCCCTTCATGTCGTAGATCCCGGGACCGTACGCAACGTCGCCGTCGACTGCGAACGGCAGCCGCGCGATGAACCCGATCGGATGTACCGTGTCGAGATGGCTCAGGACCAGGATGCCCGGCTCGTCCTGTCCCCACGACGACCGTGCGACGAGGTGGTCGCCGCAGCCGTCGCGTCCGGCGATCCGTTCGATCGTGGCATCGAGCCCGCGATAGCCATCCGCGACAAGGGAAGCCAGCTTGTTGACCTGATCAGGCGCCTCGGTCGGGGTCTCGATCTCGACCCATTGGCGGATGCCTTCGAGAATTGTGCGACTATCGAACGGGCTGCTGCTGGCGGTCATGAGCTTTGTAAATCGTTCTCGATGGTTACGAAGTGGTAGCAGACGGCGGACGCGCTGGCGCGTCGCTGGGCGGGTTGGCGGCTGGGACGCCGGAGTTCCAGGCCACATGTGCATAAAAAGATTTAGAGCGCGATAGCCTTTCCCGAAGGGGAGCCATCGCGCTCTATTGGTCGTGATCCAACCTGTCTATCGGCTCATTCGTCTGGCGGAACGCAGCGTGCCCAGCGCGTCGTCCGCAAACGTGCCCCGCTGATGGCCCCCCGAGGGCGCTGACATTCCTATGAGAGTGATCACGATAGGAATGTCAGCGCCGGCGCATCAGCTAGCCTTCTTCCGGAGCTTCACGATCAGCGATCTGCTCGACCAGGTCGACGATGCTGCGACGAAGCTTCGAATCGTGGATCCGCGTGAATGCGCGGGTCAACGCCAGTCCTTCGGAGGTTGCCAGGAAATCAGACACATAGGCGGGCGAAGCGCCTTCGCCGAAAGCTTCACCGTTGGTCCCGCCACTCGGGACCCCTTCGAACAGGAAGGAGACCGGGACCTGCAGAACCTCCGAGATCTGCTGAATCCGGCTGGCGCCGACTCGATTGGTGCCTTTTTCGTACTTCTGTATCTGCTGGAACGTGAGTCCGAGAGCCTCGCCAAGTTTTTCCTGGCTCATGCCCAACATGATACGGCGCATCCGCACCCGGCTGCCGACATGCTTGTCAACAGGGTTGGGCGCTTTCGTCGACATCTCTCAACTCCTTAGAATGGGCCTCGGAACGAGGCGGTCGCAGTATGCCTCAGGCGCTCACACCGTCAATTTATGTTCGCATGTCGTACTAACGAAGACGGCCGAGCAACGAACTGGACGGCTCATGCTGCCGCGCGAGAATGCGAATTGCAGCAGCTATCTGTCAACACTTGGGGTTTTGCTTGTCAAAAAAAATCTTACGGACCCGGAAAGAATCGAGATCTTGCTGTCGTCAGGGAAGCTTTTGAGCAACACGTCTGCGAACGACGGTGCTCAGGGCGATCACTAACAGGATCGCAACCGGAATGTCGCCGAGCCTTGCATAGGCTGTCGGCTGCAACGCAACAGGCAGCGCGGAATCCAGCACGCCCTCTGCGCCGAGAGGCAATTGCTTAACGATACGGCCGACGGGATCGATCACTGCGGAGATGCCGGTGTTCGCAGATCGAACTAATGGAAGTCCTTGCTCGATCGCGCGCCACTGCGCTTGCTGCAGATGCTGATGAGGCCCAGTCGAAATGCCGAACCAGCCATCGTTCGTCAAGTTGACGATCCAGCCCGGTCGTTCTTCGGTCGGCACGCTGTCACTCGGAAAGATCGCCTCGTAGCAGATCAAGGGAAGAACACGCGGAGCGTGTGGCACGTCCAGGTTGCGTCGCGCCGTGCCGGGGATGAAGCCGCCCTGCACCCGCGTGAGCTGCTCGAGCCCGATCCGCTCCAGCAGATTCTGGAACGGCAGGAACTCGCCGAACGGGACCAGATGCAGCTTGTCGTAGACCGACAGCACGGTGCCGTCGTGATCGATCACGTAGATCGAATTGTAGGCCCGGGTGATGGGGGTGTTGCGAGGCGCGTCGGGGGCGCGGACCGAACCGGTGATCAGCACCGTGCCCGGCGACAGCAGGTCGGCGATCTGGCCCATCGCGTCCGCCTCGCGGGTCAGGAAGAACGGGAACGCCGATTCCGGCCAGATCAGGACGTTGGTGTCCCGGACGCCGGTGGCGTTCGGGCCGGAGGCGCGGTCCGACAGCGCCAGATAGCGGCGCATGACATCGGCCTTGGCGCCATAGTTGAACTTGACGTCCTGCTGCAGGTTCGGCTGCATGATCCGCAGCTTGAGGTCGGCGACGAAGGCTGTCGGATGCAGGCCGATCCGGATGACGCCGAACACGCCCATCATCACGAGCAGGGCGGCGGCCGCGGCCGGCGCCCGCCAGCGCTCACGCCATGTCTTGCCGTCGATCAGCACCGCGGGGCTGGCAAAGATCGCGATCGCCAGGAACGTCATGCCCCAGATCCCGATCAGCGAGGCCGTCTGCGCCAGCGCGAGCGGCTGCGACAGGGCATAGCCGAACGTGTCCCAGGGAAAGCCAGTCAGCGCGTGGCCGCGCAGCCATTCGCTCGCGGTCAGGCAGACGGCGAGCGCCAGGATGCGGGTTGCATCACGCGTCCAGATCAACCGGGCCAGGGCGAAGCCTAGGGCCGGAAACAGCGCGAGATAGGCCGGCAGGCCCAGCACGGCGAACGGCATCAGCCAGGCGAAGGTGTCGGCATCGACCAGGAACGCGTTGCCGATCCAGTAAAGGCCGGGCACGAAATAGCCCATGCCGAAGCAGAAGCCGGTGAAGGCGGCAGCCGGGATGCCGCGCCGCCGTCCCGCCGCGGCGCCATCGATCAGCCAGACCAGAACCGGGAAGGTGATCGCAAGCACCGGCCAGGCGTTGAACGGGGCCATCGCGAGCGAGGAGAGCGCGCCGGCGGCGAGCGCGATCGCCGCACGCTTCCAGCCCCAGGCCAGGACAACGCCAATGGCGAGGCCGCGAATCGTCGATGGGCGGATCACTGTGAGCTGGCTCCATCGCCCCGTGGCGGGCTGCTATCGTCGTGGACCGGCGCAGGGCCGGCCTCTGTCGGCGGCGGCTCGGCCGGGACGTCCGTGTCCGCCGGGGTCACTTCCGGCGCAACGTCTCGACGCCGGCTTTCGCGCTGCGGGCGGGGCGTCGGGCGTTCCTTGCGCGGCGCGATGCGCAGGCGCTTGACCCGGCGCGGATCGGCATCGAGCACCTCGACCTCGAAATTGCCGGGGCCGGAGATCAGCTCGCCGCGCACCGGCAGCCGGCCGACATGGTTGACGAGATAGCCGCCGAGCGTCTCCACCCCTTCGCCCGCCTCTCCCGTCACGAACTCCTCGCCGATCACCCGGCGTACGTCGTCGAGGCTGGCGCGGGCGTCCGCGATGAAGGCGTTGTCGGCCTGCCGCACGATCGCCGGCGGCTCGTCGCTGTCGTGCTCGTCGTCGATCTCGCCGACGATCTGCTCGACGATGTCCTCGATGGAGACCAGCCCGTCGGTGCCGCCATATTCGTCGACGACCAGCGCCAGATGGATGCGCGAGGCCTGCATTTGCGCCAGCAGGTCGATCGCGCGCATCGACGGCGGCACGTAGAGCAGCTTGCGGATGATGTTGGCCTCGAACAGCGGCATCGACAGATCGACGGCCTTGAGATCGAGGCCGGCGGGCAGCGGCTTCTTGCGCCGCGCCTTCACCTCGTCGGAGACCCGGGCCTGCGCCGTGGTGAAGGCAAGCAGGTCGCGGATGTGCACCATGCCTTCGGGGTCGTCGAGCGTGTCGTTGTAGACGACGAGGCGCGAATGCGATGCGCTCTCGAACAGGCTCATCAGTTCGCCGAGCGTGATGTCGCGCCGGACGGCGACGATATCTGCACGATGCACCATCACGTCGGCGATGCGCCGCTCGTGCAAATCGAGGATGTTGCGCAGGAGCGTGCGCTCGACCGCGGAGAAGCCGATGTCATCGGGCGTCGAGGCATCGAGCACGACCTGCAGGTCGTCGCGAACCGAGCCGCCGCCTTTCCAGCCGAACAGGTTGCGCAGCGCGCGAATCAGCCAGTTCTCGCCCGGCGAGCGGCCGAGCTCGGCCGGCGGCACCACGGCCGGCAGATTGCGCGTCTGGCGCGGATTGTCATGGATGGGCTCGGAATCGGCCATGGTCAGTTCATCCGTTCCCGGTCGGCATAGGGATCGGGGATGCCGAGATGGGCCAGGATCTCGGTCTCCAGCGCCTCCATCTCCTCGGCCTCGTCATCGGTCTCGTGATCGTAGCCGATCAGATGCAGGAAGCCGTGCACGGCGAGATGGCTGAGATGATGCTCGAACGGCTTCTGTTCGTCGTCGGCCTCGCGCCGCATCGTCTCATAGGCGATGGCGATGTCGCCGAGCATGCGCGGGGCATCATCCTCGCCGCGCGGTCCGGTCGGCTGCAGCGCCGGAAACGACAGCACGTTGGTGGGCTTGTCGATGCCGCGCCAATTGCTGTTCAGGGTGCGGATGCCCTGGTCGTCCGTCAACATGACGGCGATCTCGGCGTCGCCGACATCGGCATCGACCATCTCGGCCGCGGCGAGAATGGCACGTTGTATGACGTCCTCGGCGTCAGGCTGGTCCTGCCAGCAATCGGCTGCGACGATCACCTCGGTCGTTGGAATGGGACTTTGTGGCATCCTGGTCGATATCTGTGCGGATGGCGCTGGAACGACGCGACCATCGGCGTGCTTGCTCTCGCGTCAGCGGGCTTTCGGCCCCTCATAGGCGGCGACGATGCGCGCCACCAATTCGTGGCGGATGACATCCTCGCCGGTGAACCGGACCTGTGCGATCCCCTCGACACCGTCGAGCAGGCGCGCGGCTTCGGCGAGTCCGGAGGTCTGGCCGTTCGGCAGATCGACCTGCGAGGGATCGCCGGTGATGATCATGCGGCTGTTCTCGCCGAGACGCGTGAGGAACATCTTCATCTGCATCGATGTGGTGTTCTGCGCCTCGTCGAGGATGATCGCGGCGTTGGTCAAGGTGCGCCCGCGCATGAAGGCGAGCGGCGCGATCTCGATCTCGCCGGCCTGCAGCGCGCGCTCGACGATGCGCGCGTCCATCAGATCGTACAGCGCGTCGTAGATCGGGCGCAGATAGGGATCGACCTTCTCGCGGAGGTCACCAGGCAGGAAGCCGAGCCGCTCGCCGGCTTCGACCGCCGGGCGTGAGAGGATGATGCGGTCGACCTCCTTCCGCTCGAACAGCTGCGCCGCATGCGCGACCGCAAGCCAGGTCTTGCCGGTGCCGGCCGGGCCGATGCCGAACACGAGCTCGTGCCGCTTCAGCGCGCGGATGTAGGAATCCTGCGCGGCGGTGCGGGCGCGCACCGGGCGCTTGCGCAGGTTGATGCTCTCGAACGCGTTCTTGGCGTTCTTGGCGTCGAACTCGAACAGCGAGCCCTGCGCCACCACGGCGCGGATCGCGCCCTCGACGTCGCCCTGCGCCAGATCGTGGCCCTTCACGGCCTGCGCATAGAGCGATTCGAGCACGCGCCGCGCGGCATCGCAGCCGTCGCGTGTTCCGCCGATGGTGATGTGGTTGCCGCGGGAATCGACGACGACGCCGAGCCGTCGTTCGACCAGGGCCAGATTCTGGCCGTAAGGCCCAACCAGGGCGGAGGCGGCACGGTTGTCGTCGAAATCGATGACGACCTGGGTCTCGGGGGGCATGGACATGTCGCGGTCGTACTTGCGGCTGGGAGCGAGGGAAGACGGATCCGATGCGCTCTTGGGCAAGTGCTCAGCCTCCGATGGACACGAGGGGCGTGTGGGAGATCACTGCCGGCGCGGCCGTGACGAGCTCGCCGAGCAGGCTGTAGCGTTCGAGACTGTCGATCCGCACCGGCAGAACCTGGCCGATGATGTCGTCGGACGCCATGACGTGGGCCGGCTGCAGATACGCGGTCCGTCCGACCAGTTGCCCGGGCTTGCGCGCTGGCCGCTCGAACAACACGTCGACGACCTGGCCGATCGCGGCCTTGTTGAAGGCTGCTTGCTGGCTGTCGATCAAGCTCTGGAGGCGCTCCAATCGCTCGTCCATCTCGGTCGCTGACACCATCTCCGGCATGTCCGCTGCCGGAGTTCCCGGGCGCGGCGAATACTTGAACGAATACGCCGCAGCGTAGCCGATTTGGTCGATCAGGGCGAGGGTGGCGCGAAAATCTTCCTCGGTCTCGCCCGGGAACCCGACGATGAAATCCGAAGAGAATGCAATGTCGTGACGGACGGCGCGAAAACGGTCGACGACTTTGCGATAGTCAGTCGCCGTGTGTTTGCGGTTCATGGCGTTCAGGATGCGGTCAGATCCCGACTGAACCGGCAGATGCACGAACGGCATCACCGCTTCGAGATCGCGATGCGCCGCGATCAGGCTGTCGTCGACGTCGTTGGGATGGCTGGTCGAGTAGCGGATCCGCGCCACGCCCGGAATCTCGGCGATCCCATGGAGCAGCCGCCCCAGCGTCCAGGGCCGGCCGTCAGGGCCTTCGCCGTGATAGGCGTTGACGTTCTGGCCGATCAGGGTGATCTCGCGAACGCCATTGTCGACGAGCTGCGTCACGTCGTCGACGATGCGTGTCACCGCACGCGACATCTCGCTGCCGCGCGTATACGGCACCACGCAGAAGGTGCAGAACTTGTCGCAGCCTTCCTGCACGGTCACGAAGGCCGAGACGCCGCGGGCGCGGATCGCCTCGCGGCTGGGCTTCGCCAGGAAGCCGAACTTGTCCTGGGCCGGGAATTCGGTCTCGATCGCCCGCTCGCCGCGGCGGGCCTGGGCCAGGAGCTGCGGCAGATGGTGGTAGCTCTGCGGGCCGACCACGACGTCGACGGTGGGGGCGCGGGCGATGATCTCCTCGCCTTCCGCTTGCGCCACGCAGCCGGCCACGGCGATCTGCATCGTCCGGCCGGCCCGCGCGGCGTCCTCCTTCGCGACCCGCAGCCGCCCGAGCTCCGAATAGACCTTCTCGGAGGCCTTTTCGCGGATGTGGCAGGTGTTGAGGATCACGAGATCGGCGTCGCCGGCCTCGGCGGTCTCGACGAAGCCCTCAGGCCCCAGCGTGTCCACCATGCGCTGGGCATCGTAGACATTCATCTGGCAGCCATAGGACTTGATGTGCAGCTTGCGCGGCGGCGTCATGAACCCTTGCATGCAGTCGGAGGCGCGCCCAATTCGGCGCCGCGCTCAGATATAGGCTAGGGGGCCGAAAATCCAGCGATCGCGGGCTTTTTCTCGGCCAGCCGGCTCAGAATCGCCGGCAACTGCCGCATGTCGTCGAAAACCACGGTGGCGCCGGCCGCTCGCAGGTCGTCGGCGTGCCCGGGCCGGCAGTGGCTGCCGCCGTGAAACCCGAGCACTGTCATGCCGGCCGCGACACCGCCCCGGATACCGGCCGTGCTGTCCTCGATCACCACGCAGGCCGCGGGACGCGCCTTCATCTGCGCTGCCGCGAACAGGAACAGATCGGGCGCGGGCTTGCCGTTCTCGACTTGGGAGGATGAGAAGATGTGCGGGGCGAGGCGATCGTAGAGCCGGGTGGCGCCAAGGCTGACGCGCATGCGCTGGTGCGAGCCGGAGGAGGCGACGCACACCGGCACGTCGATGGTGTCGAGCGCCTCCGCGATCCCGTCGATGGCCGCGAGGTCCTGCTCGAAGGCGCGGAACAGGCGATCCTGCAGTTTCGGGTTGAAATCGTCGGGCAGGGAACGACCGAGCTCGGCCTCGACCTCGAGCTTCGCCTGTTTCAGGGAGCGGCCCAGGAACCGCGCGAACACCTGCTCGGTCGTGATCGGATAGCCGCACAGGCTGAGCACGTCGGCGTGCGTCTGACAGGAGATCACCTCGCTGTCGACCAGCACGCCATCGCAATCGAAAATGACGAGATCGAGGTTCGAAGCCGGCGCCGCGTCAGCCATTCGTCTCTTCGTCGAGCGGCACGCAATACAGCTCCAGCCGGTGATCGACCAGCTTGTAGCCGAGCTTGCGGGCGATCTCGGCCTGCAGCTTCTCGATCTCCTCGGAGGTGAACTCGATCACCTTGCCGTCGCGCAGATTGATCAGATGATCATGATGGCTGTCGCGCATCTGCTCGTAGCGGGCGCGACCCTCGCGGAAATCATGGCGTTCGATGATGCCGGCATCCTCGAACAGCTTCACGGTGCGATAGACCGTGGAGATCGAGATCTTGTCGTCGACGGCGACGCAGCGCCGGTACAACTCCTCGACGTCGGGATGGTCGCAGGCTTCCGCGAGCACGCGGGCAATGACCCGGCGCTGCTCGGTCATGCGCATGCCGGTGGCGGCACAGCGGGCCTCGATTCCGGTGGAATTGAGCGCTGGCGTGGTTTTCAAGGAGGTCATCGTGTCTCGCCTCAAGGATGCGCTTTCTGCCACCAAGCGCAGGTTACGACAAGTCCCGGCGCATCAGAAGCGCATTCAACTGTTCCCCGCCGGGCTGAAGGTAATAGCGTTCCCGACGGCCCACGGTCGCAAATCCGGCGCGTTCATAGAGTCGGCGGGCCGGCTGGTTGTTTTCCTCCACTTCGAGAAAGACCGTCCGGACCCCGCGCCCCGCGAGGTGCCCGAGATGCTGCAGCAACAGATCACGAGAAAATCCGCGGCCGCGCTGATTTGGGTCAAGTGCAACTGACAATATTTCCGCTTCGTCCGCGCCGATTCGCGAGACGATGAAGCCGATGAGCTTCCGCCCGAGCCGCAGCCGATGGATCATGGTGTTGCGCTCGGCCAGCATCGCCTCGAACTCGCCTTCGCCCCAGCCGCGGTGAAACGAGGCGGCGTGGATCTGGGCGAGCCTGGCGGCGTCGCGCGGCGCGGCCGCTTCGACCAACGGTTTGGGGCTGCCGAGCCAGCGGAAGAACATGTTCATGACGAGACGGCCGTCTGCGCCGGTTGACGCGCCGCACCGGCGGGCGGCTTGACGTCGGGCGCGCGCAGATAGAACGGCCGCGCCGGCGCGTGCGCCGGGTCGGCGGCCGCGCCGAGCCAGGCGACCCAGCCGATGTCGGGCCCGTCTTGCGAGTCGACCGCAACTGGCGCGGCTGCGTCCTTGGGCCACCGCTCGGCCAGCAGCGCCGCGGCGTTGCCGACGAGGTGCGGGGCGCCGAGCCGCGCGGCCGCCAGGACGTCGTCTGTCGCAGCGACCTGGGGCGCGACCAGTTCCTCGCCGCTGCCGCTCACGACTTGGTAGTAGACATGGTCGTGCCGGGCATCGATCGCCGAGATCACCGGGTTGGCGCGGTCCTCGCTGACGATCGGCGCCGCGTAGGCGGACAGCGTGGTCACGCCGACGACCGGCTTGTGCGCCGCCAAGGCAATGCCGCGCGCGGCGGAGAGGCCGACGCGCAGCCCGGTGAAACTACCAGGACCCGTCGTCACCGCGATGCGGTCGAGCTCGTGGAAGCCGACGCCCGACTGGCGCATCACGCGCGCGATCAGCGGCATCAGCGCCTCGGCGTGGCCGCGCTTCATCGGCAGCGTTTCCTCGGCGCGCATCGCGGCCGAATCAGTGTCCAGAACGGCAGCCGCGCAATGGTCGAGGGCAGTATCGATGGCGAGGATCAACATCCGGTCAGATTCACATTGAAAGGAGCGCCGAATACCTTTTTGGGGCTTTGATAAAGTCGGTTGCCGCTTTCTTACATCCTGATCGGGAAAAACGCATCACGGCGCACGACCGCAAACTACTGAATTGGCGCTCATTCAAGCAAATCTTTCCGGGCTGTTGGATTGATCGTCCGGTTCGACGTTCAGGCCGCCGCGCCATCCCGGTGGCAAAGGCGATGCCGGCGCGATGGGGCCGGGTCGAGGCGATCAATCGCTCGCAAGCCGGTGCTCGGGTTCGGCACCGATGGCATGGGGGTCGCCGCCTCATCCGGACCAGCCTCAAACGCCCAATTCCGCTCGGTCAAGTTCGAGCGCAGTGGGGGGCGACGAACAGGTCCGGCGAAAGTACCGATTGGCGCAAGTCTGGGCGGCGCCGGCGAAGCCGGTCGGCACGCCGAGCGCGGTGACGAGCGAGATACCGTCGAGCATGCGGTGGGGGCGGCCGTGGCCGCCACCCTCGGCAGCGCAGCGTGAGCAGAGGCAAATGCTGATTAGCGCGCAGATCTGTTCGCCAACCCCATTCGCCATTGCCTTCCTACATCGGCCGGACTTCAACCACCTCGGGCACGAAGTGCTTCAGCAGGTTCTGGATGCCGTGCTGCAGGGTCGCGGTCGACGACGGGCAGCCCGAGCAGGCGCCCTTCATGTTGAGATAGACGATGCCGTCCTTGAAGCCGCGGAAAGTGATGTCGCCGCCGTCATTGGCTACGGCCGGGCGGACGCGGCTCTCGATCAGGTCCTTGATCATGCCGACCGTCTCGGTGTCGGCCTCGTCGTAGAACTCGTCGTCCTCGTCGGCGGATTCATCATTGGCGGCGCTGCCGTCGGCGAGCAGCGGCGCGCCCGACATGTAGTGCTCCATGATCGCGCCGAGGATCGCCGGCTTGAGGTGCTGCCACTCACCGTCGCTCTTGGTGACGGTGATGAAATCGGCGCCGTAGAACACGCCGCTGACGCCGTCGACGGCGAACAGGCGCTCGGCCAGCGGGGAGCGCGCGGCGGCGTCGCGGCTGCCGAACTCCATCGTGCCCGCGGGCAGCACGACGCGGCCCGGGATGAACTTCAAGGTGGCGGGATTGGGGGTGGCTTCGGTCTGGATGAACATGGTTTTCTCCGGCAGCGCCGGTTCAAGGCCGGCCTGTGGTGTCCTCATAGCAGATGGCGCGAACGCGCGCACGATCAAGGGGGCATGGCCGGCGTTTCCGATCTAAGCCTATGAAAGGGCGTCGAGATCGGCGTCACCGAGATCGCCCGGCACGATCACCAGCGGGATCGGGAAGGCACCGCTCGTCTTGGTGACATGGGTGACCAGGGGGCCGGGGCCCTCGGGGCCGGAATGGGCGGCGAGCACCAGCAGCGCGATGTCGCTGTCGTGCTCGATCGTCTCCAGGATCTGCGCCGTCGGCTCACCCTCGCGGATCACCCGTTCCGGCGCGGTCACGCCGATCGCCGACAGCAGCGCCGCGGCCTGGTCGAGCTCGGCATGCGCCTGCTCCTGCGCCTCGGCCCGCATCAGATCGGCGACCCCCAGCCATTGCTGGTTCTGGTCCTCCGTCTCGATCACGTGCAGCATGACGATACGGCCGCCGGAACGGACCGCCCAGCGGCCGGCATAGCGGACCGCGCGGTCCCACTCCTCGCTGTCGTCGACCACGACCAGGCATTTCGGCGCATGGCCGGTCTGGTAGCTCTGCCGCTGCGCCGCCATCGCGTTCCCGCCTGCTGCTGCGAGTCGATCCGACCGCGATGCTGCCACAGCCCATCTCCGTTGGGGAGAGGGCTGCGGGTTCCATCGCGCCCGCAACGACAGCGGTGGTGCGGCTCCTAGTAGCGAGGATGCCGCTTCGCTCATCCGGGCTACGGCCGCAAGGCCGACTCCGGAGCGCGCGCCGTGCTGCTCAGGGCTTGCGGATGAAGCCGACGATGTCCTTGGCCGTCTTCATGGTCTCCGCGGCGATGGCCTGGGCGCGGTCGGCGCCGTCGACCAGCACGGACTCGACGTAGCCGGGATCGGCGGTCAGGCGCTTCATCTCCCCGGCGATCGGCCCGAGCTTGGTGACGCACAGCTCGACCAGCGCGTTCTTGAAACTGGAGAACTGGCCGCCGCCGAAATCCCTGAGCACATCGGCCTTGCTGCGGTCCGACAGCGCCGCGTAGATGCCGACGAGGTTGTCGGCCTCGGGACGCGCGTCCAGCCCCTTTTCCTCGGTCGGCAGCGGCTCCGGATCGGTCTTGGCCTTGCGGACCTTCTGCGCGATCGTATCGGCATCGTCGGTCAGGTTGATGCGCGAATAGTCCGAGGCATCGGACTTCGACATCTTCTTGGTGCCGTCGCGCAGCGACATCACGCGCGTCGCGGGACCGGTGATGAAGGGTTCCGGAAGCGGGAAGAACAGGCCGTCGCCGAAGCCGTGGCTGCGGATCGAGTCGCCGTAGTCATTGTTGAACTTCTGCGCGATGTCGCGCGAGAGCTCGAGATGCTGCTTCTGGTCCTCGCCGACCGGAACATGGGTGGCGCGGTACAGCAGGATGTCGGCGGCCATCAGCACCGGATAGTCGTACAGACCGACCGATGCGTTCTCACGGTCCTTGCCGGCCTTCTCCTTGAACTGCGTCATGCGGTTCAGCCAGCCGATGCGCGCGACGCAGTTGAAGATCCAGGCGAGCTCGGCGTGCCCTGAGACCTGGCTCTGGTTGAACACGATGTGCTTCTTCGGATCGATGCCGGCGGCGATGAAGGCGGCGGTGACCTCGCGGGTGTTGCGCGCGAGTTCGGCGGGGCCGCCCCAGACATCGATCGGCATGGTGATCGCGTGCATGTCGACGACGCAATAGATGCAGTTGTGGGTCTGCTGCATCTTCACGAAGTTGACGATCGCGCCGAGATAGTTGCCGAGATGCAGGTTGCCGGTCGGCTGGACGCCCGAGAAAACCCGTTCCACGAAGGCCATGGTCACTGTTCCGGATGAATGGATTTGGGGTCGTTTGGCACGTGCGCCTCAAAGGTGCAAGTCGCCGGCGGGCTTTTGCCGGATCGCCCGGACGGTTTCGCGCCAGCTTACGGCGCCCAGGGACAACAGAAGCACGCCGTAGAGGATGATGGCGCCGCTGATCAGGGCGGCGAGCAGGGCGGCCGCGCCGAGATGGCTGCTGCTCCACGTGCCGGCGAAGCGTCCGGCGACGGTCCAGAGGACCGCGCCCATGACCATCGCAGCCAACGTGATGCGCGGCAGCCGGCGCCGCGAGGCAGGGGGAAGCGCGAAACCGAGGCGCGTGGCGCCACGCCGGATCAGGACCGCCGCATTGGCCCAGGCACCGAGCGCGAGCCCTGCCGCGATGCCACTTGCCGCAAACAATTGTGCGAGCAGGAACGCCAGCGCGATCGCGACACCGCATCCGATCAACGTCGCGCGCAGCGGCGTCCGCGTGTCCTCGCGCGCGAAGAAGGCGGGCTGCAGCGCCTTGGTCAGCACCTGCGCCGGCAACGCTGCCGCGAGCCAGGTCAGCACCTGCGCCGTCGCGGCGGCATCGTCCGAACTGAATGCGCCATGTTCGAACAGCAAACGAATGATCGGCTCGTTCAGGATCATGAGTCCGAGCGTCGCAGGCAGCGCGAGCCCGATCGTCAGCTCGAGGCCGCGCGATTGCACCTCCGCCAGAGCCTCCTCGTTGCCCTCGTGCAGCGCGCGCGTCAGCTCCGGCACCAGCACCGTGCCCATGGCAACGCCGACGAGCCCGAGCGGCAGCTCGATCAGGCGGTTGGCGAAATACAGCCACGACACCGCGGAAGGCGAGGTGGAGGCGATGACCGCGCCGCCGACCGCGAGCAATTGCGGGCCGGCGCTGGCGACCATGCCGGGCAGCGCCTTGGCGAAGAAGCCGCGCATTTCGCCATGGAAGGTGACGCGCACCGGCGAGGCGAGGGGGCCGTCGCGGCCTCGCCGCGCGAGCATCGCGAGCTGCAGCAGCCCGGCGACACCGATCGTGGCGGCGAGCAGCAGCGCGGCGCTTCCAGGGTCCGGATGTTGCATCAGCAGCACGATGGTCACGCTGATCAATGCCACGTTGAACAGCAGCGGGGCGAAGGCCGCGAGCGCAAAGCGTCGTTGCGCGCTGGACAGTGCGAGCAGCACCGTCGAGGGGCCGGCAAAGGCGAGATAGGGCAGCATCAGCCTGGCATCGTTGACGGCCAGGGTGAGCGTCTCTTCACCGGCGAAGCCCGGCGCGAGCACGGTCATCACGAACGGCATCAGCAGCGCCAGCACCAAGGTGGCGGCGAGCAGGCCGGCGCTGACGGTGCCGAGCACGCGGCCGGCAAAAGCTGCCGCATGTGTCCTACCAGACTGCTGGTATATTCGCAGCCAGGCCGGCACCAGGGCTGCATTGAGCGCGCCCTCCGTCAGCAATCGCCTGACGACGTTGACGAGCTGAAACGCCGCGAGAAATGCGTCCGCGACCGGACCGGCGCCGAGCAGCGCGGCCATCAGCGCATCCCGGACGAAGCCGAGCAGGCGCGAGGCCAGTGTTCCTGACAACACAGTCACGAATGAGCGGATCATCAGGCTTCTATAGCAGCGCCGCTTGTGATAGGCCGCAGCGTTTGCAAAACGCCGTAAACGGGGCCAGTGGATGACTGACGCGAAATACGATGTTCTCGGGATCGGCAACGCGATCTTCGACGTGCTGGTGCATGCCGATGAAGCCTTTCTCACCCGGCACGGCATGACCAAGGGCAGCATGGCGCTGATCGACGAGGCCCGCGCGGCCGCGATCTATGCCGATATGGGTCCGGCCACCGAGATGTCCGGCGGTTCGGGGGCCAACACCATCGCTGGCCTCGCCAGCCTGGGCGCGCGTGCCGCTTACGTGGGCAAGGTCAAGGACGACCAGATCGGCCGGATGTACCGGCATGATATCCGCGCCGCCGGCGTCACCTTCGATACCGTGCCCGCTGCCGACGGCCCGGCGACCGGCTGCTGTTACATCCTGGTGACGCCGGACGGCGAGCGCACCATGAACACCTATCTCGGCGCCGCGCAAAATCTCACCGCCGCGGACATCGATCCCGCGCAGATTGCGGCGGCGCGCATCATCTATCTCGAAGGTTATCTGTGGGACCCGAAGGACGCCAAGGATGCGTTCGTGAAGGCGGCGGCGATCGCGCATGACGCCGGACGCGAGGTCGCGCTGACCTTGTCGGATTCGTTCTGCGTCGATCGCTATCGCGAGGAGTTTCTCGACCTGATGCGCGGCGGCACCGTCGATCTCGTCTTCGCCAACGAGGCCGAGCTGCATTCGCTGTACCAGACCTCGGATTTCGACGGCGCGCTGAAGCAGCTGCGTGAGGACGCCACGCTCGGCATCGTCACCCGCAGCGAACAAGGCTGCGTCGTGGTGTCGAATGACGGCGTGATCTCGGTGCCGGCGCATCCGATCGAGAGCCTGGTCGATACTACCGGCGCGGGCGATCTGTTCGCCGCCGGCTTCCTGTTCGGGCTGGTGCGCAAGACCGGCTATGAGATGGCCGGCCGCCTCGGCGGCCTCGCCGCCGCCGAAGTGATCCAGCACATTGGTGCAAGGCCGCAGGTGTCGCTGAAGGAATTGGCGGCTCAGAACGGACTGAAGGTGTAGGTCGAAGCTGAGGTCACGCGTTCTTTTTCACCGGAGACACACAACTCTCTCCACCGTCATGGCCGGGCTTGACCCGGCCATCCACGTTTTATCGAGCTGCGGGACCGAAGACGTGGATGCCCGGGCCAAGCCCGGGCATGATGCCAACTAACTCATTCCGAGCTCACTCCGGTCAGTTGGCAATCTGATCACGCCGCCTTCTGTCCGCCCGCGGCATCGAGCCCGGCATAGACCCCGCGCTCGAAGCCTGCAAAGGTCTCCAGGCACAGCCGGTCGGCGAACGGCAGGAGCTGCATCAGGATCACGCCGGTGACGTCGCGCGCAGGATCGATCCAGTAGTAGGTGTTGGCGAGGCCGGCCCAGGCGAGGCTGCCGGCACTGCGGCCCTCCGGGGTCTGCGCCGTCGTGATCATGAAGCTCAAGCCCCATTTCTTGACGATGTCGGGATAGAGATCGACGTCGTTGGTCACGCCGGGCACCGCCGCGGCCATCTTCGTCATCTCGAGCTCGCCGATATGGTTGTCGCGCATCGCCGCGACCGTCTCGGGCTTGAGCACCTGGTTGCCGTTGCCGCGGCCATTGTTGAGGATCATCCGGGTGAAGCGGATGTAGTCGCCGGCCGTGCCGTAGAGCCCGCCGCCGCCCATGTGGAATTCCGGCTCCTGCTCGAGCTCGAACGGGATCGGCGCCAGGCTGCCGTCCTCGCCGCGGGCATGCATGCCGACCAGACGCGCGCGCTGCGACGGGCCGAGCTTGAAGCCGGTATCGTCCATGCCGAGCGGTGCGAACAGATGGTCGCGCAAGTACGCGTCGAGCTTCTGGCCGCTGGCGGCCTCGACCGCCTTGCCGACGAAATCGATGTTGATGCCGTATTCCCAGCGCGTGCCGGGATCGGAGGCGAGCGGCAATTTGAGAGCGTCGTTCTTGCAGGTGATGATGCCGGGCGTTCCGGCCTTCTGCACATAGGTGGCCATATCGCCGTTCCACATGTCGTAGCAGAAGCCGGCGGTGTGGGTCATCAGATGGCGCAGCGTGATCGCGGTCTTCGCCGGCCGCAGGATCGGCTCGCCATTGGCGTCGAAACCGTCGAGCACCTTGGGCGCGGCGAGGTCCGGCAGCACCGTGCCGATCGGCGCATCCAGCGACAACCGGCCCTGCTCGACCAGCTGCATCCCGGCCGCGCAGGTGATGGCCTTGGTCATCGAGGCGATCCAGAACACGCTGTCGGTGGTCATCGGGTCGTCGCGGCCGAGGTCGCGCTTGCCGAAGGCGCCTTCGTAGATGATGCCGTTGCTGTCAGCGGCAAAGGCGACGACGCCGGGAATCTCTCCCGCCTCCGCCTTCTGCCGCAGCACGCCGTCGATGTCGGTCTTGTTCTGCATGGTCTCCTCCGTTCCGTTCTTGATGACGGTAGGCGATTGTTTCTCGGGCCGGCCTGGGCAGCAAGGACCGCCGGTCTCACGGCCGGTCGCGATCTCGTGATGATGCGGCGCGAACGAAGCAGGCGGGGACAACAGCGCCGCGGAGGCCACAGCGCTTCAATTTCTCGCCAGAATAGAATCATGATTAGTTCCACTCAGTCGCGAGTCCGACACATGGGGGCCATGTTCCCACCACGGGCTTGCGACTGTTGTGAGTTGCAACCATTTTTGCATTAAAGGGTTGAAGAACCGGCTTTTTCGAGCCGATGGCATGGCTTTGGCGGCAATGTCCGCCGTTGGGGGCGATATGATTTCAACGTGGAGCGAGTGGAAGCGGTATCCCCGCCCGGGGCGCGGCGACAATATCGAGGCGCCGATCACGCCCGGCATCTACGAAGTGCGCATTGCGGCGACCGGAGCGCTGTATGCGTTCGGCGCGGTCGACAATGTGGCGCAGGCCCTGGCGCTGCTGCCCGTGGGGCAGAAATCATGGTTTGGCCGCCGTGATCCCGCCGCCTTGCCGGACCTGGAATACCGCACCTGCGCGACCTCGACCAAGGCCGACGCCAAGGCGGCGGCGGAGCGCATGATCGGCCGGCGCGAGACCTATATGAGCGGCGCGGCCTGATCCCGGGTCGGCTCGTCAGCATTCAGCATTTGGTGCCGTACAGGCACGGATCGCCGGATCGAATGTGCCGTTCAGGAGGCGCACGCGCCGTGCGCCGCCGCCGGGGCGTGGCTATATTCGGAGACGATCGCTCGCTTTCGAGGAGTAGCCCGATGACACCGCCCGCCGCCGCCCGTGCCTCCACTGCCGCCCCGAGCCTGCGTGACCGCCTGAAGGATCCGTCGCTGCTGCGTGAGCAGTGCTACATCGATGGTGCGTGGGTCGGTACGCCGGTGCTTCCGGTCAACAATCCGGCCACCGGCGCCGAGCTCGCCAAGGTCGCGCAGCTCGGTGCGGCGGAGACCACGCAAGCCGTCGAGGCCGCCGCGCGCGCGTTCCCGTCCTGGGCCCGGCTGACCGCCAAGCAGCGCTCCAATACCTTGCGCAAATGGTTCGAGCTGATCACGGCCAACCGCGAGGACCTCGCGCTGATCCTCACCTCCGAGCAGGGCAAGCCGCTGGCGGAGGCGCTCGGCGAGGTCGATATCGGCGCCGCCTATATCGAGTTCTTCGCCGAGGAGGCGCGTCGCGTCTATGGCGAGACCATCCCGACCCAGAAGCCGGATGCGCGCCTGCTGGCGCTGAAGCAGCCGATCGGCGTCTGCGGCGCCATCACGCCATGGAATTTCCCGAACTCGATGATCACCCGCAAGGTGTCGCCTGCGCTCGCCGCCGGCTGCACCGTGGTGCTGAAGCCGGCCAACGAGACGCCGCTGTCGGCGCTGGCGCTCGCCGTGCTGGCCGAACGCGCCGGGATTCCGGCGGGCGCGCTCAACATCGTCACCGGCGACGCGCCGCCGATCGGCAAAGTGCTGTGCGAGCATCCGTCGGTGCGCTTCATAGGCTTCACCGGCTCGACCGAGGTCGGCAAGATTCTCTATCGCCAGTCGGCCGGCACGGTGAAGAAGCTCGGGCTCGAGCTCGGCGGCAACGCGCCGTTCGTGGTGTTCGACGATGCCGATGTCGATGCGGCTGTCGAAGGCGCCATGGTCTCGAAATATCGCAACATGGGCCAGACCTGCGTCTGCGCCAATCGCCTCTATGCGCAGGACGGCATCTACGACGCCTTCGTCGCGAAGCTCGCCGCCAAGGTCGCGGCGATGAAGATCGGCGAGGGCACCGAGGCCGGCGTGACCCAGGGGCCGCTGATCAACGAAGAGGCGGTTGAGAAGGTCGAACGCCACATCGCCGACGCGGTCAAAGGCGGGGCGAAGGTCGTCACCGGCGGCAAGCGCCATGCGCTCGGCCGCACCTTCTTCGAGCCGACCGTACTTCGGGACGTCAAGGCCGACGCGCTGGTCGCGCATGAGGAGACGTTCGGCCCGCTCGCGCCCGTCATTCGCTTCAAGGACGAGGCCGATGTCATCGCGATGTGCAACGCCTCGCCGTTCGGCCTCGCGTCCTACTTCTATGCCCGCGATCTCGGCCGGGTCTGGCGCGTCGCGGAGGCGCTGGAATCAGGCATGGTCGGCGTCAACACCGGTCTGATCACCACCGAGGTCGCGCCGTTCGGCGGCGTCAAGGAGAGCGGCCTCGGGCGCGAAGGCTCGCATCACGGCATCGAGGAATACCTCGAGATCAAGTACGTGATGATGGCGGGCGTCTGAGCTCTGGACGCCTGGGCTCAGGCCGTCTTCGGCAGCTTGTCCACCGGCACCAGGTAGGACTTGTTGCCGACCTGGAAGATGACCTTGCCGCTCTTGCCGTCGGTCGTCGAGATCTGCGACTGACCGAACATGATGACGTTGTTGTAGACGATCCCCGTGCCCTGGCGCGTGACGCCGTTGGTCGTCACGCTGACCTGGGCCTCCTTGCCGCTGACGGACAGCACGCGAAAGCTCGCGCTCTGGCCGTTTTCGCCGGAGTAGCCGGCCCAGCTGCCGACCAGATTGCTCTCGTCGGCGGGAGGCGCCTGTTTCTCCAGCATCGCGGTGGCCTTGCCGCCGCCGGCCGAAAACAGCAGCACGGCGTTCTTGCCGTTCTTGGTGCCGAGCGTGACCGAGCCGAAGTCGATGGTCGAGCCGTTGACCTGGCCGATGCCGCGTTCGGTGCGGCCGTTATGGGTGTATTCCACCGTCGCGGCGGCGCCTCTGATGTTGACGACCTTGAAGCTCACGGCCTGGCCGTTGGCCGTCCAACTGCCCTTCCACTCGCCCAGCAGGTTGCTCTGGCGATAGACCCGCTCGTTGGCGGGCGAGATCTGGTTGGTGCTTTGGATGGCGACCATGTGTGCTTCCAAGGAGCTCGACTGCTCGTTTACCCCGTATGTCGGATCGTTGCAGAGTGTTGCTAACGAGGCGTAGGTCGAGAGGGTTAACGAACGGTGAACTGCGGCTACGAGCCGCCCGTTCCGCAGTGCGGCCCATCGTCTCAGCGTCTTCTGCGGCGATGGACATCACCACCGGATGAATGCGACGGCGCGAATCGCCACCGGGCTGCACGGGCGTAAGCGAGCCGCTTGCCCAGACGCGCCGGATCGTCGACCATGACGCGGCGAACCACGACCTCTCAATGTGCGAGCTCACCATGACCGCAGCCTTCACGCGCGTCGGTGTCGGCCAGCTTCCGGACGCGGATGCGCGCCGCCTCGATGCGGACGGTTATCTGCTGCTGCGCGGCGCGATTCCGGCGGACTGGCTCCCGCCGCTGCGCGATGCGTTCGAGGCGGGCACGCTGCCATCCGAGCAATGGCCGGTGCCGCGCGGCCGCGACTGGCGCCACGCGATGGTCGATCTCGATGCCACGGTGCAGCGCGCCTGCCGGCTGCCGGTGATGCTCGCGGCCGTGTCTCACATTCTCAAGGCGCCGTTCTTCCTCGGCCAAGTCGAGGGCCGCGAGCCGCTCGCCGATGGCGGCCAGCAGCCGTTGCATCGCGACGGCGTCGACCGGTTCCGTACCGACGCCGTCTCGGCGCTCGCCTTTCTCGATCCGTTCGGCCCCGACAACGGCGCGACGCGGGTGGCGCCGGGCACGCATCGCCGCGACACGGATGATGCGCAGGCTGCCCCGTTGGTCACGACAGGCGAAGCCGGCGACATCCTGCTGTTCGACGTCAACCTGCTGCACGGCGCGACCCGCAACCGCAGCGGCGCCCGCCGCCGCTCGCTGCTGATCACCTACGCCACCTCGGTGCAGCTCGACGCGTGGCGACGGACCCGCGCCTTGCGTGCGGTGCGCATGGACCAGGACGAAATCTTCGGCGCGGAGTAGCCGCGCCATCCGCGCAGCTTTCAACCTTCCAGCCCAAATCCTGCAGAGGAGGACGCTCATGAGGCTGTACGATTCCGCGACGGCACCAAGCCCGCGCCGCGTACGTATCTTCCTTGCGGAGAAGGGCCTCACGATTCCCACCGTTCAGCTCGACCTGCGCGCCGGCGAGCAGTTCCGGCCGGAATTTCGCGCGCTGAACCCGCAATGCACGGTGCCGGTCCTGCAACTCGACAGCGGCGCTGCGATCACCGACATCATCGCGATCTGCCGCTACCTCGAGGAACTGCATCCCGAGCCGGCCCTGATGGGGCGCAGCGCGGAGGAGCGCGCCGTCATCGAATGCTGGGTGCGGCGGATCGAGTGGGATGGCATCTACGCCATCCAGGAAGCGTTCCGGAACAGTGCGCCGGGGCTGGAGCATCGCGCTCTGCCCGGCCCGTTGCCGCTCGAGCAGATTGCCGCGCTCGCGGAGCGGGGACGTCTGCGCGTCGCGCACTACTTCGCCTGGCTCGACGCGCGGCTCGCCGACCACGCCTTCGTCTGCGGACCCGACTTCACCATTGTCGACATCAGCGCCATGGTGACGGTGGATTTCGCGGTCCGCGCCAAGCTCGATCCACCGGATCACCTCCACCATCTCGCGCGGTGGTATGGTGTAGTTTCGAGCCGTCCCAGTGCGAAGGCTTGATATGATGAGCCTCGGTCGTCACTCCGTCCTGCTCGACCTCGACGGCACTCTCATCGACTCCCAGCCCGGCATCGCCGCGAGCGCCCTAGCGGCGTTGCGCGCGCTCGGGCATGCACCGGACGACACGCTCGATATCCGCAGTGTCATCGGGCCGCCGCTGCAGGACATGTTGCGGGCGCTGCTGCAGGCGTATGACGACGATCGGGTCGACGAAGCGGTGACCGCCTATCGCCAGCATTACGGCGAGAGCGGACTGTTCGGCAGCGAACTCTATGCCGGCATCCGGGACGCGCTGCACGAGATGCATGGCGCGGGGGTGCGGCTCTATCTCGCGACATCCAAACGGGAGGTGTTTGCGCGCCGCATCCTCGAGCATCTCGATCTCGCGTCGCTGTTCGACGCCATCCACGGCTCGGTGCCGTCAGGCCTGCTGGACCACAAGCCGGAGCTGCTCGCGCATATTCTCACCGCGCGGAATATCGCGCCCTCCGACGCGATCATGGTCGGTGACCGCCGCCACGACATTGCCGGCGCCCACGCGGTCAGGATGCGCAGCCTCGGCGTGCTCTGGGGCTATGGCAGCCGCGACGAGCTCGAGATGGCCGGCGCCGACCGCCTCGTGGAATGTCCGGCCGATCTCGCGCGCGCCGTGCTGTCGATGCTGAAGGTCTAGCTCGATCACAACCTCCTGTGTTCGCGACACCCGATCGGTTCGCGCGTCAACCTTGCACCGGAACCGGAAGGCCGCGAATATTCCCGGCAGATCAGGGGTCATCACGGGACTATCACACACATGCAGTTCGACGACGTCATCCTCGGCCGCCGCAGCATCCGCGGCTACAAGCCCGATCCGGTGCCGCGGGCGCTGATCGAGGAGATCATCGGGCTTGCGATGCGCGCGCCGTCGTCGATGAACAGCCAGCCCTGGAATTTCTACGTCATCACCGGCGAGCCGCTGAACCGCATCCGCGCCGGCAATACCGAGCGGATGGTCGCCGGCGTCCCGCAGTCGCGTGAATTCCGTATCGGCCAGCCCTTCGCGGGCGCGCATCGCGAGCGCCAGGTGCAGGTCGCCAAGCAGTTGTTCTCCGCCATGGGCATCGCGCGCGACGACAAGGACAAGCGACAGGACTGGGTGCTACGCGGCTTCCGCCAGTTCGACGCACCGGTCTGCATCATCGTGACCTATGATCGTGCGCTCGACGGCAGCGACGACACGCCGTTCGACTGCGGCGCCGTCACCAATGCGCTGGTCAACGCCGCCTGGTCGCGCGGCCTCGGCGCCGTCATCAACAGCCAGGGCATCATGCAATCGCCCGTGGTCCGCGAGCACGCCGGCATCGCCGACGACCAGGTCATCATGAAGAGCATCGCGCTGGGCTGGCCCGATCATGATTTTCCGGCCAACGCCGTGGTGTCGGAGCGGAAGCCGGTGAAGGAAGCGACGGTGTTCGTGGGGTTCGAGGACTAGTTGCGCTCCAAGCGCCGGCAGAAATCGTCGATCACCGCCGCCGCGGCCTCGGCATGGGTTGCCAGCAGCATGTGCGGTGCATCCAGCTCGCACAGCTTGCAGTCGGGGCGTGCCGTGAGGATCTCGGCGGTCTGTCGCCGGCCCACGAGCCGATCCGCGCGGCCGTGCAGGCACAACGCCGGACAATTGGTCAGGGCCAACCGGTCGCATTTGTCGACGCGAAGGGCGTCCTTGGCGCGTGCTTGAAGAACTGCCGCAGGAAGCGATCTCAAGACGTCCTTCAGCTGCAGCCTGAGCTCCGGTGTCGCCATCCGTCCCATGATCATCGCGGCGAAGAGGTTTGATGGAAGCCATCTCAGATCGAGCAGCGACGCGACGTGCGAAAGCCAGGCCGGTAACGGATGGCGCGCGAAGCTCGATGCAAGGATGAGCCCTGCGACTCGCGCGTCAGTCGCTGCAATCTCGATGGCGATCGGTCCGGAGAACGACTCGCCGAGAATGACGAAGGGATCTCTCGGCAACCGCTCACTGACGAAGGTCGCGAGCTGGTCGTAATCGAGCGGTCGATCGAGAGGGTAGGCGATGATCTGCGTCGGCCGGTTCGCGGACAGGCGCTCGGCAAGCGGCTTCAGGAGCTCTCCGGTTCCGTCCATTCCTGGCAGCAGGATGATGGCGATGGTCGTAGTCGGCGTCATATGATGTTGTAGCACATCCTAATCGTGACCATCGCGGGATGGGTCGGCCGGTACGGTGGGGCGGCAGCGTGCCCACCCTCGATCAGCGACTTGGTGGGCACGGCGCCACCGCGATCACGTTCGGAGACAGCATAGCTGCGCCTTTGCCCTCCTTACGGCCCCGGCCGTCGGGCTACTCTATCACCAATCAATTTTTGACTTGCGTTATTTCCGAAATCATGTTCTTATCCGCGCATCCCGTCCTCATGCAGAGGGGCGTACGCGTCGTCACGATACGTAGAGGCGGGGAGCGGTGGCCGCGTGCCTGTCAGGCGCTCTTGCGCTGACGAACGGCAGCGCGCGGACGGTCAAGCCGTGTGGTCCTGGCGCCCCGATGCTGGCGCCAATCTCGCGATGACGTTCGTGCGTCGTGGCGGGCGACGGGGGCAAACAAGCCGGTCCCCGGGGAGAGTACGGAGCAGCCGTTAAACCCATCGCGCAGGGAGGGCCGGGATGTCTCGGCTGAACCTGTGGTGACCGCCGCGTGCATTTTCTTTCGCACGCGGGCCATGGGGGCGGCCAGCTCCCGGCCTTCCCTGCGCCCTCGCATTTTCAGAGGGCGAGATCGATCAGCATAGCTCGGGCAAGCATGGCCGCGAGATCGACGCAGCGCGTCTCGTTAGCAACTCTCCGATGATCAACGATGCCTTGGCTGATGTGAGCACGCGCCTCGCAGAACGATCAGTTCTCACCTCGTCCCGCTTGCGGGGAGAGGTCGGATTGCATCGAAGATGCAATCCGGGTGACGGGGGCTCTCCGCGAGTCTGGTGTGCATGGAGAGCCCCCCTCACCCCAGCCCTCTCCCCGCAAGCGGGGCGGGGGAGCGCACCGCCGATACGGTACCAGTTCGACTCCCACTCCGAAGAAAATACTGCCTTCGGCTCCGTGATCGCGGCGAGAGACGTGCAGTGCTCAGATCTTCAGCTCGCTGCCCGTCACCCGCCGGAACGCCTCCAGATAGCGCTGGCTGGTCGCATCCACCACGCTCTGCGGCAAGGGCGGCGGGGGGGCGTCGCCGTTCCAGCGGCCGGCACGGCGCTCGGCATCGAGATAGTCGCGCAGCGGCTGCTTGTCGAAGCTCGGCTGCGGCTGGCCCGGCTGATAGGCATCGACGGCCCAGAAGCGCGACGAGTCGGGCGTCATCACCTCGTCGATCAGGATGATGTGACCGTCCTTGTCGCGGCCGAACTCGAACTTGGTGTCGGCGATGATGATGCCCTGCTCGCGCGCCAGCTTTTCACCCAGCGTGTAGACCGCGCGCGTCATGCTCTCCAGCGTATACGCGGTGTCGTCGCCGACCACCTCGCGCATTCGCGCAATGGTGATGTTCTCGTCATGGCCGGTCTCGGCCTTGGTCGCGGGGCTGAAGATCGCGGGGTCGAGCTTCTGGCTCTCGACGAGGCCGGCGGGAAGCTGCTCGCCGGCCAGCGTGCCATGGGCCGCATATTCCTTCCAGGCCGAGCCGGAGAGATAGCCGCGGATCACGCATTCGATCGGGAACACGGTGGTGCGCTTGCACAGCATCGCGCGCCCGAGAATCTCGTCGCGATGCGGCGCCAGCGCTGGCACCTCCGCGATGATCGTGTCGGTGTCGGCCGAGATCATGTGGTGATGCACCACGCCTTCGAGCGCGTTGAACCAGTAGGCCGAGATCTGCGTCAGCACCGCGCCCTTCATCGGGATGGTTTCGTTCATCACGACGTCGAAGGCCGAGATCCGGTCGGTGGTCAGCAGCAGCACGCGGTCGTCGCCGACGGCATAGATGTCGCGGACCTTGCCGCGGCCGATCTTCGGGAGCGGCAGATTGCTGGCGAGAAGCGTGGTCATCGTGCAGAGCCTTCGAAACGGGAGCGTTGCGACCGCAATAGCCTATTCCGGCAGCGGAATGAACTCGTGCTCCTGCGGAACGGCGGCGAAGCGGCCGGTTTTCCAGTCCTGCTTGGCCTGCTCGATGCGCTCCTTGCTGGAGGAGACGAAATTCCACCACACGTGCCGCGGCCCTTCCAGGGCGTCGCCGCCAAGGAACATCATCCGGGTCGGCTTCACCGTGCGCACGCTGATGGCGTCGCCCGGGCGGAAGATCAGGAGCCGCGGGCCCTCGTGGCGCTCGCGCGCGATCTCGACCTCGCCATCGACGATGTAGATGGCGCGCTCCTCGTGATCGGGATCGAGCGGCACCACCGTGCCGGCCTGCGCCGTGACCTCGACATAGAACCAGGGCGAGACCATCGTCACCGGCGAGGCCGCGCCGAACGCCTTGCCGGCAATGACGCGCGCGGAGAAGCCGGTGTCGCTGACCGTCGGCAGCGCGTCCGCCGCGTAGTGCTGGAAGCTCGGCGCGATCTCTTCCGATTCGACCGGCAGAGCGATCCAGCTCTGCAGGCCCAGCATCTTCTGCCCGTTCTGCCGCTGCAGGTCGGGCGTGCGCTCGGAATGGGCGATGCCGCGGCCCGCCGTCATCAGGTTCATCGCGCCGGGCTGGATCTCCCGCACGTTGCCCTCGCTGTCGCGATGCATGATGGCGCCGTCGAACAGATAGGTGACGGTGGCAAGCCCGATATGCGGATGCGGCCGCACGTCCATGCCCTTGCCGGACATGAACTGCACCGGGCCGAAATGATCGAAGAAGATGAACGGGCCGACCATCTGGCGTCGGCCGTGCGGCAGCGCGCGGCGCACCGCAAAACCGTCGCCGAGATCGCGGGTGCGCGGCACGATGACGTGCTCCAGCGCGTCGCAGGATGTGGGATCGCCGAACTCGGGATCGATCGATGGCTGCCAGCTCATGGGGCGCTCCTGCAATGTGGTCGCGCGAGCTTAGCAGCTTTGCCGAGGCGACGGCAGGGCAGGAGGTCGCCGCGTTTGCTTGATTTGAACGAAGCGAAGCTCCGGCCTAGAGTTCCGGCGCTGACAACGGACCCGTGACGATGACGCTCGAAAGCCTCGATCTCGCGCTTCGCGCCGCCGCCATCGCGCTGCTGGCCGAGCTCGCCGTCGCGCTGGGACGCGATCTCGGCAGGCAATGGCGCGGCCGGCTCGCGATCGCGCTGGCGCTGGGCTCGGCCGCGCATGCCGCGACCTTCAACATCGGCGGCACGGCCGCGCCATCGCTCGCTTCCGCGCCGCTGATTGCGGTGGCGACCGCCGATATCGTCGTGCTCTGGCTGTTCTGCCGCGCGCTGTTCGACGACGGCTTTGCGTTGCGTTGGCTGCACGGCCTGATCTGGCTCGCGGTGTTCGGCTTCAGCCTGCTGAGCTGTCTCGTGCTGGGGCCTGCCGGACATGGACGGCTCGTGATCGTCGCCAATAATGTGCTGGCTCTCGGCTTCCTCGGCCTGACCTTGGCGCAGACCATCCGTTCCTGGGCGGCGGATCTCGTCGAGGGACGGCGGCGCATCCGCGCCTTCGTCGTGATCGCGGCGCTGTCCTACGGTGGCGTCAATGCGCTGCTGCAGATGGCGTCCGCCGGCAGCGGCCCGTCCGAGCTTGCCAATGTGGTCAATGCGGCGATGTTCTTGGTCGTGGTCGGGGCCGTTGCGCTGATGCTGCTCAAGGTCGGTGCCGGCGATGTGCTCGCGCCGGAGGCGCCACCGGCTGCGGCGCTCGAAGCGGTGGCTCCGAAAGCCGCCGACCGCAGGCTGGTCGATTCGCTGATGCGGCTGATGGCGGACGAGCGAGTCTATCGTCAGGAGAACGTCACGATCGGCATGCTGGCGACGAAGCTCTCCATTCCTGAATACCGGCTGCGGCGGCTGATCAATGGCGAGCTCGGCTACCGCAACTTCAACACCTTCCTCAACGCCCACCGCATCGAGGAGGCCAAGGCCGCGCTCGCCGATCCCGCCCAGGCCGAGGTGCCCGTGATCACCATCGCGATGGACGCTGGGTTCCAGTCGCTTGGGCCCTTCAACCGCGCCTTCAAGGCGGTGACCGGGGTGACGCCGACCGAATACCGGCGCATGAGGCTGTCGGCGGCGTGATCTGTTCAGCCTTGAAACTGCAGAGGAATTCCAGAATCGGCGAGATCCCGGCGATTCTCGGCTGGGATGATTTCCGAAATCGGCGAGCGTCCGGGCCGCAGCCGCAGTCTGGTCCGGCAGATCCAACTGCCGGAGCTCCTCATGACCAGACGCCGCCTGCTGCTTGCCCTCGTTGCCACCACCGCGCTGACCGCCCTGGCGGTCGGCGGCGCCCGCGCCCGCGATGTGCCGAAGGTGGCAACCGGCTTCATCGCCAGCCTCCTGTGCTCGGAGACCTTCGTCTCCGGTCTCGACCCGGACCGCACGCTCTCCGAGACCCGGGCCGCGATGCCCGGCGCCGGCCTGCTGAGCTGGGCGATGGACGTCCGCGTCGATCGCGCCGCCAAGGACGTCACCGTGACGCTGCTCGGGATCGGGCAGAGCCGGGCCGTGTATCGCGACGGGCTCGGCTGCCACATGGACCATGGCGAAGCGGCGGATTGGCCGGCCATCCGGCCCGCTGCGCCAACCCCCGCTTTGCTGCCCGACATCGCTCCGCCACGCGTCGTCGCGCCGGTCACTCCGGCCCTCGCGGCAGCGCTGGATCGCGCCTTTGCCGAGCCGGACTCGCCGCCGTTCCGGCATACCCATGCTGTCCTGGTGATGAAGGACGGCAAGGTGATCGCCGAGCGCTACGCCCAGGGCTTCACGCTCGACACGCCGCTGCTCGGCTTCTCTGCGACCAAGTCGATGACCGCGACCTTGATCGGCATTCTCGTCCGCCAGGGCAAGCTCGCGCTGCATACGCCCGCGCCCATCGCGGCGTGGCGGGACGACAAAGATCCGCGCCACGCCATCACCGTCGATCACCTCTTGCGCCACACCGCAGGCCTCGCGCTCGGCAGCTCGCTGCAGGCCTCGCTGTTCTCTGTGCTCGAGCCTGTCAACCGCATGAAATTCGTCGAAACGGACCGCGCCGCCTTCGCCGAAACCATGCCGCTCGAAACCACGCCGGGCGCGGTCAGCAATTATCACGACGGCAACACCGTCATCCTCTCTCATCTCATCCGCGACGCCGTCGGCGGCAGCGCTGCGGATGTGCTGCGTTTTGCGCATCGCGAGCTGTTCGATCCGCTCGGCATGACCAGCGTCACCCTCGAATTCGATGCCGCCGGCACACCGGAGGGATCGAGCCAGATGCTGGCCTCGGCGCGCGACTGGGCGCGACTCGGCCAGCTGTATCTCGACGACGGCGTCGTGGCTGGCCGCCGCATCCTGCCCGCCGGCTGGGTCGCGTATGCCAGCGCGCCGACGCCCGGCGCGTTCGTCGGCCTCGGCGCCGGCTTCTGGACCAACAGTGGCGACAGCTTTGGCGCCAACTACCGCACCTCCCATGGCTGGCCGCGCGACGCGTTCTTCGCCAAGGGCACGCTCGGCCAATATGTCATCGTCGTCCCGTCGGAGCGTCTCGTCATCACGCGTTTCGGCCGCACCGTGAACTGGCCGCCGGAGGCCGATGGCGTGGCGCAGCTCGTGAGCGACGTGATCGCGGCGACGCAGGGAGAATGACGCATGCGTTACGCTCTTCCCAAAGCGGTGGCCTGCTCGACACGTTCGAATCGCTCCAGCGACAGGATCGCGTCGGCGAAGCTCTGTGCCCGGCTGCTCAGCACTGGCCGCGCCAGCGTCAGAAACTTGTCGCTCATCGCCTGTGCTGTCGGGAACGAGGTCGGCTCGCCGGAGGGATCGTCGTGCAGCCGCTCGTGCACGCCATCCGCGGTGGTGATGGTGACGCGCGCGCCGAACGGATGGCTGCGGCCGATCTCCAATTTGTCGTCCTGCACGACGTCGAACTTGTCGGCCAGCGCATTGATCGCGGCGTCGCCAAGGCGCGTGTAGTCGTCCCAGCCGAAGCGGCCCTGGTCGAGCGCGAGCGCGCCGGTGAAGAACATCGAGAACTGGCCGCCGACGATCGAGGTCGGATGGCGCTTGGTGGCGGCATCGCCCGTCAGGGTGATGCCGTTGCGATGCAGGCCGATCTCGACGCGCTTGACCTGGTCCGGCGTCAGATTGTGCTCGCGGCGCAGGGCGATGATGGCGTCGATCGCAGCATGGGTATAGCGGCAGCTCGGATACGGCTTCACGCCGATCTTCATTGTCTCGTAGGTGGAGCCGAGCCCTGCGACCGCCTTGTCGTGATGCGGCGTGTCGGTGTAGCCGACGAGGAGGCCGTGCTTGCCCTCGACGGATTCGATCGCGCCGACGAAGTCGTTCTTGGCGAGCGTCGCCGCGATCACGCCGTTCATCGCCGACGCCCCGACCTGATAGCGCTTGTTCCAGGCGCCGTTGACGAGAAACTGCAGCGAGCCCGCGGCCTGGCTGCCGGACACGCCGAAGGCGTAGATCAACTGCTGCTCCGACAGGCCGAACAGCTTGCCGGCCGCGGCCGCCGCGCCATAGGTGCCGGCGGTCGCGGTCGGGTGGAAGCCGCGGGCATAATGCGAGGTCGGATCGAGCGCGTTGCCGAGCCGGCAGCACACCTCGTAACCGGCGACGATCGCGGTCAGGACCTCGCGGCCCGAGGCGCCGACCATCTCGCCGACGGCGAAGGCGGCCGGCACCACCGGCGCGCTCGGATGCAGCGAGGAATCGGCGTGGGTATCGTCGAAGTCGAGCGAATGGCCCATCGTGCCGTTGAGCAGCGCCGCCACCGCCGGCGTCCAGGTTCTGTCATCGCCGAATACGGTCGCCTCGCCCGCTGCATCGAGCTTCAGCGCCGCCAGCATCTTCACCACCGACGGCGTCGATTCCGCCTCGCGCCGGGCCCGGATGGCGCTGCCGAGGAAGTCGAGCGTCAGCACCTTGGCGCGGTCGAGCACCTCGGGCGGGATATCGTCATATTTCAGCTCCGCGACATAGGCGGCGAGCGTTGCGGTTTCCTGGGCCATCGTGTTTCCTCGCATCGTTGCAATGACCGTAGGCAAGCCGATTCCGCCTTTCAAGCCGGTTCGGCCCGGTGGGGAGCTGCCATGCCGCGATCGCGCTGGTGCTTTTCGAGGTGAGCGACTGATGGTGTCCTTGAAACGGCTGTTCGGCCGGTTGCGCGCCCGCAAGGCGCCGATGTCGCTGGCGGTCCGCGGCACGGTGGCGGCGACGCTTGCCTTCGCGATCGCCACGGCCTTCCACCTGAAGCTGCCGCTGTGGGCGGTGCTGACCTCGCTGATTGTGACGCAAGGCAGCGTCGGGCGCTCGCTGAAGGCAACGCGCGACTACATGTTCGGTACCATCGGCGGTGCGATCTATGGCGGCGCCATCACGGTCTTCATCCCGCATTCGGGCGAGCTGCAACTGCTCGGCATGCTGATCCTGGCGGTGACGCCGCTCGCCTTCATCGCCGCGATCAATCCAAGTCTCAACGCGGCGACGGTGACGGCCGTGATCGTGCTGCTGGTGCCCACGATGGGCCATCTCGATCCGCTGGGATCGGCGATCGACCGTGTGTTCGAGGTCGCGGTCGGCGCGCTGACCGGGCTCGCCGTTTCGTTCATCGTGCTGCCGTCGCGCGCGCATGTGCAGATGCGTAGCGCGGCGGGGCGTCTGCTCGAACTGATCGCAGCCGCCTTCACCGAGCTGCTGGCCGGCCTGTCGCGCGGCCGCGACAACGACGCGCTGCATCGGATCCAGGACGGCATCGGTACCGCGCTCACCGAATTGAATGCGACAGGAGCGGAGGCCGAGCGGGAGCGCTCGGCGCGGCTGTCCTCCGGCGCCGATACCGGCCCGCTGCTGCGGACGATCCTGCGCCTGCGCCACGACGTCGTGATGATCGGCCGTGCCAGCGTAGTGCCGCTGCCATCCGAGCTGCAGGCGCGCTTGTCGGGACCGGTGGCGCGCGTCAGCGATGCCATCGCGAGCTATCTGCGCGGCTGTGCCGCGGCCATCCGCAACGGTTCCGGCCCGCCGGCGATCTGGCCGATCCACGTCGCGGTGAAGGCCTATGCGGAAGAGGTCGCCGCCGTCCGCAGCGACGGTCTCACGCGGGGCCTGCCGGGTGACGCCGCCGAGCGCTTCTTCGCGCTCGGCTTCTCGCTGGAGCAGATGCGCCAGAACCTGATCGACCTCGAGCGCGTCGTCGCCGAATGGGCGGGAGCGTCGACCGGGAAGCCGCATCGACCGGAGCGCGACGAGACGCCGGATACAGCGGGGGCCTGATCTCCTCATCGCGACAACCGGAGGAAGCGCAGCACCAGCAGGGCCGCATAGATGGCGGTGCCGATCGACAGGCCGATCCAGATCCCGGTCGCGCCGAGCGCGGTGTGGAAGGCGAGTGCATAGGAGGCGGGAAAGCCGATCAGCCAGTAGCCGAGCACGGCGAGCAGCAGCGGGATGCGCGTGTCCTTGATGCCGCGCAGCGCGCCGACCGCGATCGTTTGCAGCGCATCGGTGATGAAGAAGGTCGTGCCGATGAGAAGCAGCATGGCGGCGAGCGTCGCCGTCGCTTCCGCATCGGCGAGGCCGGCGCCGAGGAACAGCTGCACGATGTCATAGCGGGCAATGACGATGCCGAGCGTGAACAGCATTGCGAGACCTAGGCCGAGCGACATTGCCATCAGTCCGGCGCGACGGACACCGGTCGCATCGTTACGTCCAGCGGCGTGGCCGACGCGCACGGTCGCAGCCATGCTGATGCCGAACGGCACCATGAACAGGATCGCCGTGATCTGCAGCGCGATCTGATGCGCGGCGAGAGCGGCCGTGCTGATCAGTCCCATCAGGATCGCGGCCGCCGAGAACAGGCCATATTCGAGCAGGAACGACAGCGAGATCGGAGCGCCGATGATCAGGAGCTGCCGCATCAGCCGCCAGTCGATGCGCCCGAGCCGGGCCAGGACATGATAGTCGCGGAACGGCGGGCGCAACGCGGCGAACCACAGACCGGCGAGAAACGTTCCGAGGTTGACGGTCGAGGTGGCGAGGCCGACGCCGGTCAGGCCGAGCTGCGGAAAACCCCAGTGGCCGTAGAGCAGCGGATAGACCAGCAGCGCGTTGAGCGGGATCGCGGCCAAGGTGATCCAAAGCACCGGCTCGGGGCGGTTGACGGCGCCCATGAAGCTGCGCAGCGCCAGGAACCACAGCATCGGCGCAATGCCCCAGGCGAGGCCGGCCAGATAGTCCTGCGCGAGATGCGCCACGCCCGGCGCCTGTCCGAGTGCGAGCAGGATGATCTCGCCGTTCAGCGCGATCAGCATGATCGGCAACGCGATGAACAGCCCGGCCCACAGCCCGACACGCAGCGCGCGCCGGACCAGCCCGGCGTCGGCCGCCCCGAACGCCTGCGCGGCGAGCGGTGCCACCGCCGACATCAGACCCATGCCGAAGGTGGAGCCGACGAAGTAGACGGTGCCCGCTAACGCCGCCGCTGCAACCGCATCGCCGCCGAGCCGGCCGATGAAGGCGAGATCGGTCGACATCATCGCGATCTGCGACAGCTGGGTCAGCGCCATCGGCGCGGCGAGGCGGACCGTCTCCCAGAGTTCGAGGGCGAGAGAAGGTGTCGGCGCGGCCGGCGGCGGCGCGTGGTCGGTTCCAGCTGTCGAGGTCATGATCGAGGCTATAGCAGTCCCCGCAGTGACGTGCACATCACGCCGTCGTCGTCCTGGGCGGTGCGAGACGAGAGCGTCGCGGCAACGTCATCGTTGGAGCTTGGGTTCGCGATGGAGGTCGAGAACTGCTCTCGTGCCAAACCAGATCGGATCGGACGGCCACACGCGTTCCCGCGGCACGCCGTGCCCGGGTGATGCTCGATTTGCTCCCCTCGAACAGGAAGAGGGGCAGGGAAGGCCGGGTGCTTGACCACACCCATGGCCCGCCTGCAAAAGAAGTAGCAGGCGGCAGTCACCACAGGTGGGCCGCACATCCGGCCTTCCCTGCGCCATGGTTGGAACGGCTTATACGTACTCTCCCCGGGGACCGGGCTTGTTTGCCCCCGTCACCTGCGGATCGCCCGCCGGCTTGACCTCAGCATCGGGAGGCCAGGACCATACGATTTCGCCGTATGCGACAGCCCCTTCGTCCACGCGCCAGCCTCGAGGAAACCCCAAGTGCGCGCTGTGAGCCGCCGCATCCATCGCATCCCACCCTCAACGGTCCGTGACGATCGCGAAGCGCCCCTCTCATGAGGACGGGACGGGTGCATTGTTTCTGATTTTCGAAATATAAGCAAGCGAAAAATTCTGAAAACCGGCAAAACGCAACGTGGTGGCTCGGCTGGGCTGCCGCGCGGTTCGATGCGTTCTCCGTCATTGCTTGCGGAGTATTCAATCCGGGGACGGAGAGCCGGCGCGGCAGCGGGTCGAAGACTTGCGCGGAATCAGGCGGCCGTTGCGACCTGCCGGAGCATCGCCTTCACGACGAGGCGGTGAAACGGCTTTATCACGGCGAGATAGACGCGGCCGAGAGCGTTGTGGGTCTGCACCAGAGTGCTCGCTGTTACTTGCGTGGTCGCGCGATGAGAGACCACGTCGACCAGGACACGAAAATCCAGATGCTTGTCGTCGAAGCCGAGCACGATTCGTTGCGGCGTTTCGTCCACGACCGGAAACATCCCGATCAGAGGACGTGGGTTGCCTGGGTCCGCGCCCGAGGTCTTCAGACCGAAGGGCCTGACCAGCAGGTTGCGGAGCTTCAGGAGCGCCGCCATCCACCAGGGCGCGTGACCGAGCATGCGTTCGGCGGCGGTGCGGGCATCGAGAACCGCGCCGTCGATCGTGATGCGGAAGGCATCGGCGAAGTCAGTACCGGCGAGCCATCGGTCACGGTCGACATCTGGAGTGATCTCGCTGATTGTCATGTGCCCTGAGCCTCGCGTGTCGTGTTTGGTCCTCGGTCCATCAGCGCGTCATTGCGAGCGCAGTGTTCAGCCCGGAGACATAGCTTACACCTGTTCGGGGACATAGTTGACAGTTTTGGGGTCGCGCAGATCAATCGCTGCGATCTGATGTGCGGCAAAGAAAATTCCGAACTTTCCGTCGGCACTGAGTGGCCGGATAGCCAGCCGCTCACCTCGGAAGGCTTGCGGGACTTTCCAGAGCCGCCCCTCGAAACTGACGTAGGCCTTCGTGCTCGACACGGAACGGATGCTCTCACCCTCGTCGTATTCGACGATCGGAAGCCGGTCGGGCATCGCACGTTGGCTCGGTTGATAGCGGCTTGCCGGCACGTCGAAGTTCAAGGCCTCGTGCGGCCGGTCGAGATTGTAGACGGAGCGCCATCCGTCGAGTGCCCGCTGGACATCGGGAAGATCACGGTAGCGCCTGAAGGCAAACACCTCGGCCTTCAGACTACGGTGGAAGCGTTCGTTCTTGCCGCGGCTCTGAGGATGGTAGGGCCGGCTGTGGATCGTTCGAACGCCGAGCTTCAGAAGCCAGACCGTCAACGCGGTCCAGGGGTCTTCGAGGGTAAATCCCCAGGGGCCACCATTGTCGACGAACATCGCATCCGGCAGTCCATAACGGCGGAACGTCGTCTCCAAATGTCCTTTGACCGTAGAGCCGCGCTCGTTGTCACAAGCCGCCAGGCACAACGAGAAGCGGGAGTGATCGTCCAACGCTGTCAGCGGATGACAGGACACACCGTTCTCCAGCGCACTGTGCCCCTTGAAGTCCATCTGCCACAGCTGATTGGGCGCATCCTTCTCGAACCGCGTGTAGGGCTGTCCGGGCGTGCCTGCAGGCTCGACCACTCGATCGTAGCGGCGCAGGATGGTGTGCACGGTGGATATCGCCGGGACAGCTTGACCATCACGCTCAAGACACCGTGCGAGCTTGCGCGCGCCCCAGGCCGGGTGAGCATCGCGCAATGCGACAATCTGCTGCTCGGTCGCAGCCGCGGTGCGCTCCGGACTTCGATGAGGCCGCCGCGACCGATCCGCCAGCGCCGTGTCCCCAGCGTCATGCCGCTGGATCCATTTGTAGCCCGTCTGAGGGCTGATGCCGAACCGCCGACACAGCTCCCGCCGGTTCGCCCCTTCCTGCTTGGCAAGCATCACAAACTCTCGTCGCTGGTCCATGACAGACACCTCTCGCCACGGCATCGCTCGCCCCTCTGCTTGACGAATCGAGCCGATTTTGAAGTGTCAACCATCTCCCCGAACACCCGTCAGCTATGTCACCGGGCTGAACAGGAGCGAAGCAATCCAGGGGCGGGCAAGGACTCTGGATTGCTTCGCTTCGCTCGCAATGACGGCGGAGAGATCCTGCGCGAATAGCGCTACCGTCCGCGCTCCGGAACGCGGGTGATCTTGGCGCCCAGCGCATTCAGCCGCTCGTCGATGCGTTCGTAGCCGCGCTCGATCTGGTCGGCATTGTCGATATACGAGGTCCCCTCGGCGCACAGCGCGGCCAGCAGCATGGCCATGCCGGCGCGGATGTCGGGGGAGACGACGCGGGCGCCGCGCAGGCGGCTCGGGCCGGCGACGATGGCGCGGTGCGGGTCGCACAGCACGATGCGCGCGCCCATCGAGATCAGCTTGTCGACGAAGAACATCCGTGACTCGAACATCTTCTCGAACATCAGGATCACGCCCTCGCATTGCGTGGCGGTGACGAGTGCGATCGACATCAGGTCGGCGGGAAAGGCCGGCCAGGGCTGGTCCTCCAGCTTCGGCACGTGGCCGCCGAAATCGTCCTTGATCCGCAGCGTCTGCTCCGAGGGCACGATGAGATCGTCGCCGGCAACCTCGCAGACGATGCCGAGCCGCTCGAAGCCCATGCGGATCGAGCGTAGATGCTCGGTGCCGGCGCGCACGATGCGTAAGGGAGAGCGCGTCACCGCGGCGAGCCCGATCAGCGAGCCGACCTCGATGTGATCGGGCTGGATCGAGTAGCTCGCCTGGCCCAGCGTGCTGGCGCCATGGATCACCATCGTGTTGGTGCCGATGCCCTCGATGTTGGCCCCGAGCGCCACCAGGAAATGCGCAAGATCCTGCACATGCGGCTCGGAGGCGGCGTTGCGCAAGTAAGTCGTGCCGTGGGCGGCCACCGCGGCCACCAGCGCGTTCTCGGTCGCGGTGACACTGGGCTCGTCCAGGAAGACGTCGGCGCCCTTGAGACCGGAGGCGCGCAGCTCGATCTTGTCGGTTGCGGTGACGGTGGCGCCGAGCTGCTCGAAGGCGAGGAAATGGGTGTCGAGGCGGCGGCGGCCGATGACGTCGCCGCCTGGCGGCGGCAGCGCCACTTCGCCGCAGCGGGCGAGCAGGGGCCCTGCCAGCAGGATCGACGCGCGAATGCGCGCGCAGAGGTCCGGATCGAGGTCCGCGGCGCGGATCTCCTTGGCATGGATCGTGAGCCTGTTCCGGCCGCGCCATTCGGCGGAGGCGCCGACCGAGCGCACCAGCTCGACCAGCGTCTCGGTGTCGCGGATGCGCGGCACGTTGTCGAGCGTGACCGGATGCTCGGTCAGCAGCGCGGCGGCGATGATCGGCAGCGCGGCGTTCTTGTTGCCGGACGGCTCGATCGCGCCCTTGAGCCGGTGACCCCCCTCGACGATGTATTGAATGGGCGCCATGCGCGAAAAGTCCGTTCTGAGATGGTGATTCGCCCGGGGACCGGCGAAAGCGGAACATCGATCTTCAACGGAATTAACACGGAAGGGACGGGCAGGCCACTGCTCCGCAGACTCAGGGTGCGCCTGGTCGTCTATCGCGCCAGTGCGAGGTAGACTCGGGCTGGACGTCGCGACTACACGTCCACGTTGGCCGACAGCGAGTTGTCCTGGATGAACTCGCGGCGCGGCTCGACCACGTCACCCATCAGCTTGGTGAAGATGTCGTCGGCCTCGTCGACCTCCTTGACCTTCACCTGGAGCAGCGTACGGGCCTCGGTGTCGAGCGTGGTCTCCCAGAGCTGTTGCGGGTTCATCTCGCCGAGGCCTTTGTAACGCTGCATGTTGATGCCCTTGCGGCCGGCATCGGTGACCGCCTCGAACAAATCGACCGGGCCATGGATCACGGTCTGGACGTCGCCACGGCGCAAGGCGCCGGGCTTCGCATAGGCCTCTTGCAGGCGGGCCGCATATTCGTCCAGCTTGCGGGCATCGACGGACGCGAGCAATGCGTCGTCGATGACGGCGACGTCCTTGACGCCCCGCACGGTGCGCTCGAAGGTGAAGCCCTGGCCCTCGACGAAGTGGCCGATCCAGCCGCGCTCGACCTCGTCGGCCAGCACGTCGAGCCGCTTTGCGATGTAGGCGGCCGCGGCGTCCGCCGTCGGGATGTCGCGGGTGATGTCCGGGCGCAGCACGCCGGCGATCGCGGCCTGCTCGACGACCTTGCGGTCGTAGCGCGTGTGCAGGTTGCGCAGGATGTTGCGGACGAGACGCGCTTCCTCGACCAGCGCCAGGAGGTCACGCCCCTTGCGCTCCTCGCCTTCCGCCGTCTTGAACACGCAATCGTCGAGGCCGGTGCCGATCAAATAGTCCTCGAGCGCGCGCTCGTCCTTCAAATACTGCTCGGACTTGCCGCGCGTGACTTTGTAGAGCGGCGGCTGGGCGATGTAGAGGTGGCCGCGATCGATGATCTCGCGCATCTGCCGGTAGAAGAAGGTCAGCAGCAGCGTGCGGATGTGGGCGCCGTCGACGTCGGCGTCCGTCATCACGATGATCTTGTGATAGCGCAGCTTGTCGATCGAGAACTCGTCGCTGATGCCGGTGCCGAGCGCGGTGATCAGGGTGCCGATCTGCTCGCTCGACAGCATCTTGTCGGGGCGCACGCGCTCGACATTGAGGATCTTGCCGCGCAGCGGCAGCACCGCCTGGAACTCGCGGTTGCGGCCCTGCTTGGCGCTGCCGCCGGCCGAGTCACCCTCGACGATGAAGAGCTCGGACTTGGCCGGATCCTTCTCCTGGCAGTCGGCGAGCTTGCCGGGCAGCGAGGAGACGCTGAGCGGGCTCTTGCGGGTCAGCTCGCGCGCCTTGCGCGCGGCCTCGCGTGCCGCCGCGGCCTGGATCACCTTGCCGACGATGGTCTTGGCCTCGCCAGGATGCTCCTCGAACCAGGCGGCGAGCGCCTCGTTCAGAACGTTCTCGACCACGGGACGCACTTCCGAGGACACCAGCTTGTCCTTGGTCTGCGACGAGAATTTCGGATCCGGCACCTTCACGGAAAGGACGGCGGTGAGACCCTCGCGACAGTCGTCGCCGGTCAGCGCGATCTTCTCCTTCTTCGCATTGGCCTCGGCGTAGCCGTTGACCTGGCGCGTCAGCGCGCCGCGGAAGCCGGCGAGATGGGTGCCGCCGTCACGCTGCGGGATGTTGTTGGTGAAGCACAGCACGTTCTCATGATAGCTGTCGTTCCACCACAGCGCAGCTTCCACCGTGATGCCGTTGACCTCCGAGCGCACCATGATCGGCGCCGGAACGATCGCCTTCTTGTTGCGGTCGAGATATTTGACGAACTCCTCGACGCCGCCGTCGTAATGCATCTCCTCGCGCTTCTCGACCGCGTGGCGCATGTCGGAGAGCACGATGTTGACGCCGGAATTGAGGAAGGCGAGCTCGCGCAGGCGATGCTCGAGCGTCGCGTAGTCGTATTCGACGTTCTTGAAGGTCTCCGTCGAGGCCAGGAACGTCACCTCGGTGCCGCGCTTGCCCTTGGCCTCGCCGACCACTTTCAGCGGCGCAATCGCGTCGCCATGGGCGAACTCGATGAGATGCTCCTTGTCGTCGCGCCAGACCCGAAGCTGCAGCTTGCTCGACAGCGCGTTGACGACGGAGACGCCGACGCCGTGCAGTCCGCCGGACACCTTGTAGGAGTTCTGGTCGAACTTTCCGCCGGCGTGCAGCTGGGTCATGATGACCTCGGCGGCGGACACGCCTTCGCCCTTGTGAATGTCCACGGGAATGCCGCGGCCGTCGTCGCGCACGGTGACCGAATTGTCCGGATTGAGCACCACCTCGACCGCGGTGGCGTGACCAGCCAGCGCCTCGTCGATCGCGTTGTCGACGACCTCGTAGACCATGTGATGCAGGCCGGAGCCGTCATCGGTGTCGCCGATATACATGCCCGGGCGCTTGCGCACGGCATCCAGGCCCTTCAACACCCGGATCGATTCTGCGCCGTATTCGTTCGCGGTTGCAGGCTCGTTGTCGGCGATGGTTTGCCGGGCGGGTTCGGTCATGTGGGGCCTTCGGAAGGGGTGGTCGAATCGGCATTGCAGATCGCATGCCGAGAGCGCTCTTTCTCTCACGAAAGAAGCCACGCGCCTAGCGCAAAGTGGCCCGTCGTAAGACATTGAAGAGATAGCGCTTTTTAACGGTTTTTCAAGGCCTGGCGAGGGTCGTTTTCGTCCCCTCCGAAAGCCGGATTCAGGCCATTCCCGCGGCTGGTTTTGAGGCGTGCAGCGGGGCGCTTTCGCGTGCGATTCAGGGCACGAGTCACGCGTGACGCGGCAGGTGCCGCCTCAGTAGAGCGGGAGCGGCAGGGCGGTGCCACCCGGGCCAACCATGAGGCCCCAGGCATCGCCGGCGGCGAGCTCCAGCGTGTCGATCACGGCGGGCCGGCGGGCGATCTTCAGCTCGTAGCGGTGCTTGCCTGGCGGCAGGTCGAGCAGCGGGCCCTTGGGCGATTGCGGGCTGCCGGTGCCGGCCGCGATCCTGATCGTCTGCCCGTTGATGGTCAGCACGGCGTCGGTGTCGCCGATATTGCCGAGCATCAGCTTGGCCCGGCCAGGCTTCGGCAGGATGCCGGCCTTGGCCGCCGCTTCTGCATTCCTTTGCACCAGGTTGACCGAGGTCTCGCCTTTGGCGCGCCCGAGCGTGAGCACGGCGGGTCCCTGCGACGAGGTAAAGGTGAGCCGGACCCGATCGGGGCTGGCCTGCGCGTCCTCGGGCTTCTCCCGCCAGCCGAGCCTGGTCAGCTCGGCGCGGTAGAAGGCCGTGACGGCACCGAGCTCGGCCGGGACGCTGGCCTCCAGCTCCAGCCGCAGCGGCGTGTCCATTCCCGGCGCCCTGGACCGCGACAGCGCGGTCGCGCTGTGCTGCTTCGGCACCGGCAGCGCCGAGTCGGGATCGGCCTCGAGCGGCGTCGCGTCCTTGGCCGGTCGGGCCGCGGCCGAAGGCCTGGCGGCGGCGAGCAGGCCGGTGCCGTCGGCCGTGACGTTCACCTTGGGGCCCATCTGCATGATCGTGAACGCCACCGACTTGCCCTTCGCCGAGAACTCCAGACGCGCCATGGTCGGATTGTCGATCACGGTCGGCGCCTCCTTCCAGCCGGCCGTCTTCAACGTGGAACGGAAGAAGCCGGCGAGTGTCTTCACCGACGAAGCCGACTTGAACGCGAGCTGTCCCCGGTCGCCATCGAAGCTCACGGCCTCGGCGGTCTCGGGCAGCGCGATCGGCGCCGGATTGCCGGCCAGCGGCTTCACGGGCGCATCCGACATGGCGCCGGCCTGCACGGCGCGGCGCGCCTCGTCGGCGGCGATCACCTGCTTGGCCATCGCGGCGGCATCCGCCATGAACCTGTCGTCGGCGTCCTTCTTCGCCTTGGCGCGGGCGGCCAGGGCGGCTTCGGTGGTGCGCATCGACAGCTCGACCATGGTGAGATCGTACTTGCGGGACAGCTTCAGCGTCCCGTTGTCCTCGGGCGCGACGACCTTGAGCGTGACCTCGTCCGGCGTTCCCGGACCGGCCGTCTCGATCCGCCAGCCGCGCGCGGGGATCTCCCGCGTGTAGAAGGCGAGCACGGCCGGCAGCTCGGCGATGACGGCGCCATTGGCCTGGCGGCTCGACGAGGCCGCGCTGCCGAGGCTTTGCGACCACTTGGTCGGCTTCGGCATCGGCAGGCCGGCGTGGTCGTCGCCGGCTTCGAGGGTGGAGGGTAGCGCGAATGGCGCGATCCGGATCTCGACATGGGTCCGGCCGTCGTCGCGCCGGGTCAGCGTCAGCATCACCGGATTCTGCCGGCGATAACCGTCGCCGTCGTCATGGCCGTAGAAGGCGCGCACGCCGCCCGGCGCGGTCTCGCCCAGATCGGCATTGGGCCAGCGCGCGGCGGCCTCGGCCGTCAGCGGCTGCCAGCCGAGGGCGGACATCTCCTTGCGGAACAAGGTCAGCGCCGCATCCAGCGTCATCGGCGCGATGCATGACAGATAAGGCCGCGTCTCGTCGAACACGATGTCAGCAGCGCCATCGGGGAACGGCAAATTGGCGTAGATCCGCTGCGGCGAGTAGGTCACCTCCGACTGCCCGGCGCGGCCGGCGCTGCCTGTGAAGAAGACCAGGAGCCCCTGCTTGTCCTTCTTGTAGCTGAGCGTCGGATTGCGCTCTTCGAGCGGCCTGACATAGCGCACCCAGCCGTCGGCGCCGAGCAACTGCTGCGTGGCGGCATTGGCCGCTGCGACAGGCGCCGGCAGACGATAGATGGCGCGGTAGCGATCGGGATGCGACGTGTCTTCCACCGCACCCTCGAGCCGCGGCAGCGCGTGGACGTCGACGATGGCGTCGTCGGCGCGCGCAGGTCCGGCACAGCTCGCGAGCAGCAACAGCCCGCACGCAAACCGACTCAGCCGCGGCGCGGCGATGGCCTGCTGCCAAAGCTCTGACATCATCGATCTCCGGGATTTCGAGTTCGGGGCGCTTGGGCCCTCGGGCGCTGGAGGAGAGCGGTTGGCGCCGGCGTGCCATCCAACGACAACTAGTCGAACCGGCGAACTGATAGGTTCAACGGCGGAATGAGCTACCGCCGCGCGCTGATCCGCCCCGCCTCGACGTCGAAGATCTCGCCGAGCTCGCGTAGTTCGGCAAACGCCGCGGGATCGGCGCCGGTCAGCCATACCTGGGCACCGAGCGTGCCGAGCTCGGCGAACAAAGCGGTGCGGCGGCCGGGATCGAGATGGGCGACGATCTCGTCGAGCAGCAGCATCGGCACGATGCCGGTGGTCTCGGCGACCAAGGTCGCATGCGCAAGGATGAGGCCGATCAGCAGCGCCTTCTGCTCGCCGGTCGACGCGTCGCGCGCCGGCATGCTCTTCGGCGCATAGACGACATGGAGATCGGTGAGATGCGGACCGTCGAGCGTGCGGCCGGCGGCGGCATCGCGCGCGCGATTGTCGCGCAGGACAGCGCGATAGCGGTCCTCGACGGCGAGGGCCGGCTCGCTCAGCAGCGCATTCTCCATCCAGCCGTCGAGCGCGATCTCGGCAGATGGAAAGGCGGACGCCGCGCCGCGCTGGCGCAGCATCGCGGCGAGCTTCACCGCGGTCTGGCCGCGGCTCGCGGCGACGGCGACCGCGAGCTCCGCGGTCTCGCGCTCGATCGCGTCACACCAATGATCGTCGAAATTGCGGACCTCGAGCAGCCGGTTGCGCGAGCGCAACGAGCGCTCCAGCGCCGACACCCGGCTCGAATGTTCGCTGTCGATCGCGAGCACCAGGCGGTCGAAGAAGCGCCGCCGCTCGGAGGCCGCGCCCATGAACAGGCCGTCCATCGAAGGCGTCAGCCACACCATGCGGATGTGATCGCCGAAGGCGGCGGCCGAGCCGACCGGTTCGCGGTCGATGCGGCAGCGGCGTGTTGTGTTCGCATCGCTGCGCGGCGGCTCGATGCCGGTGCCGAAGGTCGTCAGCCCCAGCGCGCCCTCGACCTCCGCCGAGACCGCCCACGACCCGTCGCCCTGGTTGTCGGCGACGTCCTCCAGGGTGGCACGGCGCAGGCCGCGGCCCGGCGCGAAGAACGAGATCGCCTCCAGGCAATTGGTCTTGCCGGCGCCGTTGGCCCCGACCAGCGCGACCATGTCCGCCTGCACGCTGACGCTGGCAGCGCGATAGCTGCGAAAATGCGTCAGCGCGAGACGGTGGATGCGGGAGGGGGTCATGGGGTGGAGTTGCAAGCCCAGTTCTGTCATTGCCGGGCTTGACCCGGCAATCCATCGTCCGCGTCAGCGGACCATTTCATCATAGAGATCGCGCGTCTGGATTGTTTGCGTCGATCAAGTCGACCTTCCATTCGCGTGACCAGTGCTTGATGTTCTTCTCACGTTGCAGCGCCGCCGCGATTGTTTCATGTGCCTCGAAATAGACGAGGCGCTTGATGCCATAGCGGCGCGTAAAGCTCTCGGCGAGACCTTCGCGGTGCTCATAGACGCGCCGGACGAGATCATTGGTCACGCCGACATACAGCGTGCCGTCCGGCTTGCTCGCGAGAATGTAAACCCAGTAGGCCATTTGTAAGGATGGATGGCCGGGTCAAGCCCGGCCATGACGGGTTAAACTCGATCTCGCAGAAGTCTCGCCTCACACCCGCATCGGCATCAGCACGTACAGCGCATTCCTGTTGTCGCGGTCCTGGATCAATGTCGGCGAGCCTGGATCGGCGAGCCGGAGCACGGCGACCTCGCCCTCGATCTGGGCAGCGATGTCGAGCAGATAGCGCGAGTTGAAGCCGATATCGAGCGCGTCGGCGGCGTATTCAACCTCGAGCTCTTCGGTCGCGCTGCCGGAATCCGGATTGGTCACCGACAGCACCAGCTTGCCGGGCGCCAGCGCCAGCTTCACGGCGCGGCCGCGCTCGGAGGAAATGGTGGAGACGCGGTCGACGGCGGCGGCGAAATCGGCCTTGTCGACGACCAGCTCCTTGTCGTTGTTCTGCGGAATGACGCGGCCGTAATCCGGGAAGGTGCCGTCGATCAGCTTCGAAGTCAGCACCACCTGCCCCAAGGTGAAGCGGATCTTGCCCTGCGACAGCTCGATCCTGATCTCGCTGTCATTGTCCTCGATCAGCCGCTGCACCTCGCCGACGGTCTTGCGCGGCACGATCACGCCGGGCATCTCGGCGGCGCCGGCCGGCTGCGGCAGGTCGACCTGGGCGAGGCGGTGACCGTCGGTGGCGACGGCGCGCAGCGTCGGCTGCTTGGCGGTGCCGCCGGCGTGCAGATAGATGCCGTTCAGGTAATAGCGCGTCTCCTCGGTGGAGATCGCGAACTGCGTGCGGTCGATCAGGCTCTTGATGTCCTTGGCGGGAACCCCGAACGCATGCGTCATGTCGCCTGCGGCGAGATCCGGGAAGTCGCTCTCCGGCAGCGTCTGCAAGGTGAACTTGGAGCGGCCGGCGCGGATCGCGAGCACCGCGCGCTCGCCGTCGCTCTCCAGCACGATCTGCGAGCCGTCCGGCAGCTTGCGGACGATGTCGTAGAACATGTGCGCCGGAACTGTGGTCGAGCCCGCGGTGGCGGTCTCGGCCGCCAGGGTTTCCGTCACTTCGAGATCGAGATCGGTCGCGCGCAGCGACAGCCGGGCATTCTCGGCGCGCACCAGCACATTGCCCAGGATCGGGATGGTGTTGCGGCGCTCGACCACACGATGGACGTGGCCCAGCGACTTCAGGAGCTGTGCGCGTTCGACGGTCACCTTCATTGTATTATACCCGCCCGTTCCAACTGAGCTTGTCCTGGAATGCCGGCGGGCTATAGCAGCGCCGCGGCCGATGGCACCTCGCGCCCGAACGGCGCTTGGCCAGCGTCCAGGAGCGTGAGGGGGAGGCGTAAAGTGGCGCGGATGGGGCTCAAGCGCAAGGGATGCGGAGCCGATTTCCCATGTTTCGGCAGGCTCTTCCGTGACCCGGAGGCGGGGGCCGAGCATGACGTCCGAGGACAGCGTCGAACGGCCGGGACAACGGCCCGGCTGGGGGCGAACCTTCTGTCCGCTCCCCTGGCCGTGCGTGCCCTCTAATCCTGCAACTGGCGCTTCAGCGACTCGACTTCGTCGTTCAGCGCGACGTCCTTGCCGACGAGCGCCTCGATCTTGCGCACCGCATGCAGCACGGTGGTGTGGTCGCGCCCGCCGAAGCGGCGGCCGATCTCGGGCAGCGAGCGCAAGGTCAGCGTCTTGGCGAGGTACATCGCGACCTGGCGCGGGCGCACCACGTTGGCGGTGCGGCGCGACGACAGGAGGTCGGAGCGGCTGACGTTGTACTGCCGCGCCACGACGCGCTGGATGTCCTCGATCTTGATGCGCTTCGGTTCCTGCGGCCGCACCAGGTCGCGCACCTCGCGCTCGGCCATGTCGAGCGTGACCGGCTGGTTGTTGAGCTTGGAATGCGCCAGCAGGCGGTTGATCGCGCCCTCGAGATCGCGGCCGTTATGGGTGATGGAGCGGGCGAGATAGTCGAGCACCGGCTCCGGCACGTCGAAGCTCGCATGATGGGCGCGGGCCGCCGCGACGCGCGACTTGAGAATGCCGAGGCGCAGATCCTCGCCCAAAGTTGCCATCTCGACGACGAGGCCGCCGGCAAGCCGCGAGCGGACGCGATCATCGAGACTTTCGAGGTCGGACGGCGGCCGGTCGGCTGCGATCACAACCTGACGCCCCGCGTCGATCAGCGCATTCAGCGTATGGCAGAACTCCGCCTGGGTGGATTTGCCCTGCAGGAACTGCAGGTCGTCGATCACCAGCACGTCGATGCCGCGCAGCGCCTCCTTGAAGGCCAGCGCCGTCTGCGATTTCAGCGCTGCGACGAAGCCGTACATGAATTTCTCGGCGGTGAGGTACAGCACCTTGCGTTCGCCGCCGGCGTTGCCGGCCCAGGTCACGGCCTGCAGCAGATGCGTCTTGCCCAGCCCGACACCGGCATGGATGTAGAGCGGGTTGAACATCACGGGATCGCCGCGGCGACCGTCGGCGACCTGGCGCGCCGCCGCATGGGCCAGCGTGTTGGCGCGGCCGACGACGAAGCTGGCGAAGGTCAGCCGCGGATCGAGCGGCGAGCCGCCGAGCGCATCATGGCTCGTGGCGAGCGAAGCCGCAGCCGACGCCGTTCGCGCGTCGGCGCTGGTCGCCGGCCTGGCGTCGTTGCGTTCGGCGCGGCGGGCTTCGACGGCGACGGGAGCTTCCTTGACCGGCGCCGCGCAGCGCATCGCGGTGCGAACGGACAGATCGATACGGTGCACCTCCGGCATCTCGGCCTGCCAGCACGACAGCACGCGCTCGGCATAATGCGCCTGGATCCAGCTCTTCAGGAAACGCGTCGGCACCGACAGATGAACGCTTTCGTCCTGGACGGCTTCGAGGTCCATCCGCGCGAACCAGCTCGTATAGACGTCCTCGCCGACGGTCGAGCGCAGCCGACCCTTCACGCGAGACCAGCGTTCCTGTTCCGAATTTGTCATGGCAGTCGCAACTTTTCGAATTGAGTGGTGGTGTCGTGTGATCGCCGGGCAGACGTCCCGTGAAAGGACACGTGTGCCGCAGCGAGACCTCGAGCGGAGGCTCAACTCCAGACATGGCTCGCCGTTCGGCGTGGACGCCGTCGGGCCATCAATGCTGGTGGAAGAAGCTTCTCCGCGAGGTCAGCGCATACTCAGATGCGCGATGGACGCGGGAGGGCCGATCGCCGTGCTGGCAATGGCCGGGCTGGAAATGTCGATCACTTCAGTGTTGACCGCCAAGGGTGCGTTGTCCGGAACCAGCCTGTAGTGTGTGCCCGCAATGTGTCCGTAAAACATGCAACCTCCCCGCCCTGCCGTGATTGCTCACGGCAAGTTGTCATCCCAATGCCGCCGCGCCCGAACCCCAAGATTCAGCCGCACCGCCGTACATCCCCGTCCAACTTGTCCACTCGGTGAGCGAAGCCGCCAGGAGCTCCAGCCGGGTCGACCGATGTCGTATTTCTCTTGTTCAAAGCGGCGCAACGATGATGCTGCGCCCGAGAAATTTCGACAAAGTTCGATCGTTCCCCATATTGCTATGGGTACAGATCCGGCCATCGCTTTGGAAAGCGTCGCCAACGCGCACACCGCCGCCGATTTGCACGTCCGCCCCGTTTCTAAAACCGCGCTGGTCTCAAGATCGTGGGCGCCGCGAGTGATTAAAGAAATACACGATGCGTCAGGACTCGCAATCCATAAGATCGGAGCACGCGTTACGAGTCTTCGCAGCGGTTGCGACGCGGTGTTGCGCGTTAAGAAAGCAACGTTTTGAATCATCGCGAGGAATCTCGGATGTGACAAACAACATCGTCTGCCCAAAATTTCTTCATAATTTTTTTATGTTTCGACCGGCCTCACCCGCTTTTCCAATCACTTGGTCGCGCTATGCACTTAAGTCATTTTCGAAACGATGTTTTTCGCGATTGCTCGAAGCGGGTAACTCCCGCGATGCGCGGTGCGCAAAGTGAGCGGCGCATCGCGCGCTCTTGACATCGATGCGCAAGCGCGGCGCGCAGATTCGCAGCTGTTTCAGATGAGACAATATTGTCACTGAGTAAAAATACGGAACTTCGTGTAGTTCCGACGGAACATGTGTCAGGCGCGCACGACATCGCGCGGGTTCCACCACGCGCGAAGATCGTATTCGCGATGCGATATCACCATCAAGATGTGACCATCAAATGGAGAAGGCGCGGCGAGCGATGGAGGGATGCGCGACAGCGGAACGCGCAATTGAAGATGGCACAAAAGAAAAGCCCGGCGCGAGCCGGGCTGTTTGCATCTTGATAGTTCGTCAGCCGCGCGGTCGCGTCACTTCGCGAGCTTGGCGATCTGATGCGTGAGGCGCGACACTTTGCGGCTCGCGTTGTTCTTGTGAATGATGTTGCGCTGCGCGGCGCGCATCAGCTGCGGCTCGGCATTGGCCATCGCCTTCAGCGCGGCGTCGCGATCGCCCTTCTTGATCGCGTCCTCGACGGAGCGAACCGCGCCGCGCATCTGGGTGCGGCGCGACTTGTTGATGATGGTGCGGCGGGCAATCTTGCGCGTCGCCTTCTTCGCGGAGGTCGTGTTGGCCATGCTCTCAAATATCCTTCGGCGGCGAGCAGTCGCCGCTCTTGCGGGTACGCGCGCGGCCCGCTTGACGCGGCCCCATCGACGCGGTGGGTTGTTCGGACGCCTCTCTGAGAATGCCATGACCGGAGCGGATGCTCGGCGGATCGGCGCTGCTCAAAGAACAGCGGCGGCGGGATTGCGCCCACCGCCAATGGCGACCTTATAGGGGCAGCCCTGCCGAGCGTCAACGGTCTCGGCGCGCCCGCGGCGGCCGGAATCGACCAAAACCCGCTTCTAAGCCCCTGACGAGGTTGAATTTCTGCGGGGCCCCCGCTATGGCCTTGCTGCCCGCAAGGGCGAGCGAGAGAGGGCAGGTGAGGCATGATCCGCGGTTTTTTCCGTCTGGTAGGGCTGTTGCTGCTGGCCGGAAGCTTCATCTTCCTGGTCTATGACGGCGCGCGCTGGGTGGCCGACCAGACCCTGCAGTTCACCCGTTTCGGCCAGCTCTGGAACGACGTCCACCAGGCGAGCCAGGCCGCCTTCAAGGCCTGGATCGAGGCCAAGGCCCCGTTCCTGTGGGAGTGGATCGTCAAGGTATTTTTGGATCAGCCAGTGTTTGCGGTGCTTGGCCTGCTCGGAATCCTGCTGATGCTGCTGTTCCGGCCGCGCAAGCCGCTGATCGGCTACGGGCGCGACTGAGCGCGGCTGTTCGTCTCGCCGCGCCGGCAGCTGTCTTGGATTCCGCTGGCAGCGCGGCGCGGGAACCGCTGGCGCGGCGTAACAGCGCTACTGCCGGACCCGTAGAGCCCTATATATTCCCCTGACAAGAGGTCATCGCGCCGTGGGCCGTCCCGCGGGCGCTGGCCATGAGCGGAGACATCCCATGTTCTTCATGCGCAAAGCCCCTGTCATGCCGTCTGCCGCCGAGGCGCTGCCCGGCCGCGCCCAGCCGATCCCCACCGCCGCGACGCATTTCGTCAACGGTCGCCGCCTGTTGCCGCCCTATCCGGACGGCCTCGAGCAGGCCGTGTTCGGGCTCGGCTGCTTCTGGGGCGCGGAGCGCAAGTTCTGGCAGCTCGGTGACGGCATCCACGTCACCGCCGTCGGCTATGCCGGAGGCCATACGCCGAACCCGACCTACGAGGAGGTGTGCTCGGGGCAGACGGCGCACACGGAGGTCGTGCTGGTGGTGTTCGATCCCAAGATCATGTCCTACGAGCGCCTCCTGAAGACGTTCTGGGAGAGCCACGACCCGACCCAGGGCATGCGTCAGGGCAACGACGTCGGCACGCAATATCGCTCGGCGATCTACACGTTCAGCGACGCGCAGCGCGAGGCGGCCGAGGCGTCGAAGACGGCCTACGAGTCGGCGCTGCGCGCCAAGGGGCTCGGAGCGATTACGACGGAGATCGTCCCGGCAGGGCCGTTCTATTTCGCCGAGGATTATCATCAGCAGTACCTGGCCAAGAATCCGGCCGGATATTGCGGCCTGGGCGGAACGGGCGTCGCGTGCCCGATCGGAGTCGGCGTGAGCGCATAGGCAGGCTGAGCGCGCCCGATCACGGTGAACATCGGATCCCTCTCCCACGCCGTGGGAGGGGGATTTTTTCGGGCGGCTTTGACCGTCGCCCGCTTGCGACGGGGACTACACGCGCCAACGGTTTGTTAACCTTAACCGCGCATGACTAGCGCACATCCTCATTCAAGGATTGTTCGAGTGCGCGCGTTGTTTGTTCCGGTCATTGCCGTCCTGTCCGCGATCCTGTTGTCGGGCTGCATGCAGACGATCTCCCCCGTCGCTGCCGTCCAGCCGCAGAGCGATCTCGACGCGATGGCCTATGGAACGCCTTCCACCGGCCCGGTTGCCGCCACCGGGCAGGGCGGGGCGATCCCGGCGCTGCGCAACTCGTTCGCTGCCGCCACCGGCGCAGGCGCCTATGTCGTTCCCGCCGGCTATGCGCCAGCGCGCCGCGACTCCGCCTATCATCTCGACGCCGGCGACAAGCTGCGCGTCGTCGTCTACGGCCAGGAGGGCCTGACCAACACCTATGCGATCGATGCGTCCGGATCGATCACGATGCCGCTGATCGGCAGCGTGCCGGCGCGCGGCCGCACCACCGCCGGCCTCGCTGCCGAGATCACCGCCAAGCTGCGCAACGGCTACATCCGCGAGCCCTCGGTGGCCGTCGAGATCGAAGCCTATCGCCCGTTCTTCATCCTCGGCGAGGTGCAGGCGCCCGGCCAATACCCCTACGTGCCCAACATGACGGTGGAGAGCGCGATCGCGATCGCCGGCGGCTTCTCGCCTCGGGCGCGGCGCGACGTCGTCACCCTGACCCACACCGATGCTTCCGGGGCCGCGCGCTACGAGGTGCCGCTCGGCACCTCGCTCAAGCCGGGCGACACCATCCAGGTCGGCGAGCGCTGGTTCTGATCTCCGCACGAGTGATTGCGGCTCAACGCCTACCTGAGCACCTGCGTCGACCTGACGCTGAGTGACGCGAGGCTCCTCGCAATGACGGTGGTTGGACGTTCAGTGCAGGTGCTGCGCAAAGAACGCCAGGCTGCGCGTCCAGGCAAGATCGGCGCTCGGCTGGTCGTAGCTGGCGCGCTCGTCGCAACCGAACCCGTGCTGTGCGCCGGGATAGACGAAGATCTCGACGTCCGGCCGCTTGGCCTTGATGGCCTCGACGTCGCGCAAGGGGATGCCCGCGTCCTTCTCGCCGAAATGTAGCTGGGTCGGCACCGTCGGCTTGTCGTCGGCGAACCGCGCGACAGCGCCGCCGTAATAGCCGACGGCAGCGCGGAGGCCCGACAGCTTGGTCGCAGCCGCATAGGCGATGCTGCCGCCGAGGCAGAAACCGATGATGCCGACCGGCCCAACATTCTTCACGCCGTCGATTGCGGCCTGGGTGTCGCGCAAAAAGGCCGCCCAATCCGGATTGGCGACGAACTTGCGCGCGACCGCGATCTCGTCGGGCGAATAGCCTGAGGTGAAGCCGGGCTCGACGCGGTCGAATATCGCCGGCGCGATGGCAACGTAACCCGCGGCGGCGAGGCGGTCGCAGACGTTGCGGATGTGATGGTTGACACCGAAGATCTCCTGGATGACGACCAGCGCGCCCTTTGCAGTTCCCGTCGGATCGGCGCGATAGGCGCCGAGCTGGAAGCCGTCGGATGCCGTCAGCTTGATATCTTGTCCCACGTTCTGTCCTCTTGCGGTCGTCAGGCGCGCGTCAGCGCCACATCCAGTTGGTGCCGTAGTCCTCTTTCCAGCCGGTCAGCCGTCCCCTGCGGAACTTCAGGTAGAGGCGGTGATGGTGCGGGACCAGTCCGCTGCCGCCGAGATTACGCAGTGCCAGAAAGGTCTCGTTGCCGGGCGCGCCGTTCAGATAGATCAACGGCTGCTCCAGCACGCGCGATGTCTCACCGACATCCATGCCGAAGGCAAGCGGCGCGACGTTGGATAACGTCGCTGTGAAAGGCGCGTCGGCGACGCCGAGCGTCTGCCCCGCCGCAGCAGGGCTTAGGGCCGACAGGCTCGGCAGCATGGCCGCAGCCAGGCACAGCGTCATACGTACGGATGGTCTCATGGGCTGAAATCTCCTTTCGCTGTCGGCGTTGGCCGCACCTTCTTAGCGTGCCCGGCGTCACCAGCCCAGCATCGTTCGCGCTGCACAACGCAAATGCCGTTTCATGTGGCAGGCCGGCGTTCAAATCCCGTTGCGTCGCCGTCGCAACGCGATCATTCTTATGATGGCTGGCATCTATCCGGTGGGTCCCAGCGAATCGATAAAACCGAACTTCGCCGTAAGCGAAGTCGCACGCCGGGCGGGGAAGAAACCAAATGCCCAATCTCACCATCAACGGGCGGACCATGTCCGTCGACGCGGCGCACGACACGCCGCTGCTATGGGTCATCCGCGAGCAGTTGCAGATGACCGGCACCAAGTTCGGCTGCGGCGCCGGGCTGTGCGGCGCCTGCACCGTGCATGTCAACGGCGAGGCCGTGCGCTCGTGCCAGACCATGGTCGGCGACGTCGCGAACAAGAAGATCACCACCATCGAGGGGCTGTCGCAGAAGGGCGATCATCCCTTGCAGAAGGCGTGGATCGCCGAGCAGGTGCCGCAATGCGGCTACTGCCAGTCCGGCCAGATCATGCAGGCGGCCTCGCTGCTCGCCAAGACCACGAGCCCGACCAAGGAGGAGATCGTCGCGCATATGGACGGCAATCTCTGCCGCTGCATGACCTATTCGCGGATTCAGAAGGCGATCCAGCGCGCCGCGTCCGAAATGCGCACCGCGTCCAACTCGAGCGACCGGAGAGCGACATGAACCAGCACGTCAAAACCAATTCCTCGGTCGCGACCGATCTCAGCCGCCGCTCCTTTCTGGTCGGCACCGCCGCCACCGGCCTCGTGCTCGGCTATGCCGGCCTCGCCGACAGCGCACTGGCGGCCGCGGCGCCGGCCAATTTCGAACCCAGCGTCTGGTATGCGATCGCGCCGGATGGCCTGGTCACCGTGACCTGCGGCAAGGCCGACATGGGCCAGCACATTGCGTCCACCATGGCGCAGATCGTCTGCGAGGAGCTCGGCGCGGCCTGGAAGGACATGCGGGTCCAGCTCGCCTCCAACGATCCGAAGTTCAACGATCCCGTGCTCGGCGCCCAGATCACGGGCGGCAGCTGGAGCACGATGATGAACTTCGATGCCATGAGCCGCGCCGGCGCCGCGGGCCGCATCGCGCTCACCGAGGCCGCTGCGACCGCGATGGGCGTGCCGGCCAAGGAGCTCGTGGTGCGCGACGGCGTCGTGATGCATCCGAAGTCCAAGAAGCAGATGAGCTACGCCGAGATCGTCAGGAGCGGCAAGATCACCAAGAGCTTCACGCCTGACGAATTGAAGGCGCTGACGCTGAAGACGCCCGATCAGTACACGATGATCGGCGTCTCGGTGCCGCAGCTCGACATTCCCTCCAAGACCAACGGCACGGCGAAATATGGCATCGATACGATGCTGCCGGGCATGGTCTACGGCAAGGTCGTCACGCCGCCGGTGCGCTTCGGCGCGACGGTCACGGCGGTCGACGACTCCGAGGCCAAGAAGGTGCCGGGCTTCATCAAGGCGGTGACGCTCGACGACAAGACCGGCTCGACCTCGGGCTGGGTGGTGGCGGTCGCCAACACCTATGCCAACGCCAGGAAGGCGGCGGACGCGCTCAAGATCAGCTATGACAAAGGCCCCTATGCCAATGTCAGCACCGACACCATCATCACCGAGGCGATGCGGCTGCAGGCGCAGGACGATGCCGGGCAGTTCTTCGTCAAGGACGGCGATCCAGTTGCAGCGATGTCGGGCGCGGCCAAGGTGCTGGAGGCGGAGTACACCACCAGCATCAACATCCATGCGCCGCTGGAGCCGATGAACGCGACCGCCGAGTTCAAGGGTGACATCCTGCACATCTACACCGGCAATCAGTTCGCGACCCGTTCCGGCGCGATTGCGGCGGCTGCGGCCGGGATCGATCCGAAATACGTCGTGATGCACCAGGCCTGGCTCGGCGGCGGCTTCGGCCGCAGGCTCGATGCCGACATGATGGTGCCGGCGGTGCAGGCGGCCAAGGCGGTCGGCAAGCCGGTCAAGGTGATCTACTCCCGCGAGAACGACATGACGATGGACTACTCGCGGCCGCTCACCTACCAGAAGGTCAAGGCCGGGCTCGACAGCAACGGCAAGCTGATCGCGCTCAGCCATGACGTCGTCTCGGCCTGGCCGACGGCGCGCTGGGGCATCCCGGACTTCCTGTCGCCCTCGGTCGACAAGAAGGGCCCGCTCGACTCGTTCACGGTCAATGGCGCCGACTTCTTCTACACCGTGCCCAATCACCATGTGCGCGCGATCAAGAACGAGCTCGCGCATAATGCGACGCCATCGGGACAACTCCGTTCGGTGGCGCCGGGTTGGACGTTCTGGGCGGTCGAGAGCATGATCGACGAGATCGCGGTGGCCTCGGGGCAGGACCCGGCGCAGTTCCGCATTGCGCTGCTCGACGGCAAGGGCAAGAACGACGGCGGCGCGCAGCGATTGCGCAACACGCTGCTGGCGGCGATGGGCCTGTCCGGCTACGGCGCCAGGAAGCTCCCGCCAGGCGAAGGCATGGGCGTCTCCTGCGTTTCATCGCAGGAGCGTGCCACGGCGAGCTGGACGGCGTGCGTCGCCCATGTCGCGGTTGCGCCCACGGGCGCGGTCACGGTGAAGAAGCTCACGGTGGCGACCGATGTCGGCACCCAGGTGCATCCCGACAACATCCGCGCCCAGGTCGAGGGCGCGGCGCTGTGGGGGCTGTCGCTGGCGATGTACGAGAAGGCGACGCTGAAGGACGGCGGCATCGAGCAGACCAATTTCGACAGCTACACGCCGCTGCGGATGAGCCAGGTGCCGGAGGTCGCGATCGCCGTGATCGCCAATGGCGAGAAGGCGACCGGCGTCGGCGAGCCTGCGGTGACCGTGGTCGCGCCGGCGCTCGGCAACGCCATCTACAATGCCTGTGGCGCGCGGCTGCGCTCGCTGCCGATCACCGCCGCAGCGGTCAAGGCGGCGATGAAGGCCTAGCGTCGCCGCGAGACCATTCCTGTATCTGGGAACCGCCGGAGCTCGTCTCCGGCGGTTCTTTTTTGCGCTGCGGTCAGGTTCCCGCGCGGCACGATTTGAATGATCCCCTTAACGTCTCGCTCACCTGAAACGATACAGCTTGAATGATCGGCTTAAGCCGCGACGAACCCGTATCCCGGTAACTTGCATGGGCAGCAAACCGCAGGGGGCGAGCACGTATGAGCGCGACAGCCAAGCAGACCGTGACCCAGACCGCGAACAGGCGCCATCTCCTGCTCGCGTCGGATCGCGGTGACCAGAGCAGCGAGCTGGCGCGCATCCTGCGCTCGGTCGGCGACGTCGACATGATGCCGACCACCGAAATCCCCGAGAACCCCGGCAACCGCTTCTCCGGCGTCATCGTCGACATCAACCTGCGTTCGCCCGAGAGCGTGCAGCGGGTGCGCAAGAAGCTGTCGTCACGCGCCTATAGCGACGTGCCGCGGCTGTTCGTGCTCGCGGAGGCGCTGCACCACGCCACCATGCAGGCATGGGCGCTCGGCGCCACCGATACCATCGCGCGGCCGTTCAGCCCCGCCGACGTGCTGCAGCGCATCCGCTCGGCGCTTCCCGCCGACGACGGCTATGACGAGACCGATCGCGGCAAGCTGCTCAATCGCGGCGTCGAGGCCGCGCAGGCCATCATGGTCAAGATCTTCGAGAAGCTGCCCACCGGCGCGCATCTGACGATGGAGGACATCGTCGCGGCCGAGAACAAGATCCTGAAGGCGATCAAGCACTCCTCGCTGCGCGAATGGATGACCGTGGTCGGCTGTCATCACAACGACACCTATCGGCATTGCCTGTTCGTGACCGGCCTTGCGGTCGGCTTCTCGATTCATCTGGGCATGCGCGACGACGACCAGCGCCGGCTGGTCCGCGCGGCGCTGCTGCACGACGTCGGCAAGGCGTTCATCCCGGTCGCGATCCTCGACAAGCAGGGCAAGCTGACGGCGGAAGAGATCGCGCTGCTTCGCCAGCATCCGCGCCGCGGCTACGAGGCGCTGTGGCGGCAGGGCGGCTTCCCGCCGGAGATGCTCGACGTCATCCTGCATCACCACGAATTCCTCGACGGCTCCGGCTATCCCGACGCGCTGCACAACGAGCAGATCAGCGACATCGTGCGCCTCACCACGATCGTGGACATCTACGCCGCGCTGATCGAGCACCGCGCCTATCGGCCGGCCTTCACCCATGCGCGCGCGTTCCAGATCATGGAGAACATGGGCCCGAAGCTCGACCAGCAGCTGCTACAGGCGTTCCGCCCGGTCGCGATGGGCGCGCATTGACGCGATCGCCTGAGAGCGCATCCATCGCCCGAGGGTAGCCGCTCGACGCAAGTGCATCTCGGCCGAGGCGCACTATCCTACCCGCCAATCGGTGAAAGGCGGGAGGAGCAGCATGGGCGCAGCCGAACAGGCCGGCGAGGTCATTCCCGGGCACATCGCCGCCGCGCTGGTCGATCCGGCCTGTTATGCCGACCACCGCATCCATGATGCCTATCGCTGGCTGCGCGCCAACAATCCGCTCGGGCGGGCCGAGCTCGATGCGTTCGATCCGTTCTGGGTGGTGACGCGGCACGCTGACATTCTCGCCATCAGCCGTCAGAACGATCTGTTCCACAATGCCGACCGTGCGACCACGCTGACCAACAAGGCGGTGCTGGAGCGCGTTCACAAGATTACCGGCCAGCCCAATCTCGTGCGTTCGCTGGTGCAGATGGATGCGCCGGACCATCCGAAATATCGCGCGCTGACGCAGGGCTGGTTCATGCCGGCCAACATCGCCAAGTTCGAGCCGCGCATTCGCGAGATCGCGCGGGCGACCGTCGGCCGCATGGCGGCGAAGGCCGCGGCGAATGGCGGCGTCTGCGATTTCGTCGCCGACGTCGCGCTCCATTATCCGCTGCACGTGATCATGGAGATTCTCGGCGTGCCGGAGGAGGACGAGCCGCGCATGCTCAAGCTGACGCAGGAGCTGTTCGGCCCGCAGGATCCGGACACGGCGCGGGTGCGGGAGGCGCTGTCGGCCGAGGTGTTCGCGGCGATGCTGCAGGCGGTGGTGGCCGATTTCGCCGCCTACTTCCAGCGCATCACCGAAGACCGCAAGGCTCATCCGCGCGACGATCTCGCCACCGTCATTGCCAACGCCAGGATCAATGGCGAGGACATGCCGCTGCACGACCGCACCAGCTACTACATGATCGTGGCGACCGCGGGTCACGACACGACGTCGTCGTCCACGGCAGGCGCGATCTGGGCGCTGGCGGAAGATCCCGAGCAGTTCGCGCGCGTCAAAGCCAATCCCGAGCTGATCCCGGGCCTCGTCGACGAGGCGATCCGCTGGATGACGCCGGTCAAGCATTTCATGCGCAGCGCCACCGCCGACACCGAGCTCGGCGGACGCAGGATCGCCAAGGGCGACTGGCTGATGCTGTGCTACGCGTCCGGCAATCGCGACGAGGCGGTGTTCGAGCAGCCCGACACGTTCCGCTGTGACCGCAAGCCGAACCGCCACGTCGCGTTCGGCTATGGCGCGCATCTCTGCCTCGGCCAGCATCTTGCCAAGCTCGAGATGCGCATCCTGTTCGAGGAACTGCTGCCGCGGCTCACATCGCTGTCGCCGGCGGGGCCGGTGCTGATGACGCGGGCAACGTTCGTGAACGGACCAAAGAAGCTGCCGATCCGCGTCACGATGGGCTGACGCGGCGCTCAATCCAGCAGCTTGCGCAGCTCCGCCTTTGCGACCTTCTCCAGGGTCGAGCGCGGCATCTCGTCGACCAGCTTGACCTCGCGCGGCACCTTGAAGTCGGCGAGCCCGGCGCGGCAGGCGGCCAGCACCTTCTCGGGCAGTTCGTCCCGCGCGATCCCGGGCTGCGGGATCACGAACGCGACCGGCACCTCGTCCAGCATCGGATGCTTCCTGGCGACGACGGCGGTCTCGCGTACGCCGGGCACGGTGATGATGACCTGCTCGATCTCGGACGCCGCGACGTTCTCGCCGCCGACCTTGAGCATGTCCTTGGTGCGATCGCCGAACTTGATGAAGCCGTCGGGCAGGCGCGTGACGCGGTCGCCGGTCAGGAAGAAGCCGTCGGCATCGAAGCTCGTGCGCGTCGCTTCGTCGTTGTAGAGATATTCGGCGAACAGCGACAGGCCGGGCACGCCCTTGATGGCGAGATTGCCGGTGGCGCCGACCTCGGTCGGCCGGCCGTCATCGTCGGTGATGCGGATGGTGTATTCCGGCGCCGCGCGGCCGATCGACATCGGCGCGTTCGGCTGATCGACCTCGCCGACGATGCCATGGGTGATGGTCTCGGTCATGCCCCACCAGCCGATGATCTTGATGCCGAACTTGGCGAAGGCGGGCGGCTCGGACACCGCCGTGCCCCACAGCCGGAACTTGTGATGCTTCGGTACCTCCTGGTCGAGCAGCGCCTTCATGCAGAACGGGATGGTCGAGGTCCAGGTGCTGCCATGCTCGAGCGCCGCGCTCCAGAACCGGCGCGCGGAGAAGCGCGGCTGGATCACGCAGGTCGCGCCGACCCAGAGTGTGGCAAGCATCGAATAGGCCAGCGCGTTGGTGTGGAACAGCGGCAGATAGGTCTGGTGCACGTCGCCCTGATGCAGATCCTCATGGACGGCGTTGACCTTGGCGCCCCACAGCGCGTTGGCATGCGTCCACAGCACCGCCTTCGGCCGCGATGTCGTGCCCGAGGTGTATTGCACGCTGCACGGCGCCAGCGGATCGGCCGGCCGCCGCGGCCGATCGGCGCTGTCGGCAAACAGCGCTTCGAAGCGCTCGCCTCGTTCGACGGCCGACGCCTCCGCCTGACCCGGATCGTGCGAGATCACGGCGATCCATTTGAGACCGCGGCAACGCGCTGCGATCATCTCGGCATAGGCGGGCTGCGTGATCGCAGCCACCGCGCGACAGTGCTCCGCGAAATAGCTCATCTCGGCGGCTGCCGAGCGCGTGTTGGTCGTGACGGCGAGCGCGCCCAGCTCAACGCAGGCAAACCAGGCAAGCATCGCCTCGATGCAATTGTCGAGATGGATCAGCACGGCATCGCCGGGCTGCACGCCGCGCTTAGCCAGCCCGGCCGCCAATGCGCCGACACGCTCGTGAAACGCGCCATAGGTCCAGCGGCGCGCCGGTGCATCGAACGGCGCCGAGATCAGGAACGGATGATCGCGCCGGGTGTCGCTGCGCAGCTTCAACAGCCACGGCACGTCCATGCCGTCGAACGGCGTCACCGTGCCCGCTGCCATTGTCGTTCCCTTCATCTTCGCTCCCGTCGTTCTTGAGTACGGCCTGTCTCCGGCCGCTTCGTTCTCGTCGTCATCTTCTGCCACCTTGCGTCGCCGCGATCAAATCGGGATTGAACCCGTCTCCGTTCGCGGGCGACCAATGGCGCGGCAAGACACGCCCGGAGGTTTGCATGCAGGCCGAGCCACGACCATGGCGGCTGCCCGATGCCCGCTATTTCCAGATCGCGGCATTGGCGACGCTGCTGGCGATCAATTTCGCCATGATCGATTTCGGCGCGCGTCCCGCAGCGAGCGTGGTCGCGGTCGCCATGGCGCTGCTCGCGCAAGTGGTCTGCTGCCGCATCTCCGGCGCGCCGCTCGATCTCAAGTCACCGCTGATCACCGGCCTGTCGCTCAGCCTGCTGTTGCGCGCCGACGCGCTGTGGCTGCATGCGGCGGCAGCCGTGATCGCCATCGGCTCGAAATTCGTGCTGCGCGTCGACGGCAAGCACGTGTTCAACCCGGCGGGGCTGGCGATCGTGGTGCTGCTGTTCAGCTCCAAGGGCGTGTGGATCTCGCCCGGCCAATGGGGGACGGAGATCTGGTTCGCGAGCCTCGCCGGCTTCTTCGCGATCCTGGTGCTCGGCGCCTCCCGACGCGCGGACATCGCAGTCTATTTCTTCGCCAGCCATGCCGCACTGCTGCTGCTGCGTGCCGCCTGGCTCGGCGATCCCCTGGCGATTCCGCTGCATCAGTTGCAGAGCGGCTCGCTGCTGATCTTCACCTTCTTCATGATCTCCGACCCGCGCACCTCGCCGGACTCGCGCGTCGGCCGGCTGCTGTTCGCGCTGAGCGTTGCGGTCGCGGCGCACTACCTCACCTTCGCCATGCAGATGCGGCCGGCGCTCTACGTGTCGCTGATCGCGCTGTCGCCGCTCACGCTGCTGCTCGACCGGCTCGTCCCTGAGACCCGCTTTTCCTGGCGTTCGCCCGTTCCCGAAGGAGTGTCGACATGACCCTGCGTTACAGCAAGCTCTTCCGCACCGGCGTCGCGGCCGCCGCGATCCTGGCGAACGCAGCGATGGCGCCCGCGAATGCCTTTTGCGGCTTCTATGTCGCCCAGGCCGACGCGAAGCTGTTCAACCAGTCATCGAAGGTCGTGCTGGCCCGCGACGGCGAGCAGACGGCGATCACGATGGCCAGCGACTTCGAGGGCGACGTGAAGGAGTTCGCGGTGGTCGTCCCCGTGCCGACCTTCATCGAGCGCAAGCAGATCGGCGTGGTCGAGCCGAAGACCATCGACCATCTCGACAAATACACCGCGCCGCGGCTGGTCGAATATCATGATGCCGATCCATGCGCGCCGGTCGTCGTTGCGGCGCGGGCGATGCCGGCGGCGCCGATGATGGCAGGCGCTGTCTACGAAATGACCCGGCGGAACTACGGCGTCACCGTCGAGGCCAGCTACGACGTCGCCGAATACGACGTGCTGATCCTGTCGGCGCAGGAGAGCGACGGACTGACGCGCTGGCTGACCGACAACGACTATCGCATCCCGCAAGGCGCCGAGGCCGTGCTCGGCAGCTACATCAGGCAGGGCATGCGGTTCTTCGTCGCGAAGGTCAATGCCGAGCGGATGAAGGGGATCGGCAACGGCTCCCTGCGGCCCCTGCAGGTGCGCTACCGGAGCGCCAAGTTCATGGTGCCGCTGCGGCTCGGCACGGTCAACGCCAGGGGACCGCAGGACCTGATCATCTATGCGCTCACCAGGAGCGGCCGCATCGAGGCGGCCAACTATCGAACGGTGAAGATCCCATCCGATATCGATGTTCCGCTCTATGTGAAGGACGAGTTCGGGCCGTTCTACAAGGCGCTGTTCGAGCGGGCGGTCGCGCGCGAGAACATGCAGGCGGTGTTCGTGGAATATGCCTGGGACATGGGATGGTGCGACCCCTGCGCCGCCGATCCCATGAGCAACAAGGAACTGGTCGAGCTCGGCGCGCGCTGGATCGGCAGCGACGATGACACCGCCTTCAGTCTCCGCCGGGGCACGGCCGGAGCCAGCGCCTTCGTGACCCGGCTGCACGTGCGCTACGATGCGAAGTCCTTCCCCGAGGACATCGTCTTCGCCGAGACCAAGGACCGCAGCAATTTCCAGGGTCGCTATGTCCAGCACCATCCCTGGCGCGGCGAGGCGTCCTGTGCCGCGGCGAAGACCTACCGGGACAGTCTCGCCGCGCGTTTCGCCACGCAGGCGACGGATCTCGCGCAACTGACCGGATGGTCGCGCAGCGAGATCATCGCGAAAATGGACAAGAGCGGCGAGACCGTGACGAAATGACCTAAGGGCGGCCTCGGCTCAATCCTGATACGACGAGATCTCGATCAGGCTGCCGTCGGGGTCGCGGCAATACACCGACCGCAGCGTGCCGCGCGCGCCCTGCTTGGCGACCGGGCCTTCCTCGATGGCGATCCCGAGCGCACTGAGATGCGCCACCACCTCGTCGGGGGTGCTGGTGGTGAGGAAGCAGAGGTCGTCGCTGCCGGCCGCGACATGGTCGGCCGTGAACCAATCGACCTTGTCCGCGTCCTTCGGTCGCACGTTGATCTTCTGGTTCCCGAATAGCAGCGACGTGCGCCTCGCCTTGCCTTGTCCGGGATCGAACACCTGGACCGTCATGCCCAGCACCTGTTGGTACCACGCCGTCGTGCGGTCCACGTCGGCGACATTGATGACCAGATGATCGAGCGCATCGACCTTGACCGGCATGGGCTCTTCCCTCCTGATGGGGCATCGATCTCGCCGCAATCGCGGCACTCTGCTACAATCGATCCCGGCGGCTCGTTAACCGCCGCTCAACGATAATGCCTGAGGAAACGCATGATTTCACGTCGTACCGCGCTTGGTCTGATCGCCTCCGCCGTCCCGTCCATCGCTGGCGTTCGCAAGGCGTCCGCGGCCGACTATCCCACCCGTCCCGTCCGCTTCGTGGTGGGTTATCCTCCGGGCGGCGCGACCGACATCCTAGCGCGGCTGATCGGCCAGCGGCTGTCCGAGACGCTCGGTCAGCAGTTCATCGTCGAGAACAAGCCGGGGGCCGGCAACAATATCGGCACCGATGCCGTCGTGAACGCGGCGGCCGACGGCTACACCGTGCTGCTGGTCAATCCGGCCAACTACATCAATGCGAGCCTCTACACCAATCTCAAGTTCAACTTCGTCCGCGACATCGCGCCGGTGGCCTCGTTCAACCGCGTCCCCAACGTGATGACCGTCAACAAGGACATCGAGGCCAAAAACGTCGCCGAGTTCATCGCCTATCTCAAGGCAAACCCCGGCAAGGTGAACATGGCCTCGTCCGGCAACGGCACCTCGGTGCATCTGTCGGGTGAGATGTTCATGGCGATGACCGGAACCAAGATGCAACACGTGCCCTATCGCGGCGCGGCGCCCGCGATCACCGACATGCTCGGCGGCCAGGTGCAGGTCATCTTCGACAACATGCCCTCCATCATCCAGCACATCCGCTCCGGCTCGTTGCGAGCGCTCGGCGTCACCACGCAGCAGCGTTCGCCGCAATTGCCGGACGTCCAGGCCGTCGCCGAGACCGTACCCGGTTACGAGGCGAGCGCGCTGTTCGGCATCGGCGCGCCGAAGAACACGCCAAAGGAGATCGTCGAGAAGCTCAACAAGCAGGTCAACACCATCCTGGCCGAGCCCGAGATCAAGGCCCGTCTGGTCGATCTCGGCGGCGAGCCGCTGATCCAGTCGCCGGAGCAGTTCGGCGCCCAGATCGCCGCCGAGACCGAGAAGTGGAAGAAGGTCGTCGAGTTCGCCGGCCTGAAGGTCGAATGAGTCGACCTGGCGACGCCGCAATCGCTGGGCCGCGTGCCGCGACGGGTCTTCGATGAGGCGCCGGCCCGCGAGACGGGCGTCGAGGGCTGAAGGTGACGTGCCGCGCATGCGACACGTCACGGCCTTGGTTGGTGATCCGTTCCGCCGATTTGTCGTTTTTTGACCATGCCGGTGTGGTGCAACCCTCCGGCCAAAAGAGGAACAGATCATGCGCAAGGTTATGATGATGGCAGCCGGCCTCGTCGGCGTTGCACTTGGTGGCGGTATCGCGCCGGCCTCCGCAGGCGGTTACGACTATCCCTGGTGTGTGCAGGGCCGAGGCGTCGGTTACCCCGGCGACTGCTCCTATCAGACCTTCGAGCAATGCCGGGCGAGTGCCTCCGGGCGCAATGCAGGCTGTGGCATCAATCCGCGCGTCGCGTTCGATCCTGCCCGCCGCGGCCCCTCGGTCTATGTCGACATGCCGCCGCCGCGCCGCGTGCACCGCTATCAGTATTACTGACGCCTCTACGGAGCGGGTCGGCACGCGCGGCCAAGCGGCTGACGCAGGCGCGCTTCCGGAATCGCGCGGGCTTGCATCGACTTTGCGTTCGTATATACTTTGTATTGCAAAGTTAAACGAGCCGTTCCGGGCCTCAGGTGAGACATGCGCGACCTCGATAAGGCGCTGGCGGACATCATCGCGATCCGCAGCCAGCTTGCGGCGGGCACGGCATTTCGCGGCTACGGGCCGGCGACGATGGCCGCGACCTCGGCCGTAGCGCTGGTCACTGCGCTGCTTCAGCAGCTGTTTCTGCGCGACCCGACGGCCGACGCGTGGACGTTCCTGCTCGGATGGGCGGCGGCAGCCTGCGTGTCGCTGACGATGATCTGGTTCGAGATGCGGGCGCGGTCGCGCCGGCATCATTCCGGCCTTGCGGACGCGATGATTCATCAGGCGGTCGAGCAGTTCCTGCCAGCGGGCATCGCTGGCGTCCTGCTCGCGGTGCTGCTGTGGAAGTTCGCGCCGGAGGCGCTGTGGATGCTGCCGGGCCTGTGGCAGATCCTGATGTCGCTCGGCGTGTTCGCGTCGGTGCGCTCGCTGCCACGCACGGTGGCGCTTGCCGGGGCGTTCTATTTCATGGCCGGCTTCGCCGTGCTGCTGGTCGGCAGCGCCACGCATGCGCTGTCGCCATGGACGATGGGGCTTCCGTTCGCGATCGGACAGGGGCTGATGGCGGGCATTCTGTATTTTGCGACCGGAGAGTCCGATGTCGAAGACTGACGGCAGCGCGCCGTTCTCCTATGACGGCCTCGATCGCGTCATCCACGAGAAGGCACGGCTCGGCCTGCTCACCTCGCTGATGGCGCACCCGAAGGGTCTCGCTTTTGCCGACCTCAAGCAGCTCTGCGGGCTGACGGACGGCAATCTGTCCCGCCATCTGCAGGTGTTGCAGGAAGCCGGTCTCGTCGAGGTCACCAAGGGCTATGAGGGCAATCGCCCACATACCACCTGCCGGCTGACCAAGGCGGGACGCCGCCGCTTCCTCGATTATCTCGCCGTGCTCGAGCGCCTCGTCCGCGACGCCGCGGCGGCTGCCGGCAAGGAACATACGCCATCGTCGGTCGGCCTGATCCCGGGCCGCATCTGAATCGCGCATCGCACTTTTTCGACCTGGAGCTTTGCAATGCAAAGTAGTCTGCAACCTAAATCGCCTGCTGTGGTGGATGGCCTGCATGTCGGCATCATCATGGACGGGAACGGCCGCTGGGCGACGCGCAAGGGCCTGTCGCGGCTGCGCGGGCACGAGGCGGGGGTCGAGGCGATCCGGCGCGTCGTCGAAGCCGCGCCCGACCAGGGCATTGGGACGCTGACGCTGTATGCGTTCTCCAGCGACAATTGGCGACGCCCACGTGCCGAGGTCGCCGCCTTGATGGCGCTGTTGCGGGTCTATCTCGCCAGCGAGGTGGAGTCGCTGGTACGCAACGGCGTCCGCCTCACCGTGATCGGCCGTCGCGACCGGTTGCCCGGCGGCATCGCCGACGCGATCGGCCGGGCCGAGGCGGCAACCCGCGACGGCAGCACCCTGCATCTGCGCATCGCCGTCGACTATTCGGCGCGCGACGCGATCCTCGAGGCCGCGGCGAAGGCCCGCGAAATCGACGGCCTGACGCGTGCGGCGTTCTCCGACCTCGTGACCGGCGAAGCCGGCTTGCGCGACGTCGATCTGATCATCCGCACCTCCGGCGAGCAGCGCCTGTCCGATTTCCTGCTCTGGGAAGGCGCCTATGCCGAGCTGCATTTCACCCAGCGGATGTGGCCCGATTTCGATGCCGCAGATCTCGCGCAGGCGCTCGCCTCGTTCCGCAGCCGCGAGCGCCGCTTCGGAGGACTCGAGGCGGTGCCGCTGGCGCCGGCACCGGTCGCCTGACGACGGCCCAATCTTTCCGCACATCGGGGAATCATCTACCGCTTGCAGCACGAGCGCAGAGATCCCCTGATGAAGCACAAGCAGCGCCGGCCTGCCGGCAAGCCTCCGGTCAGATCCGGATCGATGGGCCACACCGATACGCCCGATGCGCTGTGCGCCGCCGCGCTGCGGCTGCTGCGCGCCGGCCGGCTCGCGCAGGCCGAGGATGCGTGCCGCCGCGCGCTGACGCTGGACGCGGCCTCGCTCGACGCGCTGCGTGCGATGGGACAGGTCTGCCTGGCGCTCAAGCGCGTCGATGATGCGATCGAGTGGTTTGCCCGCGCCGTTCGGCAGGACATGTCCGCAGCGGAGTCCTTCGTCGGCTTGGCGCAGGCGCTGCGGGGCTCCGGCCGCGTCGATGAAGCGATCAAGGCCTATGATCGCGCGCTGCAGCTGCAGCCGGACGCGATCGAGAGCTGGGATGCGCTTGGCGAACTGCTGCAACTGAGGCAGCGACACGCCGAGGCGGCGCTGGCCTGTGACCGGCTGCTGCAGCTCGCGCCCGATCGTGCTGCGACCTGGTTTCGTCTCGGCGAGGTGCTCGAAGCCCAGGGCCGGCGTGACGAGGCGGCGCTGGCCTTCGATCAGGTGGCGCAGCTCAAGCCAGATCACGTCGAGGCGGCCAACAAGGCCGGAGCGCTTCATTTCGATGCCGGCCATTACGAGCAGGCCATCTCGCGCTTCGGGCAGTCGCTGGCAGTGATGCCGGATCAGGCGGGTGTGCTGTACCTGAACGGCATCGCGCTGCGGCGGCTGCGCCGCTACCAGGAAGCCGAGACTCTCGGCCATCGCGCGCAGGTGCTGGCGCCCGACAATCCCGACTTCGCCAATGGCTATGGATGCATCCTGCAGAACCTCGGCCGTCACGATGACGCCGTCGCCATGTTCGACAAGGCGATCGCGCTCCGGCCGCAGACCGCGGATTTCCACAATCATCGCGGCACGTCGCTGGCCGAGCTGCATCGCTTTGCAGAGGCGTTCGAAAGCTTCGATCGCGCCGTCGCGCTGAAGCCTGATCTGGCCGATGCGCATTGGAACGCGGCGCTGTTCCGGCTGTTGACCGGCGACTTCGCCCGTGGCTGGGCGGCGCGCGAATGGGGACGAAAATGTCGCGCCGTCGGCTTCGTCGAGCGCAGCTTCGAGGCGCCGCTGTGGCTTGCGGACGCGCCCCTCGCCGGCAAGACGATCCTGCTCCATAGCGACGAGGGGCTCGGCGACACGATCCAGTTTTCGCGCTACGCCGCCCTGGTGGCCGCGCAGGGCGCGCGCGTCGTGTTCGAGGTGGACGCGCCGCTGCAGCCGCTTCTGTCCGGCCTGGACGGCGTGGCGCAGTGCCTTGCCCGCGGCATCGATGCGCTGCCTGCCATCGACTATCACTGCCCGCTGTCGAGCCTGCCGCTCGCCTTCGCCACCCGGCTCGACACCATCCCTGTTGCGCCGTGCTATCTGCCGCGCCCTCCCGAGGCGCGCCGGGCGATCTGGGAACAGCGACTCGGTCCGCATGACCGCTTGCGGGTGGGCCTGGTCTGGTCGGGCAACCCCGCGCATCTCAACGATCACAACCGTTCGATTCCGTTGCCGACGCTCGCGCCGCTGCTCGAGACCGGCGCGCGGTTCGTTAGTCTGCAGAAGGAGCCTCGGCCGTCCGACAAGGCCGCGCTCGCCGCGCGCGACGACATTCTCGATCTCACCGCTGACATCCGTGACTTCGTCGATACGGCGGCGCTGATCGACAATCTCGACCTGGTCATCACCGTCGATACCAGCGTGGCGCATCTGGCCGGCGCGCTGGGCAAGCCGACCTGGATCTTGCTGCCCTTCACGCCGGACTATCGCTGGCTGCTCGGCCGTGACGACAGTCCCTGGTATCCGAGCGTGCGGCTGTTCCGCCAGGACGCGCGACGTGACTATGCCGACGTCGTCGCGCGCGTGCGCGAGGCGCTCGCCGCACAGCTCGCGACGGTCAGCGTGTGCTGAACGTTTGAGCATCAACGACGCCATAACTGAAACGTGATCGGCTGGCTGAGCCGCCGGCACGTGCCGCCCGATGGCGATTGAGCTGCGTCAACGGATTTCTGCGTGCGTATGGCACACGGTACGCCTGCTTCAGCGACGAAGGCGTTTTTGGAATGAATCAGCAGGAATCCGAGCTTGTCAGTGACATCCGGCCTGTTCGGGATGCGCATGCTGCGCCCGGCGCTGTCGTTCCCTCGTCGGCGGTGCCTGTTCCCGTGTCCCATCAGCCGCGGCGCAGGTGGGCGTTGTGGCCGTTTCTGCTGCTCGTGCTCGCCGTCGGGGCAGCCGGTGGTGGCGGCTACGTCTGGTGGCAGCGCCTGCATCCGCCGCTGCCGGTGGGCATCAGCGTCAGCAACGGCCGCATCGAGGCTGACGAGATCGACATCGCGACCAAATATGCCGGGCGCGTTGCCGAGCTGCGCGCCGATATCGGCGATCGCGTCGAGGCCGGGCAGATCGTGGCGCGGATGGACACGAAGGAGCTGCAGCAATCGCTGTCGAAGGCGCAAGCCCAGGCCGAGCAGGCGCAGCACGTCGTCGACCAGGCCCGTGCCAATCTCGCGCAACTGCAGGCGCAGAAGACGCTCGCCGAGCAGGAGATGGAGCGCACCCGCAGCCTGCTGCAGAGCGGCTGGACCACACGCGAGCTGGCCGATCAGCGCCAGCAGGCGCTCGACAATGCGACCGCCGGCCTTGCCGGCGCGCAGGCGCGGATTTTCGAAGCCGAACGCGGGCTCGAAGCGGTTCGTCACGACGTCGCGCTCTACACCGTTCAGATCGCCGACAATTCCTTGATCGCGCCGAAGCCCGGCCGCATTCAATATCGTCTCGCCAATGTCGGCGAAGTTCTCGCCGCCGGCGGCAAGGTCTTCACCATGCTGGACATCGGCTATGTCTACATGGACGTGTTCCTGCCGACCGAGGAGGTCGGCAAGGTCAAGATCGGCACCGAAGCGCGGATCGTGCTCGATGCCTATCCGGATCGTCCGATCCCGGCGAAAGTTGCGTTCGTGGCGAGCCAGGCGCAGTTCACGCCGAAGACGGTCGAGACCCGCAGCGAGCGTGACAAGCTGATGTTTCGCATCCGTGTACGAGTCGATCCGGACAGACTGGCTGCGCATGCCGATGCCGTGAGGAGCGGATTGCCGGGCGTGGCGTATGTCAGGTGGAATCCCGACGTCGCATGGCCGGCGCGTCTGCAAGTCTCGCCATGATGGCCGACATGATCGGCGATGCGTCTCCGGTCGCGATGGTCAGGAACGTCTCGCAGCGCTATCGCGGCGTGATCGCGCTCGACAACGTCTCGATCGACATTCCCGCCGGCCGCGTGGTCGGGCTCATCGGTCCCGATGGCGTCGGCAAGTCGTCGCTGCTGTCGATCCTGGCCGGCGCGCGCGCGATCCAGGACGGGCAGGCGCGCGTGCTCGGGGCCGACATGACGGACCGGCGCGCCCGCACGCAGGTGTGTCCGCGGATCGCCTACATGCCGCAGGGTCTCGGCAAGAATCTCTATCCTGATCTCAGCGTGCGCGAGAACATCGCGTTCTTTGCCCGGCTGTTCGGCCAGTCGAGGTCCGAGCGCGACTGGCGCATCGCCGAGCTGATGGCGGCGACGGCGCTGTCCGATTTCGCCGACCGGCCGGCAAAAAAGCTGTCCGGCGGCATGAAGCAGAAGCTCGGCCTGTGCTGCTCGCTGATCCATGATCCCGATCTGCTCATCCTCGACGAGCCGACCACCGGCGTCGATCCGCTGTCGCGCCGGCAGTTCTGGGACCTGATCGACCGTCTGCGCGCGCGCAGCGCGGCGGGCATGAGCGTCATCGTCGCCACCGCCTATATGGAGGAGGCGGAGCGTTTCGACTGGCTGATCGCGATGAACGACGGGCGCATCCTCGCGACCGGCACGCCGACGGAGCTCAAGGCGCAGACCCACGCGGCGTCGATCGAGGACGCGTTCGTCGCGCTGCTGCCCGACCGGCCGGCGCGCGACCGCGCCGAGATGCCGGCCAAGTCCGAGCTCGACGGCAGCCACGAGACCGTGATCGTCGCGCGCGACCTGACCTGCCGCTTCGGCGATTTCACCGCGGTCGACGGCGTGAACTTCCAGATCCGCAAGGGCGAGATCTTCGGCTTCGTCGGCTCCAACGGCTGCGGCAAGACCACGACGATGAAGATGCTGACGGGGCTGCTGCCTCCCAGCGCCGGCGAGGCGCTGATCTTCGGCCGCTCCATGGAGGCCGGCAATCATGAATCGCGCAGCCGCGTCGGCTACATGTCGCAGGCGTTCTCGCTGTATGGCGAGCTCACCGTGCGGCAGAACCTGGTGCTGCATGCGCGGCTGTTCCATCTGCCGCTGGCCGCTGCCGGGAAGCGGATTGCCGAACTGGTCGAGCGCTGCGACCTCACCGACCATATCGACAGCCTCGCGGCCGATCTTCCCCTCGGCATCCGCCAGCGCCTGTCGCTCGCGGTGGCGATCGTCCACGGACCCGATCTGCTGATCCTGGACGAGCCGACGTCGGGCGTCGATCCGGTCGCGCGCAATCAGTTCTGGCGCCTGCTGATCGAACTTTCGCGTCAAGATGAGATGACGATCTTCGTCTCGACGCATTTCATGAACGAGGCGGCGCGTTGCGACCGGCTGTCGCTGATGCATGAGGGGCGGGTGCTGGCGACCGACACGCCGGACGGCCTGATCCGCGCCAAGGGCGCGCAGACGCTGGAGCAGGCGTTCATCGCCTTCCTCGAGCAGGATGCCGGCGTCGCCGATCCGCCGGTCACGCTGACCCAGGCGCGACCCTATCCACGCCCCGCCGATCGGCCGCGGGACGAGCAACGGCAGGCCGCCGTCAGCCCGCGGCGGCTGCTCGCCTATACGATCCGCGAAGGTCTCGAGCTGATCCGTGACCCGATCCGGCTGATGTTCGCGCTGTTCGGAACGGCGTTCCTGATGATCGTGATCGGCTTCGGCATCTCCACGGACGTCAACAACCTGACCTTCGCCGCGCTCGACCGCGATCAGTCGCCAGAGAGTCGCGCCTATCTGTCGGAGCTCAGAGGCTCGCGCTATTTCGTCGAAAGGCCACCGCTCGCCAACTATGCCGAGCTCGAACGGCGGATGAAGAGCGGCGACATCAAGGCCTCGATCGAGATCCCGCCGAACTTCGGTGTCGACATCAAGCGCGGCCGGCCGGCCTTCGTGTCGGCCTGGATCGACGGCGCGATGCCGTTCCGCGCCGAGACCATCCGAGGCTACCTCGAAGGCACGCATCAGCTCTATCTCTCCGATCCCGCCGTCAAGACGACGCAGCCGTTGCCGGCCTCGCCGGTCAATGTCGAGATCAGGTTCAAGTACAACCAGTCCTTCGACAGCATCTACGCGATGGCCCCAAGCACGATCGCACTGCTGCTCGCGCTGTTTCCGGCCATCCTGATGGCGCTCGCGGTCGTGCGCGAGAAGGAGCTGGGGTCGATCACCAATCTCTATGTCACGCCGGTGACGCGGCTCGAATTCCTGCTTGGCAAGCAGCTGCCTTACATCGCCGTCGCGCTGGTGAATTTCGCGCTGATGTACGTGATGGCGATGGTCCTGTTCCGAGTCCCGCTCAAGGGCGCCTTTCTGCCGCTGATGGTCGGCACCTTGGTCTACGTCGTCACCACGACCGGCTTCGGCATGCTGATCTCGACCTTCTGCCGCACCCAGATCGCGGCCCTGTTCGGGACCGCGATCCTGACCGTGCTGCCGGCCACGCAATTCTCGGGCATGCTGGTCCCGGTGTCGTCGCTGTCCGGCGTGGCCAAGCTGATCGGCATGGTCTTCCCGATGACGTACTACCGCCCGATCGCGGTCGGCACCTTCACCAAGGGGCTGGGCTTTGCCGATGTCGGCGCCGACATCCTGATCCTTTTGATCTTCATTCCCGTCCTGACCGGGTTCAGCCTGGCGATGCTGCCGAAGCAGGAGGCGTGAGCCATGATGCGCTCGCTCTCCAACGTGTTCTGGCTCGGAACCAAGGAGCTGCGTAGCCTGTTCGGCGACGTCGTGCTGATCGGGCTCGTGATCTATTCGTTCACCGTGGCGGTGATCAGCCAGGCGCAGAGCAGTTCGCAGGAGCTGCATCGCGCCTCGATCGCCGTCGTCGACGAGGACAGCTCCGAGCTGTCGCGCCGGATCGCCAGCGTATTCCAGCTGCCTTACTTCCAGCCGCCTGTCTACATCAGCCAAGGCGAGGTGGAGCGGCTCATGAACAGCGGCCGCTTCACGTTCGTGCTCGACATCCCGCCGAATTTCCAGCGTGACGTCCTTGCCGGGCGCAAGCCGTCGGTGCAGGTGAACGTCGATGCGACCGCGATGATCCAGGCGGGAATCGGATCCGGCTATGCGCTGCAGATCATCAATACGGAGGTCGCCTGGTTCGTCGCCCGCTCCGAGACATCCTCGTCCGCCCCGGTCAACCTGGTGACGCGGATCGCGTTCAATCCCAACGTCACGACGGCCTGGTTCGAAGGCGTGATGGGCATCATCAACAGCGTCACCATGCTCGCGATCATCCTGGCCGGCGCGGCGCTGGTGCGTGAGCGCGAACATGGCACCATGGATCATCTGCTGGTCATGCCGCTGTCGCCCTTCGAGATCGCGATGTCGAAGATCTGGGCCAATGCGCTGGTGATCGCGGTCGCCGTCGCCATCGCGCTCTACGCCGTCGTGCGGTGGTATCTGCGCGTGCCCATCATGGGCTCGATCCCGCTGTTCATGGTGGGCACCGTGCTGTATCTGTTCTTCGCGACCGCCGTCGGGCTGTTTCTCGGCACCATCGCGCGGTCGATGCCCCAGCTCGGTCTGCTCTATATCCTCGTCGCCGTGCCGATGAACCTGTTGTCGGGCGGGATGACGCCGGTGGAAAGCCAGCCGGTGTGGCTCGCCACCATCATGAAGGCATCGCCGTCGACGCATTTCGTGTCGTTCGCCCAGTCGATCCTCTATCGCGGCGCCGGCATCGATGTCGTCTGGCCGCAATTCGCAGCGGTGGCCGCGATCGGCGCGGTGGTCCTGGCGTTGACCTTGCGCCGCTTCCGGGCGGCGATCGCGGCGGCCTGAGCCCGCCATCGACCCCAACAAAAAAGCCTCGGCACTGGGCCGAGGCTTTTCCTTGAATGGCGTCGCTATGGATGACGACGATCAGTAGCGCGCGGCCGCCGGGCCGCCAAACTTGTAGTTCACGCCGACCCGGACCGTGTGGAATGAGAAGTCCTGGGACAGGCGCTCGACGTAGTTCGAGCCGGGCGGGGCGAAGGTGCTGCCCGGGACGTAGGCCGAGGTGTAGTTGATGCTGCCGAGGTCGGTGTAGAGATACTCTGCCTTGACGGTCCAGTTCGGTGCGAACGCATGCTCGACACCCGCGCCGACGGTCCAGCCGACCCGGGTCTCGTTGGCCGAGGCGGTCTTGGTGTAGCCGTTTGCCGAGGTCAGATCCCAGCTGCCCTTGACATTGCCGACCGCGAGACCGCCAGTGACGTAGAACAGCGTCGTATCGACCGCGTAACCGGCGCGGCCGCGCAGGGTCATGAACCAGTCGTTCCGGATGCTCTCGTTGAAGGTGCGGGTCGTGGGCGGGTTGGCCGCCGTGTAGACAGTCCGCTTGTTGAGGTCCGATCCGTTGATGTCGGCCTCGATGCCGAAGACGCCGGCGCCGCTCTGCCAGTTGTAGCCGGCCTGGAGACCGCCGAGCACGCCGGCCGGATTGAGCCGGTTGTTGCTGATGTTGACGAACTCATTCTGGAAGGCGGCGCCCTCGACCGCCCAGCTGCTGGTCTGGTCCAGCGTCGTGTTCAAGTTCGACCGGCCCCAGCCGTAGCCGACGCTGCCGCCGAAGTAGAAGCCGGTCCAGTTGTAGATCGCGACCGGAGGGGGAGCCTTGGTGTAGCGGGCCGGCAGATCCGCGGCGAATGCGCCGAGCGAGCTGGCGAGGAGCAAAGAGACGGCTGAGGCAAGGGTTTTCATCGGTCACAATCCTCAATCAAAATCAGCAACATTGAGACAAGCTTTTCTCACAATTCGGCCGATTAGGCTGTAGTTCAACTACAACACTCGTGAGCGTAAGTATCTGTGACGACGTCACTTTCCGCGCGTGTGGTCTTAACCTTAAGTCATTGTAAATCCGACGAGGCGGTCAACTGATACCGAGCCGTTTCGACGAAGCGGACAATCGGCCGCACCGCGTTAGTCAAGGATTCGCCAACCATCCGGGCACGCGGTCTTGCCCGCTAACGATTTCGCAAATCGGGCGCGTGCACCTTCGGCGCGTCCTGGGGGACGGAGAGGGGAGAGCATCATGATGATGAATGGGGAAGCGGTTCTCGAGAACGTGCGGCGCTATCGGACCATCGCCTCCTTGTACCGCCAGACTGCGGCATTTCGCCCACATCAGCGTGACTCGCTGCTGGCGCAGGCGGCCGAATGGGAAAGCCGTGCGGTCGCCGAGCTCGAGGATTATTTCGTCGCTCGCCAGGCACCGTCGCAACCGCCGGCGAACATCAACTACAATATCGGCCATCACGGGGGCTCCTACCGGCCGTCGCACCGGCAGATGGCGGCCGCGTAGTTCTTCGGGCACAGCGCGTCATTCCTGCGGCGCGATCGGCGCCCGAGCGACAGTGAGGGAGTTGTCACAGCGCGTCTCCATTTCATCCGCAGGCCGGGGTCTGGCGCAGGACTTGCTGGGTCTGATGTCAGCTCCGCCATGGATGGACCTGAATGAGATCGCTCGGGCGCGACCGCGGCATGTGTGCCTGGGACGATTTCGCCCGGTCGTCGACCGATGCCCGGCTGTCGCTGGCGCAGGCGCGATCGGGGCAAATTCCGCCATTCCTGCTGCTATCGGTGCCCGGCATGAGCGCCGGCGAGCATCGCCTTTGCTCCGAGCTGTGGACCCGCGACCGGATCGCCGCCAGCAGCGCCGAGCGGGCGCGGCTGGATTTTCGCTTCGATCTGACATTCCGCGACAAGCTTCGTGTCGGATACCTTTCAAACGACTTCCACGACCACGCCACGGCGCATCTGCTGATCGAAGCGCTCGAGGCGCATGACCGCGATCGCTGCGAGCTGCATGCGTTCTCGTTCGGCGCCGACGATCGCGGCGCCATGCGGGGCCGGCTGCACGCCGTCTTCGACGGCTTCCATGATGTGACCGCGCAGAGCGACAGCGCCGCTGCGGCCGCGGTGCATGCCGCGCAGATCGATATTCTGGTTGACCTCAAGGGCTATACGCGCGGCGCCCGGACCGGCATCCTGATGCTGCATCCGGCGCCGGTCCAGGTGAATTTCCTCGGCTATCCCGGGACGCTGGGCGGCGACATCTGCGACTACATCATCACCGATCCGTTCATGACGCCGCTGGCCGTTGCGGGCGATTATTCGGAGAGTTTTGCCTACATGCCGCATTCGTACCAGCCGCACGGCCGGGCGGCGCTGGGCGCGGCGCCGACCCGTGCGGAGGTCGGCCTGCCGGACGCCGGCATCGTGTTCTGCTGCTTCAACCAGGCCTACAAGTTCACGCCCGCGGTGTTCGACCTGTGGTGCCGCCTGCTCGACGCGACGCCGGACAGCGTGCTGTGGCTGCTGGCGTCCGATCGGGCCGAGGGCAATCTGCGCGGCGAGGCGCTTCGGCGCGGCGTGGCGCCCGGTCGCCTGGTGTTCGCGCCGGAAACGACGCAAGGCGAGCATCTGCGCCGGCTCCAGCTCGCCGATCTCGTGCTCGACACCGCGCCCTATGGCGCCCACACCACGGCGAGCGACGCGCTGTGGGCCGGCGTGCCGATCGTGAGCTGCGCCGGGGATACGTTTGCCTCGCGGGTGGCTGGCAGCCTGTTACATGCGGTCGGATGTCCCGAGCTCATTGCATCGGACGAGGCCGACTATCTGGCGGTGGCGCTGACGCTCGCCGCCGAGCCGGATCTGCTGCGGGCGGCCAAGGCCAGGCTCTGGCGCAACCGGCCGGCCGCGCCGCTGTTCGACGCTGCCGCCTATGCCCGGTCGCTGCAGGATCTCTACGACCAGATGTGGCACCGCCGCAGCAGCGGCGGCGCGCCAGGGCCGATCTGGGCGTCGAAGTCTTGAGCAGGGACGAGGCGGGCTTGCTGCGCCTTACTGCGTCGCCATGCGTCCGGCAGCGAGGATCCCGATCAGGGCCGTCAGCGCGCCGACGCTGGTCGCGTTGATTGCGACGGGCGACCCGTAATTGGAGTTGGCGACCTTCATCAGCGGCGCGCCAAGGCGGGCATCGATCAGCAGATAGGACACGAATGGCAGTCCCAACAAAGGCAACGACATCAGGCGCTCCGCTGGCCTGAACAGCAGCGCGCCGAGCAGGGCGCAAGGCAGCAGGAACAGCTCGACGCCGCTCTGCGCGCCGAACAGCTTGACGGAGAACACCGTGTTGGCCGTGCCGGTCAGGACCATCAAGGCGCGGCCGGCGAACGGATTGCGCCGCGCGAGCATCGGCACGCTGGCGAACAATGGCGTCGTGAGCAGCGTCAGCCAGGCCGGCCACGCCGCCGCGCCCACGATGGCATGGAGATAGAGCGGATAGAACGGCTGGTTGGAGACGATGATCAGCGCGACCTTGGCGGCGATGTCGGACTGCGGGTCATCGGCCGACGCATAGGCCTGCACGGCGGCCAGCCCGCGTGAAAACATCTCAGCCATTCAAGTCCCTCAGCTCCGCAAGAAGGTGCGCATCACCGGCCCGGAAACGCGCGCGCCTGCAGGCCGGATCATGCGTCGCGCATCGCACGGTCAAGAGTTCAGGGCGGTCCGCAGCATGCGTGCGAGATCGGCGCTCTGATACGGCTTGGTGAGCAGCAGCACACCGGCATCGAGGCGGCCGTGGTGAACGATCGCGTTCTCCGTATAGCCCGACGTGTACAGCACCTTGAGGCTGGGACGCCGCTTCAGCGCCTCGATCGCGAGCTGGCGGCCGTTCATTCCGCCGGGCATGATGATGTCGGTGAACAAAAGATCGATCCGCGTCGCGCTGTCGATCAGCGCCAGCGCCTCGTCGGCCTTGCTAGCCGCGAGCGTCGTGTAACCGAGCCGCTTGATCTGGGCGATGACATATTCGCGCACCAGCGAATCGTCCTCGACGATCAGGATCGTCTCGTCGCCGCGCTCCATGCCCTCGGCGCCGATGGTCGACAGTGCCGCATCGGCATCGGCATTGGCCTGCGGCAGGTACAGCTTGACCGAGGTTCCGTGCCCCGGCTCGCTGTAGATCTTGATGTGACCGTTGGACTGCTTGACGAAGCCGTAGACCATGCTGAGGCCGAGGCCGACGCCCTTGCCGACGTCCTTGGTGGTGAAGAACGGCTCGAACACCTTGTCGAGCAGGTTGGCGGGAATGCCCTCGCCGGTGTCGCTGACCGCGATCATCACGTAGTTGCCGGGGATCACCTCCGGGTTCATGCGCGCATAGGCGGCGTCGAGCAGCACGTTCTTGGTTTCCAGCGTGAGCTTGCCGCCGTTCGGCATGGCATCGCGCGCGTTGAGCGCGAGGTTCAGGATCGCGGTCGACAGCTGGCTGGGGTCGATCATCGCCGGCGCCGAATCGTGCGCCAGCATGGATTCGATCTCGATCTGCTCGCCGAGCGTCCGGCGCAGCAGGCGCGCGGTGTCGACCACCATGCCGTTGATGTCGACGCTGCGCGGCTGCAGCGGCTGGCGGCGGGCGAACGCCAACAGGTGCTTCGTCAGGTCGGCGCCGCGCGCCGCCGCCGAGTTGATCAGGCTGGTGATCTGCACCAGCTGCGGCCGGTCCTTGACCGCCTCGGCCAGGATCTCGATGGTGCCGGTGATCACGGTGAGGATGTTGTTGAAGTCGTGGGCGACGCCGCCGGTGAGCTGGCCGATCGCCTCCATCTTCTGCGCCTGCCGCACCTGCGCCTCCGTGGCCTCGATCTCCTGGAACCGCCGGACCATGGCTTCCGCACTGCGCCGCTGCCGCGTCTCCTCCTCGAGTTGCGCATAGGCGTTCCGCAGCTCGGCGCGGGACGGCATCGTCAGCACCCGCGGCAGCAGCAGCAACAGCGCGGCGGCGATGCCGACCGACAGGAAGGCCAGGAAGCCCTTGGTGGCCGCCTCCAGGCTGTAGGCCGGAACCCAGATCGTGAGCACCTCGATCAGCCGTGTCAGCCCGCAGACGGACACCCACAGCGCGAAGGCCCAGAAGATGTAGCTGAACTGAAAGTCGCGGCGGCGATAGACGATGAAGGCGAGCACGAACGCGATGGTGAAGAAGGCGAAGGAGATGAGGATGTCGGACACCGTGTTCACCCAGATCAGCTCAGGTGTCCACAGCAGGCACTCGCCATGCGGCGTGAGCATCGACATGTCCGATATCCCCAAAAGTGTGGCCGACGGACCGTGTCGCCCCCGCGGCGCGGTCGGTTCCCTTAGCAGATCATCGAATTTCCGTTGAGCACACAAGGGTCCTGACTGTCGCGACGCGCACATTTGGTAGAGGGGCACCGCAGGGATAGTAGGCCCTCGCGCGTCGACGCGGATTGCGCACGGCCGAGCCTGTGCCTGGAGCTCCGCTCGACATCTGAGGCTTGACGATGTGTACCGATCGGTATAGTCTATACTATACAGTACAGTACACAAGGAGATGTCCCGTGAGCTCTCTCGCCCCGCCGTTCACGCTGCAGACAGCCACCCAGAAGGTGCGCATGGCCGAGGATGGCTGGAACAGCCGCGACCCCGAGCGCGTGTCGCTGGTCTACACCCCCGACAGCCGGTGGCGGAATCGGGCCGAGTTCATCACCGGCCGCGCCGAGATCGTCGCCTTCCTCTCCCGCAAATGGGCCAAGGAGCTCGACTACCGCCTGATCAAGGAGATCTGGGCCCACAGCGATGACCGGATCGCGGTGCGCTTCGCCTATGAGTGGCACGACGACAGCGGCAACTGGTTTCGCTCCTACGGCAACGAGAACTGGGAGTTCGACGCGCAGGGGCTGATGCAGCGCCGTTACGCCTGCATCAATGACCTGCCGATCAAGGCGGTCGATCGCAAATTCCACTGGCCTCTCGGGCGCCGGCCGGACGATCATCCCGGACTGACCGACTTGGGACTTTGACGCAGGGAGAGCCATGCGGACGCTCAACGAGCGCGCCGACGTCATCCCGCTGATTGCCGAGGTGTTCCGCGAGTTCGGCTTCGAGGGCACCTCGCTCAGCCGGATCACCGAGATGACGGGATTGGGCAAAGGCAGCCTCTATCACTTCTTTCCAGGCGGGAAGGACGAGATGGGGCGGGCGGTGCTGGCGCATGTCGACGCCTGGTTCGAGCGCGAGATCTATGCGCCGCTGCGCGATGATCCGCCGGAGCAGTCGATCGCGCGGATGTGGCGTGGCGTCGACGACTACTTCCGTTCCGGCCGACGCGTCTGCCTCGTCGGGGCGTTCGCGCTCGACGAGACGCGGGATCGCTTCGCCGCCGCCATCGCCAGCTACTTCACACGCTGGATCGAGGCCTTGCGCGATGCGCTGATCCGCGACGGCTGGCCGGCGGCACAGGCCGCCGACGGCGCCGAGGAGGTGGTGCTCGGCATCCAGGGTGCACTGGTGCTGGCGCGCGCAACCGGTGAGGCGGCCGTTTTCGGCCGCGCGCTGACGCGGTTCCAAGCGCGCCTGCAACGATCATCCGTCGTCTGACTCTCGAAACGCCGGCGACCGCTGCCTCAGCAAGCGGCAAATGGCGGGCTGAAATATCGGCGCGCGGCTCTCGTGAAATCGTGGTTGTCTCGAGCAACGTCTCGAGCAGTGGCGACATCCAGGGAGGTCCGGCATGAACGGGTTAGGCGGTCTCAATAAATCCGACAACGGCGTGGTCATCGGCCTGGTGCAGCTGCAGCTGCCGGTCGTTGTGACCAAGGACGACCTCGCGCGGCAGACCGAGAAGATCGTCTGGATGGTCGGCAAGGCCCGGCGGAATCTCGGCACCATGGATCTCGTGGTGTTCCCGGAATACTCGCTACACGGGCTGTCGATGGACACCAATCCCGAGATCATGTGCCGGCTCGACGGGCCGGAGGTCGCCGCGTTCAGGCAGGCCTGCATCGACAACAAGATCTGGGGCTGCTTCTCGATCATGGAGCACAACCCCGACGGCAACCCCTACAATTCGGGTCTGATCATCGACGACCGCGGCGACATCAAGCTGTATTACCGGAAGCTGCATCCGTGGATTCCGGTCGAGCCGTGGGAGCCCGGCGATCTCGGCATACCCGTGATCGAGGGACCGCGCGGCGCCAAGATCGCGCTCATCATCTGCCATGACGGCATGTTCCCGGAGATGGCGCGGGAATGCGCCTACAAGGGCGCCGAAATCATGATCCGCACCGCCGGCTACACCGCGCCGATCCGCGACAGCTGGCGCTTCACCAATCAGGCCAATGCGTTCCAGAACCTGATGGTGACGGCCAATGTCTGCATGTGCGGCTCCGACGGCTCGTTCGATTCGATGGGCGAGGGCATGATCGTCAATTTCGACGGCAGCATCATCGCGCACGGCACGACGGGGCGCGCCGACGAGATCATCACCGCCGAGGTGCGCCCCGATCTCGTGCGCGAGGCTCGCATCAACTGGGGCGTCGAGAACAACATCTACCAGCTCTGGCACCGCGGCTATGTCGCGGTGAAAGGCGGCGCGATGGATTGTCCCTACACCTTCATGCACGACATGGTCGCCGGCACCTACCGGCTGCCGTGGGAGGACCAGGTCAAGGTCACCGACGGCACCTCCTGCGGCTTCCCGGCCCCGACACGCGCCTTCGGCAAGCTCGGCAGGGCGGCGGAGTGAGCGAATGCGGCGGCGCGCCCGGCCGCCGCAAGCTTGACAGATCGATCCTCCGCCAATTATTTTATACTTAAAATAATTGGCGGACAGGTCTTGTCATGAGTGTTTCGGCGAAGGTGATCCCCCGCGACTGGCTCGACTGGCCGTTCTTCGAGTCGCGTCACCGCGCTCTGTGCGACCAGCTCGACCGCTTCGTCGGCTCGGGCGTTCTCGACGACGTCGATCACGGCGATGTCGACACCGCCTGCCGCAAGATCGTTCGCGCGCTTGGTGCCGCAGGCTTGCTCGACAGCGCCGTCGTGGCGCCCGACGCGGATGCCGGCGCGATCGACTCACGCGCGATCTGCCTGTCGCGCGAGACGCTCGCTTATGCCGACGGTTTGGCCGATTTCGCCTTCGCCATGCAGGGACTGGGCTCCGGCGCCATCGCGCTCGGCGGCTCGCCGGAGCTGCGCGCCAGTGTGCTGCCCAAGGTGCGCGCCGGCGAATGGCTCGCGGCCTTCGCGCTGTCGGAGAAGGAGGCGGGCTCCGATGTCGCCGCGATGGCCTGCGCGGCGCGGCTGGACGGCGATACTTACGTGCTCGATGGCGAGAAGACCTGGATTTCCAACGGCGGCATCGCCGACGTCTACACGCTGTTCGCCCGCACCGGCGAGGCGCCCGGCGCGCGCGGCATCTCCGCCTTCGTCGTGTTTCCCGACGATCCGGGGTTCTCCGTGGCCGAGCGCATCGAGGTGATCGCACCGCATCCCCTGGCGACGCTCCGCCTGCAGAATTGCCGCATCCCGGCCAACCGCCGGCTCGGCGCGCCCGGCGGCGGCTTCAAGCTGGCGATGCAGACGCTCGACATCTTCCGCGCCTCGGTGGCGGCCGCCGCCCTCGGCTTCGGCCGTCGCGCGCTCGACGAGGCGCAGGCGCATGCGCAGAGCCGCAAGATGTTCGGCGCCACGTTGTCGGACTTGCAGATGACGCAGGCGGCGTTCGGCGAGATGGCGACCGAGACCGATGCCGCCGCGCTCCTGACCTACCGCGCGGCCTGGCGCCGCGACGTGCAGAAGCTGCCGACCACGCGCGAGGCCGCGATGGCCAAGCTCACGGCCACCGAGACCGCCCAGCGCGTCATCGACCGTGCCGTGCAGATGTTCGGCGGCCGCGGCGTCCGCAAGGGTGAGATCGTGGAGAGCCTCTACCGCGAGATCCGCGCGCTGCGCATCTATGAAGGCGCGACCGAAGTGCAGAAGCTGATCGTCGCGCGCGAGTTCCTGAAGTCGCGGGCCGGCGTGGTGCGCGGCTGAGGCGCGCTGCGCGTCAGGCCCGCAGACGCAAGGGCGCCTGCCAGCCGGGATCTCTGTCGCACGCAGCCTCGCCCATGGTCACGCGGCGGCCTCGGTCGTCACGCAGCAGTTGGATTTCGATCTCGTCGAAGGCGAACCGGGCGATCACCTGCAATGGGGCGACCACCCGTTTTCCGAACGTCCACGGATCGGAGTTTCCGCGCGGCATGGGAAACGCGAAAGGACGCGAGGGGATGCGGAAGAGAAGGCGGCCATCCCAGGACTCGCGATCGCGCAGCTCAGGTTGCCGCATGCCGACGTGACTCAGATAGGCTTGGCAGGCCTGCTCTCGTAGCGAGATGGTCACCCTGAAGCCCGTGAAGTCGATGTCGCCGCGCATGTACTGATCGTAGACCAGTGCCTCCTTCACCTCGACGCTGCCCAGTGAGCTGCCGCTCTCGTCCGGCCGGAAAGAGAAGAAGCGGTCCGAACACATGTGATCGTAAGGGACGATCTCCTGGCGCGGCGGTCGCTGCGCCAAAGCCCGATCCAGGCCGCTGCAAAAGCCGATGTCATCAATGTCGCCGCGGACAGGCTCGAAAAAGAGTCCTTTGGGGGGGGGAGCGACGTCTTCGTGCAGCGAACTCGAAGAGACCGAGGGAGAGAGCGACTTAGCCGCGTAATCCAACACGTACAACTTGATAGCTGAGCCAGCGCGCCGTGACGCTGCGACGTCGAGATCCGCTGTCTCGAACCCGACCGCGTCTTCAAGTGGAAGTCGGAGGCGTACCTCCTCTGGATACTTCGCCCCCGACCTCTTTCGCAGGAAAATATTAGAGCTCTCCGAGGGCTTGCGATCAAGAAATCTGCGGATCAACGGCACCATCGCTTCCGCTTTATCCTTGAGCAACGTGCGACGCTGAAGTTTCTCCAGGTCGGAATGGCGACTGGCTGAGCTCTCCGGCTTGAACAATCATTGCGCGGGATGAGCCGTGGTCTGCGGGTGGTCCTCGCCGGTTGGTTCGGCACGGGTTGGTTGCTCCCCGCGCAAATTCGCGACCGCGCGGGTGGCCGGTTCCCCTTCCGCGCGGCTACGTCCTTTTCCGGCTTGAAGATCCTCCGGATCCGCAACCATGCCGCCAAAGGCCGCAGCCGTGCTGCAGCCGAGGGCCGGATCGGCAGCATTGTCGGCGAAGATGCCGCGATTGAAGCCATCCGACAGATGGCAGCGAACGGAGCTGATGAGCAGGCGATCGATGTGTACACGCGTCGCGTGGTGCATTGCCGAGGCAACGTCGTGCCTGACGCGGGAGCGATCCACGCCGGCTCGGATGATGGAATGCTCGATCGCCGCCGTGCATGGCCCCGGCGGTCCTTCGATCCAGGCACGGACGCTTTCAGGGCGGCCATTCGCCGTCGCGGCCACGAAGTGTTCGACGCCGGAACTCGCCGCAGAACAGCGTCCTGCAGGTACATCGTAGACGTAATGAACGGTCTCACCTACGAGCTGCGGTGGCGGTGCCGTCCGGTCCACAGCGCAGCCTGCAGCCAGCACCGCGAGGGCGATGGCGAGGCCGCTTCTGATCGGTGCCATGTTTATCGCTCCTTGGAGGACCGTCATTCGATCAGGAAGCCGGCATCGCCACGCAATCTCCGGCCCGGCACCGGCACCTCAATCGGGCCTGCCCCGGGGCGGGTCGTTCCAAGACGGCCGAATATGATGCGCTCGAGCTCGGAAGGCGGCCCGACGAAGTCGGTCGGGACCGGTATGCGTGCCGATTCGCCGATCGGGCGAACGATTGTCGGCGTGACGATGATGATCAGTTCGGATTCGTTCTTCCGGAACTGTGTCGACCTGAACAGAGCCCCCAGTACCGGTAGGTCGCCCAGCCCCGGCAACATGTCCAGGCCGGTATTGAACTTGTTCTGCAGCAGTCCGGCGATTATGAAGCTCTCCCCGCTGCCGAGCTCGACTGTGGTCTCCGCCCGCCGGGTAATCAGGCTCGGGACGCGGGCGCCGTTCATGATCAGGGCGCCTTCGTTCGAGAGCTCGCTGACCTCGGGCTTGACCTGCAGGTTGACCAGACGATCGGAGAGCACCGTCGGTGTGAACTCCAGTCCCACGCCGTAGCGACGAAAGTCGATCGAGATGCGGTCCAGCCCTTGGGCGACGGGGATCGGAAATTCGCCGCCTGCCAGGAAGTTCGCCTTCTGACCCGAAACAGCGGTGAGCGTCGGTTCTGCCAGGATTGAAACCAGTCCCTCCTGAGCGAGCGCATCCACGATGGCAGTCACGCTGTAGCTGCCGTTTGCCGGCGTATTGATCCTCCCTGAGGCCGCCGACGAGAGCCCAAAGCTGAAGCCACCGGCCGAGCCTGCGGCCTCCCAGTTGACGCCGAGTTGCTTCACCGCGTTGCGCGAGACCTCGGCAATACGGACCCGCAGGTTCACCTGCGTGCTACCGCCGATCTTCAACTGATTGAGCAGCACCTCGTCCTCGCCGAGGAACTGCGCGCAGGTGGAGCGGACCTTCTCGGCGATGTCGGCGTTGGGCACCAGCCCGCTCAGCACCGCGCCGCGCGGCGTCCGCGACAGCCTGACGTCGAGGTCTGCGAATTGAGCTCGCAGCAGCTGCCGTAGATCACTCTCGTCATAGGCAATCGCAATCCGGAACGTCGCGACGGTCGCGCCGGAATCGTCGAGCGCGAAGAGCGTCGTACGGCCGGGCTTTTTGCCGAAAACGAAGACGCGGTTGGCGGCCGCGACCTGGACGTCCGCAACAGCCGGCTCGGCGACGAAGACCTTGGAAGCCGGACGGGGCAAGGTCAGCATCTCGCCCTGAGACGCGTAGATCCGCACCTGTTGCCGCGCATTGGATGATGCCGGCGCGCAATGAACCAGCATCGTAAGGATCACCACGATCGAGGTCAGCCAGGCGGATGGCGAAATTCGAAACGGTCCCATCGTCAGCGCCGCATCGCCGAGAGCATCTCGAGATTGAGCCTCACGTCCTCTTCCCGAAGGTCGACCCGCGCAAGCTTGGCGGCGCCATCGCGATCTCCGCTCAGCGCCATAGCGATCACGAGGTTCTGGCGTGCACGAGGCGAGGCGCTCTCACCGAGCGCGATCGGCCGCAGAACCGTCATCGCGTCGGCGTACCGGCCCGTCAAGGTAAGCGACAGTCCCAGATTGTTGCTTGCGATCATGTCGGCGGGAGCGATTGCGAGCACCTGACGATAGGCTGTCTGAGCTTCGTCATGGCGGCCGAGCATGTCGAGAGCCACTCCGAGGCCGTTGAGCGCCGGAATGTTCTCGGGGTCCGAGGTGAGCACGCTGGTGAAGATTGCCAGGGCGGGCTCGGCTTGATGTCTGGCGAGCTCGCTTCGCGCTTTTCTGATTCGATCGTCCTTGTCTTCCATCCCGGCGACTTGGTTGGCGGGAGCTGCTGCGGCTGCCGTGGAGGCCGGGAGATTGCGACCCTCGACCGAGGCGCGTGCGGTCGTGGGCGTCGGCACCGGTCCGCCAATGTCTGGGGTCAGCGACGAACAGGCGCAGAGCAGACCGGCGATGCTGCCAGCCAGCGCCATTCGCCTGCAAACACCGGCACTCGGTGTCAGATGGTTGTTGAACACGGTTTCCCGGCCTTCAGAGCTACGCATGTACTTCCTACGGATATTGCACTGTCTTATAGTTCAAGTCTCGAAACCTCGCAGGTGTCGTCGCGGGTTGACTGGTTCATTGCATCGCCGAGATCGGGGAAGGTTCAGCCTGCTCGCGTGATTCATCCAATCCAAGGACGGCGATCGGCTCGACCCGAAAGTCCTTTGAGATTTCCTGATAGGAGAGCACGACCACATTGAGACCGGACGGCGCAAGCAGCGTCCAGACCACCCGGCGCAGGTCGGCGGAGGCCAGTACAATACTCGGCGATGCGGCAAGATGATCGACGTCGGCAAGCTGCCGGGTCAACGCATCAAGCAGGCGCGTGCTGACGGCAGGATCGAGAGACGTCTGAGCGTTTTCATCGAGGGCGTGCACGGCCGTTCGGATCGCTTCCTCTGTCTGTCGATCAAGCACGAAGCAGCGCAAGGTCCGATCAAAGCCTGAGCTTTCGAAGCAGATCTGTCGGCGCAGCGCCAGCCGCACGTGCTCGACCAGCATGACGCTGCTCTGCTCCCGCATTCCCCACTCGGCCAGCGTCTCAAGAATCAGCCGCAGATTGCGGATGGAGACCCGCTCGTCGAGCAGCCGGCGAAGGACATCGGTGATGCGCTGTGTAGGGACCACACGCAAGGCCTCGCGCACCAAGTCGGCGTAGTCAGCCTCTAACTGGTTGAGCAGGCGCTTGGTCTCCTGTATGCCGAGGAACTCCGGCGCATAGCGGACAAGAACGCGCCGCAGCTCGGCATCGACTGCGGAGATGGCCGGTCCCCCCGCCGTTCGGGTTGCCGGCTGATCCAGTTCACCGGACGAGAGCAGAAGAGGCACGCCATGCAGCTCGATCCTGAAATGACCGGGCGCCAGGGCGCTGCTTTCGTCGACTGCCGCCCCTGGACAGGCGCATCCGAGCCAGTCTGCCACGTCCTGTCGCGTCCGCCTGATCCGATCATGAATGCCGGCTCTCCGCAGTTCATCGCACAAGGCGGCTTCCGCGAGGATCATGATCGGTGCAGACTTGGCCGCCGGGATAGCGATCCGCGAACTTCTCGCGGGCTCTGACGGGTCGGACGGTTGCGCCGTGCCGGAGGTTCGTTGTGATCGCCGTCGAGCCAAGAGCATCGCAACGCCGGAGCCGCCGAACACGGTGGCCATAAAAAGGAAAATCGGCGCCGGAAAACCCGGTACGAACGCCAGCCCGAGCATCATGAGACCGGCCAGCTGCAGGGATTGCGGCTGCGACGTGATCTGCTCCATGATCTCGGAACCAAGATTGCTCGGCGCTTCTGTCGCAACCCGGGTCACGACCGTTCCCGCCGCCATCGACACGAACAGCGCCGGGACTTGGGAGACCAAGCCGTCGCCGATCGTCAACAACGAGTAGAGCTGGATCGCTTCGCTGATACGCAGCCTGTGCTGCACGGTGCCGACAACGATGCCGCCAACGAGGTTGACGGCGATGATAATGAGACCGGCGATCGCATCACCTTTGACGAACTTCATGGCGCCGTCCATCGCTCCGTAGAGCTGGCTCTCGCGCTCCAGCCGGCGTCGGCGGCGCCGGGCCTCGGCCTGGTTGATGTCGCCGTTGCGAAGGTCGGCATCGATGCTCATCTGCTTACCCGGCAGTGCATCGAGCGTGAATCGGGCAGCAACTTCGGCGACCCGTTCAGATCCTTTGGTGATAACGACGAACTGGACGATCGTGATGATCAGGAACACCACGAGCCCAACCACGACATTGCTGGAAACGACGAACTCGCCAAAGGTCTGAACGATGGACCCGGCATCGGCCTGGCTGAGCACTAGGCGCGTAATGGTGATGGAAATCGAGAGCCGGAACACCGTGGATATGAGAATGATTGCCGGAAGTGCGGAGAATTCGACCGCGGCGTTCAAGTAGAACGCCACCATCAGCAGCAGAATCGACGCGCCGATGTTGACGGACACCATGACGTCGACGAGCGCCGTCGGAATCGGCAGGATCATCGCCATGATCGTGGTGACGATCAGGATGACGACGAGAAGCTCGCGCTTGTCGTTCGACCAGCGGGTCAAGCTCTCGACAATGGCCGTCATAGTCTGCGGTTCCATCCAAGCGGGATCGAAACCTTCGTCACATTGATCGAAACGCAGAGCGGCATGGTCTTACAAGCTCACGGCGAGCAGGTCTGCGCCGCGACGCAATACGACCCGGTCTTGTTCGATTCGATCGACGATCCACCCTTCGCTGATAACGGCGCCTGCGAACAGCTTCTGACCGCGTCCATCAATGACATACGGCCCATTTCCGGCCCAAATCGCCTGAACGGTCAAAGGGGCGCTACGCTTTACAGATTTCGCCTCGACCTGGCTCGTCAACACGATGGCAATGCCGAACGTGCCGTCGAACCATCGCTCAATGTCGCGCCACCTGCCTAACGCCGCGGGTTCAATGTTTCCTCTCGCCGTGATGGCGTTTGAGTCGCTGACAATCTCGACGGTCGTGAGGCCCGCAGTTAGCAATCGCTGGCGCAGCGCGTCCGCCGCGCTGTTCAAATCCGCCACCGGCGCGCCGGGCTCCGCGCCGGCCCGTCCCGTTCTGTCCTGGCCGGGCAGTCGTGCGGGGGTAAGGGTGGGGGCGGGCGAATTGGGCGCGTGCCTGCTCGGATATTTTGTCGAACAGTCGGAGTCGCAGCGGGGGGATCTCAGCCGCTCAGCTGTGGCATAGCCGCCATCGCCGGGCACCTTGTCCGCACCAGCGGGAAATCCCTGCAGAAGCAGGGCTAGACAGACCAGGATCGCGGCGGTGCCGAGTCCATACCTCAAGAAGGTATAGCGGGTTGTTCTGCGCTTGCGGGTGCAGCGGAGCTGAATTCCATTCAGAACGACATCGGCCGGATAACGACTGAACCGTGCTTCTCCGGCACCGAGCAGGGTGCCGTTCAGCAGAACATTATCTGCGGTGCCTTCGATTTCGCAACAGTCCGCCTCTAGCGCGAACCGCGCGTGCAAAGGAGCCAGACAGTCATCCATGAGAACGACATCGGCGTCCATCGAGTGACCCACCAGATAGGTCCCGGAGTCGAGTTCTTGCCGGACCCCGGCATGAAGGCCCGATCGGATCGTGAGTTCGAATGGGGACGGTGATGCCGGCATTCTCTGCCTCTCCATCAGGACCTAGCAGCCATGTTGGCAGCGGAGCGCTCGGTACGAACGCCCCGTGCCGTAAGCGGTTGGTAGCTGTCCGAGGGCGATCGCTGGATCAGCCGACGTTCGGGCGCTGCTGCGCGACCGTCTCGATCGATCCCCAGTGCGTCTTCTTGGTCGTGATCTCGGCATTCGTCTTGATCGCTTCGTCGAAGGCACTCTTCATCTTTGCGATCGCGCTATCGATGCTCGAGTTCGATGACGTCGTCGAAGAAACGGAGCCTGTTGAATGGGACATCGCTTTATCTCTCTATGCTTGTGTTGCGTTGAGGATTGGGCTGTCGGGGAATGCCCTCCAGCCGGGAAGTGATCGTTAGCGTTGTCCACGCTGATCACCTCTCGGCTGAAGCGGCGGCTTGGATCCCGTCCCGAGGCGCACCTTGTGAGGTACGCCTCTCGCGCTTCCTTCAACGTCCTGGTCTCATCGCTCTCGTCGCGTTGCGAGAATGAGTCCTCGTTGCTTTACTCAGCTCTGTCAGTGATATGGTTGTCGGCCGAGAGGTGTCCCGCGGAGCGGTCGCATGGCGATCCCGAGCCTGAATCCGCGAGTTGCAGAATGATCGAGGAAAGCTTGTCGAGGATGTTGTTCTTCGTCGCTTGGTCAAGGCCCTTTGCCTCTGAGACTTGGCTGACGAGCTGATTCAGCGTCTTGAGTATCGAGCTGTTCGCGCCGGGGTGATGGGATGGGCCGGACACGAGTTGCTTCAGGATCTTCGCGATCCCGTCGAGCAGCTCACCTTTGGCGGGGTCGCTGGGCCCGTTGGAATTCGTGATCTGATGGGTCAGGTCACCAAGGATCTTGGCAACGCGGCCGTTGTTCCGCGCGTCGCACTGGCTCGGTCCGCCCCTCAGGATGCTGATGGCCGCCGAGATCAGAGCCGCCTTGTCTGCAGGTGTCTTTGCGTCCGCGACCAATCCAAGAACGTCCGATGCTATGGAAGACGTCCGCGGATCTTGCTGCTGCGAAGCGGGCGGCATCGACGACTGCCACCAATCCCCCGCATCACAGCGATGAGCCGGATGAGCTGACGACCCGCCGGGCGTGGGCTGAAATCCTGCAAAGCCGGGCCAGGACGACGCGTGTCCGTGCGGACCCATCATGTGACCGGTGTGAGCTTCACGTGAGGATGATGCGTGGGAGCTGACCCTAGACATGCAACTCTCTCCTTGTTTGCGATCCGATGTCTTATCTGTCTTGTTCTGAGCAAAGGGTCTAACGAGGCGTCAGTCGGCATGCTCCGTCACGGATCCGGGGTTGCACTATTCTCGTCGCCGACGGATGCCATCTCCTGAATGCCGTCCTGAGCAACAGTCATGAGCATGAACGCGGCCGCCTGCGGCATTGCGCTGAGAAACGCCTCCTCGAACTTTGCTTGATCCTCAGCCGAGACTGCCTCGCTGCTGCTCGGGGCGCTTGCCGTCGCGGTCGTCATGCTCGATGCTTCTACGGCCATTCTGACACTCCTTTGATCCGTCCGGTCGATCTGGCAGGACTTGCGAACCCGTTGATTTGCGTCATGGCACGTCGCCTGGGGCGTTGAGCTTGACCACTTGGACGTGCTCCCCGCGATAGACGGTGACGGACGATGGCTGGTCAGCTCGAGGCTTCAGTGCTGCGAGCGTACGCTCCACCGCTTGGATGTATTGGGGGGGACCCGAGACCAGGGCCATGTCGGCCTGCTTGATGGATCTGAGTGAGAATCGCGCGTCGGAGAGCGCGAGATCGCGAAGTGCGGCTTCGAGACGCTGGAGCGGCACGGCACCGAGTTGAACGAGCCTGCTCGAAGCTTCCTTGTTGCTAGTGACATAAATCCGGAAGCCGTCGAAATACCAGTCGAGCCCGTAGTTCCGGGATAGATGCTCGATGAATTCTCTGGCCTTGAGTTCAGGCAGAGGCCCGCGCACACGTCCCCGTACTTCCGGGCTCACTTCTAACCGCAGGCCGGTATTCCGTCCGAATTCCTGAAGAACGTTGCCAAGGTCTTGGTCGACGATGGTGTACCTGTAGGACTCGGTCGGCCAAGCAGGTTCACCCGCGTCTGCGGACGTGGTGTGGATTGCAGCCGCCGAGAGCGTCAGGCAGACGGTCGCGATCGCAGCCACGCTGCGCAATGGGACCAGAACCCGAGATGCCAAATGGTCGCATGGGAAAACGTGGCCTTCGTGCGACCTTGTCGCGGAACAATCGTGGCAATCGTGTAGTTGATCGCGCGTACCCACGAGCAAACTCACATGTACTTGTTGCTATCAGCTCATCTCATTCAATCACAGCGGTCGCGGGTGCGTCGGAGAATATATTAGGAAAATATTATGCTCTGCCCCGCTGGGCGCCGTGCAAAGCTCTGTCTGATCTGTTGTGCAAGCCATGGTCCGGCTGTCCTTGTGAGTCATTATTTGTTTGGAGTGAGCAATGGCGAGAGCACGAGGGGTCCTGAGACGGCATGGAGCGGTGACATGACGACGATTGCGCCGTTGGGTGGCGTCACAGCTTCCGGAACAGTTGGTGTCAGTTTCGGAGCCGTTGAGCCCGGAGCGGCCGCCCAGCAGTCGTTTCAGGACGCTCTGCATAGATCGGTCACTAAACTGCCTATGGAGCCTGAGCACGCCGTCGACCAACTCGGCAGCAAGGTGATGGAGTGGATGGAGAGTTCGTACGAGCGGGTCCAGCGCAATGCCGCGCCCGAGCTCAATCTCATGCCGGAGCCGGCAGCATCCGGTCCAGCATCTTCCAACATTGGCGGAACGGCCCTGGGAGCGGACAAGCCAGACGCGGGCCGTCAGGCCCTGCAAATGCTGGAGCACGCATTCTCGTTTGCCATTGAGGCGACGCTGATGTCGAAAATCTCGACCGAGTCGACCCGAATCTTCAACACGTTCTTGAAGGGACAATGAGAATGGCCGGTTGCGGCAAACAATGGCTGGCCGCTCGAGGGCGCGGATTGAATTTGGCGCTGGTGCTGGGCTTGGCGTTCATGCTGAGCGGTTGCAAGGGTGAGCTCTATAGCCGCTTGAGCGAGAAGGAGGCTAATCTGATGATGGCCCTTCTGCTGCACCACGGCATCGCCGCCGACCGACTCCAGGCAAAGGACGGTAGCAATACTGTCAGGGTCGAGCAGGAGCGATTTGCCGACGCTGTGACGCTGCTGAATGCGTCCGGGTTGCCGCATGCGAAGTTCGAAGACATGGGCAGCATATTCTCAAGCAATGGTCTGGTGTCGTCACCCACAGAGGAGCGAGTCAGGTTGATTCACGCGCTCAATCAAGAGTTGGCAAGGACGATCATGGAGATCGACGGAGTCATCTCTGCCCGAGTCCACGTGGTGCTGCCTAAGATAGACCCGTTGCGTCACGATCAGGTTCCGTCGTCGGCGGCATCGGTGTTCATCAAGCACGATGCGCGCGCCGAAATCGCCGTGCTCCTACCGCAGATCAAGACCCTCATTGCCAATAGTGTCGAAGGACTGACGTACGACAGGGTGGCCGTGGTTTTCGTGCGTGGCAGTTCGGATCCCGTCGAAGTCAGCCCTTCCACGTCGATCGAGACGACGGCATCCGTTCTATCTCACGACGGATCTGCCCTGCGTGACGGTCCGCTCATCCTGCAGGTGTCAGCCGCGGTAGGGCTGGGGCTGCTGGGATCGATCGGAATCTTCCAGCTCTGGCGCCGGGCACGCGTGGGATATGCGCAACGCAACGCGCCGCGTCGGGAGGCGCGAATGCCGGCGCGTGATCCGCTGCGTGTCGTATCCTAGTGCGATTGAAGTGGGCTTGGCCGGCAAATGAGTAGGCTTGTGCAACCTGGAGCATCCCTTGGTTTGCGTGCTCCGAAGGTCGGCGGTGGCTGCGAACCCGGCGCGCCGGTGGGGCATTGGCCGGTGATGGATATGGACACGTTTTGTCGATTACCGGCACGCTACATCCGCGTTGAACGATTTCTCGCGTGCGTACCGGGCGTTTCGCCCGGGCTTGCCGCACGGATACTCGCCTGCGACCGACTCCACCGAGATATCTCAGAGCGGATCGTTGTGCATTACGAGCTTGATTGCTGCACGGCAGCCGACGTCGCTGACACGCGCAGTCGCATTGCGTTTCTCGACTGCGAGCAACTATGCCGCGTCGGTGAGCTGGCCGGCGGTGTTTGGCATGCCCACGCAATTCGTTCCATGGTCCTCAAGACTACGCTCCGGGAGCATCTCGGAGAATTCGATTCCCGACTCCACAAGGTCGCGCTCGCCAATATCGATCTGTCGCCCAAACCCGATCGCCCCCCGAATCCATCTGCGCTTGCGGACCTCATCCGAGGTGATGGGATGCAATGTCTCAATGCCGCAATCTGGCGACTCCCCGCCACCTTGCGTAGCCGCATCCTTCTTCGATTTCCGATTAACTCGCCGCTGGGCTCCTCGGTCTCGCGGCGACACCAGCAGCTTGGTCCGGAGATTGTTGATCGCGTTCTAGCCGATGGGATGGTGCCGTGAAAGCCCGCGAGAGTGACAAGCCTGTCGGCACGTTCCATCCGCTCGGACCCGTGGTTCGAGCCGAAGAGGCGGAGACCTGGTTTTCCGCGGCTGCCTCTCTTGCCGACGCCCGGCGGCAATGCGAGCAGATCGCCGCGCAGGCCCGGCTCGCGTTCGAAGAGCAGCGCATGAGAGGCTTTGAGGATGGTCGTCTCGCGGGAGTTGAGGAGGCGGCTCGCCTGATTGCGGAAACGAAGGTCACGGTTGATGATTTCGTCGCCGATCTGCAAGACGAACTTATCACGCTCGTCGTCGAGATCATCAGGGAGATCCTCGGAAGTTTTGAGCCGGACGATCTCGCCGCGCGCGCCATCACCAGAGCACTCGAAGAGATCCGTTCCGGTACGGCCCTCGTGCTGATGACTGCGCCGCAGGAGATGGAGTCCATCCGTGTACGAGTGGCGACGCTGCTGGAGGATGGGGCCGACCAGCTCACCATCGTGTCCGACCCGCAGTTTGCGCCGGGGCGCTGTATGCTTTGGAGCGAGTTCGGGCAGATCGATGTTTCCGTTGACGCTCAACTGGAGCAGCTCGCCTTGGCGCTGCGTGCCGGTTTCGAGGGCGTGGAGCCATGATGCCGGCAGGCTCTGCCACGCACCGACTCGCGCGAATCCTGCCGCAGTTGCGTGAAGCTGCAGGCCGTTCGCAACTGCGCCCGATCCGCGGGCGCGTGATTCAGGTGTCGGGGACCCTCATCAGGGCGATCGTTCCCGATGCGCGTGTTGGCGATATCTGTTTGCTCCGTTCTGCCCATGCCTCGCCTGATCTGCGGGCCGAGATCGTGGGCATCGAAGGCGGAGTCGCGTTGCTGACGCCTCTCGGAGACGTGGCGGGTCTCTCAACAAGAACGGAAGTCGTCTCGACAAGGCAGGCCCTCGGCATCATGGTTGGGCCAGCGCTGCTCGGCCGCGTCGTCGACGGGCTCGGGCGCCCTCTCGACGTTCAGGAACGAGGATGGCCCGAGTTCGACCAGATTCGACGAGTCCGCGGAGCTGCGCCGGCGCCCTTGGCACGGCGGCTCGTTGACGGCCCTTTGTCACTTGGTATCCGGGCGATCGATGGTCTGCTCAGCTGCGGCGAGGGGCAGCGGATCGGCATCTATGGCGAACCCGGCGCGGGCAAATCGTCGCTTGTCGCCCAGATCGTCCAGAACGCGGACGTCGACGTCTGCGTTGTCGCACTGATTGGCGAGCGTGGGCGCGAAGTTCGAGAAATGGTCGAGCGCTGCCTGGCCGGAGCGGCTCGGGCGCGATCAGTCGTGATTGTCGCAACCTCCGACCGGCCGCCGACGGAGCGCGTCACGGCTGCCTATGTCGCCGTGACGATCGCGGAGTACTTCCGGGATTGCAACGCACGCGTGCTCCTGGTGCAGGACAGTGTCACTCGCTTTGCGAGGGCATTGCGTGAGATCGGACTGGCCGCGGGCGAGCCGCCGACGCGCCGGGGCTTTCCGCCGTCGGTGTTTGCGGCATTGCCCGAGTTGCTCGAGCGGTCCGGTCCCGGAGTCGCCGGCTCAATCACTGCATTCTACACCGTGCTGGTTGAGGGGGATGGTACCGCGGATCCGATCGCGGAGGAGACGCGCAGCATTCTGGACGGGCACATCGCGTTGTCACCTAAGCTCGCACAGTCGGCGCATTTCCCTGCGATTGACATCGTGTCCAGCCTCAGCCGCGTCATGGATCAGGTCGTGACGAGCCGTCATCGCTCTGCAGCCAGGAGGGTGCGTGAACTCATAGCTCGCTATGCAGAGCTTGAGTTCCTGCTGCAGGTTGGGGAGTACAAGGCCGGATCCGATCCGATCGCCGATGAGGCGATCGCCAAGCAGGATGCTATCAAGTCCTTTCTGCGGCAGGGCCTCGGCGAGGTCGTTCCGTGGGATCGCACGATCCATCAACTCGAGCAGCTCGCGTCATGAGGTACGATCCACTGCTCACGCGCATACGCAGGATGCGGATCGTTCTCGGAGAGAGGGAGCGGCGGGCGAATTCCGCGCTTCAGCGCGGCGTGGAGGCACAGGTCGAAGCGGCTGCGGAACTGACGCAGATCAATCATGCGCTCGCGTTGCAAGCAGCGGCGCGTGGCGCACGCGAACGTCAGATCTACCAGCAGATGGTAGGGCGTCCAATTTCCGCGCGGGAGATCACCCAACTTGACGCGCAACTCAGGCGCCTCGAGTCGCTGGCAATGGCGCTTGCCGAGCAGCGCCTTGCGAGCATCCGTACGCTCGACCATGCGCGTAACGAAGTTCAGGGTCTACGCCTCGAATTCGTGAAGGCTCATCGGAGGCGTCGCAAGTGGGATGAGTTATCGCAGCAATCACGTCGCCGTCGCGAGGACCGTGAGACGTTGCTAGAGGAGATGGCTAATTCGGACGGCAGGGCGGCGGGGCGGCAAGCATGAACGCGCCATTCCCCGCTCGCAGGCGCGGAGCGCCTGACGGTGAGATCACCGAATTTCATCCGGACGTGCTATCCATTGCTGATGTTCTACGTGCCCGTCGTTGGTGTCGGCGGCTGGCTGAACTCACCTGCGAGTTGGCAGGTCTGCCGCTGCGGATTTCCTTCTCGGGCGCCTCCTCGGGCGTTTCGAGCCGGCCGGCGTGTCGTCTGCATTTTACGATCGGCGGTGATCCATGCGCCGTAAGTCTGCCTGTCGAGGTGATCGATGCAACGCTGCAGGCGATTGATGGTCCGCCTCGAACTACGCTCGCCGAGCCCGATCTGCTGCTTCTGATCGAGTTCGCCTGCGCCGCCATACTTGATTCAATCGAGGAGACGCTCGGCCTCCCCGTCACCCTCACGCATGCTTCCTTCGATGGCAGCGTTCCGGACTCGATTGGAATCCTGTGTCGCGGCAGGTTTGGCGAACGATCGTTCAGTGCTTACCTGTCTTTACCAGAGCCATACGAATCCCGTTTGGCAAATCAAGTTCAAGCATTGGGTCCGGCTGCTGCCGCCGGAGTTCCGATCTGCGCGGCCTTCCGGCTTGGTGTTACGCGCGTCAGCGCCCGCTTGCTTGCGAGCTTACGGCCGGGAGACGTCGTGATCGTCGAACACGCGATGCCGGATGGACGCGTCGCCGCCGTCTTCGGCGAGCGTCGTCTCACCTCATGCCGCTTCGAGGGAAGCGACGCGACAGTGGTGGACACGTTGCACCAGATCAGAGGCGATCTTCATCATCATTGGACGGCTGTGGACATGACGGCACATGAAAGCGTCGATACAGGCGCAGACGATGTGAGCCTGGACGACCTCCAGATCAAGCTCCTATTTGAGATCGGCCAGCTCGAGATACCTCTCGGCGAGTTGCGCATGATCGCGCCCGGCTATGTCTTCAATCTCGGTCGGGATCCGCGACATGCAATTGAGATTCACGCGGGGAATCGGCGGATCGGGCAGGGCGAGATCGTCAGGATCGGCGAGGCACTCGGCGTGCGGATCGCCAGATTGTTCAATCACGAATGAGCTGAAGCCGTGACCCAGTTCAATTTGTTCGCTGTTCTCGCGGTCATCGCCGGACTTGGCCTTATCATCTTTGTCGTCGTGACGATGACATCGTTCGTCAAGATCGCCGTGGTCCTGTTCCTGATCCGGAACGCGCTGGGAGTGCAGCAGACGCCTCCAAACCTCGTGCTCTATGCCATTGCGCTGGTTCTGACGGCCTATGTCAGCGCGCCGCTAGTGGAGACCGTGTATGAGCGCGTCAATGATCGTCCCAGCGAGTTTCAAACCTTTACCGACTGGAAAGATGCTGCTGAGCGGGCAGGCCAGCCAATTCGCGAACATCTGAGCCGGTTCACGACGGTCGCGGAGCGGGAGTTTTTCGTCACTGCCACCGGCAGCTTATGGCCCGATAGCAGCAGAGCCAAGCTATCGAGCGAAGATCTTGTTATTCTCGTTCCCTCCTTCATGAGCTCGGAGCTCAAGCGCGCCTTCGAGATCGGCTTCCTGCTCTATCTGCCCTTCATCGCGATTGATCTCGTGGTGTCCGCGGTCTTGATGTCCCTTGGCATGTCGATGGTGCCGCCATCGACGATCTCCGTCCCATTCAAGTTGTTCTTGTTCGTGATGGTCGAGGGCTGGTCCAAGCTGATGCATGGCCTGGTGTTGAGTTACGGATAGCCTGCGAGATGGGGAGGGAAAGCAATGGGCCAAGCGACAATCGTCGATCATCTGGTCAGGGGTCTGACGGTCGTTCTCATATTTGCCATGCCTCCCCTGGGTGTGGCGATGGTTGTTGGCCTCTTCGTCTCAATTCTTCAGGCCGCAACCCAGATTCAGGATCAGGTGCTGCCGCAGACGATCAAACTGATTGCCGTCGTGGCCACGCTGGCGGTGTTCGGCGCAGTGTTGGCGGCACCGCTGATCCAATATGCCGATCAGATCCTTGCGGATTTTCCTGCACTGACGCGTTGACGGGCCTTCCCTTCATAGCGCTCGGAGGGACATGGGCGACGCGGAGTGGCGATGGGGCTTGACCTCATGCCGTTGGACAGCATCGAGGCGGGGGCCAATCTCGTCTTCCGTCATCTTCTTTCGTTGGCGCTCGCCATCGCGCGTCCCAGCGCCTTCGTCATGACCTTTCCGGTGTTTGTTCGCCTCGGGCTGACCGGCTTGATTCGTGGTGCCTTCGTGGTCGCGATCTCGCTACCGGTCATGACCGGACTTGTTGAGGTGCTTCCTCCGATCGGCACGCAAACATTGCGATTGGTCGCGGTCGGGTTCAAGGAAGCGATCATCGGAGGGCTCCTTGGTCTGCTGCTTGGGATCCCGTTCTGGGCCGCCGAGGTCGCGGGCGACCTGCTCGACTACGAACGTCAGGCCCCCGATGCCCAGCTTCAGGATCCCAACGCCATGACCGAGTCCACCGCGTCTGGCACGCTTTTTATGCTCGCTGCGGTGGTTCTGTTCGTCGCAGCCGACGGCTTTCATAGCGTCGTCGAAGCCCTTTATGGCAGCTACAGGCTCTGGCCGGTCATTGAGCTCGCGCCGTTGCTACGCGCGGAGAGCGGCCTATTGGCGCTGGAAATGCTCGTCCGCGTGCTGCAGTTGGCATTGATCCTGGCATTCCCAGTGCTGGCGGCCATGTTCGTTGCGATGTTCGCGCTGATGGTGATCGCCCGTTTCGCACCGCAGTTGAATGTGTTCGATCTTTCGATGGCGGCGCGCAACTTGGTCTATTTCCTGGTTCTGCCGCCCTATGCGGCCGTTCTGCTCGATCACTTCGGTACTCAGCTTGGAGAGTTGACCGGAATCCTGGACCAGCTAGGGCAGTTCCTGCGATGAGTGAGGATGGCGGCACTGAGGAGCGGACGCTGCCTCCGAGCGAGCGGAAGTTACGTAAGGCGCGCGAAAAGGGACAGGTCTTTCGCAGCACCGATATGGTCGCCGGTGCATGCCTGTCGTCCATGCTGCTCTATCTCTGGCTGATCTTGCCGGAGCTTTTCGCGCGGCTACGGGGAGCCATGATGCTCGTGGGCGATGCGGGCGGGCAACCGTTTCGGGAAGCTGCGGGCACGATCGGAACGATGATGTACGAAGCCGCCGTGCCATACCTTGCAAGGGGGGCGGCCATCGTCGTCCTAATGTCCCTCGTCGTCAACGTCGCCGTCACCAAGGGGATCGTCTTCAGCCTTGACCCTATCAAGCCCCGCGCAGAGCGCTTGCATCCCGCAAAGGGTTTGAAGCGAATTTTCGCGCTCAAGAGCCTGATCGAGCTGGTGAAGAGTCTGGTCAAGACGACCCTGCTCGTCACGATCTCGGTTTTCGTCCTCGCGATGTCGCTCAACTCCTTGGTTCACACGCCAGGATGCGGCCTTTCGTGCCTCGCGCCGGTGATCGGGGCGGTGATGGCACCGCTCGTCGTCGCGGCAATCGTCGTGCTGATGGTGGGCGGCCTTATCGACGTTCTCTTGCAGCGCGGACTGTTCATGCGCGAGATGCGGATGACACGAAGCGAGGCGAAGCGCGAGCGGAGAGACCAGGAGGGCCTGCCGGAGGTGCGCTCCGCACAACGCCGTCAGCGTCAATCGCTGGCGCACGGGGGAGGGCGGGGAGGAATCGAAAGCGCAACACTGGTCATTGAGGGCGACGATGTGATGGTCGGGTTGCGCTATGTTCCGGGTGAGACACAGGTCCCAAGGCTTGTGTGCAAGGGACGTTCCGTCCGCGCGCACAACCTCACCGAAGCTGCCACTGAGCTCGGCATTCCTCGTCTGCGCAATCCAGACCTTGCAGCGGAACTCGATCGCCGCATCGCCCAGGACCATTACATCACTGAGGAGTTTTTCCAGCCAGTGGCGTCGGCGTTGCGCGCGAGCGGCATGTCCTGACTGTCGCTGCGCCGCCCAACAGTATTTTCATAATATATTCCGGATCAGCGGCTGGCTGACGTCCTACAATGCCGCTCGGAGTTCACCGAATGGGCTGCACGGCTGACGATATGCGCCGGCCAAAGCAGCACTGTCGCCATTGACGGGGAGACGCGCGAATGCGGATAGATGACGCAGGTGGTTCGGTTGTCGCCAGCCCGCCGCCTCCTCCGCCTCCGCCGCCACCCCCGCCACCACCTCCTCCGCCGCCGCCACCTCCGCGGCCGAAGTCCACGGCGTCGTCTTCGGGCATGCTCGATCGCAATTCGACGCACAGCGTTGGATCATCATCGACGGCACCTTTGCCGCTCTTTCAGCCCGCTCGGCCAATCATGGGTCCGGTTCTGCAACCGACGCCCGTGTTGTTTGGTCCCCCTGTTCCGCCGAAGGCGGTGGCCGCGTGTCCGGGGGTCCCCGCCCCGGCGTCGGCGGCGCCGGTCCCAGACGCCGTTTCGCAGGCAAAAGCGGTTCAGACAAAGGCGCAGACGACACTCGATGGTGATGCTGGAAAGCTGCATAAACTGCAGAGCGAGCTGACTGATGCGCAGGGCACGAAGGCTCCGATCGGGTACGGTCGCGGCGCCGGCGCCGCGGCGGCTGCCCATCAAACCCATATCAACGATCTGAAGAAGCAGGTTGCGGCCGCTCAGCAGCAAGTCACCGCCGACCAGGCGGTGTTGAGTTCGGCCAAGAGCAATCTGAGTGCTGCACAACGCATCGACGCCGCCGCAGCGAACTACAAACCGGCACCGCCGCCGGTCACCGTGAAAGATCCAGTCGCGCGGAAAGTTGCCCCGCTCGTCGACGCGGCCTCGGCCCAGGTTTCCGAGGGAAAGGCCAAGGTCACCGCCGATACGGCTGCTCTCGAGCAGACCAAATCGCAGCTCGGCCGTCTGGACACCGAGATGGACCGGGGGATCAGCGCCGGAACATTGCACCGTCTGTCGTTGCTGAATCAGCAGCAGGATGCGCAGCAACACAAGCTGGCGACGGACCAGCGCAAGCTTGATGCCGCGGGCGCCGACCTTGCGGCAGGGAAAAGCGTCGTCTACGGGCAGCAGGCCGCGGCGGACAAGAAAGAGCTCGAGAGCGCTTCCACAGCGCTGAAGAAAGCCGGGGTCACGATCGACCAGAACGAAAATCCGACCCAGGCGGATTTGACGCCATCGCAGCTGCGCGCCTATGACGACTTCACCGTCGCGCGGAGCAAGCTCAACGCCGATGTCGGCATGGTCGCGCAGGGCAAGGCCCAGCTCCAGTATTATGCTTCGAATTCCGAGAAATACGGGACGGTTGCGAAGGATGCCCAGGATCGGGTGAACGACGCTCTGCATCCATTGGGGTACACCGTACGTGCAACGCGCGGCAGCGATCCGCAGCAGGCATCGCTCGATCTCAAGCTCGCGAACGGGAACGCTGATTACCAGAATGCAGGCTGGGCCGCGGCTCAGCACCGAGTGGCATTTGCGGCGGCAGCGCAGACCGATCTTGAGGCAGCGCAGGACTCCGATCTTGCCAAATTGTCCCCGCAAGCCCGGCAGACCGCTACCACGGCGAAGATCGACTACGATCAGGCAAGCGCCTATCAGAACAAAGTCGGGACCGACCTCGCCCTGATCAAGGGCCACCAGGCCGTCTCGGATGCGCAGGCCGCCTATATCAAGAATCCGACGGCCGCCACGGAGCTCAAGCTGAACCAAGCGCAGCATCAGTTGCGCGAGCTCTCGACAATGTCCGACATTGCGACGGCGGGCTTCAAGTCGGCAACCGGGCTTGCCTACGCCGACCGACGCAATACGACATTGGCTAATCTGGAGCAGACCTATAGCCATGTTCCCTTGCCCTCAAACTCGCCGGTGTTGCAGCAGATAGCGCAGGCAAGAACTGATGCGGCATCGGCCGGCCTGATCACGAAAGAGCTGGCTGCAACGACCAACAGGCTGGTTCAGGATTATCGTGTCACACAGAGCGAGGCGGCGGTCGCAACCGCGCGGCAGTCCGCCAACACTGATTTGGTACAAGCTGGCAATGTACAGGCTGTGGGTTTCACCAAAGCGGGCAGCGCCCTGACGACGGCTCAGCAATCGCTTCAATATGCACAACTTCAACAGAAGCTGGCTCAATATCAGCTGCTGGACTCCCAGTTTCGGCTGACGTTGCCGCAAAATCTACTTGATCCGCAAACGGCCGCTGACCAGAGCGCGCTCTCGCATGCGTACAATACATTCTTTGCGCAGCATCCGGGTGCCTTGAGCGATGGCGCGGTCGCTGAGCAGCTTGCGAGCCTCAAGGACGCGAACGCGCGAGTGGATATCGGTCAAGGGCTGCATGAGCTGCAGGATGCCATCGGCAGGGAAGACAAAGCGCTCGGCAACCGCAGCCTTCTGCAGAAGGGCGGCGATTGGGTCGGGGGGCTGTTCGGTGCCAACCGGTCTGAGCTCGAGTCGGATCTGCAGGACAAGAAAGAGGCGCTCACGGCCCTGCAGAAAAATCAGAGAGGGATGACTGCCCAGGAGGTCAACGGCGAGTATCTGAAAATCATGGGTAATCTGGCCACCCAGAATGACCGGATGTTCGAGAACGAGCGCAAGACCGACGCCAATTGGTCGAGTGCACAGGAAGTCGTGCGCGACGTCGCGATCGCCGCGGCTGCGACCGCTGTCACCATGGCCACGGCCGGAGCCGGCGCGCCTGTCTTGGCCGCCCTCGCAGCGGGCACCTTGGTAGGAACGGGAACGGCAGAAGCCATCGACACGGCCCAGAATGCAGCGACTGTGTTCGGTGGCGGCGACATTCACAGCAGCTCTCACGTCTCCCTCGATGCGGCGCTGACCAACAACTTCTTCCAAGGTGGCGGCAGCTGGGATGAAGTGAAGCAGGCGGGCGTCGATGCGACCGTATCGGGCGTGCAGTCCCTGGGCGCAGCAGGCGGGGCGTTGACGGGCGGAGCGACGGAGGCCTTCGTTACGCGCGGCCTCGACCAGGCTGCAAGCTCGGTCGTCTCGAAGCTGGCAACCGGATCAACGGTCATGGTCGCCAATCAGGGGGTCATGGGCCTCGGCAACGTCGCGGGGACCTACGTCGAGTCCCAGTATCAGCTCTCCGAGGGACGGCTCACGCAGGACGAAGCCAACGCGCAGATGAAGGACGCGTTCTCGGGGTACTTCAAGAATGTCGCGATGGCCGGCGTGACTGGCGGTCTGACGAAGTTCGTCGACGGCAAGGTCGCCGTGCGGACCTCAAGCGCGGCACGGCCGAATGGCCTCGTGTCGAACCCGCTTTATCAGACAGCCTCCCAGCTGGGCGCGAACACCATGCTGACTGCGGGTCCCGGCCTCCTGTCAGGCAAGGCGCCGACCACGCAAGACTATCTGTCCATCGGACTCAATACAGTTTCCGGTGTGGCTTCTCATCACTATCAGCAGAGCAGATCCCGCACCGCGACCGAAGCGGGCCTCGCCGGACAGCCCGCTGCGTTCGACGCGGGAAGGAAGGTGTTTGACGCCTATCAAGGTCGGACGAGCGGCTCAGCGCCGAATGGCATCCGGCTGCAGGCCATGGATCCTGCCGATTTCGCCCGTGCATATCAAAAAGCCGGCGGCCAGCACGATCCGGCGGCCGTCGATGCTTTCAGCATCGCATCGGATCGGGGGCATCGCGTCTATGTGCGGACCGACAGATTGAGCCCGGACGTGGTCGCGCACGAGGCGGTGCATGCACTGACTTCGGAATCGTTCAAGAAGCTCGCAAGCACCTTGGTCGTTGATTCAAGCCGGCCACATTCGAACTTGAACGAAGGTGTGACCGAGTTTCTCGCCTCGCAGGTCGTGCCGCGCCGCGGCACATCGCCCTATGCGACGGAGGCAAAGATCGCGGAGGCCATTCGCGACCGGATGGGGGAGACCGACTTCCACAAGGCGGTTTTCGGAGGCGATCCAGCGGCACTCGCATCGTTCCGGCAGACCGCTTTGGGGTTGCAGGATACGCCAATCAGCCAAGATCACGCGGCCGATTGGGCTCTGGCCGCCTCGACGACACCTCAGGCGGGAGGCGGCGCCAAGCGCATCGCGAATCGATTGAGAGAATGGGTCGCTGCCGCTCCGCCGGCCGCAGCATCGGCAGCCGTTGCCGGCGAACTGGTGTTGGCCACGCATGGTGCGCCGGCATTGAGCGAGGCCATCGCTGATCTTAATCCAGTAGGTCGCGCGTTTTTCAACAGTCCCCTGGCGCATGCGCGGGTGAGGACGTGGCTCGGGTCGTCTCGTGAAGCGGCGGCTCGCGCCGTCGTCGCCTCGAGTTTCGGGACCAACGCCTCGATCAATTTCATGAAGGCTGCGAGTGGATGGCATACAGACAGGGCCGCCGCCATATCGGACGGTTTGCTCGGTCTTGGGCAGGCAGCTTTCGCCTTGCGCAATGGTGTGAGCTCCCAAGCGCTGATGCGCTCGCGCGGGACGAAAGTCGACGTTCTGCCAGGCGATACGATGGTCAGCATTGCCCAAAGGCTTGGCCTCATACCGCGCGACCTCACGCGAAGCAATCCTGGCGTTCAAGACATCAATCCGACAGTTACCGCTCTCAACAGTTCTGGTGCGACATGGGCCGAGATTGCGAAGCGCGAGGGGGTCGATGTCAAGACGCTCGTGGCGCTGAACCTGGATCGGCATGGATGGTCGATCCCCGCTCGGAAGGATTCCGCAGGCGCATCCGTTCCGGCAGTCGATGACGCACGCGTGCAAGCCGGTCAAAGCCCGCAGGAGTTTCTCGACAGCCACAGCACCTCGCTGCGATCGATCGCCAAGGCCAACGCCAAGAATGTAGCGCCCGCCGAGATCCTGGTTCCTCAGCGGCTTCGTCAGGTCACGAATGGCGTGACCTACGGGGAATTTGCAACCGATCAGGGACTCAGCCTGAAGCGGCTGTTGGAGGCGAACGGGCACCGTGGTTTGTCCATCCCACCACGACGGGTTTATGATGCAGCGAGCGGTGGCCGCGTGCTTCGCGGGGCAACGACCGATCGCTTGCAACCAGGCGAGTCACTGGAGAGTTTCGCTCGCAGGCATGGTGTCGGGATCAAGAAGCTGATCACGGCAAACAAGGACAGTCGTGCACCTTTGCGGATTGACGTTCCGGGCCAAGCCTCGTCGGCCAGCAACCCAACAGCCGTGACATGGGAACAGATCGCCAAAAAAACCGGTGTGCCTCTCCGACGTCTGTTGTCGATGAGCGGCCAGAATCTGCACGTTCCCGGGCAAAAGCAAGCCGTCGATCTCCAGCCGGGACAATCTCTGAGAGATCTCGCAAAGGAGCATGGCACAACAGTCAGAAAGATCGTGGCCGAGAACCGGACTTGGATCCCCCAGACTTACGAGCTTCCGCGGGCCGGGGCTTGGGTCGGTGACAAGCTCTCGGTCGACCGCGTCTACGATAATCGTGACGTCCAAGATCCGTCGAAGGGCAGGCTGACATGGGTGCAGGTGGCGCGGAGAACGGGGCGCACGACGAAAGAATTGATGAGCTACAATAAGGCCAGCTCTGCAAACAAGAAGGACTTGGCTCCTCCAACTGTAAATATTCCCACCAAGTCAAGTTGGGAAACATCAACCAAATCCGGAAAAGGCCTTCAATTTGTCGGCGCGATCGGGCTCGTTCCGGGCAATCTGGTAGCGGCTGATGTACACGCTCACGCGGGGAACTGGGCGCTCATTGGTCCCGATGTCGGTGTCGCTGTCGGGGTCGGCCTTGCTGCAACGCGTTCAGCGGTCGGGTCCGTTGCGAAGAGTGGTGCAGCAAAGAAATGGGCGAGGGCCCGTCCCCGCGACGCGTGGACCTCCGGACTTTCTTTCGGCGCCAAGGGTTTGATCAAGTACATCGAATCGTTCCGGCCCTAAGGAACGGTTCTGACATTCGGTTCAGTAGATCTGCGTGCCGGATGTCATGTGCCAAGCCGCACTCGTCACTGGTTTGCCGCGGCTCCGATGCGCGCAATCCGACGCTCCGAAATGATTCGCGCGTCGGGGTTCGGCACCAAGCCGCCGAATGCTGAAGGTGCGTTGTTGGACGATATGAAGGACCCGCGATCTCCTGAGGCCATCGCCATCTCCTGAGCCTGTATGCGAACGCATGGTTCTCTCCGGCGTTGCAGCAGATGCTTGGCCCATGTGTGCGTCGCCTCCGACGCTGAGTAGTCGAGAACGGCGTCGCCGCGGTTCCTCGATCGCCAGCTCGTTGGGCCAGGAGAATTTCGTCAAGAAAACGACTCAATGATGTTTCATGCTTCGGTTGAGTTTGGTGGTTGCACCTCATAATGGTTGTGTGTCTTTTAGGGCAAGCAATCATTGGCTGAACGGGCTATGGAGATCGTGATCGATCTGAGTCCTTCGGGTCTCGCCGGTCGCGATTGCGCGACAGTCTTCGCGAGATGAGTCCGATATGCGCAGCGCAACATTGATTTGACGCTTGGTATTATCGTGCCGAGCTGATATTTTCTCAAAGCAATCTTAAGTTGTCGGAGACGGTTGAATCGCACGGGCGGCAGTGCGTCGTGCCGCAGCCATGAAAGAGTATCGTGTAGGTTGGCCATTGGTTAGCGCATGAAGGATAGCGGTGTTCCGCTTATAGGAAGGGACCAGGAGTCGAACCGGCTTCGCGAGCTTCTCCCGAGCACGAATGGACGCGCTGTCGGCGCGGTCCTGATAGGAGAGGCTGGTATCGGCAAGAGCCGTCTGGTCGAGGCACTGGCCCTAACTGCGAAGCAGCGCGGTTTCTGTGTCGCGAGGGGGGCCGCCTACGAGATGGCCGAACCTCTGCCCTATGGATTGTTCGCCGACACGTTCTCCCAATGGGCTCGCGAGCAGCCGACACTCCTCAACCATGCTCGCAATGATATGATTCGGCCGCTGTCTCGCCTGGTGCCGGCGTTCGCGGCCGCTGCGGATCTTCCTGCTCTCAAAGGACTCTCCGGACCGGACGAGCGGTTTCGGCTGTTCGAATCCGCCGTTCATCTGCTTCATGCGGTTGCAGTCGAATCTCCACTGTTGCTCGTGCTGGAGGACCTGCACTGGGCCGATCGCGAATCCTGGTCGATGTTGCTGCATTGCTTACGCTCGACGCGGTCTCTCCCGCTGCTGACCGTCATCACCCTCCGTCCTGACGAGACCGGTGGCGAGCCGCTGGAACTCAATGCGCTGGCGCGTGAGAGCGAGCTTCATCGGATCGCGGTTCGGCCGCTCGAGCCTGCGGACACGATGCGCATGCTTGAGTCGTTGGCAGGCGAGCGGCTTCCCGCATCGCTTGCGACGGCAATTCACCGTGAGACTGGTGGCAATCCGTTCTATGTGCGCCAGCTCTTCAACCACCTCGTCGACGAGGGAAGATTTCCGGGGCGCCAGGGCCAATGGCCCGCCGATCTCGTGACCAACGGTGTCGGCATCCCGGCCGGATTGCGTCCGCTGCTGTCGCGACGGTTCGCGCGGCTCTCGGCGCCGACCCTGGGGATGCTACGGATCGCTGCGATATTTCCGGAAGGCTTCGATCTCGGCCGATTGCAGCTTCTGATATCGGATTCCGAAGAGACGATTCTCGACCAAATCGACGAGGCGATGAGGGCCGGGGTCCTCGTCGTGCGAGGTGATGGCTACGTCTTTGCGCATGCGTTGCTGCGGCGTGCCATGTACGACGAACTGAACCCCGACCGGCGAGCGATCTTGCATCGGCGCGCGGCGACGCGTCTCGCCGAGCTCGATGCCGATCCCGGAGAGATTGCACATCAGTATCACGCCTCGCAGCGCATCGCGGGTGCCGAGATCGGCGGGGTCTTCGCACTGAAGGCAGCCGAGCGCGCGCGAGCGAACTATATCAGCGAGCACGAAGCTGCATTCCTTCGGATCGCTTGCGATCTCGCAGGCGATGCTGTCTCGGACGAGATGCTTCGTGATCTCGCGCTTGCCCAGGCCGCATCACTCGACGTCGAAGCCGCCGACGCGACGTCGCGCCTTCTGTTCGGCCGATGCTGGGAGCGGCAGCCATCATGGATCATGAGTTTCTTGGTGACGATTGTCCGCAGGCTGCGGGACGCCGGCGCTCCCACCGAGATGTGGCAGCCTCTGGTGGAACGCGGACTGGAGGCCTGCGGTGCTCGCCGAGATTTGCACTGGGCCCGATTGGAGGTGCTCCGACAGCACTGGCGATGCCGATGGAATGACGGGACGTTTGAGACGATCTACCACGCGCCGGATCCGGTTGCGCTCGATCTCGTCCGTCAGCTTGGAGACGAAGAGGACCGTGCCTCGGCGCTCGACCTGTATGCTCCGCGATCAATCGAACAGACAGAGCAGGTGCAACGTTGGGCCGCCGAATGGCAGAGTCCGGCGGCCATCATCCGGGCTCGAGAGGTCGTCACCCATGATTGGATCTATCGGCATGGACAACTCGCCATGGGGGTCGAAACTGCGCACGACCTGTTGCGGGATGCCAAGTGTTTCGGGTCGCTTCCTGGCCGGATCGAGGCCTTAACCTCTCTCGCGATTGCCGAGGCGAGCCTGGGCCATTTGACAAGCTCCGACGCGGCGCTGCGCGACGCGCGGGCGCTGGCTGTCCGACTGGGACCGTGGCACCGGTTGCATCTCGCCCTGGAGCTTTCCGCGGTCGCATGGCGGGCCTATTTGTATGGGGGCGACTGGCCGGCAATCGGCCGAATCGCTTCGCGTGCGCTGCAGATCGTCAAGGATCATCCGGTGCGCCTTGGACAGATCGTGCTCGGCTTCGCCGCTCTGACTGAAGCGTTCTTGCCTGGCGAAAACGAATATGACGTTCGCATCGAGGCGCTGCTCCGATCCTTGGAGAACACAAATTGCGACAGACAGCTGTCGGATGATGCACTTGGGCTCGGGGTCTGCGCCGCCTGGCAGCGTGAGGACGTCAAGCGCGCGCGCCGGTTCGAAGCGTTGGTCCGCGCTCCAAAACACGGAAGCACGATCGGTGCAGCCGGTGAATGCCGTGAATTCATCCTCGGACGTCTGGCGGCCCTTCAGGGTCACACGGTTGCGGCATGCACGCACTTCGCAAAGGCCCGCGGCGACCTTGAGCGGGCAGGCCAGGTCTGCCTCCGAGCGCTCGTCGATCTTGACGAGGCGATCGTGACGGGAACCTCAGGCGACAAGCCGTCCTCGCATGCGCTGCTGCAGCGGGGACGCGAGCAGTTCGTAGCACTCGGCATGCGAAGCTGGCAGGAGCGTGTCGATCGAGCACGGATAGAGGGAGTCGAGGTCGGGCCGCGCAACTTATACGCGCGAGGCCCTGATGATCTTTCGCCGCGAGAAATGGAGATCCTCAGCAAGCTCGCTGCCGGCAGCCGCTCCAAGGCCATTGCCGCGGAACTACGCCTTAGTGTGCCGACCGTCAACAGACACATCGCGAACATATATATGAAGATCGGCGTGAGCTCGCGCGCCGCTGCAACCGCTTACGCGATGAGACACCGTCTCAGTATGCTCCAGTGAACCAGTACACATCGATTGCATAGTTTTTATGATGGTGACGGCTGCAATGAGTGCGTAAGCTTACAGTGTGTAAAAAATGACAGTCATGGGCGGACAACGAGTAGCAGGGCAAGGGTTCGACGTCGGGCGTCGCCGAACCCGTTCATGCGTGCTCGTCGGCGCGGTCGGAGCATTCCGGGAACAAGGCATACGCCTCTCCGGTGCTACGTCTGCGGCCGGCAAGTAGCGTCCGCCTAGGGTGGTTCAAGGGGACGTGGCATGCGTGATACAGACGGGGATATCAGCAAGGTAGACACCGCTTACACTAAGCTCAAGGACCTCGTCATCCACTATGATCTGGTCCCTGACAGCAAGGTCCGGGTGCTTCCGGGAGAGCATCTGCACATTGACGATCTGGCGGATCGCGTCAATGCGAGCGCAACGCCTGTGCGCCAAGCGCTGGAGCGCCTGCAAGGCGAGGGACTGATCGACAGCATCGCGAAGCGAGGCTTCTTTTCCAAGGTTCCGAACGCGTCCGAGCTGCAGGACCTGTATGAATTTGCCCGGCTGGTTCTTGAGCACAATATCACGAGGCCACTCGATCCGTCCTCGGTTGCGCGTCTCGGCCGGGGTTTGATGAAAGTGGAAGCCGTTGCAGTGGGTCACTCGGCAACGAAGTGCGTCAAACATCATGCGATGACCATCGAAGGCGTCTTCGAGCAGATCACGCAGCTGTCGCGAAACGAGCAGATGCTGAGAATGATGCGGAACTTCAATGATCGCAGCCGATATGTCCGATGCCTCTCGATCCTGCAAAGCCCGGATCAAGGCGCCCAGGTACGAGAATGTCTCGAGTTGATCGAATTGCTCCGTGATCAGGATCCGAAAGGTGCGTGTGCCAAATTGGAAACGCACATGTGTCGGATGATCGTCGATCTGCCGGAGCTCATCAGGGACGCCAGGTCACGCTGGACGATGGCTGCGGCCGTATAGATCTCATTCGACCGTAAAACGCCGCGGGGTACATCGACCTTCGACTCATAAGAGGGTCCAAGACTCCGGTTGCGGGTGAAGCTCTGGATCCGGCATGAGCGGGGAGAATTCGCGAGGTGACCGAAGCGTAGGTCAGGTCCATCATTCGAGCTGGCGTGAGCGGGAGTGTATCAATGTCGGCGTGGTTTTCGAGCCGACTGGAACTGCCGCGTGAGCTCTCAAGGGCTTGGCCGGTTATCGCGGCCGTTGCCATCCTGGCAATCGTGGGAGTCGCGCTGCTGTCCTACCGATTGGCCCTGAGCGCTGGGCTCGCGCAGATGAGCCGCGATTCCGATGATCGGCTCACGTTGATCGGCAGCACGTTCGATGCAACCGTTGCCCGCTTCCGATATCTGCCCACGGTTCTTTCACTCGCCGACCCGGTGCGCCGGCTGTTCCGGACACCGGGCGACGGGGCAGTCGTCGAAGCAGCCAACCGCTATCTCAAGTCGCTAAATCAGGCCGCGGGATCGGCCGAGCTCTACGTACTGGACACGGCAGGGGTGGCGCTAGCAGCAAGCAATTATGATGGAGCAAAGAGCTTCGTCGGGCATGCGTACGACTTTCGCCCCTATTTCCAGAGCGCAATCCGTGACGGGGAAGGGCAGCTCTATGCCGTCGGGGTGACGACCGGCCTGCCTGGTTACTTCTTGTCGCAACGGATCACGGAAGGCGAGCTTACGATCGGGGTCGCCGTCGTGAAGATCGATTTGACGCCGCTGGAGGCCGATTGGGTCAGGGCCGGTGATCTGGTGGCCATGGAAGATGAAGGAGGCGTGGTGATCTTGGCCAGCCGCGCGCGGTGGAAATATCACCCGCTGCGAACGCTGCCCTCGAGCGCGGTCGCGCGTCTCAACAAGTCCCGGCAGTTCGGCGACACGATCGAAAATGCCCCGATCCTGCATTCCTCGGCGGCATCAGGCAACGTATCGGTTGGACTGGGCGACGACAATGACGTTCACGAATATGCGCTGCGTGCGCGGCATCTGCCGGCGCATGGGTGGCAGCTTCTGATCTTCTCGGATATCGGAGACGCGCGACGGCATGCAATGACGGTCGCCGCCACAGCCGGCTTTGCCGTTCTCACAGTACAGCTGCTCGGACTTGTAGCCTATCAATGGCGGCAATCGATGAAAGCCAAGGGCGAAGCAAACGAGCTGCTGGAACGAAGTGTTGCGGAGCGCACGATGGAGCTTCGCGAAGCCAATCGTCAGCTGACGAGCGAAGTCCTGGAACGGACGCGCACCGAACAGGAGTTGCGACAAACCCACGAGAGCTTGGTGCAGAGTGCGAAGCTTGCCAGTCTTGGACAGGCGCTGGCGGGGGTGGCGCATGAAATCAACCAGCCACTCGCGGCACTCACCACTTACATCGCAAGCAGCCGAGTCTTGTTGCAACGCAACGAGATCGAACGAACGGCCTTGAACCTCGACTTGATGTCGTCCATAGCCGAGCGAATGATGGCATTGATCGGTCACTTGCGCATGTTCGCGCGCAAGGAGACAGGGGCAACCAGCAGAGTCGATGTCGGTGTGACACTTGGCAATGCGATGCGGCTTCTGCAGTACCGGATCAGAAATGAAGGTATCGAGGTTGTCCTGGACTTGCCAGCGGAGCCGGCTCACGTCGAAGCGAACCCGATCCGTCTGGAGCAGGTCTTCGTCAACCTGCTCTCGAACGCGGTCCAGTCGATGCGTGATCGCCCGCGCCGAGTTCTCACGGTCTCCATCCGTCGTGCGGGGAGCACCGTTACGACCGAGGTCGCAGACACCGGGAGCGGAATCTCCGCGGAGCACATGAAGTCGCTGTTCGATCCGTTCTTCACCACCAAGGAAATCGGTGAAGGGCTCGGCCTCGGTCTTTCAATCAGCTATGGAATCGTGAGGGAGCTCGGAGGCACGATTTCGGTTGAGAGTGAAGCGCAAATCGGAAGCCGGTTTTGGGTGACCCTGCCGGCGCCGTCCGCGCCGGCCTAGATCTATCGGGGTATGTGGATGAGCAAATCGATTCTTGTCGTCGACGACGAGGAGATCGTTCGCAGCTCGATCAGACAATGGCTGGAGCTGGGCGGCTTCGACGTGCGCACCGCCCGAAATGCGGACGAGGCGCTTTCGATGCTTCAGGCCGAGCTGCCCGACGTGGTACTGACCGACTTCCGGATGCCGCATCGATCCGGCATCGAACTGATGCGCGACGTGCAGCGCATCGATCCCGACATTCCGGTCATACTGCTGACTGCTCACGGCGACGTTGCACTCGCGGTAGCGGCCATGCGCGAGGGCGTCTACGACTTTTTGCAGAAACCTGCCAACCCGGATCATATGTCTGCCGTGCTGGCACGGGCGGCAGAACAATCAGGATTGAAGCGTCAACTCAGGCAACTCACGAGCCGGCTCGGCGCCGAAGGTGAGCTGGAGCGACGTCTCCTCGGGACATCGCCAGCGATGGCCACGCTGCGAAAGTCCGTTGGCGAGCTCGCCGAGCACGACAGGGATGTGATCCTCTTCGGCGAGAGCGGCACGGGAAAGGAGGTCGTCGCTCGCGCACTGCACGACCTTGGTCCGCGGGCACGAGCTCCTTTCGTTGCGGTGAATTGCGCGGCCGTCCCCGCCGAGCTGTTCGAGAGCGAACTGCTGGGTCACGAGGCGGGGGCGTTTACCGGCGCACGCGGGGCTCGCATCGGGAAGTTCGAACATGCCAGCGGCGGAACCCTCCTGCTCGATGAAATTGAAAGCATGCCACACGCGTTTCAGGTCAAGATCCTGCGCGTTCTTCAGGAGCGCGTGGTCGAGCGGGTGGGATCGAACCGGCTGATCCCGATCGACGTCCGTGTGATCGCCGCCGCGAAGGCCGATCTCGCGGCCGACAGCCGCAGCGGCCGCTTTCGTGCCGATCTCTACTTCCGCTTGGCCGCGGCGGAGATCCGTCTGCCGCCGCTGCGCGAACGGGGCAACGACGTGCTGCTGCTATTCCAGCATTTCGCCGCGGAAGCCGCCCGGCGCAGCGGCCGTGACTTGACCCCACTCGGAGCCGAGGATTTCGATGCGCTGCTGACCCATGACTGGCCAGGCAACGTTCGGGAATTGAAGAACGTGGCTGAACGCTACGCGCTCGGCCTGGCCGCAACGGGTCGCCGCGTCGCGGAAATTCTGCGGCGGGCCGAAGGAGCGGGCGCAAGGCGCTCGCTCTCCGAGCGTGTCGCAGCTTATGAGCGCATGCTGATCGAGGCGTCTTTGCTGGAGCACAACTGGTCGGTTGTGGCGGTTATGGAAAGTCTCGGCGTGCCACGGCGGACGCTCAACGAAAAAATGGCAAGGTACGGCTTGCTGCGACCCAGCCGAACCTCCTGCTAGGCACGAGGCGGATTCCCGCTCACACGCCGACGCGGATCGGCGGAATTCCGCTGAGCGCCGCGAGCCCGTTTCACGCGGGGCGCAATGCAACCATCTGAAATCGCTTTGTTTGCCGGCGCGGTCGGCGGCCGCGGCCGGCTGGCACGCGGGTTGCTCAGGCATGAGCACGATTGGCCTTAGAGCCTAAGAAAACGTGCACTCGGAGGACGCCATGAATCTTGAGCGAGCTATCAACCCCACCCTCGTTGCGGCCGCCGATGAAGCACGCCGTGACGGCCTTGGGATGGGTAGCCGCTTGCGCGCGATCTTCGTCGGCTCGATCGGAAATCTGGTGGAATGGTATGACTTCTACGCCTATGCCGCGTTTGCGTTGTATTTCGCCAAATCGTTCTTTCCTGAGGGCGACGAGGTTGTGCAGCAGTTGAATGCCGCGCTGCTGTTTGCCGCCGGCTTTCTTGTCCGCCCACTTGGAGGCTGGCTATTCGGCCATTTTGCAGATCATCATGGCCGCCGCAATGCCTTGACCTTGTCGGTCTTGATGATGTGCTTCGGCTCTCTGATCATCGCCGTGACGCCCACCTATGCGTCGATCGGCTTTGCGGCGCCGGTCCTGCTTGGTTTCGCGCGAGTCGTGCAGGGAATCAGCCTTGGCGGTGAATATGGCGCCAGCGCAACTTACCTGAGCGAGGTCGCGGACGAAAAGAACCGCGGATTCTATTCCAGCTTCCAATATGTGACGTTGATTGGCGGCCAGCTCTGCGCGATCGTCGTTCTCCTGGTCTTGCAGAAGGTGCTCCTGACGGAGGAGCAGCTTCGGGGATGGGGCTGGCGTATTCCGTTCGTGATCGGCGCGCTGCTGGCCGTCGTGGCCGCCGTCATGCGTCGTAATCTGCACGAAACGGATGTATTCACCCGCGCGAAGGCGGCAAGACAGGGGAGTTCGCTGCGTGCGCTGGGTCAGTTCCGACGTGAAGTCCTGCTCGTTGTTGGACTAACCATGGGCGGGACTGCGGCCTTCTACACCTATACCACCTACATGCAGAAATACCTGAAGCTCTCCGTCAAGCTGACCGATGATCAAACGACCATGGTCACCGCCTGTAGCCTGATCTTCGCGATGGCGCTGCAGCCGCTCTATGGCGCCCTTTCCGATCGCATCGGACGCAAATGGCTGTTGATCGGGTTCGGATTGGGCGGAACTCTGTTCACGATTCCGCTTCTGAACACGCTGCAGGGAGTCCACGATCCGTTTACCGCATTCCTCCTGATCGCGGCGGCGTGGTTGATCGTATCCGGCTATACCTCGATCAATGCGGTGGTCAAGGCCGAACTGTTCCCAACTGCAATTCGAGCAACGGGCGTAGCGCTGCCATATGCATTGACCGTTTCGATCTTCGGCGGCACGGCAGAGTCGATCGCGCTTTGGTTCAAGTCGATCGGTCACGAAAGCTGGTTCTATTTCTACCTCACCGGCTGCATTGCGACCTCTCTTGTCGTCTATCTCGCCATGCGCGACACCCGGCGGCACTCGGCGATCGATCGTGAGCAGGAAGCGAGATGAGCGACGCGTCGCATGAGCGCGCGACGCGCCGCGCAGCCTTCGGCTCAAGCCCGCCGGATCAGCAATCCTCGCGCAGCAGGTATCGATATGGACAGCGAATTCAATCGAGTCGATGTTGCCTACGCCCGAATCAAGGAATTGGTCACACATTACGAGTTGACGTCGGAGTCGAAGATTATTTTGCCAGGCGAGCACCTGCGCATCGACGAGCTTGCTGACTATGTCAGGGCGAGCGCGACACCGGTGAGACAAGCTCTCGAGCGTCTTCATGGCGAGGGGCTGATTGATATCGTTCCGAAGCGAGGCTTCTTCTCGAGGGTCCCGGACGCAGCGGAGCTGCAGGACCTCTATGAGTTTGCTCGGCTGGTACTCGCGTATAATCTCAGGAAGGCTTTGGAGTCGTCGTCGGCCGTACGCTTTGGCCGAAGCGCGATGAGAGTGGCGGCGCTTCCGCCCGCGAATTCGGCAAGGAATCGCGCCAAGCATTATGCTGCCGCCATCGAGGGTGTGTTCGAGCAGATCGCGCAGATATCGAGGAACGAGGAGATGCTGCGAATGATAAAAAACTTCAACGACCGCAGCCGGTATATTCGATGCCTCGTCATCTCCCAAGACGCCGATCCGGACTCCGAGCTCCGTGACTGTCTTGATATCGCGGACGGCGTCCGCAGCCAGAACGCCGCGCGCGCGTGCGCGCGCCTGGAAGCCCACATGCACCGAACGATCGCAAATTTGCCAGAATTGATACGGGAGGCCAGATCGCGCTGGGCCATTGCCGCCGCTGCAGGCTGAACCATCCCACCTGGTGGTCTCGCACTCACGGCGCCCGCGAAGTTCGACGGTCGATCGTTGCCATCGATCGAGCTGGTGGGTCGTTTGCGTTCGTGTGGACTGGCAAACTGGTCTTTAGCTGCAGTCTCGTGCCGACCTTACTCGACGTTTGCGGACGTGTGCGGCCGACCGCAAGGAGCCGCTCCTGATAGTTGCGCTCGAACCGTTCACGGTCGACGAGCAGCGGCCGCGCTTTGAGGGCTACCTCAGCATCCCGGGCATCCAGGCCCTGGAGCGCTATGAGGAAGTGGAGCTAAGCCGGTATTGATGAACTCCAAAAGATCCGCCGGGTATTCGAGGAGGTGCGGCCTTATGGCTCGCTCGATGCCGAAGCCGCCTACAAGAACGCTGAGCTTGCCCGCGAAGCGGCTGGCAGCCGGGTCAACCGCGCCAGCCGCGCGCTCGACCTCGAGACCGAACTGCGCATCGATTCGGGCCGCCGCGCCGACTGCTTCGCTGGCGGCTCTCGGGCGCAACCGGGCGGCGCGCAATCGTCAACAGGCAGCAAGGGTGCGGCATGATATGCGGCAGGTCGTGCGCCGCAAGCGCACGCGGCATCTCATTGAACTCGGCGGCCTCGTCGTCAAGGCTCGTGTCGTGGACTTGACCGGCGATGATCGCGGACCGATCGCCGCTCGGGATCATCGCGGCCGTGCCGGTCATGGATGGTCAGAACAGGGTCGAGAGCGCGCGCATCCTGACGATGAACGCAAAGGCGCGCGAGATCCTGCGGCAGGACCCATCACGTTTTCAGATTCACACCATCGGCGAACTGATCCGACATACCAGCAATCGGCTGGGCTGGACGGTCGTCAGGACCGTGCAGGATGGCCAGGCAACGCGGATCGACTATCACAGCCCGGACGGTGAGCTGTTCTCGATGGTGATCGAATATGTCGCCCAGATCGTCCTGATCTCCCTGGCGGTGCTGAACCGGTCGGAACAGCCGGAGATTGAACAGCAGCCGGAGGTGAGGACAGCAACCCGCTTCGCACGGATGATCGGGCTGAGCTGAGATCGGCAAGTCGTCTGCGCGCCGCCTCGCGCAGACGATGCTCAGGAGCCGTCCGCCGATCTCGGGATGGTCCAGGCGCTCCAGGGCCGCCCCAACGCCGTTGGGACGGTGTTTCTAGAATCTGTCCTGGCCCGCCGTAACTTGGTGCCGTTCAATGTTGACCAACGACCCTGTAACGCCATCTTACAAGAACTCCACCCGAACTAACTGCGTCGACTCCTTCGACCGAGAGTCGTTGTGGCAAGCGCGGCGTAGGCTTGCACGGAGCTCTCCGGCGCAAGGGTCCTTCAGTCGAGGCAACCTCAGTCCGCCTTACGACGAAGCTTGCGCTGCAGTTCTCGCTCATGCTCGCATATTCTTCGGCGACCCCGCCGCGCCTGCTTGGTGCGCTCGGGATGTGAAAGTAGTATCGGGACGGGAACGTTATCCCGGAACGTCCTAATCCATGACGGGCCCGGCTCTTTGAGAACCAGCGCTTTGATCTGAACGATCATCGGTCACTGCTCGTCGTGCAACATCCAAGACGACCTTGATTTCGCAAATCGGGTCGTTGAGGTGTCGACCATGCCGACCCGCTGCATCGGCGTTTCGCCGAGCGTCACCACCATCAAGGGTACCGATGAGCGCAGCATGGCCCACGACCTACGAACCGGCGATCGCGAGGGCTTGCGTATCAGCCATTGCTGGCATTCCGTCGTCCGGCGAGCCCGCTGGCCGAGCGCTGCGACGGCGTCCGCCCCGATACGGTAGGGCATCTAAGGCCGACCGCCTGCGTCGTTCGTTAGGGATCACAGCGCCAACCGGCCCGGGAAGCCGCTCTCGCACGACGTGGGCGCCGCATCCTTAGTGCGTTCCACGACCACGCGATTTCGGCCCGCCGTCTTGGCTGCGTAAAGCGCCTTGTCTGCGCGGTTGACCAGATCGAGGAGCTTGTCGCGCGGATCGTCGAGAGGCGCGAGCCCGATGCTGACGGTCACGCGTTCGCTGCCCGGCAGCCAAGTCCCGACGTTCGACACCGACCGTCTCACCTGCTCGGCCACGTGTTCGGCCGAGGTCTTGCTCAGGCCGATCAGCGCGACGCAAAACTCTTCACCGCCGTAACGGCCGACCAGATGCGGCGCGCCGCAGAATGTCTGCAACTGGTCGGAGAGCCCGACCAGCACCTTGTCGCCGAAAGCATGGCCGAACCGATCGTTGATCCGCTTGAAGTGGTCGGCGTCGACCATCATGAAGGCAAACGGACGCCGAGTGCGGATTGCTTCGGTCAGCAGTGCTTCCGCCTGTTCGAAAAAGGTGCGACGGTTGAGACAGCCGGTCAGGGGGTCGCGCGAGGCAAGATATTGCAACTCGAGATTCTGATCGGAGATATGCCGCTGTGCCTTGCGGAGCTCCTCGACCGAGGCGCTCAGCCGCATATTGGTTTCATGCAAGGCCGTCACGTCGGTGAACGTGACGATGGCGCCGCGTGCCGTCCCGCTGCCGTCGAGGATGCGCGTCGCGTTGACGACGAGCCGGTGCATGCCGCCGCCGGCATCGCGAATGCTCAGCTCCGCGCCGAGCACCGGATGCTCATGTTCCAGGGCGACGCGCCACGGCAGATCGCTTGGCGCAACCGGAGCCGCCACCGACGAAAGCCACGGCAATCCGCTGGCCGGAGAGCCGAGCTCAAGTTCGCCACCGGTCAGAACGTTGTGTTTGAAGGCCCGGTTTGCGAGCAGCACGCGCTCGTCGTCGTCAATGATCAGCACGCCCTCAGCGAGGGTATCGAACGCCGCCTCGATCCGCTTCGGAATCGTGCGACTCGGATCGAGCTCGCGCAGGGCGCGGCCAAGCACCAGGTAGAAGCCGGCAAAGCCCGTAACCGCCATGAATCCCACGAACGCGAACAGGGCCGGCCCCAGATCGAGCGGGTTCGCTCCGCTGGTGAGCGGCCTGAAGGCGATCTCGATCCGACCGGCAGGCGTGTCATCATTGAACAGCGGCACCTGGATATGCGTCGCGGTCGACTTGCCGTCGGGCAGCTCGCGCCAGTGGGTCAGGTGGCGATCGGATCCGGCGAGGATATTGCCATGCGCGTCGCGGATGGCAATGGAGAGGATGGCTGGGCTGCGGCTGACCACGACGTCGATCGTGTCCTTGATCGCGGCCGTGTCATTGCGGCTGGCGAGGACGGCGAGTTGCACCGCCAGCGTGGTTGCGGTGACGCCGCGCTGCTCCAGCTCGGCTCTCTCCTCGTTTGGCAGCAAGCCAAGCGAGGCGGCGACGAGAATTAGGCTGACGGTCAAGGATACCAGACCGAGGCTGAGCTGGAGTTTGGGGGACAGCCATCGCTTCATCACGTGATGTCCGCGAGCGATCGACCGGCTCCCTGGCCGCCCTCGAACATCGCATCAACCTCGGATGTGGCGCGGGTCCTTTCCGTCCTCCGCGGCCGCAGCACCACCATCAAAGGATCGAAGCCGCGCCACAGCGGGACCGAGGCCAGGAACGCGGCGAGCAGCGTCCCGCCGCGCAGCAGCCAAGCGATGAAGCCGACGGTCAGGACCGAGCTTGCGGCCGCAATGGTGAATTCGGCGGCCCTCAATGACCCCGCGGCGGAGCGGGCCACACGCGAAATTTCCTCGGCAATGGTGGTCGCGAGCGCTTCGCGATTGAGGCGCGACAGCGCAAGATCGACCATGCTTCGGGCTGGCGCAGGCGCGATCGTGGTGGGCGGCGCGGATAAGATCGGTGGCTCGGGGGCAGCTTGGGCGGGTTGGCTCGGCGGCGGCACGGGTGCGGCGGCCGGCGGAGCCGCAGCGGCATGCTCGGCTGCGGACTTTGCCGGGCCGGCTGCAGGGCCTTGGCCTGCCGAACTCTGGGAAGCGCTCGAGGCAGAGGCCGCACCGCCCAAGCCGCCATGGCCACCTCCAGCACCGCCGCTGGTCCTTCCATTGTTCACTGACTCAGCTGCGGCTCCAAAGCCGTTCAAGACGCCGGAATCGGGCGTGGAGGACGGCGAGGGGGGAATCAGAGCGGGCGTCGATGGGGCCGGAATGAGATCCGTGTTCGCGGACGATGAGCCATTGCCGGCCGTCCCGGGCGCGGCAGCCGCAAACAGGTAACGATTGCCCGGCGCACTCACGCTCCCCGGCGGCACCGACTGGTAGGTCGCGTTCCAGATCGCAGGATTGCCGCTGTCCAATCCGCCGAAACTGTCGGCGCCGGGTGCGGCCGAATAGATTAGCCAGCGGCCGGACGTCGCGCTCACCGCGCCGCTGCCGGCATTGTTGATGAAGGCACGAGCTGCCGATAGGACCGGGCTTGCGGCGACCACCGCGCTGCCGCTTGCGATCGTCAGGTCGCTGGCCGAGAGGATCGTCGCGTTGGCGCTGGCGCTGATTCCGCTGATCCCCTGTACCGCACCGATGGTCAAACTCTGTGCGTTGTTGAAGGTGAGCGCGCCGATACCGCTGGCGGCAAGCGTGCCGACAGTGTTGTCGGCGCCAAGCACGTAGCTCGTTCCGCCCGACAGCCGCAGCGCCGTAGCAGCGATGGCGCCGCCGATCTGGCTCACCGCACCAGTGTCACTGATCACCACCGGCGCCGCGCCTGAGGTGATCGTGGCGCCGAGCCGGTCGCCGCCGCGACCGTCGAGGATGAGGGTGCCGGTGCCGTTGTTGGTGATCGCAACCCCGGCTGCAGACGTGTCGATTCCGACGGCCGAAGCGGACGAGGTGCTGCCTGCAAGGGTGACCGCGCCCGAGTTGGCCGTAATGGCGTTGCTACCGCTGGCGACGAGGCCGGATGCGGTGCTGCTCGTCCCCCTCAGCTGCAGGTCGCCTGAGGTCGTGAGCGTGCTGCCTTGATCGATCGTCACTCCGGCCCCGCTGGTGCTCGTGCCGGCGAACGTCACGGCGGTTCCGCTCAGATTGTCGATCGTGGTGCTGCCCCGCAAATAGATGCCGTTGCCGCTGGTCGAGCTGCCTGAGATCGACGTGGTGCCGGAGGAGGTCACATTGGCGTTGACCGCGATGCCGCTTCCGCCGCTACTCGTTCCGCTGATCGACACAAGCCCCGAGCCGCTGGTGGCGAGTGTCCCGCGCAGTTGCAGGCCATCAGCGGACACCGAAGTGCCTTGCAGGATCAAAGCGCCGCTCGTCGCGGTCAGCGTGTTGCCTCCGTTGGCGACCATGCCGACATTGCTGTTCGAGGTGCCGGTCAGCGTCACACTTCCCGTTGCGGTGAAGCTGGCGAGCGATGCCAACACGCCATAACCCGTGCTCGACGTTCCAGCCAGCGACATGGTGCCAGATGTAGTTACAGCAGAGAAATTCCGGAACTGGAGTCCGTAGCCGGACGGATTGAATCCCGAAATGGCCAGGGTGCCAGCGCCGGAATTGCTGATGGCGTCGGTGCCGGCAAAGAGCACGCCGGCGCTCCCGCTGTTCGTCGGCCCCGTGTCGTTGGAGGTTCCAGTGATGGTCAGCGATCCGCTGCCCGAGTTACTGACCGTCGCACCGGAGAAGTAAGTGCCGACCGTCGAGCCTGACCCGCTCGTGGCGGTGGAGATGCCGCTGACGGCGACGTTCCCGCCCGTTACGGCGAGGCTCGAGGCTGATCCAAAGCTGACGCCGTCGCTCGCCGTCGAGATGCCCGCGAACGATACGTTGCCGGACACAGTGTTCGTCCCGGTGAAGTTCACGCCAAAGCCGCTGTTTGACGTGCCCGAGAACGTCGCCGTGCCGGTCCCCTGGTTATCGATGGTCGTGGCGCCCTGGAAGAAGACGCCGCTGCCGGAGGTCGAGCTGCCTGCAAAGCTCGGCGTGCCGTTCAGAATCGTGACGATGTTGCTGCCTTTGAACGACAGGCCTTCACCGCTTCCCGACGACCCGTTCAGTGAGACGGAGCCCAGGGTGGTCAGATTGCTGCCGGTATTGAAGCGGATGCCACGACTGGCGCTGGGTGTGCTGCCGATCAGCTGGAATGTGCCGGCCCCCGCGTTGGTCAGCGCCAAGGTGCCGTTGCCCTGATCCCAGACGCCATTCGAACCCGTCGAGGAGCCGCTCAGCGTGAGATTGCCCGAGTTGCTGGTGATCGCGGAGCCGTTCAGGTACAGGCCGTAGGAGGTGCCGGTGTCGGTGCCGGAGATCGAGATGTTGCCCGACGTCGTCAGGTCGGAATTGATGGCCGCGCCAAATCCCCCTCCCGCGCCCGCAGCCGAACTGCCTGAGATCGAAAGAGCTCCCGTCCCGGAATTGGTCAGCGTTGTTGGTGTGGCGGTAAAGAAGACGCCGATGCCGGTGGTACTGGCTCCGCTGACGGTAAGGTTTCCGGCAGTGTCGGTGACGAGGTTCGAGCCTTGGAATTCGACACCGTTGGAGGTGATCGATGTGCCGGTGAGCGTGACCGTGCCCGACGTGGTCAGGCCCACGCCTGAGTTAAATGCGATGCCCTGGGATCCGGATGAGGTCGTGACCGTGCCGTTCAGCGCGAGCGTGCCGCCACCAGAGTTGGTGAAGGTGTTGTTGCCACTGTTGATCCAGAATCCGACGTTGGATGACGTCGTCCCGCTCAGGGTCAGACCGCCGGAATGATCGGTGATGGTGTTGTTGCCCAGCAGATAGACGCCGACACTGCTGTTCGACGTTCCGGTGATGCTGACTGCGCCGGCGGTATCCAGACTCGCACCGGCCTGCAGCACGAATGCCGGCAACGTGGGGCTGCTTCCGCTGATGCTCAACGCGCCGCCGCCGGTGTTGGTGATGGCGTTCGATCCGGCGAATACGACCCCGTTGCCGGAGGCCGAGGTGCCCGTGAGCGTCAGAGCGCCGACGTTGAGGGTGCTATTGGCCAGCCAGACAGCCGCGTTGCTCCCCGCCTGAACTGCGGACCCAGTCAGCGCGCCGCCATTCGTGTCGATGGTTGCGCCGTTGATAACGAGCGAGCCCGAGCTTCCGGACGCAGCCAGATTGACGTTGAGGGCTCCGCCGGTGGCCGTGATGCTGCTGCTGACATTCACGTCGCGGCCGGCCGACACCGAGAATGTCCCGCCGCCGCTGGTGCTGATGCCCGCATTGACGTTGACGTCACGCGCGGCGTTCAACGTCAGCGAGTGGCCGCTGGCCCAGGTCACGGCGTTCGCCACGGTGATGTCGCCGCTCTGTGACCCGCCGCTTCCGGTGTCGACGGTGACATTTGCCGTCGCCAGCGCGCCTTGCAGCGTGGCGACCGACAGCACCGAGCTGTTGCCGGTCGGCGAGTAGGTGTTGCCGCTGCTCGACATGTTGCTATCGGCCGCGGTCGAGATGGTCACGTCATAGGGGTCAAGCAGCAGCGTGCCGGTCTTGCCGCCCGTGGCGGTCAGGTCGACACTGCCGCGGAAGTCCAGCAGGCCGTGGCTCGAGACCTCGGCGCCGCCGCCATTGCCGCCATCAGCGCCGGTCGCAACGACGCTGCCGCGGAAGTCGGTCGTCTGCTCCGACCACAGCACGACCTTGCCGCCATCGCCGGCACTGCCTTTCGCCGAGATGGTCGCGCCCTGCGCGACCGAAGTGGTCTCGGCCGTCGGCACGTCATCGGCGACCAGCTTCGCGGACGGATCCCGGCCGCCGCGCATATCGCCGCCGATCAGCACCTTGCCGCCGCTCTTGCCGTCGGCGCTCACCTTCGCGGTCGCGGTCAGCGCAACCTTCTTCCCGGTCACCACGATGGTGCCGCCGGCATTGCTGCGGCCGCCATTGGCCGCAAGCCGTCCTGATATGGTCACCGCGCCGCTTCCGCCGCCGAGCACGATGCGGCCGGAGCGGCCCGACAGCGAGCGGGCGCTGAGCACGCCGGACACGTTGACCACGTCGCGCACGGCCTGCTGGGCCGCCGCCGCCTTGATCTCGATCGCGCCGCCCGCCGCCTTGATCCTGCCGGCGATGTCGATGATCGCCTTGCCATCGGCGGTGGTGGACTTGGTGGGAAGCGCGACCTGCAGGAAGCCGTCGCCTGTCGGATTGAGCGTGATCGCCTCTCCGGCGCCGAGCCCGACGCGGCCGAGCGGCACGGTGATCGTGCCGCTGTTGGACACGGTCCCGCCGATCAGCCCGACAAATGCACCGCTCGCGCCGGAAATCGCGCCGGCATTGCTGACGGCGGCCGAAGCGCCCTTGCCGGTGAAGATCAGGCGGCCGGCGTTGAAATCGGCATTGCCGATGTCGAGCGTCGAGGCCACGAAGCCGCCGCCAACCTGCACCGACCCAGTTGGCGTGATTGCGATGCCGTTGGGATTGACCAGGAACACCTGCCCGTTTGCGCTGACCTGGCCGGCAATGGTCGAGGTCGTCGTCCCCGTGACCCGGTTGAGGATGGCTGCGCTCGAGTTCGGCTGGACGAAGTTGACGCTGTTTCCGGCACTGACAGAGAAGCTGTTCCAGTCGACGATCGCCCTGGAGGATGTCTGGTTGATCGTGAGGGTATTGCCCGCCGGCGCGCCGATCGTGGCCTGACCTGACACGAGGCTGCCGCCCTGCGGCAGACCGGCTTGCGCCAGCGCGCGCGATGATATGGCAAGCAGAGAGGTGCAGCCGAGCAAGAGGGCAGCGCGTCTGCGCCATCCGCTCGCCGCTCGCGCGTTTCGTGCGTGGTCGAACGCGCGCATCAGAAGCTCACCGTGCCCAGGACATTGGCCCGCCAGCCCTGCCGCACGCCGCTGACGTCGGTGAAGCCGCGCGCGATCTCGACTGCAAGGCTCGCATCGGCGGAGCTGCCGGGAATGCTGACGCTGCTGCGGACGCCGGTCCCCACGGCTCCCGCGTTGAGGGCGGCTTGTTCGACGGCCGAGGGACTCGCGATCCAGCCCCGGCCGCCGGCTGCAAACAGATAGGGCGATGCGGCGGCTCCCGTGCCGAACGCATTGAACACGAACGGGTAGGCCAGCTCTCCGCGCAAAGTGAAGCCCTCATCGGCATTCAACGTGCCGGACGCGAAGGCAGACAGCGCGTCGCTTCCGTCGAGCGACAGCTGCTCGGAGCGCAGCATGGCCTTGCCGCCGGTGATCTGGCTGGTGCCGATGACATCGAAGCGGAAGCCGGCGGGCAAAGGTTGCGACAGGCGCGCGGTGGCCGCAAGCTTGACGAAGTCGGGCGTCGCGCTGATCCGCGACAACGGCACGCGCGAGGTGATCGCGTCCTCGGCATTGCGTCCGCCGAGCCCCTTCGAGAGCTGCGCTCCGAGCTGTAGCCCTGCCTGCGACGGCAACGTCGTGGCGTAGTCGATGCCGCCGCGAAGCACGCGGTAATGATCGTGGCTGAGCGCCACCCCGAAATCCGGCGCCGAGATCTGCTGCTCGACATCCTCGACGGCGAGGTTGGCGTAGAGCGACGCCTTTCGCGACAGCCCGATCGGCCCGCGCAGGCGTAGGGCGAACCGGTCGAAGCTGCCGAGCGAAGCGGGGGCGCCGGGCGTCTGCTTCGTGACCGTCCGCGAATGCGTGTATTCCGGATTGACCGTGATGCCGTCCGCTCCGATCGGCACGACGGCCCCGCCGCCGTAGAGCGAGACCGGCGCGTCGCCTGCCGAGGCCGCACGCAAATCCGTGCTGAGTCCGGCCGTGCCGTAGATCTGCTCGCCAGCGCCGAGCGCGCTGTTGAGCGCCAGCGTGCCGCGCAGCTGCCAAGTGCCGAGCGAACGCGACAGGCGATCGTCGGCTCCGGCCGAGCCCGAGATCAGCCGATGCTCGCCCTCGAGCACGAGCCGTACCCCGCCTTCGCGCGTGCCGCGCACCAGAGTGCTGCGCAGCCTCAAGCCGGGAACGTCGCCCGCGATCAGCAGCGCACGCTCGATCTGTTCGGTCGTGAGATGCGGCCGCCCCAGCAGCAAGTTGGTCCGGCCGACGACCACGTTTCGCACGCGCTCAGGAAGCGTATTGACGTCGATCGCTTCGATGAAGCCGTCGATGACAACAAGGCGAAGTGTCCCGCCGTCGACCAGCTGTTGCGGCGGCACGCTGACCCGCACTAGCGGATAGCCGGCGCGCGAATAGAGACCTTCGAGGTTGGTCGCGAGCGCATAGATCTGGGCAACGCTGACACGTTGGCCCTTGACGCGAGCGATCAGGGGGTCGGTGAGCGTGCGAAGCTCGGGAAACGCGCCATCGAGCTGCGCCTCGCCGACCACGACGGCCATGGCTGCGTTGCCGGGCGGCACGGCCGTTTCCAGCGGCCCCGGTAGTCGCAACGGCTGCTCGCCCGCCGGGAATTGAGGTCGCAGGCTCGGCGGAGTCACCTGACTGGGAGCTGCGATCTGGGATAGCGCGGACGAGGAGTACATCAGCGCCCCGATACTGGCTGCGGCACATAGAAGGGAGCTGACAGGCTTCGCCATATGCCGCTTCGACTCATGTCACTCCGCGAGCCAACGGTGTTGTCCGAGGCGCGCGCACTTCTTTCAGCCCAACGACCTAAGCGCTTCATGCTTAATGGGACGTTGAAGTGGAGCTCTCTGCGGGGTCAGCCAGTAATTCCACGGAGCGATCGTGAGCCAGCCAGCGCCAAGCCGTCCTCCTCGCCGACAGGTACACGCTCCATGAGACGCACGGCTATTCCGCAGCCATGATCTCATTGGGACTTCGGCTTCGTCAATTTCGGCGAGGCGGCCGAGATAAAGATCGACACCTTCAACTTCACCCATTACGGCCTTGTCTACGGCAGGGTGCTGAGCGTCTCGCAGGACGCCGGCGCCCTGGCCGAGACCGGCGTTAGGCGCCGCGAACAATCCGCAGATGTAAGCCTCACTAAAGTGCAGTTTGATTGACCATTATGCCATATTTGACCACCCGGCGATTGAGCGATGGGCTGGGGCGCGTGGTCGTGTCCCCGGTGGTGGTGTAGCTCGGTAGAGCAAAGCCGCTCGGACGCGCGCCTCCGATAGCGCCGTAGCGGGCGGGCGGCTTTGCGGTGGTCACCGGCAGTTCTCCGGTAGGATCGGGTTGCGACACGCCAACGCAACCGAGGAACCACCGATGACCGACGAAATGATGAACCTGCGCACGCTCGTGGAGAAGACCCCTGATGCCGATCTGTTGCGCGAGATGATCGGCTTTGCTGCTCAGCGGCTGATGAAGATGGAAGTCGAAGGCCAGACCGGGGCGGCCTACGGCGAGAAGACCCCCGAGCGCCTGGCCCAGCGCAACGGCTATCGCGACCGGACCTGGGAGACTCGTGCCGGCACGGTCGAGCTTCGCATCCCCAAGCTGCGCAAGGGCTCCTACTTCCCCGGCTTCCTGGAGCCGCGCCGGATGGCCGAGAAGGCGCTCACCGCCGTGGTTCAGGAAGCCTATGTGCAGGGCGTCTCGACCCGTTCGGTGGACGATCTGGTGCAGGCCATGGGCATGACCGGTATTTCGAAGAGCCAAGTGAGCCGGCTCTGCGCGGAGATCGACGACAAGGTGAAGGCGTTCCTCGCCCGTCCGATCGAAGGCGACTGGCCGTATCTGTGGATCGACGCCACCTACGTGAAGGTGCGTCAGAACGGGCGCATCGTGTCGGTCGCGGTGATTGTTGCGGTCGGCGTCAATAGCGATGGCCGACGCGAGGTGCTCGGGATGGACATCGGTCCCTTTGAAGCCGAGACGTTCTGGACCGCTTTCCTGCGCAAGCTCGCCCGCCGCGGCCTGCGCGGTGTCAAGCTGGTCGTGTCCGACGCCCATGAAGGTATCAAGGCCACCGTCGCCAAGGTGCTCAACGCCAGCTGGCAGCGGTGCTGCGTGCACTTCATGCGCAACGCGCTGGCGCATGCCGGCAAGAGCGGCCGGCGCGTGGTCTCCGCCTTCATCGCCACCGCCTTTGCCCAGGACGATGCCGAGGCTGCACAAGCGCAGTGGCGGAAGGTCGCCGATCAACTCCGCCCCAAACTGCCTAAGCTTGCTGGCTTCCTCGACGAGGTCGAGACCGATGTGCTGGCCTATATGACGTTCCCACCGCAGCACCGGACCAAGCTGCACTCGACCAATCCGATCGAGCGCCTCAACGGCGAGATGAAGCGCCGGACCGAGGTTGTCGGCATCTTCCCCAATGAAGACGCCATCGTCCGCCTCATCAGCGCGATCCTGCTTGAGCAAAACGATGAATGGGCCGTCCAGCACGCCCGCTACATGACACTGGAAACAATCGCGCCGTTGAGCGATGATCCCACCGTCAGCCTTCCGGCGATCGCCAGCTGACCTGCCCAGCTCTCCCCGGCGAACGCGCTGCCCCACCGCTAGCTACACCACGCAATGGGACACGATCCCGACGCATCGATATTGCCGCCCGACAAAATCACCCCGACCTTCTTTCCGGCCAAGCGGGCGCGCTCTTGCAAAAGCCCGGCAAGCGGAGCGCCACCCGCGCCATCGGCAACGTTGTGCGTAACCGGAAAATAGGAACGCACCGCTTCGGCGAGGTCGTCCTCATACCAGCAACCCGATTGGACCAGCTAGCTAGGGCTGCTGCGACGGTGGCACGCGACGATCAGAATGCTCGCCGGGGATATTGAGCAGGGCCGGGAGAGAATGCGCTGCGGACCGATGCGCAGGCGAGGCAAAAGCCAGCAGGCTGTCCAACCGCGTCACGGGACCAAGCCAGGACTGGCGCACCCGACACGATTCGAACGTGTGACCTTTGCCTTCGGAGCATTTTAAGTTGTGCTGCGCGAGAAAACGCCAGGACATCCAATGCTGCGATATCCCACTCTAATCATTATCGAATCTGGAATGAGCCTCCGCCGGTTGTATCCTGCGACACGCTCCGGTTTTCCTCCAAGTGCTTACGTGGTGCTTACGCGGAAGACGGGCTTCGGAGGAGAGAAAATCCATGCCTAAGCTCAGTAAACGCGTTGTCGAAGGCGCTGAACCTCAAAGCACGGACTACGTGCTCTGGGATGACGAACTCCCTGGCTTTGGCCTGCGCGTCTTCAAGTCGGGCAAGCGCAGCTACCTAATTCAATACCGTTCAGCGGGCCGCTCTCGCCGCTATAGCATCGGGGTTCACGGTGTTTGGACGCCTGAGCTTGCCCGTAAGGAAGTCAAGATTCAGCTGGGGCGGGTCGCACAAGGTGACAACCCGGCCGAGGAGCGGCAGCTCGACCACAAAGCGGTGACGGTCAAGGAGCTCTGCGAACTCTACCTCAAAGACTTTGAAGCGGGCCTTATTCTAGGCAAGGGCGGACGCCCGAAGAAGTCGACAACGTTGGTGACCGATACTGGGCGCATTCATCGCCACATCATTCCATTGATTGGCACGCGTCGGGTCAAGGATCTCGTCAAAGCAGACGTAAACAAGGTCCTGAAGGACATCATGGCCGGGAAGACCCGTGCCAGCGTCAAGACCAAGAAGCTTCGTGGCCGAGCCAATGTACGTGGCGGCGTCGGCACGGCAACGCGAACCGTCGGTCTCCTCGGGGGCATTCTCACCTATGCGGTGGAGGCCGGGATCATCGAGCACAATCCAGCCCACGGCATTCGCAAGCCGAAGGACAATGTCCGCAATCGTCGGCTCACGGAGGCCGAGTACCGGACGCTGGGCGAGATGCTGGAGGAAGCAGCAAAGGACGAAAAGTACGCCATAACGGTCGACATCATCCGCCAGATCGCGCTGACCGGCTGCCGTCGCAGCGAAATCATCGGCCTGAGGTGGTCGGAAGTGGATACCGAGTCGAGCTGTTTACGTCTAGCGGACAGCAAGGAGGGTGCATCAATCCGACCGATTGGGCTTCCTGTGGTGGAATTCATGGACGCTCGAAAGCGGAAGAAAGTCGGCTCTTACGTTTTTCCGGGGTACAGAGACGACAACGCATTCGGCAGTTTCCCAAACCACTGGGAACAGTTGTTCAGCAAATCATCGCTTCCTGACTTCACACCTCACGTGCTGCGTCACAGCTTTGCTAGCATCGCGAACGATCTCGGCTTCACGGAGGTTACGATCGCAGCGCTAGTTGGTCATTCGAAGGGGTCCGTAACCAGCAAGTACATCCATACACTCGACACCGCGCTCATCATGGCCGCCGATACAATTTCGGGCTATATTCAAGGACTTCTCGACGGCGTTAGATTCAAGCAAACGGCCTACGCCCTCGATCGCGCTTCGCGTAAAGCAGCGTTGGCCCGATTCTTAGCCCAAGCTGTTGGTGAACGGGCCGAAAAGGCTGAAGATCCGGAGAACCTCGCTGTCTAACGATGTCTGTGACCCGAACGCTACAAATCTGAGTGGCGGACATCCAAATCGTTCCGGGCGCGCCATCTACCTCCATACTATATCAAATTTCTGCACTAGCGGAAAGTGGCCCCAGACCAAGATTTCCGTTTAGTCTGGATTCAGTGTGGCGAAATTTTTATCTCGACCCGAGACTCGTCTTCACTCCACTGAGCAGTAAGGAGCTGCCGACGAGGCCTCATACCGTTAGAATGGGATCTATCTTGGTACGCTTTCCACAGCAGTAGATGGACGGCTCCGCGCTGCTCGACTCGTCGTGCAACGAGAAATGAAACCTGACGTGCGCCCTGGACATCAAGACCAATGCCGCCCTGAACAAGCGCAGCCTGAAGACTAAGTTCGGTCCTCAGGGTCTCCGCGAGCGCGGGGCCTGGCTGGCTGTTCGCCGGCTGCTTCGACCCAGTCGCAGTCGCGCGACGCTATCTATCCAATCAGCACTTGGGCCTTCTTCGGTGAGCCGAAAGGCTCAACAGGACGCGACGTGGTTAAACTCAGGTGAGTGAAAAGTTCTGTGACGTGCTTGCTCGCTCAAAAGACGGTCTCTGAACTGGCAGCGAAGTCACATTGAATTGCGACAACGAAGAGGCTGTTGGACGAAGTTAAGATATCGTCCGTTGTCTTGAGAGACGGCCTGATGCTCAAAATGACTGCGTACACTTGTTTCGCGTTGCTGTAGACTTAGAATGTTTCAGCGGACGGAGTCTGGTTTGGCCTCCATTTCGTAGATCGCATGATCCGCGCAAGTCGTGATCGATGTCCGTAGTAAGTATGGGACCTGCACGGCAGGCGTTTGCGCGTAGGGATAGAGCCGCGTCACTCTATGGCAAGGGTCGCTCTTGGATGGCTCGCTCTCGCCCTCCTTAGGAGCATAAAAGGTCCCGAGCGTCAGACAGCTATGGAGCGCGGCATCCAGCCGGTCCTCTGATGAGCCGGCGCTATCGCCGTCTGGCCAACCTATGGAATGCCCGGTCCAGATACAGCGTGCCTTCCGATCCGAGACCTTGGTGCACTGCGCTGGTGTGGGAAACCTTGCACCGATGCCACTCACGTCTTGGTCCGATCTTGTTGCGGAACGAAGTGCCCGAGCAGCCTCGCACATACCCGCTTCCCAATTCTCCATCCAACTCAGGCGCTTGTTGGTTTCGGACTCGGCTTGATACATCCAGCTCCAATCAGCTTCTTTCTCGACCAAGAAGTTGCAGGCTAGTTGTAGCACCTTGTCGAGATCCGGCATCGGCCTGAGCCAAACCGTCCGAGTGAAATCCGGCCCAGGACTGTCCCGGCCGGTGGTTATTGGTATTTTCTCCCTGTCGAGCGTCATACGAAGATTGATGTAGTTTTGCCAGCTTCCTTTAGCTCTCCAGCACACGGGCACCCTCATCCAACCGGGGCTGCATGACTTATCCGCCAAACAGTCCGCGATCGGTTTGAACGCCGCATTGATGTATTCTGTCGTTCGTCCTTTTAGATCTTGCCGGTATAGCTCCTGATCGGCCGATCTGTAATATTCATCATCTTGGATCGCTTTAAAGTACAACTGATCGAATTTCCGCTCTCTGTCCGTATAGAAAAGAATCAAGTCTATCATGAGCGCCAAAAGCGCAACGACAAGTAGACCAAGGAATAAATATATTCGAGGTACGCGTTTTACGAAGACGGTTTGGGAGACGGTTTCCTTTGGTTCATCTTGAGAGGGTGTGCTGGCAAACAAGGTGCCGTCGGGAAATACGCGATGAGTCTTCGACTCTTGCGAGGCAATCGACGCGAGAGAAATTGTCTGTGGCGGTGTTCCATATTTTGTGGAATTGTGTTTCATCCTTTTTTGGGTTGCGGCGATGACGTTGTCAACGGAGCCGAGCCCATAGCCGGCGTTCTCGATTGCCTCGCAAAGTGACGTGGTGAAGATGCTTCCTTTATCGTCGCTTATGTAGAAGCTCTGGTGGCCTCGACCGCAGCCATAGATGGTGAATATCGGCCCGTTTTTGGGTTTGATTGGTCTCATTGACCAACTTCCGAATCCCTTGATGTTCAGTTCAACGCCATCTCGGCATGCATCTATGATCATCGTGATCGACGCAGCACTCGATTTTTGAAGTGCGCCGCCTAAATCGACGGGAACGAGTAATTTGTCGACTATCTCGATATCGCGGACGGTCGCGTCCGTGGGCATAAGGAAATCGCGGTTGTTGAAAGCTTGTCCATGACCCGAAAAATATACTATCAAATCTTCTGAGGGCTTGGCTCTCAAGCAGGCCTCCCGAAGGCTAGTAAAAAGTTCAGTGACGCCGACGTTCTTGAGCTCCTTGATGATCTCGATACCGTGTCTTTCGAAGCAAGACCGTATATTAGAGAGATCGGCATCGACCGCCGGAAGATTGCGTAGACCGCTTTCCCTATATACTGAAATTCCGACAATTATCGCTTTAGCCGGCATGTGATCATATCTTGTGGCAAGTTCGGACTATCCCGAATTCAACGATTGTCACGCGAGCAATTGCCGTGGTGCATACGCGCCGTACTAAGGCGGGGGCCGCTGTTCGGGCGCACGAGGCATTCCTCCGCCGACGTCGGACGGCTCGTGGGTATGGAATTCCTTGAAATAATCTTCGGCGCTGGTGGCCATCATCCGCTGAACCCGCTCCGCCGTAGCCGCCGGTCTTCCAGTGCGAGCGAATTGCCAATAGAGAGCGGCCAAGCCTGCGATGTGCGGGCAAGCCATGCTCGTCCCGCTCAAGACCGACAATTGCTCGTTGATGCCGGCGGATACCACGTCCACTCCCGGACCAACAAAGGTTACGTCCGCGTTCGAAAAGGGCGCGATCGCAAGGGCGGCGTCGACGGCACCCACAGCGATCACGCTGTCGGCCTCCGACGGACTGGCTTTACCAACGACGAATGTGGGTCGACCGCTTTCATTTCCGCTTGCCGCTACGACGAGGGGATCGAAGCCATCTTTTCGTCTCGCCCTCAACTCGTTCATCCACGCGTCGAAGATTCTGATGTTGTCGCGGAACGCGATGAGTGCCATCGAGGTGGCCGCATCTGCATGGACGCTCGCCTTGACCAGGGAGGCTCGGTAGCCGACGAAATCGAAGCCGAGCGACATCGAGATGACGTTAGCCCGTACCGTATAGGCCGCCCAATTGAGCGCATCGAGCAGCGCGGCAGACCCGCGCGTTCCGCCGATCGCCTTTGCGACGAACAGCCTCTCGATGTTCGGTGCGACGCCGATACGAACTCCATCGACCATACCTCCGCAGATGGTCCCGGCGCAGTGCGTTCCATGGCCGTCGGTGTCCAGGGCGGCGCCATCGCCGAAAGTGCCGCCGGGCTTGTAAGTAAAATCCGCTTCGTCTATCGCGCCCTTGAGATGGGCAAAGGCGGCATGGTCGCGTTTGATCCCGGTGTCGATGATGGCCACCTTCACGCCAGCACCATCGAAGCGTTTCGCGTCCACACCAAGCGTCTGCAGACCCCACGTGACACCAGCGGCCCTGGCGTCGCGCAAGATCGCATCGGCCGCACTGGTCGCCGTCACGATCGGCGCGATGAGGGACACGGGCATCGGCCTCGCCGCCATTCCGATCTCGTTCGGATCGGGAAGCTGATGCCGGCTTGGCGCATGCTCGGGTGCAACCCGAATCGTGATTTCGGGCGTGGACGGAGCGGACGCGGTCTTCGGAATAGGCGCCGCACCTCTCCGGCGGGTGCTCGGTTGTACGCGCCGGACAACCAGCCATTCGCTCATCGTCTCTCTCCCTTTACATCATCGGCGTGGTCTACGCCGCAGGCAAGCACCGGCCGGAGGCACTGTCACGATGGCACATGGATCGGCGGCCACAGCGCGATCGCCGCGGCGACAGCCTACATGGAGCTGTCCCTACTTCAAGAGATCGGCATAGTCCGTTGCCGATGCAGGTCGGCGCGCGCCCCTTTTCCTTTTGGGCGGTATCGACCGGCGACTCCGCAGACAGCCCGCCGGTATCTGTAGTAGGGTGGCGGGAAAATGGCCCGCAGGGACGTGACGCCGGATGGATGGCCAGGAGATCAGGGATGCCGTCGAAGCTGCCGGCGCCGATAGAAAGCTGACGGACTACGGCGGCAGCGACGCTTTCCGCTCGATGGTCGGCTTTCCGTGATTCCTATACGCGGATGGTGGTCTTCTTACAGGACGGTGAAGGATTTGGACGAAACCGTCAGGTACTCCCTCATCTTAGCATCGAAGCGCCCGAAGCGGCCCTGGATCTTCTGACTGAAACTTCGCAAGCCAACACGCAATTGCGCACCCCGGTGGAGGTCTGACCGGTCCCCGGCCCGGCGTTGGACCAAGGGTGCACCGACCTGAAGGCGGGTTTCGTCTCTCTTCCTGTTCGCAAGTGTGCGATCCGTTGCAAACTAGTGGATATCCCAATGCCAGGTTGCTATGGGAACAAAAAGTGATCCCACTGCTTGAGGTCGGCTTTGACGGACAATGTTCTTTTGCGCTTTCTGACCAGAGGTTTGATCGATGTTGGCGGCGACGATGCCAAGCTCGACAGACTTAGGGCGACAGCGGCGGATATTGCTGGGGTGCTCGAGAGCGCGCCCTTCAAGGCGATACCGTTCGCGTTGATTGCATTCGACCCTCAGGCGCCCGCCGGCGATCCCGTGGTTAAGGAGGCGCTCGAGATCCTGCAACAGAGGTGGACGACCTACGTCAACACCTTCTCCGGAACGCCCGTCGCGGTCGCGAGGGCACTGCTGCTCGATGCGCTGGCGCAGGCGGCGAAGAACGACGATCGCATCGGCGCAGCGTTCGTGGCATTGGCGCGCAATACGCTGCCGTTGATGGAAGCGGGCCACGAACAGGAGATCTGGGACGAACTGGTCCGCGAAATCGAGGCGAGGATCGATGCCCGAGCAGAGGTGGAATGGGCGACACCGTCGTCCATCGTCGTGCAGCCGCTGGAATTCGAAGTGTCGGTGCCGGACCCTCGGCAGGCCACCCGGAAGCCCGTCGATAGGGAAGCCCTCAAGACCGGGATCCGAGCAGCTTCGGGGCCGAACTTTCAGAATGCTCAAGGTACTCAGGTCGCGACGAACGGGAATCCCCATTGGCCGACAAGCAATCAGCCTGTTTGGGTCACGGAGTTCGGCGAACGCCTCGCGAAGTCGATCGCGGATGCGATCGACGGCTCCGTAGGCTCGCTGGCCCTTCCGCCGGTGGACTTGTCCAAGCCTCTCAAGACGCTGGCTAACGGCGTTGCGGAGCACGTGGACCAAGCGCTAAACGCCGTCAGCGCCGCCACTGCCGGTCTCCAGCGAAGGGCCAACCTTCTCTGGTGGAAGGAGGCTCGCTATTCGCCGAGCGCGCAGGCGAGCTATCGGGAGCTATCACCCCGATCCGCGGCGACGTTGATGGCTTTCGACATGCACGGGCACGTTCCGGTCTATTCGCCCGCGAGCGTTTCAGCCTTTCTCTTCGAAGCGGTGATCGGCCTTCCGACCATCGACGCAAAGCGGAGCTACGGCATCCTCGGACTCGTCGACGATGCACAGAAGGATGATCGGCTTTCGTCGTTTCGGGAACAGCTCGCCAAGACGTACGCGCGGCCTGCGGGCCGGACCCCTGTCCTGTCGCTCGTCGCCTACCCCGACCTCCTGGCGTCGAAGAAACCGGAAGACTTTCGCCGCCTGACGGGCATTCCGGCCGAGACCGAACTGACGTTGCCACAATGGTCGACTTGGGTCTTCCGCGAACTGCAGGCCGCCGCGGCCACGACTCTGAAGCCTGAGTTGAAGGTAGCGCCGCAGGAAGCGCCGGCCGCATGACGCAATGCAGTCAAAAGAATTGCAACGTTCCGGATCTGGGGTGCGACCTCGGATATCCGAATTATTTGGATTGTCCCCAATGGGAGGGGGGCGCGAAGGCCGAATCTCAAACTCAAGCGTCGTCGGACGAAGTGCTGCTTCCCTGGTCGGGAAATTCGTTGGGGTTGGCCGATCTGGCGTTCGTCTCGGGGCGTGTGCGGCCGTTCCTGGTGGGCGTCGTAGGGCCACAGAACGCGGGAAAGACGACGCTTCTCGGCGCCTTCTACCTGCTTCTCGGTCGAGGAGTGATCGGAGCTGATGACCGTCACTTTGCCGGATCGTTTTCGCTGGCAGGTTGGGAGGCCGTGGCGGGCACCTTGCGTTGGAGCCCGGGACAGCCGCCCACCTTTCCTCCGCACACGACCAGCCGCGGGGGGCGAGCCCCGGGTCTGCTGCACGTCTCGTTTTGGGATCCTGGGCGGAGCTCGGCCGCCGACTATCTTTTCGCCGATGCGCCTGGCGAATGGTTTCAGAAATGGTCGGTCAGCCGCGATTCTCCCGAGGCGCTGGGAGCGGCCTGGATCGCGGATCGCGCCGACGCCTTTCTGCTAACGGCCGACTGCGAATCGCTTTCCGGATCCAGCATGGGGACGGCGCGCGGAGAACTCCAGCTTCTCGCGAGACGTCTGGCTGCCGAGCGAGGCGGCCGTCCGGTCGCCCTCGTCTGGACGAAGACCGACGTCAAGATCTCGCCTGAGATGGAAAAGGCGGTCCGCCGCGCGGTTTTCGACCAGATGCCCGACGCCAAGGAGTTTTCCGTTAGCATGATGCCCCCCGAGGCTGATCCTATCGGCGTCAGCACCGGCCTGCTCGAACTGTTTCGGTGGACGCTGAGCATCCGCCGACCACGGATCGAGCTGGAAAATCCATCGAGCAAGCGAAGCGATGCTCTCTTTAGGTTCGGAGCATTGTCACCATGACGGAACGTCACAACTCGATACTTCTCTTGGGCGAAAGCGGAGTGGGCAAGACCCACTACGGCGCTCAACTGCTGAACCGCCTGATGAACGTCGAAGGTGTTCTCCGGATGGAAGGGCAGTCGACGAATCTGCTTCCTTTCCAATCGGCGATGAACAGTCTGCAGGAAGGGCGGGCGGCCGATCATACGGCGACGTCGACCTATTCCGAAAGCGTATGGCCGATCATAGACGGTACCGGACGTCGCGCGGATCTCGTTTGGCCGGATTACGGGGGCGAGCAGATCAGGCGGATGATCGAGACCCGCCGGATTCCGAACGCCTGGCGAGAACGGATAACGACTTCGCCGGCCTGGCTTATGTTGGTGAGGCTGCAGGCGCTACGGATAGGAGACGACATCTTTTCGAGGCCGCTCGCTTCGCTGCGGAGTTCGTCGGCGGTCGCGGCCGAGGGGCAGGTCTCGGACCAGGCGAGAATGATCGAGCTGCTGCAGATGCTCCTGTTCGTCGGATCGATGGGCGACCGGCCGCTGGAGCGCCCGCGTCTCGCGGTTCTTCTCACGTGCTGGGACGAGCTCGGCTTCGAAGGCGCCCCGGAAGCCGTACTGAAGGAAAGATTGCCGCTGTTCTGGACCTTCATCAGATCCAGTTGGCGCGCGCCGACGGTGCTGGGCGTTTCGGCGTTGGAGAGGCCGCTCAGTCCGAACGAGCGCGACCTGGACTACGTCGCGAAAGGGCCAGAGAGTTTCGGCTACGTGGTGTGCGCGGACGGATCCCGGTCGCCCGATCTGACGTTGCCGATCCAGCTCCTTCTGGACGACGCGAAGTGATCGCGCAGTTTCGTACCGAGGCGGTCGCGTGAAGATCTCCCAGGCGCTATTCGGCGAGGTAAGGGGCGGCCATCAGCTGAAGGCGGCCAGCGAGGGTCTGAGCGTACCTGCGGAGCTGTCCGCGCGCCTAGATCTCCCCGATACGGCTCCGCCGGGTACCGATTGGTCCCCTTTTGTCTCGGGCTTTCCGGACGGCGATTGGTACGTCGTCGCCAGGACCTTTCGCGATGCCGCAGCGAGCCGATCGGGCATGGTGGTTTCGCATGCGCTGATAGCGCCTCTCGACGAGCTTGTTGACGTTTCGAATCTGAGCTTCCTGTTCGAGCGGTTGATCGCGACGCCTGATGCGCCGGCGAACATCGACAACCTCGATCTGGAACCGCTCGACCACATGCCAACGCCGTCTCCCGAGCTGCCCGCAGCAGCGGCCCTGCTCGCCGAGCGGGGAGAAGGGCCCGTAGTTCGGCTCGGTCACGACGGATTCGAGGATCTCATCGTGTCCCTGTGGGCCAACCTATGGCCCGACATCCGCCGAGGGTTTGCGTTTCGGCTCAGCTTCGGGCCCGGCGATGTCGTGGAGACCCCTGTACCCGCCCTGGTCTGCACGCCTCCGTCCTTGTCCGCGCGTTGGCGAGGGCATCGTCTGTTGGAAGGGGCACCTGAAAGGATGTCGATCGCAGCCTCGATGTTGTCTGGAGGAATAGAAGGCGAGGTGCTCCGCGCCTTCAAGGCCAATATCGGCGCGAAGGTGTCGGAGTTTCCCGAGCTTCCCTACCTTGAGCAAGCCTATCGGATTGCCGAATTGGAGCCAGAGACGTTGCTGAACACCGTGCGGATCGCTCGTTTGGCGGAGCGCATTTCACCCGACCCGTCCGATGGGCGAGACGGAAAGCGGAAGGTGCTCGATCGCCTGCTTCTACAGTTCGAATCGGCTGACATGTCGGACGTGTTGTCCCTGCGCAACGTCTCGTTCGCCGGATTCGCGCGATCCGAACAACTATGGACCAGGTTGACGCGCTGGATCGCGGACCACGACTTCAAGCCGACCGAAGACTTCTTGCTCTTCAGGGCCATCCAGGACGCTCTCGCCCCTCGTTCGGACCCACCGGTGCAGGACTGGCAGGCGTCCGTCCGATCCGGGCTTTTCGAAGCGGCGCGCTCCGCGCGTGCTCCTTTTGCGCGGGTCTTCTGGCGTATTGCCGAGGCGCGACCCGATCTGCTTTTGGTCCTGTGGGAATGCATTCTGCCCACGGCCGATCTGGAGGTCCGTCTCGTCGAGACCGTCCCCTCCAGTCTGAGCGTAGATGCCGTCCGGACGCTTGCTCCGCTCGTCTCCGACAGGCGCTTCTACCGCCTTCATGCCGTCGCGGTCGCGGCGGCCTACGAGCCAGTGGTGGCCGTGCGGCTCCAGGTCGCAGCCGAACCGGCGCCGCGGTCGGAGGGAATACGGCTCGTGCTGGGACGAGCCTCGCCGTCCGAAGTGGTGAACTGCGCATTGTCCTTGGCCGACGATCGCGTCGTCGAGATCGCTACCTCGCTCGTGGTTGCAGACCCAACGCTGCTTGCCGACGTCGATATGACACTCCCTATCGCGCGAGAAATCTGGTCGGGCGCGCTGCGGTCCGACGCAAGGGCGTGGCAGGGACCTCGCGATCCGGTGGGCGCCTTCCATGCCATGCTGACCGAGATTTTGGACGGTGCCGCCGGGTCCGGTGAAACGATCGATGCCGTTTCGCGCACACAGCTCGCCGATCTCGCCACGTTCCCTCGGCGTGTTGAACTATGGCCGCGGATCAAAGAGCCGGCACGGGGCAATCTCATGACTGCGACGGCGAGGGGCTGGATCGAGCGCGGCGCGACGAGAGATCCGGTCTTGCGGATCGAACCGGAACTGCAGGAAGCCATTCTTCGCGAGCGAAGTCTCGAAGACCTTCTCAGGAAGCTCGCCGCCTCGAACCTGGCTAGGGCCGTCGAGATCGTCGATGCGTTGCCGTCGCTGGGCGAGAACCGCTTTTTGGATATGTGGCATGTTGCCGGTGCACGTTCGAGCGCGATCGCTCCCCACGATGCGGAAGCGTTGGGACGTCTGCTGCGCGATCGCAGCTGGCGACGCACGGCCGAGGATCTGTTGCGCTCGCTCCGGATCGGACGGCAAGATGTGCGACCGGCCCTGAGGGTCTGCGCCAGCCTGCTAGGCTATTGGGATCGTTGGTACTGGGGACTGAAGGAAATCACGGCGGACGAGAAGTGGAATTCTCTCGAAGAGTTGGCTGCGGACCTCTACCCTTGGGGGCCGGACCAGGACGGGCTATGGGAGCGGGCCGGAGGGCGCGGCGCGGATCTCGAGCGGGCCGGAAACGGCCGCTATCAATGGCGCGTGGCGCTCGGCAAACTGCGCCGCGGCCAAAGCGCGCCGAGCGTCCGTTCTCTTCTTCGGACCATGTTGGATGACTACGCCTCCAACGAACGTTTGAGATTTCTCGTCGACGATCCCGAGTTCGGCGGTCATCGATAGCTGCGACAGCCGAGGCGGACAGGATGTTCGAACGGGGGCGAGCCTTAGTGATCGGGGTGGCCGATTATACCGACGCAGCACGGCTTCCGGACGCCGTGGTGAACGATGCTCGCGACATCACCTCCGTACTTCTGTCGCCCGACCATTGCGGCTTCCTTCCTGCGAACGTGCGCACGCTCACCGACGATGATGCGACGCTGGCTGGCCTGCGAGCGTCGCTAACGGACCTCGCCCGATCCGCCGACCCGGACGATACTGTGCTCATTTTCTTCTCAGGCCATGGAGGGCGCTTCGCAGGCGATCAGACGAGTTTCCTGATGCCGATCGATTTCAGGGCGGACGATCCGCACGGGACGGTCCTCATGGAGGAGGAGTTCTCCGACGCCTTTGCTGCCATTCCCTCGCGGCGATTGCTCGTCCTTATCGATGCGTGCCATGCCGCCGGTGCGGGTACCTTTAAGAGCGCCGGGCCGCAGATCGCGTTACCGGGCCTGTCGGAGAAGGCACTGCGCACGCTCGCACACGGGAACGGTCGAGTTGTGATCGCATCTTCGCGGATGGAGGAGAATTCCCACGTCCTGCCGGGTGCACGCAACAGCGTGTTCACCGACAAAATTCTGGAGGCATTGACCGGTCTGTCGCGAACCGGAAGCGACGGAGTCGTTCGCGTTCTCGACCTTTTCAATTACGTGGCCGAACACGTCAATCGAACGATGAGCGGACTGCAGCATCCGGTGCTTCGGGTTCACGACCTCGATGACAACTTTCCGATCGCCTTGACCTGCGCAGAAGCGAACATCGCGCGGCAGTCTTTGCATTCGCCGCGCGACCTCGAAGTCCTGCTGCCCGATCTCTATCCGCTCGGGCCGACCGACCAGGATATTTGGCTCCGCGCCGGAGGCGATCTTTCCTTGCTCAAATTGAACGGAACGGGAAAATCGAATTGGTTCTCCGCGTTGCGGGCGTTGCGGCGAGGAGGTGGCGGGCGCAACGTCGACCGGCGCACGCTGATCGCGGCCGCGCTGGCCGATTACCCGAAGCATAGCGAGTTGCTCGCTCTCAATGCAGGCGGATCGAACGGTTAGACGCGCGAACGGGTCCTGTGTCGTTCGATGAGCTTGGAAAGCCGACCGTTCGTCGCCGGGGACGAGATCAATTGAGGGACCATGTCCACCGTTCCGGCGTACTGCGCGGCCTTGGGCGGCAGCGTGGACGGGGCGCCGTTGCCATCGACCACCGAGTGCAGAAAGAGTTGGGCGATCGTCTGTCCCGGATAAAGCGTGAGCGGCGTCTCCCCGAGATTTCGCAGTTCGAGGGTCAGGCTTCCGGCGAAGCTGGGGTGGATGCCCACCGCCGTCGCCACGATGAGGCCCAATCTTCCCCAAGTGGATCGACCGACTACGTACGCCATCAGATCGGTCGGAAGGCGAAGGTATTCGAACGTTTGCGCAAGGAAGAACTGATGGGGGTGGATGATGATGCTTGCGCCGAACGGGACGTATTCTCTGCGGTAGAGATCGGTGAACGTCCGCTTGTTGGTCGATTCGTCGAACTCGTCGATCGAGCCGAACAGAGAGGCCGTCACCAGACAGAAGTGAAATCCAAGCCGGACGTCGACCGATGCTTGTCCGGGCTTGATCTGCTCGTCCTGATCCAGCAGCGGACTGATGACCAGGCGCTTGGTCGGATCCTGCTCGCGAAGGCGCGACTTGATGGCTTCAGTGGAGAGCGCGCTCACGTCGGACTGCTCCATAAACGGCTGGCTTCGGAAAGCTCGACGGCCTTGAGCAGCAACTGGTGGAGTTGATCGGAACGCCGAGCGTCAAGCTTGGAGGGGTCTCCCCCCTTATCGGGTATCTGGTCGAGCCTCGTGAGCAGTGCGGCCCACCCGATGTTCAATATCGACGCTAGTCCCAGCGGCTTCGGCGCCGCCCCGTCGTTCGATTCGATCGGCGGAACGAGGTAGCTCAACATCGTCAGCGGATCGCCGAGGTCGTAGTCGAGTTTGTCGCTGGTGTAGATCAGATCGGGGCAGGTCTCTTGCAGGTGGCTCCTGGCGGCGGCGAACACGATTGGACCGAGCGAGGCGATGTAAGGAATCAACTCCGTGCAAATGGCCGCCTCGGTGACGGAATATTGATCCAGCAGCTCGGAGAACAGGTCGTCTCCGTGCGGACAAGCAGGGATGTTGGGACTGTTGAGATCGTCCGACAGAGCGACCTGCGTCCGCCGCAGAAATACATCGGAAAACGACGAGGAGCCGGAGGCGAGCTCCTGCATCAACAACTGGCGTCGAAGCTGGGAGGGCGGATGTGTTTCCGCGATGCCATAGGTGCGCAGCGCGAGTTCCAGAAAACCGCACAATGCGAAGAAGTAGGCGGGCCCGACAAGAATATGCCCGACCGCGTCCGCCTTGATTTCCTCGATCCAGTTGTCCGTGATCTCCGTGAGCCTAAGCTGCTCCTCCTGTCCGAACGGGGTGCCGTTCGCCTGCAGGCGGGCCTCGATACGGGCCTCGCACGCTCGCCTCTCGTTCTCCGCGAGCTTGAGATCCGGTTTGATCAGGTGGTGTATGGCGTGTCCGAGCTCGTGAGCGACAACGGCGAAATGGGGCAACATGTCCATCGCACGCGCTGGAACGGCGACGATCAACACGGGCCATGCGATGTCGGCCAACGCCTTCGAGAATGTCGGCGACGGCTTGGTCCGCATCTTCGGCTCTGGAACGGTCCACAGTTCGTAGTTCGACAGATGGGCTGCCCGAAAAAAGGTCGTGTTGTCGATCTTGAGATCGCGAATCCACGAGTGGAACGGTGCGATGATCTCGTGAGGGATTTGAGTGGCGTCGGTGCCGGAAACTTCGGCGAGCAGTTTGTAGGCCCGCTCTCCTATATCTTCCGCCTCCTGCAGCTTTCTGCGGGCCGTGCCGGGGTCGGTTTCGGATCGCGACTCGTCGAGAAATGCGCGACCCGACGAAATCAGGCCGGCGACGAGATTGATCCACTTTCGGGGGCCGATGTCGTGCCCCGGGAAGGTGAGGCCCTTCAGCCGGACCGTCTCGGCTTCCAGACGCGCGAGGAAGAAGGAGCAAGCCTGTTGTGCCAGCAGGAGCGGCTGCGGCATGCCGTCTCTACTCGATCACGATCGATCGTGGTGCCACCGGACGAGCCAAGGCGGCTTCCTTCCTCATCGAATCCAGAAGCTTCTCGACGAGTTCGGCCGCGCGTTCTTGTTCTGCCGGATCGACCGGCACGCGGTCGCGGACGCGTTGAAACACGGTTGCGGCTTCATGGATTCGACTGGGAACGTCGCCTTTCAGCGAATTCTTCAGGTACTTGAAAAACAACGAGAAGCGATCGAATGCCGGCCGGTCTTCGATGCCAACCAGGAATTCTCGCCTCTGGATGTTTTGAGACCCCCGGCCGGCTTCCGAGAAGATCTCCACCAGGCTTCCCAGCACGTCCGGGTCCGTTGGGGCCAGCGACGCGCTTCTCACGGTGTTGAGACCGCTCTCGAGCACGTATCGGAGGCCGATGTCTACCGCTTGATATTGCCGTTTGAAGCTCACCCTATCCCCCAACTTGTTTTACCCATCGGGCTCGTCCATGCTGGAACCGGTGGCTCGCCGTTCAGCTAAGCATGAGCCTGATCGGAAGCGTTGGCCAGTAAAAAGCGCCGTGCGAAGCGTGTTATGCTCAGTGATCCAAGATATAACAATATGTGGTGTTTCTGTCAAAGCGAGTGCCAACATGCATGTGCTTTCCCGCCCGGATTTCGGCCTGAATAGGGGCTCGGTCCAAGCTCCGCCGCCCGCGCCTGACCCGCGCGACAACTTCTCATGATTTACCCAATATGACCCATGGCAGAGACGATTCCCAGCGGGCGGCCGCTCGTTCCGCTGCCGGGCGCGGCGGTCTTTCAGGAATTGGCGCACATTGACCCCCACCGGCGGCTCAATCTGCTGCCCCGTTGGACCGCCCGGTTCGATTGGCTGAAGCCGAACAAGGGCAATCCAGCGGAATTGCTGATGGTTCTTCGGGAGCCGGGCTTCGTTCGCCTCTTGCCTTGGACGCCCTGTGGCGAGCAGGTGCGCATTCGCTACGAAGAGCTTGCAGCCGACGAGGGCTCGGACGACAATCTGGAGGCCATGCGTTTGCTCCAGGATTCCTACGGTCGTCTTCAGGTCGATACCGAACACCGGCCCTATTTGGGAGACGCGGCTCTCGCGCATCTTGGAATATCGCTCGAACGCGGCGTGCGCTCGCCGGTATACGTGGTGGTGTACCCGAATTCCCTGGGTCTTCTTTCCGTCGAGGCGAGGGAATTCAGATTGAAACACGCCGCTTTGCTGGACGGCCTTCCGGCATAGCTGACTTCTGCGCGAGATCATGATTGAGCCGGTCTTGCGATGCTGGCGAGCGGGTCGCCGAAGAAGCAATACGCCGCAAATGTGTCCTTCGCCTCGGTGTAGGCCTTGTCGCGGATCTGCGACATGATAAGGCTGAACGGTTTGCTCGGATCGTTCTTCACCGCCTCGTAGAACGCCCGCGCGACCTGATGCGCGATGCCGTCGTCCACGCTCCATAGCGGCGCGATCACGGCTGCCGCTCCCAATTCGATGAAGGCGGATGCGAATCCTCTCACTCCGACCAGCGCAGGCTTGAGCCTGCCGATCTCGCACGCGTTCAGAAAGACGAGAGGGCGCTTTTCGGCGATGATCGCCGCCAGGTTGGGAATTCCTAACAACGTCGTCGTCGTGATGCTCGAATCTTCAAGGCGGATCGTCTGGTCGACCGCGGAAGACTCGCCGTGGCATACGAAATGAATGAGCGATCGCGACTGCGCGAGAAGCTCCTTGCGGAATTCTCCGAATGTCGCCGGATCGACGCGTCGGCCGCCGTATGCGGCGAGCACCATTTCGGCTTCCTGCTCGGCGCTGGCGAGCCTGGTTGCGCCGGAATATCTGGGAGCGACCACGAAACTGTCGACGAGCTCGACGCTCCACGCCGGCGATATCAGACTCCGATCGGTCCATCGGCCAATTCCGAACTCGACACCTAGGGGATTTCGCTCCTGCCATGTCTTTCCGACGATGCGCCGAGGAACCATGAGCTCCCAAGGAAAAAAGGCTTCCTCCGACACGATCGCGATTGTCGAGAGCGGAGCGCTCGCGTCGATCAGATCCCAGAATGCCTGCTGGAAGTTTTTCGGCGAGGCAGTGAACAGCTGCTTACCGGCTCCGCGCAGTTCGTCCGTCAGCATTTCGGGGGGCGTCTGGTCCGACGTGAAGCGATCCATGAATCCTGCGACGATTCGGCTGGTGTCGTCTCCGGGACTCCAGGGCCCGGTCTGCGGGGTTCTGTACTTCTCCAGGTGCGGAGAGCTGACGAGGCAGACGAATTGCCGGCTGCTGCCCGGCGGATCGGCGACGATCGTGACGACGAGATCGGCTCTGGGCGCATCCGGCGGCGGAATCACCAGCTTGGCCGGCGGGTTCACAGTCGTGCCTGAAACCTTATTGAACTCCACGATGCGCGCAATCTTGCCGCAGGCGCGTTGTTCCGCGAAGAACACGATGATGATGCAGGGCCTCTCGCCCATCGTTTCCTGGTCTCGGACGACCTTCAATTGGAACGATGGCAACGACACCGTCGTCTGCGCGGTTTCGAGAATGAAGGTGGTCCGGTCGTTGCCCTCGATCTCGAAGTGGCTGGAGGCGACGAGAACGGCTTCGATTCCCGTTCCTGCCGGTGCGACCACGTTGGTCGCGATCTCGCCCGTTCTGGCCGGCGAGACGTCGAGCCACACCTTCACGCTGAGCGCCGCGCCGGGTACCAGCGATCCCTCATGGATGATGTCCATATGGGGGGTCTGCTCGACGATCGGTCGGAGTGGCCGTTCCGTCTTGTCACCGCCCTTTTGATCGGTCGCCGGCGACTGGAAAGTGTCGGGCATCGGCAGGCCTGGCAGATGATCGAAGGTTAGCACATCTCCGGACACCTGGTGCGCGAGGCCTGCGCTCTTCGTCCGAGCGCCCCGTTCGCGCATTCTCGAGATGACGCTCTTTTCGATGTCGCGCAGCTTCGATACGTCATCCGTCGGACCTGGAGCCCGAAGAAGCTCCGAACAGATTTCGAGAATGTAGGCGGAGCAACGCTCGAACCACTCGTCCGACTCGGCGAGACGAACGAAGATCCGCAGCGCCGGCTCGAGGTGCCGGCATCCCAATAGGTCGACGGCCCGGTCGAAATCATCGACAGCCGCCGGATCGGCGTCCTGCTCCGTCGCATCATTCATGGCGACCCGCCCATCGGATCCGCCAGCGGCACGCTCGATGCGTTGCGTTGCGCGGAAACTCTATCGAGCGCAAGTCGCCATCCCCTGCCACCATCATCCCGCCGATGCGACGCATTGGTCGCGGCCCGTTCGCCTCACGGATCGCGGAGACTATAACATTTTTCCGCTGTGAGCCATCCACTCGTTCCCCCGTGCCACGGTCCTTGCGCGCTGCAGGCCATCGTCGCGTCGCTGCGGCTAGGTGTTGGTCGACGCGGTGCCGTTCAGGTGCCGGGGCCGATCGTTCCTTCGCGGCAGAGAAATCCGTCCTCGTCGAAGTAGCGCTCTCGCAGCGAATCGCCATCGAGGTCGACGACCGAGAAGCCCATGTACGCCCAGTGTTCGAAGCCGCTTGCGATGTACCGTCGGTCTTCGAAGATCGCGGGCGACGGATACTCGTCTCCCTCCGCGTGCGTCATGTAGACCGGGACCCCTCCGTTGCCGACGAGGCGTGCGTACTCGAGGCCGCCATGGGCGGAGTGGAGTACGCATCGATGTTCGTGGCCCCAGATCGCGCCGAAGATCGCCTTGTCGGCCAATAGAGGACCGAGCTTTTCGCGCAGAACCTTGCCGACGTCGGGGCCGTCCTCGTATGCGCTGAAGAATTGATGATGCGTCAGCAACACGGCGCGTTGTCGGCTTCCGGCCAGGATGTCGGCCAGCCACGTCGCTTGCGGATCCTTCAGACCGTCGTCGTCGTACGCCGTGTCGAGGCCGATAAACTGCCAATGGTCGTTGGCCAGACGGAAGAAGCTCGATCGGGCCTGCCTCGCGAACCGCGCGTCGGCGAGCAGAGTGCCGTAGTACCCGTGACCGCCCGAATACATGTCGTGATTGCCGTTCAAGGACCAGGACCCGATCCTGTCCTCCTCGCCAGGGTTGACGGGCCAATAGGGCAGGAAGCGCTTTCGGTACTCGTAGTCGAAGCCGGAATAGTACACGTCGCCCAGATGAATGACGTGGCATTCTGTCCCCGCAGCCATCGCCCCCTCGACGAGCTTGCGCATTTGAGTGGCGACCTTCTGCGCTCTCGGCAAGCCGCTTCCCCAGTCGCCCACGAACACGAGCCGGCATCGGTCCGCCATGACGTGCGTGGGCGCGGGCTCGGGATTGAACGGATGCGGATTTCGGAATTTGGAGATGCCCATGGCGACGAGCGAGCTCACCCAGCCGGGATCGGTCACCGAGAACTTGTCCAGGACGCGGCGGGAGGAAGGAGGCAGGCCGGCGGCCAGCGACCTGTCGGTCACAGGCGTGGTCGCCTTTGCGCCGCCGCGCGCAGACGCCACAATGCTCTCGTCGACGTGATCTCTGCTGTCGGGATGATCGAAGTATTCTTCGAGCGCGCTCTGAGTGATGCTGACGATGGGATTGCTGCTGATGAAGCAGGTCTCGTCCAGTGACGCGGAAGCCTGGCCACGCCGCCGCGGTCGAAGCTGGAAACCGGTCGCTTCCCACGAGCCGGCGTTCTGGCGCTCCTTTGCCGCTTCGACCTCCGATACGGCGCGCGAATATTCCTGCTTCTCGACGACCGGTTCGTGATCCGACGCCGCCCCGCCCCGCCGTGCTGAGGCACGCTTCTTGAGTTCCTCCAGCACCGTGTCCATCTGCGCAAGGACGAATTCGCGGTTTAAGACCTCTCTGATCATTCCAACTCCATCTCTCCGGTCACATCCCGGTCCGCCGCCGCAGCCGCCTAGCGCGGCGGATGCGGATAGATAACCTAAGGGATTCCCGTGGATAGGCAAATCGGCGAGGCCGTAAACGTCTTGCGGTGGCAAGGGGGCCGTCGATATCGCGAAGTTCTCGCCGAACTGGACAGGCACGCCGGCGACCAATTCCTGCAGATGCGCCTTGCGCTCGAACCCCGGCACCGCGCGCAGATAATGACCAACGAGGTAGAGCAAGTCGGCATCTTCCTGGACTACAAGCCGCCGATCGTTCGGACGGGAGCCGAAGGCCGCGAGCTCGCCAGCGGGCGGTGGGGCATGCCATCGTCCTCCAAAGCACTGATCGACGCTACGAAGACGAGGCAGGGTCATGCGAAATCGAGGACGGCTCCTATGCCTGATGGCGGTAACCTCGGAGATGGCACTCGGACGCAAGCGGGTCGCAATCGCGACCAGGCGGAGAACAATCCCTTGATGATCGCGTAATGGCGGTCACTGGTATCGACTATTGCGGCCGCGTACTGCCGGTGGTCAGTCAAGCCGATGTTGCGCTGAAATCCGCGGAGATCTCCGGGGTCGTTCCGTTCATGACCATCATGTTCGGAGGGCCTACGGGCCAGATAACATAGACAGCTGATACATGGGCAAACTCCCTTCGAGACCACGAAGCGGCGGTCTGCAAGCTGATCGAGGCGATTTTTTTGTCGGGCCGCGTCTGAACGGCTGAAGCGGCTGGTTGGATATTCAGGGTCGTCAGACAAGCTGCCATCGAGCGCCGAATTGTTAGCTGAAGGAATGATGCAGCCCATATCGGCCAGATCTGCGGCGACGGGCATTGGCGAAAATTTGGTTCTCAGCTGCTTCGGCTGCGTGACGGCCGCTAGCCTCTACCGTCAGCGGACCTCATCGAACTCGCCTTTCGGACGCCATCCGGCGGGATCTGCGATCCAGCGGTTGATGTCGGATTCATGCCAGCCGGTCCCGTTGACGCTGATCCTGATCTGCGGTGGGAACGTGCCCTCGGCGATCTTGCGGTAGATGGTTGAGCGGGACAGCCCGGTCCTATCGAGGACGGTTTTCAAACGGATGATACGGTCAGGTTCGCGCATGGCCGCGCTGCCTCCTGTTGGCTGTTTCTGACGGCTGCTGAGACCAGACAAGGAAGGCATCCAAGGGCACGCAAGAGGGTTTTTCGACGTGCTGCACCGTGGCGAAGAATCGGCGGTAAATCGGGTGGTTCAAATTCCGATGCCCCGGCCTCGGCCAAGATCGATGCCGTGGGAGAAGGCGAGTTCGAGGCCGAGCCGGCGGCCTGACTCGAAGGCGATGCCGAGCTCCCGCTTGCGATTATCGAGGAGGGATTCCAGTTGCGGATCGCGTTCGAGGCTCCTTACCATGTCGCCCATCGCCGAGCGCGTGGCCCTGTAGCCGGAGAAGTCGCCGGCCTGATACTGGCGCCGGCTGGCCTGGTTGAGCCTCTGCCAGTCCTCTATGAAGCGGTCGGCGCGGCGGTGAGGGGCGATGCGCAGTTCGGTCTCGAGCTGGAGCGCGCGGATGGCGCGGTTGACCCGGCCGCCAGCCGCCTCGCGGGCAAGTTCCGGGTTCTTCTTGTAGGCGGCTTCGGCATCGAGCGAGCCATAAGGCCGCACCTCCTCGAAGACCCGGCGGGCCTTTTGCAGTTCTTTCACTTGCGCGGGACTGGCCTCGCTGCCCATCTCCTGCGCCTCGAAGATCGCACCCACGGCGCGGGCATGGCGCACGAGCGCTCGGGTACGCACGCGACGCAATTCCTTTTCCGCCTCTTCCGCCACCTTCCTTTCCGGCGCTTCTGTTCCGCGCCGAAGGGCTTCCGTGCCGCCCCTTTCCCTTTCCGGCGTTTCCCGCTCCGGGCTCCGTCCACCATCCGGGTCGGGCATATTTGACGGAGAGCGAAGGCCGTCGAACATGTTGCGGACCTTCTCGGGCACGACCTTGCGCACGATCTCGGCGACACGCTCGCGGAAGGTGATCCCACGCCGCTCGGCATAGCTCTGTACCGGGTCGGCGCGTTCGTAGTCCGAGGCCAGGTCCTTGGACCGGTCGCGCGAGAGGGTACGGACAAGCCGGTCCCGACCCACAAAATCGTCGTGGCCATAATGCAGGTCCACGCCGTCGCGGTGTCGGGACAGGGCGACATAGCTGCTGTGAGCATCCATCCCCGGCGTCACCAGGACATGGGCGCGGTCGACCGTCATGCCCTGGGCCTTGTGGATGGTCGCGGCATAGCCATGGTCGACCCGATTGTAATCCTTGAGGTCGAAGCGAACGGATCGGCCATCGTCGGTCTGCACGGTCATGGATTGCGCGCTAATCTGCTCGATGGTCCCGAGCGTGCCGTTCTTGACCCCGAGACCGCGCTCGTTCTGCAGGAACATGAGGCGATCACCGCTGGCAAAATTTCTCGCGCCGCGCTCGACCGCCACAGCCACCTCATTGCCCAGATCACCGGCGACCCGCATCCGCCCGCGGGCCGCCTCGTTCAGCGCCCGGACCTCGTCGTTGGTATGGGTGAGGATGATCCGGCTCCGATCCGGTGATGCCTGTCGGTCGAGGTCCCAGCGATCGATCAGATCGCGGCGCGCCTGCTCGCGGGTCTGGGCCTCATGCACCATGCCCCTGGAGCGATAGGCTTCGAGTGCGTTCCCGGTACGGCGATTGGCCAGATCGCGCGTGGCGTCGCGCTGCCACTCCTTCCGCTGACGGCGTACTTCGCCGATTTCCGCACCGCCGTGACGCTCATGGATCGATCGGAACGCCGCGCCGGCCTCGATGGCTTGCAGTTGTTGCGGATCGCCGACCAGCACGACCTTTGCGCCAGCCTCGGCCGCATGGGACAGCACGCGCTCCAACTGGCACGTCCCGACCATACCCGCCTCGTCGATCACCAGCACATCGCGCGACGTGAGCAGGTCGCGGCCCTGTTGCCAGCCATGTTCCAGGCTGGCGATGGTGCGTGACACAATGCCCGATCCGCTTTCGAGATTTTCCGCCGCAATGCCGGACAGCGCTACGCCCCGGACCTCGTAACCCGCCGCCTCCCACGCCTCCCGCGCCACCCCCAGCATCGCGCTCTTGCCGGTTCCGGCATGGCCGACGACAATGCCGAGATCGCGCCCATCGGTGATATGCGCCAGCGCCTCGGCTTGCTCGCCGGAAAGGACAAGGCCGCGCGCTTCCGCGCGTGCCAAAGCGGCTTCCCGGTCTGCATCCCGCGTCGCATGGCGTTCCCGTTCCGCCATCAGTGCGGCCGCGCGGTGCAGGCGCTGTTCGGCCTCAATCATCTCGCGGGTCGTGAAGCGATCCTCGCTGCGTCCGTCCTTGCCGAGCTCGACCAGATTGGGCGCGCTACGCATCGCACTCATGACCGCGTTGAACTGGTCGACCCCGTCGCTGTGCCGGTGCGCAAACTTCGCCATGTCGCGCTGTGTGAAGGTCGATTGCTGCCGGGTGATAGCGTCCAACCCAATGGAGGGATCGGCGATGATCTGTGCCCCATTGCTGCGTGCGATCTCGCGGTGCATCTCGGCGCGATCGGCCCCGCTGCCTTCGCCCTCGATGCCGCGCTCCTCAATGCGTTTGGCGGGTGCGCCGATCTGGCTTTGCGGCTCCAGTGCGATGCCCTGCACTTCCAGACTGCGATGGTCGATGCGCGCGTCAATGTCGAGTTCGGCGAGACGTTCATTGGCGATCTCCGCCCAGCGTTCGCGCCAGCGCTCGACCATCTCCGTGCGGTTCCAATCCCGCACCTTCTGGCCAAAGCCGCTCTCGTCGACCGCGCGCATGGTCAGCATGACATGAGCATGGGGTTTCGGCGTGCCGTCCTCGGCCCTGTCCCAATGCACGTTGAGATCGGCGATCATGCCCCGATCGACGAATTCGGCCCGAGCGAAGTCGCGGGCCAGTTCGATGCCCTGGACCTCACTCATCTCGCGGGGAAGGGCAAATTCGACTTCGCGGGCAAGCTGGGCATCCTTGCGGACCTCGAATGCCTCGACATCGTTCCACAGCCGTTCGCGGTCGCTCCACGCCTGCGGCGCATTCTCCGGCAGCATCACCTCGGAATGGACGACGCCGCGCTTGCCATAAAAGTCGTGGCTGCGATCCAAGCGCTCGTCGCGCAGTCGCGAGCCCGAGCGGTAGGCCGCCGATGCCACCGCGCTGCTCCCGGCCTTCCGGCCAATGACCTTGACGTGAAGATGATAGATCGCCATCGCGATCGGATCACTGGCACAGCGAAGCGCACGTCGGCACGACGTATAAGCGCGCCCTCCCTCGAAAAAATCTCGGGAGGGATTACCGCGTCTCAGGATGTTCTGACGACCTTACAGCATTATGCCGTTCGCCCAGCTATCATTTCTTCACAGACACTCATGGAGACAGCGATGCGCAAACCGAGGGATTTCGATGCGGACCTAAAGGCACTCGCCGACAAGGCGCAAGGCCTGAAGACCCGCAAAGTGCGTCAGCTCGGCGAATTGGTCATCGCCACCGGTGCGGATGCACTCAGCGCGGACGAACTGGCGGGCGCACTGATCGTCTTGGCTGAGACAAAAGAAGCCGGGAAGAGGGAGGCATGGGCCAAGCGTGGGTCCTCATTTTTTCAAAGCCGGCCGAAGCGAAATGCACCAACAACTGACCGCAACTTCTACAGCGCTCCTGCGCTACCGAGTGGCGCGCAACCGGTATCAAGCCGCAAAGGCACGACATGACATGCGCACGTGGCAGGTAGATCGCCGCAAGCGCACGCGGCACCTCATCGAGCTTGGCGGCCTCATGGTCAAAGCTCGCGTGGTCGAGTTAACAGGTGACGACCGTGCCGTGATCTACGGTGCGCTGCTTTGTATGGCTGAGAAGATCCAGAGCGACCGGGGCGAAAGCGCGCGAGCGCTCTGGGCCGCAAGAGGTAAGCAGGCTTTCGGTGCTGACCCCACAGGCCGGGGCCTTTTAAGTTCTGAGCATGTCCCAATCGGGTTCGCAGAGGTGTGATCGACGCGAAGTCGCGACCGTTTCTCGCAGCCATCGAGCGCGCCAGGAACTCGATTGGGCTACGAAACGAAGGTCCGATTCGCTATGGGCCGGACCAGTGTGAAAACCCTGGGGCCGGCATAGCCGCAGAAACTTGAACTCAAAAGGGGGGCGTAGGCATGACGTGGACAAAACGGGTTCCAGCCTGCCGACAACTCCGTGGTGGACGCTGTGGCCCGCACGACCGCGTAAGTTCGCATGCAGTAGCGGTCGTTGGTCAACGCCTGTACTACATGGCTGGCCATGCGGACGAGAGCGCCATTCTTGTCGACATACTCAGGGCGACCAGATCTCGAAGCGTGGTTGGTCGCGTGCAAGGTCAACCGCGCGGTTTCCGCTGCAGAGGCGCCCGCGGGGCAGTGATATGGCGATGCCTACCTATTTGAGGATGGAATTGGCCGGCTCGACCGTGCATAATTCGCGCTTTAGGGCAGTGAGGCGGGCGCATGGGCGAAGAAGGCACGATAGATCAGATCGCCGTTAGGATCGTGGAGCTGGCGGATGCCGCCCTGAGCACGAGGAGCTATTATCTCCTGAGCGAACTGGGCAAGGATCTTGGGTCCGCCCTCAACACTCTCAAGCTCGTCACGAAGCAAAGTCTAGGAAACTTTATTCGCGATCGCCTTTCCGACAAGTTCACCATCGTCAAAACCGGCGAGTTCAACAACGTGCAGGCGTTAGTTCGCGCAGCGAATTCAACGGTCGAGCCGGAGCCAGCGCTCACGGTATCCGAGCAGGTCATTATTGAAAGGATGGTCGTTGCGAAGCCGACTCCGCGATTCAACTACCGCTTCTGGGCGGCGTTCTCCGTTCCCATCCAAACCGGGCGCCGTTTCCTGAACCTCACCGATTTCGTGTTCAAGGACGTTGAGCCGGGCGAGACGCCTCCCGAAGGCTGGGTGGAGATTACCCCCGACTTTGTCGCTGATCCAGGGCTGCAGGCCAGAGATCGGCACATTGCGGAGAACATTGTCCGATGGTGCCATCTGCACGGCCGAGACCCGGCCGACTTCCATCAGAAGAGGGCTCCGCGAGGCTTCCTACCTACGGTGAATACCGGCAACGTGCTGGAGGCAATGATCGCCGCCTTAGATCACAAGCAACTGTCGAGTACCTCGTTAAGCCTCGACGTCGTGGCGGCCCTGATGAGAAAGAAGGTCTGACGTGGTCCACGCGCTGGTGATCGCGGGCTTGTCCGCAGAGCTGTTCGACCGGGTCAAACAGATATCAGGAAAGACTCTCGCGCCCGACGGACTGCCTATCATTTCACCGCTGCCCGCGCACTCCCGCTATGACAGCAAATACATCCAGAAGCTTATCACGGCCACTTACGGGTATGCGAAGCAGCGGAACGAGACTGAACCGTTCTCCACGTTGCTTCTTTACGTAGATTACAAGGACCAATCCACATCGGATCTGCTGGCGACCTTTTTTCCGTTCAGTCTGGCTTACCCGCTGCCGGCCCCCGACTTTAGCCAAGCGCGAACGCGTCCTCAGATACGAAACGTCCTCAATGAGTTCGCAAAACAGGTGACGGAGGCGGCCATTGAACTGCGTAGAATCGCTCGCACCGTTTCCGAGTTTACGAACGTCCAGAATCTTACGCCGTTGCTGCTACCACTACGCAACTTCGCCTCGGTAAAGCTTCGGTCGATTCTCGACGACCTGTACGGCAACCTCCCCCGGGTCGCGGATCGGAAGCCGTACATCGAGTCAGTTGTGAAGAGCTTCATCGCTGACCATCCTCGCGTCCGCCCGCCGGGACAGGACCGGCATTGCTTCAGCGATGGCCGCCTATTTTTCAAAAGTCCTGGCCGGGACAGGCATGGGCACTTCCGCAACGCGGCCGCCGACAATCACGCGATGATCTGCCTGCTGAACGCGAGAAGCAGGATAGGAGGCCACTATCCAGCCGATTTCCACTACGATTGCGTTCCGGTCCGGAACGGGCTGGCAAGCGATTATCCGAATTGCCATGCGATGCGCACGGCACCAGGGAGAGCCACTCACGTGAACATCTCACCCAACGACTTCGTGCGTTGATATCGAAAATATGAGGCCGGCGGGACACAAAAGCGTCCCGCCGGCCGGTTCCTATACTCGCTTGCCTTCAAGCAACAGGACGGAGCCGGCTCAGGTTAAATCTCAACCTAGCGGACACTTCCTTCGCACCTACGGATCCCAGCAGCCATCGAGGAGACGTCCTGCAGGACTGCGTCCACGATCTAACTACGGAGAACACGCGTTCGTTGGTCGCAAGCTACCAACGTCGGCTTCGGATGGCTTTCCAGAACTCCAAGGAAGGATGCTCTAGTCTGCTCGTGCGTGCTCGTGAATAATCTTATGAAGCGGATTAGGGTTCCTCGCAAGCCCCTGCGAGTCACGACCCCAGTAGATACCGCCGTACAAATTAAAATATAGTAAATTCAACCGGTTGCAAGGCCACTGCATCGCCAAATTTATGGTTTTTGGGGCAAAGTTGCCTTAGAAAGCCCGAAATCGCAGAAAAATGTCCAGGCCGCAGCGCGTTCCGATCGCGGTACTTGAGGGTTTCGACGAGCAAACGTAAGCGCCCCGGTCCTTCAGTCGGCTGGCCAAGCTTGATCTCGACCAAAAGTTTGAGCTCGGCACAGGGGCGCCACGACGGTCTGCTGGGGAAGAACGTGGTCGGGGGTCTGGGCGACCAGCAGCCTAGCTCCGCGGATCGCCTAGTCCCCTCAAACGTGGTTGGGGCCATGCAGCGTCTCTGGAAGGAGAACAGTGGCAAGAAGCCTGCTGCTCTCGACGGCCAGTGCGCCAATGTCACGTTATTTCCAGCAGCCCCTGTAGACGTCTCTTCCAGGCGGCATCGGACCTGTACAGCCGGACTCCGTCGGTCACTGGATCTTGACGCTCCGCGCGCAGCTCAAGGAGCCGAACCTTCGCAACTGCTCGCCTGCCCCTGGAGCAGGGGGTCGGAGTTGAAGTGCAGTTTCCCGGGGCCGTCTGCGGTTGATCGAGCGCTCGCCCGAGAGCAGTAACAATCCATGATCTGTGAGGTTGGGGTGGCCGGATGGCACTGCTGGCTATCCTCGGCTATGCAGTCACAAATGATCTAGTGTCTGTCATTGGAGTACGGCTCTGAGCGAATCTGTCTGAAGTGCGCTTCAAGTCTAGCGGCCCGTTCGATCATACTCTGGACCATTGTCTCGTAATCGAGCTGGGTCAGCTCGTAGATACCGTGCTCTCGCAGTTCGTCTTCGAGAACGGCGGCCATGACCGATACTATGCTCATTCGCGTTCTTCCGTTTCGGCAGGCTTTGCAAAGACTTCTCGTTGCTTGGCGCGACTACTCGTTATTTGAGCTGCGAATTGGCAGCGGCGTGCCGGCAATATTGCAAACTGCCTCCACCAGAAGACGAACTACCCGAGCGTCACAATCGAGCTGATCAACAGGGCATTCCCAGTAGTGGGACATCACATGAGCCGCATGACGGGCCTTCACGCCCAAGCCGGCAATCGTGCTAGGTTGTGTTTGCATGATCGCCTGCTCGATAGGATCAAGACGAGTGAGGATCATTTCGATCTGGAGCGTCAGAGCCTCATTATACGTGTTGTCGCCGTTATAGGCCTTGTTCTCGGGTTCTTCATGTGCGTGGAGAGAATCGTCTAGGCATCTTGTCCTCGCGCCGCCTGTCTCCTCCAGTGCCAGCAGTTCTGCTGAAATTGCTTCGAACTGCCGCTCAAGAACCATCAGCGTGGCATCAGCATAGGGGGGCGCCGCTGCGAAAGAAGTGCATTCTGGATCTTCACTAACTTCTGCACGCGGATCGGCTTCTGTGCGGATTTTAACCATCTGTCCCTTCGGCATGCTTGCGCGTTGCGCCAACCGTGAAGTATGGCTGCCCAAGCGAAATTGGCACGACGATGATTCTGACAGCCGCCCTCGTCGCTCCGTGGCTACGGAGCGATTTGACTGCTGCCCAAGGTTGATTGCGTGCCCGCTTCAAATGGGGCGCAGACCCTGGTCCCGAATGTTAGCCCTGAGGTACTACGGTCTGGAGATGATGTCAATACCTGAGGCATCAGATGATGATAAAGGTATCGAGTCGGTCGAGCTTACCAGCGAGCTCGTTCGCGCAGCTCGAGCGCTCCTTCGATGGGAGCAACGAGATCTCGCGCAGGCTTCCGGCGTTTCGCTTCCGACAATCAAGCGGCTGGAGAGCCAACGCGGCGTTTTGCGCGCACACGGTGTAACTGCTACGGCGATCCGACGTGCTATCGAAGCGGCCGGGATCGAACTTATGAATGGAGGTCGGCCGGGCGTTCGCTTGACGCCCAATATAGCGAAACAAAGCGCTCGTTCGTCCGACTGACTGCACGACCCCGCCGAAGCTTACGGCTTAGGAGCTCCGGTGGGGACAGCAATGGCCGTGCTGCGCGACCGTCCTTCAAACACCTTTAGGTAACGGCTCTGACGGCAGTCGTGCTCGTACATGCAAAGAAGTAGCCATAGCCTCTGCCATAGTTGATCTTCGGGCCTCAGATACTCAACGGTGAGTCCGATCGCAGCTGCTTCCTTGTGATCGATAACAGATCCATGGGAAAAATAGGCGTCGCGCGATGCGAGCTTTTGGACGACAGTGTCAACTTCAGCCGAAGTCTTGCCGCTCATCATTCCCGCTGACAACAAAGTCTTCGCCAACGTGACAGTCTGTTTGAGCGCGTATTGACCATACATGTGAAGTGGGAAGTTCTGCTGAGCAATTTGTGGCTCTGTCAGAACGGTACAAGGAATGCCTTGCACCAATGGCTCGATCGGACCTAACTCCGAAGTGGCTCCCATGACGATGGAACGTGCTGCCAACCCGAGAAGGGTCCCATTGCTTTTCGCCGCGTTCACAACGATCACACGGAAATCTGTGGCGATATTCTTGATGAGAGAAATCAAACCTTCGGTCGCGTCGGTCATGCCGCCGTTTGTTTCTAACATCAGATCGAACGGTTGATCTCCAACGTCGCCCAGGAGTTCTGCCATCATTGAGCAGTCTCCAGCATCAATCTGTGCGTTTTCAAACCGATTTCCAAAGTAGACGACGAGTCGCCTGCTGGTCAGTTCCTCGATATCGCGGATTAAGAGTTGACGAAGATAGCGGTCCTTCTGCTCCACCCAGAATAGCGGAGATTGACTCGGTAGCTCAGTCGTTCTTGGGAATTTCTCTTCGCGGGCCATTCGCGCGAGCATCCTGAGTTGTCTCAGAGCCCTTTATCACCTTTTCCATCGCCTCAAAGTCGGGCCTTGGTTCGGGGCGCGCAATCACAACATGCACATTCACCCTATCGCCGCGTCCCTTGGGAGTTAACAGATCCTGCAGGTTGGTGGATGCAATCACGTCCAACATGACGATGTCTCTCCCGCCGCGACTCAATGGTTAGAATCCCGCACCGTTCCGCTGTCAAGTTGGATTGATTGGAGGCCGGTAAAGTGCTGGCTAGGCCAGAGACTTAACCAACCTGCCCCACCCCCGACCCTGCAGAATCTGGAACCTAGGACGCCCGAAGTGCCTTGTGCACGATACCGACTTGGTTGGCGCACCCGACACGATTCGAACGTGTGGCCTTCGCCTTCGGAGGGCGACGCTCTATCCAGCTGAGCTACGGGTGCCTGCCTGCTTACGCAGTGCTTACGCGGATACTCCGTGGGTGTGAAGCGATCCGCGCTGATTTCTTAAGTCTCTGAAATCCAAGTCTCTTTTCAGTCCGACGCTCCCGCAAAACAGCTTGACATCTGCCTTCGGAGGGCAACGCTCTATCCAGCTGAGCTACGGGTGCGTACGGCAAATCGTTTAGCCGATTGCCTGGGCGACGGCAACGGCCTTGGATGCTCCCCGGACCAGGCGGACGGGCCGCTCGCGCCGCGAGGCGGCAGTTCGGCGGGGTGCGCGGCCGGACCGCTCCCGCCGACCCGCCTTACGCCGGCACGATGGTCTTGCCGATCGGCCACAACGCCAGCCCGGCGAGCTTCAGATGGGCCCAGGCGAAGGGCAGGCCGACGATGCTTACCGCGAGCACGATTGCGGTCAGGAGGTGGCCGAGCGCCAGCCACCAGCCGGCCAGCACGAACCAGATGATGTTGCCGAGCAGCCCGAGAACGCCGGTTCCGACGTCTTCCATGCCGGTGAGCTGGTCGCGGCGGACGGCGCGCGAGCCGAACGGCAGCAGCGTATAGGCGGCGATGTTGAATGCGGCGCGGGACCAGGGCAGCCCGACGATCGTGATCGCCATGACGACCGCGGCGACCAGCCAGCCGAACGCCATGTAGGCGCCGCCGCACAGGATCCAGAGGATGTTCAGAAGCATGGAAACCGGCTGCATGACGACCTGCCAACTCCGTTGTTGCCGCTCCGGATATAGGAACGCGGCGCCAAGGCCGGTAGCGGGCCGGTCGTCGAAATCTGCGTGGCCTCGCGCCGCAGGCTCGGCCGGGGCGGCCAGGCGTTGACGGCGCCGCAAAGCGGGCTCAGCCGGCGGCCTGCAAGCTCCCTGCCGCCGCTTCCGGACCGAACAGCTTGCGCAGCTCGGCCGCCGGCTTCGGGGCGCTGAACAGGTAGCCCTGCATCTCCGTGCAGCCGAGCTGGCGCAGCGCCGTCTGCTGCGCCCCGGTCTCGACGCCCTCGGCCGTGGTCGTCATGTTGCTGGCGGTGGCGATGCTCACCACCGCCTGGACGATCGCCGACGAGCTGCCGGCGCCGATGTCGCTGACGAAGCAGCGGTCGATCTTGATCTTGTCGAACGGAAACCGCTTCAGATAACTCAGCGACGAATAGCCGGTGCCGAAATCGTCGAGTGCGATACGCACGCCCATGTCGTGCAACTGGTGCAGGATGCCGAGCGCGACGTCGTCGTCGCTGATCAGCACCGCCTCGGTGATCTCGACCTCGAGCCGTTCGGGCGCAAGGCCGGCCGTCGACAGCGCGCCTGCGATCCGCAGCGCCAGGGTCGGCGATTTGAGCTGCACCGGCGAGACGTTCACGGCGATGCGGATGCCGGCGGGCCAATGCGCGGCCTCGGCGCAGGCGGTGCGCAACACCCAGTCGCCGATCTCGTTGATGAGCCCGGTGTCCTCGGCGAGCGGAATGAAGTCGAGCGGCGGCACCATCCCTCGCTCCGGATGACGCCAGCGCAACAGCGCCTCGCAGCCGGTCATGACGTTCTCGCTGAAGCCGAGCAGCGGCTGGTAATGCAGCTCGAACTGGCCTTCGGTGATCGCCCGGCGCAGGTCCTGCTGCAACTGCAGCCGCGCGCGCGCGGTTTCATCCATCGCGGGCTCGAAGAAACGGAAAGTGCGGCGGCCGCCGGCCTTGGCGGCATACATTGCGAGGTCGGCATTCTTGGTCAGCTGGTCGCGCTCGACGCCGTCATGGGGCGCCAGCGCGATGCCGATGCTGGCGTCGGTCGACAATTGGTGGCCCAGGCATTTATAGGGCTTGCGGATCGCGTCGAGGATCTCCTTCACGGCCACGATGACCTCGTCCCGGTCCGCAACGGTGGTCAGCAGCACCGCGAATTCGTCGCCGCCGAGCCGGGCCACCATATCCTCCGGCGCGAGACAGCCCTCGATGCGCCGCGCGATCGTCTTCAACAGCTCGTCGCCGACATGATGGCCGAGCGAATCGTTGATGCCCTTGAACTCGTCGACATCGATATAGAGCAGCGCGAAGAAGGTGCCGTGGCGCGCGCGTTCCAGCTCCTCATCGATGCGTTCCTGGAACAGCACGCGGTTCGGCAGCTCGGTCAACGCGTCGAAATGCGCGAGATGGGCGATCTTCTCGTCGGCCAGCCGCCGCTCCGTGGTGTCCTCGATCACGTTGATCAGATAGCGCGGCCGCTGCGCATCATCCGCGATGGCGATGCGCCGTGACGTGATGTAACGCAATCCCAGCCCCGGACTCTGCCAGGGATGTTCGGCGAGAAACAGCCCGTCCGACTGCTCCAGAGCCCGGTCGTCGTCCGCGGTCACCTTTTCCGCGACCGGTCGCGGCAGCAGGTCGAACGCCGTCTTGCCGACGATCTCCTCGCGCGGCACGCCGAAGCGCTGCTCGGTCGACTGGTTGACCAGTACATAGCGCCGGTCGCGGACGTCCTTGACCATGATGTGCGACGGGATGTGGTCGATGATCTCGCGCAGGAATGCGTAGTTGCGGTCGCGCTCCTGCTCGAGCCTGCGATGCTCGCTGATGTCCTCGATCGTCGTGACCCATCCGCCCGAGGCCAGCGGCTTGTCGATGATGTTGAAGAAGCGGCCGGCTCCGCCCTCCGCGATCATCTGCGACGTGCCGCCTGCCGCGGCTCTGTCGATGATGTCGGCGCAGAAGTCGGTCACGTCGCCGTTGAAGGATCCGCGCGCCTTGCAGTGCGCGATGACCTCGCTGAGGTGGGCGCCGGGCCTGATCACGTCCGTGGACAGGCCGAGCAGGTCGATGAAGCGCTGATTGAACATCACGACGCATGCGTTCGCGTCGAACGAGATCAGCCCCTGCGTCATGTTGTCCAGCGCAGTCTCGACCCTTTGCTTCTCGGTCTCCAGTTGACGCGTTGCCGCACGCCCCTGTCGCACGATCTGCCGGATCATCAGGGTGAACGTCACGGCGATGACGGCGATCGCAAGCACCGCCGCACCCACGATCAGCACCATCTGCGATCGCCAGTCCGCGAGCGCATCGTCGACCGGCCTATTGGCCGAGATGACGAGCGGAAAGCGCCCGATCCTGGAAGCCGACGCGATCTTCTCCAGGTTGTCGACGGAGCTCGTGAGCAGGGTCGTGCGCAGGCCACTCTCGGCGACCCCCTTCAGCAACTCGTCGTTCCCTATCCTGGCGCCCATCAGGGATTCGGCGTGCGGGTAGCGCGCCAGCACGGCGCCGTCGGAATGGACCAGCATGATCGACGAGCCCTTCCCGAGAGCCATCGATTCCAGGAACGTCTCGTAGGTGTGCGGATCCACGCGGCGGGTCAGCAAGCCAAGGAATTCCCCGTTGGCGCCGTTCAGGCGATGCGCGACGATGGTCGCCCAGCCGCCGGTGACGCGGCTCATGACCGGCAGGATCACGAAGCTGTCCGGCCGCGATGCCGATTGCAGGTCCTTGAAGTAGGAGCGGTCCGCGACGTTGATGGGCGGCAGTGGGTCGCTGGACGACCAGTTCACGAAATTGCCGTCGACGTCGACGATCGTGAGGTCTCCCATATAGGACAGGCCGCTGACCTGAGAGCGCAGCATCTCGCTGATCTCGGGTCTTGCCATCTCGGACCGGAACGCCTCCGGCGAACCGATCGACTCGAGCTGCATGCGGCGGATCGCATGCGAAACCGCGGTCTCGGCGTCTTCGAATTGCTGCGCGAAATGCCGGCTCAACAGCAGTACGGTGTTTTCGAGTTCGCGCTCGTTGTTGGCGATCGCACGCGCCCGAAAACCGCTGGCCATGACGATCGTCCCGATGACGATGGCTGCGATCAGAAGCGCTCCGCACGCGATCAGCCATGGCACCGGACCGCGCCAGAGGGACGTGCCAATCCATTCCGGCTCGCTACCGCCGGTCCCTGACGTGTCTGCTGCGCCTTGCATGCCTTGATCGACCCGGGAGGAAATGACTTGTTGCAAGCTCGCTTGATAACAAGGCACTGGTGCCGGTCCGGTTAGGAAATGCGGTTAGCCGTCGCTTAAGCGCGCGTCGAAACTTCGCGGCAAACGATAATTTCCGCATGTGGATACCGTGCGGCCTAGGCTGCTCCGGCGCCGCCGCGCAGAATTTCGGGGGTACTTGCAGCTCAGCGCGCCGCGCCCGGCTTGTTGCGAAGGCGGCCGACGACGCCGGTCGGAAAGAAATAGACGCTGGCGATGAACAGGAGGCCGAGCCACAGCAGCCAGCGGTCGGGGTGCAGCAGGCCGGGCAGCAGCGGCAGTCCGGCGTCCGCCGCCGCGGTCGAAGCGATCCCCATCAGGGCCTGCAGATAATTCTGCGCCAGGATGAAGATGGCAGCCCCAATGATGGCGCCGTAGATCGTGCCCATGCCGCCGATCACGACCATCAGCAGGATGTCGAGCATGATCGAGAAGCTGAGCGACGTGTCGGGGCCGGCATAGCGCAGCCAGAGTGCGTTCAGCATCCCCGCGCAGGCCGCGATCATGGCTGCGATGCAGTTGGCATAGGTGAGATGAAAGACCGTGCGATAGCCGAGCGCCTCGGCGCGGAAGCGGTTCTCGCGGATCGCCTGCAGCACGCGGCCGAACGGCGAGTTGACGACGCGCAGCAGGGCCAGGATCATCAGCGCGCAGGCCGACAGCACCAGGTAATAGGTCAGGATGCGACCGTTGATCGGGAAGCCGAACCAGTCCTTGCCGATGAACACCGTGCCCGGGCGCAACAGCTCGGGCAGCTGGAAGCTGCGGCCGTCCTCGCCGCCCGTCAGCCACGACAATTGCGATGCCAGCACCAGGAAGGCCGAGGCGACCGCGAGCGTGATCATGGCAAAGAAGATCGCCTCGACCCGCAGCGAGAACAGGCCGATCGCGAGCGCCAGCAGCAGCGCGAGCGGCAACCCGGCGGCGGCGGCAATTGCCACCGATGACCAGTTGGGACCGAGGCCATAGAGCGCGATCGCGACCGCGTAGGAGCCAATGCCGTAGAACATCGTATGCGCGAACGACACCGAGCCGGTATAGCCGAGCAGCAGATCGTAGGAGGCGACCAGCGCGGCAAAGATGCAGATCTTGGCGGCGACGTTGAGCGCCTTGGCGCCGGGGAAGATGAAGGGCGTCGCCAGCAGCGCCAGGATGATGACGGTGAGCAGGATGGACAGCGCGCGGCTGCGGGGCGGATCGCCGGACAGGATCATCATCGGCTGGTCACCGCATAGAGACCGCGCGGCCGCCACATCAGCACGGCGACCATCAGCAGGATGTTGGAGACGAGGGCGAGCTTGGGCACCAGGAAGCCGCCATAGTTGGCGACCATCGCAACCAGGACCGCGCCGATGAAGCAGCCGGTGATCGAGCCGAGCCCGCCGATGATCACGACGATGAACACCAGCACGGTGAGCTCGTCGCCGATCGAGGCATGCACCTGCTCGCGATACAGCCCCCACATCACGCCGCCGAGGCCGGCCAGCGCCGAGCCGGTCATGAACACGCCGAGGAACAGCCGGCGGATGCGATAGCCGAGCGCCTCGACCATCTCGCGGTTTTCGACACCGGCGCGGATTAACAGGCCGATCTTGGTCCGGTTCAGCACCAGCTCGATGGCGACGAAGATCGCGAAGCCGACGAGCATGGCCAGCAGCCGGTATTTCGAGATCGCGACGTCGCCGATGATGAAAGACCCGCGCAACGCCGCGGGCAGCGGCATGGGAATGATCTGCGGACCGAACAGCGCATACAGCGTCTGCTCGGCGACGATGAGTCCGCCGGTGGTCATCAGGATCTGCTTGAGGTGCTGGCCGTAGACCGGCAGCACCAGCACGCGCTCGACCACGAGGCCGAGTGCGCCGGTCACGCCCATCGACAGCAGCGCCGCCGGAACGAGGACGGCAAGGTTGGTCAGCAGCGAGTCGGACTGGGCCCAGCCCGCCAGTGGCAGCAGCACCAGCGTCGCAACGTAGGCGCCGACGGCGATGAAGGCACCGTGGCCGAAATTGAGCACGTCCATCAGGCCGAAGACGAGCGTCAGGCCCGAGGCCATGATGAAGATCATCATGCCCATCGCGAGGCTCGCGACCGTCAGGGTCACCCAGGAGCTCGCTGACCCGACCAGCGGGATCATCAGGAGCGCCAGCACGACCGGCAGCAGCAGCGGCGCGATGTCGCGCTTCGGTTTCGGCAGTGCCTCGGTCGCAGCGATCTCGCTCATTGATGCGCCTCCAGGCTGAGGCCGAGCAGGCGCTCCTGCAACGGCACGTCGGCCGCGAGCGCGGCCATCTCGCCGCGATGGACGATGGTGCCATTGTCCATCACAAGCACCTGGTCGCCGAGCTCGCGCGCGGCGTGGAAATTCTGTTCAACGAGGAGAATGGTTGCGCCACGGCGCTTGATCTCCTTGAGGCATTCGATCAGCGACACCACGATCGCCGGCGCCAGGCCCTTGGTGGGCTCGTCGATGAGGAGCAGCTTGCGCGGCTCGACGATGGCGCGGGCGATCGACAGCATCTGCTTCTGGCCGCCGGACAGGCTGCCGGCGCGCGACAGCCAGAACTTCTTCAAGGCGGGAAAGAAGCCGAAGATCCAGGCGAGCTGGGCATCGTCGAGCGGGCCGTTGCGCGCCGCCAGGATCAGGTTCTCCTTCACCGTGAGGTCGGAGAACACGGCCATGCTCTCGGGCACGTAGCCGACGCCGCGCTGCGCGATGTCGGGCGTTGCCAGCCTCTCGATCGGCTCGCCGGCGAGTGAGATGGTGCCGTTCCTGGCCTGCCAGAGGCCCATGATGGTGCGCAAGGTCGTGGTCTTGCCGGCGCCGTTGCGGCCGAGCAGCATCGTGGTCTGGCCCTCGGGCACCTCGAAGTCGACGCGCTGCAGGATGTGATAGCGTCCGATATAGGTCTCGACGCCCGCAAGCTTCAGTAGCGTGCTCATGCCGCACTCCGCGGCGCCACGCCAAGGTAGGCTTCCTGCACGATTGGCGAGGCGATGACCTCCGCGGGCGGACCGTCGGCGACCAGCTGTCCGTTGTGCAGCACGATGATGCGGTCGGCGAGCGAGCGCACGACGTCCATCTTGTGCTCGACCAGCAGGATGATCTTGCTCGTGTCCTGCTTGAGCCTGCCGATGAGGTCGAGCACGACCGGCACCTCGTCGATGCTCATGCCGGCGGTGGGCTCGTCGAACATGAAGACCTTCGGCTCCAGCGCCATCATCAGCGCGACTTCGAGCTTGCGCTGATCGCCATGCGACAGCGTCGTCGCGGTGACGCTGCGGCGGCCGCCGAGCGCGACCTGGTCGAGGATCGCGTCCGCGCGCGCAATCAGGTCGCGCCGCGCCATCTAGGGGCGGAGCAGGTCATAGTGCACGCCGCTCTGCGCCTGCGCAGCGAGCCGCACGTTCTCCTCGACGCTGAGATTGGGAAACAGGTTGGTGAGCTGGAACGCGCGTCCCAAGCCGGCGCGGGTGCGCAGCGGCGCCGAGAGACCGGTGATGTCGCGGCCGTCGAACAGGATGGAGCCCGAGGAGGCCGTCAGCTGGCCGGAGATCAGGTTGAAATAGGTGGTCTTGCCGGCCCCGTTGGGGCCGACGATGGCGGTCAGCTCACCCGGCCTGAAGCTGCAACTGACGCTGTTGACCGCGACATGACCGCCGAAACGGATGGTGAGGTCGCGGGTTTCGAGGGTAAGGGCCATGTCGCCAGCTTGTCACTGCCAGTAAGAATGTGCCCGGCGCGAGGGCCGGGCACGCGATCCATTATCTCACCGCTTGTTGCGGATCGGCACCGCCATCTCGTCGATCTTGATCTCGCGCACCGGCTCGTTGACGGCCCAGGCAAGGTTCGGATCGACCTTGACGCGGAAGTGATACATGCTTTGCAGCGCCTGGTGATCCTCTTTCCGGAAGATCATCTTGCCCTTCGGCGTATCGAACTCCATGCCCTCCATCGCCGCGATCAGCTTCTCGGTGTCGGTCGACTTGGCCTTGGTTACGGCGGTGACGACGGCCATCGCGGCCGAGAAGCCGCCGGCGGTGAAGAAGTCCGGCGGCGCGTTGAAGCGCTTCTGGTGCTCGGCCACCAGCCAGTCGTTCACCGGGTTCTTGGGAATGTCATAATAGTAGTAGGTGGCGCCTTCCATGCCGGGCAGACGCTTGTAGGCGGCAAGCGCCGGCAGGATGTTGCCGCCGGTCGACAGCTCGATGCCGTAGCGCTTCGGATCCATGTCCTGCAGCTTCGTCAGTGGATCGCCGGCGCCGGCCCAGATCACCCAGATGATCTTCTTGCCGGGCTTGTCCTTCAGCGCGTCGAACAGGCGCTGGCCGACGGCGGTGAAGTCGGTGGTGCTGGTCGGCACATATTCCTCGGCGCCCAGCGTCGCGCCGGTCTTGGCCAGCGCCTCCTTGAAGGCAGCGACGCCGTCGCGGCCGAAGGCATAGTCCTGCGCAAGGGTGGCGACCGTGACGCCGGGCTTGCCGATCGCGACCGCGTTGGAGATCGCGTCCTGTGAGGAGTTGCGGCCGGTGCGGAAGATGTAGCGGTTCCACTTCTCGCCCGTGATCTGGTCGGCGACCGCAGGCTCGACGATGAGGATCTTCTTGTTCTCCTCGGCGACCGGCAGGTCGGCCAGCGCTGCGGCCGAGGAGGTCGTGCCGATCGCGATGTCGGCGCCGTCATCCTGATAGGCTTCGGAGAGCGCGGCCTTCGACAGGTCGGGCTTGCCCTGGTCGTCCTTGGTGATGATGACGATCTTGCGACCGTCGATCATGTTGGTGCCCTTGGTGGCATATTCGAAGCCGAGGCGGAGACCGGCCTCGGTCTGCTTGGCATAGGCCTCGAGCGGGCCGGTCTTGCCGTAGATGAGAGCGATTTTCAGATCATCGGCCTGGGCGGCGGTCGCCAGCAGGGCGGCAGTCAATGATGAAACAATACCTTTGAGAATATGTGACGTCTTCACGAGCCTTCCTCCCAGCTACTGGCGGCTGTTGCCTGCAACTGATAGTGTGCAGGCTCGGCCTGGGTCAAGGCGCTTTCGGCGGCAGCCCGTGACGGCTCATACCTTGGGTCGAAGGGTGTCGTCCTCCAAAAGCTCAGCGCCGATAGCGGCTGCTGCGCGCATAGACCTGGCGATTTTCCTGCACAGGGCGACTGGCGAGACTGATGCGCGCTTCGCTTGCAAGCGGGGCCGCCGGCTTCAGCTCCTCCAGGAAGATCGGACGCGAGAAGTAGTAGCCCTGCGCATAGCGGATCTTGGTCGCGGCCTGCAGATAGGCGAGCTCCTCGAACGACTCGATGCCCTCCGCGATCACCGTCATGCCCAGCGCCTCGCTCAGGGATTCGATCGCACGCAGGATGCCCTGGCTGCGCGGTCGCTTATGAATGTCGGTGATGAAGGACCGGTCGATCTTGATCTCGTCCGCCGTGATGTCGGCGAGTGCCGACAGCGACGAATAGCCGATGCCGAAATCATCGATCGAGATGCCGACGCCGATCCCGCGCAGCAGCGGCACGATCTCGTCCTGGAAATGGCTGCGGGTCACGAACGCGTCCTCGGTGACCTCGATCATGAACCGCTTGGGAAAGCCGGTCGCTGCGATCGCCCGGGCGAAGGGCTGCATGAAGTCCGGGTTCGACGCCTGCTTGGCCGCGACGTTGATGCTGATCGTCGCCTCGGGTCCGAAGGTGTCGTTGATCAGGTCAATCGACTTGACGATCTCGTCGAGCACGAGATGGGCGAGCTCGTCGATGAGACCGAGCTCGACCGCAAGGTTGATGAACGATCCGGGTGCCTGGATCACGCCTTCATTGTCGCGCAGCCGCACCAGCGCCTCGATGCCCTTGATCTCCTCGGTGCGGATGTCGACCTTGGCCTGGAACGCGCAGCAGAAGCGCTTTTCGAGGATCGCGAGCCGCAGCGACTGCTCGACCTTCATGCGCGCCAGCGCCTCGTGCTCCATCGCGCTGGAGAAGAAGGCCAGCGTGCCCTTGCCGCTGTTCTTGACGCGGTACATCGCCAGATCCGCGTTCTGGCGCAGCACGTCGTAGCTTGCGCCGTGCTCGGGAAACAGGCTCACTCCGACGGACGCGGAGGCGAACACCTCGGCGCCGTCGATGAAGAAGGGCGCATTCAGGCGTTCCAGCATCGCGTGCAGGAATTCGGCGACCTCCTCGGCGCGCTCGATCGGATGCAGCAGCAGCAGGAACTCGTCGCCGCTGATGCGCGACAGCAGGTCCGACTCGCGCAGGTCGCGGCTGATGCGCTTGGCGAGCTCGACCAGCAGCGCATCGCCGGTGGCGTGGCCGTAATAGTCGTTGATGTACTTGAAATTGTCGAGGTCGAGAAAGGCGAGTGCGAAGCGTCCGTCGACGCGGCCGCGCCGGACCAGCAGGTCGGCGCGATGCTCGACCACGCGGCGCATCGGCAGGCCGGTCAACTCGTCGTAATAGGCGGCGCGAAACAACTGGTCCTCGAACTCCTTCTGCTCGCTGATATCGGCCGAGCTGGAGATGAGGACGGTCTGGTCGCCGATGCGAACCGGCCGATGCGCGGTCAGCAAGGTCTGCGCGCCGCGCTCGCCTGCCACTTTTTCCTCGCCGATCACCGTTCGACCCCGGCCGAGGATCTCGCGGCAGGCCGTGCGCCGGTTATGGAGATGCGGCGCCGAGAGGCCGTCGATGCTGTTGGCGGCGGCGCCGAGCTGGACGGCGGCCGTATCGTTGACCAGCAGAAAGCGACCGTGCTCGTCCTGGACCGTGACGCCCGACGGCAGCTGGCTGAGGACGCTGCGCAGGAAGCGCAGCTCGGCCTCGGTCGAGCCCAGCCCCTCGTTCGGCCCGGGGGAAAAGTTGAATCGGTCGCTGCTGTACATGCGCCGATTGTGCAAAGTTCCCGCTTCATTTTAGTTAAGCGCTACGTAGAAACCCGGAACGCGCGAGCCAAGTCTCGGGAATGACGGAGCTTTGTGCCGCGGCGTCATTAACCGTTCCTGAATCGGAGCAGCGACGCGGCCGCGCGCATGCGGCGAAAGTGGTAGGCAGGAATGGCCGCCCGGCGGCCGGTTCAGCTTGGTGGCACGCGACACTGCAAGGTGCAGTGAAGGCCGGATTCGAGAAATCTGGTCTCGGTCCTGCCATCGAACGACGACAGCACGGACTTCAGCAATTTGCTTCCGAAACCGGGCTTGCCGATCGGACCGATCGGCGGACCCGCGGCCTCGTCCCAGGTCAGATGGAGGCGGTCCTCCTGCATCGTCCATGACACCTGAAGGAAGCCGCGCGGCGAGGCAAAGGCGCCGTACTTGCCGGCATTGGTCGCAAGCTCGTGAAAGATCAAAGCGAGGCTGACGGCGAGCTTGGCAGGCAGGAACAGCGGCGGGCCGTGGAGCTCGAAGCGGACATGGCCATATGGCCCGAGCTCCGAGACCAGCAGATCCTTCAGGTCGCAGCCCTGTCCGTCGGCGCGCGCGATCAGGTCGTCCGCGGTCGCGAGCGCGCGGATGCGCTGGTCGATGCGGCTCCACACCTGCGGCTGGTCGTACAGCACCTGATGCAGCACGGCGTGAATGGTGGAAGTCTTGTTCTTGAGCCGGTGGTGCAGCTCGTCGACCAGGAGCTTGCGATACTGCTCCTCCTGAGTGAGCCGCCGGGCGATCTCGCGCTGCTTGGCGGCCAGGCGCCGGTAGTGATCGACGCCCCAGATCACCAGCAGCGCCACAACCATATACATCGCCATCAGCGCGAGCCGGGCGCCATCGGCCGGACCGCCGCCAAAATCGAGCGTCAGGCCGAGCGCTGCGCCTGCGATCGCCGTCGCCAGGCCGACGCCCGATCCGCCCATCGCGGTGGCGAAGAAGACGGCCGGCAGGTAGGGCGTGAAGAACACGTCGGGCCGCAGATGCGCCATGCCGTAGCGGAGCGCCGTGGCTGCGAGCAGGCACATCGCTGCAAACATGCAGCTCCATGTCAGGGAAGGCTGCTGCTCGCCGCGCCAGATCCGCTTGATGTCGTCGATGAGTCGCGTCATGGACATCCATGAGCCTCAACTGCGCAACCAAATTAAGGCCGACGTGGCGGTAATTTGTCCGGTTGATGGAGGCCGTCTTGCGTGTGTTGCAACCTGGCGCGCAGGATGATGGTTCCGCGGCGGAACTCAGGCGCTTGTTATTCCGCCGCCCAGAACGAGCACGCAGCAGCAAAGGAAGGAGCAGGGAATGGGACGGTTGGAGGGCAAGGTCGTCGTGATCACGGGCGCGACCAGCGGCATCGGCCTGCGGACGGCGGAAATCTTCGTAGCCGAGGGTGCGAAGGTCGTCGTCGCGGGCCGGCGCAGCGCCGAGGGCGAGGCGCTGGCGAGCAGGCTTGGGGCCAGCTGCGTGTTCCGGCAGACCGATGTCACGGTCGACGGGCAGATGCGGGCATTGATCGATGGCGCGGTCGAGCGCTTCGGCCGGCTCGATTGCGTGTTCAACAATGCCGGCGGTCCGGCGCAGACCGGCGGCATCGAAGGCCTCGACGCCGATCGGTTCGACCAGGCCATCGCGGTGCTGGTGCGCAGCGTCATGCTCGGCATGAAATACGCAGCGCCCCATATGAAGCGGCAAGGCTCCGGCAGCATCATCAACAACGGCTCGATCGCCGGCCGGCTCGCCGGCTTCTCCACCTCGGTGGTCTACAGCACGGCGAAGGCGGCGGTGATCCATCTGACGAAATGCGTGGCGATGGAGCTCGGCGAATCCGGCGTGCGCGTGAACTCGATCTCGCCCGGACTGATCGCCACCGGCATCTTCGGCAAGGCGCTGGGCCTGTCGACCGAGGCGGCCGAGAAGACGCCGGAGACGATCCGCAACGCCTATGCCACGGCGCAGCCGATTCCGCGTGCCGGCCTGCCCGACGACATCGCCTACGCTGCGGTGTTTCTCGCCAGCGACGAATCGAGCTTCATCAACGGCCATGATCTCGTCATCGACGGTGCCATCACCGGCGGCCGCAACTGGAGCCAGCAGCAGCAGGGCTATCAGGCGATGCGCAAGCTGCTGGGGGATGCGGTGGAGTAGGGGACGGCGAAGTATACATTTCGTCATGCCCGGACATCCACGTCTCTCATCCGCGCGTTGCAGCAGGATGGATGGCCGGGTCAAGCCCGGCCATGACGAGGAGGAAGACGACGGGGAAAGAGTCCGCAACAAACCAAGATCCCTGGCGCCCTCGCTGCATCAATGCGCGCGGGTCATACCGCCTTCAGCATCACCTTCAGCCCGTCGCGCGGTTTCGGGATCGGCCAGACCTGCCAGTTCGGCTGATAGCCGGGGGCGAAGGAGACCTCGAGGTTGGCGAGGAAGTGCCGCGCGAAGCACTTCACCTGCATGTAGGCGAAGTGCAGGCCGAGGCACATGTGCGCGCCGCCGCCGAACGGCACCCAGGCGAAGCGGTGGCGGCCGCGCTGGGCCTCGTCGGTGAAGCGCATCGGGTCGAACCGCTCCGGCTCCGGCCAGATCTCCGGCATGTGATGGGTGTACATCGGGTTGATGCCGACGCCGGTGCCGGCGGGAATCGCGTAGCCCTTGAAGGTGAAATCCCGGATCGGCCGGCGCGGCAGCGACGGCACCGGCGGCATCAGCCGCAGGGTCTCCTGGAACGCCATCTCGGTCAGCTTCATCTTCTCCAGATGCTCCGAGTTCATCGGTTCGTCCTTGGCGAGGCCGAGGCTCGTCACCTCGTCGCGCAGCTTCTGCTGCCACTGTGGATGCGCGGCGAGCTGGGCGACGAAGGAGGTCAGCGACGAGGTCAGCGTGTCGTGCGCCGCCATCATCAGGAAGCTCATGTGGTCGACGATGTCCTGCGTCGACAGCAACGCGCCGTGGTCATCGGTGGCGCGGCACAGATGCGAGAACAGATCGTCGCCGTCGGCCTTGGCGCGGCGCAGCGGAATCTGCTCCGAGAAATAGGCGACGATGCGCTGGCGGCCCTTGACCCCGCGCGCCATCTGCGTGCCTGGCAGCGGCCTGCGGATCGGCGCCACCGAGGCCGCGACCATGTCGACGAAGGCGCGGTTGATGGCGTCGACCTCCGGCCCGATCTCGGTGCCGAGGAAGGACGTCGCGGCGAGGTCGAGCGTGAGCTGCTTGATCGCCGGATAGAACAGCATCTCGCCCGGATTTGCTTTCCACTGCGCGATGCGCGCGGCGATGCCGCGGTCGAGCCCGGCGAGATAGGACTTCATCGGCCCGGCCTTGAAGGCGACGGACAGCGCCTTGCGGTGCATGCGGTGCTCGTCGAAATCGAGCAGCATCAGGCCGCGCGGAAACAGCAGGTTGAGGATGTGGCCCCAGCCATGCGCCGACGAGAACAGCTTGGCCTGGTCGAACAGCACCAGCTCGTTGGCTTCGGGGCCGAGCAGCACGACGTTGACCTCGCCGAACATGTGGGTGCGGTAGACGGGGCCATACTTCCTGGCGTTGCGCTCGACGTGACCCTTGGGGTCGGCGAGGGTCGCAAACGTCTTGCCGATGATCGGCCAGCCTTCGTCGCCGGGGATATGGGTCAGTGAGTTGCGCCGCGGCGAGGTCAGGCGGAACGATGGCGTGGCCACACTTTGCATCGACATCAAGGAGGCTCCGTTTTCGAGGCGGCGGGGCGCGGCGACGCGCCGGCACACATTGAAGGGCGGTTGCAGCCATCATGCAATACGCTGCGTTATTTCGTCTCGGTGTAGTTGTGCTGCATCGCACGCGTTGGCGATCTCGCGACGCGCTTCATGCGTCCGAGTCCTGCTGGACTTGCTGCCCCCCAAGCAGAGGGCACGGGGAATGCCGGGCGCTGGCCGCACCCATGGCCCGCCTGCAGAAAAAAATGCAGGCGGCAGGTACCACAGGTTCAGCCGAGGCATCCCGGCATTCCCCGCGCGATGGTTTTCACGGCTGCTTCGCGTTCTCCCCGGTGCGCCGGGCTTTTTGGCCACCGTTGCCTGCGCGACGCGTGAGCGCCGCTGCAAGCGTAACACCAGCATCGGGGTGCCAGGACCACGCGACTTGACCGTGCGCATCGCCGCCGTTCGTCCGCGCGGGATAACCACGCTGCGACATCGACACGCCCACCGCATCCCGCCTCAACGTTCGTGACGACCGCGAAGCGCCCCTCTTAATCGAGACGGGACTGCGTGAAGGTATGCCTTATTCGGAAAAACGAAAGCAGAATATTTTTGCGCGCAGGACTGGACAGGGATGATGTGATTGAGGTGTTTCGTGAAATGAGTTTTTCGGCGCGCACCGCTTCATGGTGATGAGCCTGTGATCGACAGGCCGGCGCGGTGCGGTTTCGCCTTCTCAAAGGCGCTTTGCTGGAAGCGATTTGCCCGTCGGCCCCGACGGTCGCCAATACGTCCTGCTGTCGCTCGCCGGTGATGCCGCGATTTCGGCGGTCAATCCGCGCAGGGTCAGCGGATCATCTTTCGAGGCGGGCAAGCCTCGCCGCAGGCAGAAGCCGCCACGCGTTCCGACCTGGAGCCAAGTCCATCAGCCGCCCGATTTGTTGATCTTTTTCACCTTGGCGTCGGTTGCCTCGATCGAGGCCGCCAGCTCCAGGATCGCCTTTGCCAGGAGGTCGGCGGCCTCCTTGGGGTCCTGCGACCGTTCGGCGCGCAGCGCGTAGTTCTTGGCTGAAGAGAGCGACATTGGCGACCTTTCCCGCGGAAAAGCCCGCCGGGTCGAGACGGCGGGCTGCCTGGCGCATCACACGCGCGAGCGGTCTCTTGCAGACCGGGCTCGATTTGCCGCGAACATGGCAGGCCCGGGTTAAGAAAATCCTCGTGACGCCGATCGCCGATGCACACTCGGCCGCCCGTGTGGCCCCGTCGGACCATTTCCCTCCGGCCTATGGTTTGACCGCGCTCACTTTTCATCGGCGTGCGCAGGACCGCTCGCTTCAGCACCGACCGCGCCTCAGAACTTGTAGGCGAGGCCGATCGTCGCCGTATGAGTTCGCGTCGTCACGTGCGCGGTGAAGCGGTCGTCGAACCCGACCCCGACGCCGCCGGCGACGAAGAAGGGCTGAGTCCAAGTGCCGAAATCGGCATAGCGGTAGTCGGCCCGCACCAGCCAGTGGCCGCCGATCATGTGCTCGATGCCGCCGCCGACGGTCCAGCCGACCCGGGTCGAGGCGTAGGTCTCGTCGTGAGGATTGCCGAAGCAGAACGGGTTGCCGGGAACGATGGTGCAACTGGCGTTCAGCTCGAGGCGCTGCCACGCCACGCCGCCGCTGCCATAGACCAGCGTAGAGGGCGCGACCAGATAACCCAGACGGGCGCGCACGCTGCCGTCCCATGTTTCCTTCACCGAGCCGGACGGCAGGCCGACCAGCGGGATGCCGAAGAACAGCCCGGCCGTGCCCGGCAGCGCACTCGCCCGCTTGGTGTTGTCGGCCCAGCCGAAGTCGCCCTCGACGCCAGCCACCCATGACGGAGCGAACTGCCAGTTGACGCCGAGATAGCCGCCGATCCTGGCGGCGACGCTGTCCATCGCCCCGCCGGTGCCGGCCGTCGGCACGAACACGCCGGCACCGAAGTTCGGGGAGATGTCGCTGGTCCGCCAATCATTGTCCGCCCAGCGGGCGCCGACCGACACGCCGGCATAGACGCCGGTCCACGACGGCGCGGCGACAACCGGCGGTGCCTTCACCGGCAGGTCGGCCGCCTTCGCCGCTCCCGCCAGCGCGATGCTCGCGAACGCGAACGCCATCGCCGCCACTCCAGATTTCGTCATGCTTTGCCCTAGCGCGCGACGTCGATTCGACATGGTTGCGGCACCATCGCCGGTTGCATCGAACGCGGCAATTGCATCGCGATCGGCTGGGCCAAAAAGTTCGCGGTGTTGCTGGCGGGATACGTCGACTTGGTCGAAGCGACGTTCGACGGTCCACCCTGCCCGAGGTCGGCCCCCGAGTCCCCTTGACCCGTAAATCCACGGAGCCAAATGTTTACCACCCGGCCATCGGCCTCATCTAGCAACGGCCAGACCTGACGTCTGGTCAGCAGACAACGAGGGCAAGGGCATGAGCAATCAGTTGCTGGTGATCGAGGATGCCGAGGTGCATCTGTCGATCCTGCGCAAGATCGCCGCGCAATGCGGCTACGAGGCGACCTGCGTGACCTCGGTCGGGGCTGCGGCGGAGGTGCTGCGCCAGCGGACCTTCGACTGCATCACCCTGGATCTGTCGCTCGGCGATCGCTGCGGCGCCGATATCCTGCTGCTGCTCAACGAGCTGAAATCGCGCACGCCGGTGATCTTCATCAGCGGCGCCGAGGACGCCACGCGCGAGGAGCACGTCCGGCTCGCGACCGTGCTCGGGCTCGTCGTCTATCCGCAATTCCAGAAGCCCGTCGGCCTGCCGGCGCTCCGCGAGACACTGAAGCAGATCGCGACCATCGCCGACTGCGGGAAGCTCGTCGCGGCGGTGAGGTGAGGGCCATGGGTAGGGCGGATTAGCGCAGCGTAATCCGCCGTCAGGGTACGGCGTAGTGACCTGCCCACTTGGCATATACCATGCTCGATCGTGATACCGACGACGACCTGATGAAGTCTCTCGTGAGGGTCGGCGGATTACGCTGCGCTAATCCGCCCTACGCACCGTCGTTGATTCACCCCCGCTGCTTCGCCGCGGCCTGCTGCAGGTCCGGCGCATTCACCGCGGGAATCGCGACGCGGCCGGGTCCCGTCTGCGACAGCGCCGCGGCGGCCTTGTCGTTGTCCATGATCTTGGCCATCACGGCCTGCCCGGCGCGGTCGAAGATGGCGCGGTTCTCGATGACGAATTTCTGCGAGCGGCGCAGCCCGTCGATGTAGCCGTTGATCTCCGGCACGACGTAGCGCGCGACCATGTCCCAGCTGCGGCGCGTGTTCTCCGGATTGGCCCAGTCGTGCACGAAGCCGATGATGGCGCCGACACCGCCGGACACCTGCATCAGGTTCTTGATCGTCTTGACGAGGTCGTCGGGCGTGCCGATCGTCGACGCCGCGCCGTCGACGAAGGCGGTCTTGTCGACGGCTTCATCGGGCGAAGAGAACGGCTTCAGGCCCGGCCGCATCAGGGTGCCCACCGTGTACTCGTTGTGCCAGCGCATCAGTCCGGGGCCGGCCTCGCGGCGCGCCTGCTCGCGCGTCTCGGCGATGTGCCAGGACAACAGCACGCGCCAGTTCGCGCGGCTCACGGTCGTGCCGTGCTTCTTCGCAGCATCCTCGGCGAACTCCCATTGCCGCGGCAGCGCCATCAGGCCCTGCGTCGACATCGAACCGAGCGAGATGATGCCGATGCCGTATTTGCCCGCGAGCGTCATGCCGGACGGCGAGATCTGCGATGCCACGACGAACGGCATCTCCTCCTGCAAGGGGAGGATCTGCAGCGCTGCGTCATTCATCGTGAACCAGTCGCTCTTGGCGGTGACGCGCTCGCCGTTGAACAGGCGACGGATGATCGCGATCGCCTCGTCCTGACGGTCACGCTGCGTCATCGGATCGATGCCGAGCGTGTGGGCATCGGAGGCGAGCGCGCCCGGGCCCGAGCCGAAGATGGCGCGGCCGCCGGTCATGTGATCGAGCTGCACCATCCGCTGCGCGACGTTGTAGGGATGATGATAAGGCAGCGAGATGACGCCGGTGCCGAGTCTGATGCGCTTGGTGCGCTCGCCGGCCGCGGCGAGAAACATCTCGGGCGAGGCAATCATTTCCCAGCCGCTGGAATGATGCTCGCCGCACCAGAACTCGTCATAGCCGAGTTCGTCGAGCTGAGAAACCAGATCGAGGTCGCGGCGGAATTGCAGCATCGGATGCTCGCCAATTGGATGATGCGGAGCGAGGAAAGCGCCAAATTTGAGCCGCGCCATGTGTTTTCTCCCAAGCGGAATTCGTTGTTGCTTGCCGATCAGGCTAGTTGGCGCCTCGGTGTGAGGCAATCATCTTGCCGCGCACGACGACCGGTGCATGGCTGCCATTTGTTTGTTTACTGATCGCCGATCGATGCTCACACTTCATCCGCGCGGAGCGATTCGCCATGTGATGAAGAATGATGCCGTCGAGCGCGTGGTGCGGGTCTTTGCTGGTTGTGGCGCGCCTCGCTCTCACGTTCGCGGCGATTGACGTGCTCCGCGGTTCGCGTTTCGGTGATTGCTGCGTGAAGTGCCGCCTCGGCGTGGCATTTAGATCGCAGCAAGAACGAAATTCGCAATCAAATTGCTGAGGTCCGCAGTCTCGCGGGCTTTTTGTTTTGCACTGCAGCAACCATCTGGGTGATGGTGGATTGTCTACCCGCTGACGTGAATACGTGAATGCCTAAGGAGCTTGCCGTTGTCCCTCGCTGAAAATGTTGAGTACTTGCGAAGGCTGCGCGAGCTGAACAGCATCACCGGATTTGCCGATTTTCATCGTCAGCCGCGTCGCGCCCCGGAGACTCCGCTGATCGAGATCGAGCATTTCGGCACCAATCCTGGGCGCCTGAAGATGTTCGCCCATGTGCCGGCGCAGCGTCAGCCGCTGGCGCCGCTGGTCGTCGTGCTGCATGGCTGCGGGCAGGGCGCCGCCGAGTACGATCTCGGCGCCGGCTGGTCGACGCTCGCCAAGCATTTCGGCTTCGCGCTGCTGTTGCCGGAGCAGCAGCGGGTCAACAATCCGCAGCGCTGCTTCAACTGGTTTCAGCCGGAGGACATCACGCGCGACCAGGGCGAGGTCGCCTCGATCCGTGAGATGATCGCGCGCATGGTGGCGGACTATGCCATCGATCCCAGGCGCATCTACGTCACCGGCCTGTCGGCGGGCGGCGCGATGACCATGGCGCTGCTCTCCGCGCATCCCGAATTGTTCGCTGCCGGCGCCGTCATCGCCGGGCTGCCGTTCGGCACCGCGCGCAGCATGCGCGACGCGATCCTGCAGATGCGGATGCCGCCGGCGCGCCCCGCCGGCGAGCTCGGCGATCTCGTTCGCCGGGCCTCGAACCACCGCGGCAAGTGGCCGAAGCTGTCGGTGTGGCACGGCACAGCGGACTACACGGTGCATCCGGACAATGCGGGCGAGATCGTCAAGCAGTGGCTGGACCTGCACCATCTGCCGTTGGCGCCAATGGCCGCAGCCGAGGTGAACGGCTATCCGCATGAGCAATGGTGGAATGCCGACGGCGAGACCGTCGTGGAATCGTTCACGATTTCCAACATGGCGCATGGCACGCCGATCGGGCTCGCGGCCAACGACAAGCGCTATGGCAAGGCCGGACCGTTCCTGCTCGAGGCCGGCATTTCCTCGTCCTATCACATCGCGAAATTCTTCGGCGTCACCGATTGGATTCGTCCGCTCAAGGCGGCCACGACGTCGCCGAGCACGAAGCTGATCCCGCAGGTGTCGCCGATCTCGGCGGTGCCGGCCTTGACCAAGATCTTGCGACGCGCGGCGGACGCCCCATCCCCCGCTGCGGAGCCGGTCGACGTCAAGCCAGCCGAGATCAAAGTGGTCGAGCCCCGAATGTCGCCGACCGGCATGCTGCTCTCTGCACCGGCATCCGCTGCGGTCCCGCAGCCCAAGGTCGCGCCGGAGTCCAAGCCCGTGGCCGTCTCCAAGCCCCCAGAGCCGAAACGGCTGGAGTCGTCGACCGGCGAATCTTCGATCAACGGCAGTGGCGCGACCGCCAAGCCGCGGCGCCGGACCATCAACGTCGCCGCCGTGATCGACCGTGCCCTGCAAGCGGCCGGCCTGAAGTAGACGCGCCGCAGCCGTTCATGGCTCGCGCGCGAGGGACGCGCGGGTCAGACGTCTCCCGTCAGGAACGGGTTCGTCATCCGCTCCTGGCCGAAGCTCGAGCCGGCGCCATGGCCGCAGATGAAGCCGACGTCGTCGCCGAGCGGCAGCAGCTTGTCCTTGATCGAGCGGATCAGCGTGTCGTGGCTGCCGCCGGGTAGGTCGGTGCGGCCGACCGAGCCGTTGAACAAGACGTCGCCGACATGGGCGAAGCGCATTTCCTTGTTGAAGAACACGACGCTGCCCGGCGAATGGCCGGGGCAGTGCAGGATGTCGAAGACGAGCTCGCCGATCTCGACCGTATCGCCTTCTTCGAGCCAGCGGTCGGGCGTCACGTCGCGCACGCCCGTGATGCCGAAGCGCGCGCCGCTGGCGACGACGTTGTCGAGCAGGAATTTGTCGGCGACATGCGGCCCCTCGATCGGCACCTTCAGCTGATCGCGCAGATCGGCCGCGCCGCCGACGTGATCGATATGGCCATGCGTCAGCCAGATCTTCTCCACGGTGACATTGGCCTGCGCGATCGCCGCCTGGATGTTCGGCACGTCGCCGCCGGGATCGATCACGATCGCCTTCTTCGTCGCCTCGCACCACAGGATGGTGCAGTTCTGCTCGAACGGCGTCACGGGCACGATCATCGCGCCGGCCTTCGCCCTGGTCTGGTTCTGCTCGGTCATGGCGCCAGCATGCCGATTTTTCGCAATGCGCCAAGTGAAAAACACCCTGCGGGCGGCGGCTCGACGTCCCGGCCAGGGCGACCAAGGCGGGGCTTGTGAACCTGCCGCCGGTTCCTGCGTTGGGCCGCAGGTTGCAAGCAGAAGGCGGTCGACATGGCGGAGCAGGGCGCCTGGTGGCGCGAGGGGACCTTCTACCAGATCTATCCGCGCTCGTTCCAGGACAGCGACGGCGACGGGGTCGGCGACCTCACCGGCATCATCCATCGCCTGCCCTATCTCTTGACGCTCGGTGTCGATGCGATCTGGCTGTCGCCGATCTTCACCTCGCCGATGGCCGATTTCGGCTATGACATCGCCGGCTACACCGGCATCGATCCGCTGTTCGGGACGATGGAGGATTTCGACGCGCTGGTGAAGGCCGCGCATGACGGCGGCCTCAAGCTCATTCTCGATCTCGTGCCGAACCACACCTCCGATCAGCATCCCTGGTTCCTGCAGGCGCGCCGCTCGCGCGATGACCCGCACCGCGACTGGTACATCTGGCGCGATCCGGCCGCCGATGGCGGGCCGCCGAACAACTGGCTGTCCGAGTTCGGCGGCAGCGCCTGGCAGTTCGAGTCCCAGACCGGGAAGTACTACTATCACGCCTTCCTGGCGCAGCAGCCGGACCTGAACTGGCGCAATCCGCAGGTGCGGGCGGCGATCTATGACGTCATGCGGTTCTGGCTGCGCAAGGGCGTCGACGGCTTTCGCGTGGACGTGATCTGGCACCTCATCAAGGACGCCGAGTTTCGCGACAACCCGGCCAATCCCGAATATCACGGCGGAAGGCCGCCGCATGAGCAGATCTTGTCGCGCTTCTCCGCCGACCAACCGGACGTGCATGAGGTCGTCGCCGAGATGCGGCAGGTGATCGACGAATTCGACGACCGCGTGCTGATCGGCGAGATCTACCTGCCGTTGGAGCGGCTGATGACCTATTACGGCAAGGATCTCGGCGGCGCGCATCTGCCATTCAATTTCGCGCTGCTGTCCGCGCCCTGGCATGCGCGCGAGATCGAGAGGATCATCGCCGACTACGAAGCCGCGCTGCCACCGGGCGCCTGGCCCAACTGGGTGCTCGGCAACCACGACCGGCCCCGGGTGGCGAGCCGTGTCGGGCCCGAGCAGGCGCGGGTAGCGGCGATGCTGCTGCTGACCTTGCGCGGCACGCCGACGCTGTATTACGGCGACGAGATCGGGATGCATCAGGTCGCCATCAGCCCGGAGCAGGTGCGCGATCCCTTCGAGAAGAACGTGCCCGGCATCGGCGTCGGCCGCGACGGCTGCCGCACCCCGATGCAATGGAGCGCGCTGCCGCAGGCCGGCTTCAGCCAAGCCGCGCCGTGGCTGCCGGTTGCCGATGACTACATGCATGAGAATGTCGTCAATCTGACCGCCGACCGGCGCTCGGTCCTCAATCTCACCCGTGCGCTCATTCGTCTGCGGAAGCAGCACCGCGTGCTCGTCACCGGGTCCTATCGGCCGGTCGCGGCGCAAGGCGATCTCCTGCTCTACCGCCGCGAAGGCGACGGCGAGGTGCTGACCATCGCGCTCAATCTCGGCGGCGAGCCGGTTTCCATCGCGACCGAAGCAGGCGGCCTTACCGGCGAGATCCTGCTCTCGACCTGGCTCGACCGCGGCGGCGAACGCATCGACGGCACGCTGGATTTGCGCGGCAATGAGGGCGTGGTCGTCGGCAGGAGGACGTAGCCACGTCCCTGGCGAGGCGGCGGCGCGTCGCAATCGATGTCTTTGAGGCCCGATCGCAGGGCTTCGCTGGACGCCTTCAGCCGTATTGCTCGGGTCTTCCGTGCCGCCGTGTCCCCGGAATTGTTGAGGTTCCCACCGAACGGCGCCATATTGCGCGACAGATGCCGGGGAATCTTCGGCCTTCAAGGAGATGACGTGTACTGGTCTCCGAAACCGGTACTTCGCGGGAGTTCGAACTGATGAATACGCTGCCGCCGACGACGTCTGACAGTCTCACCGCGGCCGTGACCACGATCAATACGCCGCTGCCGGTCCGCATTGGCGAGGCGACGTTGCTGGCCTGCCTCAAGGCCGAGAAACTGGAGCCGAAATGGCGTGTCCACGTGCAGGCGTTCTTTGACGAAATTGATGCCTCTGTGATCCATCATCTCGTCCTAGACAAGGCTGTGACGTTCGAAGAACTATCGAAGGCGATCGACACTTGGCAGGTTGTGGGGTCCGAAAATGAGAGATGGGTCAGGGAAATGGCGGCCTTCGAGGTGGCAAGACCTCATGCAGAAGGCGCTGCTGTCCCTCGATAGCCTGGAGGGCGGCCCTGGGGCGTGGACGTTCGGGGGCGGCACGGCCCTGGCGCAGAGCTTCGATCATCGCATCAGCTACGACGTCGACATCTTTCTGGATTCGAGCACGGCCCTGAAGCGGCTCGCGCCGAACATGAATCCTGTCACGAAGGCCCTTTGCGATACGTGGCAATGGCCGGGCAAATATCTGAAGCTGATTCTCCGGGACGTAGGTGAGATCGATTTCTTGAATGCGCCCACCTTTACGGATCATCCGACGTATCCGTTGAGCTTCGGCGGCCGGATTATACCGGCGGAGCGACCGGCAGAGATTGCGACGAAAAAGTTGATCTATCGTGCATCGACCTACACGGCGCGCGACACGTTCGACCTTGCCGCGGTCTATCTCTATGATCGACCGGCGCTCGGCGAGATCGCGCAATCTCCGGCAATGACCCGCGATGTCGTATCGGCCGCACACAATCGTTTAAGTCTGGCAAGATATCAGTTCCAGGCGGAAATGCGAGACCTCATCAATTTGACGGCTCGCGGAGAGAAGTTCGTCGACACCTCCTGCGAAATGGCGTTGGAGGCGTTGGTCGAAATTCAGCGCCTCGTTCACGAACGAGATGCGCAGCCGAGCGGCTGAAGCCGTTCTCCTTGAAGACGCCCGTCATCAGTTGGTCGTCGATCGCCGCCGCGTCTTCCGCCGCTTTTTCACCGGGCTCTTCGTCTCGATATCGCTTCGCCGCAGCAGATAGTCCAATCCGCCGACGCGGTACCAGCGGTAGCCGTAGGGCTCGAGCACCAGGGTGTGGCGGCCGCGGTCGTCGGCCTGGCTGTGATCCTCCGACAGCAGATTGATCAGCAGCTTCCCGCCATCGTCCGGCAGTCCGGCATCGAAGCTGATCTCCCGCGGCTTCTCGTCGAGATTGTGCACGAACAGCACCGAGTTGTTGCGCCAGTCGTAGCGCATGATCAGCACGGCCGGATCCCTGGTCGCGATCACCTCGAAATCGCCCCAGCCGACTTCCGGCACCTCCTTGCGCATGCGGATGATGCGTTCGGTCCAGTTCAGCATGGAATTCGGATCACGCCGCTGCCGGGCGGCGTTGATGTGATCATAGCCATAGGGGCCGTGATCGATCACCGGAGACGCCGGCGCGTCGCTCTTGGTGAAGCCGCCATGCGGCTCGGTCGACCATTGCATCGGGGTGCGCGCGCAATTGCGCTCGGCCAGGCTGAGATCGTCGCCCATCGCGAGCTCGTCGCCATAGCGGATCACGGGCGTGCCGGGCAAGGTGAACATCAGGCTGTAGGCGAGCTCGATGCGGCGGCGGTCGCCGCCGAGCATCGGCGCCAGCCGCCGCCGAATGCCGCGATCGTACAACTGCATGTTCTTGTCCGGGCCGAACGCCGCGAACACCGCCGCGCGCTGCGGCTTGGTCAGGCGTCCCAGATCGAGCTCGTCGTGATTGCGCAGGAACAGGCCCCATTGCGCCGAGGCCGGCCGCGCCTTTGTCTGATAAAGCGCCTCGGCCAGCGGCCGCGTGTCGGAGGCCGCCAGCGCGTAGAACAGATGCTGGTTGACGTGGAAGTTGAACATCATGTGCATGCGGTCGCCGTCGTCGCCGAAATACTCCATGTCGGTTTCCGGCAGCACGTTGGCCTCGGCCAGGATGATCGCTTCGCCCTGGCGCCATTGCAGGAATTCGCGGAAGGTCCTGAGCATGTCGTACTGCTCGACCGGCTTCCTGACATCGGCGCCCTTGGCCGCGATCACGAACGGAACCGCGTCCATGCGGAAGCCGGAGACGCCGAGCTGGATCCAGAAGCCCATGATCTTCAGGATCTCTGCCTGCACCTCCGGATTGGAGGTGTTGAGATCGGGCTGAAAGTCGTAGAAGCGGTGGAAGTACCAGCCGCCCGACTCCTTGTCGCGGGTCCAGGTCGACTTCTGCACGCCGGGAAACACCATCCCCTTGTCGGCATTGGCCGGCTTCTTGTCCGACCAGACATACCAGTCGCGATAGCGCGATTGCTTCGAGCTGCGGGCGTCGACGAACCAGGGATGCCGGTCGGAGGTGTGGTTGACGACGAGGTCGATGATCACCCGGATGCCGCGCTGCTTGCAGCCATGCGTGAACTGGACGAAATCACCGAGCGTGCCGTAGCGCGGGTCGACGCCGTAATAGTCGGCGACGTCGTAGCCGTCGTCGTGCTGCGGCGAGGGCTGGAACGGCATCAGCCAGATCGCGGTGATGCCGAGCCCGTGCAGATAGTCGAGCCGGCGCGTCAGCCCCTTGAAATCGCCGATGCCATCGCCGTCGGCGTCCATATAGGTGCCGACCGACAGACAGTAGAACACCGCGTTCTTGTACCAGAGATCGTCGATCATGGACGGCGCCTCGCTGCGCCGCCCGGCCGGCGGCCGGCTTGTTAAGCGGAAGGCCGGCGTCAGGTTCCGGTTCCCGGGTGATCGGCGGACTTGGGCGACGCCTGGAATCGGTTATGCTGCGGCAATGGAATCGTCCGCCGCCAGGATCAGCCTCGTTCCCATCGACCGCCGCCAGTCGGAGACGGCGCTGGCGATCGCGCGCGGCACCTCGCGCCTGCTGCGCTCGCTCGGCTTTGCCACCATCAGCGAGCTGCCGCTGCCGTCGGGCCGTCGCGCCGACCTGGTGGCGCTGAACGAGCGCGGCGAGATCTGGATCGTCGAGATCAAGTCGTCGGTCGAGGATCTGCGCGCGGATCACAAATGGGAGGACTACCGTGCCCATTGCGACCGGCTGTTCTTCGCCTTCACGCAGGATCTGCCGTGCGATATCTTTCCGCAGGACACCGGCCTGATCGTCGCCGATGCCTATGGCGCCCACCTGCACTGCGAGGCGCCTGAGCACCGATTGCCGGCGCCGACGCGCAAGTTGATGACGGTACGCTTCGGGCTCGCGGCGGCGCAGCGGATCAACCGGCTGATCGACCCGCAGGGCCACGTGGACCTCTAGAGAATCCTCAAATGCGCTCCACTGGACGGGGTTTCCCCGTCTAGGTAGGTGACAGAGGCTCCGTCAGGTCGCGAGTCTCGAGATGAGAGACATCAGCATCGCTGAGAGCCGATCCGCATCACCGCCGGCCTGGCCGATCGCCGTCAGAAATTGGCGGCGACGAGATCGTAGGAGCCCCGGCTGCCGCGGACATAGAGCCGGGCGGCGGCGGCGCAGATCCGCTCGCGGTTGGAATCGAATGCGGTCAGAAAGCCCGACTCGTCGGGGCGGGCGTCGGGCTGCAGGCGTCTCAACGCACCCTCGTCGACGAAGAACGACGCTTCCATCGCGCTGTCATAGCCCCAGAACCGTACGGCACGTCGCGTGCGGTCATAGGAGCGGCTGTGATTTGGAAACTCAATCATGTGTGTGACCGATCAGGTTCGGAGGACACCGCGGTGAGGGCGGACGTCATCCAAGGGGCGTCGTTCGGCAATGGTCGCCGGCGACAAAGGGGTTGCGCGCATCTCAATCGAAAGCCGACGGCAACTCGCCGTGGCGGAAGAAGATCGTCGGCTCATCGTCATAGTCGCCCATGTCGGGATCGCCCGAGGATGAGAACGCGACGACGCCTGCCTTGCTGGACACCAGCCGTTCCGCAGTCCGGCGCGCGCTTGCTTCCGTCTTGCAGGCAATCGGCGTCTCGGCTTTCGCGCGTCCGCCCCGGCCGGCGCTGAACGCCTGAACGACATAGATCGTTTCGCGCGCCATGTTCTGTCCTTTGGACTATCGAGTACGGTCGGCCGCATCGGCACCGCATTGCGCGCGGGAGACCATCCAGACTGATGAGGACCGGAAATCCCCTAGCGCTTCTTCTTGTCACTGGAAAAATCCGGCTGCCATGCTCCGGCCTTTTGGCTCGGCGCTGCGGCAATGCTCTTGGGCTTTTCCTTCTTGGGTTTCTTGGCTTCGCGATTGCCTTTTTGCTGACCTTTGGCCATGTCGGTCTCCTCGACTCGGGTTGGAGCTGGTTCAACGCATCGGACGAGCGCCCCGTCGATCCTGCGTGCGCAGCGTCACTGCCGGTCGGCCGGGCGGCCGTCGTCCACCGGTTGCCGATGCGGGCGCCGCGGTGGTCGGATCTACGAATGCAGTGCGGCAACTGCGAGCGCGAGAAGGATCAGCAGAAGCGGCACGATAATGGGTGGAACGATCCACTCGCTCAGACGAAACTGCGGCATTGGCTACCCCTCGCGTGGTTTGCGGCGGGAGCGCTCGTGACCCTCAGTCACCGGTGAATGCCGTCGGAATGGCGGTGATCGCCATTGATACACCCTGGCCCCTGCAATAGCGAGCACCAAAGCGCAGCGACACGGTCCGATGACGCCACGCCGCTCATCACGTCGTGCTGATGAGAAAGCGGTGGCTATTGCCGGCCGCAAGGCGCATGCTTCGAAAGACTTCGAAGTCGCGACAGCGACAGCCGTTGCGAAAGGTAGGCGCAGATGAGCATCCGCTCGCGGCGCGAATTCGTCACCTTCAAACACCCGTTCCGGATCAGGAGCATCGAGCGTCTCTTGCCCGAGGGCACCTACGAGGTGGTCACGGACGAGGAACTGATCGAGGGATTGTCCTTTGCTGCCTACCGCCGGGTTGCGACAATGATGATGGTCCCGGTCGCCGGTTCGCGCTCCGCTGCCGTCGAGATGCTGTCCATCAGCTCGGTCGATCTTGCAGACGCGCAGCGTGTCGACGCGAGTGCGTCGGATGACTGACGAGCCGCTCGATCTCGACAGGCACCGCGGGATGAGCGCGCAGAAGGCCGTGGACCTCCGTCGCGCGTTGGCAGAGGCCGAAAGTCATGCGCGGGAGCTGCGCGATCGGCAGGCTGTTCTCGAGCAGCACCTGCTCGCCAACGCGGCCGAGTCGTGGCCGGAAGCCGCCGCGAAGGCGCGCTATCTCCTGAACATCTACGCCGCGAGCCTTGCGGAACAGGATACCAGGCATCGGGAGCTGATCGCTGCTGTCCTGGCCGATTTCTCCCGGCTGACGGGGGAGAGCTGACGTCGGGCCGGCGCATCGTGGCGCCTTCCAGATCCACCTGTGAATCCGCCCGCGCCCGATTCAGGACCGTTGCCAGCGCGCGACAACATCCGCTCGTCCCGGCCTCCTGGCAATTTCCCCGGCTCTGCCCGACAATTGCCCCGCATGGGGCGCAACATGCCGGAACATTTTTAAGGCTCGAGCGGTATCCAGCCCAGGGGTGCGGACAGGGACGACAGATGCGACGGGTGGTCTTGGCGTTGACACTGCTCTTCGCGACCGGAGTCCGCGCGGAGGAAATGGCGTTCTACGTCCTGGGCGTGGGCGCCGATTCCTGCGAGCGCTTCATCGCCGCCGCCGAGGAGCAGCCACCCGGCACCTACAAGGCCATCACCAGTGGCGACGGCCCCTACGTCAACGCCATCTCAAAATATCAGCAGTGGATGATGGGCTACGTGTCCGCCATCAACGCGGATCGCGGCGATGAGGGCCGGCAGATCAAGCTCGATCTGACCGAGGTCGACAGCTGGATGCGCAATTGGTGCAGCCGCAACCCGCGGCGCACCGTCTTCCATGCATTGCAGGCGTTCGTGAAGTCGCATTGACCCGCGGCGAGCAAAAAATCCGCCTATTTCGGCGCGCGCTTGGCGAGGATGCGCTGCAGGGTGCGGCGGTGCATGTTGAGCCGGCGCGCCGTTTCCGAGACGTTGCGGTTGCACATCTCATAGATGCGCTGGATGTGCTCCCAGCGGACACGGTCGGCCGACATCGGATTCTGCGGCAGCTCGGATTTTTCGCTGGTGGTCGACAGCAGCGCTGCAACGACGTCATCGGCATCGGCCGGTTTGGCGAGATAGTCGACGGCGCCCATCTTCACCGCCGTCACGGCGGTGGCGATGTTGCCGTAGCCGGTCAGCACGATGGCGCGCGCTTCGGGACGCTTGCGCTTCAGCGCCGACACCACGTCGAGGCCGTTGCCGTCGCCCAGCCGGAGGTCGACCACGGCGAAGGCCGGCGCCGCCTTGCCGATCTGTGAAATACCTTCGGCGACGCTCTCGCAGGAGGTCACCGTGAAACCGCGGGTCTCCATGGCGCGCGACAGGCGCTCCAGGAACGGCTTGTCGTCCTCCACGATGAGGAGAGAGCGGTCCGGATGGTTCGTCAGTTCGGCGATGGCGCCCACGGTCATATCCTTGAGAAGAAGGCTCGATGGTTGCGAGACGATCTGGTCCATCCTCATATGGTCTGCCGAGTCGCCGCTGCCAAGATCGCGGGTTGCCGCAGTCTGCGGCGTGACGCCGCGCGGGGCCGGTGTGCTGTATGCCAGGACCGCGCCAGCGGCGGCTGCCCTGGAGGTTTCATTCCGGCTCCGCCTCGCCATCGTCGTCCTCGCTGGCCTCGAAGCGCCGCCGCGGCCAGACGATCTGGACCACGGCGCCATGGTCGGGGAAGGTGCGGTTGCTGAACGAGACCTTGGCTCCGGTTCGCTCCAGCAGGGTGCGGGCGATGAACACGCCGAGCCCGAGGCCGCCGCCCTGGTTACCTCCCGGGCCGTCCTCGGCGCTGGGCCGGCGTGACAGATAGGGCTCGCCGATCCGCTTCAGGATATCAGGCGCAAAGCCGGGGCCGTCGTCGGACACCACGATCTCGACCGTCTCGTTGTTCCACCAGGCGTTCACCTCGACGGCGTTGCGCGCGAAATCGACGGCGTTCTCCAGGATGTTGCCGACGCCATAGAGGATTGCGGGGTTGCGCGAGCCGACCGGCTCCTTGGCCGCGGTCACCGCGACGCGCACCTTGATGTCGACGCCAAAGTCGCGATGCGGTGCGACCGTCTCCTCGATCAAGGTCGACAGCTTCATCCGGTCGTACATCGACCCGATCGAGGACAGCTGGGTGATCTTGCCGAGAATGTCGCGGCAGCGCTGCGCCTGCTCGCGCAGGGTCTTGATGTCGGAGGTGACCTGGCTGTTGTCCTGCAGGGCGCGCTCCAACTCGCGCGAGATCAGCACGATGGTCGCGAGCGGCGTGCCCAGCTCGTGCGCGGCGGCCGCCGCGAGGCCGTCGAGCTGGGTGAGGTGCTGCTCGCGCGCCAGCACCAGCTCGGTCGCCGCCAACGCGTCCGACAGCTTGCGCGCCTCCTCGGTCACCTGGAACGCATAGAGGCTGGTGACCCCGATCGCGAGCGCGATCGAGAGCCAGACACCGAACAGATAGATCGGCGGGAAGATCAGCGGCTCCTCGCCTTCCCACGGCAGCGGCAGATGCATGAAGAACAAGGCGGTGGCGCAGGTGACGGCGAGCAGGCCGAGCATGATCGTCAGGCGGACGGGAAGGGCGGTCGCCGAGATCAGCACCGGGGCGAGGAACATGTAGGAGAAGGGATTCTCCAGCCCGCCGGTGAGATAGAGCAGCACCGTCAGCTCGATGATGTTGAGCGCGAGCAGGCCGCCGGCGTGGGCCGGCTCCAGCAACTGCATCGGGTTGAAGGCGATCTGCAGGCCGAGATTGAGCAGCGCCGAGATGCTGATCACCGCGAGACAGGGCACCACTGGCAGGTCGAACTCCAGGCCCTGCACCACGATGAAGATCGCGCTCAATTGACCGAGCGCGGCCAGCCAGCGCAGCCGCAGGATGGTGTCGAGCCGGACGCGCTGTCGCGGATGGCGATAGTCGGTGTCGGGCGTGTCGATGATCAGGGCGTCGTCGGTCATGACGGGAACCTAATGCCGCGCAAGCACGGCGACAAATCTGGCCCGCCGTTGGTGGCCTGTTGCGGTTTGCGGCACAATGCCTCAATGAACCCCTCCCATGACGCAAGATGACGCAGTGCCGACCCTCTCATCCGATTCCAGCTCGGTTTCCCCCGCGATTGCCGTGTCGCGGCTGACCAAGGTCTACAAGACGACGACCGCTGTCGACGGCGTCTCGTTTGCGATCCGCCGGGGCAGCATCACCGGGCTGCTCGGCGGCAACGGTGCCGGCAAGACCACGACGATTGCGATGATCATGGGGCTGGTGCAGCCGACCTCGGGCGAGGTCGCCGTGCTCGGCCACAGGATGCCGGACGAGGCTGCGGCCGTGCTGGGGCGGATGAATTTCGAGAGCCCCTATGTCGACATGCCGATGCGGCTCACGGTGCGGCAGAACCTCACCATCTTCGGCCGCCTCTATGCGGTGGACCACCTCAAGGAGCGGATCGCCGAGCTCGCGGCGCAGCTCGACCTGAGCGACTTCATCGATCGCGCCAATGGCAAGCTCTCGGCCGGGCAGAAGACCCGCGTGGCGCTGGCGAAAGCGCTGATCAACGATCCCGAGCTGCTGCTGCTGGATGAGCCGACGGCCTCGCTCGATCCCGACACCGCCGACTGGGTGCGCGGCCATCTCGAGCGATACCGACAGCGCCGCGGCGCCACCATCCTGCTCGCCTCCCACAACATGTTCGAGGTCGAGCGTCTATGCGACCGCGTCATCATCATGAAGCGCGGCCGCATCGAGGACGACGACAGTCCGGCGCAGATCATGGCGCGCTACAACCGCTCGACGCTCGAGGAGGTCTTTCTCGACGTCGCCCGCGGCCGCAACCGGGAGGCGGCGCAATGAACGATCTTTCGCTCCGCATCGCCCCGCACCGGATCGGCGCGATGATCCTGCGCTACTGGTATCTACTGCTGTCGTCCTGGCCGCGGCTGCTGGAGCTGATGTACTGGCCGACCTTGCAGATCATCACCTGGGGGTTTCTGCAGACCTACATCGCCGCCAATGCCGGCTTCTTCGCCCGCGCCGGCGGCACCCTGATCGGCGCGGTGATCCTGTGGGACATCCTGTTCCGCGGACAGCTCGGCTTCTCGATCTCCTTCCTGGAGGAGATGTGGGCGCGCAACATCGGCAACCTGATGATGAGTCCGCTGACCCCGATCGAATTCCTGCTGGCGCTGATGACGATGAGCCTGATCCGGCTGGCCATCGGCATCATTCCGATGACCCTGATCGCGGTCTGGTTCTTCGATTTCAACTTCTACAGCATCGGCCTGCCGCTGATCGCCTTCTTCTGCAACCTGATCTTCACCTCCTGGGCGGTCGGCATCTTCGTGTCGGGGCTGGTGCTGCGCAACGGGCTCGGCGCCGAAAGCATCGTCTGGACGCTGATGTTCGCGCTGATGCCGCTGGCCTGCGTGTACTATCCCGTTCAGGTGCTGCCGCATTGGCTGCAGCTGGTCGCCTGGTCCCTGCCGCCGACCTACGTGTTCGAAGGCATGCGCGCGCTGCTGGCCGATCACGTCTTCCGGTCCGACCTGATGCTGACCGCGCTCGGGCTCAATGCCGCCCTGCTGCTGGCGTCGTTTGCGGCATTCATTGCTCTCTTGCGCAGCGCACGCCGCGCCGGCTCGCTGCTGGCGTCAGGGGAATAATTGCGCTTTTCCCGTGGATTTCCGGGCTTTTTCGTCGCTTTGAGGCACCTTCTCGTACACCACCGCATTGACGCATAATTACGCATTCGGCAGTATGCTGCGCTGCAGAGAGGTTGAACGAGAATGCCGATAGGTGAGTTTGGCGGTGCACCGCCCCTGGCGTCGGAAGGCAGTCCAGTCCTGACGACGCCGATGTACTGGATGTACGAAATGGCGCATGCCTCGCTCAATCCGGCGCGCGCCGTCACCGACGCCACCAAGATCCTGTTTCAGAATCCGCTCAATCCCTGGGCCCACACCCAGATGGGCAAATCGGTCGCGGCGGCCTGCGAACTGTTCGAGCGCACCACACGCCGCTACGGCAAGCCCGAATGGGGACTCGACGAGACCGAGGTCAACGGCATCCGGACCCCGGTCGAGGTCCGCTCGATCTGGGAAAAGCCGTTCTGCAGGCTGCTCTATTTCGACCGCAAGCTGACCCGCCCCTTGCGCGCGCCGCAGCCCCGGCTGCTGATCGTGGCGCCGATGTCCGGCCATTACGCGACCCTGTTGCGCGGCACGGTGGAAGCGTTCCTGCCGACCCACGAGGTCTATATCACCGATTGGTCCGATGCGCGGATGGTCCCGCTGGCCGAAGGCCGCTTCGATCTCGACGACTACATCGACTATGTCATCGAGATGCTGCGCTTTCTCGGCACCAACATGCACGTCATGGCGGTGTGCCAGCCGGCGGTGCCCGTTCTGGCGGCGGTCTCGGTCATGGAGGCCGAGCGTGACCCGTTTGCGCCGATCTCGATGACCTTGATGGGCGGCCCCATCGACACCAGGCGCAACCCCACCGGCGTGAACAATCTCGCCCAGGAGCGCGGCATCGACTGGTTCCGCAACCACGTCATCACCAAGGTGCCGTTCCCGCATCCGGGCGTGATGCGCGACGTCTATCCGGGCTTCCTGCAGCTGAACGGCTTCATCAGCATGAATCTCGACCGCCATGTCGACGCCCACAAGGCGCTGTTCGCCAACCTGGTGAAGGGCGATGGCGATCAGGTCGACAAGCATCGCGACTTCTACGACGAGTATCTCGCCGTCATGGACCTGGCTGCGGAATATTATTTGCAGACGGTGGAGACGGTGTTCATCAAGCACGCGCTGCCGAAGGGCGAGATGACCCATCGCGGCACCCTGGTCGATCCGTCGAAGGTTACGCGTGTGGCGTTGATGACGGTCGAAGGCGAGAAGGACGATATCTCCGGTCTCGGTCAGACCGAGGCGACGCACGGACTCTGCTCGTCGATCCCGGATCACCGCCGGGTTCACTACGTGCAACCGGGTGTCGGTCACTACGGCGTGTTCAACGGCTCGCGATTCAAGTCGGAGATCGTGCCGCGCATCAACGATTTCATGTTGTCGGCAGCCGATCCGAAGTCGCTGCTCGCCATTGCGGCTGAATGAGCGAAGACGATGGTCACCGCGCATCCGAATCCGGCTGCGCGGTAACCCTTTGAAGGGACGGTCGAAACCGAAACTCAGGAGTGACTCAAGCAGTGAATGTGGCGTCGCTTCTTGAGCGATGCTTTTGAATCTGAATTCATGTTTTCGGGGGCGCGCGAGGCCCAACTGCTAGGGTGCGGAACCTTCTGAACCCCTGTATGTTGGGCAAATGATTTGTTTTTGCGCCGAGCGCTTTCCCTGGCGGTGGATATGGCAAAATCCGGGCGAGCTCTTACCCCCCGGACTGACAGAAATGGCCACTCGCGCGCTACTCTATCGGCGGCCCGCCGAACCCTCGCGTCTTCTCGTCAAGCATGGCTCGCAAATCTACTCGATTAGATTGCGGCGTCACCGTCGTGCGCGACGTTATACCCTGAGAATTCATCCGTCGGATCGCGAGGCGATCCTCACGATGCCGCCGCGCGGCACCATCATCGAGGCGAAAGACTTCGCGCAGCGTCACGGCGCCTGGATCGCAGCCCGTCTAGGACGTCTGCCGAAGGCGGCGCCGTTCCTGCCGGGCACGTTGGTGCCGCTTCGCGGCGTGCCGCACAAGATCGTGCATCGCGCGGGCGAACGCGGCACGGTGTGGACCGAGACGCGAGACAGTGGCGAGAAGATCCTGTGCGTGGCCGGCGGGATCGAGCACACTGAACGCCGCGTGCTCGACTTCCTGAAGCGCGAGGCGCGCCGTGACCTGCAGAAGGCGGCCGACGCCTATGCCGAGCAGCTTGGCGTCAAGGTCAAGCGGCTGTCGATCCGCGACCAGTCCAGCCGCTGGGGCTCGTGCACCTCGGCCGGCTCGCTGTCGTTCTCGTGGCGCCTGATCCTGGCGCCGCCCTTCGTGCTCGATTATCTCGCGGCGCACGAGGTCGCGCATCTGATCGAGATGAACCACTCGCCGCGGTTCTGGAAGGTGTGTGGCCGGATCTGCGCCTCGGTCGAGCGCGCCAAGAAGTGGCTCGACACCTGCGGCAACGACCTGCATCGCTACGGCATCGACGATTGAGGTCTCGACGACGGACCGCTCGACGATGTGAATCCCAATGGCCCGGCCTTCTGGTCCGGGCCATTTCTTCGTCGGGTTCCAATCTGCAATGATGAACTCAGAACCCGCCTGCGGACTATCGAATTCTTAAGCCTTCTCGCCTGCAGTCGGAGGATATTGCCCAATTCGGCGGCGCTTTAACGTGGCTGTAACGCTGCGCTCGCCAGATTTACCGCAATCAAACCCAAGGTGACGTCCCAGCGAGCTGCCGGGTCGTTCGCTGCAACCAAAGCGCAGATCGTTTCTCTCGAAACGTGCAGCGCGCCTCGAATCGAACGATGCTTGCAAGCGAGTTCCAACCGGCCGCATCCACACAATTGCTCTCGGCCGCGCTCGACGGTGTTTCCGAGGCGATTCTCTTTCTCGACGCGCAGGGCCACGTCCAGCACGCCAATCGGGCGGCGTCGGTGCTGCTGCGGCGCGAGCCGGCCGCTCTGGTCGGCGCCGACCTCGAAAGTCTGGGTCTGCCCGCGGATCTGATCCCGGCGATCGCGTGCGACGAGACGATCGACGCGCAGCACGAGGCGGACCAGTCCGACGCCCGCGAAACGACGATGCGCCATGCCGACGGCGGGCGGACCCGCCTCCGCCTGTCGCTGTGCGCGCTCCCGCCGGGCCGGGAGGATGAGCCGGTCCGTTCGCTGCTGTTCATTCGTGACGTGACCACCGAAGTCGACATGCGCGAGCGCAATGCGCTGCTGACGTCGGTCGCCGACCGGACCAACCGGGCCGTCATCGTCACCGATCGCGATCTCAACATCCTCTACACCAACGCCGCCTTTGCCAGCCTGTTCGGCTACACGCCTGAACAGGCGGTCGGGCGCCGCGCCGAGGAGCTGCTGATCGGCCCCTGCACCGATCCCGCCATCGTCGACCGGCTGAGACAATGCCTCGAGGACGACCGTGGCATCGAAGAGGACGTGCTGGTCTACGACAAGGACGGCCGCGAGATCTGGACGACCGCCTATGTCAAGGCGCACCGGACCAAGCGGGGCAAGGTCAGATATCTGTTCGGGCTGCTCACGGACATCCGGGAGACCAAGCAGCTGCGCTCGCTGCAGCAGCTGATCATGGCGTCGCTGGCGTCCGACGTTTCGATCACGACCATCGCCGATCAGCTGTGCCGCCGGGTCGAAGAGCTCGCTCCGGACGTCGTCTGCTCGATCCTGCACGTCGATTCCGATGGGCACGTACATCCGCTCGGCGGCCCCAGCCTGCCGCCCGCTTATTCGGCCAGCCTCGACGGCGTCGCGATCGGGCCGGACGTCGGCTCCTGCGGCACCGCCGCCTATCTCTGCGAGCCGGTGCTGTCGCACGACATCGATAATGATCCGCGTTGGCAACCCTACAAGGCCGGCCCGCTCGCTGCCGGCCTGCGTGCCTGCTGGTCGTCGCCCATCAAGGGTAAGGATGGCCGCGTCATCGGCACCTTTGCCTTCTACTTCCGTGAATGCCGCGGCCCCAGTCCCTGGCACGAGCAGATCGTCGCCGCCTGCGTCCAGCTCGGTGCGCTCGCCATCGAGCGCCAGGAGGTCCGCTCGACGATCTCACAGGTCGCCTATCACGACATGCTGACGGGCCTGCCGAACCGGGCCCGCATCCCGTCGCTGATCGCCGAAGCCATCAAGGCGTGTCCGGACGGCGGACACGTCGCCGTGGCCTTCCTCGACGCCGACAATTTCAAGGACGTCAACGACACGCTGGGCCATGCCGCCGGTGACGAGTTCCTGGTCGGCTTCGCCAACCGGCTGCGAGCGCAGATCCGCCCCGGCGACATGCTGGGCCGGCTCGGCGGCGACGAGTTCGTGATCGTGCTGCAGAACCGCGATGCCCTGGAAGCCTCGCTCGCGGCCGCGCGCATCACCGCCGCGCTGGCGATGCCGCTGACGATCGGCAAGCGCCAGGTGCCGATGTCGGCGAGCATGGGGCTCAGCCTCTATCCTGATAATGCCAAGGACATCGAGACCCTGATCAAGCAGGCCGACGCCGCGATGTACAAGGCCAAGCGCGGCGGCCGGGCGACCTATCGCTTCTTCAGCGCCGACATCGACAAGCTCGCCGAAGAACGGCTGATGCATTCGACCGCGCTGCGCGAGGCGATCGCCAGCGAGGCCCTGACGCTGCACTATCAGCCGCAGATCCGCACCCGCGACGGCGCGATCCACGGCGTGGAAGCGCTGGCGCGCTGGCACGATCCGGTGCTCGGCGAGGTCTCGCCCGCCAAGTTCATTCCGCTCGCCGAGGAATGCGGCCTGATCGAGCAGATCGGCGTGTGGTCGATCAAGCTGGCCTGCCAGCAGATGGCGTCGTGGCGCCGTGCCGGTCTCGACATCCCCTGCATCTCGGTGAACCTGTCGCCGATCAACTTCCAGAACGTCAACCTGGCGGCGATGGTGGCGCAGATCCTGGCCGCCAACGACCTGCCGGCGAAGATGCTGATGCTGGAGATCACCGAAGGCGTCATCCTCAACGAGCGCGCCACCGTGATCGCGACCATGAACGAGCTGCGCAACATGGGCGTCGGCCTGTCGCTGGACGATTTCGGCACCGGCTATTCGAGTCTGAGCCGGCTGGCCCAGCTGCCGATCGACGAGCTGAAGATCGATCGCAGCTTCATGCGCGATTTCGAGAACGACAGCGGCACGCGGGCGATCGTGACCGCGGTCGTGCGCGTCGGCCAGAGCCTCGACGTGGCAGTGGTCGCCGAAGGTGTCGAGACCGAGCCGCAGCGCAAGCTGCTGGCCGAGCTCGGCTGCGATGCAATGCAGGGCTTCCTGTTCGCGCGGCCGATGGCCGCCAGCGCCTTCAGCCGCTGGCTGCTGGACTACAGCGCGCTGCGGGCGAGCCTGATGCTGCGGCAGATCGGGCGCAAACTGGCCCGAGCGTCCGGCGCGGCAACCGCCGAGCCGGCAGCGCGTCCCATCGCCGCAGCCGCCAGCTGAGAAGGGTGCATCCCGTCGCGGATGCGCCTCTCACCTCATCTTCGCCGGCTCAGCGCTTTCCACCGAACAATCGATCCACCAGCCAGCCGTCGAGACCCGCGGCGGCTTCCGGTCGCGCGTTGCCGCGGCTCGGCGGCGCCGAGCGTGCGCTCGGTGCCGGCGCGGATGGCGCCGTGATCTGCGAGGCGATCTGCGCCAGGGTCGGGACCAGGCCCGAGCCCTGCGCGTTCGGCAGCGCCGCGACCGGCACGCCCTGATGCGCTGATCGCATGAAGCGGGTCCAGACCTCGACGGGCAGGCCGCCGCCGGTCGCCTTCTTGGTCGGCGAGTTGTCGTCGTTGCCGAGCCAGACGCCGGTGACGAGATGCGCGGTGTAGCCGATGAACCAGGCGTCGCGGAAATCCTGGCTGGTGCCGGTCTTGCCGGCAGCGATCCAGCCCGGGATCTCCGCCTTCTTCGCGGTGCCGGAGATCAGGGTCTCCTGCATCATCTGATTCATCATCGCCGCGTTGCGCGGCTCGATCACCTGCACCGGCTGCTCGGTCTGGCGCATGTAGAGCAGCTTGCCGTCGAGCGTCCTGATCCGCGTCACCACATGCGGCGAGACGGTGAGGCCGCCATTGGAGAACGGCGCGTAGGCGCCGACCAGCTCGATCATCGACACCTCGGAGGTGCCGAGCGCGATCGACGGGTTGGGATCGAGCTTGGAGGCGATGCCGAGCCGGTGTGCGGTCCGCACCACGTTCTTCGGTCCGACCTCGAGGCCGACGCGCACCGCGACCGTGTTGAGCGACATCGCCAGCGCCTGGGTCAGCGTCACCGGGCCGAAATATTCGCGGGTGTAGTTCTCCGGCTTCCAGCCCTTCAGATCGAGCGGCGCGTCCTGGCGGACCGTTTCCGGCGTCAGGCCCTGCTCGATCGCGGTGAGATAGACGAACGGCTTGAACGCCGAGCCGGGCTGGCGTTTGGCGGTTACGGCGCGGTTGAACTGGCTGTCGGCATAGTTGCGGCCGCCGACCATGGCGCGCACGGCGCCGTCGGGGGTCATCGCCACCAGCGCACCCTGGCTGACGTTGAACTTGACGCTCTTCGCCGCGAGCTCGTCGATGATGGCGGCCTCGGCGACGGATTGCAGCTTCGGATCGATCGTGGTCTCCACCACGATCGACTCCTCGACTTGGCCGACGAGGTCGTCGAGCACCTCGCCGATCCAGTCGGCGACGTAGTTGATGGTGCCGGCGCCGGCCGGCTTCACCGCGACGGATGGATGCGCGATCTGGGCCTGCGCCTGGGCCTCGGTGATGAACTTGGCCTCCGCCATCGCCGCCAGCACGGTCTGGGCGCGCTTGGCCGCGCCCTCCGGGTTGCGGTTCGGCGCCAGCCGCGACGGCGACTTGACGAGACCTGCGAGCATCGCGGCTTCGCCGATCGTCACCTGCCGCGCCGACTTGCCAAAATAGCGCTGCGCCGCGGCCTCGACGCCGTAGGCGCCCGAGCCGAAATAGACCCGGTTGAGATACAGCTCGAGGATCTCGCGCTTGGAGTACTTGCGCTCCAGCCACAGCGCCAGCTCCGCCTCCTGCAGCTTGCGCGCCAGCGTGCGCTCCTGGGTCAGGAACAGGTTCTTGGCGAGCTGCTGCGTCAGGGTCGAGCCGCCCTGCGACACGCCGCGATGCAGGATGTTGGCGACGACGGCGCGGGCGATGCCGATCGGGTCGATGCCGAAATGCTGGTAGAAGCGGCGGTCCTCGATGGCGATGAACGCCTTCGGCAGATAGGGCGGCAGATCCTTCAGCGCGACGTTGGCGCCGGCCATCTCGCCGCGCTGCGCCAGCATGGTGCCGTCATAGCCCACGATCTCGATCGTCGGCGGCCGCTTGGGGATCTCCAGCGATTGGATCGGCGGCAGATGCGCGCCGGCCCAGATCACGACGCCGACCAGCGCGATCACGCCCCACAGGCCGCAGACCAGCGCCCAGTAGAACATGCGCCCGATCGACATTCCCCAGCGCGACTTGCCGCGTCTCGGCTTTGGTTTCGGTGTCGAGGCCTTCGGCTCGCGCGCCGGCACATCGTCCTCGTCGTCGGGCTCGACCGGCCTTTTCTTTGCAGTCTTTGCAACTGACTTCTTGGGCGTGTCGTCGGAGGGAATGCGATCCTTGGGGTCGAGGCGCAGATCGGCCATCGCGGCCGCAAGACCGAATCGCGGCTCCTTGCGTCCGCCGCCCTGTTTCCGTCCCCGCGCCATACGCAACCCGAGCCCGCGACCCCGCCGTCCGACCACGGTAACGTCCGGAGTTTAAGGGGCAGTTAGAAAGACCTTAACGCGCGATTAGGAGTTTCGCGCCGCTAACGCCGCGTTATGGTTAAGCCAAGGTAAACAACAACAGGCGAGGGAGTTCATGGGCCATATCGATCCCACCAAGGAGGTGTTCGCGCAGTTTCGGGAGAACGACCGCCCGGGGCGGATCCACATGCTGAACCTGGTGCGGCTGCGCAGGGAGGCAGCCTATCCCGATGGACGCAAGGTCAGCGGCGCGGAAGCCTATGCCGCCTATGGCCGCGAGAGCGGCCCGGTGTTCGAGCGCCTCGGCGGCCGCATCGTCTGGCAGGGCCGCTTCGAGCTGATGCTGATCGGTCCGCAGGACGAACGTTGGGACCACTGTTTCATCGCCGAATATCCGAGCGTGCAAGCCTTCGTCGAGATGATCCGCGATCCCGTCTATCGCGAGGCGGTGAAGCATCGCCAGGCGGCGGTCGAAGACTCGCGCCTGATCCGCCACGCCGTGCTGCCGGTGGGCAAGAACTTTGGCGAGGTGCCGGCGGGGTAGGTCTCATTGCATTTCGCGTCTCATTGCATTTGCGAGACTGGTAGTACGGTGTTGCCACACAAAAGGTACGTTCCCTCCCCCCTTGTGGGGGAGGGCTAGGGAGGGGGGGGGGCCACGAAGACGGTCGCCCGGAGCTACCCCCCTCCCCAACCCTCCCCCACAAGGGGGGAGGGAGCGCGGCGGTGGACGGCGATAGGGAACGCCAACATCCACGTCGTCGACGCTTGCACGACACATAAGTTTATGCTTATGTGTCGGCATGATCGAGAGTGACATCTTCAGGGCCCTGGCTGATCCGACGCGATACGCGATCTTCGAGAAGCTGGCGAACGGCAGCATGAATGCCAGCGCGCTTCGCGAGGGTCTGACGATCAGCCAGCCGGCGATGTCCCAGCACCTCGCGGTTCTCCGAAGCGCGGGATTGGTGAGGGAAGAACGGCAGGGTCGCTTCGTCAACTATGAGGTCGATCCGGAGGGCTTGGCGCAGATCGCGCGCTGGCTGGCGAAGTACCGTGCCTACTGGCCGTCGCGGGTCGATGCGTTGAAGGCCGTGCTGAAGGACATGGACCAATGACCGATATCAAGGCTGACCTGCAGAGCGACGATCTGGTGCTCGACTACGAACTGGACGCGCCGCCGGAGAAGGTCTGGCGTGCCATCAGCATTCCTGCGCTGCGCGAGAACTGGCTGCCGCGCGGCGACCTCGCCGATGCTGCGCCAATCTCCGCGACGCCCGGCGAAGAAGTCCGCTACCGGATGCGCGACCACGAACCGCCGTTCCTGGAGAGCATCGTGACGTTCCAGGTCATGCCCAATGCCGAGGGCGGCACCAGGCTCAGAATCATTCACGGGTTGGTCGCCACGACGCTGATGCGGCGGACGCCGTCGGCGGCGAACAGCAACAGGCGCAGCCTGATGCGCGCGGCCTGATTCTCCAAGTCACCGACACCTCACTGAAACCGGGAGCTCGCGCATGCGCGACACGATGCAACTCGTCCCTATGGTCATCGAGCAGTCGAGCCGGGGAGAGCGATCCTTCGACATCTATTCGCGGCTGCTGCGCGAGCGGATCGTCTTCCTCAACGGCGAGGTCAACGATACGGTCTCCGCCCTGGTCTGCGCGCAACTGCTTTTCCTCGAGGCGGAGAACCCAAAGCGGCCGATCCATCTCTACATCAATTCACCCGGCGGCGTGATCACCAGCGGCCTGGCGATGTATGACACGATGCAATTCGTCAAAGCACCGGTGCACACGCTCTGCATGGGAACGGCGCGTTCGATGGGCTCGTTTCTTCTGATGGCGGGAGAGCCGGGCGAGCGGACGGCGCTGCCCAATGCAAGCCTTCACGTCCATCAGCCGCTCGGCGGCTTTCAGGGCCAGGCGTCCGACATCCTGATTCACGCGAGGGAGATGGAGCAGACCAAGCACCGCATGATCAGGCTCTACGCCGAGCATTGCGGGCGCAGCTATGAGGACGTCGAGCGCACCCTGGATCGCGATCACTTCATGACCGCGGACGAAGCCTTGCAGTGGGGCTTGATCGACCGCGTCGTCAAGCAACGCGACCTGGGTGACGTCATCAACGACTGATACTCCCTCGACGCGACGGCGGATCCTGCCGCAACAGCCGTCGTCACCCGCGATGCGGTCGAATGACCGTCGGCGAGCGCACGCAGCGGCGAACGGGCGCAACCCGTGCCGCAATGCAGAACGGGGCCGCGCCATCGCGCAGCCCCGTACCATCGATGTTGACCGCGTCATTCCGGGGCGAAGCGCAGCATCGAACCCGGAATCTCGAGGTTGGTTCGTCGCTGTCGCGACGCCCTGGAACGACGTCGAGTGCAGCTAGCCCGCCGCGCCCTTGTCCTCCAGAATCGGGCCGAACAGCTCCCAGCGCTCGCCGTTGAACTTCATCATCTGCAGTTGCTTGTTGACGCGATAGTCGGTCGGCGAGGTGTTGATCTTCATTCCCGGTAGCGAGAAGTCGCCGGTTACATCCTTCAGCGACGCCGCCTGCTTCATGACGTTCTCGTGCGTCAGGTTGTCGCCGCACATCTGCAACACGGTGACCAGGAGCTGCGCGGTCGAATAGCCGTAGGTATTGAAGTTCGAGTTCTTGTCACCCTCGGGATAATACTTGGCCATGAAATCGAAATAGCGCTTCAGGCCCGGATCGTCCTTCCACTGCGGGTCGAGCGGATCCTTGCCGTAGTTGACGGAGATGACGCCCTTGGCAGCGTCGAGGCCCGCAGGCTGCATGACCGCGCCGACCGAGGTCGCGTTGATGTCGACAATGTGCACGGGGTGCCAATCGAGCTCATGGAGCTTCTTGATCGCCTGCGCGGCTTGTTTCGGCGTCGCGGCCGAGAACAACAGGTCGGCTCCCGCCGACTTGATCTTCAGGATCTGCGAGTCGATGGTCGGATCGGAAACCTCGTAGGAGGCTTCGGACACGATCATCGTCGACGCCTTGTCGCCGAGGCCGGCCTTGATGCCGTTCAGGTAGTCCTTGCCGAGATCGTCATTCTGATAGAGCACGCCGATCTTGGCGTTGGGATGCTCCTTCAGAATATACTGGCCGTAGATGCGGCCCTCGGTGAAGTAGTTGGGATTGTACCCCATGGTCCACGGGAAGTTCTTGGGGTCCGTGAACTTGGTGGCGCCGGTGGCGGCGAACAACTGCGGCACCTTCTTGGCGTTGAGGTATTTCTGGACCGCGGCGTTGGACGGCGTGCCGATGATCTGGAAGGTCAGCAGAACTCCGTCGTCCTCGACCAGCTTGCGGACCTGCTCGACGGCCTTGGGCGGCGAATAGGCGTCGTCATACTGGATCAGCTTGATCTTGCGGCCGTTGATGCCGCCCTGCTCGTTGATCATGTTGAAATAGGCGGCCTGGGTCTTGCCGATCGAGGCATAGGCCGAGGCGGGACCCGAGAACGGCACTGTCTGGCCGATCTTGATCTCGGTGTCGGAGGCGCCGGGGTCGTACTTCTTCTGGGCCGAGGCTGACGTGACGGAGAGGGTGACGGCCAAAGCGGCCGCCCCTGCAAGACGGAAATATCCCTGTCGCATGGGGTCTATCGTTCCTCCTGATTTGTTATGCGGCTGGTCTGCCCGACCGGGGCGCCATCGCTGGGAGGGAGTGTGGAGGAAGGGCTGGGCGGACGCAAGGCGAGGGGAGCACGGGTGCGGCGGTTCCGTCGATGTCGCTATGATGAGCCCAACTGGCTCAACAAGTTCGGTGTCGTCCCGGCCAAGCCCGGCGTCGCGCAGCGACGTCGGGCGCAGAGCCGGGATCCATGGCCACAGGCCGTCGTGTGGCTACGGCTCGGAGTGGCGATCCTGCCCCAAAACGCTGCCTGGGATTATGGGCCCCGGATCGGCGCCGCGACGCGCTTGTGCGCGTCACGGCTTGTCCGGGACGACACAGAGGATGGAGATACAGCCCGGCTCAGCCCGCGAGCCAAACCAGCACCAGGCCGATCGTGGCCGGCACGCTCTGGATGAACAGGATCTTGCGGCTGGCGGTGGCGGCGCCATAGAGCCCGGCGACGAGCACGCAGAGCAGGAAGAAGATCTTGATCTGGAACGCGAAGGCCGGCGTCGGGTGCGCCAGGCCCCAGAACAGGCCGGCGGCGAGGAAGCCGTTGTAGAGGCCCTGATTGGCGCCGAGCACCTTGGTCTGCTCCGCGCGCTCCGGCGTGTTGTTGAACGCTCTCAAGCCGGCCGGTTTGGTCCAGAGAAACATCTCGAGTACCAGAATGTAGACGTGCAGCAGGCCGATCAGCCCGACGACGATGCCTGCAATCAATGCCATGGTTCGGCTCCCCCAAGCCTGCGTGGGCCGGCGCTGGTGCCGGTCCCCTCGTTCAAATCGAGCTCCGAGCGGCTCAGGGCCGCGCGATGGTCGCTCATGCCGCCGGTTGAGCGGCCGCGTCGTCGTTCGCCAGCAGATGCAGCAGCGCGCTCTTGATCGCGGCCTGCCGGGTCGGCGCGTTGATCTGCGCGCCCAGCAGGTCGGTGACGTAGAACACGTCGCGGGCGCGTTCGCCGAAGGTGGCGACATGGGCCGAGGCGATGTTGAGATTCAGCTTCGAAATCGCGGTGGTCAGCTCGTACAGCAGGCCGGGGCGATCGAGGCCGGAGACCTCGATGACGGTGTAGAGCTCCGACCATTGATTGTTGATGGTGACCTCCGGCTCGACCGAGAACGCCTTGTGCTGCTTGCCCCGCGTCGTCCGCCGCGCCACGGCGTCCGGCAGCCGCAGCTTGCCCTCCAGCACCTGCTCGATGGTCTCGCCGATCCGCGTCGCGCGGCGGCCTTCGTCCTCGTCGCGCTCATATTCGCGGGAGATCGCGATGGTGTCGAGCGCGCGCCCGTCGGTCGTGGTGTAGATCTGGGCGTCGACGATGTTGGCCCCGGCGGAGGCGCAGGCGCCGGCGATGATCGACAGCAGCCACGGATGGTCCATCGCGAAGATCGTCAGCTCGGTCACGCCGCGCGCCGGATCGAAGCCGACATTGATCGCGAGCTTGTGGCCGGCATCCTCGCTCGATCGCACGAAGCGGGCATGGCGGATCTTGCGCGGCAGCTCGACCTTGAGCCAGTAGGCCGGATAGTGCCGGCCGATATAGGTGTTGAGCTCGTCCTCGGGCCAGTCGGTGAAGGCGTTGCGGAATTCGGCCTGCGCCGCGGTGATGCGCTTGGCGCGGTTGACCTCGGAGAAGCCGCCGGTCAGTACCGGCTCGGTCTCGTAATACAGCGTACGCAGCAGCTGCGCCTTCCAGCCGTTCCAGACGCCGGGGCCGACTCCGCGGATGTCGGCGGTGGTCAGGATGGTCAGCAGCTTCATCTGCTCGACGGACTGCACCACGGCGGCGAAATTCTCGATCGTCTTGCGGTCCGACAGGTCGCGCGACTGCGCCACCGTCGACATCGTCAGATGCTCCTCGATCAGCCAGGCGACCAGTTCGGTGTCTGCATTGTTGAAGCCGAGCCGCGGGCACAGCCGGCGCGCGATCTTGGCGCCGGCGATGGAATGGTCCTCGGGCCGCCCCTTGGCGACGTCGTGCAGCAGCACGGTGATGTAGATGACAGCGCGGTGCTCGGGCCGGATCTTGCGCATCAGGTCGGAGGCCAGGGTGAACTCGTCGATGCCGCCGCGCTCGATCTCCTGCAGGAACCCGATGCAGCGGATCAGGTGCTCGTCGACCGTGTAGTGATGATACATGTTGAACTGCATCATCGAGACGATGCGGCCGAAGGCGCGAATGAAGTGGCCGAGCACGCCGGTCTCGTTCATCCGCCGCAGCACGACCTCGGCATCGTTGGAGGTCAGGATCTCCATGAACAGCCGGTTGGCCACGGGATCGTCGCGCAGCTCGGTGTTGATCAGGTTCAAAGAGCGCGTGACCGCGCGCATCGCGTCGGGATGGAAGGCGAGGTTGTGCTTCTGCGCCAGCCGGAAGATGCGGATCAGATTGACCGGATCGTGCTTGAAGACGTCGGGCGCGGCGAGGTTGATGCGGTTGTTGTCGACGATGAAGTCGTCGCTCTCCGGCACGCGCCGCCAGGTGGCGCCGGTGGTCAGGCGCGAGATCATCCGGCTCAGCACCGGCGCCGGCTTGGCCTGCTGGTCCTCGAGCTTGGCGCACAGGATGGCGGTGAGATTGCCGACCTCCTTGGCGACCAGGAAGTAGTGCTTCATGAAGCGCTCGACATCCTGCATGCCGGGATGGCTGGTGTAGCCCAGCCGCACCGCGATCTCGCGCTGCAGGTCGAACGACAGCCGTTCTTCCGGACGGCCGCTGACGAAATGCAGGTTGCAGCGCACCGACCACAGGAAGTCCGCGCAGCGCCGGAAGGTGCGGTATTCATGCGCGTCGAACACGCCGCGCTCGACCAATTCGGCGGTCTCGCGCACGCGGTAGACGTATTTGGCGATCCAGAACAGCGTGTGCAGGTCGCGCAGGCCGCCCTTGCCGTCCTTGACGTTGGGCTCGACGAGATAGCGCGACTGGCCGCCGCGGCGGTGCCGCTCCTCGCGCTCGGCGAGCTTGGCGGCCACGAACTCGGCTGCGGTGCCCTGCACCACCTCGCTGTCGAAGCGCGCGACCAGCTCGTCATAGAGCGGCCGGTCGCCCGCGAGATAGCGCGTCTCCAGGATGGCGGTGCGGATGGTCATGTCGCCGCGCGCCTGGCGGATCGACTCGTCGACCGAGCGGGTCGCGTGGCCGACCTTCAATCCCATGTCCCACAGCGAGTACAGAATGGCTTCGGCGACCTGCTCGCCCCAGGCGGTCTGCTTGTAGGGCAGGATGAACAGGAGATCGATGTCGGACTCCGGCGCCATCAGGCCGCGGCCATAGCCGCCGGTGGCGACCACCGCCATGCGCTCGGCGCCGCTCGGCACCTGCGAGCGATAGAGGTGCTGGGTGGCGGCGGCGTAGAGGATGCGAATGATCTCGTCCTGCACGAAGCAGAGCTGCTCGGCGCAGCGCCGGCCGTGGCGGTCCTTCAACAGTTGCGCCTGGGCCGCCGCGCGCGCCTTGACCAGCTCGGCCTTGAGGAATTGCACCACGGCGGCGCGGAACATGTCCTCGCGTCCCGAATGCTGCGCGGCCAACGCGTCGACCGCAGCCGCGATGCCGGCGCTGTCGAAATCGGAAAGGCTATCAGGGTGGGAATGGGGGGCGACGCTGTCCATGGATGCAACCGGATATCGAACAAGGCCTGTGCTGTCACGAAACTTCCAATGCAACAATCGATCCATGCTGTCATCGGTGCTCACGGGATGATGATCGTTCTGAACGGCGCCGTCGAAAGGAAAAGCAATTCTCGCGCGCCCCTGGCATAACTCATTGAAACAACAGCAATGTTTCTTGAGGGTTGGAGGGGTGACGATGGGTGGATTGTCGAGGCGCGGATTTGCTGCGGTTGCGGCCGTGGTTCTACTGGGATGCGGCGCTGCACGCGCGGCCGAACCGGTGAAGGAGATCCGCTTGGATTGGGCGACCTACAATCCGGTGTCGCTGGTGCTGAAGCAGAAAGGACTTCTGGAGAAGGAGTTCGCCAAGGACGGCATCAGCATCGTCTGGGTGCAGTCGGCCGGCTCCAACAAGGCGCTCGAATTCCTCAACGCCGGCTCGCTCGATTTCGGCTCGACCGCCGGCTCCGCCGCGCTGGTCGCCCGGATCAACGGCAACCCGATCAAGTCGGTCTACGTCTATTCGCGGCCCGAATGGACCGCGCTGGTCAAGGGCAAGGATTCCAAGATTGCCTCCGTGGCCGACCTCAAGGGCAAGCGGGTCGCGGTGACCCGCGGCACCGATCCGCACATCTTCCTGGTGCGCGCGCTGCTGTCGGCGGGCCTCACCGACAAGGACATCACGCCGGTATTGCTGCAGCACGCCGACGGCAAGGCGGCGCTGATCCGCGGCGACGTCGACGCCTGGGCCGGGCTCGATCCGATGATGGCGCAGGCCGAGGTCGAGGAGGGCGCCAGGCTGTTCTACCGCAAGGCCGACGCCAACACCTGGGGCATCCTGAACGTGCGCGAGCAGTTCCTGAAGGATAATCCGGAGATCGTCCGCCGCGTGCTCGCCACCTACGAGGTCGCGCGCAAGGACGCGCTGGCCAACTACGACGACCTCAAGAAGACCTTCATCGCCGTCACGAAGCTGCCTGAGACGGTGGTCGACAAGCAGCTCAAGGAGCGCACCGAGCTGACCCATAGCCGCATCGGCGCACCCCAGCGCGAGTCGATTCTGGCTGCGGGCCTGGCGCTGCAGCAGGCCGGTGTCGTCGATGCCAAGGTGGATGTGAAGGCCACGCTGGACGCCCTGATCGACGACCAGGTCCCGTTGCCGACGAATTAGGACTTGCACGGCTCGGGCAATAGGCCGCTGCGCCAAATCGCCTATGCCAAGAGCCGGCGATCAAAAACCGGTGTCGTCCCGGACAAGCTCGCCAACGCGATGGCGTTGGCGGGCGCAGATCCGGCAGACTTTCCAGACACAGGGACCCATACTCCGTGACGCCTGTTGTTGACCACGCTTGAGCGGCATCTCGCTCCACAACGACCGCCGCGGCGTATGGGTCCCGGCGCAAGGCCGGGACGACAGCGAGTTTTGGGGCGCCGTCCCTGGCCTCCATCGCCATCCGCCCCCACGCCTTGCATTCGCACCCGAGCGCTGTTCTCACTATGACCATGACCGTCGAACTCCAGGCCCCCGCCGCGGCGGCCACACCGCAGACCGCCAGCCAGCCATGGCTCACGCGGCTGATGCGCCCGCTGCTCGGCTTGCTGCTGCCGCTGTCGCTCGCACTCGCCTGGGAGCTTGCCGTCCGGGCCGGCTGGTCCAACGGCCGGCTGGTGCCGCCGCCCTCGAAGGTCTTCACCACCATCGCCGAGCTCGCCCGCTCCGGCGAACTCTCCCGCCACATCACGATGACCTTGACCCGCGTCGGCATCGGCTTCGGCCTCGGCGTCGCCGCCGGCACGCTGCTCGGCGGCATCTGCGGCTATTGGGGTTTCGCGCGCCGGCTGGTCGATCCGACGATCCAGGCGCTGCGTGCGATTCCGTCGATCGCCTGGGTGCCGTTGTTCATCTTGTGGCTCGGCATCTTCGAGACCTCCAAGGTGGCGCTGATCGCAGTCGGCGTGTTCTTCCCGGTCTATCTCGGCCTGACCGGTGCCATTCTTTCGGTCGACCGCAAGATCGTCGAGGTCGGCCGCGTTTTCCGCCTGTCCGGACCGGCCATGATCCGCCGCATCCTGCTGCCCGCGGTGCTGCCGGCCTATGTGGTGGCGCTGCGCGTCGGCCTCGGCCTGGGGTGGATGTTCGTCGTTGCCGCCGAGTTCATGGGCGCCTCCGAAGGGCTTGGCTACCTCCTGATCGACGGCCAGCAGCTCGGCAAGCCGGCACAGATCGTGGCGGCCATCGTCATCTTCGCGATCATCGGCAAGGTCACCGACTGGCTCCTGGAGATATCAACCGCGCCGCTGTTGCGCTGGCAGGACAGTTTCGCGCGCCAGAGCGGGGCGGCCTGATGCTGCAGCTCGCATCCGTCACCAAGGTCTATCCCAACGGTGTCCACGCGCTGGAGCGGTTCTCGGCCGGGATCCAGCTCGGCGAGATCATCGCCATCATCGGCGGCTCCGGCTGCGGCAAGTCGACGTTGTTGCGCACCATCGCCGGGCTCGACCGCGCCAGCGCCGGCACCGTGACGCTCGACGGCGAGGCGATCATTGCGCCGCATCCCAAGGTCGGCATCATCTTCCAGGAGCCGCGGCTGCTGCCGTGGCTCACGGTCGCCGACAACATTGGCTTCGGCCTGTCCGAGCTGCCGGCAGCCGAGCGTCGCGACCGTGTCGCCCGCGCGCTGCAACGTGTGGGCCTCGCCGACAAGGCCAAGGTCTGGCCGCGCGAACTGTCCGGCGGCCAGGCGCAACGCGTCGCGATCGCCCGCGCATTGGTGGCGCAGCCGGAGGTGCTCCTGCTCGACGAGCCGTTCTCTGCGCTCGATGCCTTCACCCGCAAGGATCTGCAGGATCATCTGCTCGATCTCTGGGCCGATACGCGCCCGACGCTGGTGCTCGTGACCCACGACGTCGAGGAGGCCGTGGTGCTGGCCGACCGCGTGCTGGTGATGCGGCCGCATCCGGGCCGGCTGTTCGAGGAGATCACCATCAATCTGTCGCGGCCGCGCGACCGCAACGCGCCCTTGTTCGAGCAGTTCAAGCGGCATGTCTTGACCGCGCTGGACCGCTCGCTCGACCGGACGATGCCGGACACGCAGGGCAGGCGTGAGCCCGGCGGCGGCCTGTGGTGGTGACTTTGGCGGCCCGGCCCGGTACATCTCGTCTGAAATAAATCCGCGAGAGAACGACAAATGGATGCTGCCGAGCTGCGCGCCATGCAGGCGCCGATCAAGGAACGCTACAAGGCCGACCCGTCCGCCGCCGTGATCACCTTGAAGGCCAAGGGCGAGGTCGGGCAGGAGGGGCTGACCTGCAAGCTCGAGACCGGGCGCGCGATGGCGGTGGCCGGCCTGCATCCCGGAACTGGCGGCTCGGGGCTCGAGCTGTGCTCCGGCGACATGTTGCTGGAGGCTCTGGTGGCCTGCGCCGGCGTCACCTTGAAATCGGTCGCGACCGCCGTCGAGGTGCCGCTCAAGAGCGGCCACGTGTTCGCCGAAGGCGATCTCGATTTCCGCGGCACGCTCGGCGTCGACAAGGAGGCGCCGGTCGGCTTCCAGGAAATCCGTCTGCGCTTCGAGGTCGACACCGACGCGCCGCAGGACAAGCTCGACCTCCTGCTCAAGCTCACCGAGCGCTATTGCGTGGTCTATCAGACCATCAAGAACGGCCCGAAGGTGTCTGTCAGCTTGAAGCGGGTGTAGTGCGCGGCGGCGCTGCCTCTGAGGAGACAAGCTGTTGAGGCTCGCTCGGTCTGCGCCTCCCCCGCCTGCGGGGGAGGTCGCCTCGCATCGCCGATGCGAGGCGGGTGGGGGACTTCTCTCCACACGGCACACCCCATCATCGCCGCCCGAGCCGCGCCCCCACCCCAGCCCTCCCCCGCAGGCGGGGGAGGGAGCCCACCGCCTGCGCAGCATGAACTGATGTCCCTCGATCCCTCCTTCCTGCTGCTGCTGGCTCTGCGCATGGCGATCGCGGCGTCGTTCGTGGTGTCGGCGTCGATGATCGCCGAGCGCACCGGGCCCGTGATCGGCGCGCTGGTCGCGACGCTGCCGATCTCGGCGGGTCCGACCTACGTGTTCCTGGCGCTGGATCACGATGCCGCGTTCATCGCGCAGGGCGCGCTGACCAGCCTGCCGATCAATGCCGCCACGATCTTCCTCAGTCTCGCTTACGCCGTGCTGGCGCAGCGCCGCAGCGTGCTGGTGGCAAGCGCCACCGCGGTGGCGGTGTGGCTCGGTCTCGCCGCGCTGATCAAGAGCGTGCAATGGACGCTCTTGATGGGCATCGTCGCCAACATCATCACTTTCGCGATCTGCCTGCCGCTGCTGCAGCGCTATCGCCATGCGAAGATGCCGCTGATCACGCGGCGCTGGTACGACGTGCCGCTGCGCGCTTCGCTGGTGGCAACGCTCGTCGCCACCGTCACCTCGGTCTCCGGCTGGGCCGGTCCCAGCGTGTCCGGCATCCTGGCGCTGTTTCCGATCGTCTTCACCTCGATGATGCTGATCCTGCAGCCGCGCATCGGCGGGCCCGCGACGGCGGCCGTGCTGGCCAACGGCGCCTACGGCCTGATCGGCTTCTCGCTCGCGGTGGTCGTGCTGCATCTCGGCAGCCTGCATCTGGGCGCCGTCGCCGGCCTGAGTGGTGCGCTGGCGACCTGCGTCGGCTGGAATCTCGGACTATGGTGGCTGGGGCGACGGAAGGTCGCTGCGGTCCGATAGGTCGCTCCACGTCATTGCGAGCGAAGCGAAGCAATCCAGGGCTGCGGGCGGGACTCTGGATTGCTTCGGCGCAAAGGCGCCTCGCAATGACGGCGGTTGTTGATCGATTGACCTCGCCACACTCGGTGTCATTCCGGGCTCGCGCTTTGCGCGCCCCGGAATGACGGCCAGCTATGACTTCGGCAATTTCGCCTTCAGCGCATACAGCGCGTCCATCGCCTCGCGCGGCGTCATCTCGTCCGGATGCAGCGCTTTCACGGCGGCGATCAGCTCTTCCGCCTCCTTAGACATCGCAGGCTCGGCTGCGGCGCGCGAGGGCACCGCGAACAGCGGCAGATCATCGACCAGCGCGCGGGCGTTCTGGCCGCGGTCGGCGGCCTCCAGTTTCGCCAGCACCGATTTGGCGCGGCTGATCACGGCCGGCGGCAGGCCGGCGAGCTTCGCCACCTGGATGCCGTAGGAGCGGTCGGCGGAGCCGGGCAGCACCTCGTGCAGGAACACGACGTCGCCCTGCCATTCCTTGACCCGCACCGTGGCGTTGAACAGCCGTGGTAGCTTGGCAGCGAGGGCTGTCAGCTCATGGTAATGCGTCGCGAACAGCGTGCGGCACCGGTTGCTCTCGTGCAGATGCTCGATCGCGGCCCAGGCGATGGAGAGGCCGTCGAAGGTCGCGGTGCCGCGCCCGATCTCGTCGAGGATCACCAGCGCGCGCTCGCCGGCCTGGTTGAGGATCGCCGCAGTCTCGACCATCTCGACCATGAAGGTCGAGCGTCCGCGCGCCAGATCATCGGCGGCGCCGACGCGCGAGAACAGCCGGTCGACGATGCCAATGCGGGCGCGGCTCGCCGGCACGAACGAGCCGATTTGGGCGAGCAGGGCAATCAGCGCGTTCTGGCGCAGGAAAGTCGATTTGCCGGCCATGTTCGGGCCGGTGAGCAGCCAGAGCTGACCGCTCTTGTGCCCCGGCGTCGGCGACAGGTCGCAGGAATTGGCGATGAACGGCTGCCCCTCACGCTTCAGCGCCTGCTCCACCACCGGATGACGGCCGCCCTCGATGGCGAAGCCGAGCGAGTCGTCGACCTCCGGGCGCACATAATTGTCGTCGACCGCGAGCTTCGCCAGCGCGGTCGCGACATCGAGCATCGCGAAGCCGTGCGCGGCGGCGCGCAGATCGTCGCCGATCGCGAGCGCCTGTGCGCACAGCCGGTCGAAGATCTCGAGCTCGAGATTGAGCGCGCGCTCGCCGGCATTCGCAATCTTGGCCTCGATCTCGCCGAGCTCTGATGTCGTGAAGCGCACCTGGCCCGCCAGCGTCTGGCGGTGGATGAAGGTCGCGTTCAACGGCGCCGACATCAGCTTGTCGCCGTGCTGCGCGGTGACCTCGACGAAATAGCCGAGCACATTGTTGTGCCGGATCTTCAGGGCCTTGACGCCGGTCTGGTCGGCGTAGCGCGCCTGCATCGAGGCGACGACGAGGCGCGAGGCGTCGCGCAGATTGCGGGTCTCGTCGAGCGTCGCGTCGTAGCCGGATCGGACGAAGCCGCCGTCGCGCTTGATCAGCGGCAGCTGCTCGTCAAGCGCGCGGGCGAACTCCTCGGCCAGCGCGCGCGCCGGCCGCGCCAGCGCGGCCATCACCGAGGCGATCTCCTGCGGCGGCTGGTCGAGCGCCGACAGCCGCGCCAGCGCCTGGTCGGCCGCAACGATACCGTCGCGCAGAGCGGCGAGATCGCGCGGACCGCCGCGGCCGACGGACAGCCGCGCCATAGCACGGGTCATGTCGGGCGCGCCGCGCAGGATGGAGCGGATGTCCTCGCGCGCGGCGCTGTCGGCGACGAAGACGTTGACGGCATCCAGCCGCCGGCCGATCTGCACCGGCTCCGTCAGCGGCGCGGCGAGCCGCTGCGCCAGCAGGCGCGAGCCGGCCGAGGTCACCGTGCAGTCGATCGCGTCGAGCAGCGAGCCGCGGCGCTCGCCGGCGAGCGTGCGCGTCAGTTCGAGGTTGGCGCGCGTCGCCGGATCGATCGCCATCGTGCTGCCGGTCGCCTCGCGCGCCGGCGGCGCCAGCGGCGGGCGCTGCCCCACTTGCGTACGTTCGACATAGGTGACGCAGGCGGCCGCCGCGGTCGCTTCCAAACGCGACAGCACCGCGAGGCCGTCCATGGTGGCGACCGCGAAATAGTCGCACAGCCGCCGTTCGGCGGTGGCCCCGTCGAACACGTCGCGCGTGAGCGGCGTCACCGCGGCGAGCTCGCGCAGCACCGGCTCGAACGCTTCGTCCGAGTACAGCGCGTCGGAGACGATGACTTCGTTGGGATTGATCCGTGCCAAGGTCGCCGTCAGCTCGGCGAACGCGCATTCGGTGACGATGAAGTCCGACGTCGAGATATCGATCCAGGCAAGCCCGAGCCGGTCGCCGCCGGAGGAGCCGCGGCTGCGCGCGATCGACAGCAGATAGTTGTTGGCGCGCGCATCGAGCAGATTGTCTTCCGTCAGCGTGCCCGGCGTGACCACGCGCACCACGCCGCGCTTGACCACGCTCTTGTTGCCGCGCGCCCGCGCCGCCGCCGGATCCTCCATCTGCTCGCAGACGGCGACGCGGATGCCTTGCGCGATCAAGCGATGCAGATAGTCCTCGGAGCGCTCCACCGGCACGCCGCACATCGGGATGTCCTGGCCCAGGTGCTTGCCGCGCTTGGTCAGCACGATGCCGAGCGCTTTCGAGGCGGCTTCCGCATCCTCGAAGAACAGCTCGTAGAAGTCGCCCATCCGGTAGAACAGCATCAGCCCCGGATGCGCTGCCTTGATGTCGAGATACTGCTCCATCATCGGCGTGAGCTTGGCCGGCGCCTCGGCGGGCGCGGCCGCAGGCATTGATTCTTGCGGAACCGGGGCGGAGATGGGCTGCTGGATCGTCATGGCGCGGAAACTAGCCAATTTGCCCGGACGGTCCTACCGCTTTGCAGGCGATGTCCCGGTTTTCCACGATGAGCGGTGCCTGCTGTTGCATCTCCCCCGCTTGCGGGGGAGATCGTATCGCATCGAAGATGCGATACGGGTGGGGGAAGTCTCTCCTCACGGGGATTCTCGCTTGGGGCGGCCCCCACCCCAACCCTCCCCCGCAAGCGGGGGAGGGGGCGCACCGCTCGCGTTGAGATAGCGTCGCATACGACAGCGCCGCGCATGCCACCCCGCGCTCCCGTCATTTGACCTGCCCCGATCGCACTCCTAAAACCGCCGTCAATTCTGACCAGAAACACGAAAGTTCGGGAGAGAGCGATGCGAGACGTGTTCATTTGTGATGCGGTGCGGACTCCGATCGGCCGGTTCGGCGGCGCGCTGGCCAAGGTGCGCACCGACGATCTCGCGGCCACCCCGCTCAAGGCACTCAAGGCGAAGCATCCCAATCTCGACTGGGCTGCCGTCGACGAGGTGTTCTTCGGCTGCGCCAACCAGGCCGGCGAGGACAACCGCAACGTCGCGCGCATGGCGCTGCTGCTCGCGGGCCTGCCGGATTCAATTCCCGGCCAGACCTTGAACCGTCTCTGCGCCTCCGGTCTCGACGCGGTCGGCGCGGCGGGACGTGCGATCCGCGCCGGCGAGGTCGATCTCGCGATCGCGGGCGGCGTCGAATCCATGACGCGCGCGCCGTTCGTGCAGGGCAAGGCGACGGAGGCGTTCTCGCGCTCGGCCGAGATCTTCGACACCACGATCGGCTGGCGCTTCATCAATCCCCTGATGAAGCAGCAGTATGGCGTCGATTCGATGCCGGAGACCGGCGAGAACGTCGCCGAAGAATTCCAGGTCTCGCGCGCCGACCAGGACGCGTTCGCGATCCGCTCCCAGCAGCGCGCCGGAAAGGCCATCGCCTCGGGCTATTTCGCCGCCGAGATCACGCCGGTCATGGTGCCCGGCGGCAAGGCCGGCCCTGTGACGGTGGACAAGGACGAGCATCCGCGCCCCGAGACCACGCTCGAAGGTCTGGCCAAACTGAAGCCGATCGTGCGCAATCCGGGCACGGTCACCGCCGGCAATGCGTCGGGCGTCAATGACGGCGCCGCCGCCATGATCCTCGCTTCCGAAGCCGCCGTGAAGAAGCACGGCCTCACGCCGCGCGCGCGCGTTCTCGGCCTCGCCTCGGCCGGCGTGCCGCCCCGCATCATGGGCATCGGCCCGGTGCCGGCGGTGCGCAAGCTGATGGAGCGGCTCGGCCTCAAGATCACCGATTTCGACCTGATCGAGCTGAACGAGGCGTTCGCGTCCCAGGGCATCGCCTGCCTGCGCCAGCTCGGCGTCGCCGAGGACGCCGATTTCGTCAACCCGCATGGCGGCGCCATCGCGCTCGGTCATCCGCTCGGCATGAGCGGCGCGCGCATCGCGATGACCGCGGTGCACGGCCTCGAGGTCCGCGGCGGCAAGCGTGCGCTCGCCACGATGTGCGTCGGCGTCGGCCAGGGCGTCGCGCTGGCGATCGAGACGATCAACTGACGACGCGCTGAGCGCTTCGTCATTCCGGGCAGCCCGCAGGGCTGAACCCGGAATCTGGAGATGAGTCCTGCAATATCGAGATTCCGGGTTCGACGCTGGCGCGTCGCCCCCGGAATGACGGAGTCCTGACGATGACCATCTCCCGCGAACAGGACGTCACGCCGGCGGTGCTGGCGGTGATGGAGCGCACCGAGAACCCGCGGCTGCGCGAGATCATGGTGTCGCTGATCAAGCACCTGCACGGCTTCGTCCGCGATGTCAGGCTTACCGAGGTCGAATTTCGCGAAGCCGCCGCCATCATCGCCGAACTCGGTCAGCGCACCAACGACAGCCACAACGAAGTCGTGCTGATGGCCGGCTCGCTCGGCGTCTCGCCGCTGGTCTGCCTGCTCAACAATGGCGATGGCGGCAACACCGAGACCGCGCAGTCGCTGCTCGGCCCGTTCTGGCGGTTGAACTCGCCGCGCACTGATAACGGCGGCTCGATCGTGCGCTCGGCGACATCAGGCCCGGCGCTGTTCGTGCACGGGCGCGTGGTCGATCCGAACGGCGCGCCGGTCGCCGGCGCCGAGGTCGACGTCTGGCACGCCTCGCCGGTCGGCTACTACGAGAACCAGGATCCCGATCAGGCCGACATGAACCTGCGCGGCAAGCTCGTGACCGATGCCGATGGCCGCTTCTGGTTTCGCTCGGTGATGATGGTCGGCTATCCCATCCCGACCGACGGGGTCGTCGGCCGCCTGCTGAAGGCGCAGGGCCGCCATCCCTATCGCCCGGCGCATCTGCATGCGCTGATCGTCAAGCCGGGATTCAAGGTCCTGATCTCGCAGGTCTACGACCCCAACGACCCGCACATCGACAGCGACGTGCAGTTCGGCGTCACGAAGGCGCTGCTCGGCAATTTCGTCCGCCACGACGAGCCGCATCCGACGGACGCCGACGTCACCACGCCCTGGTATTCGCTCGATCACGTCTACCGGATGGAGATCGGCGACACCGTGCTGCCGCGCGCGCCGATCAAGTAGCGATTCGGAATATCCATGCTAGTGTGGGCTAAGCTGCAACCCTGAAGGGACGGCGCCCACATGTCCTCCACCGACTTGCCGTCCGTCGCCGAGCCCGCCGCGTTGACGGCGACGATGCGCGAGGCGGGTGTGCTCCAGTCCGGCGCGGTCTCCGACGTCGCCGTGATCAGCGACCGGCCGATGCTGGTGTCGCGCATCATCCGCCTCGGTTTGTCCTATAGCGGCGCGGCCCCGGACGCGCCGAAGACGCTGATCCTGAAAATCCCGATGCCGGCCTTCGCCAAGACGCTGTGGCGGGGCGGGCGCCACGAGGTCAATTTTTATCGCGGACTGGCGCGGCTCATGCCGACGGGCCTGGTGCCCGGCTCTTACGGCGGCGCGTGGGACGAAGCCGCGCTCACCTGGCACTTGCTGCTCGAGGATCTCACCGACACGCACCAGACGGCGACGCCATGGCCGCTGCCGCCCGCGCTGCCCCAGGCCGAGGGGATCGTGCGGGCGCTGGCGCGGCTGCATGCGGCGTGGTGGGACGATCCGCGGCTCGGCGTGTCCATCGGCAGCTTCGCGACCGCGGACGAGCGCGCCGAGCGCAGCAGGACCTTTGCCGGCCACTATCAGCGCTTCGCCGATCAGTTGGGAGACCGCCTGAGCGCGGACCGCCGCGCGGTCTACGAACGCCTGATGGCGGCGACGCCGCGGCTCTCGGAACGCTATCTGTCGCGGCGAAACCTCAGCATTGCGCATGGCGACGCGCATGTCTGGAATTTTCTGGTGCCGAAGGCCGCCGACAGCGACGACGTGCGCGCCTTTGATTTCGACCAGTGGCGGATCGGCGTGCCCGCGAACGATCTCGCCTACATGATCGCGCTGCAAATCTATCCCGACCGTCGGGCGCGGATCGAGCGGCCGTTGCTCGACAGCTATCATCAGACATTGGTCGCAGGCGGTGTGACCGGCTACGACAGGGCGGCGCTGGATCAGGACTATCGTCTCGCCGTGCTCTGGCACATCGCCCAGCCGGTCTGGCAATGGGCGATCCAGCTCCCGCCGGTGATCTGGTGGAATAATCTCGAGCGCATCTTCCTTGCGTTCGACGATCTCGGCTGCCGCGAATTGCTGGACTGACGGCGCTTCCCTCGCGACAGGGCCGCACGCGCGCGGCGAGGTCTTTGTCGCTACACGTCACTGCGGTGCATTTGCCGGCGTCGCTAGCAGCCCCCTTAACGATCACCAGAGATTGTTCGCCGGCCTTAAACCGCCGGCCAGCATCGGCGCGACATATCGGCATGGGCATGGCGTTCGACATGGTCACGGACGGGAGCGGCGTTCTTGGATCGGGAGCTGGCTTGCTAAAGCACGGATATTGTGCTTTAACGTTCCCGATGGCCGGAAGCACTTACGATCAGGCTGTTCGCTACCGTCTGCTCCTCTCCCCCGAGGCGCGGGACGCGATCGAGGCGACCTTCGCCGACTATGCCCGGATGATGGACATGCTCGACGAGATCGCTGCCGGCAAAGGCATCGGCGCCAATCTCGTCACGCTGCACGGCCATGCCTACGACCCGATCCGCAAGGCCACGCGGCTGCCGTCGCGCCTCGTCACGCTCGGCTTGCGCGACCGTGCCGCCTATCGCGCCGCCTCGAACCCGCGGCTGCCGCTCGACGACCGTCTGGTGAATGTCAGGAATGCCGGCATGTTGTCGCTCGGCACCGCGCGCGGTCGCTTCGCGATCCCGTTCGAGGTGACCGGCTACGTCGCGGGCTGGCCGCACGCGACGCCGGCGCAGCTCGTGCGCACGGACCAAGATGACTTCGAAGTCCATTTCGGCGTTACCGCAACGTCACACGCTCGTCTCAGCCCAACAGTCAGCCCACGAAAGGACCACGTCATGCTCGCCGAACACGCGCCGGCTCCCGACACGCTCCTGTCACGCGCCGGGCGCCTCATCGCCGGGATCGCCTATGGAGCGATCGAAAAGGCCGAGGACAAGAACCGGGTCGCGCTGGTCAGCCAGGCGATCCGCGAGATCGAGCAGGCCGAGCGCGAATCGCGCGAGAGCCTGTCGCATGCGCGCGCGGAGGAATATCGGCTCAATGCACGCCGCGCCGAGATCGAGCGCGAGACGACCGTGCTGGCCGAGCAGATCCGCATCGCCATCGTCGAGCACCGCGACGATCTCGCCCGCGCCGGCATCGCCCGGCAGATGGATCTCGAAGCCCAGTTCGAGGTGCTGTCGAAGGCGATCGACGAGAATGCCGAGCGCATCGATGCGGTGCTGACGACCCTGCGTGCGATTCTGTCGAGCCTGCAGGACGCGCAGGCGCGTCTCGCCGAACTCGAACGCAGCGAGGCGCGCGCCGACCAGCCGAAGGCCACATCGCGCAAGGGGCCGGATGCCGGCCTCGCCAAGGCCGCGCGCGCCTCCCGCGTCATCGCCCGCGCCACCGGCGTGCCGGAAGGCATCCCGCCGTCGCCCGACATCGACGAATTGTCGAAGCTGAAGCGTGACAAGGACATCGCCGAGCGGCTGGCGCGGCTGAAATCGCAGAATTGAGCGGGCGGGGGCGCGTCGTCCCATGACCATCGTCGACCATTTCATGCAACCCGAGGTGCGGCCGTTCGCGATTGCCGCCGTGATGATCGTTCTGGTCGGCGGCGTCGAGATCGGCTCGATGCTGATCGGCCTGTCGATCAGCGAGTTGCTCGGCCAGACCGTCGATCTCGGTCACGACGGCCACAGCACCAGCGTCGGCCACGTGCTGTCCTGGATCAATGTCGGCGGCGTGCCGCTGATGATCTGCATCCTGCTCGCGCTCGGCATCTTCTCGATCACGGGCTTTCTGATCCAGGATGCCGCGCGGCTGGTGGCGGTGGCGCTGCCGCCAACGGCCGCGGGCGTGCTCGCCGCCGTCGTCACGGTGCCGCTGCTGCGGCGCTCGACGCGCTACGCGGCGCGGCTGGTGCCGCAGGATGAGAGCTATGCGGTCGGGCTGTCCGATCTCGTCGGCCGCATCGGCGAGGTGGCGGTCGGCCCGCTCGATGGCGGGCTGCCCGGCCGCGTCCGCGTCAAGGACGTCCACGGCAACTGGCACATGGTGACGGCCTCGGCCGCGCCGGACTCGCCGTCCTTGCCGGTGGGCGCGTCGGTTCTCCTCGTCGACCGCAAGGATGGCCGCTTCATCGCGATCGCCGCAGCCGACGAGCTCACGAACTCCAAGACACCTTAGCTCCAAGACACTTTCCTCAACCCGAAAGTAAATCCCATGTTTGATCTGGTTCTGCCTGCGTCGATCGGCGTTGTGCTGCTGGTCGTTCTCGGCACTGTCTTTGCCGTTCTCTACCATCGGTCCACCCGCGACGAGGCGTTCGTGCGCACCGGCCTGGGCGGCAAGAAGGTGGTGCTCGACGGCGGCGCGGTGGTGCTGCCGATCTTCCACTCCATCGCGCGCGTCAACCTCAAGACCTTGCGGCTCCGCGTCGAGCGCTCGAAGAAGGATTCGCTGATCACCAAGGACCGCATGCGCGTCGACATCGACGCCGAGTTCTACGTGCGCGTGAAGCCCGACGTGGATTCGATCGCACTGGCGGCGCAGACGCTCGGCGCCGTCACCAACAATGCCGAATTGTTGCGCGACCAGGTCGAGGCCAAGTTCGTCGACGGCCTGCGCTCGGTCGCGGCGACGATGGAGCTGTTGGACCTGCAGGAGAAGCGCTCGGATTTCGTCAAGCACGTCCAGGCCGCAGTCGAGGCCGACGTGCAGTCCAACGGCCTGGAGCTGGAATCGGTCTCGCTGACCAAGCTCGACCAGACCGACATCTCGTTCTTTAACGCCGAGAACTTCTTCGACGCCGAAGGCCTGACGCTGTTGAAGACGGTCACCGAGACGCGGCGCCGCGACCGCAACGCGATCGTACGCGACAATGAGGTCGCGATCGCGCAGAAGGACCTCGAGGCGCGCCAGCTCACGCTCCAGATCGAGCGCACCAAGAAGGAGGCCGAGCTCAGCCAGGAGCGCGACATCGCCAACAAGACCGCGAGCACCCGCGCCGAGGTCGCAAGCGCGACGCAGACGGCGTGGCAGACCGAGGAGAATGCGCGCATCGAGGCGCAGCAGAAGATCGCGCAGCGCGAGGCGGAAGCCTTGAAGGTGCGAGAGACCGCGGCGATCGAAAGCAATCTCGCGATCAACCGCCGCAAGACCGACGCCGACCGCGAGATCCAGATCGCGACGCAGGACAACGACATCCAGATCGCGACCAAGAGCAAGGAAACCTCGGAAGCGCGCGCGGTCGCCAAGGCGGCCGAGGCGCTTGCGGTCTCCGCGGAGGAAAAGGTGACGACGGCGCGCGCCATCGAAATCGCCGACCGCGAACGTCAGACCGCGGTCATGGCGGCGCGGAAAGAGGCCGAGCAGCGCTCGACCGGCATTACCGTTGCCGCCGAGGCAGAAAAGCGCGCCGCGGTCGATCGCGGCGAGGCGGCCAAGACCCTGGCCGAGGCGGAGGCCGAGGCCAACAAGATCAAGGCCGTCGGCGTGCGCCAGATCGGCGAGGCGGAAGCCGCGGTCATCCTGATGAAGAACGAAGCCCAGAACAAGCTCGGCAGCAACGTGATCGATTTCGAGCTCGCCAAGCAGCGCATCGCGACCATGCCGGCCGCGCTCGGCGAGATGGTCAAGCCGATCGCCAATCTGAAGGACGTTCGCATCCTGCACACCGGCGGCGCGTTCGGCGGCAATGGCGGTGCCGGCGGCAATGTCGGCTTCGGCGAAGGCCTCGCCGGCGAACTGCTGCGCGTGCACGCGCTGAAGCCGTTGATCGACGAGATCCTGGTGCAGTCCGGCTTCAAGCCCGGCGACGATCCGGTGCAGGCGCTGGCCGGCGTGATCCTGCCGACGGCCGAGGCCAGTCCCGCTGCCGCACCGGCGAAGATCGAGCCGCTGCAGAAGCCGTAGGCCAAAATGTGAAAAGGGAGGCCCCGGGGCTGGGGGCGGCGCTGGAGGAGCCACCGCCCCCGCCCGGCACATCACGAGTGGGGCGCTCATGAGGTGCAGTCCCTGCGCGCAACTCATACGCAGAGAACCGAGTGGGGTGAGCAGAAGATAGCCGGAAACGCGCCGGATTGAAGTTACAAATCCATCACGTCGCGGTCACCTTTTTGCTATCCCGCCCCCACCCTGTCTCGACAGCGCGCGCATTTTCCGTCGCGGGGGAAGCGGTCACTCCATGACGGCGTGGTCGGCCGGGGCGGACTGCGCGCGCAACGCGGTGCGCGTCGAGCCGATCATGACCGCGAGCGGGATCGAGACCAGGATGAACGTCATGACCAGCTGGTAGTCGTGCGAGAATGCCAGGATCTGCGCCTGCACGGTCACCATCGCGTCGGCCATCGCGCGCCCGGCATCGGTGGACAGGTTCAGGAGGCCGGCAACATTGGGCATCTGCAGCGCGTGATTGAACGGGTTGATGTGCTCGACCAGGATCGCGTGGTTGCGCCGTGTTCCCTCGGTGAGCTGCGCGATCGCGATCGAGATGCCGATCGAGCTTGCGACATTTCGCACCAGGGTCAGCATCGAGGTTCCATCAGTCCGCAACTCGCCCGGCAAGGTCAGGAATGCCACGGTCGAAAGCGGCACGAACACGAGGCCGAAGCCGAACCCCTGCATGATGCTGATGGTGATGATCTCGGGCACGCCAGTCTGGTCGGTCCACGCCGTCATCTGGAACAGCGACACTGCGGTCAGCGCCAGGCCGACGATGATCAGCGTGCGCGCCTCGATATAGCGCAAGAGACGCCCGACCAGCATCATCGCGACGAAGGTGCCGCAGCCGCGGGTCGCGAGCAGCACGCCGGCGGTGATGATGGGATAGCCGATGACGTTCTGCAGGAACGGCGACGACAGCGCCATGGTCGAGAACAGCACGAGGCCCATCACGGTCATGAACACGCAGCCGCCGACGAAATTGCGGTCCTTGAACAGCGCGAACTGGATGAACGGCCGCTGCGTCGTCAGCGAATGCGCCAGGAAGTAATAGAAGCCGACGGCGGCGACGATGAACTCGATGATGATCTCGTTGCTCTCCAGCCAGCCCTGGTCCTCGCCGCGGTCGAGCGCGATCTGCAGCGAGCCGATGCCGATGGCGAGCGCCGCGAAACCGAACCAGTCGAAGGTCAGCTCCGCGTTCGGCTTGGTCTCCTCCATGAACGCCATCAGGCCGAGCACGGTCACGGCGCCGAACGGCAGGTTGACGAAGAACACCCAATGCCAGGAATAGGTCTCGGTCAGCCAGGCGCCGAGCGACGGCCCCATGATCGGGCCGAGCATCACGCCCATGCCCCAGATCGCCATCGCCTTGGCGCGCTCATGCAGCGCGTAGGAGTCGAGCATGACCGCCTGCGACAGCGGCACCAGCGAGGCGCCGAACACGCCCTGCAGGAGGCGGAACAGCACCATCTGGGTGATGTCCTGGGCGAGCCCGCACATCACGGAGGCGATGGTGAAGCCGGCCGAGCAGACGATGAAGGTGCGCTTGCGGCCGAAGCGGTTGGCGATCCATCCCACCGGAGCGGTCATGATCGCGGCCGCGACGATGTAGGACGTCAGCACCCAGTTGATCTGGTCCTGCGAGGCCGACAGCGTGCCCTGCATGTAGGGCAGCGCGACGTTGGCGATGGTGGTGTCGAGCGCCTGCATGATCGTCGCCGTCATGGCGCAGATCGTCACCATGTTCCGGCGGAGGCCCGGAACTGCGGATGAGGCCGCAGGCGCGGTCATGACGCTACTCGTCCTTGTCCGCCGCGTGCGCCGATCCGAACAGCCCGGCCAGCGTGCGCTCGTGGCCGGTATCGATCGACACGTTGACGCTCATGCCGGCCTTGAGCTTCGCGACGAATCTGTCGGCCTTGTCGAAATAGATCCGGACCGGCACGCGCTGCACGACCTTGACGAAATTGCCGCTCGCATTTTGCGGCGGCAGGATCGCGAACTGCGCGCCGGTGCCCGGCGACAGCGAGCCGACCGTGCCCTTGAAGCGGTGGTTGGGGAAGGCATCGACGTCGAGCTCGACCGGCTGGCCGACCGCGACATAGGTGAAGTCGCTCTCCTTCGGGTTGGCGTCGACCCAGGGATTGCTGATGTCGATCACCGAGAACACCGGCGTGCCCGCGGCCACGAAGCGGCCGAGCTGGATCTGGTCGACCTGGGTCGCGATGCCCGGCATCGGCGCGCGCAAGGTGGTGTGGTCGAGGTCGCGCTGCGCGTCGTCCAGCTTGGCCTTTGCCTGGACGTAAGGCGGGAACTGCTCCAGCGGCAGATCGGGATTGCCGAGCAGCTGCGTTTTCGCGTTCGACAGCTGCTGCTTGATGTACTGCGCCTGTGCGCCGGCGGTCACCAGCGCATTCGCGGCATTGTCGAGGTCGAGCTGCGAGCCGAAATTGCTCTTGGCGAGCGTCTGCTTGCGCTCGACGTCCTTCTGCTTCAGGTCGATGCCCTGCTGCGCGAGATCGAGCATCTGGCCGTAGATCTTGATGTTGGCGGTGAGGTTGTCATAGCTGATGCGCGCCTGCTCCAGGGCCGCCTTGGCCTGGTCGACCGCCAGGCGATAGGGCACGGGGTCGATCTCGAACAGCTCGTCGCCCTTCTGCACCTGCTGGCCTTCCTTGACGACGACCTTGACGATCTTGCCGGAGATGTCGGGCGTGATCAGCACCTTCTGGGCGCCGACATAGGCGTCGTCGGTCGTCACGTAGCGGCCGCCATTGAGATACAGCACGAGGCCGCCGATGGCGGCGACGAGCGGCAGCACGACCAGCAGCAGCGTGCGACGGTAGCGGCGCAGCAATCCGGGGCGCGCCGGCTTCGCGTCGGCGGCCGCGGGCGGCGCCGCATCCGGGCTGGCCTTCTGGTCGGGGGCGAGTTTCAGGGCGGGCTCAGCCATAGCGCTGCTCCTTTCGCTGCTCGTCGCACAGCGACTGCAGGGCGTTTCTCACGTTTTCCTTGATGGCTTCGAGATGGGTCATCAGCCGCTCGGCATCACCGGCGCTGATGCCCTGGAGGGCGGTGTCGGTCAGATCGCTGCGCAGCACCGCGAGCTTCGCGAGCAGCGGGCGCGCGGCCTTCTTCAGATAGAGCCGGTTGACGCGGCGGTCGCTGTCGTCGCCGCGCCGCTCGATCAGCCCGGCCTCGGCGAGCTTGTCGATCAGCCGTGTCAGCGTGATCGGCTGCATCTCCATCTGCTCGGCGAGCTCGGACTGCTTCATCCCCTCGTAGCGCTCGACCTTCGCCAGCACGGCCCATTGCGCGCGGGTCATGCCGAAGCGCGCCGCCTCCTTGTCGGCATAGGCGCGCACCAGGCGCTGCAGCTCGCCGAGCGTAAACAGGAAGTTCACGTCCACCGACGTGCGGGTCATGGCTGATCTCGATTCCAAGAGTGGGAACTAAGCTTTGGCTGTAATGAGCCTCGGATATGATAAGCAAGCTTATGAATATTTGATGGCCCTGCCGAGCGCACCCGCCCCGCCGCAGATGCATGGCTCGGCCGCGGCCTTTGGCGAGACCGGCCCGAGATGCTAGATTGTCGGCAATGACCCTCGCAAAGCCCACCTTCCCGGCGCCGGACCACGACCATGGCCGCTGCGCGGCCGATGCCCTGGACCATGCCGAGCGCATCTGCGCCCAGCGCGGCCAGAAGTTCACGCCGCAGCGCCGCCAGGTGTTGGAGGCGCTGCTGTCGAGCCACCGGCCGCTCGGCGCCTACGAGATCATCGAGGAACTTGCCAAGGTCGCCGCGCGGCCGGCGCCGATCACCGTCTATCGCGCGCTCGAGTTCCTGATGGCGAACGGCCTGGTGCACCGCATCGAGAGCCGCAATGCCTTCCTCGCCTGCGCCCATGACCACGAGCAGACCGCGCTGGTGGCGTTCCTGATCTGCGAGAGCTGCGGCGCCGTCGGCGAGGTTCCGGCGGCGCCGATCGCGGAAAGCCTGAAGCTGGCCGCCGCGGCATCGGGCTTCACGCCGAAACTGTCGGTCGTCGAGATCACCGGGCTGTGTGCCCATTGCCAGAAGGCGGCGTGAGAACGCTCACTGCGGCGCAAGCTGTACACGTGTGAATGACCGTCGTATTCGAGTTTCTGCGCGAGTCCGGTGCGCGCAGGGAGAGGCCAGCACCGCCGCTCTACGTCCGCATCATCTCCGACTGACCAAGACAAAGCTGACCACACCTTGATGGCGGTCCAAAAAACGAAACGCGCCAGGGAGCCAACGTCCTCGTGTCCGCAACGCCAACCTCATCCGCCGCGACCCGGCCGCTCGGCCTGGGCGCGATCGCCGTCATCCTCGTGCTGTGCCTGTCCTGGGCGTTCAACCAGATCGCCGTGAAGCTCGCGCTGCCTGAAATTCCGCCGCTGCTGCAGGCCACCTTCCGTTCGCTCGGTGCGCTGCCGGTGCTGCTGGTGTTCGCGCGGGTGCGCGGCGTGAATATGTTCGAGCGCGACGGCACGCTGGGGCTCGGCCTGGTGGCAGGCCTGCTGTTCGGCTTGGAATTCGTGCTGATCTATCAGGGCCTGCTGCTGACCTCGGCGTCGCGCGCCATCGTGTTCCTGTATACCGCGCCGTTCTTCGTCGCGCTCGGCTCGTTCCGCTTCCTCGGCGAACGGATGGGGCCGGCGCAATGGGGCGGGCTGGCGCTCAGCTTCACCGGTGTGGCGCTGGCGATCGGCATTCCCCAGGCCGATGTCGACGGCCGCGTGCTGCTCGGCGATCTCTTGGTGGTCGGCGGCGGCCTGCTCTGGGGCGTGACCACGGTGTTCGTCAAAGGCACCCGGCTGCGCTTCATCGCGCCCGAGCGGGCATTGGGGTACCAAGTGGCGGTCTCCGTCCCGATCATGGCCCTGGCGGCCCTCATTGCCGGGGAGCGGTTGACCCAGGTTCCCAGCCCGTTCGTGATCGGCCTGATGGCCTACCAGTCGATCTGGGTGGTCGGGACCACGTTCACGATCTGGTTCGCCCTGATCAAGGCCTACTCGGCCAGCAAATTGTCGGCATTTACCTTCATCACCCCTTTATTCGGGGTGGTGGCGAGCTATTTCATCCTGCATGACGCCCTGACGCTGGCCTTTGGCCTGGCTGCCGTGCTTGTGATCGTTGGGCTTTTTCTCGTAAACCGCCCGAACCGCGTGGTCCTGGCCGCGACTGATCCATTGCTGAATGTCACCAAAACCTGATATCCGAGCGCCCATGAACAAGCCCGAGATCCTGACCGAGAACACCTCAGCGTCCGATGTCGCCGGACCCGCTCCCCGGCATCGAACCACCCGCGTCATGGTCGGCAACGTCGCCGTTGGCGGCGGCGCCCCGATCGTGGTGCAGTCGATGACCAACACCGACACCGCCGACGTCGACCAGACGGTGGCCCAGGTTGCAGCGCTGGCGCGCGCCGGGTCCGAGATGGTCCGCATCACGGTCGACCGCGAGGAGGCCGCCGCGGCCGTCCCGCAGATCCGCGAGCAGCTCGACAAGCGCGGCATCACCACGCCCCTGATCGGCGACTTCCACTATATCGGCCACAAGCTGCTGACCGACTATCCGGCCTGCGCCGAGGCGCTGGCGAAATACCGCATCAATCCCGGCAATGTCGGCTTCAAGGACAAGCGGGACACGCAGTTCTCGACCATCATCGAGCTCGCCAACAAATACGGCAAGCCGGTGCGCATCGGTGCCAATTGGGGCTCGCTCGATCAGGAGCTGCTCAGCAAGCTGATGGACGAGAACGCCGCCTCCGCGAACCCGCGCGATGCGCGCGCGGTGATGCGCGAAGCCATGGTGCAGTCGGCATTGCTGTCGGCCGCCCGGGCCCAGGAGCTCGGCATGCCGAAGGACCGCATCATCCTGTCGGCCAAGGTCTCGGCCGTGCAGGACCTGATCGCGGTCTATCAGGACCTCGCCGCACGCTCCGACTACGCCATCCATCTCGGCCTCACCGAGGCCGGCATGGGCTCGAAGGGCATCGTCGCCTCCTCGGCGGCGCTCGGCATCCTGCTGCAGCAGGGCATCGGCGACACCATCCGCATCTCGCTGACCCCCGAGCCCGGCGGCGACCGCACCCTCGAAGTGCAGGTCGCGCAGGAGCTGTTGCAGACCATGGGCTTCCGCACCTTCGTGCCGCTGGTTGCGGCGTGCCCCGGCTGCGGCCGCACCACCTCGACCACGTTCCAGGAGCTGGCGCGCTCGATCCAGGACTTCATCCGCGAGGAGATGCCGGCCTGGAAGACGCAATATCCCGGCGTCGAGGCGCTCAACGTCGCCGTCATGGGCTGCATCGTCAACGGCCCCGGCGAATCCAAGCATGCCAATATCGGCATCTCCCTGCCCGGCACCGGCGAGGCCCCGGCCGCGCCGGTCTTCGTCGACGGCAAGAAGTTCCGCACCCTGCGCGGCCCCACCATCGCGGCCGACTTCAAGGCGCTCGTCATCGACTACATCGACCAGCGCTACGGCAGCGGCGCCAAGGCGCCGGAGAGCGTGACCGCGGCGGAGTAGGGCGGGCACGCTGGTCCCGGCTCAGCCAGCGGCGCCTCCTGTGCCGCTGGGTTGATCGCGCGGTTGCTTGCGGCGAGAAGGTCTGACCATTCGTTACTCCGTCACGCCCGGGCTTGTCCCGGGCATCCATGTCGTTCCGAGGATGCCGAGCGGCGTGGACGGCCGGGACGAGCCCGGCCATGACGATGTGGCAGCAGACGGGCGCACAACTCCGATCGTCATATGCGATCGCTCTGTCGCAGGCGAGGAGCTTGAGAAAGAGTCCTCGGCTAGATTTCATGTCCAATCGGCCTGCCGTGAGAGCGACAGTCGACCTGCAACCGACGGCTGCTTGTGCCGCGCGCCGCGGTCTGAAATTTTTGCATGCGGATCGGCTGCAACGCACGCCGTGATGTCGCGGTTGCCCCCATCAGAACGGCGCCGCCCCACTGCCGCCCGCATGATCAGCACCTTGAGGCCTGCTGAAGAGGACGCCTCGATGAATCTCGACATCCGCGAAATGGAACTTGCCGAGACCTCGCTGGTCATCGACTACTTCTATTCGTCGAGCATCGAGCAACTCGACCTGATGGGCATCGACCCGACGCGGATGCCGACCAGGCCGGTGTGGGCCGGACTCTTCCAGACCCTGTACGAGACGCCGTTGGCCGAGCGCGCGGCGCTGCTGGTGATCTGGCGGCTCGACGGCCGCGCCATCGGCTTTTCCAGCTGCGACCGCATCGTCTACGGCAACCGCGCCCACATGCATCTGCATATCACCGAGCCCGAGCTGCGCAGCCGCGGCCTCGGCACCGCATGCGTCCGCCGCAGCATCGATTTCTATTTCGAGAGGTTGCGGCTCAAGCAGCTGTTCTGCGAGCCGCACGCCTACAACACCGCCCCCAACCGCGCGCTGCAGAAGGCCGGCTTCCGTTACTTGAAGACCTACAAGACGGTGCCGGGTCCGATGAACTACCACCAGGCCGTGACGCGCTGGATGATCGAGCGGTGACGTGAGGCTCCCCTCCACGTCATTGCGAGCGCAGCGAAGCAATCCAGGGCCGCGCAAGGATTTCTGGATTGCTTCGCTGCGCTCGCAATGACGGCGTTTGCCGCAACATCGCGTCCTACAACCGCGTGACCAGCTCTCAGCTCCTACAGCGGCAACTCACCATACGAGCGATTGGCGAGGCTCGCTTCCTCCAGATCGAGATCGCGCTCGATGCGGCGGCGGGTCTCGTCGGTGATCTTGCCGTCGCGCAGCATCACGTGGATGAATTTGCGTTCTGCCGTGATCAGCTCGCGGGTCAGCTCGATGCCGAGCGCGGATGCGTCGTTGTCCTCGGGCTTCAGACCTTCCGGGAGCTGGTTGGTCCGGACCTCGTGGCGCGCCCGTAGCAGCCGCACCACCTCGTCCGACAGCTCGCGATCGCTGGTCATCGTCTCCAGCGACCGCAAGGCGCTGTCGAGCGCCTCGCGCCGGGCCGCGATCTCCTGCTCATGCTCGCGCTGATGCTCGGCGCGACCCTGGTTGCCGACCCCGAGCCAGCGCACGACGGCCGGCAGGGTCAGGCCGAGGCCGATCAGGGTGAAGAAGATCACGCCGAAGGCGATGAACAGGATCTGGTCGCGATAGGGAAACGCGTCGCCGGTCGACAGCGTCAGCGGAAGCGCCAGCGCGGTGGCGAGCGAGACCGTGCCGCGCACGCCGGTGAAGCCGATGATGAAGGTCTGCCGCCAGGGCGGCAAGGGATCGCGGGCTCGCAGCGACGAGCTCAGCAAACGCGGCAGGATGGTCGCCGGGAAGGTCCAGGCGAAGCGCGCGATCACGACGATGGCGAGCACCAGCGCGGTCGCGATCATGATGTCGTCGAGCGGAAAGACCTTCGACTTCTCGTAGATCAGCCGCATCTGGAAGCCGGTCAGCAGGAACAGCATGCCCTCGATGAGGTAGATCATCAGGTCCCAGAAGAAGATGCCCTGCAGGCGGGTCGCCGAGGAGATCCACAGCGGTCCGTTCCAGCTCATGTAGAGGCCGCAGGCCACCGTCGCGATCACGCCGGAGCCGCCGACATGCTCGGGGATCCAGAACGCCAGATACGGCGTCAGCACCGACAGGGTGATCTCGACCTGCGGGTCGCGGGCATAGTGACGGGCGCGCAGCATCAGCCAGCCGACGCCGATGCCGAACGCGATCTCGCCGACCACGATCAGGCCGAACTCGCCGGCCGCGACCGGAAAGGAGAAGGCGCCGGTGGTGATGGCGGCCACCGCGAAGCGATAGAGGATCAGCGCGGTCGCGTCATTGGCGAGGCCCTCGCCTTCGAGAATGACCATGACCCGGCGCGGCAGGTGCAGCCGGCGGGCGATGGCGAGCGGCGCCACCACGTCTGGCGGCGCAACGATGGCGCCGAGCAGGAAGCCGAGGCTCCAGGGCAGGCCGAGAAGATAGTGGGTCGCGGTGGCCACCATGGAGGCGGTGAAGATCACGCAGCCGACCGCGAGCAGCACGATCGGCCGCAGATTGCGCTTGAACTCGCGCCAGCTCATCGCGACGCTCGACGAATAGATCAGCGGCGGCAGCACCACCAGCAGCACGAGCTCGGGCGGCAGCGCGAACGCCGGCATCGTCGGCACGAAGGCGAGCGCGATGCCGGCGAGCATCAGGAGGATCGCCGGCGCCAGGTTGGCCCGCCGTGCAAGAAGTGCGGTTCCCGCCAACACGGCCAGCAGGATCAGGAATATCTGAAAGTGAGCTTCCATGGCTGGTGGCTTGGCGTCGTCGCGCCGGCGTCAATCCCGGAGGTCGTAGCGGTAGGACTTCGACACGATCTGCCAGCCGTCCTTCAGTTTCATCGCCACGAGATAATCGGTGAAATAGCGCGGCGGCAGCTGGCAGCGCACCTTGATGAAGGCCGTCTTGTCGTCCGAACGATCGATGGTGACGATGAAGTCCTCGCGCGGCTTGCCCTCAGCCTTGGCCGATGGGCGCTTGCGCACCCAGGCCAGCCAGTCCGGCACGGTCAGGATCTTGAGCTCGCCATTCTCGACCCAGCGCAGGTCAGCGGTGGGGTGGAACACGGCACCGAGCTTGTCGGCGTCGCCCTCGTAGAGCGCATCGAAATAGCCCTGAACGACGGCCTCGACGGTGGAACGGTCTGTGCTCACGGCCAACTCCCTGGGAACCTGGACAAACAAGGATCGCATTTTCGATGCAAAACGGCGCTTGGCAAGGCATGAACTGGCGCCATAGCGCCAGCGACAGACTATAATGGCCGAGGCCAGGTCGATCGGGAATAAATCTGCGTGATCCCGGTCACAAGCCTAATGGGCTGCACTCTGATAGGCAGGTCCCAGCAGGTCTCCCAGCGGTATGGGGTAGGTACGATGTCTTGGTCACTTCGATTAGGCGGTTACATCCTGGCGGGAGCGCTGCTGCTGGTCGGCCACCCCGCGCTCGCCGACAAGCGAGTGGCGCTCGTCATCGGCAATTCCGCCTATCAGAACGTGCCGCAACTGACGAACCCCGCCAATGACGGCGCGGTGATGACGGCGACCTTCAAGAGCGCGGGCTTCGATGTCGTCGATTACCGGCGCGATCTGACCGCGCGGGAGACCAGGCGGGCCTTGCGCGATTTCGCCGACGCCGCCCGCGATGCCGATATTGCGGTGGTCTACTACGCCGGCCACGGCATGGAGGTCGAAGGGGCGAACTATCTGATCCCGATCGACGCCCGGCTCGAGCGTGACACCGACGTCTATGACGAGACGCTGTCGCTCGACCGTATTCTGGTCGCCGTCGAGCCGGCGAAGAAGCTGCGCCTGGTCATTCTCGACGCCTGCCGCGACAACCCGTTCACCCGCAACATGCAGCGGACGGTGGCGACCCGCAGCCTCGGCCGCGGCCTCGCCAAGGTCGAGCCGACCAGCCCAAATACGCTGATCGCCTATTCCGCCAAGGCCGGCTCGACCGCGCAGGACGGCGACGGCAAGAACTCGCCATTCACGCTAGCGCTGTCGCGGCATATCGCGACCCCCGGCCTCGACGTCCGCAAGGCGTTCGGCTTCGTCCGCGACGAGGTGCTGAAAGCGACCGCCAACCGCCAGGAGCCGTTCGTGTACGGCTCGCTCGGCGGCGAGGACGTGCCGCTGGTCCCTGGCGTGCCGCGCGTCGTCACGCAGATGCCGGTGACGCCGCCGCCGAGCCCGCAGGCCGACATCCGGCGCGATTACGAGCTCGCGATGCAGGTCGGCAACAAGGGCGCGCTGAACGCCTTCCTGGCGCAATATCCCGACGGGTTCTACGCCAGCCTCGCCAAGTTGCAGCTCGACAAGCTCGCCGCCGAGGAGAATCGCGCCGCCGCTTCCGAAAAGGCCCGCGCCACCGAGGCCGAGCGGACGCGGCTCGCCGCCGAGGGCGCGCGCAAGGAGACGCTCGCCAAGGCGGAGGCCGAGGCCAGGGCGGCGGAGCAGGCTCGGATTGTCGCTGAGAAGGCTAATCAGGTGGCGCAGCAGCAGGCGGCCGACGCCGAGAAGAAGCGCGGTGAGCAGCAGCTCGCGGCGGTCGACAATCCGCGCGCGGCGACCTCGCCCGGCGCGCCCACGCCCGCAGCACCGCAGCAGGGCCAGGTCGCCTCGCTCACCCCGGCCGCGCAGCCCGCCGATCTCGCCAAGTCGGTGCAGCTCGAGCTGCGCCGCGTCGGCTGCCTCACCGAGGATGCCGATGGCGACTGGGGCTCGGCCTCGCGCCGCTCGCTGTCGCAGTTCAACCGCTATGCCGGCACCAAGCTCGATACCCAGGCCGCCTCGGCCGATGCGCTGCAGGCGATCAAGCTCAAGCAGGCGCGCGTCTGCCCGCTGGTCTGCCAGCATGGCACCAAGCCGGACGGCGACCGCTGCACCCGCATCGTTTGCGCCGAGGGTTCGTTCGTCAACGACGACAATGAATGCGAGAAGCGGCGCGACAGGAAGCCGGTCGCCAAGCGCGATGGCAGCGACGAAGATGTGCCGTCGCGCCGCCGCGCCCGTGCGGCGCCGGAGGCCGGCCTGCCGATGCCGGCTCCCGGTGCGGGCGTCGGGGGTGGGATCGGAGGTGGTGGCGGTCTCGGCGTCGGGGCGGCTCCGGGCTACACCAGGCCGCAGACGCAAGCCGCCCGGCCGAAGTCGGGCGGGCAGATCTATTGCGACGCTTATCTGTGCCGCGCCGTCAGGCCCGGTTGCCGGCTGGAATATCGCGGCGGCGGCGGCCCGGCCAACAATGCCAGCGTCGAGGTGTGCAACTGATCAGGACGAGATTACGCTGGCGGCGATGTTGACCATCAGGGCGACCAGCGCGGTGTTGTAGACGAATGAGATGATGCCGTGCACGGTCGCTGTGCGGCGGATGATCTTGTCGGTGATGCCGACGTCGGAGACCTGGGCGGTCATGCCGATGATGAAGGAGAAGTAGACGAAGTCCCAGTAGTCGGCGTGCTCGTCCTTGTCGCCGCTGGGGAATTGCAGGCCGCCGGGCTTGGCGCCGCGGTAGTAGTCATGGGCGTAGTGCAGGGCGAAGGTCGCATGCACCGCGGCCCAGGACAGCGAGACGGTGAGCAGCGCCAGCGTCAGCGCCGGAGCGTCGCGCTTGGAAGCGCCGAGCTCGAGCACGATCGCGGCGATGCTGGCGAAGGCGCCGAGCGCCGTGACCAGCAGGATCACGAAACGGCCGTCGTCCTGCATGACCGCCTTGCGGCGGATGTGATGATGCTCGCTGCGCAGCATCATCGCCGCGACCAGCACGAGGTAGAGCGCGGTGAAGATGTCCCAGCTGATCAGGAGCCGCGTGATCAGGCGGAGTGCCGGCGGCAGCAGGAAGAACGCGACGATCGCGAGGCCCAGCGATATGAAGGTGCGCGGCCGCGCATAGATGACGCGCAGCGCAGCCGGCAGCCGCGTGAAGCGGGCGAGGTCCGGATCGTCGGGATGGACTCCGCCCAATGCCTCGCCTCAGCTCTTGCGCTCGGCGACGAAATGCGCGGCCGCCCGCAGCACGTCGCCCTTGGCGCCGAACACCGACAGCGCGGCATCGCCGCGGGCGAGCAGGTCGCGGACGCGCTGCCTGGCGCCCTCGACGCCGAGCTGGGTGACGAAGGTGGTCTTGCCGAGCTCGGCGTCGGCACCGGCCGGCTTGCCGAGGGTGGCGGCATCGCCCTCGACGTCGAGCAGGTCGTCGGCGATCTGGAAGGCTTCGCCGAGCGCGCGGCCGTAGTCGTCGAGCGCCTGGTACTCGGCCGCCGAGGCCTGGCCGAGCAGGGCGCCGGCGATGCAGCCGAAGCGGAGCAGGGCGCCGGTCTTCATCTGCTGGACGCGGGCGACGTCGACCGGGCCGCTGTCGCCGAACCGGCCCTCGCCGGCGAGGTCGAGGATCTGGCCGCCGGCCATGCCGCCGACACCGGCGCAGCGGGCCAGCGCCCGGGTCAAAGCGAGGCGGACGCCGGCATCGGGATGGATCTCGTCGCGGGTGATGATGTCGAAGGCGATGGTCAGCAGTGCGTCGCCGGCCAGGATCGCGGTGGCGTCGTCATAGACCTTGTGCAGGGTCGGACGCCCGCGCCGCAGGTCGGAATTGTCCATCGCCGGCAGATCGTCGTGGATGAGCGAGTAGCAGTGGATGCATTCGAGCGCCGCGCCGGTCAGCAGCGCGCCCTTGCGCGGGACGCCGAACACGGCGGCGCTCTCGACCACCAGGAACGGGCGTAGCCGCTTGCCGCCGTTCAGGCTCGAATAGCGCATCGACTCGATCAGCCGCTTCGGCCTGATGATCTCGTCCGCCAGCGGCGCATCGCCGAGGAGCTCGCCGAGCAGGGCTTCGGTCTCTTCCGCGGTCTTGTCCAGGCGTTGGGTGAAGTCGGTGAGGGCCGTCGCAGTCATTTAACAAGAGCTCCAGGGGCAAAATTCGCCGGACAATCGTTGATGGCGGCGACTTCGTCAATTGCCGGAGCGGTGGCGGCTTTCGGCCGTAACGGCGGAAAAAAGCAGGAAACCACATCGAGATGTCGGATAATCCCGGCCAATTGTCTGCCCCTGCGGCGGTCCCAACCGAGCGACGCCTGCCCTTGCGTACCGTCAGAACCATCCTCGTGATCGCCGTGCTGGTGCTGCTCGTGCCCTATGCGCTGACGCCGTTCTATGCCGTGGGTCACCCCGTCTCGACCCTGATGCTGTGGCGGTCGGTGACGGGGCAGCCGGTGACGCGGCACTGGATCGACCTCTCGGCGATGTCGCCGTATTTGCCGCGCTCGGTGGTGGCCGCGGAGGATGCCAAATTCTGCAGCCATCACGGCATCGACTGGGGCGCGCTGCGCGAGGTCATGGACGATGCCGAGGACGGCGAGGTCTCGCGGGGCGGCTCGACCATCACCCAGCAGGTCGCCAAGAACCTGTTCCTGTGGCAGGGCCGCAGCTATGTTCGCAAGGCGCTGGAACTGCCGCTGGCGCTGTGGATCGACCTCGTCCTCGGCAAGCGGCGCATCCTCGAAATCTACCTCAACATCGCCGAGCTCGGTCCCAGCGGCCAGTTCGGGGTGGAGGCGGGCGCCAATTACGCGTTCAACCGCTCGGCAGCTGGCTTAGGGCCGCGCGAGGCGGCGCTGATGGCCTCGATCCTGCCGAACCCCGTCCGGCGCAGCGCCCGGGCCCCGGGGCCGGGTGTGCGGCGGCTGTCGGCGACCTACATGGTGCGGGCCCAGGCCTCCAGCCTGCAGGCCTGCTGGGGGGAGCGGCGGTGAGGTCCGAGCGGGCGCAATTTTGGCCAAAAATGCCTCGGAGAGCCCTAGCCATGCCGCACCCCTTCCTCTATAAGCGCGGCCTTGATCGGCATCCGGGCTCGCCAGCTTCATGGCTGCAGCCGTCCTTTGCGGACGATGCCTTGCAAAAATACCCTAGAGGATACCGATATGGCCGTCCCCAGAAGAAAAACTTCGCCGTCGCGCCGCGGCATGCGCCGCTCGGCTGACGCCATCAAGAAGCCGACCTATGTCGAGGACAAGGATTCCGGCGAGCTGCGTCGTCCGCACCACCTGGACCTGAAGACCGGCATGTACAAGGGCCGCCAGGTCCTGAAGAAAAAAGACGCCTGATTGTCCGCGCGGGCCGCTTTCCAAGCTGCCCGAATTCGGCCATCGATGGGGTTGAAAGCGGTCCCGTGCGACGTGATTCGCCGGGACCGTTGCGTATCTGTGTCGCGTGATCCCGTCTCGCTGTCATCATCTTCGCACCGATTGATTTTGCGCCGGGCCGCCGCCCGCGCCATCCAAGGCTTCAACCGATGTCCATGGTCGGTTTCCCGCTGCTGCTGATCCCGCTGGCGATCTACAACATGATCGTCTTCCTGATGCCGGGGGTCGCGTTCAGCGAGACGCTGCTGCGCCTTCAGCTTCCGTCCGGCGAGGTCTGGACGATCTCGCTCGGCGACATGCTGCTGGCCCTGGGCGTGCTGCTGCTGCTGCTCGAAATCATCAAGGCGGCGAAGCCGAACGGGAAATATCTGACCGATCATCTGCTGTCGCTGCTGGTCTTCGGCGGCGCCGCGGCGGAATTCGCGATGTGGCAGAAGTTCGGGAATTCGACCTTCCTGCTGCTGACCCTGCTGGCGATGGTCGATTTCTTCGGCGGAGTCTCGCTGCGCACCAAGCGCGCCGCCCGCTCAGTCGTCGCAGCTCCCGCTTCCGTGCCGGCGCCGGCCGAAGCGACCGTGCCTGATTCGGAACCTCAGCCGATCGAGGAGCCGGCCAGAGAATCGGTCAAAGAACCGGCCAAGGCGGAGGTTGAGCAGGCGGAGGTTCAAAAGGCGGATGCTGCCGCGCCCGTCGTTGAAGAGCCGATCGATGCCGTGCCGGCTGCTGCTTCGGTCGCCGAGACCGTGCTGCTCGACCGCTCGGTCCCCCGGCCGGCTCCCGCTCCGACGACCGGCTGGGTCGCGGAGGCAAAGGAGACCGAGACCGCTGCTCCGGGCGCTCCAGAGCCGCCCAAACCCGACGCGCCGAAGCCCTGAGGCGCAGGAGCGCGCCGCTCAGATCATTTCTCGGGTCCGGCCGCCGGCACGCGTGACCGGCTGAAGCCTCGCCGCATAGGCACTGTGGACGTCGGCAACCGCCGCGCGCCTGAGCGTGCGGGTTTGCGGTAGCTGCTCGGCGGTCGCGATCAGATGGGTCACGAAGCCGGCGTCGGGGCGTGCTGCGCGAACGATCCGCGCGCGAAGGTCATGGCTCGCATCGCTCGGCAGCAGCGTCACGGAGCGGGAGGTCTCCTCCGACCCATCCAGGCGATCGCCGTCCTGATCAATCGTTAACATTGTCCAACCACCGCCGGCGCGATTGTCACGTTCTGGGACGCCGGAGCCTTTCGCTCCTCGATCTCGCAAGAGCAATGCCGTTCCAAGCGCTCTGGAGCGCTGCATGTTCCAAACATGGTTGACGCGTCTCGGACACGCGCTCGTCGCCTCGGCATGCTCTCCGTTAACCAGAGATGCGTAGTCTGATTCGCGAACTCGGCCGCCGCCGCTCGCGCGGATGCGCGCTGGCCGTTCCCAAATCAGCGCCGGTGCTGCCGGCCTGTGCCGAAACGAGGCGACCTTGACATCCGAATTGCCACAGACCGCGATGATCCTGGCATCCCTGGGCCAAGCCGCCTTCGTCTGGGATCTGGCGAGCGACGTGATCGTCTGGAGCGATCACGTCGGGGCGGTGTTTGCCGACGTTCCGCTGCCGCAACTCTGCAACGGCGCCGAATTCAGCAAGCTGATCGAGCCGGACCGCAGCATCCGCTCCGAGATCATGCACCAGGGGGCGCCGCTGCATGGCGCCGCCGGCACGCCGTACCGGATCGAATATGGCGTGCGCACCCACGCCGGTGCGCCATTGATCTGGGTCGAGGAGACCGGCTGCTGGTTCGCCGGCCCCGATGGGCGGCCCTTGCGTGCCCAGGGCATCGTGCGGATCAACAACGAGCGCCACGCCCGCGAGGAGCAGCTGCTCAAGCTGTCACGGCACGATCCGCTGACCGGCGAGCTGAACCGGACGCATCTGCTGGCGACGCTTGCCGAGGTGATCGAGGAGTCGCAGCGGTTCCGCTTCTCCTGCGCCTTCATGCTGGTCGGCATCGATCATCTCGCGCGCATCAACGACGCCTTCGGCTTCGACGTCGCCGACGGCGTCGTGCTGGAGATCGCCCAGCGCATCCGGGGCCGGCTCCGCGGTGGCGACACGCTCGGGCGGTTCTCGGGCAACAAGTTCGGGTTGATCCTGAAGAACTGCACGATGGACGACATGACCACCGCGGCCGAGCGCTTTCTCGCGACCGTGCGCGACGAGGTGGTGCCGACCAAGTCAGGTCCGGTCGCCGTCACCGCGACGATCGGCGCCGTGAGCGTTCCCCGTCACGCCCGCTCGGTCGAGGAAGCGGTCAACCGCGCCCATGAGACGCTCGACGCCGCCAAGCGCCGCCGCATCGGATCGTTCTCGACCTGGCGGCCGAACGTGGAGCGCGACGCACAGCGCAAGGTCAACATCCGCGTCACCGACGAGATCGTGACCGCGCTCAATGAGCGGCGCATCGTCACAGCGTTCGAGCCGGTGGTGAATGCCAACACGCTTGCGCCCGCCTTCTATGAATGCCTGGTGCGGATGCGCCAGGATGACGGCCGGGCCTTGCTGGCGCCGGACGTCGTCCCAGTCGCCGAACGGCTCGGTTTGATCCGTCTGGTCGATCACCGCATCCTGGAGCTGGTGGTGGCGGAGCTCGCGAGCACGCCCGACGTCACCCTGAGCCTCAACATCTCGCCTGAGACCACCATGGATCCGGACTGGTGGGCCTCGATCGAGTCCATGATGCGCGCCCATCCTGGGGTCGCCGAACGGCTGATCGTCGAGATCACCGAGACGGTCGAGATCCAGGACGTCGACGATCTCCGCGGCTTCGTGACGCGGCTGAAAGATCTCGGCAGCCGAATCGCCATCGATGATTTCGGCGCCGGGCACACCTCGTTCCGCAATCTGCGCAAGCTCGGCGTCGACATCGTCAAGATCGACGGCGCCTTCGTGCAGAATCTCGTGCGCTCGGCTGACGACCGCGCCTTTGTGCAGACGCTGGTCGAGCTGGCGCGACGGCTGCAGATCAAGACGGTCGCGGAATGGGTGCAGGACGAGGCGTCGGTCGCGCTGCTGCGCGACTGGGGCTGCGATTACATCCAGGGCCGGGTGATTGGCCTCGCCTCGGTCGATCGGCCGTGGATCGGTAACGGCAGGGTGGAGCTGCCGGCGGCGGGTTGATCAGCCGCCGGCCCTTCGGCGTCAGCCTTGCTGCTCGTCCTTCTTCGGCTCCGACATGCGATCGAGCCGGTCCTGCATTTCCTTCATCTGACGGCGCAGCTCGTCGATGTTGTCGTCGGCGGCCGGGGCCGGCTCGGCGGCCTTCTCGTCGGTGCGCACCGGCGGCGTGAACGGCTTGAACATCGAGAAGGTCTGCTGGAACAGCTCCATGTTGCGGCGCACCTGCTCCTCGAGCGGCGCGAACGGCGTCCCGCTGAAGGTGTCGGCGATCTGCTTGCGGAACTTCTCCTGCTCCCGGGTCAGGGTGTCGATCGACTGCTCAAGGTACTTTGGCACCACCATCTGCATGCTGTCGCCGTAGAAGCGGATCAGCTGGCGCAGGAACGTGGTCGGCAGCAGGTTCTGACCGGCCTTGTTCTCCTGCTCGAAGATGATCTGCGCGAGGACCGACCGCGTGATGTCGTCGCCGGTCTTGGCGTCGTAGACCAGGAAATCCTCCCCGTTCTTAACCATCGAGGCCAGATCTTCGAGGGTCACGTAGGTACTCGTCCCGGTATTGTAGAGCCGCCGGTTCGCGTATTTCTTGATTGTGGTGGGTTGGTCAGATTTCGCCATGAGCTCACACATGCAAACCGAGAACAGGGAACCCGGCGGCGTCGCCGCAGGGCGAAGAGCTACGCAATGCAATAACGTAATCACTTTCGAGCGAGTTCGGCTACGGTTTTGTGCGGAACGGTTAATCCCGCAGCAGAAATCTTGCTCACGAAACGGCCAAGCATCCCAATTTGAATGCGCTGCAGCAGGAATTGCTGATGCCGCCAATTGACATGTCGCAACGACGTTAACAGGATGAAGGACGAAGGTTGCGCACTCGCCAATCCGGGGCTTGCGGAGGGCCGGCACGACCGTGAACTGAAAAGATCATTTTCATTTCAAATACCCTCGAGTCTCAAGCCCTCGCTTTCACGTCCAAGATCAAGAACCCCAGGAGATGCTCATGTCAGACGATGTCGTCATCGTCAGCGCCGCCCGCACCGCGGTTGGAAGTTTCAACGGTGCCTTCGCCAGTGTCCCGGCCCACGAATTGGGGGCGGTGGCCATCAAGGCCGCGCTGGAGCGCGCCGGCGTCGAGCCGGGCCGCGTCTCGGAGGTCATTATGGGCCAGATCCTGACTGCGGCGCAGGGCCAGAACCCGGCGCGCCAGGCTTCGATCGCCGCCGGCATTCCAGTCGAGAGCCCGGCCTGGGGCATCAACCAACTGTGCGGCTCCGGCCTGCGGTCCGTTGCGCTCGGCTACCAGGCGCTCGTCAATGGTGACTCCGACATCGTGGTCGCCGGCGGCCAGGAGTCGATGAGCATGGCGGCGCATGCGCAATATCTGCGCGCCGGCGTGAAGATGGGCTCGCTCGATCTGGTCGACACGATGATCAAGGACGGCCTGTGGGACGCCTTCAACGGCTATCACATGGGCAACACCGCCGAGAACGTTGCGAAGCAATATCAGATCACGCGCGCGCAGCAGGACGAGTTCGCGGTTGCATCGCAGAACAAGGCCGAGGCGGCTCAGAAGGCCGGCAGGTTCAAGGACGAGATCGCGCCCGTGACGGTCAAGAGCCGCAAGGGTGACACCGTGGTCGACACCGATGAATATCCGCGTCATGGCGCGACGATCGAGGCCATGGCCAAGCTGCGTGCGGCGTTCGAGAAGGACGGCACGGTCACGGCCGGCAACGCGTCGGGCATCAATGACGGCGCGGCTGCCGTGGTGCTGATGACCGCCAAGCAGGCGGCCAAGGAGGGCAAGACCCCGCTGGCGCGGATCGTGTCCTGGGGCCAGGCGGGCGTCGACCCGAAGATCATGGGCACCGGCCCGATCCCGGCGTCGCGTTCGGCGCTGAAGAAGGCCGGCTGGAACATCGCCGACCTCGACCTGATCGAAGCCAACGAGGCGTTCGCCGCGCAGGCTTGCGCGGTGAACAAGGATCTCGGCTGGGATCCGGCCAAGGTCAACGTCAACGGCGGCGCGATCGCGATCGGCCATCCGATCGGTGCGTCCGGCGCGCGCGTGCTCGTGACTCTGCTGCACGAGATGCAGAAGCGCGACGCGAAGAAGGGTCTTGCCACGCTGTGCATCGGCGGCGGCATGGGCATCGCGCTGTGCGTTGCACGCGACTAAAAAGCCGGCAGTGACTGCGAACCGTTCAGTCTTCGCAATCGCGTCCAGCTCAACTAAAGATCAACGCCCGGCGATCTCGCCGGGCGTTTTGTTCTTGATGTCCGTCAAACACGTCGCATAATCGACCACTAAAAAATGGAGTTGAGCGAGCATGGGTTGTCGTGCGGCAAGTTGATCGTCGCGCGGAGGTTCATGATCCAATAACAACGGCAAGCGCGGCGACAGCCAGAGGTTGTCCTGTGCGATCAGTCATCGAGGGAAGGATTCGACATGGCACGTGTGGCGTTGGTGACGGGGGGAACGCGCGGTATCGGAGCGGCGATCAGCAAGGCGCTGAAGGCGGCGGGATACAAGGTCGCGGCGAATTACGGCGGCAACGATGCCGCGGCGGAGAAGTTCAAGAGCGAGACCGAGATCCCCGTCTACAAATGGGACGTCAGCTCGTTCGAGGCCTGCGGCGAAGGCATCAAGAAGGTCGAAGCCGATCTCGGTCCGATCGATGTGCTGATCAACAATGCCGGCATCACCCGTGATACGGCCTTCCACAAGATGACGCTCGAGCAGTGGAGCGCGGTGATCAACACCAATCTCGGCTCGCTGTTCAACATGACCCGCCCGGTCATCGAGGGCATGCGCGCGCGCAAGTTCGGCCGCATCATCAACATCTCCTCGATCAACGGCCAGAAGGGCCAGTTCGGCCAGGTCAACTACTCCGCGGCGAAGGCCGGCGACATCGGCTTCACCAAGGCGCTCGCGCTGGAGACGGCCAAGGCCGGCATCACCGTCAACGCGATCTGCCCGGGCTACATCAACACCGAGATGGTGCAGGCGGTGCCGAAGGACGTGCTCGAGAAAGCCATCCTGCCGCTGATTCCGGTGGGGCGCCTCGGCGAGCCCGAGGAGATCGCGCGCGCCGTGGTGTTCCTCGCCGCTGATGAGGCCGGAGCCATCACCGGTTCGACGCTGTCGGTCAATGGCGGCCAGTACATGGTGTGAGCCTCGCCGGCGGCGTTGCCTCCGGCCACCATCTGCGGTTAAGGAAAACCTGATGCCCGCGCTCGCCGCGGGCATTCACGTCTTGGACGCTTCCCGCACGGACGCAGGCGTGGGTGGCCGGCATGAGCCGGCCGTGACGGAGCCTGCCGCCTGATGTCCCAGCGCAATGCGACCCTGATCGGTCTGACCGCGATCCTGATGTGGTCGCTGCTCGCCTTGTTGACGGTGGCAACTGGCACGATCCCCGCCTTCCAGCTTGCGGCGATGACCTTCGCGATCGGCGGCGCGGTCGGCCTGCTCAGTCTGGTCCGCCGACCGGACGGGCTACGGGTGCTGCGGCAGCCGCTGACGGCGTGGGCCGTGGGCGTCGGCGGGCTGTTCGGTTATCACGCGCTGTACTTCCTGGCGCTGCGCTTCGCGCCGCCGGCAGAAGCCGGGCTGCTGAACTATCTTTGGCCGCTGCTGATCGTGCTATTTTCGGCCTTTCTGCCGGGGGAGCGGCTCGCGGTTCATCACGTGACCGGCGCCGTGATCGGGCTTGTCGGCACCGCGCTGCTGTTGCTCGGCAACGGTGCGAGCTTCGCTGCGAGCCAGTTGCCGGGGCTCGCGGCCGCCTTCGTCGCGGCGTTCGTGTGGGCGATCTATTCGGTGCTCTCGCGCCGTCTGAAGGCGGTGCCGACCGATGCCGTCGCCGGCTTCTGCATGGCGACGTCCGCGCTCGCGGCCCTGGTCCATGTTGCGGTCGAGCGAACGGTCTGGCCCGACAGCCCGACGCAGTGGCTCGCTGTTGCCGGTCTCGGCATCGGCCCGGTTGGCGCCGCGTTCTATGCCTGGGACATCGGGATGAAGCGCGGAGACATTCGCGTGCTCGGTGCCGCATCCTATGCGACGCCGCTGCTGTCGACGGCTTTCCTGATCGTTGCCGGCTATGCCCGGCCGAGCGCCACCCTGGCGGTGGCCGCACTGCTGATTGCCGGCGGCGGTCTGGTCGCGGCCAAGGACATGTTCCTCCTGCGCAAGCGCTGACCGCGTCAGGTCGAGCGACGTCAGGCGGGGCCGGCTCGCATGCGGACTCGGCACGGCGGTCCGAATCCGCCGGTTATCCTTGATGCGCACTTAACCGTGCGCAAAACCGGCGCGCCGGCCGGTAGCTTACAACCGCCGATTACAGTTTGCCGCGGTCTGCACCTAACCCGCCCTTTACCCGTGCTGAGCGATAGTCCCTGCGAAATGGTGCTGACAACGGGGCGGCAATGCCGGACGTGAGACGTTACATGGCCCGCGCAGGGGAGTTGTTTCGCGTTCCCGCCGACAGTCCCGAACTGACGCGCGCGCAGTTCCAGGCGTTCTCCAAGCAGGTGCCGCTGCTCTATTTCATTCTCATCACCAACAGCCTGGCGCTCGCCTACACGTTCCTGCCGCTGGCGCCGACGTGGCTCACGATTTCGGTGCCGGCGTTGCTATCGACGATTACCGGCGCGCGCATGCTGTGGTGGCTGCGGCAGGGCGAGGCCGCCAGCAGCGACGCCGAGGTGCTGCGCAACCTGCGTGTCACCAACCGGATTGCCGGCCCGATCGGGGCGCTGTTCGTCGTCTGGTCCTTCGCGTTGTTCCCCTACGGCGACCCATTCGCCAAAGGGCAGGTCGCGTTCTACATGGCGGTCACGGTCATCGGCATCATCTTCTGCCTGATGCACCTGCGCTCCGCAGCCCTGATCGTGACCCTCGTGGTCATCGTGCCCTATGTCATCTTCTTCATGTCCACGGGCGTTCACGCGCTGCGGGCGATCGCGGTCAATCAGCTGCTCGTGTCCGGCGCGATGGTAACGGTGCTGTTCATCTATTATCGGGATTTCGCCGCGCTCGTCGCCAGCCGCAAATCGCTGCTCGCGGAGCAGGCGGCGACGCAAGCGCTGTCGGATGAAAACTTCCGCCTCGCCAATCTGGATTCGCTGACCGATCTGCCCAATCGCCGTCGCTTCTTCTCGGAGCTCACGCAAGCTTTCGCCGAGGCCGACCGGGACGGCACGCGGCTCGCCGTCGGCATCATCGATCTCGACGGCTTCAAGCCGATCAACGACACCTATGGGCACACGGTCGGCGACCGCGTGCTGATCGAGGCCGCGCGCCGCATCCGCGACGCCTGTGCCGGCCATGGCGGCCAGGTCCATCTCGCCCGGCTCGGCGGCGACGAGTTCGGACTGGTGGTCGCCGGCAATCCCACGGACGACGATCTGCTCAACCTCGGACGGCAGATCACCGACCTCATCAAGCTGCCCTATCAGTTCGACACGACCCATACCGGCCTGTCGTGCTCGACCGGCTTTGCGTTGTATCCGCGCTCGGCCATGGTTGCGGATGCTCTGTACGAATGCGCCGACTATGCGCTGTACCACGCCAAGCGCCGCGCCCGCGGCCAGGCCATCATCTTCTCGACCGAGCTCGAGGCGGAGATCCGCAGCCGCAGCGTGATCGAGCACCTGTTGCGCACGGCCGATTTCGACGCCGAGATGGACCTGGCGTTTCAGCCGATCATGGACGCGACGAATTCGCGCACCACCGGATTCGAGGTCCTGGCGCGCTGGCACAGCCCCAAGCTGGGTACGGTGTCGCCCGCAAGCTTCATCCCGGCCGCCGAGCGGATCGGCGTCATCCGCAGCCTGACGCGTTGTCTGCTGGTCAAGGCGCTCGCCGCCGCGCGGACCTGGCCGGACGACATTCGCGTGTCGTTCAATCTCTCCGCGCACGACATCTGTTCGCCGGATGGCGTCCTGCCGCTGCTGGCGGTCATCCATGCCAGCGGCGTGCCGCCGCGCCGCATCGAGTTCGAGATCACCGAGACCGCCGTCACCTTCGACTTCGCCCGCGCCGAGCAGTCGATCGCGGCATTGAAGGCGATCGGTTGCGGCATCTCGCTGGACGATTTCGGCACCGGCTACTCGTCGCTCAGTCACGTCCACCGGCTGCCGCTCGACAAGCTCAAGGTCGACCGCAGTTTCGTGAGCGACGTCAACGCCAACCCGATCAGCCACAAGATCATCAAGTCGCTGACCGGCCTCTGCGCCGACATGGAAATTTCGTGCGTCGTCGAGGGTGTCGAGACCAAGGAGCAGCTCGACAGCCTGCGGCGTCTGGGCGCGGACTACATTCAGGGCTACTACTTTGCGAAGCCGATGCCGGCCGACGCGATTTCCGGCTTCCTCGCCCAGGAGCGCCAGCGCTTCGCCGAGCCGGCCGCGAAGGTCGCCGGCGCGAGCGCCTGACTCAGACCTCCGGCTCCCAGCCGGGCGGCGCAAGCTCGAATCCTTCGAACATGAAGCCCGGCGCCACCGTGCAGCCGACGAGCGTCCAATCGCCGGCGCTCTCGGCGGCCTGCCAGGCATGGGCGGGCACCACCGCCTGCGGCTGCTGGCCGGCTGCGAGGTCGATGCCCAGCGTCGTCGTTTGCGGCGCCTGGCCTTCGGCGGCGATCCGCAAGGTCAGCGGCGCACCGGCATAGAAGTGCCAGGTCTCGACCGCGTCGACCCTGTGCCAATGCGAACGCTCGCCGCGCGCGAGCAGGAAATAGATCAAGGTCGATGCGGCGCGGCCGGAGGCGTCGACGGCCGGATCGCGGAAGGTCTCGCGAAAATGTCCGCCCTCCGGATGAGGCTGCAGGCCGAGACGCGCGATGATGTCGGCAGCCGAGAGCGTGGCCATCGTCGTCCTCGCCGTTACGACTTGTTCTTGCGCTCGCGCAGCTCGCCGAACACTTGCTCGGCGCTGGCGCCCTTCATGCGCAGCCGCAGTGCGACGGCCGGATCGTCGGCGCGCAGGAACACGTTGGCGGTCTTCTCGTCGCCCAGCAGCGACGGAATGGTCGGCCGGTTGGCGGCACGCAGCCGCGTGACCTCCTCGGCGCGAGCCTTCAGCGCCGCGTTGTCGCCGTCGACGGTGAGGGCGAATTTGACGTTCGAGGCTGTGTATTCGTGGCCGCAATAGAGCCGGAAGTCGTCCGGCAGCGCGCGCAGCTTGAGAAGCGAGTCCCACATCATCGGATAGGTGCCCTCGAACACCCGGCCGCAGCCGACCGAGAACAGCGTGTCGGCCGCAAACAGCGCCTTGTCGGCATCGAACACGTAGGAGACGTGGTCGAGCGTATGGCCCGGCGTTTCCAGCACCCGCGCGAGCAACTCGCCGATCTTCACGACATCGCCATGGGCGACTCGCAGATCGACGTTGGCGATCGCCGTCGTCTTGTCGTGGGGCGCGACCACCCGGCAGCCATATTTCTGCTTGAGCTCGGCGACGCCGCCGACATGGTCGTGATGATGATGCGTGATCAGGATGTCGGTGAGCGTCCAGCCTTCGGCGTCCAGTTGCCGGACGATCGGTCCGGCCTCGGGGGCGTCGATCGAGGCAGTCGCACCGGTTGCCGGGTCATGGATCAGATAGCCGAAATTGTCGGACAGGCAGGTGAAGGCGCGGATGTCGGCGGCCATGATGTCTCCGTCGGCGGGACCGGGCGAGGCACGACAGTCGCGCTCGCGATGCCAGAAGGTCGTGGAAGCGGAGCCCGGGCGCAGCGCTGCGGGGCGGCCTCCGATGTCCCGCGCAGAGATATGGCGTTAACGCTGGAGGCGCAACGCAATATTCGGCGCGCGGCAGCGCGCGCTCGCATGATACATTGACGTCATGGACGTGATCGATCTGCGAAATTTCTATTCGGGTCGCCTCGGGATCGTCGCGCGGCTCTTGATCAACCGCGGTATCCGCGCGCGCTGGCCGAGCGCGGCCGGGCAGCGGGTGCTCGGCGTCGGCTATCCCACGCCTTATCTGGGCCTGTTCCGCGAGGATTCCGAACGCTGCATCGCCTTCATGCCGGCGGCGCAGGGGGTGCTGAAATGGCCGACGGCGCGGCCGACGCTGGCCTCGCTGGTGGACGAGTTCTCGCTGCCGCTGCCCGATGCGGCGATCGACCGCATCCTGATCGTGCATGCGCTGGAGATGTCGGACGACCCGGCCGGGCTGCTGCGCGAGATGTGGCGGGTGCTGGCACCGGCGGGACGCATGATCATCGTGATCCCGAACCGGCGCGGCGTCTGGACGCGGACCGACAACACGCCGTTCGGCCATGGCCGGCCCTATTCGCGCTCGCAGATCACGCAACTGCTGCGGCAGACCTGGTTCACGCCGACCGGCTGGGGCGAGGCGCTGTTCATGCCTCCGGTCGGCGGCTGGTTCCTGAAATCGGCGATGGCCTGGGAGCGAGTCGGCGCGGCGCTGTCGCTGCCGTTCGCCGGTGTCCACATCGTGGAGGCGACCAAGCAGGTCTACCGGGTGATCCCGGCGCGCCGCGAGCGCATCCGGCTGATCCCGCGGCTCGAACCGGTGCTGGCGCCGTCACCGTCGGCCCCCGGATCCGGTGGCGCCGGTCGCCGCGAGGTCGGTCCGCCGTCGCACGAAGGATGATCCCGGGCCGTTTTCCTGCGCGCTTCCCGCGCAAAAAAACGGGTGGGCTCAGAGCCCACCCGTTTCGTGTTTCACGACGGAGCGAAATCGCTATTCGCCCGGATTGAGGTCCTCGCTCGGCGCTGGCGCAGCAGCGGCTGCTTCAGCGCGCGGACCATGCGGACGCCGGCGGCGCCGCGGATAGCGCTCGGCAGCGCCCTCGAAGGCGGCCGGGGGATTGGCGATCTGCGGCTGCGGACCGGTGATGAAGGACGGCAGCCGATCGACGCCGCTGTCGGCGATGACGGGCTGGGGTTGCGGCTGCGGCTGGTACTGGACGGGCTGCGGCCGCTCCCGGTGCTCGCGCGGCTCCCGCTCGCGATGTTCGCGGGGTTCACGGTGTTCCCGCGGCTCGCGGTGTTCGCGCGGCTCGCGATGCTCACGCGCTTCGCGGTGCTCGCGCGGCTGCTGCTCGCGCTGATAGGGCTGGTTGTCGCCGCGCTCGCGCTGGCCGCCTTCGCGGTCGCGCATGAAGGGTTGGGGCTGAGGCTGCGGCTGGGCCGGAACAAAGCCGGGCTCCTGGCCGAAATGCGAGAAGCTCTCACCGTCATCGTCGAGGTCGTCGACGGTCAGGTCCTCGGTGTTGCGCGGCTGCTGCGGCTGATTCTGGCGGAACTGCTCCTGCGCGGCGGCAATCAGGCGGAAATAGTGCTCGGCGTGCTGGTAGTAGTTCTCGGCGGCTACGGGGTCACCCGAAGAGCGAGCGTCGCGGGCAAGCTGGACATATTTCTCGGCGACATGAGAGGCAGTGCCGCGGATCTTGATGTCCGGTCCATTGGACTCGAACACCCGGGTCAGCGGATTCTGGCCGCGCCGGTTATTGTTGTTGTTACCGCCGCTGTTCCGGTTGCGCATCCGCTTGTTGTTCTGACCGTTTCTCATGTCCTGCCTTTATTCCAACCCTGCGTTAGGAGCACCGATTGTCTGAGCACTGATTGTTATCGGAATACCGAGAGTGTATTGAAGAGTGTATTGAAATACCTTCGCCGGGCTCGGACGCCTCGCGCGCGGTCCAAATGGTCCCATCCGACCCATGTCGGTTCCGACATGCCGGTTTGACCCATGCCGATGTGATCGACAGCCGATTCTCTCGACAAAAGCGCGTTCAAAACGCGTTCCCCACCCGCCAGCCCCTGGGACCGGCGAACCACGTCATTCAGCCAGCCAAGGCGACATGCGCCACGACCGACCCAGTTTGCTTAGCGTAAGACCTCAAGTGCAAAGTCAGGCTTTCGTTCGCTTTGCAGTCGCGGGCTGCGCAGCCATCCGGGCTCTCGCGCTCAGCAGATCTGCGTTCTGGAACCTATCGCCCGGCGCGGCTCTCTGGCATCTGACCGCGGCGGTGTTCCGTGAATACCGCTCGTCGTGGCCTGCACCGGTGCTATGGATGGAACGTAGTCGCTCCCGGGGGATATTCCAAGAGCTTTTTCTGCATTCCCCGACCTTTACCGGAGCTTTTTTAGGCCCATGACGGTTCGGGGAATACCGGCCAGATCGGCCCGGATCGTCGAGGAATCGGCCGTCAGGCCAGCCCTCACCATCAATGCAGCGACCTCGTCACTCTGGCCAAGCCCGACCTCCACGATGACAGCGCCGTCCGGCCGCAGCAGGGCCGCCGCCTGCGGCATCAGCGCGCGGTAGGCGTCGAGCCCGTCCTTGCCCCCGTCCAGGGCGCGCAGCGGATCATGAGTGCGCACCTCGACGTCGAGCGCACCGATCTCGGACGATGGGATGTAGGGCGGGTTCGACACGATCAGGTCGAAACCCGCAGACAGCGCTGCGGCGTAGGAGCAGGCGACGAAGCCGGCGCGGTCGGCTAATCCGAGCGCGCGCGCATTATCCCGCGCGGTGGTCAGCGCGGCCAAGCTGATGTCGGTACCGAGTCCAAAGGCCCGCGGCAGCTCGGACAGCAGCGCCAGCAGGATCGCGCCGGAGCCCGTGCCGAGATCGGCGATGCGCAAGCGACGCTTCAGGTCGCCGCCGGCCGCGAGATGTTCCAGTGCCAGCTCGACGACAGTCTCTGTGTCCGGCCGCGGCACCAGCGTGTCGGCCGACAATCGCAGGTCCAGGCCCCAGAACTCTTTGGTGCCGAGGATGCGGGCGACCGGTTCGCCGGCCAGCCGGCGCTGCACCAGCGTTTCCAGGCGCTGCGCGTCGTCATGGGAGAGCTGTCGTCTCCCGTGCATCACGAGCCCGGTGAGGTCGAGCTGCAGCGCATGGCCGACCAGCAGCCGCGCATCGAGCTCGGGCGAGTCGAGGCCCGCATCTGCAAAGCGCGCGGCCAGGGCACGGCGGGCGGCATCGATCGTCACGCCGGCGATGAGGCCGGTCATCGCGCAAACTCCCTCCACGCGTCATCCCCGCGAACGCGGGGAGCCATACGCCGTGCCGTGGCGGGACGGGCGGTCGGAGTTGCCTTCTGTGACAGCCACGAAGGCCGGTGGTTAGGGGTCCCTGCGTTCGCCGGGACGACACCGTTTGTGTCGGGGCAGCGTCGCATCGCCTCCTGCAATGCGCCGGTGCGCATCACGCCGCAGCACCTTGCGCGGCGAGCTGCGCGGCCTGGTGCTCGGTCGTCAGCGCGTCGATGAGTTCGCCCAGCGCTTCGCCGGCGATCACCTGCGGCAGCTTGTAGAGCGTCAGGTTGATGCGGTGGTCGGTGACGCGCCCTTGCGGAAAATTATAGGTGCGGATGCGCTCCGAGCGGTCGCCCGAGCCGACTTTCTCCTTGCGCTCGGCCGAGCGGGCCGCGTCGACCTTCTGCCGCTCGGCGTCGTAGATGCGCGAGCGCAGGATGTTCATCGCGGAGGCGCGGTTCTTGTGCTGCGAGCGGCTGTCCTGCATCATCACGACGATCCCGGTCGGGATATGGGTGATGCGGATCGCCGATTCCGTCTTGTTGACGTGCTGGCCGCCGGCGCCTTGCGCGCGCATGGTCTCGATGCGCAGGTCGTCCGGCTTGATGTCGACGTCGACATCCTCGACCTCGGGCAGCACGGCGACCGTCGCCGCGGAGGTGTGGATGCGGCCCTGCGTCTCGGTATCGGGCACGCGCTGCACGCGGTGCACGCCGGATTCGAACTTCAGCTTGGCGAAGGCGCCGCGGCCCTGCACCTCGGCGATGATCTCCTTGTAGCCGCCGACGGTGCCTTCGGAGGCCGAGACCACCTCGACCTTCCAGCCCTGCAGGGCGGCGAAGCGCTCATACATCCGGAACAGGTCGCCGGCGAACAACGAGGCCTCGTCGCCGCCGGTGCCGGCGCGGATTTCGAGCACGACGTTGCGGTCGTCCATCGCATCCTTCGGCAGCAGCGCGAGACGGATCTTCTGCTCAAGCTCGCCGCGGCGCGCGATCAGCTCGTCGCGCTCGGCCTCGGCCATCGCGCGCATTTCGGCATCGGTGGTGGGATCGGCGATCAGCGCCTCGGTGTCGGCGAGCTCCTTGACGCCGGCGCGATAGGCCTTCACCGCGTCGATCAGCGGATTGAGCTCGGCCAGCTCACGGGTGATCTGCACGTAGCGGTCGGAATTGACCTGGCCGAGCAGCTCCGCCTCGAGCGAGGCGTGATGCGCGAGCAGGACATCCAGTTTGGCTTGGGGAAGCGACGACATGATGCAATCTGTTCTAGGAGCAAACGATACGAACGGAAGACGCGCAGGCCGCGACAGACCCGCTACAGCGCGAGGCCTTCGCTCTCGGCGAACTCGGTCAGCTTCTGCCGCATCGAGAAGCTGCCGGCCGGCGCGGCCAGCCATTCGGCCATCTTCGTCGCCGCCTTGCCGGCGTCGAGTTCGAGGATCATCGCCTTCACAGGGCCGTGCGCGGTGGCCGACAACGACAGCGAACGGTAGCCGAGCGCGATCAGTGCCAATGCGCCGATCGGCTTGGAGGCCATCTCGCCGCACAGTGACACCGACCGCTTGGCGGCCTTGGCCTTGTGCACGATCTGCTGCAACGCCCGCAGGATCGGCGTCGACAGCGTGTCGAAGCGCTCGGAGACCTTGGCATTGCCGCGATCGACCGCGAACAGGAACTGGAACAGGTCGTTCGAGCCGACCGAGATGAAGTCGACCTTCGAAAGCAGCTCGTCGAGCTGATACAGCAGCGCCGGGACCTCGAGCATGGTGCCGACGTCGACGCGTTCCGGCAGCGTATGGCCGTGCTGGCGCAGATAGGTCAGCTCGCGCTCGACGATCGCCTTGGCCGTGTCGAACTCGGCGACTTCCGAGATCATCGGGAACATGATGCGCAGCGAGCGGCCGCCGCCGGCGCGCAGCAGCGCCCGGATCTGGCCGCGCAGCAGGCCCGGACGGTCGAGGCCGAGGCGGATCGCGCGCCAGCCGAGCGCCGGATTCTCCTCGATCACGGTCTCCATGTACGGCAGCGCCTTGTCGCCGCCGATGTCCAAGGTGCGGAACGTGACCGGCTTGTGGCCGGCGGCGTCGAGAACCGTGCGATACAGCGCCAGCTGGTCGCTCGAGCGCGGCAGGCTGGCGGACACCATGAATTGCAGCTCGGTGCGGAACAGGCCGATGCCGGCGCTGCCGGTGTCCTCGATGTGCGGCAGGTCGATGACCAGGCCGGCATTGATCATCAGCTCGACCGGCTGGCCGTCCTTGGTCACGCAGGGCTTGTTGCGCAGCTCGCCATATTGCGCCTGACGGCGGGCGCGGAAGCGCACCCGCTCGGCATAGGCGGATTCGATCTCCGACGACGGGCGCACATAGATCGAGCCTGAGGTGCCATCGACGATGATGGCGTCGCCGGGATCGGCGATGCCCGGCGCGTTCGGCACCTCGCCGACGGCGGGAATGCCCAGTGCACGCGCCACGATCGCGACATGCGAATTGGCGGTGCCTTCCTCGAGCACGAGGCCGCGCAGCCGCTTGCGGTCGTAGTCGAGCAGCGCCGCCGGACCCATCGCGCGTGCGATCAGGATGGCGTTGTCCGGCAGGTGCTCGCGCCGCGGCGCGTGGTCCTGGCCGACGAGCTGACGCAGCAGCCGGTAGCCGAGATCCTCGAGGTCGTGCAGCCGCTCGCGCAGATACGGATCGGTCGAGCGCAGCATGCGGGCGCGGGTGTCCGACTGCACGCGCTCGACGGCGGCTTCCGCCGTGAGGCCGGTCGCCACCGCCTCGTGCAGCTTGTGCGACCAGCCCTGGTCGTTGGCGAACATGCGATAGGCTTCGAGCACCTCGCGGTGCTCGCCGCCATCGGCGACGTCGCCGCGCTCCAGCATGCGGTCGAGGTCGGCGCGCAGCTTGAGCAGCGCGGCGTCGAGCCGCTTGATCTCCTTGGGCAGGTCCTCGGCGATGTAGTTGTTGATGACGACGCGCGGCTCGTGCAGCACGACATGGCCGAGCGCGATGCCATCGGACAGCACCGTGCCGGTCTTGTGGATCGAGTGCCGCGCCGCCGGCTCGGCGCCGGGCTGCGCCAGTGCTGCGAGCTCGCCGGAGGCGATCATCTCGGCGAGCACCATCGCGGTGGTCTGCAGCGCCTCGACCTCTTCCTCGACATAGGTGCGCTTGGCTCGGTTCTGCACCACCAGCACGCCGAGCGTGTTGCCGGCGCGCAGGATCGGCACGCCAAGGAAGGAGTGGTAGATCTCTTCGCCGGTCTCCGGCCGATACGAGAAGGCGGGATGGCTCTGCGCGTCGTTCAGGTTGAGCGGCGTCGCTTCGCTGGCGACGAGGCCGACGAGGCCTTCATGCGCGCTCAGCACGGTCATGTGCACGGCGTCGCGGTTCAGACCTTCGGTAGCGTAGAGCTCCAGCGTGTTGTCGACGCGCAGCACATAGACCGAGCAGACCTCCGCGACCATGTTGGCCGCGATCAGCACCACGATCTTGTCGAGCCGCTCCTGTGCCGAGACCTGCTCCGCCATGGTCTCGCGAAGCCGTCTGAGCAGGACGCGGGGGCCTCCCGACGCGCTTCGCATGTGGCACAATCCCCCTTCCTGGGGCCAGCCCGGCACGCGGCCGGATCTGGCGCTAAACTCGCGGCATCGAACAGCTTTCTCGATTCGGCACTATCGCACGCTCAGAGTGCCGGCCCGAACCAGAACAACCTTCACTGGAGCACAGTTTGCGGCTGCCATCCTGCGATGGCGTATAGCGAATTAGGGCTTGTTTTGCCAAGCAAAACGCCTGCCACCGCGGGCGGCGTCAACGGCTTTCGAACGATCTCCGGCCCGTCCCGCTGTCACAGAACGGGACAGGTGTGGTCGCGGAGGAGGATTTTCTAGGCCTGGTCCAGTCCGTAGAGCGTATGCAGCGTGCGGACGGCGAGCTCGGTGTAGGCGGCGTCGATCAGCACCGAGAACTTGATCTCGGAGGTCGTGATCGCGCGAATGTTGATGTTGCGGGCGGCGAGCGCGGCAAATCCCTTGGCGGCGACGCCGGCATGGCTGCGCATGCCCGATCCGATCACCGAAACCTTGGCGACGTCGGTCGCGGTATCCAGGCGCTGATAGCCGATCCTGTCCTTGGCCGCGGTGATGGTCTCGCGCGCGCGATTGTAATCGGTGGCCGGCACCGTGAAGGTGAGATCGGTGGTCTTGCCGTCTTCGGAGACGTTCTGGACGATCATGTCGACGTTGATATTGGCATCCGCCAGTGGTCCGAAGATCGAGGCGGCGACGCCCGGCTTGTCCTCGATCTGGCGCACCGAGATCTGGGCCTCGTCCTTGGAGAAGGCGATGCCGGTCACGACGTGATTTTCCATGATTTGTTCCTCGCTGCAGATCAGCGTCCCCGGCGGCTGGTTGGCGTGCGGGTCGATATCCTCGGGCTTGTCGAATGAGGAGCGGACGAAGATCGGCATGTTGTGCACCATGCCCAGTTCCACCGAACGGACCTGCAGCACCTTGGCGCCCTGCGACGCCAGCTCCAGCATGTCCTCGAAGGCGATCTTGTCGAGCCGCTTGGCCTTCGGCACCACCCGGGGGTCGGTGGTATAGACGCCGTCGACGTCGGTATAGATGTCGCAGCGGTCGGCCTTGATGGCGGCCGCGATCGCCACCGCCGAGGTGTCCGAGCCGCCGCGGCCGAGCGTGGTGATTCGCCCGGTTTCGGCGTTGATGCCCTGGAAGCCGGCGATGACCGCGACCTCCTTGCGGTCGCGAAAGCGCTGGATCAGCTCGGAGCCGTCGATATCGACGATTCGCGCCGAGGCATGGGCATCGCTGGTCTTGATCGGGATCTGCCAGCCCTGCCACGAGCGGGCCTGGATGCCCATGCTCTGCAGCACGATCGCCAGCAGGCCGGACGTGACCTGCTCGCCCGAGGCCACGACGGCATCGTATTCACGCGCATCGTGCATCGGCGACGCCTCGGTGCACCAGGCGACCAGTTCGTTGGTCTTGCCGGACATGGCCGAGACCACGACGGCGACCTCATGACCGGCGTCGACCTCGCGCTTGACGTGGCGCGCGACGTTGCGGATGCGGTCGATGTTGGCGACGGATGTGCCGCCGAATTTCAGCACGAGGCGACCCATGACGACGCGCTCATTCCCATCAGGAGGATAAGTTGACCGGCTGGGCGCGAAACCGGAGGCGCGCCAGCCGAAACGCGCGTATACATAGCGCCGCGGCTGGGGGCAAGACGGTTCCTTGTGGTGACAGGGTCAGGTAGAGGCTTTGGAATGGCGCGTTACATCGACGAAATCCTGCAACCCGGCGAGAAGGTGCTGTATTCGACCAATGCACATTGGATGTTCTACCTGCCGGCGATCGGGGCCTGGATCGTCGTGTTTGGATTGCTCGTCCTCTCCCGCATGACCGTGAACGACAATCTGGTCATGCTGTGCCTGGCCACCGCCGCCGTCATCGCCATTATTGCCCTGTATTGGACGGTTCGGGCCTGGTTCCATCGCCTCACCACCGAGACGGACGTCACCAATCGCCGTGTCGTGCACAAAACCGGTTTCATCAAGCGCCGTACCTTCGAGATGGCTCTCGACAAGGTCGAGAGCGTCGACGTCAACCAGACCATCATGGGACGGGTTCTCAATTACGGCGATGTCACCATCTTGGGTGTGGGCGAGGGCAAGGAAACCATTTCGACCATCGCGGAGCCGCTGGCGTTCCGGAACGCCATCACGGCGCGTTAGCCCGGTACGGCGCCGCAGCTTCGATCATTGAGTATTCAGCGATGACAATGCCTCAGGATTCCCGCAGCACTTCTGTTCCCTCCGGCTCGACCGTCGATCCGGCCGAGATCGCGAAGTTCTCGAAACTGTCCGAGACGTGGTGGGACCCCAAGGGCAAGATGGCGCCCCTGCACAAGATCAACCCGCTGCGCCTGACCTACATCCGCGATGCCGCCTGCCGGAAATTCGAGCGCAACGCCAAGAGCCTCAACTGCCTGTCGGGGCTGCGCATGCTCGACATCGGCTGCGGCGCGGGACTGCTGTGCGAGCCATTCACGCGGCTGGGCGCGCAGGTCGTCGGCGTCGACCCCTCGGCCAGCAACATTGCCGCCGCCAGGCTGCATGCCGAGAAGGGTCATCTGTCGATCGACTACCGCTGCACCACGATCGAGGAGATGGACCCGCGCGAGCGCTTCGACATCGTGCTGGCGATGGAGGTCGTCGAGCACGTCACCGACGTCAGCGCCTTCCTCGGCCGCTGTGCCGCGGTGCTGAAGCCGGGCGGCATGATGGTGGTCTCGACCCTCAACCGCAACTGGAAGAGCTTTGCGCTCGCCATCGTCGGCGCCGAATACGTGCTGCGCTGGCTGCCGCGCGGCACGCATGAGTGGAGCAAGTTCGTCACGCCGGACGAGCTGACGAAATACCTGCTCGACAACCGCCTGGTCATCACCGAGCAGAGCGGCGTGGTCTACAGCCCGTTCGCCGACCGCTGGAGCCTGTCGACCGACATGGACGTGAACTACATGATGGTCGCCGAGCAGATGGTTTAGCGCGCGCGGCCAATCATCAGCTTGACCCGTCTGCCGCTCCATAACCGGTGTCGTCCCTGCGAACGCAGGGACCCATAACCACAGGGAGGGGTTTGAGGCACGCTAGGAGATCAGGTCGCTGAGATCGCGCCATTCAAGATTGTCGCGCTCGATCAGTTCGATTTTCCAATCACGCTTCCAGCGCTTGAGCTGCTTCTCGCGGGTGACCGCTTCCGCAGCAACAGTGTAGATTTCGACATAGACCAGCCGAAACACCCCGTACTTCTTCACGAACTCCGAGCCTTCGCCCTTGCGATGCTGCTCGAGCCGCGTCCGTAACGAGTTGGTCACACCGATGTACAGCGTACCGTGACGGCCGCTGGCGAGAATATAGACATAGTACATCGCCGCACCATCGCGTGGATGGATCGCCTAACCCAATTGAAGCCGGTGGTTATGGGTCCCTGCGTTCGCAGGGACGACACCGGATGTGTGGCGCGAGCTTACCACAAGACGCAATCCGTCCTGGCCCTTCCGGCGAGAGCTGCAATCCTGACATGCGGCTGAACCGCCTCACCGCTGTTGACCCAGCGCCCCGTGGTCGTCACGGTGCCAATCTCACTACTGCATTGTGCCGCATGCTCTCCATCACCTCGCTCTGGATTCCCTTTACGCTGGTCGCCGCCGCTGGCCAGGTCGCGCGCAATGCGATGCAGCGGTCGCTGACGGCGAAGCTCGGCACCTGGGGTGCGACCAATATCCGCTTCCTGTTCGGCTTTCCGTTCTCGCTGGTGTTCCTGACCGCGGTGCTGCTGGCCACCGGCGACCACCTGCCGTGGCCGCCGGCGGTGTTCTGGCCGTGGCTGCTGCTCGGTGCGCTCAGCCAGATCATCGCCACCGGGCTGATGCTGCTGGCGATGACTGACCGCTCCTTCGTCGTCACCACGGCCTATCTGAAGACCGAGGCGATCCAGACCGCGATCTTCGGCTTCATCTTTCTCGGCGATCCGCTCTCGCTTCCAAAGGTGATCGCGATCCTGATCGCCACCATCGGCGTCGTCATCACCGCCCTCAGGCCCGGCGGTGAGAAGAGCTTTGCCGAGTTGAGGCCGACCGTAACCGGCCTGGTTGCCGCGGCGTCGTTCGCCTTGTCGGCCGTCGGCTTCCGCGGCGCCATCATCACCGTCGACGGCGTGTCCTTCGTCACCGCCGCGTCGTACACGCTGGTCTGGGGCCTATTCGTGCAGACGGCGCTCCTCACCGTCTATCTGCTGGCGCGCGCGCCCGACATCCTGCGCGGAATCCTGTCGCTGTGGCGGCCATCGATGATGGCCGGCTTCGTCGGCGCCTTCGCATCGCAATTCTGGTTCCTGGCGTTCGCGCTGACCGCGGCCGCCAACGTCCGCACGCTCGCGCTGATCGAGGTACTGTTCGCGCAGGGCGTGTCGTACTATTCGTTCAAGCAGCCGGTTTCGCTGCGCGAGATCGGCGGCATCACGCTGATCGTCGCCGGCGTGGCGCTGCTGGTCGCCGTGTAGTCAGCCCTTGATCGCGATCAGCACGGCGCCGGCCGCGATCAGCGCGATGCCGATCCAGCCCTGCAGGCTCGGTCGTTCGCCGAGAAACACGACGCCGAACAAGGCGACCAGCACGACGCTGAGCTTGTCGATCGGCGCGACCAAGGTCGCCGGGCCGAGCTTCAGAGCGCGGAAGTAGCACAACCACGAGGCGCCGGTGCCGAGCGCCGACAGCGTCAGGAAGACCCAGCTCTTCATCGAGATCGGGCCGGGGCTCGTCAGCTGGCCTGTCGAAAACAGGATCAGCGCCAGCGTCACCAGCACGATCGCCGTGCGGATGAGCGTAGCGAGGTCGGAGTTGAGCCCCTCGACGCCGACCTTGGCAAAGATGGCGGTGAGGGCCGCAAACAGCGCGGAGAGGAGAGCCCAGAGCTGCCAGGAGGAGGAGAGGGGGGACATCGCTATCGCTCAGACCAAGAAGGCAGTTCGAGACAAGGTATTTCAACCGTCATTGCGAGCGAAGCGAAGCAATCCAGAATCTTTGCCCGGCGCTGGATTGCTTCGCTTCGCTCGCAATGACGGAGAGGGCGTCTCTATTGCTCAATTCCGGTCGTCCGGCAGCACCGGGATCGGCGCGACCTCGATGCCTTCCTCGATCAGTTCGCGGGCCTCGTCGAGCGAGGCCTCGCCATAGATCGGCCGGTGCTCGGTCTCGCCGTAATGCATCTTGCGGGCTTCGGTCGGGAATCGTTCGCCGACATCGTCGGCGTTCTTGACGATGTGGTCGCGCAGCTCCTTGAGCTTGGCGCGCAGCTCGCGCTCCTGCGCCATCATCAGCGCGGTCGATCCCGGCGGAATCACTTCCTGCGCTGGCGTCGGTGAGGCCGGTACCGGCACGGCCTCGCGGCCCTTCTTGCTGACGATGCGCGGCGCCATGATCGCCTTCTCGACCTTGGTCGAGCCGCAGGTCGGGCATTCCACCAGCTTGCGCTTCACCTGCGAATCGTAGGCCGAGGAGCTCTGGAACCAGCTTTCGAACGTATGGTCACGCTCGCAGCGCAGCGCATAGCGGATCATGCCGAGCCCCGCACCAGGTGCAGATAGTCCGGACCCGCGTTGGGGTCGGCGATGCCGAACCGGCGGCCGTGCTGCAGCGAAGGAATGGTCTGGCGCACGCTCTCGACCCGCGACGGATCGATGCGCGCCATGATCACGCCGGGCTCGACGCCGCCCTCGGCGAGAATCTCGCCCCATGGATCGATGATCAGCGAGTGGCCGAAGGTCTCGCGCTTGTTCTCGTGCAGGCCGCACTGGGCGGCGGCGAACACGAAGCATCCCGTCTCGATGGCGCGGGCGCGCAGCAGCGTGTGCCAGTGCGCCTCGCCGGTCTTGCGGGTGAAGGCGGAGGGCACGCTGATGAAGGAGGCGCCGCTCTCGGCCAGCGCGCGATACAGCGCCGGGAAGCGCACGTCGTAGCAGATCGTCAGCCCCAGACGACCCCAGGGCAGATCCGAGATCACGGCCGTCTCGCCCGGCTGATAGTTGGCGGACTCGCGATAGCTCTCACCGCCCGGCAGGTCGATGTCGAACATGTGGATCTTGTCGTAGCTCGCCAGCACGTTGCCCTCGGGCCCGATCAGGAACGAGCGGTTCACGGCCTTGTCTGCCGAGAAGCGCAGCGCCAGCGATCCGATGTGCAGATGGATGCCCAGCTCCTTGGCGAGCGCCTGATAGGCTTTGAGAGAGGGATCGTCCGCCTCGCTCTTGAGCTGCTCGAACAGCGCCGTCCGGTTGAGCTGCATCATGTTGCTCACTTCCGGCGTCTGGACGTACTCCGCGCCCTGCGCGACCGCTTCCCGGATCAGCCTGATGCCCTGCTCGAGGCTCGGCTCGGGCAGGAGCGAGGTGCGCATCTGCACCATGGCGGCGGTAAAGCTGCGGTCGTTGCTCATGATGTCGCCTTGTCTCCCGCCAGCATGGCGTCGAGCCGGCCCTCGCGATCGAGCGCATAGAGGTCGTCGCAGCCGCCGACATGGGTGTGGCCGATGAAGATCTGCGGAAAGGTCGAGCCCGGGCCGACACGATCATACATCTTCTGCCGGATCGTCGGATCCTTGCCCGCGTCATGCTCGGTGAAGGCAACGTTCTTGCGGGTCAGAAGCGATTTGGCGGCCGTGCAGTAGCCGCACCCCGGACGGGTATAGATTTCGATCGCAGCGGTCATGTCGCGCTCAGCTGTTACGGAACGACAGATTATATGGGAGCGCGGGGGGCATCGACAACCCGGGCGAAAACCAGCACGCTGACCTCGGCCGCCTTGGCGCGCAGCAGAGCGCGGGCGCAGGCATCCACCGTCGCGCCGGTGGTCAGCACGTCGTCGACGATGACGATGCGGCGCCCCTGCACGTCATGCAGGCGGTCTGAAGATACCTGGAATGCGCCCTGCACATTGCTGGCGCGCTGGGCGCGCGACAGGCCGACCTGCTGCTCGGTCGCCCGCACGCGGCGCAGCGCATCGCCCTGCATTCGGACGCCGCTGGACCGGGCGATCACCCGCGCCAGCGCGCCGGACTGGTTGTAACGCCGGCTGAAGCCGCGCCGCCAGTGCAACGGCACGGGCACCACGAGGTCGGCCTCGGCCAGCAGCTCGCGGCCGGCGCGAGCCATCCAGCGGCCCATGATCGGCGCCAGATCGGTGCGGTCCTGATATTTCAGCTGATGCACCAGGGTGCGGGCGACCTCGTCATAGCGCACGGCGGCGCGGGCGCGGGCATAGGCCGGTGGCGCCGCGATGGCTTCCATCGACAGCAGCTCGGGGCCCGGATCGTAGACGAAGGGGATGCCGAGCTTCGGGCAATACGGCCGCTCGATGAACGACAATTTGCCCCAGCAGGCCGCACACACGCCCTCGCCGTCGACCGGCTCGCGGCAGCAGATGCACAGGGTGGGAAGCGCGACGTCGAGTGCGAGCTTCGCAACGCGCGCGAGACTGCCATGCAGCGCGCCCACGGCTGCACGAAGTCGTCCGACGCTGATTGGAGCAAACGTCACACCCATGTGTTGAGGCTAGCGCCGCAACCCACGCGGCTCAAGCGGTGCATTGCCCGGCCACCAGGATCGGCGTAACCAGCCCCCATGACCCCGCCCGGCACCGCTCCCGTTCTGTTCGATCGCAGCTTGCTCGCGCTCAGGCTGCGGCGGGCTGCGCGCGCGCCCGAGACCTTCCTGCTGGAGCGCGTCGCCGAGGATGTCGCGGATCGCCTTGCCGCGGTGAACCGGTCCTTCACCGCGGCTGCCGACGTCTGGACGCCGGCCGCCGGCTTGAAGCCGTATCTTTCGGGACGCCTCTCGCAGCTCGCGCATATCGCCGCGCCCGCCACCGCGGACGAGCGGCTGCCGTTGGCCGCGCAGTCGCTCGATCTCGCGCTGTCGGCGCTGGCGTTTCAATTCGTCAACGATCTGCCCGGACTGCTGGTGCAGATTCGCCGGGCCTTGCGTCCCGATGGTCTGCTGCTGGCGGCGCTGATCGGCGGCGATACGCTGACCGAGCTCCGGCAGAGCTTCGCCGCCGCCGAAGCCGAATGCGAGGGCGGCGTCTCGCCGCGTGTCGCGCCGTTCGCCGATCTGCGCGACATCGGCGGTCTGCTGCAGCGTGCCGGCTTCGCGCTACCCGTCACCGACGTCGACCGCGTCGTGGTCCGCTATGCCAGCGCGCTCGGCCTGATGCAGGATCTCCGCCGCATGGGCGCGACCAACAGCCTGGTCGAGCGCCGCCGCACGCCGCTGCGCCGCGCCACCCTGCTGCGCATGGCCCAGATCTATGCCGAGCGCTTCGCCGATCCCGACGGCCGTATCCGCGCCACCTTCGACATCATCTGGCTGTCAGGCTGGGCCCCGCACGAGAGCCAGCAGAAGCCGCTGAAGCCGGGTTCGGCGACGGCGAGCCTCGAGGCGGCAGTGAACCGGAGCCCGCGCGCGGGAGCTGATGAATAGCTACTCTCGTCATCGCCGGGCTTGACCCGGCGATCCATCCCTCTTGAAGAGTCCGAATGTCGATGGATGCGCGGGTCAAGCCCGCGCATGACGAGTGAGCGTGAGGCTATCGCGGCGCCTCACATCAGCAGATCGATCAGATGCGGCAGGAGCGGAATGTCCGCCGGGGGCATCGGGTAGTCGCGCAGCTTGTTCGGCCGCACCCAGGCGAGCTGCTGTCCCTCGCGCGCGGTGACCACGCCTTCCCAGCGCCGGCAGATGTAGAGCGGCATCAACAGATGGAACGTCTCATAGCCGTGGCTGGCAAACGTCAGCGGCGCGAGACAGGCCTCGCGCACGATGATGCCGAGCTCCTCGTCGAGCTCGCGGATCAGGCTGGCTTCGGGGCGCTCGCCGGGCTCGAGCTTGCCGCCGGGAAACTCCCAGAGTCCCGCGAGCGTCTTGCCGGGCGGCCGCTGCGCCAGCAGCACACGATTGTCGGCGTCGACGAGCGCGCAGGCGACCACGAGCGTGAGTTTCAGGTCGGGCATGGTCCGATCGGTTTGAGAGGGATGCGCCGGTCCGAGAACCAAGTGCGCCTGTTGAGGGAATCTTAACCTAGGCCGTTTCGAGCCCGGTTTCCACGGTCGAAATAAGCCAACCTTAATGGCCGGCCGCGTATTTTCACGGGTGAACGCCATGGCCTCCTCATGGTTTGTTAGGCATCATTCATGCGAATTTTATCCAGCCTGCTCGGCCGCCTGCGGCACGACGTCAGCGGCAACGTCGCGGTGACGTTCGCGATCGTCTGCGTCCCGCTGATCACCGCGGTCGGCTGCGGCGTCGACTACAGCCGCGCCAACCAGATGCGCGCCAAGCTGCAGGCGGCGGTCGACGCCGCCTCGGTCGGCGCGGTGTCCCGGACCTCGCCGGCCTTCATCGCCGCAGGCACGATGACCTCGGACGGCGTGATCGCCGCCGGCAATGACGACGCGGCGAAGATCTTCAACGGCAACATGTCGGGCACCTCAGGCTATACGCTGACCAGCCTGACGCCGGAGGTGAAGAAGGCCGGCTCGGTGCTGAGCGCCACCGTGTCGTTCACGGCCACCGTGCCGATGATGTTCATGAACATCGTCGGGTTCAAGACCATGACCCTGCAGGGCTCGTCGACGGCCAAGGCCTCGATGCCGAAATACATCGACTTCTACCTGCTGCTCGACAACTCGCCGTCGATGGGCGTGGCGGCGACGCCGGCGGACGTGACCAAGATGGTCAATGCGACATCGGACGCAAGATACGGCAGCAACCGCTATTGCGCCTTTGCCTGCCACGACTACAACGATTCGAACAACTTCTATAACCTCGCAAAGAGCATCGGCGTCACCACCCGGATCGACGTGCTGCGCAGCGCCACCCAGCAGCTGATGGACAAGGCGCAGCAGACCCAGACCTATCCGAACCAGTTCCGCATGGCGATCTATGATTTCGGTGCGGCGTCGAAGACGATCGGGTTGCGGTCGCTGTTCTCGCTCTCGTCGAGCCTCTCCAGCGCCAAGAGTGCCGCCGGGAACATCGACCTGATGGGCGTGTATGGCAACAACGATTCCTATACGGCAGACAAGGATACGCCGTTCACCAGCGTGTTGCCGGCGATCAACAACGAGATTGCGACACCGGGCGACGGCACGTCGGGTTCGCCGCTGAAATACCTGTTCTTCGTCTCCGATGGCGTCGCCGACGAGAGCAATGCCGCGTGCCTGAAGCCCAAGGCCGGCGGCAACCGCTGCCAGTCGCCGATCAATCCGGCGCTGTGCACGGCGCTGAAGAGCCGCGGCATCAAGATCGCCGTGCTCTACACGACCTACCTGCAGCTGCCGACGAACAACTGGTACATGAACTGGATCGATCCGTTCAACAAGGGGCCGTTCGGCCCCTCGCCGAACAGCGAGATTGCGCAGAACATGCAGGCTTGCGCGTCCGATGGGTTCTATTTCGAGGTGTCGCCGACCCAGGGCATCTCGGATGCGATGCAGAAATTGTTCGACAGGGCGGTCGCCGACGCACGGATCGCGGGTTGAGTTGGCGCGGATTGCAATCAAAAATGGCGTTGATCGCCGTCACGACCTGAGGTGAAATCCCATCGGGTGCTCGACCCGATGGGAGGTTCGCGTGATCAAGGCTGCCGCGCTGGCGTGTGTGCTGGCTGTGGCGTTCTCGGCGGGGGCTTCGGCCGCCAAATGCATCGTACCGCCGTTCTCGACGCTGGAAAACCAGACGGCTCAAGGGCACATGTACGCTAAAACCGGCAAGCGCTGCAGCATCGCAGTCCTGCACTCGCGCGGACCGATTTTCGGCGTCCGCGTGCTGTCTGCTGCGAGCCACGGCGTGGTCTCCGTGCAGGGGGCGCAGGTCGTGTACGTCTCGAAGCCGGGCTTCGTCGGCGAAGACCACTTTGCCTACGTCCGGCACGGGGCCGATATGCTCAATCGGCCGGTGACCAAGGGCGTCGAGGTCACCGTCCATGTCAGCCAGCAGCTCTGATCCCGGCGGCTACGAGCGGTAGTCGCCGTTGATCGCGACATACTCCTTGGTCAGGTCGCAGGTCAGCACGCGGTCGCGGCCCTTGCCGAGGCCGAGCGCCACCTTGATCTGCACCTTCTGCGCCTTCATCGCCTCGGAGACTTCCGTCTCGTCATAGGACGGATCGCGCGCGCCCTTCGATGCGACGCGGATGCCGTTGAAGGAGATCGAGAGCTTGTCGCGGTCGGCCGGCTCGCCGGCCTTGCCGACGGCCATCACGACGCGGCCCCAATTGGCGTCCTCGCCGGCGATCGCGGTCTTGACCAGCGGCGAGTTGGCGATCGACATCGCGATTCTGCGCGCCGACGGCTTGCTCTTGGCGCCCTCGACGATGATCTCGACCAGCTTGCGGGCGCCCTCGCCGTCGCGCGCGACCTGCTCGGCGAGGTCGGCCAGCACGGCATTGAACGCCTTCACGAACGCTTTCGCGCGCGGATCGCTGGCGCGGCTGATCTTCGGCGCGCCCTTCGCCGCGGCGGCCCCGGTGGCGAAGGCGAGCAGCGTGTCGGATGTCGAGGTGTCGCCGTCGATCGTCACCGCGTTGAAGGTGTCCTCGACGCCGGCCTTGAGCAGGGCCTGCAGCGCGGGGGCCGAAATCGGCGCATCGGTGAAGATGAACGACAACATCGTCGCCATGTCGGGCGCGATCATGCCGGCGCCCTTGGCCATGCCGTTGATCGTCACCTTGGCCTTTCCGAGCTTGACGGTGGCGGTGGCGACCTTGGGGAAGGTGTCGGTGGTCATGATGGCGCGCGCTGCGCCCATCCAGTCCTCAGGGGCCGCGGTGCCCGCCAACCCTTCGAGCACGCCGTCGAACTTGGTCGCATCCAGCGGCTCGCCGATCACGCCGGTCGAGGCGAGGAAGATCTCGTCCTGCTTGCAGCCGACCGCCTTGGCGGCGATCGCCGCCGTCAGGGCCGTCGACTGCTTGCCGGTCTTGCCGGTGAAGGCGTTGGCGTTGCCGGAGTTGACCACCAGCGCGCGTGCCTTGCCGCCCTTCAGCTTGGCCCGGCACCATTCGACCGGCGCCGACGGGCATTTCGACAGGGTGAACACGCCGGCCACGGTGGTGCCGGGATCGAGCAGCGCCAGCAGCACGTCGGTGCGGTTCTTGTAGCGGATGCCGGCCGCCGCAGTCGCGAGCTTGACGCCCGCAACGGCGGGCATGTCGGGGACATCGGTGGGGGCGAGCGGGGAGACGGCTGAGGACATCGGAGAGGCTTCCGGCAGGAATGAGCGGGAAGCGCTCTGTATCATCTCGGTCGTCGTTGTGGGAGTGGATGTCACTGCACCCACTGCTGTCATCCCGGCGAACGCCGGGATCCATAACCAAAGGGTCCAGTTGGGAGCCCCGGTATCGGCCGCGTGCCTGTTTCAAACATCACGCGGTATGGGTCCCGGCTTTCGCCGGGACGACACCATTTATGACGCGACCATGTCCCGTCTCGAGCCAAGTAGCCGAGCCGCTTACTTCTTCGCCGGCTCGGCCGGCTTCGCGTCGGCGGGCTTCGCGTCCGCCGGCTTGGCGGCGTCGGCGGCCGGCTTGTCCAGGCGCTCGATCTTGGCGGCCTCGCGCAGCTTGCCGACGTAGTCGGCCTGGGCCTTGCGGGTGACGTAGGTCTCGATCTGGCCCTTGACCTGGTCGAACTCCGGCGGCTTGCGGCTGCGCTTTTCCTCGACCTTGATGACGTGCCAGCCGAACTGGGTCTTCACCGGATCGGAGATCTTGCCCGGCTCCAGCGAGAAGGCGACGTTGGCGAATTCCGGCACCATCTGCTCCTTGGTAAAGAAGCCGAGGTCGCCGCCGTCCGAGGCGCCGGGATCCTTGGACTTCTTCTTGGCGAGTTCGGCGAAATCGGCGCCCTTGGCGAGCTCGGCCTTGACGGCCTTGGCGTCGTCCTCGGTCTCCACCAGAATATGGCGGGCGTGGACCTCCTGCTCGCCACCGATCTGCTTGGCGGCCTCCTCATAGACCTTCTTCATCGCGTCCGGCGTGGTCGCGGCCTTGCCCTCGCTGGCCAGCAGGCTGTCCATCAGCAGCCGGTTGCGGGTGAAGGCGAGGCGCTTCTTGAACTCCTCGGTATCGGCGACCTTCTTGTCCTCGGCCGCCTTGGCGACCAGCTTCATGTCGATCAGGAACGACAGCACGTTCTCGTCCTTGGTCGCCGGATCCATCTGCGCGAGGCTCTGTCCGAGCTCCTCCTCGGCGAGCGTCACGTCGCTCTTGCGGATCTCGGCGCCGTTCACCTTGGCCAGCACCGGGTTGGCATCGTCGGCGGCGCGTGCGGGCGCGGCAAGCAGGGACAACGCGAGACTTCCGGCGAGAGCGGTGGCAAGGCCGAGGCGCAGGCCGGTTTTCGTAACCGGGAACGACGTGGTCATGGAAAATCCTTGTTGAGAAGAGGGGGCTCGAGGGGGAGGCCTCAGGGCGGCCGGGACACTCGCCCAATCGCCGTGCCTTGGCAACGCGAAAAGTCTGTCAATTTCGTGAAATCGGCGACAGGTTGGCGACGACGGCCCCGCTGTCGGGCGCCGTTGACAACGTTCCCCCCCAGCCATATCTCTGCCCGGTCGCTTCAAGGGCGATGGCGCTTATTTTGCTGCGTTTTTGGCCGTTGAACCCTGGTTTGCCTGTCTCCCACTCATCTGGCGGACGCCGCCCGGCGCCGAAGGTCGAGGCTGGCGCGGGTGCTGCGGTGCATCACGTCGGGAACAGCAAACCCAAACCATGAGTTACGGCTGCAACGCAGACCCATAGAGGCAGGATTTCAGCAATGATCGGCGCGCTCGCCCGTAAGCTATTCGGCTCCGCCAACGACCGTCGCGTCAAGGGTTACCAGTCCCGTGTCAATGCCATCAATGCGCTGGAGCCGGAGCTCGCCAAGCTGACCGACGAGCAGCTCAAGGCGCGCACCGAGGAGTTCAAGAAGCAGCTCGCCGACGGCAAGACGCTCGACGACATCCTGGTCCCGGCCTTCGCCACCGTCCGCGAGGCCTCCAAGCGCACCCTCGGCCAGCGCCATTTCGACGTCCAGCTGATCGGCGGCATGGTGCTGCACGAGGGCGACATCGCCGAGATGAAGACCGGCGAAGGCAAGACGCTGGTGGCGACCCTCGCAGTCTACCTCAACGCGCTCGCCGGCAAGGGCGTCCACGTCGTGACGGTGAACGACTACCTCGCCCGCCGCGACGCCGGCTGGATGAGCCAGATCTACGGCTTCCTCGGCCTGACCACAGGTGTGATCGTGCACGGCCTCGACGATGCCGAGCGCAAGGCGGCCTATGCCTGCGACATCACCTACGGCACCAACAACGAATACGGCTTCGACTATCTGCGCGACAACATGAAGTACCGGCTGGAGGACATGGTCCAGCGCGGGCACTTCTTCGCCATCGTCGACGAGGTGGACTCCATTCTCATCGATGAAGCGCGCACGCCGCTGATCATCTCCGGCCCGCTCGACGATCGCTCGGAGTTCTACAACACCATCGACACCTTCGTGCCGAAGCTCGACAAGACCGACTACGAGGTCGACGAGAAGCAGCGCACGGTGACGCTCACCGAAGCCGGCATGGAGAAGATCGAGACCCTGCTGCGCGATGCCGGCCAACTCAAGGGCGAGTCGCTCTACGACGTCGAGAACGTCTCCGTCGTCCACCACATCAACCAGGCGCTGCGCGCGCACACGCTGTTCACCCGCGACAAGGACTACATCGTCCGCGACGGCGAGGTCGTGATCATCGACGAATTCACCGGCCGCATGATGCCGGGCCGGCGCTATTCGGAAGGCCTGCACCAGGCGCTCGAGGCCAAGGAGCACCAGCCGGTGCAGCCCGAGAACCAGACGCTGGCCTCGATCACCTTCCAGAACTACTTCCGGATGTACGAGAAGCTCGCCGGCATGACCGGCACGGCGGCCACCGAGGCCGACGAGCTGTTCGACATCTACAAGCTCGAGGTGCTGGAGATCCCGACCAACCTGCCGGTCGCGCGTCTCGACGAGGACGACGAGGTCTATCGCACCCAGCAGGAGAAATACGCCGCCATCCTCGCCGAGATCGAGCGGGCGAATTCGCGCCTGCAGCCGGTGCTGGTCGGCACCGCCTCGATCGAGAAGTCCGAGGTGCTGGCCGCCTATCTCAAGCAGCACGGCTACAAGCAGATCGATTTCGGCAGCGAGCGCGCGCTCGACAAGCTCTATGCCGCGGCCCGCGCCGGCAAGCCGGCAAAGCTGTTCGCGGTGCTGAACGCGCGCTTCCACGAGCAGGAAGCCTACATCGTGGCCGAAGCCGGCGTGCCCGGCGCGATCACGATCGCGACCAACATGGCCGGCCGCGGCACCGACATCAAGCTCGGCGGCTCGCTCGAGATGCGCCTGCAGCAGGAGACCGCCGGGATCACCGACGAGGCCGAGAAGGCCGCCAAGATCGAGCAGATCAAGGCCGACATTGCCCGCTTCCGCGAGATCGTGCTGAAGGCCGAGGAGACGGTCGAGATCGAGCCCGCCAAGGGCTCGAAGGCGGCGAAGACCGTGACCAAGCCAGGCGGCCTCTACATCATCGGCTCCGAGCGCCATGAATCCCGCCGCATCGACAACCAGCTGCGCGGCCGCTCCGGCCGTCAGGGCGACCCCGGCCGGTCGAAATTCTTCCTGTCGCTGGAAGACGACCTGATGCGCATCTTCGGCTCCGACCGGCTCGACAGCATGCTGACCCGGCTCGGCCTGAAGGAAGGCGAGGCCATCATCCATCCCTGGATCAACAAGGCGCTGGAGAAGGCGCAGCAGAAGGTCGAGGCGCGCAACTTCGACATCCGCAAGAACCTCCTGAAGTTCGACAACGTCCAGAACGACCAGCGCAAGGTGATCTTCGACCAGCGCGTCGAGCTGATGCAGGACGAGAGCGTGGTCGAGACGATCACCGACATGCGTCACGCCTTCATCGACGATCTCGTCGCCAAGCACGTTCCCGAGCACGCCTATGCCGAGCAGTGGGACGTCGCCGGCCTGAAAGAAGAGCTGAAGCGCGTGCTCGACATCGACCTGCCGGTCGACGAATGGGCGAAGGAAGAGGGCATCGCCGACGAGGAGTTGCTCAAGCGCATTGAGACCCACGCCGACGAGCGCATGGCCGCCAAGGTCGCGCAATGGGGCCCCGACGTGATGCGCTACGTCGAGAAGACCATCCTGCTGCAGACGCTCGACCACCTCTGGCGCGAGCACCTGGTGATGCTCGACCATTTGCGCCAGGTCATCGGCCTGCGCGGCTACGGCCAGCGCGATCCGCTGCAGGAGTACAAGTCGGAAGCCTTCACGCTGTTCGAGGCGATGATCGCGCATCTGCGCGAGGCCGTCACCGCGCAGCTGATGCGGGTCGAGATCGTGCCGCCGGAGGAGCAGCAGCCGGTCCTGCCGCCGATGCAGGCGCACCACGCCGATCCCAGCACCGGCGAGGACGAGATGGCCTTCGCCAACGTGTCACTCGTGCCCTCTTCGGGCGCCGCCCCGGTCCCGGCCGAAGCGCGCAACCCCAACGACCCCACCACCTGGGGCAAGATCGGCCGCAACGAGGATTGCCCCTGCGGCTCCGGCAAGAAGTACAAGCACTGCCACGGCAGGTACGCGTAAGCTCGGGTCGAGGTCTCTCTTCCGTGATGGCGAGCGCAAGCGAAGCAATCCAGAGATCCGCCCACGACTCTGGATTGCTTCGCGGAGCCTGTCATCCGGCCGCGCTTTGCGGGGACCGGGCGGCTCGCAATGACGCTTGTTGATCGAGCCGCGCCGAACACACCGCCGTCATCCCGGCGTACGCCTGGATCCATAGCCACCGGCTTACCTGCAGCGACACTTTGATAACTCCAGCATGTCGCGCTGCGTCCGGCTGAAACCATGGGCCAAGGTCCGCGCACAACGAGGCTATTGCTGTGCTTGCCTGCGGCTGTGCTGAAGCCAGCCTGATCTCCAGCTTCGAATCCGCGCGACGGAGCGTTGCATCGCACCGGCCTTGAGCTCGCCCGCGCACACAGCAGCCGTCAGCGCACCGTTGATCTCGCGGCCGACATCGGAGGTCTGGTCCTCGTCGCTGAATTTGGTGAACATGATGATATCAGCGCCCGCCTTGACGGCGGCGATGGCGGCGGCGGCCGGCGGCTTGGCATCGAGGATGGCCTTCATGGCGAGATCGTCCGTCATCACCACGCCGTCATAGCCGAGCTCGCGGCGCAGCAGCCGATCGATCGCACGGCCGCCGCTCTGGGTGGCGACGCCGCCCCATCGGCTTGAATGCGCGAGATGCCCGGCCATGATCGCGCCAGCCAGTCCCCGCCTGATCAGGCGCCTGTACGGCTTCAGCTCCGCCGATGACCAGGTGGTCGTGACGTCGGCGATGCCGGCGTGGCTGTCGGCGGTGGACGATCCATGCCCCGGGAAATGCTTGAGCACCGTCAGGATGCCCTGCCTTCGGTGCGCCCGGATGAAGGCTGCCGCGTAGCGCACCACCGTGTCGGCGTCGCGGCCATAGCTGCGTTGCCGCTGACCGATGATCGGGTTCGACGGGTTGGTGTTGAGATCGACCACCGGCGCGAGATTCATGTTGATGTGCAGCGTCGCGAGCTTCTCGGCGAGTGCCGCGTAAGCGCGGCGCGCCGCCGGGACGGAGCCGCGGGCGATCTCCGCGGCCGACGGCGTTTCCGCAAGGCCGACATTCGATCCGAGCCGCTCGACCGTTCCGCCTTCATCGTCGATGGCGATGAACGGAGGAGCCGCGCATTTGCAGGACCGGAGTCGATCGATCATCGCGGCGAGATCATCTGACGTTCCGACATTGCGGCCGAGGATCACGACACCGCCGATCAGCCCCTCCTCGAGATCGGACAGAATCTGCTGAAATCCGGCATCCGATGCCTTGGTCCCGAAGAAGCCGGCCATGATCATCGGGCCCACGAGCCGCGACGTTGCCGCTGTGTTGCGGCAGCCGGCGGCAAGGCCGGCGTGCCCCGAGTGCATCAGGAGTGCGAGGGCGAGGGACAGTCGGCCCAGTCGTCGCAGCATTGCGATCACGCCTCGCGGCTGTGGAGGTGACTCGCTCATATGCACGGGGTCAGATCGCCGCGAAGGCAAATCTCAGGTTGTTGACAGGCTCGCGACCGTCGCCCCCTCGGCAATGGTCCGCGGCGCGGCATTGAGCTGCTCGATGGCAAACCCTGCCGCCTTCTTGTAGCCGGCCATGAACGCGTCGCGCTCGGCCGGTGGGATGACCTCGTCAATATTGGTGAAGGTCCCGCCGCAGCGCTCGTCGACCAGATTGAGCAGGCCGAACGGGCCGGCGCCGCGGTTGCGCAGGATGACAGCCGAAATCGGGCCGCACAGTTTCTCGTCATAGGCGGCGAGCGCGGCCGGCGTGACGCCGTGCGCGAGCAGGCAGGTACCGAGCACGCGGGCGTCGACGATCGCCTGGCTCGCGCCATTGGAGCCGGTCGGGTACATCGCATGCGCGGCGTCGCCCATCAGCGCGACCGGGCCATCGACCCAGGTCGAGACCGGATCGCGGTCGATCATAGGGTTCTCATAGGCGCCATCGGCGCCGGCGATCAGCGCGGGCACGTCGAGCCAGTCATAGGTCCAGCCGGCAAAATGCTGGGCGAACTCACTCACCGGCACCTGCCGGAACCAGCCGGTCTGCTTCCAGCCCTCGGTGTTGTCCATCGTGACTTCCGCGATCCAGTTGATCAGCGCCAGCCCCGTCCGGGGATCGGGATGCGAGATCGGATAGACCACGACGCGGTGGCGATGGGTGCCGAGCCCGACGAAGGACGAGCCGGTGCGCATCGGCTTCGCCCAGGTCACGCCGCGCCACATCACCGCGCCGCCCCAGTGGATCGGCGGCTGCGTTGGGTGCATCTGCGCGCGCACCGCCGAATGAATGCCGTCGGCGCCGATCAGGAGCCGCCCGCGCTGCTCGGAATGCGACCCATCGGCATGCTCGACGCGTGCGGTCACGGAGCCGTCCGCGTTTTTCTCATAGCCGGCGACGCGGCTGCCAAGCCGCACGGCGTCGCGCCCGGCACGCTCCACCAGCCGGCTGTACAGCAGCACATGCAGCTTGCCGCGGTGCACGGCATATTGCGGCCAGTTGTAGCCGGCTCCGAGCCCGCGCGGCTCGGAATAGATGTCGTTGCCGTTCAGCCCGACCAGCGCCCATTCGCGGGCGGGCACGCCGACCTGATCGAGATCATCAGCGCCGATGCCGAGATCATACAGCTCGCGCACCGCATTGGGCTGCAGATTGATGCCGACCCCGAGCGGCCGCATCTCCCGCACGCTTTCATAGACCACACAGGGCACGCCGATCTGCTGCAGGGTCAGCGCCGTCGCGAGGCCGCCGATGCCGCCGCCGGCGATGATTACGGGAAGGTCGGTCATACGCTTGATCCGTTGCACGCAGGAAGGACGCTAATGGAAGGGGCGGTGACGGCAGCCGATGCCACGGGCCGGAGCTGGCCGCGCAAACCCGTCCTCCCCTGGGTCACCGGCCGGTGTCCCGCCCGGCGGCTTCTGAAAAGGCCTAGTGCAGAAGGCCCGCCCAGACAAGGGCAATGGCCGCCGCTGCGGGGTATGATAGTCTGCCGCCATGCGGCGTCCCTCTCTCGTCCTCAGCCTCGTTCTGCTCCTGCTTGCGAGCCCAGCCATGGCCTTTGATATGGCATTCGATATCGAGGCCCATCGCGGTGGTCGCGCGCTGCATCCCGAGAACACGCTGCAGGCGTTCGCCGCCGCGCTGGCAATGGGGGTGGACACGCTCGAGCTCGATGTCGGCGTCACAAGCGACGGCGTGCTCGTGATCTCGCATGAGCGGCGCCTCAATCCCGATCTCGCCCGCGACGCCGACGGTAACTACGTCGCGCCACCTGGTTCGCCGCTGATCGAGCTGCCGCTGGCCGAGGTGCAGTCCTACGACATCGGCGAGATCCGCCCTGGCAGCGACTACGCCAAGCAGTTTCCGGAGCAGCGGGTCTTGTCCGGTCCAGGCGTTCCACCGCCGCGAATTCCGACGTTGAAACAGCTCATCGACCTCGTGCGCGGCTCGGGCGACGCGCATGTGCGGCTCAACATCGAGACCAAGCTCGATCCCGATCATCCAGCGGAGGCGCCCGACCCGGAGCGCTTCGTGAGTCTGCTGCTCGGCTTGATCGAGGCGGAGCATTTCGCCGACCGCGTGATGATCCAGTCGTTCGATTGGCGCACCCTGCAATTGGTGCAGCAGCGCGCGCCTGCCATTCCGACCGTGTATCTGACGATCCAGCGCGGCAGGTCGCCGAACGTCTCGCTGACCCAGGCGACACATTGGACCGCCGGTTTCAATCCCGCCGACCACGGCGGCTCGCTGCCATCAACGATTCATGCGGCGGGCGGCAAGGTGTGGTCGCCTTATTTCGCCGACGTGACTCTCGAGCTGATCAGCGAGGCGCATGCGCTCGGCTTGCAAGTCGTGGTGTGGACCGTCAACAAGCCGGATGACATGGCCCGGCTGATGGATATCGGCGTCGACGGCATCATCTCCGATCGGCCGGACCTGTTGCGCAAGGTGGCTGCTGAAAAGGGTTTGGCAAAGCCTGTGGGACAGCTGCACATTCAGCGGCCGGCGCCAGGCCTTCCGGAGAAATAGAATCGTCTCGATGTACTTCCGCGGGCAGGTCGCGCGGCCTGGTCAAGGCGTGAATCGTTTCGTCATGAACAGGCTGAGTGGGTCGAGGCGGTAGGTACCGAAGGGCCCGCAATCCCGATAGCCGACGCTGCGATAGAGCTGGATCGCCTGTGGCTGTCTGATGCCCACTTCGAGGCTGATGCGATCGACGCCGCGCGCCCTGGCCTCGCTTTCCAGTGTCCCGAGGAGCCTGCGTCCGAGCCCGCATCCGCGTGCCGCTTCGTGCACGAACAGTCGCTTGACCTCTGCATGTGCCGCAGCGATCGGCCGAAGGGCGACCGAGCCGAGCAGCGATCCGTCGCGACGGCCCGCAAGGAAGACGACTCCGGGCGCCGAGAGCGCGGTGACATCGACTGGAAAACTGCCTTGAGCGGGGTAAAGCGTTCGCAGATAGGCGTCGGCCTCCGCCATGAGGGCCGCTACGTCGGCCTGCTTGGCATCCTCGACCGCGATGGTGATGTCGGTCTCGTTCATCTGCAAACAGCCTGGCGAACTGAACCCGCTGCCATGATGCCAGAACACAACCGTCGCGATCAAATGCCGAGCGGGGCCTCACCCCATCACCACCTCATGCCGGATCACGAACGGTGCCAGCAGCGCGTGCACCTCGTTCTCAACAGCCTCGCGGCTCTCCGCCGGCACGTTGCGCAAGGTCACCGTGGCGATGCTGCCGTGGCTGCCATGGGCGCCGACCTTGACGTTGCAATCGATGCCGCGGTCGGTCAGTTGCGACAACACCTTGGCGAACACCCGCGTCGCGGCGTCCCAGCGCAGTTGCGGCTTGAACACCTTGCCGACGCCGGTCACCGGCATCGGATCGATCGGGATGATCTGCACCGGCACCGCCGCGCGCTCGGGCGTGCGAGCGCGGACCCAGTCCTCCAGCTCGCCCGGCTGCACGCTTGCGCCGGGCTTGAGCTGCACATAGCCGATCGGCAGCTCGCCGGCGTAGGCGTCGGGCTGGCCGACCACCGCGGCGAAGCCGACCGAGGGATGCTGAAACAGGATCTCCTCGATCGGCGCCGGATCGATGTTGTGGCCGCCGCGGATCACGAGATCCTTTGCGCGGCCGGTGATCCACAGGAAGCCGTCGGCATCGAGCCGGCCGAGATCGCCGGAATTGACCCAATGTCCCTGGACGAAGGCGCCCTTGTTGTGGGCGTCGTCGAGATAGCCGGAGAACACGCCGGGCCCGGCCATGATGACGACGCCGATCTCATCCGTTGCGCAGTCGCGCTCATAACGCCCGTCGGCATCGAGCTTGACGATCCGCACCTTGGCGTAAGGCAGCGGCAGGCCGACCGAGCCGAGCCGGATCGGCTGGTCCGGATAGGCCATGGTGTGCACGCTCGCGGTCTCGGTCATGCCGTAGACCTCGATCACCGGCAGCTTGAGCTTGTCCATGATCGCCTGCCCCACGGCGACCGGAATCGCCGAGCCGCCGCCCGCGGCATAGCGCAGACTGGAGATGTCGGCCGCACCTTGTGGCACAGCCAGAGTCGCGGCGAGCACGGTCGGCACGCTCGACAGCGTCTCCGGCTTGAAGCGCTCGACCAGGCCCCAGATGTTGCGCACCGCATTCGGATTGCGCCAGCCGGCGCCCGACAGCACGACGAGGGACCCGCCCGCCGACAGCGTCTGCAGCGCCTGGGTCAGCGATCCCCCGACATGGAATAGCGGCATGCCGAACAGCAAGGTGCCGCCGGGCTTGGCCTTCAGGACCAGGTTGATCCCCCAGGCCTGATAGACCTGGTTGCCATGGCTGTGGCGCACCAGCTTCGGCGTGCCGGTCGTGCCGCCGGTGTGGAAATAGGCGGCGGTGTCGCTGGCCTTGATCTGCCGGCCGCTGACGAGGTGGTCGCTCGGCTGCGCTCCGATCAGGTCGTTGAACGCGTGAATGCCGTTGGCGGGGTCACCGCCGCCGCCATGCACCTGCACGATCGCCTTGAGGTGCTTGAGGCCGCCGCGCACCTTCTCGACCTTCTGCCAGATGTCGGTGCCGGGCAGGGGGCCGAGCGCCACCAGCACCTTGGTCCTGGCGGCATCGAGAATCTCGGCGATCTGGTGCGGCTCGAGCAGCGGATTGACCGGGTTGGCGATGCCGGCGGCCTCGGCGCCGAACAGCGTGACGAAGGCGTCGGGCACCAAAGGCAGCATGAAGCTGACGACGTCGTCGGGGCCGACGCCGAGCGCATGAAACATGTTCGCCGCCTGCGTCACCCGGGCGATGAAGTCGCGATAGGAGATCACGACCGGCGTGTCGGCCGGATCGGCGTTGGGCAGAAACTGGATCGCCGGCGCATCCGGGTTGACCGAGGCGCCGCACTTCAACGCCTCATAGGTGCTCTGCGCGGCGATCCGTTCGCCATACGGCGTCTGCTCGAAGGCGCGGATGTCAGCGGTGCTTGCGAATGTCGGATAATCGCTGCCGATGGCGCGATCGAGCAGGTGAATGCCCATGGCCTGTCCTCCCTGTGTCGTGTCCTCGTCCGGTCGATTGCGGCCGGCGACTGCGCGCGGGCTCTATGCGGCCCGTTCGTCGCGATCGTCACAGGACAGGATGAGGGAGGATTCGTCTTGCGTCTATCCCGGCGTTGCCGGGCGGACCGCCCGATTTGCCGCAGGCGAGGAGACGAGGCGTGGTCAAGTCGTCTTGATGCGACGCGAAGACCGCTCCGATTTCCGCGTCATTGCGAGCGCAGCGAAGCAATCCAGGGTGGTGGGCGGGGCTCTGGATTGCTTCGCTGCGCTCGCAATGACGGGAGGATAGAGCTTAGCCCTAAATGTCGGCCGCGCAGCGTGCCTCAGCTCGCCGCGTCGATCAGATTTTCCAAGAGCCGCTTCAGCTCGCCGGTGGCCTTGTCGCCGTAGTTCTCCAGGATGTGCGCCTCCTGGCTGGCGGCCAGCGAGTTCAGCCGCTTGCATAGCGCCTTGCCATGATCGCTGATGAACATCAGCACCTTGCGCCGGTCGTGGGCGTCCTGGCGGCGGTAGACCAGCGAGTCGGAGACCATGCGGTCGATCATCTTGGTCAGGGTCGGGTGGTTCAGCAGGACCGCGTCGGCGAGATCGCCCATCGAGTGCCCCTCGCCGTCGGAGAGCACCTTGAGGATGCGCCACTGCTCGACGGGCACGCCCTCGGTGCTCAGGCGTGACTCCAGCTGCCGGTTGATCTCCCGGTTGGCCTGCGCGAGCAGGTAGGCGAGATGTTCGGTGAGGGGGCTGTTGGGATGGGGCGGTTTGGCCACGGTGAACTTCGCTTGCGGTCCCGGTTTGAATGAATGTCCGGCAGTAGCTGCCCGATCTATATGCATCCCAATTCTTGAACATTCAACATTTTCGAATAGGATATTTGCCGAACGCGTGCTGATTTTGACGGCGTATGACCGCCGGCCCACAATGGGCCAGGCACGGTTGCGGCCAAGGAGTGGGTGTGCTCTCGACAGGATCTGTCACGGCCGGGCGTCTCCGTCTGCCGCCATCCCTGCTGTTCAGGAGCCCGCCCCGGCGGGCCGGCCTTCCTGCACTCGCCCCCTTCGATCCTGACCGTATCCAGCGGCGCGGCTCCCAGAACAGGCTGCGCATCGGCAACTTCCTCACCTTCTCCGGGTCACCCGGCATCTGGGGGCCGGCCGCGACCAACAGCGCGCTGCTCGCGGTGTCCGACATCAACCGCCACGGTGGCATTCTCGGGCGCGAGATCGAGTTGTCGTTCTACGATTCCGGCGGGCCGGCGGACGAGGTGGCCGAGCGCGCCAGGGACGCGCTCGAATTCGACGACATCGACGTGGTCATGGGCTCGCATATCAGCGCGGTGAGGCTGGCGCTGCGCCGGCTCACCCGCGGACGCATCCCCTATGTGTATACGCCGGTCTATGAAGGCGGCGAGCGCACGCCCGGCGTGATGGCGATCGGCGAGACGCCGCACAGCCAGACGCGCCCCGCCATCCACTGGCTGGCGGAGAACAAGCGCGCCCGGCGCTGGTATCTGATCGGCAGCGACTATGTCTGGCCGTGGCAGTCGCACCTCCAGACCAAGACCTTCATCACCGAGGCCGGCGGCCAGGTGGTCGGCGAGGAGTTCGTGCCGGTGGGCGAGGATGATCACGAGGCGCATCTGGCGCGGATCCGCGCCGCCAGGCCCGACGTCGTGCTGATCTCGCTGATCGGCACCGACAGCATTACCTTCAATCGAGCCTTCGGCGAGTCGGGCCTCGCCGCGACCACCCTGCGTCTCGCCGGCGCGGTGGACGAAACGGTGCTGCTCGGCATCGGCGCCGACAACACCGAGAACCTGTATTCGGCCTCCGGCTATTTCAGTTGCATCGGCTCCAAGGCCAATGACGCGTTCATGAGCCGCTACACCGCGATGTTCGGCGCCGATGCGCCGCCGGTCGGATCGGTCGGCCAGTCGAACTACGAGGGCCTGCGCTTTCTCAAGGCGGCCGCCGAGCGCGCTGGCTCGCTGTCCCTGCGACCGCTCGCTGCCGCCGGCCGCAACATCGTCTATTCCGGCGCACGCGGCGAGGTGACGATCCGGCAGGGCCGCGCCGGCATGGCGATGCATCTCGCCGCGGCCGACGGGCTGGACTTCAAGATCATCCGCACGTTCTGAGTAACGCTGCGCCGAGCTTGGCCGGGCTGCGTGCCGCGGTCACCCTCCCCTGGAGGGGAGGGTCGCCTCACGGGGCGCGAAGCGGCGCGTGAGGCGGGGTGGGGTGATCTCTCCTCTGGAGCCGGCGCGTGGAGACATCACCCCACCCCGCTCGCCCGCTTCGCTTGCGATCGACCCTCCCCCTCCAGGGGAGGGTGAGCCATCACATTCGCGGCCGCCTGTTCAGTTCAGCCGCAAGGCAATCACGATGACAAGATCTGCCGTCACGCGGCCGCAGCCTTCTTGGCATGCACGCCGACGGCAGCCGCCGGCGTACCTCCGACCTCACGAATCATCCGGCTGATCGCCTCCTGCGGCATCGGCTTGCCGAACAGGAAGCCCTGTACGCTGCTGCAGCCTTCCTCGCGCAGGAAGGCGAGATGCTGTTCGGTCTCGACGCCTTCGGCGAGCACGGGAATGTTGAGGCTGCGCCCGAGCAGCAGGGTCGCCTTGACGATGGCCGCGGCGTGCACGCTGGTCTCGACCGACTGGATGAAGCTCTTGTCGACCTTGATCTTGTCGAATGGAAACACCTGCAGGGTCGACAGCGACGAATAGCCGGTGCCGAAATCGTCCATCGCCACGGTGACGCCGATCGCCTTCAAGGCCTGCATCACCTGCAGCGCGTGCTGGCGGTCGGCGATGATACCGGTCTCGGTCAGCTCGATCTCCAGCCGCTCCGGCGCCAATCCAGTCTCGCGCAGCACCTCGGCGACACGCTTCGGCAGGTCGTGGTTGAGCTGCATCGGCGCGACGTTGACGGCGACCTTGAACGGCTGGCTCCAGGTCGCGGCGGTGGCGCAGGCGGTGCGCAGCACCCAGTCGCCGATGTCGACGATCAGCCCCGTTTGTTCGGCCATCGGAATGAAATCGTTCGGCGGCACGCGGCCCTTCACCGGATGGTTCCACCGCAGCAGCGCCTCGAAGCCGACGATGCCGCCGCTCTGCGTGTCGTTCTGCACCTGGTAGTGCAGCTCGAACTCGTTGCGCACCAGCGCGCGCTTCAGGTCGATCGCGAGCTCGGCGCGGCGCCGGCTGGCCTCGTCCATCGACGGCTCATAGGTGCAGATCTTGCCCTGGCCGAGACTCTTGGCGCGGTACATCGCGAGATCGGCGCGGGTGAGAAGCTCGTCCGAGGTCAGGCCGTGGTCGGGATGCAGCGCGATGCCGATGCTGCAGCCGACCGAGAGGCTGCGCTCCTCCCACTCGACGGGCGCCAGCACCAGCGCGCGCATCCGCTCGGCGAACTTCGCCGCCTCGGTGCGCGCGAAGATCTCGCTCTTGACGGCGACGAACTCGTCGCCGCCGATTCGCGCCAGGAACTCGCCCGGCTGCAGCGTCGATGCAATACGCTGTGCGATCACCGTCAGCACCGCATCGCCCGCGGCATGGCCGTGCGCGTCGTTGACGTCCTTGAAGCGATCGAGGTCGATCGCGAGCACCGCCAGATGCGCGGTCTCGTCGCCCTCGGTCAGCAGCGGCGCGAGCCGCTGGCCGAGGCCGCTGCGGTTCGGCAGGCCGGTCAGCGGGTCCTGCAGCGCCAATTGCCGATAGCCTTCGACCGCTTCCTGCGTCGCCTGCATGTCGATCATGTAGGCCGAGGCGGCCATCGCCATGATCAGGCCGATGCCGGTGACCACCGTGATCAGCATCAGGCTGTCCGACAGCGACTGCACCGGCGCGCTGCTGGCCGCCATTGGTGCCAGGGTCAACGCGAGCATGCCGGTGAAGTGCAGGCTCAGGATCGCAAGCACCATCGCGAGCGAGCTGCCATATTTGCAGAAGCGCGTGACGGGACGCGCGATCCGGTTGGCGGCAACGGCGCCGAAGCCCATCGCGAGCGCGATCGAGAGCCACACCATCGGCACGTTCCAGGTCAGCACGCCGTCGAGCTTGAGCGCGCTCATGCCGCTGTAATGCATGGCGGCGATGCCGAAGCCGAACACCGCGCCGCCGGCCTCGATCAGCGGGCCGCGCTGGGTGCGTGTCGTGATGAAGAAGCCGAGCCACGCAAAGGCCATCGCCAGTCCGAGCGAGGCGAAGGTCATCGCCGGCTCGAACGAGCGGTATCCTGGCGTGTCGTAGCCGAGGACCGCGGCGAAGTGCGTGGTCCAGACCGTGCCACCGGCCACGAGTCCGGCCAGAAACAGCAGATGGAAGCGGCGGAGGCCGGCGTTGCGACGGACCCGCGCGAGCAGCCGCATGGACAGGATCGAGCCGAGCACGCAGACGAGCAGTGCGGCGGCGACGTAGCGCAGATCATGATCGGCGGGCAGGCAGGACAGGATCGTCAACATCGGCAATGTACCCTCGCTCAGCCGAGCTACGGTCCGCGGCGGGACCGGTTTTGGCACGCGCGATTCGCGGTTAGCGAAGCGTCAACGCGGGCAGCACCTCTGCCCGTGCCGATCCACGCAAGAGGTTTGGAATCCGACCATCGAGGCGCAAGGGCCGCCCCGCTGCAGGGAACTCGGGACATCGTGACGAAACTGCCAACGCCGGCCGCAGGGCTCGCCGGCACACGGCCTTTTGCGATCCTCCGTGGCCGGAATGGGTTGCCGCTGCATGACGGAATTAATACGATCCGATGTCGTTCACATGAAATTTGGAGTGCCCGGATGCGTGCGCAGTCGCGAGCCCTGTCGAACCCGGTCGCCCTGTGGTGGGCGATGCTGACGCTCGTCAGCCTCGCCAACATCGTGTTCTGGTTCATCCTGTACCGGCAGCTCAACGGCGGCAGCAGTTCGTCGGGTCAGGCGTCCCAGACCAGTTCGATGCTGGCGCTGTCGGCGGCCTATGTGTTCGGCTGCGCCTTCCGCTCGGTGCTGCCGCGCGCCGACGTGCAGCGTATCTGCCTGGTCGACAGCTGGCTGTCGAGCGTGTTCATCGGCCGCACCGTCGCGACCATCGCCGAGATCGCCTTCGCGGCGCAGTGGGCCATCATCCTCGCGCAGCTCGGCGCGATCGCCGATGCCGAGACCGCGGTTAACATGGCCCGCATCATCGTGCCGCTGATCGTCGTCGCGGAGATCTGTTCCTGGTACGCCGTCGTCACCCGGAATTTCCTCTACAACGCGATCGAGAACTCGCTGTGGGCGGTGGCCTTCCTGTTCGTCGGCATCGGCCTCGGCCGGCTGCTGCCGGAGTTCGACGGCCTGGTGCGCGGCCTTCTGATCGCGGGCCTCGTCGGCATCGCCTGCTATCTCGCCTTCCTGGTCGTGATCGACGTCCCGATGTATGTGAAGCGCTGGCGCATCGAGCGCGCCGCCGGCACGCCACTCCTGCATCCGCTCGCCGGTCTGCGCGACTCCGCCACGCGTTGGACCGTCACCCACGAGTTCGAGCACTGGAAGGAAGAGATCGCCTGGATGTCGCTGTATTTCAGCGCCGCCGTCTGGGGCTCGCTGGCGCTATGCGCGCTCTCGGCGATGAACGATCCCCTGCCGCGAGATCGCGCGCAGGCCACCGGTGCACCGCCGGCCATCGTCCAGCACGACGCCGATCGATCCTGACGCGACATCCCGCCGTGACGATCACGGCGGGATGCCTGCCGGCCGAGCGGCGTTGCCTCAGCCATGCATCGCGAAGTGATGCGCGTCGTCCATCTGGACGATGTGGCTGTAGTCGGCGTGCGGCGCGTCGTGCACGGCCACCGGCGCGTGGTCGAAATTCGGCGGTACGATGCCGGTGTTGCCCGCATGGCCATGGTCGCCGAAATTGTCGACGATGATCGGGTTGTGCGACGAGCCCTCGCCGTGCAACGGGCCGGGGAAGCCGGGGCCCTGGCCGCCCTGGACGTTGTCGGCGGACTGATGGATCGCCTGCGCGATCGAGTCCCAGAACCCGCCATGGCTGCCGCCGTCCTGTCCCGCATGAGCGATCTGGATGCTGCCGTCGCTGCGCAGGCCGTCCTGGGCCAGCTTGAAGACGTCGCCGATCGCCGCGCCGAGATCGCCATGGCTGAGGTCGTTGACCAGCGAGCCCAGGTCGTGGCCGATCGCGTCGAGCTGCTGCCCCAGAGAGTGGCTCAACTCGCCGGCGGTCTGTGCCAGCCCGTTGAGACCCTCGCCGACGAAATGGCCGACGCCATCGACGATGCCGGTGCCGACCGCATCGGCGCCGTGGGCGATGCCGGAGATCGCCTCGCCGATCGGTCCGCCGATCAGGTGGCCCGCCGCCGACGCCGTGTCGGTGACCACGCCGATGGCGCCGTCGGCCACCGCTACGCCGGCGTCGAAGCCGCCCTTCACCACGGCGCCTGCGGCGTCGAGCGCGTCCATGCCGACCTCGCCGGCCGTTCCGACGATGGTGCCGGCCATGCCGAGCGCGCCGTGGCCGACTGCGCCGGCCGCCTCCAGCCCGGCCTCGCCGAGGCCGACCGCGGTGTGTGCGAGGTCGCCGGCGACGTCGAGGGCGCCATGCGCCACGTCGCCACCGACCTTGAGCCCGCCGTCGACGATGTCGCCGCCGATATGCTTGACGTCGTTGATGACGCCGTCGATGTCGCCATGTACCAGGTGGCCGACCCCGGACGCCACGTCGCCGGCGACGTTGATCCCGGTATGGAGGACGTCGCCGCCGACATGGACCACGGTCGACGCGACGTCGCCTACGGTGTGAAGCAGGCCGCCGCCGATCGCCTCGGCACCGTGCCCGATCGCGCCGAGTACGCCGCCCACGGTATGGATGGCCTCGCCGCCGAGCGCGCCGATGCCATGCACCACGCTGCCCACGGCATGGGCCGCATCGCCGGCGACGTGCTCGACCGTATCGACCACGGCGCCCGCCGCACCGCCGACCGCACCCGCCACATCCTTCGCGACGTCCTTCACGTCGTCCACGGCGGAACTGACGGCATCTCCGATATCATCCCAAAAGCTCATGACCTGCTCCTCTCGGTTGCGTCACCTCGCCTCGGGTGACGCGCCGTTTGTCGCAGATCGCGTCCCGGCGCTCCGTGCGCGACATCACGCAGGCTGAGACGTGGCACGGCTCCGGCGCGAAGCCTGTCCGCGAGCCGCGTCATCCACCTCTTCGGGGGCCGCGGGGAGGGACATGCGTGGATGCCGGCGCAGGCCGGGCAACTAATTAGCAGGCCCTGATCGCGATCGTTCAGGGCGCATCGGTGTGATGCTCGGCGGCGGTTCAGGCGTGGCCGATCCAGCCATGCCAGGTCAGCGCTGTGAAGAATGGACGGGCATCGCGAAAGCCGCCGTCACGCAGGATGGCTTCATCCTCCCCTGGGCTCAGCATGTTGACGCTGGCATCGACGGTCGCGCGCATCGTCCTGGCCTGCTCGGGGTCTGTGCCGGACGCAACGGCATAGGCCGCGTACCGATCCAGCCACAGCGATCTCTCGACGGGCTCGTTGGGCAGGCAGCTATGGGCCACCACGAAAGGCGCTCCAGGGTGGAGCCGGTCGTGCACGGCGCGGACTGTCCGCAACCGTTCCGATGCTGCCAGAAAATGCAGCGTCAGCAGGCATGTCGCCGCGTCAAACGGGCCGGCCGGCGCATCGTCGATGGTGCCCTCGATCAGTTCGACCCGGCTCGTCCGCGCGCCGAGCGTGCGTTCGGCGAGTCGCAGCATCTGCGGCGCCGGATCGACGCCGACGAAGGTCCACGATGGTTGCGCTTCCGCCAACGCGTTGAGCTCGAGCCCGCCGCCCGCGCCCAGCACGAGCACCCTCGCATGTTCGGGCGCCCGCTCGGCCAGCAGGACCGCCGTCATCCGGTGCAGCCCGTCGAGACCGGGCACGAAGCGACGTGGACCATCCGTGTAGCGCGCGACGAATTCGGGATCGGAAAACGCGCGGATGAACTGCTGAGCGCCGTCGGCAATGTCAGCCGGCATGACAAATGTCTCCTTTGCGAGGTCGCTTGCGTCGTTCGAGGCGGTCGTGGAAATCAGCGCTCAGCGCCGCCAGCGTGATGGCGCCGAGACGGGACAGCAGCAAGGTCTCGGCGGCCCGGATGGAGGTGTCGAGCGCCGCATTGACCGCCTGCTCGACGAGGCAGTCGGGAGTCTCGCTCCGATGGCCGATGGCGAACAGCGATGGACGCCCGAGCGAATCGTAGACGTCGCGCAGGGTGACGGTCGCCAGATCGCAGGCGAGCGTCCAGCCGCCGCCATGGCCTTTCTCGGAGCGCACATAGCCGCTGTCCCGGAGGCCCGCCATGATTCTGCGGATCACGACCGGATTGGTCTGCATCATCGCTGCGAGGGCCTCGGACGTGACCGGACCGTCGTGCTCCGCCATGTGGAGCAGGACGTGCAGGATGCCGGACAACTGGCTGTTGGGTCTCATGTAACTTTTAATATGACATGATATTCCAGCCGTCAACCGGCCGGCCCGGCCATGAAGGCTTGGGCGCCGACGCTGGCGCCTCTGCCCGTCGGGCGATTCGGTTCTGCATCCCGCGTGCGGCGGGCGGGTCCATGCCTCCCAACGATGAGAAACGCGCTGCGCGGAAAGACTGAATTTGCCCGCGCATTCAAGCTGATTTGGGCTGTCCAGTCCCATCAGTAAAAATATGCCGCTTCTCAATTTCGGAATTTCGTGATTTATTCCGTCCGTCCCGCCTCATCGACGAGGGGCGCTGCGCGGTCGTCACGAAGCGTGGAGTGCGGGATGTGATGGGCGGGCCGGTTTGCAGCGTGATCATTCGCGCGGACGAACAACATCGGCTCGCACGGTCAAGTCGCGTGGTCCTGACCTCCCGATGCTGAGGTCAAGCCGGCTGTTGATGCCCCGCGCATCTCGCCGGTGATGGGGGCAACACAGCCCGGTCCCCAGGGAGATCGCGAAGCAGCCGTTAAAACTATCGCGCAGGGAGGGCCGGGTCGTCCGGCTGGACCTGTGGTACCTGCCGCCTGCATTTTTTTCGCAGGCGGGCCACGGGCCTCAGTCGAGGTCCGGCCTTCCCTGCACCCTCGCTTCGGAAGAGGGTGAGATCGATGCATCACTCGGACGCCAAGAGCGTCGCGAGGACAATGACGCGCGTCCCCAAATGCAGTTTGAGATTGCTGACCACGACGGCACCACAAACGCGATGCTCACCCTCCCCTGGAGGGGGAGGGTCGCCTCACGAGGAGCGAAGCGAAACGTGAGGCGGGGTGGGGTGATGTCTCCGCGCGCAAAAGCATGCGTGGAGAGATCACCCCACCCCGCTCGCCCGCTTCGCGTGCGATCGACCCTCCCCCTCCAGGGGAGGGTGGCACCCGAGCGCGCGGCTAGCGTCCGGCGGCCCTCGGTGTCTCGCAAAAAAAGCGGCGCTCGATGGACGGCTTGCTATTTGAATCCTGCGAACCGGCTGTCGAACGAGTTCGACTGCAGCACTGGCACGGCGCCGGAGACCAGCGCGGTCTGGGTCTGCGCGGGGGCCGAGGCCGTGGTGGCGGGCGCGTCGCCGGCGGCGGGCTTGAACGGCGGCCGCGCGGCGGCCTGCCGGGTCTCGGCGGGCTTGGCCGCGACCGGCTTGGGCGCAGGTTTGATCTCGGCGGGCTTGATCTCCGAGGGCCTGGCCTCCGCGGTCTTGCTCTCGGGCTTCGCGGTCGCAGCCTTGGTGTCGGCCGCGGCATTGCCGCCGATCCCGACCTTGCGGGCGAGGCTCGACATGAAGCTCGGCTTCTCCGGCGCACTGACGGCCGCCACGCGGGTGGAGGGCGCCGCTGCGGGAGCCGGAGCCGCACTGGCCGGCACCGCGGCGACCTCGTCGGCGCCGGGCGCGCGCGGCGGGTTGACATGACCGGGGATCGTGCCTGGCGCCGGCGTGAAGTTGGCGAGCGACAGGCCCGGCGCTTCGCCGGCATCGGACAGGCCGGTGGAGGCGCCCGGCACGCGGCTGGCGAAGATCGGATTCATGCCGCCATCGATGCCGGTGTTGAGCTTGGCGACCGGCGTGCCCTTGGCGACGAGCTTGGCATATTCCGCCTCGTCCGCCTGCTGCTTGTCGCGCACGGCGGCGGTGATCTCGTCGGGCACGACATAGGCCGGGCACTTGGCGGAGGCGTCGAACACCGGATCATGCGTCGCGCCCGGCGGCTTCTGGGCGTCGAAGACGTACTTCTTCTCGCAGAAGTCGACCTTCGGCTCCTGCCGGGTGACCTCGAAATGGTCGTAGCCTTCCTTGATCATGCGCCAGAACGGCATGTTCGGATTGTTGCGGTGCCTGGCCATGTTCACCGGCGTCATCCGGAACGGATAGGCCTGGAACTGGAAGGCGCGCTGGCCGCCGAAGAAGGACTCGCGCCCGAGCGCATAGATCTCGGCGATCTGCTCATCGGTCATCGCGAAGCAGCCGCGCGAGGAGCAGTCGCCATGCACCATCAGCTGCGAGCCGGTGCGGCCGAGCGCCTTGTCGAACGCGTTCGGATAGCCGGTGTTGAAGGACAGATAGTAGGCCGATTGCGGGTTCATCTGGCTCGGATTGATCGAGTAGAAGCCCTCCGGCGCCTGGCGGTCGCCCTCGCGCACCTTTGGTCCGAGATCGCCGGACCAGCGGCAGATCGGATAGGTCTTGAGCAGCGCGAACTTGCCCGAGCGGTCCTGCTTCCAGACCTCGAGCTCGGCTTCCTGCTTGAACACGCGGACCAGGATCGGCGACTGCAGATCCATGTCCTTCTCGCCCATCGTCGCGACGAGCTTCGGCGGCACCGGCTGGTTGGCCTTGGCGTTGGTGGCGAGCGCGACCTGATCGCTGTTGCAACCCGTCAGCAGCGCGCCGGCGGCCAACACCGCCGAGGTCATCAGAACCCGGACGAAAGCGCGGTTGATCAAAGCAAAGCTCCCCGCAAACCCGGCATGCCGCAACACCCCAGTCTCATCTCACGCGATCGGCCCGAAAGCTGGATAAATCACGGGTCGACCCTGCGTCATGCCGTCAAACCATTGATTAAAATTGTAGCCTTTGACCCCAAGCCTCGCAACCCGCGCCCCGGTGATGCCGAAAGGCCCCGGCCGCTTTGGTCAACAACTCCTAAACAGCAGACCCCGCCGGCGGGGCCGAAATGCGGCCAAACGGCTGGAAAGACTCACAAAACCGCGAGCGCCGGGAGCTCGGCTCCGGCCCGATCAGCCGAGCTTGCGGCCAATCTCGATGAACTTCTGCCGGCGCTGTTTGCGGATGGCGTCGGCGTCGAGCCCCTTCAGCTCGTCGAGCGCCTCGGCGATCGCCTCGCCGGTCGCCGCGATCATCGCCGCCGGGTCGCGGTGGGCGCCGCCGACCGGCTCCTTGAGGATGGTGTCGACCACGCCGAAACGCAGCATGTCCTGGGCGGTGATCTTCATGCTGTTGGCGGCTTCCTGCGCCTTGGTGCCGTCGCGCCAGAGGATCGAGGAGGCGGCCTCCGGCGAGATCACGCTGTAGATCGCGTGCTCCAGCATCAGCACCCGGTTTGCGGTGGTCAGCGCGATGGCGCCGCCCGACATGCCCTCGCCGGTGATGATCGCCACGTTCGGGACGCCGAGCGCCAGGCAGGCGTCGGTGGAGCGGGCGATGGCCTCGGCCTGGCCGCGCTCCTCGGCGCCGATGCCGGGATAGGCGCCGGCGGAATCGACCAGCGACAGCACCGGGATGCCGAAGCGCTCGGCCATCTCCATCAGGCGGACCGCCTTGCGGTAGCCTTCCGGGCGGGCCATGCCAAAATTGTGCTTGAGGCGGGACTCGGTGGTGGCGCCCTTTTCCTGGCCCATGACGCAGATCGGCTCGCCGCGGAAGCGGCCGAAGCCGCCGAGCAAGGCGGCGTCCTCGCCGAACTTGCGGTCGCCAGCGAGCGGCGTGAACTCGGTGATCAGGCCACCCACGAAATCGGTGAAATGCGGCCGCTGCGGATGGCGCGCGACCATCGTCTTCTGCCACGGGGTCAGGTTGGCATAGAGCTCGGCCAACGCCTGGCCGGCCTTCTCCTCGATCCGGCTGACCTCCTCGCCGATGTCGGTGCCGGAGGCGGCCATCGCCCGGAGTTCATCGACCTTGGAATCGAGCTCGGCAACGGGCTTTTCGAAATCGAGGTAGCTGCGCATGGGATCCGGCATGGAAGAGCTGAAGGAAGAGCGCTGGGAGACGAAATCGGTTCGGCCTTCGGACCCGAAGCCGAAGGACTTCAGGAGCTTAGGGTACGATCGGTGCCCAGCCTCCAGGCATCGCGCCGGGATCGCGGGCAGGATGGCGCTCTTTCGGGGCAGACGGGCGCGAAGTCAAGCCGGCCGGGCGTCACGCCGGCGGATTTGGTTTCGGGAAGGTGTGAAGCGAGGTCAGGTCTCGGCCAGCGGGTGCAGGTCGCGCACCAGGCTCTTGAGCCGCTCCTCGACCACGTGGGTGTAGATCTGGGTGGTCGAGATGTCGGTGTGGCCGAGCAGGGTCTGGACGATGCGCAGGTCGGCGCCGTTGTGCAGCAGATGGCTGGCGAAGGCGTGGCGCAGCACGTGCGGCGACACCAGCCGGGCCGGCAGGCCGCTCGCCACCGCGAGCTCCTTGAGGTCGCGGGCGAAGTGCTGGCGGGTGAGGTGCCCGCTCTCGCCGAACGACGGAAACAGCCATTTGCCGAATGTCGCACTGGCCTTCTTCTCGGGCTTCAGCGCATCCAGCGCGGCAAGATAGTCGGCCATCGCCTGGCGCGAGGCCTGGTTCAGCGGCACCAGCCGCTCCTTGTTGCCCTTGCCGCGCACCACGATCATGCGGGCGTCGTTGCGCGCCGCGGTGCGCGGCAGCGCTACCAGCTCGGAGACGCGCAGGCCGGTCGCGTAGAGTACCTCGAGCAGGCAATACAGCCGCAGCGCGCGCAGCCGCTGCGCCGGCGAAGCGTCCGCGCCCTCGCTCAGCTCCTTGGCGCGGGTCAGCATCCGGTCGACATCGCCGATCGACAGCACCTTGGGCAGCGGCCGGCCGCGTTTCGGGCCCGACAGGATGGCGGCGGGATCGTCGCTGCGGATGCGCTCGCTCAGCAGGAAGCGAAACAGGTGCCGCATCGCCGACAGCCGCCGCGCCACGCTGGAGGATTTGAAACCCCTGGTGTCGAGATCGGCGAGATAGTCGCGCAATGCCTGGGTGTCGGCCGTGGCGAAGCCGTTGGCCTTGCCGCCGAGAAATTCGGAGAGATCGGTGAGGTCGCGGCGATAGGCGTCCAGCGTGTTCTGACCGGCGCCCTGCTCGGCGGCCATCATGTCGAGGAACAGGCTCATCAGCCCGGCGTCGGAGGCCTTGACCTTCATGTCGTGAAATCCGCTGCGTCCGAGGCGATCGAATCACTACGAGGTATTCGTGCCGGCACGGCGAGCGGTGACTGCAAATCTGGCCGATATCGCGGCGCCCGGCCGCCTCAGACAACCGCAAAATTCTTAATCAATGCCCTGTGGCTTTTCGGTTCGTCGCAGCGGCGCCGCTCATCTCTTCTGGAACCTGTCGGGCGGGATCGTCACCGTCATCTCGCGCGGCTTCGGATTGACGAAATTCGCCAGCGCGTAGATCGCGCCATAGACCACGCCGACGATGACGGCGATGACGGTCAGGAAGCGGAACAGGCTGGGCATGTCGGTCGCGCAGGCCACCAGAAAGGGAACGGTTTCATCCAACATGTTCGCATCGGCCTTGCAAGCCCGTCGGGCAGACCGGGCAGCTCGCCTTGGCTCGGGGGACGGAACAGGATGCCTTTGAAAGCAGCAGGGGCTGGGTTAGAAGCCTGGAGATGACCGACACGACGCAACCCGCACCCAGCCCAGCCGCTCCGGAGGCCGCGATTCTCGCAGGCCTCGGCAAGCGGCTGATCGTGCTGGTCGGCATGATGGGTGTCGGCAAGTCGACCGTGGGCCGGCGGCTCGCGGCGCGGTTGCGGCTGCCCTTCGTCGATGCGGACACCGAGATCGAGACCGCGGCCGGCATGACCATACCGGAAATCTTCGAGTCGCGCGGCGAGGACTATTTCCGCAACGGCGAGGCCAGGGTGATCGCCCGCCTGCTCGAAAACGGTCCGGCCGTGCTGGCAACCGGTGGCGGCGCCTTCATGCGCGAGGAGACGCGGCGGCGCATCCAGGAGAAGGCGGTCTCGGTGTGGCTCAAGGCCGATGCCGACGTGATCATGCGCCGCGTCCGGCGGCGGGCCGACCGGCCGCTGCTGCAGACCGCCGATCCGGAAGGCACGGTCGCTCGCCTGCTCGTCGAGCGCGAGCCGGTCTACCAGCTTGCCGATCTCACGATCTGCTCGCGCGATGTGCCGCATGATCGCGTTGTCGAGGACTGCATGGAGGCGCTGCAGGCGTTCTTCTCGCCACCGGAGACCGAGGCGGGGCCGGCCGGACCACAACCCGATCCAGTTCAACCCGATCCTCCGCAGGCGATGGGCGCGCTCCGATGACAGCACCACTGAAGCATTCCGATCCGATCATCGTCGACGTCGCGCTCGGCGAGCGCGCCTATGACATCGTCATCGGCCGCGGCGTGCTGGCTTCACTCGGCCAGCGGATCGCGGCGCTGCGGCCCGGCGTGCGCACCGCCATCGTGACCGACCGTACCGTGGCCGCGCATTGGCTGAAGCCGGCCGAGGCGATCCTGGCGGAGGCGGGCATCCCGACGTCCACGATCGTGGTCGATGAGGGCGAGGGCTCCAAGACCTATGCCGGCCTGGAGAAGGTCAGCGAGGCGCTGATCGCTGCCAGGATCGAGCGCAACGATCTCGTCATCGCGCTCGGCGGCGGGGTGGTCGGCGATCTCGCCGGCTTCGCGGCCGCCATCCTGCGCCGCGGCGTCGATTTCGTGCAGGTGCCGACCTCGCTGCTGGCGCAGGTCGATTCCTCCGTCGGCGGCAAGACCGGCATCAATTCGCCCCAGGGCAAGAACCTGCTCGGCGCCTTCCACCAGCCGGTGCTGGTGATCGCCGACACGGCCGTGCTCGACACCCTGTCACCGCGCCAGTTCCGCGCCGGCTATGCCGAGGTCGCCAAATACGGCCTGCTCGGCGATGCCAGCTTCTTCGGCTGGCTCGAGGCCAACCATGCCGACATCGTCAAGGGCGGTGCGGCGCGTGAGCACGCGGTCGCGACCTCCTGTCGCGCCAAGGCGGCGATCGTCGCCCGCGACGAGCGCGAGACCGGCGACCGGGCGCTGCTCAATCTCGGCCACACCTTCGGCCATGCGCTGGAGGCCGTGACCGGCTTCTCCGACCGGCTGTTCCACGGCGAGGGCGTCGCGGTCGGCATGGTGCTGGCGGCGCAGTTCTCGGCCGGGCTCGGCATGCTGCCGCCCGACGACGTCGTCAGGATCGAGCGTCACCTTGCCGCGGTCGGTCTGCCGACCCATCTGCAGGACATCGCCGGCTTCGCCCAGGAGGGGATCGGCGACGCCGATCGGCTTTTGGCCTTGATGGCGCAGGACAAGAAGGTCAAGCGCGGCAAGCTCACCTTCATCCTGATGGAGGCCATCGGCCGCGCCGTCATCGCGAAGGACGTCGATCCGGCGCGCGTCCGCGACTTTCTCCAGGCCAAATTGCGCAGCAGAAGCTGATCCCGGGCTTTACGCCGTATTGAGCAGTGCCAACGGATCATCGGCGGCCTCCTACAGAGCGACATCGGCGTCATGGACTGGTTCACACTCTCCGTCGTCATCCTGCTCCTTGCCGCCTCGGCCTTCTTTGCGCTGAGCGAGACCGCGCTGACCGGTGCCTCCCGCGCCTCGATGCTGCGGCTGTCGAAGCAGGGCAATCGCGATGCCGATGTGGTGTCGAGCCTGTTCGACATGCGCGAACGGCTGATCGGGGCCCTGCTGCTCGGCAACAACATCGCCAATATCGGCGCCTCCGCGCTGGCGACCGGTATTTTTACCGCCTGGTTCGGTGAGGTCGGCGTGCTCTACGCGACCGGCGTGATGACCGCGCTGGTCGTGATCTTTGCCGAGGTGCTGCCGAAGACGATCGCGATCAATGCGCCGGATCGCGTCTCGCTCGCGGTCGCCAGGCCGATGCGCGTGACCGTGTTCGTGCTCGGTCCGGTGCTCGCAGTGATCGAAGCGATCGTGCGCGGGCTGATGCGGCTGATCGGCTTCAAGGTCGGGGCCAATCAGCCGATCCTGTCGCCGACCGAACGCCTGCGCGGTGCCGTCGATCTGTTGCATCATGAAGGCAAGGTCGAGAAGCAGGACCGCGACATGCTCGGCGGCCTGCTCGATCTGCGCGAATTGCAGGTGTCCGACGTAATGGTCCACCGCACCGAAATGGTGATGGTGAATGCGGACCTGCCGCAGGAGGAACTGGTGCGCGAGGTGCTCGCCACCGAGTACACACGCATCCCGCTGTGGCGCGGCACGCCGGAGAACATCATCGGCGTGCTGCATGCGAAGGACCTGCTGCGTGCGATCCGCGCCGCCGAGGGCGATGTGTCGCACATCGACGTTGCTTCACTGGCGCTCCCGCCGTGGTTCGTACCGGAGATGCGCTCCGTGTCGGAACAGCTGAAGGCGTTCCGCCGGCGCAAGACGCATTTCGCGCTCGTGGTCGACGAGTATGGCGAGGTCGAAGGCATCGTCACGCTGGAGGATATTCTGGAGGAGATCGTCGGCGACATCTCCGACGAGCAAGATGTGCAGGTCGCGGGTGTGCGCCTGCAGCCGGACGGGTCCGTCGTCGTCGATGGCTCAGTGCCGATCCGCGATCTCAATCGCGCGATGGACTGGACGCTGCCCGATGAGGAAGCAACGACAGTTGCCGGTCTCGTCATTCACGAGGCGCGTTCGATCCCCGAGCGCGGCCAGAGCTTCACGTTCCACGGCTTCCGCTTTCGCGTGCTGCGCCGGGAGCGCAATCGCATCACCGCGCTGCGTATCGTACCGGTGCCGCGCGGCGAAACCGAGGAGGCGCGGCCGCGCCGTGCGGGCACGGCGTTCTAATTGGGGATCAAGCCTCGCCCGGCGCCTTCGCATGCAGCGCGAGCGCGTGCACCGAGCCGGCAAGTTCCGCTGCCAATGCGGCGTTGATCAGGCGGTGGCGATCGACACGGCTCTTGCCGGCGAAGGCCTGCGACACAATATACACGCGGAAATGGGTCTCACCGCTCGGCTGATGGCCCACATGGCCTTCATGCAGATGTGATTCGTCTTGAACATCGAGGCTTTCGGGCGAGAAAGCTTCGCGCAACTTTTTGATGATAGCATCTCGGGTCCGCATGGTCTCTGGAAATACGCATCAAATTATTTTTCGTCAATCGGCGGTCCCCGCCTGAGGTATTCGCAATGTCAAGACTTGAAGCTTTTCGCGTTGCGTAGTCAAAGTCCGCCATGCCGATCGATTCAAACAAATTCTTCGACTCCATCCGCATCAAGCCCAAGAAGCAGGCTGCGCGGCAGCCGGTGGTGCGCGAGGAGGCCCAGCCCTGTCAGTGGCCGGACTGCAAGAACAAGGGCTCGCATCGCGCGCCCAAGGGACGCGAGAACGCGCGCGAGTATTGGCACTTCTGTCTCGATCACGTGCGCGAGTACAACCAGTCCTACAATTTCTTCTCGGGGATGAACGCCGAAGCGGTCGCGCGCTACCAGAAGGATGCGCTGACCGGACACCGCCCGACCTGGAAGATGGGTGCCAACACGTCGGCCAAGCGCGGCACCGGCAGCGCCGAGGGCGATCTCGGCGATGCCGCCGATCCGTTCAGCGTATTCGCCGAGATCAACGGCCGCGGCAGTTGGCGTCCGGATCCCCGCTCGGCTCCCAAGGCCGAGACGCGCAAGGTCTTCAACGCCGAGCGCAAGGCGCTGCAGGTGATGGGCCTCGGTCCCGACGCGACGCTCGAGGATGTCAAGGTCAAGTACAAGGCGCTGGTGAAGCAGCACCATCCCGATGCCAATGGCGGCGACCGCTCCACCGAGGATCGCCTGATCGAGATCATCAAGGCCTACAACTACCTGAAGACGGTGGTGAAGGGCTGACGCGCGGCAGCGCGCGAGGCTGCCGCACGTCGCGTTGAAGGTATCAGGGCTTCGGCCCGATATAGGCCGAGCTCGGCCGGATCAACCGCCCGGTGCGCTGTTGCTCGCGGGCATGCGCCGTCCAGCCGGCGGCACGCGCCACCGCGAAGATCGGCGTGAACGCCTGGCGCGGAATCTTCAGTGCATCGAGCAGGATGGCGGTGAAGAACTCGACATTGGTGTCGAGCACGCGCTCCGGATTCTTCTGCCGCAGCGCTTGGCGAATGTAAGCCTCTACCTCGCTCGCAAACGGCAGATCAGCCCCGCTGCCCGCCAGCCGCTCGATCGCGCCCTTGAGCACGTCGGCCCGCGGATCGCGCACGCGATAGATCCGATGCCCGAACCCCATCAGCCGCTCGCCACGGCCAAGCGCCGCATCGACCCACGGCCTGATGTTGTCGCGCGTGCCGATCGCGTTGAGCATTTCCAGCACCGGCTCCGGCGCGCCGCCATGCAGCGGGCCGGTGAGCGCGCAATAGCCGGCGGTGACTGACGCGAACAGGTCGGCCTGGGTCGAGGCGACGACGCGCGCGGCGAAGGTCGAGGCGTTCATGCCGTGATCGCTGACGGTGACGAGATACGTGTCCAGCGCCGCCACCTCGCCGCTCTCGGGCGTGTCGCCGCGGACCATCCGCAATGCGTCTGCGGCGTGACCGGCGTCAGGGTCGGGCGCGATCGGCCTCGCTCCCTGCGCGCGCTGGACCAGGGCGCCGGCAATCACCGGGCAGGCGCCGACGATCGTGGCTTCGTCGTCGAGCCCGGGTTCGGACCGCAGTGCCGCGACGGCGGCGCGGAAGCCGTCGATGATCGACAGGCCGGAGGTCGCGGCGAGCAGCTCGGGCAGCCGGGCAAAGGCACGCTCGCGGGCACGGCCAAGGCTGGCGCGGACCTCGGCCTCGCCGACGGTGCGCTTCGTCGCCGCGCTCCATAGCCGGGCGGTCACGCCCTCGAAGCCGCTGGCGGCGGCGAGATCGGCCACACGCGCTCCGGCGATGATGAGCTCCCCCTGCTGGCCGTCGACGTGGCTGAGCACGGTCTCGGCGGCGGCGATGCCGTCGAGGCCGATCGGGGTCTTGCCGAGCTGGATGGTCATGGCGAGGGTCTCCTTCGAGAATGATCACGCTGACAAGATCCGCCCAGTCGACAACTTGATCAATCTTGATTAAGCTGATCAATATGATAAAAGACAGCGGCCTTTACCTATCTGCTCGTGAAGCTTCGGCGGAACTCGCGATCTCGCCGGCCACCCTCTACGCCTATGTCAGCCGCGGACTGGTCCGCTCCGAGCCGTCTCCGAATTCGCGCAGCAACCGCTATCGCGCCGAGGACATCCGAGCCCTGAAGGAAAGGCGCGCACCGGCCCCCGAGCCGCGCGCCTTCCGTAGCTTCGATGCGGACCTCCCCGTGTTCGATTCCGCCGTGTCGACGATCACCGAAGCCGGTCCGATCTATCGCGGCGTCAATTGCGTCGACCTGGCCGTGCGCGGCACGCTGGAGCATGCTGCGACCCTGCTCTGGGACGTGACCGCGCTCGATCCGTTTGCGCCAGGCAACCTTCCGGCCGTGTCGGAGGAGATGGGTTTCATCGCCGATGCTGCGCGGCGCGCGGCGCCGATCGACCGCGCCATCGCGGTACTGGCGCTGGCGACACATGCTGATCCCGCGGCTTTCAACCGCGCTCCCGACGGTCGGGCGCTGGTCGGCGCGCGCATCGTTCGGCTTGTGGTCGCAACCATGTTGAACCAGCCAGCGTCAGCCGATCCGCTCCATGTTCAGGTCGCGCGGAGCTGGGCGCCCGGACATGAACATGCGCCGGACCTGATCCGTCGCACCCTGGTGCTGCTGGCCGATCATGAGCTGAACGCCTCGACCTTCACCGTCCGCTGTGCGGCGTCGACGGGCCTCAGCCTCTACGATGCCGTCATCGCGGGTCTTGCGGCGCTCAAGGGACCGCAGCACGGCGGCGCCGGCGTCCTGGCGTCGCAGCTGGTGAAGGCACTCATCGATCGCGATGTCGCGCCGCTGATCCGCGAGCGGGTGGCGCTCGGCGAGCGCTTCGCCGGCTTCGGCCACGGCGTTTACAAGCACGGCGACCCTCGCGCCATCTCGCTCCTGGAGGCGCTGACGCGCGCCGGTGCGCCGCGCAAATTCACCCGCGAGGTGCCCGAGCGGATCGCGGAAGCGACCGGTGAATTCGTGAACATCGATTACGCGCTGGCCGTGCTGGTTCACAGCCTGCGGCTGCCCGCGGGAAGCGAGCTGGCGCTGTTCGCGATGGCGCGCTGCGTCGGCTGGATCGCCCATGCCTGCGAGCAGCTGCAGTTCGGCCGCCTGATCCGGCCGCGCGCCCGCTACACCGGACCCATCCCGGGGCGCGGCGCTACCCTGGAGACGCTCTAGCGACCGCCGTCCGCCTATTCCGCCGTGCCGGCCGCCAGCTGAGTTTCGCGTCGCTTCCGCACGAGCCACAGCACGAGCCAGACCACGATCGTGCCCGCGACAGTCGCGATGATCCAGGTGGACTTGGCGATATGGCTATGATGCGGAATGCCGCCATAACGGTGCAACAGCTGCACGGCGAACACTCCGGGCAGGACATGGGCGCCGGCCCACAGCACGATGGCAGGGATGTTCACGGCGTAGAAGCGGGGCGGAGGGATGTCGAGCGCGCCGGCCGTGATCGGTACGACGGCGCGGATCGGCGCGATAAAGCGGGCGAAGAAGATCGCCAGGGTGCCGAAACGGTGGAACAGGGCCTCGCTCTGCGCCACCAGGCGCGGATAGTTCGAGAACGGCCAGCTCGTCAAGATCTCGCGCTGCCTGCGATGGCCGACCCAGAACGCCCCGCCGTCCCCCAGCACCGCGCCCAGGATCGCCGCCGCCAGCACCCATTGCAGGGTCAGCTCGCCGCCCGGAATCAATGCGCTCAGCGCCAGGATGATGGTCGTGCCTGGAACCACCGAGCCCACGATCGGGATCGCCTCCAGCAGGGCGGCCAGAAACAGGGTGAGATAAGCCAGTCCCGCATGCGCTGAGACGAAGGCAATGAGGGGATCGAGCAGATGGGCCACGCGGTTCCTGTTGGTGCAGAGGGTGGGCGGGGAGCTCCTCCATAAGTAGGAACCCCGGCTCCGGGTGCCACGTCGAGATCCTGGGAAGAGCCGGTGGGCGGAAAGGTGGCACGATTCGCAGGGCAGCCTTTCGAAAACGGCCACTCATGCCTATCTCGATGATATAACGACGGAACTTTGATCAAGGCTTAGGCTTCTGCCCGCGCGTGCTCTCTGCTAGGCTGGCGTCGAAGCCCTTCAACCGCAGCCAAACATGAAATCTGGTTTCGGGAATGCCCGGGACCTCGGAGGATGAATGACGACCGCCGCTACGACCAATGCGCAGGAGATGACCGGTGTGCCCGACATGAAGGTGTCGGTGCGGCAGGTGTTCGGGATCGACAGCGACCTTGAGGTGCCGGCCTTTTCCGCAAGCGACCCGCATGTTCCCGAAGTCGACGCCGACTACCGCTTCGACCGCGCCACCACCCTTGCGATCCTGGCTGGCTTCGCCAAGAACCGCCGCGTGATGGTGACTGGTTACCACGGGACGGGCAAGTCGACTCATATCGAGCAGGTCGCGGCGCGACTCAACTGGCCCTGCGTGCGCGTCAACCTCGACAGCCATATCAGCCGCATCGACCTCGTCGGCAAGGACGCGATCGTGGTGAAGGACGGCAAGCAGGTCACCGAATTTCGCGACGGCATCCTGCCCTGGGCGTTGCAGCACAACGTCGCGCTGGTGTTCGACGAATATGATGCCGGCCGCCCCGACGTGATGTTCGTGATCCAGCGCGTGCTCGAAGTGTCGGGCCGCCTGACCCTGCTCGACCAGAACAAGGTCATCAAGCCGCACCCGGCGTTCCGTCTGTTCGCGACCGCCAACACCATCGGGCTCGGCGACACTTCGGGCCTCTATCACGGCACCCAGCAGATCAACCAGGGCCAGATGGACCGCTGGTCGATCGTCACCACGCTCAACTACCTCGCCCATGACGAGGAGGTCGAGATCGTGCTGGCCAAGGCCAAGCACTATCAGAACCCGCAGGGTCGCGACACCGTCAACAAGATGGTGCGGCTCGCCGACCTCACGCGCAACGCCTTCGCCAATGGCGATCTGTCGACGGTGATGAGCCCGCGCACGGTGATCACCTGGGCCGAGAACGCCGAGATCTTCAGTGACATCGGCTTCGCCTTCCGTGTGACGTTCCTCAACAAGTGCGACGAGCTCGAGCGTCCGCTGGTCGCGGAATTCTATCAGCGCTGCTTCAATGCGGAGCTGCCGGAATCCTCCATCAACGTGGCGCTGAGCTGACACACCGGCGTCGTTCTGGCCTCGGGCCGGGACCCATACGCCGCGGCCTCTCTCGTCGGGTGATGCGGGAGAGCGAGTGCGAACAAACGAACGCCGGTGGTTATCGGGCCTGGCGTTCGCCGGGACGATAGCCGCAGGAATCAGATGACCACACCGAGCAACAAGCCCCGTCCTGGCGTCAAGGAAGCACCGACCGAACCTTTCAAGAGGTCGGTCACGGGGTGCCTGCGCGCGATCGCCAGGGCGCCTGAGCTCGAAGTCTCCTTCGCGGCCGAGCGTCCCGGCCTCGCGCCGGGCAAGGCCCGGCTGCCGGAGCCGGCGCGCAAGATGACCAAGCGCGACGCCGCCGTCGTGCGCGGCCATGCCGACTCGATCGCACTGAAGCTCGCCTGCCATGATCCGAAGATCCATCGCAAGCTGATCCCGGGCAATCCGCAGGCGCGTGGCGTGTTCGAGGCGGTCGAGCAGGCGCGTGTCGAGGCGATCGGTGCAAAACGCATGGCCGGCGTCGCCAAGAATCTCACGGCGATGCTCGACGACCATTTCCATCGCGGCAAGTATGACGAGATCACCGACCGCGCCGACGCACCGCTGTCGGATGCGCTGGCGATGCTGGTGCGCGAGCGGCTGACCGGCATGGCGCCGCCGAACGCGGCGCGCAAGGTGGTCGATCTCTGGCGTCCGTTCCTGGAGGACAGGATCGGCCAGCGCCTCGATGAACTCGGCCGTTTCACCGAGGACCAGGCCAAGTTCGGCGACCTGGTTCACGATCTGCTCTCGGCGCTGGATCTCGGCGACGAGCGCAACGCGGATTCGGAAGAGGACGAGGACAACGACGACAATCGCGATGGCGACAATGAGCAGTCCGGCGCCGAGGGCTCGCCGGATTCCGACGCTGCCCAGGAGATGAGCGCCGACCAGGCGCAGACGACGTCGGACGAGATGTCGGAGAGCGCGATGGAGGCGGCCCAGGCCTCGGCGTCTGACACGCTCGACGACGGCGAACTCGGCGACGACGAGACGCCGGGCGAGGCGACGCGTCCGAACCGCGGCGGCGCCAACGAGCCGCGCGGCCCCGAATATCACGCCTTCGCGCCGAAATTCGACGAGGTCATTGCCGCGGAAGACCTGTGCGACCATGACGAGCTGGAGCGGTTGCGCTCCTATCTCGACAAGCAGCTCGCGCATCTGCAGGGCATCGTGGCGCGGCTCGCCAACCGGCTGCAGCGCCGGCTGATGGCGCAGCAGAACCGCGCCTGGGAGTTCGATCTCGAGGAGGGCATCCTCGATCCGGCGCGGCTGTCGCGCGTCGTCATCGACCCCTATCAGCCGTTGTCATTCATGCGCGAGAAGGAAGCGACCTTCCGCGACACCGTGGTGACGCTGCTGCTCGACAATTCCGGCTCGATGCGTGGGCGGCCGATCACGGTGGCCGCGACCTGCGCCGACATTCTCGCGCGCACGCTGGAGCGCTGCGGCGTCAAGGTCGAGATCCTCGGATTCACGACGCGGGCATGGAAGGGCGGACAGTCGCGCGAGGCGTGGCTTGCCGCCGGCAAGCCGGCCAATCCCGGCCGCCTCAACGACCTCCGCCACATCATCTACAAATCGGCCGATGCGCCGTGGCGGCGGGCGCGCAAGAATCTCGGTCTGATGATGCGCGAGGGGTTGTTGAAAGAGAACATCGACGGCGAGGCGCTCGACTGGGCGCACAAGCGCCTGCTCGGGCGTGCCGAGCAGCGCAAGATCCTGATGATGATCTCGGACGGTGCGCCGGTCGATGACTCCACGCTGTCGGTCAATCCCGGTAACTATCTCGAGCGGCATCTGCGCCACATCATCGAGGAGATCGAGACCCGTTCGCCGGTCGAGCTGATCGCGATCGGCATCGGCCACGACGTCACGCGCTACTACCGTCGCGCGGTGACCATCGTCGATGCCGAGGAGCTCGGTGGCGCCATCACCGAGAAGCTCGCCGAATTGTTCACGGAGACCCACGCCGCACCGCAGCCTGCGCCGGGGCAAAAGCGCAGGCTGCATTCGTAAGCGGCCGTCGGCCGGCTGCGTCCCTCCTCCGGCTCGGAGGAGGTGGGGGAGGGGGCTCCGCTAACGATGTCGCTGCAGGCGATTGCCGACCGCAGGCGCTTTCTTGCGCTGACCATCGGCGGAGTGTCGGCATTCGCATGGTCCAGGGCGGCTGTTGCGCAGCTTGCGCCGGCGCCGGTTCGCAGACGCGTCACCATTGACGAGCACTCCGTCACATCGGCGGTCAAGATCGAGGTCAACGCGCGACCGCTGCCCTCGTTCGACCTCCGCGATCGGACGCATCTGCGCTTCGGGATGCTGCAATATCGCAGCGGCGTGGCGCTGACCTCGTCCTTTCCCGGCTTTGGCGGCCTGTCCGGCATCCGGCTCGATGCCAAGGGTGAACGCTTCCTCGCGGTCAGCGACAAGGGCGGCTGGTTCACTGGCCGCATTGCCTATTCCGGCCGCGAGATCGCGGGGCTCGCCGATGTCGAAGCGGCGCCGCTGCTTGGTCTGGACGGACGTCCCATCACCGATCGCGGTTGGTATGATTCCGAGTCGCTCGCGCGCGATGGAGACATCGTCTATGTCGGCCTCGAACGCGTCAACCAGCTCTTGCGCTACGACTTCGCCAAGGGTGGAACCGGCGCGCGCGGCGAGATCGTGCCGCTGCCGCCAGCCGCCAAGCGGCTGCCCCACAACAAGGGACTGGAGGCGTTGGTGGTCGTGCCGAAGGGCCTGCCGCTCGCCGGCACCCTGATCGCGCTCTCCGAGCGCGGTCTGGACCCGAACGGCAATCTGCTGGCCTTCCTGATCGGCGGACCGGCCGCGGGACAGTTCAGCATCGTTCGCAGCAACGACTTCGACGTCAGCGATGCCGTGCTGCTGCCGTCGGGCGATCTTCTGGTACTCGAACGTAAGTTCTCGCTGTTCAACGGGGTCGGCATTCGAATCCGCCGGCTGACGCTGGCGCAGATTGCGCCGGGCGCGCTGGTCGATGGTCCGGCGATCTTCTCCGCCGATCTCGGCCAGGAGATCGACAATCTCGAGGGCATCGATGCGCATGTGACGCCGGAGGGCGAGACCGTGCTGACGCTGGTGTCCGACGACAACTTCTCGATGATCCAGCGCACGCTCCTGCTGCAGTTCACGCTGATGGAGTGAGCTGCGACACCGCTGCGGCGGCTCGCGTTGACCGCGGCTCGTCCATGATCGACACTCGCGGCCATCAGATCATCGCGTCAACGGTCACAACCTGGAACTCAGCATGAGCGCCCTGTTCACTCCGATCAAGCTGCGCAGTCTCGAACTCGCCAACCGCATCATGGTGTCGCCGATGTGCCAGTACTCGGCCGAGAATGGCGCGGCCAATGACTGGCACTTCACCCACGTCAACACGCTGGCGCTGTCGGGCGCGGCGATGTTCTGCATCGAGGCGACGCATGTCGAGCCCATCGGGCGCATCACTCCCGGCTGTCTCGGGTTGTGGGACGATGTGACGGAAGCTGCGCTGAAGCCGATCCTGGCCTCGGTTCGCAAACATTCGAAGGCTGCGGTTGCGATGCAGCTCGCCCATGCCGGCCGCAAGGGCTCCAGCCACAAGCCGTGGGATGGCGGACAGCAGATTCCGCTCGCGGACGGCGGATGGCAGACGGTCGCGCCGTCGGCCCTGCCGCACAAGGAGGGCGAGCTCGCGCCGGAGGCGCTCGATCTCGCGGGCCTGGCCCGCATCCGCGATGCGTTCGTTTCCGCATCGCAACGGGCGGCGCGCCTCGGCATCGACGCGATCGAGCTCCACGGCGCGCATGGCTATCTGTTGCATCAGTTTCTGTCGCCGATCGCCAACCAGCGCACCGACAGCTACGGCGGGTCTCTGGAGAATCGCATGCGCTTTCCGCTCGAAGTCTACGATGCGGTGCGCGCCGTCTTCCCTGCGGACAAGCCGGTCGGCATGCGTGTCTCGGCCACCGACTGGGTCGACGGCGGCTGGGATCTCGAGCAGACCATCATATTTGCGCAAGCGCTGAAGCACCGCGGCGCCGATTGGATCGACGTCTCCTCGGGCGGCGTGTCGCCGTTGCAGAAGATCACGCTCGGACCCGGCTATCAGGTGCCGTTCGCCGCGGCCGTGAAACAGGCGACGGGGCTTCCCACCATTGCGGTCGGTCTCATCACGCAGGCGCAGCAGGCCGAGGAGATCGTGGCCTCGGGCAAGGCCGACATGGTCGCGCTGGCCCGCGGCATGCTCTATGACCCGCGCTGGGGCTGGCACGCGGCAGCAGAGCTCGGCGGACAAGTCGCCGCACCTCCGCAATATTGGCGCTCGCAGCCGTCGACGCAGAAGGAGCTGTTCGGCAAGACGACGTTCGGCGCACGCTGACCGCTCGCTTCCGGGTGTGATCGCTTGCCCCGGCAGTCAATTCCAGGTAGCGTGCGAAGGTGGTGCCGCGTGTGGCGGGTCATGGCAAGCGATGTTCGCCGAGCGGTTAGCGACAGACCAGGATCTCAGTAGCACCTCCAAGCGCGCCGGAGTCTGGCGCCGGCTTGGCGCGTTGCTGATCGACATGGTGGCCATCGCGGCCATTCTGCAGGTCTGCGCGTTGGTCCTTTTTCCGCTGAGCCACGGCCGCGTTCAGTTTGCCGACGGCATCTATGCCATCAGCTGCAGGAAGCTTGACGCGATCCCGTCCGGGGTCGCCGTGCCCGCCGATCTCAAGCCCAACCGGATCGTCGATTGCACAAACAGCGTGTTCGGCCTGCCCTCTGCCCGCATGGTGCGGGTCGCGCAGGTCACGCGGGACGGTCCGTTCACCAAGGAAGTCCACGTCGACAGCATGCTCGATGCGGAGGGCACTCCGGTCAAGGGACTCTCGCTCGGGATTTTCCTGCTGCCGCTGTTGCTGGTTCTGCGCGCCATATTCGACACGGCCGCCGGCACGCCCGGCCGAAGGATTTGTCGTATTCGTCTGGCGAGCGCCGATTGCAGTGCAGTGACGAATGCCGCGGCCGGGCGGCGTTACGGCCTGCTGCTCTTGGTCGTGAGTCCAGCGCTGATCTGGTCGGTCGTGGTATCATTCCTGGACATCGCCGCGTTGCCGGCATCCTTGCTCATTGGCGTGACGCTCGCATCGTATTGTCCGCTGCTGATCGTCGGCCTCGCTGCATGGCGGCAAGTCTACATGCGAAGGGACAGCTGGTACGACCAGTTCGCAACCACTGCCGTCTATTGCGTTGATCGCGGGTGGGCAAGTGCCGAGCCGTCAACTCCGCTCTCGCCCGCGCCGTTGAGCCCGCAGCGGAGCTACCTTGCCCGGCACTGGCGCGGTGAGCTGTCCTTGCCCGTGTCGTACTGGGTCAACGGAGCACTGCTCGGGGTGATTGCGACGCTCGCGATCGAAGTCGTGACCGCGCTGGTCGCGCAGCAGGGATTCGATGCGCAGCCGCTGCCGGCGCTCGTCCTGATGTGCGTGATATGGCTCTGCATCTTGTTGTTCACGCTTTGGCAGACCGTTGGCATCTGGCGCTCGTCGACGCGCTATAGCGGTGGCGACAACGGCGCGTGGGGCGGCCTGGCGAAGATCATGGTCGCGCTCGGCGTCGGAATCTCGGTTTGGCATTTCTTCACGCAAGGCCTGCCGCGGATCGCAGGCATTGCCGAAATCGTCGCCGGCGACAGCTCTCTGGGACCGCACCAATTCAAGGTCCTCGCCTCTGGCGAAATGCTGGAATTCACCGGTGGCATCAAGTACGGCACGGCCAAGGAGCTCGAAGGTTTCCTGAACGCGATGTCGGAGGTCAAGACGGTGCGGCTCGATTCGGCCGGCGGCCGCATCCGCGAGGCGCAACGGATGTCCGACCTGATCAAGGCGCGCGGATTGTCGACCCTGGTCGAGAAGCAATGCCTGTCGGCCTGCACCATTGTCTTCTTGGGCGGCAAGGACCGCATCGTCGTGTCAGATGCACGGCTCGGTTTCCATCAGCCCTCCTATCGCGGAATCACCGCTGCCGAGCGCAGCCGGACCATAGCGATCGAGGAGGAGCGGCTGCAGAACCTGGGGCTGTCCCGCGCCTTTGCCGAACGCGCCAATATGGCGGAGCCGAGCTCGATGTGGTTTCCTGACCATGCCGAACTGCTCAGGGAGCATGTCGCGACCCGCCTCGTGCCTGCGACCGCAACTGCCGCGGCTGCGTCGGCAACGAAGGTTCGAACCATCGCGGTGGATGGCGCCGCCCCGAACAGCGAGCAGTCGGCCGCACCTGCCCCGCCGCGGCCCACGGTTTACCTGCCGCCGGACCTCGTGCAGCGACTCCAGTCGGAGAAACCTCCCGGTCGCTTTCCATCACCCATGACGGGCCTCAAATAGCCGCGAGCTGCGCTGACGTGTGCTCGCCCCTCAAACAGTCGGTGATTGTCGGCGTCTCATGACGTGCTAGTCTTCGCAGACCACGTGCGGCGATGCCGACTCGTCTGGTCGTGTTTCGTCTCGCGTGACGATGAGCGCATCACGAAGATGCGCCGCAATACAAACGCGAGAGGAAAGCGCCATGGAAATCGGATATTTCACGATGCCCTCGCATCCGCCGGAGTGCGGATTGAAGGAAGGGCAGGAATGGGATCTGCAGGTCCTGCGGTGGCTCGACGAGCTCGGCTATCAGGAAGCCTGGATCGGCGAGCATCACACCGCGCCCTGGGAGCCCCACCCGGCACCCGATCTCATTCTGGCGCAGGCCTTCCGTGAAACCAAGAACATCCGGCTCGGGCCCGGCGGTTTCCTGCTGCCCTATCATCACCCGGCCGAGCTCGCCAATCGCGTCGCGATGCTCGATCACCTCTCCGACGGCCGGCTCAATTTCGGCATTGCCGCATCCGGCCTGCCGAGCGACTGGGCGATGTTCAACGTCGACGGCATGAGCGGCCAGAACCGCGAGATGACGCGCGAGGCGCTGGAGATCATCCTGAAGATGTGGTCCGAGGACGCGCCATGGACGTACAAGGGCAAGTACTGGACGGTGACCAAGCCCGACGTGATGTTCGACTTCCTCAAGCCGCACATCAAGCCGGTGCAGGCGCCGCATCCGCCGATCGGCGTCGCCGGCCTGTCGAAGAACTCCGATACGCTGAAGCTCGCCGGTGAACGTGGCTTCATCCCGATGAGCCTCAACCTCAACCCCGCCTATGTGTCGTCGCACTGGGACTCGGTCGAGGCCGGCGCCGCCAAGTCCGGTCGCAAGCCCAGCCGCAGCGATTGGCGGCTGGTGCGCGAGGTGTTCGTCGCCGATACGGACGAGGAAGCCTGGCGTTTGTCCTCCGGCGACATGATGGGACGGATGATGGGCGAGTACTTCCTGCCCCTGCTCGGTCATTTCGGCTTCAAGGACTATCTGAAGCACTCACCCGACGTGCCCGATTCCGACGTGACGGTGGACTATTGCGCCAGGCGCAACTGGATCGTCGGCTCGCCGGCGACGGTGACCGAGAAGATCGAGAAGATCTGGCATGAGGTCGGCGGCTTCGGCACCCTGTGCGTGTTCGGCTTCGACTACAAGCACAAGCCGGAAGCCTGGCACAACTCGCTGCGCCTGTTGAAGCAGGAGGTGATGCCGAGATTGAGCCACCTCAATGCCGGCCTCACCAAGGCCGCCTAGTCTCTCTTGGCGCCAGCATTCACCCTCCCTTTCGGGCAATGCTGGCGTCAAAAGAAATGTAGCTAAAATTTTCGCGCGAGTGCAGCTTCAGATTTGACGTTTGGGTGACGGTCTTGCCGTTAGGACGGATCCAGGCGCCGAATCCGCCGCATGCGTGTGGCGGTCTGACATTGGGGGCAGGTCATGCGGTTTCGCGTCAGGAAGTTTGCCCATATCCTCGAACGCTCGGGTCTGGCTCTGGCGGGCGCCGCCTGCGGCGTCTTCGTCGGGGCCCATGTCGGCTCCAGCGTTCCGTTGCTGACCACACAGGGCTTCCTGATCGTGATGATGCTCTCTGGGGCACTGGGCTTCTATCTCGGCATCGACACGCCGCAACTGCCTTTTCATCCTCATGAGGAGAACTCGCCGGAGGCGAAGATCGATACGGCCGAATTTCTGAGCGCCTTCGGGACCTTCCTCGCAACCCTCACGGCGTTCTTCGCCGTTGCCATCATCATCCTGCGCGAAGATCCGCACATCGTCTGGACGTCGCTGATCATGGTCGGCTGGATCATCGGCGTGATCATGCAGATCGTTTCCGGCGCGATCGCCCGTCTGCGGCGCTGATTTTCCCTGTTCAATTTTTGGGCTAACGCTGTCGCGAGTTTCATCTTGCGGCGGCGATTATGATCGTGTGAGCCTTTGCATCAGGGGCTCGACCTGTGATGCCGCGTCGTTCGTGGACGCATTGCGCGACTGACACAGGTCCTGGCGACGTTTCCAAAGCGTTGCCCGCAGTCGTATTGGAGCCGTTCTACAGCGCTGCGCGCGGACGATCCAACAGTCCATGCGCCCAGAGCAGGCATCACATCAGAAGCTGCATGGCGATATCGCGCACCTTGGCGCGCTTGATGCATGGCGGCCGGCAATGACATTTGGGAAGTTCATCATGTTGAAACGGGTGCTGCTGGGTGTGGTCATTGGCTGCGGACTGTCCGCGGCGCAAGCGGAGGAGCCGAAGATCGGCGGCGTGGTCAACGCGGTGATCCAGCCCGAGCCGCCCGGCCTGATGCTGGCGATGGTCCAGAACGGCCCGACGCAGATGGTGTCCGGCAACATCTTCGAAGGCCTGCTGCGCTACAGTCCCAAGCTGGAGCCGCTGCCCGGCCTCGCCGAGAGCTGGACCATCAGCCCGGATGCCAAGGTCTACACCTTCAAGCTCAAGAAGGGCGTGACCTGGCACGACGGCAAGCCGTTCACGTCGGCCGACGTGCTGTTCTCGATCGACATGCTGAAGCAAACGCATGCGCGCGCTCGCAACAACCTCGCGATTGTCGAGAAGGTCGAGGCGCCGGATGATCTCACGGTGGTGTTCACGCTGAAGGAGCCGTTCGGTCCCTTCATCGGCATCTTCGAGGTCGGCTCGATGCCGATGGTGCCGAAGCACCTGTATGAAGGCACCGACTACAAGACCAATCCGAACAACAACGCGCCTGTTGGCACCGGCCCCTTCATGTTCAAGGAATGGCAGAAGGGATCCTTCATCCGGATGGTGAAAAATCCGAACTACCATGAGAAGGGCAGGCCCTATCTCGACGAGGTCTACTGGCAGATCATTCCCGACGCCGCCGCGCGCGCGGTTGCCTTCGAGACCGGCAAGGTCGACGTGCTGCCGGGCGGCTCGATCGAGAATTTCGACGTGCCGCGCGTCTCCAAGCTGCCCGGCGCCTGCGTCACCGGGGCCGGATGGGAGTTCTTCTCGCCGCTGTCGTGGATGTGGCTCAACAACCGCCACCCGATCCTGGCCAACAAGAAGGTGCGCCAGGCCATCATGTATGCCATCGATCGCGACTTCGCCAAGGACGTGATCTGGAACGGCCTCGGCAAGGTCGCAACCGGACCTTCGGCATCGACCATCAAGTTCTATTCCGACGACGTGCCGAGATATCCGTACGACCCGGCCAAAGCCAAGGCGCTGCTCAAGGAGGCCGGCTACAAGGGCGAGAAGATTCGCATGCTGCCGCTCGCCTATGGCGAGACCTGGCAGCGCTGGGGCGAGGCGGTGAAGCAGAACCTTCAGGACGTCGGCATGAACATCGAGACGATTGCGACCGACGTGCCCGGCGGCAACCAGAAGATCATGGAGTGGGACTACGACATCGCCTTCACCTATCTGTATCAGTACGGCGATCCCGCGCTCGGCGTGTCCCGCAACTACATCACCTCGGCGATCGCCAAGGGCCAGCTCTTCAACAATGTCGAGGGCTATTCGAACCCGGAGGTCGACAAGCTGTTCGCGGAGGGCGCCACGGCGCCGACCGACGCCAAACGCAAGGAGGCCTATGACAAGGTGCAGAAGATATTGGCTGAGGACGTGCCCGTGGCCTGGCTGCTCGAGCTCCAGTTCCCGACCATCACCAAGTGCAAGGTGAAGAACCTGATCACCACCGGCATCGGCGTCAACGACGGGTTCCGAGACGCTTGGCTCGACAAATAGCGGTGCACTCCGGGGCGCGGCCATGATCCCCGCGCTCCGGTGTTTCGCTGTCCCGCCGAGCTGACCTTCACGGACCTTTCATGCTCTCCTTCATCGCCCAGCGCGTCGTGAAAGGCGTCATCGTCCTTCTCGCCATCATCGTGCTGAATTTCTTCCTGATCCGGCTGGCGCCGGGCGATCCGGCCGTGGTCATGGCCGGCGAGGCCGGTGCCTCGGACCAGATCTTCGTGGCGCAGTTGCGCGAAAAATTCGGCCTCGACCGTCCGCTGCCGGAGCAGCTCCTCATCTACGTCAAGGGTATCGCCAGCCTGGATCTCGGCTTCTCGTTCCGTCAGCAGGCGCCGGTCGCCGGGCTGATCGCCGAACGATTGCCGGGGACCCTGCTGCTGACGCTCACGGCGTTCGCGATCTCGCTCGGTCTCGGCGTCCTGTTCGGCGCGCTCGCCGCGCGCTTCGCCGGCACGATCCTCGATACTGCAATTACCGTGCTCGCGTTGATCTTCTACGCGACGCCGCTGTTCTGGATCGCGCTGATCGCGATCCTGCTGTTCTCGGTCTGGGTCGATTGGTTGCCGAGCTTCGGCTATGAAACGGTCGGTGGCGGCTATACGGGAGTCCGCCACGCGCTCGACGTCGCCGCCCATCTCGCGATGCCGGCCGCGACGCTCGGCCTGTTCTTCATGGCGACCTACACCCGCATGACCCGCGCTTCGATGCTCGAGGTCAAGCGGCTCGACTTCGTCAAGACCGCGCGCGCCAAGGGCCTGCGTGACGGCGTCATCCTGCGCCGCCACGTGCTGCGCAACGCGCTGCTGCCGGTGGTGACCCTCGCCGGCGTCCACGCCGGAACGCTGGTCGGCGGCGCGGTATTGACCGAGACCGTGTTCGCGTGGCCCGGCATCGGCCGGCTGATGTATGACGCGCTGATCCAGCGCGACTACAATCTCCTGCTCGGTGTGTTCGTGGTCTCCTCGGCGATGGTGCTGATCTTCAACCTCGTCACCGACCTCGTCTATCGCCTGGTCGATCCGCGCATCGAGTACGCGTCATGAGGCAGTTCTGGCGAACCATGCTGCGCAGCCCGAGCGGCATCATCGGGCTGATCATTCTCGCACTGGCGATCGTCGTCGCGGCGGCCGGCCCGTTCTACTTTCCCAACTCGCCGTGGCGCATGGCGCAGCGGCCGTTCGTTCCGCCGTTCACGCTGTCGAAGGTCCCGCTCGGCACCGATGCGCTCGGCCGCGACGTGCTCGCCGGCCTGATCTTCGGCGCGCGCGTCTCGCTGCTGGTCGGCCTCGTCTCGACATTGGTGGCGTTGATCGTCGGCGTGCCGCTCGGCGCCATCGCCGGCTATTTCGGCGGCCGGGTCGATGACGCGCTGATGCGCTTCACCGAGTTCTTCCAGACCATCCCGAGCTTTGCGCTCGCGATCGTGCTGGTCGCGATCCTGCAGCCGTCGATCTATTCGATCATCGCCGCGATCGGCCTCGTCAGCTGGCCGCCGGTGGCGCGCCTGGTCCGCGGCGAGGTGCTGAGCCTGCGGACCCGCGAATATGTCCAGGCTGCGGTCGTCACCGGCCAGAGCAATGCCTGGATCATCTGGCGCGAGATCCTACCCAACGCGCTGTCGCCTGTCATCGTGCTGGCCTCGCTGATGGTCGCGACCGCGATCCTCCTGGAGTCCTCGCTGTCGTTCCTCGGCCTCGGCGATCCCAACCTGATCTCCTGGGGCTATATGGTCGGCGCCGGCCGCACCGTCATTCGCCAGGCGTGGTGGATCACCGTGTTTCCCGGCGTCGCGATCCTGTTGTCGGTGCTTGGCCTCAATTTGATCGGCGAGGGCCTGAACGATGCGCTCAACCCGCGCCTGTCGCGCGAGGGCAGGTGAGCCGTGGCTGATCCCGTCGTTGCCATCCGCAACCTCCGTATCGCTTTGCCGCCGGGCGCCGAGCGCGCCCACGCCGTCGACGGCGTCTCCTTCGATCTTACCGCGGGCAGGATCGTCTGCGTGGTCGGCGAATCCGGCTCGGGCAAGTCGATGTGCGCGCATGCGCTGCTCGGGCTGCTGCCCGATACGGTGAAAGTGGAGAGCGGCGAGATGCGCTTCGAGGGGCGCGACCTGCTTGCCGTCGATGAGGACGGCTGGCGCGATCTGCGCGGCCGCCGCATCGCGATGGTGTTCCAGGAGCCGATGACCGCGCTCAATCCCTTGATGCGGATCGGCGAGCAACTGATGGAGGTGTTCGAGGCGCATGATCTGCTGAACCCCCGCGAGCGCCGCGCCAAGGCGCTGGCGCTGGTGCGCGAGGTCGGCCTGCCCGATCCCGAACGGATCATCCGCGCCTATCCTCATCAGCTCTCCGGCGGCCAGCGCCAGCGTGCGATGATCGCGATGGCGCTGGCGCTCGAGCCTGCGGTGCTCGTCGCGGACGAGCCAACCACCGCGCTCGACGTGACGACGCAGGCGCAGATCCTCAAGCTGATCCGCAACCTGCAGGCCAGCCACAACATGGCGGTGATGTTCATCACCCATGATTTCGGCGTCGTCGCCGACATCGCCGACCAGGTCGTCGTTCTGCGCCATGGCAAGGTGGTGGAGGAGGGTACGGCCGCCGCCGTGCTCGGCCAGCCGCAGCACGACTACACCAAGGCGCTGCTCGCCGCCGTGCCGTCGTTCGACCCGCCGCCGCGGCAGTCACGCGAGGCTGCGCCTCGGGCGGTGGAGGTGATCGGCCTCGACAAGACCTATGTGACGCCGACCGGCTGGTTCCGCCCGAAGCGCGAGACGCGCGCCGCGCATGCGGTCAATTTCGCGATCCACCAGGGCGAGACGCTCGGACTCGTCGGCGAGTCCGGCTCGGGGAAGTCATCCGTTGCGCGTCTGGTGATGCGGCTGATCGAGGCCGATCGCGGCACGGTGCGGATCGGCGATGTCGATCTCACGGCGCTGGAGGGTCGCGCCTTGCGCGCGCAGCGTCACCGCATCCAGATGATTTTCCAGGATCCGTTCGCCTCGCTCAACCCGCGCCGCAAGGTCGGCCGCATCATTGCCGACGGCATGGTCGCGCGCGGCACGCCGCTCGACGCGGCGCTGAAGCGCGCCCAGGATCTGCTCGGCATGGTCGGGCTCGACGCCGGCGCCATCGGCCGCTATCCGCACGAATTCTCCGGCGGCCAGCGTCAGCGCATCGGCATTGCGCGCGCGCTCGCGCTGGATCCGGAGATCATCGTCGCGGACGAAGCAGTGTCGGCGCTCGATGTGTCAGTCCAGGCGCAGGTGTTGCGGCTCCTGGAAGATTTGAAGGCGCGCCTTGGTCTGTCGATGCTGTTCATCACGCATGACCTGCGGGTGGCCGCGCAGATCTGCGATCGGATCGCCGTCATGCAAAAGGGCGAGATCGTCGAGCTGAAGCCGACCGCGGCGCTGTTCGCCAATCCCGAACACGCCTATACGCGCGAGCTGCTCGCTGCCGTTCCCGGCCGCAAGCACGGTACGGCGTGATTTGCGTAAGCCGGCCGCCGGTCGGAACCATGGAGCATCGTGCCGGGTCGGGTTCAAATGCTTGCAACATCTTCGGCGTATTTGGATTATAATAAGACTGGACCCCGATGGGGCCGCAGGGTGGTCGCCCGAGCTGGTACGCGCCAAGACAGCGGGCTCGTGCTCCCTCTACCCGCGGCCTTCATTGACCGTGCCGTGCTGCGCCAGTCTCGACAGGATGTCGCAGCGGCGTTCACCATCCCAACGAGGACTCTCATCATGTCGGAGCGCAAGCCAACGGCCGCCGTGCGCGAGGCTCAAAAAGCCTTCAAGCCGGCCGAGCCGACGAGAAGCGATTATGAAAAGGCGCAGAGCGCCTTCGATCAGAACCGCGAGCGACTGAAGGCCGAGCGATTGGCGCGTGAAGCGGCTGACGGCGCCGGCAAACAGCCGAAGAAGCTGGCGTGAACCGCCAGCCTCTTCCCGTCGATTTCGGCGGGCATGCCGTCGCTTGCTCAGCTGCGCGGGGGCGTAGCGGTAAGCTGGTCCCGCGGCCGTTCACGATCGGTGTGCGTCGAGGTCGTTGAGGGGAGCGCGCCCGGCCGCGCTGCGGGTACCTTCTTGACCGGCGCCGGCAGCAACCCTTCGCGGATGGCCTGCTTGCGCGCGACTTTGCGATGGCGCCTGATCGCATCGGATTTCTCGCGCGTCTTGCGCTCCGATGGCTTCTCATAGGATCTGCGGCGCTTCATCTCGCGGAATACGCCTTCGCGCTGCATCTTCCGCTTCAGGATGCGCAACGCCTTCTCGACGTCGTTGTCACGAACAAGAACCTGCAAAAGTGTCCTCCTTGTCTTCATCTCTATCGATGAAATTCGGTTGGCAAAGCCGAGCGGCGCTGCGGCGGGGCGAACGGCGCGCTCAGCAGAGCGGCGTCAATGAAACGTGTTGCTCACAATGTTATGAGTCACGATACGTGCGAGACACGGTGATCCCCTTCGTCGGAAGGCGGGAGCACGAGTGTCTCTCAGCCATCGATGGCCATGCCGTTACCGATGGTGCTGTGAAGATAGGGGCAATCTGCTGATATTGCCAGCGCGAGCCGACTCAACGGTTCCGGCCCTCGGCAAACTATATTTGCCGCGCGGCCTTGTAATCCCCCAGAAAATCTCTACCTTGAGGTAGTTCGATTAGCCGCTGTGCCTTTCTGAATGTGCCTGTGGGCTATTTCCAAAAGTCATCGCTCAGTTGAATGAGATCGCGTGATGGTCGCGCGGTGAATGATTTGGAGATAGACATGCAGGGTACGGTCAAGTGGTTCAATGGCCAGAAGGGCTTTGGTTTCATTCAGCCGCAGGATGGCGGGAACGACGTGTTCGTTCACATCAGCGCTGTTGAACGCGCTGGTCTCGCCGGTCTGGCTGAAGGCCAGAAAGTCAGTTTTGAGGTCAAGACGGACAAGATGCGCGGTAAAACCAGCGCAGAAAATCTCGCGCTGGTCTGATCGCACTGATCTGACGTCTCTGACGTCTTGGGCCATTTCACGGATGTACTGAAATGGCCGGTTTGCCCGCTCGATCCTGTATTGAGCGGGCTTTCTGCGTCTCGACGGTAACCCGCATTTCCGGAAGGATCGGTCGATGGCCACCAAGAAGATGTCAGAACGCTCCCCCGAAAGCATTGCGCGGTCGGAGCGCCAGCGCGTCGCCGCCGAGGACGGGGCGAAGGCGCGCGCCGAATGGGATCAGCGCGCGACCGCGGTCCGCAAGAACATGGAGCGGCTGCGCGTGTTGCGGCTCGCCAAGGAAGCGGAAGCTGCGCAAGCGGGTTCTGACGCGGCGCCTGCGCCGAAGCGGCGGAAGAAGGTCGCTCGCTAGGGCGGTTTCGTCTCGCCTTCCGACGTCGGCTGCCCGGTGGAACTATCGGAACTTCAGATCCGTTGCCGGTGCTCGAACAGACGGGCGATCCATGCCTGATCATTACGTCTCAACCGCGTCCCGCGTACAGACCCGACCTTCGTACCGAGGAGGCTGACGTGGCCAAGTCGACAGCTACAGACGTTCGCATCGCCAAGGACGAGACGCAGCGTGGAGGCCAGACGATCGCATTCGCGCTCGCAATCGGCGCCACGCGGCAGGTCTGTCATCTCGAGACCTGCTTTTGCACCCGCAACCAGGCGTTCGCCTATCTGCAGCGAAACCGCACGGCGTTCGAGCAGATGGCGCGCGAGCAGTTCGCCCGTGGCGAGGTGACCGACGGCGTCATCCATCTGCGCATGATCTGAGGCGATCCGCCACACGCGGGCCTCTGAAGACGCTGCCCGACGCGCAACGCGCCGTTGCTACTCCGCCTTCTGTTTGACCGGAAGCGGGACGCGCTCATAGGACGCGGGCAGATTGACGGGCCGGTAGTCCTGCGATTCTGCGATCCGCATCAGCACGCTCTCGTGGATGAACGCGCCCTCGGGAATGAAGCGCGGCTCGCAATTCGGAACGTACAATCCGAAATGCGCCTTGCGCTCCGGCCACTCCTTGTACGTCGCGCTCTTCGGCAGCCATTCCAGCAGCCGCCAGGCCGGCGTCATCGAATCGTGCAGGGGGCCCTGGACGCTCGGCGCCACATAGGAGAACGGACTGTTCTTGCGCTGCACGCCCCAGGCGAGCTGATTCACCGTGCGCGGATTGACCGTCAGCCCGGCCTCGACCGCCTCGTCGATCATCCACAGCAGCGGATATTTCGAAGCCGCCGACCGCACCTCGGGATAGCCGCCGCCGACGTCGGAATGCACGCCGGCGAACCACACCTGTTTGGCGTCCTGCGGTCGCGCCTGCGCCTTGTTGAAGCGGTTCGGCGTGAAGGTCTGCGGCATCCCCCACGGCTTCAGCCGGAACATGCAGCGGCGCTCGTCGATCGCCGCAGCCTGACGGAAGATCTTCACGCTCGGGTTCTCGATCGTGAAGGCGAGCTCCTCAAGGCTCGGCAGCGCAAACAGCCGGTCGGTGCGCGGCACGATCACGCTCGCCACCGTGTCCCACACGCCGACGAAATGGATCGTCGGCCAGCGCGTCGAGGTGATCCGCGCGAACTGCGCGGCCTGGTCGGCGCGGCTCTCCGGGATCGGCCCGTCCTCCTCGGTGCTCTCGAGCTCCTTGGTGATGCCGCGCCCGGCCTTCGGATTGTCGGAGGAGTACTTCTTGTAGGCAATCACGCCCGGGCCGACGAGATTGATCTGACCCGGCGAGATCAGCCCGATCTTGTGGATCAGCCCGGCCAGCACGCGCACGGTGTAGGCGCCCCGCGAGAAGCCGAACAGGAAGATGCGATCGCCGTCCTGGTACTGCGTGGCCAGGAAAGAGTAGGCGTTGATGACGTTGTCGTCGAGGCCGTAGCCCGTCGCGAGCCCCAGCACCATGTTGAAATTGGCCTTGAAGCGATGCCAGCTGTCGGGCTGCGTCAACGTGCCGACGCCGGGATCGTAGAACACGACCTGATGCGGTGTCGTCTTGTCGGTCTTGCGCAGGCACCGATAAAGCTTGAGCACGTTCGAGATGTTCTCGCTGATCTCGTTGCCGGTGCCGTCGCAGCAGATGACAATATTCTTCATGGCAAAGGAATGTCCGCAATAATGCTACCGCAACGAGTGTAGAGCATCCGGCTGGTGTTGGGGAGGTCGGTTCCCTATGGCACTTCGTCTGGGTCGCTGTTGCGCGCGGCGCGGCGGACATCGCGAAGTGACTGCGGGGCGCCGTTGTACGAACGGATGGTCACCCGACCAGTCCTGCCGCCCCACGCCTGCTGCCCGTGTCCAGAGTTGTCAGTTGGTCACGGCATCCGCAAGCAAAACGGCCGGATCTCTCGACCCGGCCGTTTCGACATCTCGTTCAGCTTGAAGCCGCGCCCGTGACGCGTCCGGCTTCTGCATCAATCCTGAATTTCGGCGCGCTCTCTCAGCTCGCCTTGGCGACCGGGGCAGCGTCCGCCGCCTTCTTCTCGATGGCGCGCTTCAGCTCCAGCGCGCGCGGCGACAGGGTCGCGGCGTTGGCCTTGAGCAGATAGGCATCGAGGCCGCCATTGTGGTCGACGCTCTTGAGCGCGTTGGTGGAGACGCGCAGGCGCACGTTGCGGCCGAGTGCATCCGAGATGAAGGTCACGTTGCACAGGTTCGGCAGGAAGCGCCGCTTGGTCTTGATGTTGGAGTGGCTGACCTTGTGGCCAACCTGGGGACCCTTGGCCGTCAGTTCACAGCGCCGCGACATGGCAATAAATCCTCTCTCATCCCCGCACCCTTCGTCCGCCTGTGTCGGCGGGCCGCGGGGGTCCAAAACTCGTCCAGCTCGTCTCTGGGAGATGCGGTCGTATAGGGGGGATGCGGCTTTTCGTCAAGGTTTTGAAGGCCGCAGCGAATAGAGGGAGCCGGGCCGGCGAACCCGAAGGGCGCGACCCGTGCATCCTCCTGGTCGGGCCGAAATCGCCAACCAGCAGAAAAGCAGGCGTATAATCAATAGTATAGCCGATAGTTTAGACCATATAAAGGGCGCATTCGGACGTGATGGATGGATATCCCGCGAACAGTCCGAAATGCCGGAATGGCGGCATGCTGGCGCGGTCGGAGGTTCGCGGCTCGGTTCCGGCAGAGCTGCGGATGACGGTCTGAGTGCTGTTCAGCTGCAAAGCGCTGGACAAACCGCCATTGTCGGACGGTTCGCGTTGTTTGAAGGCGTTTTTGGCTTAAGTAGCAAGGACGGCGCGTCGGATCGGTCCGGCGCTCAGGCAGGCGGATCGGTAGGATCATTCGTCACGTGACCATCATCTCGGTTCCCTCATTTCTCTGCTGTCGCCTGGCCGCGGCCGGGGCAGCGCTCTGCCTGTTGTTACTGGCGCAAAACGCCCAGGCGCAGGCTCGGTTGGACGCTCAATACGAGGCTTCCCTGGCTGGCATCCCCGTCGGCAAGGGCACCTGGGCGGTCGAGATCGGGGATGATCAGTATGGTGCCGCGGCTCAGGGCGGCACCGCCGGCCTGCTCAAGAGCTTCTCGCAAGGATCAGGCACCGGCTCGGTGCAGGGGCGCGTCGTCAACGGCGCCCTGGTCGGCCAGAGCTACCAGGCCTCGACCACGACGGGAAAGAAATCCGAGCAGATCCGCGTCAATCTGCAGAACGGTACTGTGAAGGACTTCGCCATCGAGCCGGCGCCTCCGGTCGATCCCGACCGCATTCCGGTGACGGATGCCCACAAGCGTGGCGTGCTCGATCCGATGACGGCCTCTCTGGTGCGCGTGCCGGGCAACGGCGAGCTGCTGTCGCCGGACTCGTGCCGCGGCGCTGCGCCCGTGTTCGACGGCCGCATGCGCTACGAGCTCAAGCTCGACTACAAGCGCATGGAGAACGTCAAGGCAGACAAGGGTTATCGTGGCCCGGCGCTGGTCTGCGCGATCTACTTCACGCCAGTCGCGGGCTACATCCCGGACCGGCCGGTGATCAAATATCTGGCTCAGGCCCGCAACATGGAGATCTTCTTCGTGCCGATCGCCGGCACCCGTGTGCTGGTGCCGTTCAAGATGGTGATCCCGACCCCGTTGGGGACCGCGATGCTGGAAGCGACGTCGTTCATCACCCAGGCGGCGCCGCACGTCGCCAAGACCCAGTAGTGCGTCGTTTCTCTGCTCCTCCACATCGGAATCTCGTCGTTGCGGCACAGCCCCGTCAGCGGCCGTGGCGTGATGGTCTGACGGCATGCCGTCCGCTATCGCTTGAATCCGATGGAGATTCCGGGTTCGCGCTGCATGATCTCCGGACTGACGGGCTCATGAGCTCCGATTTGTCGGGACCCCCTATGGATGCTGTCTGCTGCGCGTGAATCCGTTTGACTCTTCCCTGATTCTGATTCGACTCGGGACGCGCTGAACGCGCGCCAGTTCCATCGCGAAAGCGTTGCTTGTGGAGCCCGCGAAAACTTGATCTAGTGCTGGCTTGATGGCAGAGCGCGAGATGTTGCGGTGAACGAAGCCGGAAAGCCGACGGAGTCAGCGATTCCTTCGCGATTCGTTCTCAAGGCGTTCCGAAGCTTAAGCTGCGTCACTATATGCGTCACAATGTGAGACAGGGGGCAGCATCGCAGCCTCTCCAGACACACGATTATTCCGCATCCGTCGCGCGTGAACGGCGCGCTTCCAACGCCGGCTTCGAGACCCACATTTAACGAATGGCTTTTCCGTCCTCTTCGGCTGCCTCGCCTTTCGAGCGCACGTCCGACCGCGCTCCCGGAAGCGGCGTCACCGCCGTGCTCGGCCCCACCAACACCGGCAAGACGCATCTGGCGATCGAGCGCATGCTCGCGCATTCCTCCGGCATCATCGGACTGCCGCTGCGGCTGCTCGCGCGTGAGGTCTACAACAAGATCGCCGATCGCGTCGGCAGCGAGGCCGTCGCGCTGATCACCGGCGAGGAGAAGATCAAGCCGAAAAATCCGCGCTACTGGGTGTCGACCGTCGAAGCGATGCCCAGGGATCTCGACGTGTCGTTCCTGGCCGTCGACGAGATCCAGATCGCGTCCGATCTGGAGCGCGGCCACGTCTTCACCGACCGCATCCTCAATCGCCGCGGTCGCGACGAGACGCTGCTGCTGGGTGCTGCGACGATGCGCCCCATCATCGAGCGTCTGCTGCCGGGCGCGTCGATGGTGACGCGGCCACGATTGTCGCAACTCGAATTCGCCGGTGATCGCAAGATCACGCGACAGCCGCGCCGGACCGCTATCGTGGCGTTCTCGGCCGACGAGGTCTACGCCATCGCCGAGCTGATCCGCCGCCAGCATGGCGGCGCCGCTGTCGTGCTGGGATCGCTGTCGCCGCGAACCCGCAACGCGCAGGTGGCGATGTTCCAGAACGGTGACGTCGACTATCTCGTCGCCACCGATGCGGTCGGCATGGGGCTCAATCTCGACGTCGATCACGTCGCCTTCGCGTCCGACCGCAAATATGACGGCTATCAGTTCCGCCGGCTCACGCCGTCGGAATTTGCCCAGATCGCCGGCCGTGCCGGACGCGCGACGCGCAATGGCACGTTCGGCACCACCGGACGTTGTGCGCCATTCGAGCCCGAGCTGGTCAATGCGCTCCAGAACCATGCCTTCGATACCGTGAAGGTGCTGCAATGGCGCAACTCCCGGCTTGATTTCGCGTCCTTGAGCGCGCTTCAGGTCTCGCTGGCGGTCGCGCCGGCGCATGAGGCGCTGACGCGCGCGCCGATTGCGGAGGACCTGCGCGTGCTCGATCACGCCGCGCGCGATGCCGAGGTGCGCGACATCGCTCACGGCGCGGCCGCGGTCGAGCGTCTGTGGGAAACCTGCCAGATTCCCGACTATCGCAGGCTGTCGCCGGCCGCCCATGCGGAGCTGGTGACCACCGTGTTCGGCTTCCTGATGCAGAAGGGGCGTATTCCGGACGCCTGGTACGCGGCCCAGGTCGATCAGGCCGACCGCGTCGATGGCGACATCGATACGCTGTCGGGGCGGATTGCACAGATCCGTACCTGGACCTTCGTGGCCAACCGGCCCGACTGGCTGCGCGACCCTGATTATTGGCAGGGGATTACCCGCGAACTCGAAAATAAATTGTCAGACGCCCTTCATGAACGGCTCACGGAGCGTTTCGTTGATCGTCGTACCAGTGTATTGATGCGGCGCCTGCGGGAGAACAGTGTTTTGAATACGGAAATCGGCAAGACTGGCGAAGTGATCGTTGAAGGGCACGCGATCGGCCGCCTGGATGGATTCACCTTCGCGCCCGACGCCGCCGAAGCCGGCTCGGAGGCCAAGGCCTTGCAGGCTGCTGCCCAGAAGGCGCTGGCCGGCGAGATCGAGGCGCGCGCCGAGAAGCTGTCCAGCGCGCCTGACGAGCACATCGTGCTCACCGCCGACGGCACGGTGCGCTGGACCGGCGACGCGGTCGCCAAGCTGGTCGCGGCCGACGACGCGCTGCATCCGCGCCTGCGCATCATCGCCGACGAGCGGCTGACCGGTGCTGCGCGCGACAAGGTCCAGGCGCGACTCGATCTGTGGCTGAAGACGCATATCGAGAAGCTGCTCGGCCCGCTGTTCGAGTTGTCCAAGGCCGAGGACATCACCGGCATCGGCCGCGGCATCGCGTTCCAGCTGGTGGAGGCGCTCGGCGTCATCGAGCGCGCCAAGATCGCCGCCGAGATGAAGGATCTGGACCAGCCGTCGCGCGCCACCTTGCGCAAGTACGGCGTGCGCTTCGGTGCCTACCACATCTACGTCCCGGCGCTGCTCAAGCCCGCCGCGCGCGCGCTCGCTGCGCTGCTGTGGGCCGAGAAGCAGGGCAATGTCGACATGTCCGCGCTGACCGGCGCGCAGCATCTGGCGAGCTCGGGCCGGACCTCGTTCCCGGTCGACAAGGCGCTGCCGCGCGATGCCTATCGCGTGCTCGGCTACAAGCAGGCGGGCGAGCGCGCCGTGCGCGTCGACATCCTGGAGCGGCTGGCCGACCTGATTCGTCCCGCCCTGGCCTGGCGCGACAATGCACCGGGCGAAAAGCCGGCCGGCGCCTTCGACGGCCGCGGCTTCGTGGTGACGCAGGCGATGACCTCGCTCACCGGCTCGGCCGGCGAGGACTTCGCCTCGATCCTGCGCGCGCTCGGCTATCGCATGGAGAAGCGCCCGCCGCTGCCGCCCAAGCCGATTGAGAAGCCCGTCGAGGCTGCTGCCGTCGCAGAGGCTGCCGCTGCGGAAGCCGCTCCGGCTGAGCCGGCAGATGCGCAGGCCGTGCCGGCCGAGGACCTCGCAGTTGTCGCCGGCGAGCCGGCCGACGAGCAGGTTCCCACCGTCGCGGAGGCCGCCGTCGCTCCGGTGACCGAGCAGGCCGTCGCCGTGCCCGCGGTGGTCGGTGAGGAGCAGGCGGAAGCCGCGTCGGTGTCGGCCTTGGCATCGCTGCCGACCGTCGATTTCGTCACGCCGGATGTGGCGGACGAGGCGTCCGTGGCCGAGACGGCTACCGAAAGCGTCGTCGCCGAGGCGGAAACCGCCGTCGCTGCGGATGCGCCGCAGCCCGAAGCCGCTGAGGCCGTCGCGAACGAGGCAACGAGCATCGGCGACGCTTCGGCTGAAGCCGCCGCGGCGGAAACTGCTGCTGGATCGAACGCTACCGAGGCTTCTCCCGCCGAGGCCGCGCCTGCTGCCGAGCCCGTCCTGGTCGAGGTCTGGCGGCCGGGCGGGCGTTCGGAGGAGCGCCGGCCGCGCCACGACCATCATCATCGCGGCCGGCCCAACCGTCCGCAGCATGAGCGCGGGCAGGCCGCCGGCGGCGGCCAGGCACCGGCCGGGACCGCTCCGGCCGAGGGCGGCGAGGCGCGCGAGCGCCATCACCGCGGCCATGGCCGGCGCGACCGGATGAAGGAGTTCGGCAAGGACTTCCGCAAGGGCCCGCCGGAGGCTGGTGCGGCTCCACCAGCCGAGGGCGCATCGGCGCCGGCGCGCGAGGATCGCGGGCCGCGCCGCGATCATGATGCCAAGGGGCGCGACCAGAACCGGGATCGCAACAAGGGTGGCAAGTTCGGCGGTGACCGCGAGGGGCGCGGCGGCCGCGACTTCGGCAAGGGCGGCCGCGACAAGCGCGACAGCGGCCCGGCGCTGCGGCCCTACGCATCGAGCAGCGGCGGCGGCCGGGATCGCGACCGTCCGGTCGATCCCAATTCGCCGTTCGCCAAGCTCGCCGCGCTCAAGGAGCAACTCGCGGGGAACAACCGCAAGGACTGAGCGGCAAGATCGGTTGGCAAGATTGGTTGGAAGGACAACGCCGACGTCCGACACCCCGTCAGAGCGCCAGCGCCTCGACAAATGGCTGTGGCATGCGCGGCTGGTGAAGGCGCGCACCAGCGCCGCCGCGCTGGTGTCGTCGGGGCACGTCCGGGTCAATGGTGTGCGCGAGACCTCGCCGGGCCATGGGGTGAAGACCGGTGATGTGCTGACCATCGCGCTCGATCGCAGCGTGCGCGTGCTCAAGGTGACCGGCTTTGCCGAGCGTCGCGGCGATGCTGCCTCGGTGCGCGGACTGTACGATGATCTGGATGGCGGACGATCCTGATCGATTGCGCCAGAGCAATGTCCAGTTCAGTTCTTCGCCCCGCTTCACTTGCGGCACATCACGTCCTGCGCTAGTCCAAGCCAGCCGAATTGTCGATCCGTTCCGGAGCCTTGGATGACTTACGTCGTCACCGAAAACTGTATCAAGTGCAAATACACCGATTGCGTTGAGGTCTGCCCGGTAGACTGCTTCTACGAGGGCGACAACATGCTGGTCATTCATCCGGACGAATGCATCGATTGCGGCGTGTGCGAGCCGGAATGCCCGGCCGACGCGATCAAGCCGGATACCGAGCCGGGGCTGGAGAAGTGGCTGGGCGTGAACGCCGAATATGCCAAGTCCTGGCCCAACATCACTCAGAAGAAGGACCCGCCGGCCGACGCCAAGGAGCACGACGGCGAGGATGGAAAGTTCCAGAAATATTTTTCGTCGAAGCCCGGCGCCGGAGACTGACGGTCGTCTCGCTACCTGCGAGGCACCAGCGCGCCCCGTCCTGCGGGGCGCCATCGCGCCGATCGAAATCGTTGCGCGGAAACAATGGCCTAGAACACCTCATGCGGTGAGCGGGAACCGCTGCATGAGTTGTTCTATTCCGGCACGTTGCACTTAACCCTAACTTCGTGGATCCGTCACAATACCGCCCCTGCGGCCTCTAAATCATTGATTTTTGCGGCAAATGTGCTATATATAGCACATTCTCAGAGCCGAACCCGGCCATGCGTAACCTTTTTTGGCCGCCCTTTTAGGTTCCCGCAACATCAAACAGGGGCGTGGCAGTTCCGCGCGCAGGCTGTGTCACAGAAAACGCGTAAAAAGAGTGCTTCCAAGAGTACAAAAAAAGCCGCCGCGGCCAGCCGCAGCGTTTCCAAGGGCCGTGCCCGGGCTCCTGTAAAGGAGATTCGGGCTGCCGCGAAGGCCTCGGCTGCCAAGTCCACCAAGAACAAAAGAAGCGCAATGCCTGAAAAGACTGCCAAGACTGCCGCGAAAGCATCCGCCGCGAAGACCACTCTTGCAAAGGACTCTGTTGCCAAGGCTGCGCCTGCCAAGGCCGCCGCTGCGCCCAAGGCTGCCACCAAGACCGCCGTTCCCGCGGCCGCTGCCCCTGTTGCCAAGCCCGCCGTCGCCGCCAAGCCGGCTGTTCCCGCCGCGGCCGCGCCGCGCGTCGAGGAAAAGAAGCTGCCGACCCAGCGCCAGGGCTTCAAGACCAACGAATTCGTCGTCTATCCGGCTCACGGCGTCGGCCAGATCCTGGCCATCGAGGAGCAGGAGATCGCGGGCGCCAAGCTCGAGCTGTTCGTCATCAACTTCATCAAGGACAAGATGACGCTGCGGGTGCCGACCGCCAAGGTCGCCAATGTCGGCATGCGCAAGCTGTCCGACCCGGCGCTGGTGAAGAAGGCGCTGGAGACCCTGAAGGGCCGTGCCCGCGTCAAGCGCACCATGTGGTCGCGTCGCGCCCAGGAATACGAAGCGAAGATCAATTCGGGCGACATCGTCGCGATCGCGGAGGTCGTGCGCGATCTCTACCGTTCGGAGTCGCAGCCCGAGCAGTCCTACAGCGAACGCCAGCTCTACGAAGCGGCGCTCGACCGTCTGTCGCGCGAGATCGCCGTCGTGCAGCACTCGACCGAGACCGAGGCCGTCAAGGAGATCGAGACGCAGCTCGCCAAGAGCCCGCGCCGCGGTGCCAAGACCGAAGCCGATGCGGTCGCCGAAGGTGATGCGGAAGGCGAGGGTGACGACATCGATGGCGACGACACCGCCGTGGCCGACGAGGCCGCCTGATCGACCGTTTGCGTTTTCGAATTAGTTGCTTACGAAAGCCCGGCCGCAAGGTCGGGCTTTTTTGTTTGGGCGTGTCGCCTTGACGACGTCCCGCTACTGTTCTTGGATCGTCAGCTGCGGGGTGTCTGCGCAGCGGGCGTCCCATGCTTTGCCTCGACATAGGGGGACGCCATGTCAAATCCGGTGCTTGGACTGGCATCCAGCCCTCTTGCTGAGCTCGTATTAGTCGACGTGTATCGCGACGGCGGTTCATACGATGCCCGTTTCGAGACCGTGGACGGTCAGCCGATCGCGCTCTGGCTGCAGCGATCGAGGATGCCCGATGCTGAGGGGCTGCACCACCGGGAGCTGTTCGTCCACGACGGACAGCAGGACCCGGACGATCTCCAGCCGGTGGCCATAGGCAGTGCGGAAGAGCAGGATGTTCTACATCGCCTCGACGAATTCGTGGTCGGCCACGGCTCCGGCTGCGATGTCGGCGCGCTTGCTCGTCTCGTAAAGATGATAGGCTACATTCGGCGCCGTGAGCCGGTTTTTCCTACTTCCCAGCTGGAACGACGTCCTCCGGAAAGCTGGCCGAGCTGAGCCGCCGCAGCCCCGTCACTCCACCACGATCTTGACGCGGTCGCGGACCTTGACCTGGGCGCGGGCGTCGAGGCCGTTGAGAACGCGGAAGCGCTCGACCGGGCGGTCGACGCCGGTCATGCGGTGCGCAAGCGATTCGACGGTATCGCCCGGCTGCACGGTGATCACCTTGATGCGCAGCGGCCGGGCCGACTGGATCTCCTCCAGGCTGAGCCGGCGGAACGAGTTCACCGTCTCCCGCGCATTGCGCTCGCTCTCGGTGGATTTCTGCCGCGAGGCGAAGATGAAGCGGTAGACGTCGCTGCCGACGCGCAACGCGTAGACCTTGAACTGCCAGGGATCGCCGCTCGCCGTGGTCGAGGCCGCCGGGAAGCCGTTGATCGTCAGCTCCTCGGTCGCCGACTTGTCGACGTTCTCCATCCAGCCGGAATTCAGATAGTCGCCGAGCGTCTGCTGGGCCGGCACGCGCACCACGTCGAAGCGCATCGCCTGCGCGCCGCCTTCGCGCACGCCGATCACCGCCTGCGCGGTGTTGTCGAGCGTGAAGTTCTCCGGCGCCTGGAAGGTGAAGCCGAGCTTCGGATGCAGGAAGCGCCGGCCGCGCACGAAGCCCTCGCTCGGGTCCTCGCCGTAGACGATGTTGTCGACTGCAGCCAAGTAGGTCTCGCGGTCATGCTCCCTGGCCTCGGGGGAGACGTATTGCTTGGCGATGGCGGCCGCGTTCTGCACCCGCTCCGGCGTCGCCGGATGCGACGACAGGAAGTCCTGCGCGCGCGGGTCGATTGCGACTTTACCGGCCTTCAACTCGGCATTGCGCTCCATCGAGCTCAGGAAGCGCGCCGCGCCGTAGGGATCGAACTTCGCCTTGGCGGAGATGCCGACGCCGATGCCGTCGGCCTCGAACTCCTGGGTGCGCGAGAAGCTCGCCATCGTCAGCTTGGTCTTGGCGAGCGCCAGCGCCGTCAGGTCCGGATCGTTGCCCATGTCTGAGACGACGCGGGTCACCACGGCGGCCTGCCGCGCCTGGTCCTCGCGGATCGCGGCATGGCGCGCCAGCACGTGCGCCATCTCGTGGCTCAGCACCGACGACAATTCGGAGGTGTCGTTGGCGAGCGCAATCAAGCCGCGTGTCACGTAGAGCTGGCCGGTCGGCAGCGCGAAGGCGTTGACCGCACCGGAATTCAGGATCGTGACCTTGTAGCCCTGGTCGGGGCGATCGGACACGGCCACGAGCCGGTCGACGATCTTGCCGATCAGGCCCTCGAGCTGGGGATCCTCATAGGCGCCGCCATAGGTTGCGAGAATGCGCTCGTGCTCGCGATCACTCGCCGGCGTCGTCTGCACCATCGCCGGCTTCGGCCGCGGCGTCGGCATCGGCGCCGTCGCCTGCTGCAACTTGCCCATGTCGCTGCAACCGGCCAACGCCAGTCCCAGGCACAGCAGCGCCGGTGCGATCCGCGAACCGCAGTTCATCACCGTCATGCGCTTTCGAACAGACAGGTTCACGTCGCTACTCACGTACCTCAGCGGTCAATTCCCGCTCAAAATCTCGATCTGGGCAGTCTGTGTCAGTTCCAGTCTCGGACCCGCATGCGCCTCAACCCAACCGCGCACGCGAACCTGCCGATTCGCAAGTGATTTGACGTCGATACCGGCACCTTCCAATACCGCCATCATACGCTTTGGAATAATCACCGCGAAGCCCCGTGTCCAGCTACGAGCGAAGTTCAGATAAGTTGTTGTCCCCGTCTGTCGTACGGACAACACCTTCCCTTCGACAACCGTAAATAGCCCTACGCGAGACAAAATATCGTCTGGACTTTCCGTGTTTTTTATGACGGTCCCAATCTTCCAGAGGCCGCGCCCGGCGCTGCGTGCCTCGGCTTCCGCCGCGCCCAGGCTGAGGGCGCAATCCCGGTCGGGCAGGTCGACCCCGCGCAGCACGGCGCCCTGCCGGAGCAGCTCGCTCTGCACTGGCTGGTCTGCGCCGGCCACGAACGCGAAGGCCCGCTGCCGGCCATAGCGGTCAGGGGTGTCGTCCTCTCCGCGCAGCACGACGTCGCGGCCGCGCAGCAGCACGCCCAACGCATCCATCGACGTCGCGCGCTGCTCCTCCGGCGGCACCTCGATGCCGGCGAGCCTGACCTCGCGACCGTCGTCGAGACGGAAGCTGCGTGCATCGATGATCTCGCTGACGTGGCCTTCGCCGAGCTCCGCGAACATGCACGGTGTGGCGTGACTCGCCGACATCATCGCGATGGTCGCGACGCTCGCGCCGAGCGCGATCAGCCTCCGTCTGCTCCGCATCCTGCGCTCTCTCGTCATGCTGCATCATCGCACGAAATTTCCATTCCACTGAGCGGAAAGCGGCGACCGGCGACGCTTTTGCTGAGCGTGCTGAGCGCTTGCCGCATGCGAAAGCGTGGGCCATGATGCGAACTATCAAAGAGGCCGTCGCCATGTAGCGACGCGCCCGGCAGGGAGGATATCGATGAGCAGAACCATCCGCGGCGCGGCGGCGTCGTTGTTTATGCTGGCGTCGGCGCTGACGTTGTCCGCAGGCGTGGCGCATGCGCAGAGCAAGCCGCCGCTGAAGATCGGCGGCATTCTCGACATGTCGAGCCTCTACGCCGACATCACCGGTCCCGGCAGCGAGACCGCGGCGAAGATGGCGGTGGAGGATTTCGGCGGCGAGGTGCTGGGCCGCAAGATCGAGGTGATCGCGGCCGACCATCTCAACAAGGCTGATCTCGCCGCCAACATCGCGCGCGACATGCTCGACAACCAGGGCGTCGAGATGATCTGGGATGTCGCAGCCTCCGCCACCGCGCTGGCCGCCGGCGAGATCGCCAAGGCGCGCAACAAGATCATCATCTTCAATGGCCCCGGCTCTGTCAGGCTCTCCAACGAGGCCTGCGGCCCGTACACCGTGCACTACGTGTTCGACACTTTTGCGCAGGCCAACGTCACGGGCCTGGCGGCGGTGAAGTCTGGCCTCGACACCTGGTTCTTCCTGACCGCGGACTACGCGTTCGGCCAGGATCTGGAAAAGGACACCACCGCCGTGGTGGTGAAGTCGGGCGGCAAGGTGCTCGGCAGCGTGCGTCATCCGCTCAACACCTCGGACTTCTCCTCCTTTCTGCTGCAGGCGCAGGCCTCCAAGGCCAAGGTGATCGGGCTCGCCAATGCCGGCGGCGACACCATCAACGCGATCAAGCAGGCCGCCGAATTCGGCCTCACCAAGGGCGGACAGAAGCTGTCGCCTTTGCTCGCCTTCGTCTCCGACATCGACAGCGTCGGGCTCGAGACGGCGCAGGGGCTGCTGGTCGCGGAAGCGTTCTACTGGGATCTCAACGACGACACCCGCGCCTTCACCAAGCGCTTCATGGAGCGCACCAAGCGCGTGCCGACCTCGGCCCAGGCCGGCGTCTATTCCTCCGTCACGCACTATCTGAAAGCCGTGAAGGCCGCGGGCACCACGGATGCGGACGCCGTCATGAAGCTGATGCGGGCGACCCCGATCAACGACATGTTCGCCAAGGGCGGCCGCATCCGCGAGGACGGCCGCATGGTGCACGACATGTATCTGTTCGAGGTCAAGAAGCCATCGGAATCGAAGAGCAGGTCCGACGACTACAAGCTGCTCGCGACCGTGTCTGGCAACGAGGCGTTCCAGCCGCTGGAAGCGTCGCGCTGCCCGCTCGTCAAGAAGTGACGGCCGGGGCGACGGCATTCCGGGGCGCGCCTGAGCAAGGCGCAAACTCTGCCGCGACATCCGTCGTTCCGAGGCAACGCGCAGCGTTGAACCCGGAACCTCGATGTGAGTCCATCAGCTCGGGATTCCGGGTTCGACGCTGACGCGTCGCCCCGGAATGACGGAGACATAACACCGGGAAACAACAAGGAGCGCCGGCCATGACGACCAACACCACCGTCCTGCAGCACCTCGACTCCGGCCTGCTCACGATCACGATGAACCGGCCGGAGCGGCGAAATGCGCTCAACAGCGACCTGACCAAGGGCCTGGTCGAGGCGGCGCATCGCGCGGCCAATGATCCGGAGGTGCGCGCGGTGCTGCTCAAGGGCGCCGGCGGCACGTTCTGCGTCGGCGGCGACGTCAAGGCGATGGCTGAAGCCAAGACCGCGCCCTCGTTCGAGACCAAGGTGACGACCTTGCGCGAGCGCATGGAGGTGTCGCGGCTGCTGCACCAGATGCAGAAGCCGGTGGTGGCGCAGATCGACGGCGCGGCCGCCGGCGCCGGCCTGTCGATCGCGCTGGCCTGCGATCTGCGGGTGGCCGGCGAGTCGGCCAAGATCACGACGGCCTTCGCCAAGGTCGGGCTGTCGGGCGATTTCGGCGGCACCTATTTCCTCACCCAACTGCTCGGCAGCGCCAAGGCGCGGGAGCTGTATCTGACCTCGCCAGTCCTGACGGCGCAGGAGGCGCTCACCCTGGGCATGGTCACCAAGGTCGTGCCCGACGCCGAGGTCGAAGCGGCCACGCGCGCGCTGGCGATGTCGCTGGCGCAGGGGCCGAGCGTGACGCTCGGCTACATCAAGCGCAACATCAACAATGCCGAGACGATGACCTTGGAGGCCTGCTTCGACGCCGAGGCGATGCATCACTCGCGCTGCAGCGACACCGAGGATCACAGAGAGGCGGCCAGGGCGTTCGTCGAGAAGCGCGCGCCGGTGTTTCAGGGCCGATAGCTCCGCGTTCTCCGTCATTGCGAGCGCAGCAATCCAGGGTTATGGCCTGAGCTCTGGATTGCTTCGCGTCGCTCGCAATGACGCCGCGGGCTCGTGTGAACAGGGGATTCCGCAAAGAGGGCTGCGATGGCTTACCTCCACCTCCGTCAGATCTGCCTGGTCGCGCCCCGGCTCGAGCCGGTGGTCTCGGACATCGCCGCGATCATGGGGCTGGAGGTCTGCTACCGCGATCCGCATGTCGGCAAATACGGGCTGGAGAATGCGCTGCTGCCGGTCGGGCCGATCCTGCTCGAGGTGATCGCGCCGACCCGCGAGGACACCGCGGCGGGACGCTTCCTGGACAAGACCGGCGGCCGCGGCGGCTACATGGCGATCTTCGCCTGCGATGATCCCGATGGCCGTGCCGCCCGTGCCAACGAGATGGGTGTGCGGACCGCCAACGTCATCGATCATCCGCCCTATCACGGGGTGCAACTGCATCCCCGCGACTGCCGCGCCGCCTTCATCGAGCTCAATCACACCGAGGGCAGCGACGATGTGCTCGGCCCGTATCCGCCCGCCGGGCCGGATTGGACGCGAGCGATCCGCAGCGACGTGACGTCGGCGCTGACCGAGGTGGTGCTGCAGAGCCCCGCGCCGGCTTCACTTGCCGCACATTGGGGGCGCATTCTCGATGTGGTGCCGGCGGCCGGCAGCGATGGTGTTGAGCAGTTGTACTTGCCGAACGCCCGTATCCGTGTCGAACCCGGCGAGCGCGAACTCATGAGCGGCCTGACGTTCCGCGTCGCCGATGCTGCACGTGTGGCCGACGCTGCGCGCGCCCGTGGCTATGCGGTTTCAGGCGGTCGCTTCACAACTGGCGGCGTTGCCTTCGCGTTGCAGGGGGCGGTCGCCAATTAGTCGATCGGCATGCCCGAGCTTGACCGGGCATCCACGTTCGTCTTTCCTCGTATCAAGACGTCATGGCCGGGACGAGCCCGGCCATGACGTCGATCGAAGCTCGCGGTTCGTCACCGCCCCTTGAAGTTCGCGAAGCGCCGCTCCTCCGTTGCCTTGACGCCTTCCTTGAAATCCTCGGTCGCGCGCAGCCGGGTCTGTTCGGCGAGTTCGTGCTCGGTTGCTGCCATCACACGGTCGGCGAGATTGGCGCGCATCGTGGCGCGGGTCGACAGCAGGCCGAGCGGCGAGCATTCGGCGATTTCCGCGGCGAGCTTCATCGCAGCCGTCCGCACCTGGTCCTGCGGCACGCATTCATTGGCGAGGCCCATCCTCAGCGCTTCCTCGCCGGTGACGCGGCGGCTGGTGTAGAACATCAGCTCGGCGTTGTTCTTGCCGACCAGTTCCGGCAGCGTCACCGTCAGGCCGAAGCCGGGGTGGAAGCCGAGCTTGGTGAAATTGGCGGAGAAGCGCGCTTCCGGACAGGTGACGCGGAAGTCGGCCGAGACGGCGAGGCCGAGCCCGCCGCCGATTGCGGCGCCGTGCACGGCGGCGACCACCGGTTTCTTGCAGCGGAAGATCCGCACCGCCTGCATGTAGAGATGGTTGATCGCCCCGAGGCTGTCGGCCGGATCGCCTTTGGCGCCGGCCGCTTCCTGCGCCTGGCGCGCCGGATCGGTGAAATTGGCGCCGGCGCAGAACGCCTTGCCCTGCGCCGCCAGCACCGAGGCGCGGATCTCGATATCGCGGTCGAAGCCTTCGAGCGCGTCGGCGATCTGGTTGATCAGCGCAATGTCGAAGAAATTGAGCGGCGGCCGGCGAATCTCGATCAGGCCGACATGGCCGTGGATCTCGACGCCGATGTCAGGGAAGTGGGTCATGGTGGGTCTCCGATTCTGCTTCTCCAGCGTCATTGCGAGCGCAGCGAAGCAATCCAGACTGTTGGTGCGGTCCTGGATCGCTCTCTGCGCTCGCGATGACGGAGCTACTTCCCCGCGCGTGCGGCTGCGATGATCGCGGCGTGTCGTCGACCCTCACCTTAATCCCAGCCCGCGCGCGATGATGCCGCGCAGCACCTCGGTGGTGCCGCCCTGGATCGTCAGCTTCGGCGCGGTCTGCATCGCAAAGGTCAGCTGGTTCTCCAAGGTTTCGCGATTTCCTGCGTTCTCCTCGACGAACGCGGCGAGGTCGCGGACGCGGTGCGGCAGCTGCTGCTCCCAGATCGTGCCGACGTCCTTGACGATCGAGGCCTCCACCACCGGCTCCTTGCCGGCCTGCAGCATGCCGGCGACCGACACCGACATCCGCCGCATCGTGTGCAGCTGAGCCACCAGCCGGCCGATGCCCTCCGCGCTGCGCGTGTCGGGGTTGGGACCGACCGCGCGCACCAGCTCGGTCAGCACGTAATAGGTTTCGAGGAAGCGCTCCGGTCCCGAGCGCTCATAGGCGAGCTCGGAGGTCGCTTGCTTCCAGGCGCCGTCGATCTCGCCGAGCTGATGATCGTCTGGCACGAAGGCGTCGGTGAAGACGACCTCGTTGAACTCCTTCTGCCCGGTGATCTGGCCGATCGGGTTCACCTTGATACCGGGCGACTTCATGTTGACCAAGAACTGGGTCAGGCCATGACGCCGGTTCTCCTTGGTCGACGGCGAGGTGCGGAAGATCGCGATCATGTAGTCGGCCATGTGCGCCGACGTGGTCCAGATCTTCGAGCCGTTGATCAACCAGCCGCTCTCGGTCTTCGTCGCGCGTGTCTTGGCGGCGAACAGGTCGGAGCCCGAGTTCGGCTCGCTCATGCCGATCGCGAAGCACAGCTCGCCGCGGCAGATGCGCGGCAGGATGTCCATCTTGATATGCTCGGGCGCGTAGCGCAGCAGGATCGGCCCGCTCTGCCGGTCGGCGACGAAGAAGCGCCTGACCGGCGCGTTGGCGACGCGCATTTCCTCGGTCACGACGTAGCGCTCCAGGAACGAGCGCTCGTGGCCGCCATATTGCTTCGGCCAGGTCATGCCGATCCAGCCGCGCGCGCCGACGCGGGCTGCAAACTCGCGCGCGTCGGCGTCCTCGCGCTTGGGCTGGTACGGGTTGAAGGTGCCGGCCGCGATCTCATCAGCGAGGAAGGCGCGCACCTCCTTGCGCAGCTCCTCGCATTCCCTCGGCAGCCGGATCGGATCGAAACGAAGTGCGCTCATGCAACAATCCTCTTCGTGGTCAGCGCGAGGCGACCAGCGGCCACAGCTCATCGGCGCCGCGCGCAGCGACGCGCTTGCCGAGCTCGACGGCCCAATGACTCTCGGAGCCGAAATCGTCGCGCCAGGCCAGCGCGCGCAGCGAGAAGCGGTGCAGGATGTGCTCGGTGGTGAAGCCGATGGCTCCGTGGACCTGATGCGCGATCGCCGCGCCCTTCTCGGCGGCCTCGGCGCAGCGGATCTTGGCCGCGGCGGCTTCGAGAAACACCGCCTCGTCGAATGCGGCGGCCCGCGCGATCGCATCCGCGGCGGATGTCGCGGCCGCGCTCGCGGCGGCGCTCTCACCGGCCAGCCGTGCCAGGTTGTGCTGCACCGCCTGGAATTTGCCGATCGGCTTCTCGAAGGCGACGCGCTCACCCGCATAGTTGACGCTGATCGCGAGCAGCCGATCCAGCGCGCCGGCGATCTGCAGTCCGCGGGCGACGCCGCCCATCAGCATCAAGGTGGTGGCGTCGAAGCCGGCCGGTGCCGGCCGGCATGCCAGCGGCATGATCTTGTCGAACGTCACCGCGTCGCTGGGATCGTTGGCGAGGTTGAGGCCCGCGTCGATGCGCAGCCGCGCGGTCTCGACCAGCGCGATCGACACGCCGTCTCCGCCCTCGGCGAGCACGGCAACGTGCTGCGCCGTCCTTGCGAACGGCACGCCGCGGGCACGGCCGGACAAGGTGCCGTCGGTGTCGAGCGTGATCCGGTCCCTCGGATGAGCCGGCGCGATCGTCATGGCGCCGTCGGGGGAGGCAATGCCGCCTTGTTGCAGCAGCCAGCCCGCGAGCAGCGTCTCGGCCAGCGGCACCGCAATCGCAAAACGGCCGGCGGCATTGATGATCTCAAAGCCATCGGCGAGGTCAGTGCCGGCGCCGCCGAACTCCTCGCCCACCCAGGCGAGCGTCAGGCCGGCCTCGCTCAGCGCCCGCCACAGCGGCGCCGTCCAGCGGCCGTCCTTGTCGTGGTTGATCGTCTGCGGGTCGGCGAGATCGGCGAAGATCCTTTCCGCGGTCGCAACGACGATGTTCTCAGCTTCCGCCACAGCGCTCCTCGCCCTCGTTGTCGTCGGTCTCGGCGCGCCATGTCCTGCGCGCGCCGACGATGTTTTGCCGGCATGATGAGCGCAAGCGACGGCCCTGACAAGCGTAGCCCGCTGCAGGGCCCCGTCCGCTCGCCGCATGGAGGCGAGCGATTTCCGCGCTGCGGAGATTGTGCCGATTTTGCAGATGCAGCGATGTTGGCTAAGAAGAAGCAAGGCAAACAGGGAGGTGCGGAATGGCTGAAGGTCTGTGCGCGGTCGTGACGGGGTCGGCGTCCGGCCTCGGAGCCGCGACCGCGTTGCTGCTGGCGAAGGCCGGCATGCGCATCGTCGTGAACTATTCGAACAGCAAGAGTGAAGCCGAGCAGACCGCTGATCTCTGCCGCAAGGAAGGAGTCGAGGTCGTCGTCATTCAAGGCGACGTGTCGCGCGATGAGGATTGCCGCAAGATCGTCGCCGCCGCTGCGGCTTGGGGCCGGCTGGATGCCCTCGTCAACAATGCCGGCACCACCAAGCACGTGCCGCACGATCAGCTCGATGGCCTTTCGGCGGAGGATTTCCAGCGCATCTTCGCAGTCAACACCATCGGCCCCTTCCAGATGGTGCGCGCCGCGCGGCCGCTGCTGGAAGCGGCGGCCAAGGCGACGGCGCGTGCGTCCGCGGTCGTCAACGTCTCGTCGGTAGCCGGCATCAGCGGCATCGGCTCGTCGGTCGCCTACGCCGCCAGCAAGGGCGCGCTGAACACGATGACGCTATCGCTGGCGCGCGCCCTGGCGCCTGCGATCCGCGTCAACACCGTCTGCCCCGGCTACATCGATACGCCCTGGTTCACCAAGGGCCGCGGCGAGGCCGGTGCCAAGCAGGTGCGCGATGCGGTGGTCGCGCGGGTGCCGCTGCGCGCGGCTTCATCCGCTGAGGACATCGCGCAGCTCGTGGCGTTCCTGGCGAGCCCGGCGTCAGGCCACATGACCGGCGAGGTCGTGCGCATGGATGCGGGGATGCATCTGTTGGGGTGAAATCGTCATGGCGAGCGGCCGCTGTGGTCGCTCGCGATGACGTGGCGCGAGGCCGTTACCGATTGAAATCGCGGATCGTGCCGCTCGCGACCAGCCTGTTCCAGATGAACAGCACCACGATCGCGCCGAGGGTTGCGGTCACGTAGCCCGCGCCCTGGTCGGGGCTGTAATGGCCGATGGCCTGCCCGATGGCGGTGGCGATGAACGCGCCGACGATTCCGAGCACGATGGTCAGGATGAAGCCGGAGGGATTGTTGGGACCCGGCGATAGAAGCCGCGCCAGGAAGCCGGCGACCAGCCCGACGATCAGAATGTGCAGCATGAGTCTCGTCCTTCCCGTCAACGATCGCGGAGCGTCAGATCCGGCCCGCCAACTCATGCTCGGTCGGCAGCCGACCGTCCGGCGTGAGCTGATCGATCACTTTCGGCAGGTACTGGCTTAGCCCGTTCAACAGCTCGTCGCGCGACAGCCCGCTCTGCGCGGTGAGCTGATCGATCTGATCGGCGCCGAGCGCATTGGCGAGATCGCCGGGCGAGATCGGCTTGTTCTCGCCGGGGGAGACCCAGGAGTTCGCGGTGTCGCCATGGCCTTTGTCCTGGAACTGGCGCAGGAGATCGCCGAGCCCGCCCGACAACACGCTGCCGGCCGCGCCGCCCGCAAGCAGGCCGCCCAGGCCGCCGGCGATGATGTTGCCGAGGCCGCCACCAAGCGCACCGCCGAGCGGTCCGCCTTGATTCCCGGTCGGCTGGGGCGGCGGGACTGGCGCAGGCGCCGCGTTCGGCTGCTGTCCATTCTGCGAGAAATGCTTCACCGCTTTCCACGCCAGCAAAGCGAGGATCGCCATCGTCATCGGCGACATGCCGCCGTTCTTCTGCGTGGTCGGATGACTCGGCCCGCTCGGGCCGTTCTGCATGCCGTTGAGGATATCGAGTAGACCCATGACCTGCTCCTGCGCCCCGCGCCGACAAACCTATGGGCTTGCGCGCGGCGTTACAAGCCGCGGTCAGATTCGTCGCACAGGGGAACGTGTCGCGCGCGGCTCAGTTCCGGGCTTCGGCCCGTTTCGGCGCCTTGGCTCCGGGCGGTGCGGCTGCGGCCTGGCTCGGGCCGGTGAACATCCGCTTCAGCTCGTCGAGCTTCTCCGACAGGACTGGAAAGTTGCACGAGAACGAATCGCGGCGCCAGCCGTCCTTGGCGCATTGCGCTGCCTTGATGCGGGCGCGTGCCTCCACGTTCGACGTCGGCGGCGGCAATCCGCCCTGCGCGGTCGCGGCCGGGGGCTTGTTCGGCCGTTGCGGCGGCGGGGCCGGCATGGCCGGCTTCGGCGGCTCGATCGCGGCCCGCGCCGTCATGTCCCGGAGCGAGGGCTGGAGGTCCTGCGTTTGCGGCCGCGACATCATCGCCGAGCTCATGTTGGCGTGGCGCTGGCGCTCGAGGTATTGCGTATACTGCTGGTCGATGAACTTCTGCTCTTCGGCCGTGGGATTGGGGCCGGCGATGTCGAAGCTGCGATCCTGCATGAAGTCGTAATAGACGTAGCCGCCGCCCGGCTTCCGTCTCCCGGCAAATTTCGCGTTGCATTGCGCCAGCGCCGCCGTCTTCTCCTCCTTGGAGGCGGACTTCTCGGCAGCGTCGGCACACTCCTCGAAATCCGTCGGGGAGCGGCTCCACCATTCCGCATGCGCGCGTTGAGGTTGCACGGCAGGCAGGCAGGTGATCGCTGCAAAGACCAGTACTGGCAGGCGGGGTGGGTACACGAACGGTAATCCTCAGCGGCTCCCCGCCTCAGATGACGGGAGATTGTCGCCATTTTGCGGCGGGGTGTGACTCCAATGCTGCGTAAATTGAGACTTTCTTCTTTATCTGCCGTGGTTCCGTGATCTCGTTGCCACAGTCGGGCCGGCAATGACGGCAGCGCCGTTCGTGAATCGCGCCTTGCTGTGGCGCCGGAACGATACGCAGCATTTTTCCACCATTTTCATCCCGCCGTAGTTGACGAAACTAATCTTGACGCTGGAAAGATTGGTGTTGACGAGACCGGGCAAGCGCTCCTATGAATATCTTGACAATGGAAAGATGAGCTGCGCCGCCCGGTGCGGAGGAGAGGCTGCGATGAAAGTGTTCCTCACGGTCAAGCTGGCGCTGTTGCCGTTCGTCGCGTTCTGGACCCTGCTGGCCTGGCATCAGCCGGCATGGGCGGTGTGGTCCGCGCTGGCCCTGGCGCTCGCCGCCAACGTCTGGCGAGCCTCCCGGAGCGAGCTCGCGCTGCTGGAGCTCGGAAGCCTCGCCCTTTTCGTCGTGCTGGCGATCGCCAACGACGTCGCGCCGAATTGGACGGCCGGCAACGCGCTGTGGCTGTCCTTCGCAGGGCTCGGCCTCATCAGCTTCGCTTCGCTCGCCGTCGGCCGTCCCTGGACCGCGGACTATTCCCGCTCGGCCTATGCCGACAGCGCCTCGACGCCCCAATTCCACCTGATCAACATGATGATGACCGGGCTCTGGGGCGTCCTGTTCCTGGTCCTCGGCCTGTGCCGCTGGGCCGGCGTCGCCTCCTGGATCGCGACGATGATCGTCGTCGGCGGCGCGCTGATCTCGATCTTCGGCCCGCGCTTCGCAATTCGCCAGGCCTTGCTGCGCATGCGGGCCGCGCGCGAGGAGTGCCATTGGCCGGCACCGGGCTTCACCCCCGCGGCCGGCGTCGACTGCGACGTCGCGGTGATCGGCGCCGGAATCGGCGGGCTGACGGCCGCCGCCCTGCTCGCGGAGTCCGGGTTGAAGGTGAAGGTGTTCGATCACCACGTGGTGCCGGGCGGCTTCTGCCACACTTATCTTCGCAAGGCTCACCACGACAACAAGCCGGTGCTGTATCGCTTCGATGCAGGGCCGCACGATTTCTCCGGCGTCTGGCCGGGCGGGCCTGTCGACAGCGTGCTGCGCCGGCTCGGCGTCGCCGACCGCATCCAGTGGCGGCGGGTCACCCACTCCTACCGTCTCGCCGGCCGCCGCGTCGACGTGCCAGCGGACTGGCGTGCTTATGTCCGACTGCTCTGCGAGATGTTTCCCGCCAGCGCGGACGGGCTCACCCGGCTGTTCGACACCATCCATGCCATTTTCGAAAGCATGTACGCGACGGGGCAGGGTCGCAGCGGCATTCCCGGCATGCCCGCCACATTGGAGGAGATGCTGGCCTTCCCGCGCAAGCATCCGCAGGCGTTCAGGTGGATGAACCGCCCGTTCGACGAGCTCGTCGCCGCCCATGTCTCCGATCCCGAACTCATCGCCTATCTCAATGCGCTGTCGGGCTATCTCGGCGACGGCAGCGAGACGCTGAGCTGCGCCCAGATGGTCCCGATCTTCGGCTACTATTTCAAGGGCGGCTTCTATCCGGTCGGCGGCTCCGGCCGCCTCGCGGACGTGCTCGCCGAGGCGGTCACCGCCAGGGGGGGCGAGGTGCATCTGAAATCCAGGGTCACGCGCATCCTGGTCGAGGAGGGCCGCGCCGTTGGCGTCGTGCTCGGCAACGGCCGCACGGTTCGCGCGCAGGCGGTGGTCTCGAATGCCGATCTCGGCCGTACCTTCACCGAGCTTCTGAGTCCCGACGATCTGCCCGCCGGTTTTCGCGAGCGTGCCCGCACCCTCGCGCCGGCGACGTCGTGCTTCTCGGTGCATCTCGGCCTCGACATCGTGCCCGACATCGCGCCCGCCACGCATCTCGATACGCCGATGGGAATCGGCCTTGCCGTGATGTCCAAGCTCGACCCGTCGGCGGCGCCCGAAGGCCATGCCACGATGACGATCATCACCCTCGTGCCGCACGATCAGGCCACGCGCTGGTTTCCGGGCGAGGGCGGCGACGACTGGAAGGCGTGGCGGCGCTCGCCGGACTACGAGGCCCGCAAGCAGCAGCTCGGCGATGCCATGGTTGCCGCTGCCGCGACCGTCATTCCCGACTTGTCCAGGCATATCGTCTATCGGACCGACGCCAGCCCGGTGACCTATGCACGCTATGATCTCGCCAGCGCCGGCGCGATCTATGGCGTGGCGCAGTCGGGACGGCTGAAGGGCGCCAAGGCGCCGGTGCGCAATCTCGTCATCGCCGGCGGCGGCAATGCCGGAGCGGGCGTCGAGGCCGTGGTGATCTCGGGCGCGGAGGCGGCCGAGGCGCTGGTGCCGGGTCTGCTGGCGCGCGCATCGGCAGTCGCGTCGGACGCGGTGACGGCGCGGCCGCGGGCGGCCTGAGCGCGGCGCCTGCCGCAGCTCGGGCGTATCAAGGCGTATAGAGGTAGCGCAGCAGGGTGCGGCCGACGGTCTCCAGGCTCTGCGCCGAGCACTGCTCGATCGTATCCTGCGTGGTGTTGAAATAGGGCTCGTAGTCGAAGTCGATGACGAGGAAGCTCGGAATGCCGGCCTGCTGCAGCGCCGTGTGGTCGTCGCTGATCGGATACGCCGTGGGCTCCGGCGAGAACGCCGATGGCGCGATACGGCTGCCGATGCTCCAGAACCTCTTGACCTCGGGCAACGCCGAGGCCAGCGACGACGGCTCCGGCTGCAGCTTGAGATCCTTGTCGCAGACCATGTCGAAATCGACTGCCTTCTCCGGCTTGTGCGTCGGATAATAGGTCTTCAGGTTGGCCGCGAAATGCGGCGAGCCCAGCGGGCGCCAGGTCGGATCGCCGGCGCCGAGCGATTTCGGCCCCTCCTCGCCGTCGAAGAAGATCATGTCGATGCCGACGTCGGGCTTCGGCGACAGCGACAGCACGCGTGCGGTCTCGAGCAGCAGCGCCACCGCCGAGGCGGAGTTGTTGGCGCCCGGCATCGGTGCGTCCGGCGATTTGGGATCGCGATAGGCCTTGATGATGCTGTCGTAATGGGTGGCGACGATGACGCGCCGCGGGTTCTGCACCTGGAAGCGGGCGATGATGTTGGTCAGCGGGATCGCCTTGCCGTCATCGCCCTTGGCGGTGAAGCTCTGCGTGAGCACGGCGTCCGCCGCGCTCTTGGCCATCGCTGCCTTGATGTAGTCGATCGTTTTCTGATGTCCCGGCTCGCCCATCGATCGCGGCGTGAACCGCAGCAGATCGGCGATGACAGCCATTGCGCGCTGACCGTCCCACAATTCGATCTGCGCGTCCGCGGCGTAGGCGGTCGGCGACATCAGCAGCAATACGGCCGCTGTCGCGGTGGCGGCGAGGCGAGGCCAGAACTCAGTCATCCGCAAAGCTCTTCAATGATGGAAATCAGGACGTCTTCTTGCCGAAGGGAATGAACAGGATGCCGGCGCAGCCAGCCAGCGTCACGGCGAAATAATAGGTGATCGCGCGCGAGCCGATCGTCGGAATCAGCGCAAACGTCGTGACCAGCGTGCCGACGACGTTGCCGATGGTCGAGACGCCATAGACCAATCCGGCGACACGGCCGGCCTCGCCGGCCGAGCGCGTCAACAGGCTGACGGCGATCGGCGAGAAGGTGCCGAGCAGGGTCAGCGGCACCAGCAGCAGCGCGGTCGAGGCCATCAGCGTCGCCATCGGTCCGTCGCCGATGCTGTCGAGGATGTCGGCCATGACGGTGTCGGCGGTCGCCGGCACCAGCGCCATGTAGGCGGCGGCGATCAGGATCATGGTGCCGATGGTGCGCGTCGTCGGCTGCCGGTCGACGATGGCGCTGCCGGCGAAATAGCCGATCGCGAGCGCGCACAGCACGGTCGAGATCAGGCTGGCCCAGGCGCCGATGCCGCTGCCGAAATACGGGTTGAGGTAGCGGCTGCCGAGCATCTCGAAGCCCATCAGCACGCAGCCGACCAGGAACGAACAGAGATAGATCGCCAGCATGCCGGCGCGGGACACCGGCGCGCTCATGGCAGCTTCTTGTTGTGGCGCTCGATGCTCTTCAGCGCCTCGACCGGCGCGAAGTCGTCGGTCAGCACCTTGGCCTTGGCGTCGATCACCTGGCCGTTATCGATGTCGATGCGCTTGCGCTGCGCCAGCATGTCGGCGAGCTTGTAGCGGAAGCCGAATTCCTTGTCGCGCTCTTGCGCGATGGCGGCGAGATCCTCGGGCTTCCGCTCGTCGCCGGGATAGGCGACCATCACGATGTTGCCGCCGGCCTCGTAGAAGTCGACCTGCGGGAACACGCTGTGGATGGTCTTGACCGCGGCGTCGAACAGCATGGTCGACGGCTCGACGTTCTGCGCCACCACGCCGCCCTCGGCGAGATGCTCCTTGACGAGCTGGTAGAATTCCTTGGTCAGCAGGTGGAACGGCACGAACGGTCCGCGATAGGCGTCGATCAGGATGATGTCGTAGCGCTCCTTGGATTCCTGCACGAACAGCCGGCCGTCGCGGTTGGCGACGTGGAAGTTCGGCTCCTCCTTGATGCCGAAATACTTCTTGGCGAGCTCCAGCACGGTCGGATCGAGCTCGACCGACGTCACCTGCACCTTGGGCAGGAAGCGGTGCAGGTACCAGGCGGTGCGGCCGCCACCGAAGCCGATCTCCAGGACCGAGCCGACATTCTTTGCGTACATGACGCTCGCGGTCATGAAGCGGGTATAGTCGACCGGCAGATCGAGCTCGTCCTGGGTGTTGTAGACGCTCTCGGTATAGATGCGCCGGTTGTGACCGAACGTCATGCTGCGGTAGGGCGCCTGCTCATAGACATAGATGTTGTTGTAGAGCGACTCCTTCGACTCCAGCAGATGGCGGGTGTCCTGCGCGCTTGCGGCGGCGATGGAGAGGAAGCTTGCGAACACGCCTGAAATGACCGACCGGATGAGCATCGACTTGTCTGTGTCCCTCGGCTGAAATGGGCAGGCGCGCTGGATCGAGCGGACCTCGTGGCGCCGGACGCCTGGCCCGGCCACGAGATGCGCTCAGGCACGACCAATACGGCAATCCCGAGGCCGGGTTCCGGATTGGCGCCGTTCTCTTAGACCATCGGCTGCCGTCCGGATAGTCAAACCGCCGCTCCCAAACGGGGGTGTGATCGGGCATGAGCGGCCCCGCTCTAACCGGGATCGCGCGGCTGCGTTCCCGTCGCCGTCCCCTCAGGGGACCCGAGCATCGTTGTGCCCCGGTCGGCCGCCCGGCCCAGGCTCCGACCGGAGAGGCTTCCGGTCGGTGGCCGGGTCTGCTATGGAGGCGGCGAAGCAGGTGCACTTCGGTGCAGGCTCCGGTCCCGTAGCTCAGCTGGATAGAGCGGCGGTTTCCTAAACCGTAGGTCGCATGTTCGAGTCATGCCGGGATCGCCATCTGCCGCAGCCTTGCACGCGCAGACAATCTCCAGATCAAACCCAGGGCGCGCCTGATCCGGCCCGTTCGGGAATCGGGTGGAGCGCTTCGCTGCCATCGAGGAACTTCTTCGGGTGAGACGGCGGCTTGAGCCCCGTCCGCGCGGCGCGCGCAATCGCCGCCGAGATGCATCACCCTGGAGAGCTTTCCATGCATACGACCATCGAGCCGGGCATCCTCTATTTCGGGACGCCGGTCGTCCTCATCAGCACCGTCAACGAGGACGGCGGCTTCAATCTCGCGCCGATGTCGTCGGCATTCTGGCTCGGCTGGCGCTGCATGCTGGGCCTCGCCGCCGGATCGAAGACGCCGCAGAACATGCGCCGCACCGGCGAGTGCGTGCTGAACCTGCCGTCGGTCGATCTCGTCGCCGCCGTCGATCGCCTGGCGCTGACCACGGGATCGGACCCGGTGCCGGCGATGAAGCAGCGCAAGGGCTATCGCCACGTGTCCGACAAGTTCGCCGCCGCCGGGCTGACCGCAACGGCGTCGGAAACCGTTGCGGCTCCGCGCGTCGCGGAATGCGCGGTGCAGCTCGAAGCCCGCATCGAGTCGGTGCATGGCATCGCCGCCGACGACGCGATCCTGAAGGGGCACATCCAGTGCTTCGAGGTGCGGGTGCAGCGGGTCCATGTCGACGAGGCCATCCTGATGGACGGTACGCGTGACCGCATCGACCCGGACAAATGGCGGCCGCTGATCATGAGCTTCCAGCAGTTCTATGGCCTGGGCGCGCGCCTTCACGAGTCGCGGCTGGGCACCATTCCGGAGGCGGCCTATCGCACGCCCGACGTCGAGCGCGCCCGCGAGGCGGCCATGCGGATGGAGGTGGCGGCAGGCTGAGCCGGCTCGGCCTGGAGTCTCGCCTGAAATCGCCCGGCCGCACGTTGAAGCTTGCATTCGAGTGCGAGAGGTGGGGACATCATGGGGGCTGTGGCTGCCGACCGGCTGCTGATCGAGGCGGCTGATCATTACAATGCGGGGCGCGCCGGTCCGGCCAAGGCGCTGTGCAGCGACATCCTCCAAGCGGTGCCGGATCATCTGCCGGCGTTGCATCTGTCCGCGATCCTCGCCTTCGCCGACGGCGGCATGGCGGAGGGTGCGGAGCTGCTCGGGCGCGTCTTCGCCCGCGATCCCCACCATGCGCCGGCCTATGTCACGCTCGGCGATGCGCTCGCCGTGAAAGGCGAGCGCAAGGGCGCCGCCGATGCGTTCGCGCGCGCAGCGGCTTTGCGGCCGCTCGATGCGGCGATTCACAGCAGGCTCGGCAGCGCGCTGCTCGAGCTGTCGCGCTTCGCCGAGGCCGAGGCCGCCTATCGCCACGCGCTGGCGCTCGATCCGGCGCTGTTGCACGCGCGCTGGAATCTCGCGCTCGCCTTCAACCGGCAGGGGCGGCTTGCCGAGGCGGAAGCAGCCTATCGCGCGTTGCTCGAGCGCGAGCCCTCCTATCCCGGTGCATGCCGGGCGCTGGCGCATGTGCTCGCCGACCAGGCCAGATATGACGAGGCCGTGCCGGCCTATCTGCATGCGCTGGCGGCGCAGCCGGCCGATGCCGGCCTGCATCTCAGCCTGGGCGATGTGCTCTACAAGCAGCGCGCCTTTGCCGAGGCCGCGGTCCAGTATCGTCAGGCCTGCGATCTCGCGCCCGGCGATGCCAATGCCGCGCGATTGCTCGGGCACGCGCTGCATGAGGCCGACCGCCCGGCCGAGGCCGTCGAGGCCTATCGGCGCGCCGCCGTGCTCGATCCCACCGATGTGGTCGTGCTCAGCAATCTCGCGGCCTGCCTGTGCGGGACGGGCCAGCTCGATGCGGCGATTGCCGCCTGCGAGCACGCGCTGGCGCTGCAGCCCGATCACGCCCCGGCGCATACCAATCTGGGCATCATCCACGAGATGCGCGGCGAGACCATCGAGGCCGTCGCGGCGCATCGCCGCGCCGTCGCCTCCGATCCCGGTTACGCCAAGGGTCACGCCAACCTCGCGGTGGCGCTGCGCAATGCGGGCGACATCGACGCGGCGCTGGCCGCCTCGCATCGTGCGATCGCGCTGGCGCCCGACAATGCGCTCGCCCGCTACAATCACGCGCATTTCCTGCTGATGTGCGGCGACCTCGTGAACGGCTTTGCGGAGCATCGCTGGGGCCGCGACTGTCCGGACCTCTCCGCGGGCATGCCGCGCTTCGACGCGCCGCAATGGCAGGGCGCGCCGCTCGACGGACGCACGCTGCTGCTGTTCGCCGAATATGGCATCGGCGATGCGCTGCAATTCGTGCGCTACATCGATCGCGTCAGGATGATGGGGGGACCGGTCGTGCTGCAGGTGCAGCCAGCGATCGCGCCGCTGCTGCGCTGTCTGGAGGGCGTGACCGTGGTGCCGCGCGGCGCGCCGCTGCCGCCATTCGACCTGCAGGCGCCGCTGATGGATCTGCCGCGCATCTTCGGCACCACGCTGGAGACGATCCCGGCCGAGGTGCCGTATCTCGCGGCCGATCCGATCAAGATGGCCGCGTGGCGCAACGTGCTCGGGCGCGCGCCGTCGTTGAAGGTCGGCGTCGTCTGGGCCGGCAATCCCAGGCACAAGGGCGACCGCCAGCGCTCGCTCACCGCGCAGGCGGTGCTGCCGCGGCTGGTGATGCCGGGCGTGCAGCTCTATTCCTTGCAGAAGGAGCCGCGGCCGGACGATGCGCTAGGGCTCGCCGAGCTTGGCACCGACGTCATCGATCTCGCGCCGCTGCTGGGCGACTTCGCCGAGACCGCGGCCGCCGTCGCCGTGCTCGATCTCGTCATCTCCGTCGACACGTCGGTGGCGCATCTCGCCGGCGCGCTCGGCCGTCCGGTCTGGGTGCTCTTGCCCTATGCGCTCGACTGGCGCTGGTTGCGCGATCGCGCCGACACCCCGTGGTATCCGACCATGCGGCTGTTCAGGCAGGAGAAGCCCATGGCTTGGGACGGTGTGCTGGCGCGGACGGCAGGGGAGCTTGCGCGGCTGGCGGCAGGTGAGCGCGGGCCGTTGTTGCCCGGGCTGGTATGAGGCGGTGAGCGATGTCGAAGGCTGACAGGGCCTGACGCTTATCGCATGGCCATGCGTGCGAGACCGGTCTGATCCGAGCGCGTGGACGGAAACGACAATCGCCACAAGCTGAAGAGCATCGGGAGTTGGAAAACGAAGCTGATCGCCGCAGCGCCCGCCAGCACCTCGAAACGTTGTGCCTCGATCAGGGCCTCGGCGCTCGGGACCACGTGGACCAGGCCGTCGGCGACGTAGACAAGCGCAACGGTCCGCCAGATGTTGGCGGACAGCCAGCCCATCCTGAAGGCGTGATCGAACAGCGCGAGCAATCCGCCGAGCGCGAGCGTCGAGCTCGCCATGTGAGACGGCGTGTCGTAGAAGCCGGGCTCCAACGCGGCCTGGACGAACCAGAGTCCGTAGACCACCGCGACGATCTTCAGCAACATCAGTTCGTTCCCAGGCTCGCGAGCTTGTCGTCTGCCTCCGGGCAACCGATCGGATTGCGCCCCCTTGATCGGAGCAGGCACGCGCGACATCGAGCCTACGATGCGTGTCACGAAGGCTCTATTAATCGGCTCGCTTGGATTGTCCTGAACGAGCCGTTTTGCTCGCGCCTTTGATCCAGGTCCCGTGATGCAAGGGCCGGGCGCGGTTGCGGACATGGTGAAGGACCGCGTAGCCGGCCTACTGCTCCGCCAGCAACTCCCTCACCCTCGGCACCACCACCTTGCCATACAGCTCGATGCTCCGCATCAGTTTCGCATGCGGCAGCGGACCGGCTGAGTATTTCAGCTGAAACCGCGACAGGCCGAGCGCCTTGATCGTCGCGGCGATCTTCTGCGCCACGGTCTCCGGCGAGCCGACATAGAGCGAGCCGTGATCGGCCTCCTGGACGAACTCGTCGCGGCCCATCGGCGGCCAGCCTCGCTCGCGGCCGATGCGGTCGCGCATGGTCTTGTAGTCCGGCCACAGCTCCTCGCGCGCCACGTCGTCGGTGTCGGCGACATAGCCCGGCGAATGCACGCCGATCGGCTTCGTCTCGCGGCCGAACTGCTTGAGCGCGCGATGGTACAGCTCGACATAGGGCGCGAACCGTTTCGGGTCGCCGCCGATGATCGCGAGCATCAGCGGCAGCTCGTAATGCGCGGCGCGCACCACGGACTCGGGACTGCCGCCGACGCCGATCCAGGCCCTCAGCCGTCCATGCTCGACCGGCGGATAGACCAGTTGATCCCTGAGCGGCGGGCGCAACCGGCCCTGCCAGGTCAGTGGCTGCTGCGGCAGCAGGCTGACGAACAGATCGAGCTTCTCCTCGAACAGCGCCTCGTAGTCCTTGAGATCGAAGCCGAACAGCGGGAAGGACTCGGTGAACGAGCCGCGGCCGAGGATGACCTCGGCGCGGCCGTTCGACGCCGCGTCCAGCGTCGAGAAGCGCTGGAACACGCGGATCGGGTCATCCGAGCTCAGCACCGTCACCGCCGAGCCGAGCTTGATCTTCGTGGTGCGCGCGGCGATCGCCGCCAACGCCACCTCCGGCGCCGAGATCGCGAAATCGCCGCGATGGTGCTCGCCGAGCCCAATGAAATCGAGCCCGAGCTGGTCGGCGAGCACCGCCTCCGCGACGACGTCGCGGATCACCTGGGCATGGGCGGCTATCGCGCCCTCCGCGTTGCGGGTGACGTCGCCGAACGTGTCCAGGCCGAATTCGATCGCTGTGCTCATGTCTCATTCCGTTGCGTCGGGCCGTCATACGGCCTCTGCTCGTCAGCTGGAAGGGGCCGCACCGGATTGCAAGCGGAGGAAAGCGAAACACAAGGTTTCCGTGAGCTTGAGCGCATCACGAGAAGGTTGGGCCGTCGCCATTCTCCGTCATTCCGGGGCAATCGTCGATGCGCAGGCGCGGAGCGGCTGCGTGTTGACGATTGAACCCGGAATCTCGAAGTCGTTCAGAATGGACGCAAGACAATATCGAGATTCCGGGTTCAAGGCCTCTCGGCCTTGCCCCGGAATGACGGTGGTCGTGATACCGGGCGGATCAGACGGTCCGGACGACCGGCAAAAATTTTTCTTTCGTTTTTCCAGAAAGTATGCTCTACTGCGCCCATCCTGCCTCATCGATGAGGGGCGTACGCGCGGTCGTCACGAGACGCGAGGCAGGGATGCGGTGGCCGTAGCGGGTCGCAGCGCGGTGTCGCGCCGGCGAACGATCCGATGCGGACAGTCAAGTCGCGTGGTCCTGGCCTCCCGATGCTGAGGTCAAGCCGGATGATGGTGCGGAAGCGCATCACGCCGACGATGGGGGCAACACAGCCGGTCCCCAGGGAGAGCGCGAAGCAGCTGTTAAGACCATCGCGCAGGGAAGGCCGGGATGTTCCAGCCGAACCTGTGGTTCCTGCCGCCTGCATTTTTTTCGCAGGCGGGCCATGGGGGCGGCTAGCTCCCGGTCTTCCCTGCGCCCTCACGTTTCAGAGGGCACGCGATCCGGACAAAGCTCGGGCTTGAGCGGCCGCGAGGGTACGAACCCATGGCCTCGGCTGATGCGATTGCCGCCCGCGCCTCCTGCGCGGTCATGCCATGCCAAAAAATGGGCGTGTGGCCCGGCCGCGCATCACCTAGGCTCCGTTCATCGATCACACGGGATGACGTGCATGGCGGCGGGCAGCGACTATCAGATCTTCGAGGCGGGCGACGTCGTGCTGCAATCGGGCGTGACGTTCCCGTCGCTGCGGCTCGCCTACAAGACCTATGGCACGCTGAACGCGGCCAAGGACAACGTCATCATCTATCCGACCTCGTTCGGCGCCCAGCATGTCGACACCGAGTGGCTGATCGCGCCCGGCGGCGCGCTCGATCCGAGCAGCTACTTCATCATCATTCCCAACCTGTTCGGCAACGGGCTGTCGTCGTCGCCTTCGAATACGCGCGAGCTGTTCGGCGACGCGCCGTTCCCGGCCATCAGCTATCACGACGCGGTCGCGGTGCAGCGCCGGCTCGTTGAGGAACAGTTCGGGATCAGCCGGATCGCGCTGGTCTATGGCTGGTCGATGGGCGGCATGCAGGCCTATCACTGGGCCGCCTGTCATCCGGACATGGTGGAGCGTGCGGCGGTGGTGTGCGGCAGCGCGCGCTGCTCGCCCTACAATCACCTGTTTCTCGACGCGGTGAAGGCGGCGCTGATGGCCGATCCCGCGTTTCGCAACGGCCGCTTCGCCGAGAAGCCGGTGGCCGGCCTGCGCGCGATGGGGCGGATCTATGCGGGCTGGGCGATGTCCTACGAGTTCTACCGCGACGAGGTCTGGCGCGAGCAGGGCTTTGGCTCGCAGGAGGACTATCTCGCCGCCACCTGGGACTTGGCCTTCGCGCATCGCGATGCCGACAACCTGCTGGCGCAGATCGCGATCTGGCAGGGCGGCGATATCAGCAACTGCGCGGCGTTCGGCGGCGATCTGGATCGGGCGCTCGGCGCGATCACCGCCCGCATGTTGCTGATGCCGGGCCAGACCGACCGCTACTTCGATTGGCGCGACAACGAGCGAGAACTCCCCAAGCTCGTGAACGCCCGCTCCGCGGCGCTGCGGCCGATCCCCTCGATCCACGGCCACCGCGCGGGCAATCCGATCCGCATCCCGGCGGACCGCGATTTCATCAACGCCAACGTCTCCGCCCTTCTCCAGAGCTGACACCCGAGCTCGACATGACCGACGTGCCCACCGACGAATTCGCGCCCCGTCCGAAGCGGCTGACACCGCCGGTGCTGCAGCAGCTCTGCACGCGCTCCAACATGCAGGGCGCCCTACGCACGCTCAGCCATTACGGCGCGATCATCGGCGTGGGTGCGCTGATCGGAGCGATCGCATCGACGCATGGTGTGCTGTGGGCGCTGTCCTTGCTGCCGGTGCAGGGCGTGCTCATCGCGTTCCTGTTCATGGCGGTGCACGAGACCGCACACAAGACCGCCTTCGACAGCCGCAGGCTCAACCTCGCGGTCGGCTATCTCTCCGGCTTCCTGATCGGACTGCCTTATGAATATTACTGCCTGTTCCATTGGGAGCATCACCGCCACACCCAGGATCCCCTGCGCGATCCGGAGCTGATCGTCGGCCCCAAGCCGCGCTCCGAGACGCAACTCGCGATTGCCTATTCCGGCCTGGTCCAGGTGGCCGGCCGTCTCAGGCTGCTGCTGAAGCATGCGGTGACCGGCGAGGTGACGGTTCCGTGGGTCCCCGCGGGCCGCCGGGCGATCGTCGTGCGGGAGGCGCGCGCCTATGTCGCGGGCCATGCACTGCTGTTCATCGCCTCGCTGGCGCTGCACTGCGCGCTGCTGCTGTGGGTCTGGGTGCTGCCGCTGCTCGTCGGACAACTCATCCTGCGGCCCTATCTCTACGCCGAGCACACCGGCTGCGATCATGCGAGGAGCGCCTTCCAGAACACGCGGACCACCCTCACCACGCGGTTTGTGCATTGGCTGGCCTGGAACATGCCGTATCACGTCGAGCACCATGCCTATCCGGCGGTGCCGTTCCATGCGCTGCCGAAGCTGCACGCGATCGTCGACGGCGAGATCAAATATCGCGGGCAGGGATACGTCGCCGTGACGCGGCAGACCTGGGCGTGGTTTCGCGCGCAGTGGAAGGAAACGAAGTCTCATCCATGATGAGTTTGGATCCGAGTTATCGCCGCTCGGCCGGTGCGCTCCCTCTCCCGCTTGCGGGGGAGGGCTGGGGTGGGGGCGCCACAACGGCAGTCTTTCCAGAGCATCCCCCACCCGCATCGCATCTCTCGATGCGATGCGACCTCCCCCGCAAGCGGGGGAGGCGCAGACCGACCACGTCGCCAGGGATGTCAGCAAGCCATCGTGCCCGACCGGTGCGCGTCCTCCCGGCACGCCCCTTGTGGGAGAAGTGCAGTGATTGGCGTCGTGTTGATATGGTCGCAGCGACGCTGGCTCACCGCCATCGCTCGCGCATCCGCGCGCCGAGATCGATGCGCGGCCCGGAGCGCGCATATGCCGACCCCGGCTGCGCCCGCGGCCAGCTGGCGCGTTCGAACAGCGGCACCAGCGCTTCCGGAATGAACCGCGTGCGTGAGGCATAGACATGACGATCGCCGCGCACCGGCTGGCCGTGGACGAAGAACCGCTGCGGCACCAGGAGATGCAGATCGTCCTTGGCGCGGGTCATCGCGACATAGAGCAGCCGGCGCTCCTCCTCCAATTCGGCGCTGGAGCCGGCGCCGAGATCGGACGGCATGCAGCCGTCGACGACGTTGAGGACGTGCACGGAATTCCACTCCATGCCCTTGGCGGAATGGATGGTGGAGAGGATCAGATAGTCCTCGTCGAGCAAAGGCACGCCGGACTGATCGGAGGTGGCGTCGGGCGGGTCGAGCGTCAGCTCGGTGAGGAAGCGCTCGCGCGACGGATAGCCGCTCGCGATCTGCTCGAGCTGCAGCAGGTCGGCGGCTCGCACCTCCGCATCCTCATGAACGCGCTCGAGATGCGGTTGATACCAGTGCCTGACGCGCTCGATATCTCCGGGCCATTCCGAGACGCGCAACTGCTCCAGCGTGCGCACGAACGCGGTCCAGTCATCGCCGGCGCGCGCCGGTGCGGACTGCTCGCACAGGCGCGCGATCGGATCGGCACTGTCGCTGACGGCATCGAGCAGACGCTGCGCCGACGCCGGGCCGATGCCCGGGATCAGATGCAGCACGCGGAAGCCGGCGATGCGGTCGCGCGGATTGGCCACGAAGCGCAAGCAGGCCAGCACGTCCTTCACGTGGGCGGCATCGAGGAACTTCAGCCCGCCGAACTTCACGAACGGGATGTTGCGGCGCGTGAGCTCGAATTCCAAGGGACCGCTGTGCGACGACGTGCGGAACAGCACGGCCTGTTGCTTCAGCACAATGCCTTCCTCGCGCTTCGCCAGCACCTGCTCGACGATGTAGCGCGCCTGATCGGTCTCGTCACTGACGGTCACGAGCTGCGGCTTGCGCGGGCTCGTGCGGTCGGTCCACAAATTCTTGGTGAAGCGCTCCCGCGCCAGCCCGATCACGCCGTTGGCCGCCGTGAGGATCGGCTGCGTCGAGCGGTAGTTGCGGTCCAGCGTGATGATGTCGGCGCGCGGGCTGAACTGATCGGGAAATTCCAGGATGTTGCGCACGGTGGCGGCGCGGAAGGCGTAGATCGACTGCGCGTCGTCGCCGACCACCGTCAGTCCCGCGCCGTCGGGCTTCAAGCCGAGCAGGATCTGCGACTGCAGCCGGTTCGTGTCCTGATATTCGTCGACCAGCACGTGGTCGAAGCGATCGCCGATCTCGCGTGCGATGGTTTCGTCCGCCATCATCTGCGCCCAGTACAGCAGCAGGTCGTCGTAGTCGAGCACGGCATTGGCCTGCTTGGCTTCGACATAGGCCGCGAACAGGCCCTTCAGCTCGCCGGCCCATTCCGCGCACCACGGAAAATGCCGCACCAGTGCCTCGTCGAGCGGCATGTCGGCGTTGACGCAGCGCGAATAGATCGCGAGGCAGGTTCCCTTGGTCGGGAAGCGTCGCTGCGTGTTGGACAAGCCGCGTTCGTGCCGCACCAGATTCATCAGGTCGGCGGAATCCTCGCGATCATGGATCGTGAACACAGGGTCGAGGCCGACGCGCTCGGCGTAGTCGCGCAGCATCCGCGCGCCCAGGCCATGAAACGTGCCCGCCCAGGTGAGCGCGGCCGTGATCGGCTCGGCCTTGCCGCCCAGCACCTTGCGGGCGATGCGCTCGACCCTGCGGCTCATCTCGCTCGCCGCGCGGCGCGAGAACGTCATCAACAGGATACGGCGCGGATCGGCGCCATTGACGAGCAGATGTGCGACGCGATGCGCGAGCGTGTTGGTCTTGCCCGAGCCTGCGCCGGCAATGATCAGCAGCGGCGGGCCAGGCGCGGCGCAGGCGCCGCCATGCTCGACGGCGCGGCGCTGCTCCGGATTGAGATCGTCGAGATATGTCGCCGCCGTGGCCTGCACGAATCGTCCCTCAGCCTGCAAGAATCAGCGATTTGCGCCGCATGTGCAACGCGATGGCCCGGTCGCGGCAGCGTTTTACATGATTCGCAACCGGTCTTTTTTGTCACGGTTGCCCACAGAGCGTCTGCCAGCCGCTTGCGCTGGCGCGCTTGCACTCCTATCCAATCAGCCCCGTCACGAATCTCGGAAGAACACCGTGTCGAATTTTGCCTCCATCATCGCTGCTGAGCTCTCAGTCAAGGATGCCCAGGTCCAGGCCGCGATCGACCTGCTCGACGGCGGCGCGACCGTGCCGTTCATCGCGCGCTATCGCAAGGAGGCGACCGGCATGCTGGACGACACGCAGTTGCGTACGCTGGAGGAACGGCTGCGATATCTGCGCGAGATGGATGCACGGCGCACCGCGATCATCGAGAGCATCAAGGCGCAGGGCAAGATGACGCCCGAGATCGAGCTGGCGCTGGCGACCGCCGACACCAAGGCCCGGCTCGAGGACATCTATCTGCCGTTCAAGGAGAAGCGCCGCACCAAGGCGCAGATCGCGAAGGAAGCCGGGCTCGAGCCGCTCGCCGACATGCTGATCGGTGATCCGATGAAGGCGCCGGAGGTCGAGGCCAAGGCCTTCATCAAGAAGGATGGCGACAACCCGGTCAAGGACGTCAAGGCCGCGCTCGACGGCGCCCGCGCGATCCTGGTCGAACGTTTCGCCGAGCATGCCGATCTCGTCGGCTCGCTGCGCGAGGAGATGTGGACCCGCGGCGCGGTGAAATCGTCCGTGCGGCATGGCAAGAAGACCGAGGGCGCCAAGTTCGCCGACTACTTCGATTTCTCCGAGCCGTTCACCAAGCTGCCGTCGCACCGCATCCTGGCGATGCTGCGCGGCGAGAAGGAAGAGGTGCTGCAGCTCGATTTCGGCGATGGCGAGCCGGAGGATTCGAAGGACCCGTCGCTGTATGAGAACCGTATCGCCGTGACCTTCGGCATTTCGCGCCAGGGCCGCCCGGCCGATCAGTTCCTGTCGGACTCCGTGCGCTGGGCCTGGCGCACCCGCATCAAGACCTCGCTGGCGCTCGATATCCGCATGCGGCTGTGGCAGGAGGCGGAAAAGGAGGCGGTCCGCGTGTTCGCCGCGAACCTGCGCGATCTGCTGCTCGCAGCTCCCGCCGGCGGCCGCGCCACGCTCGGGCTCGATCCGGGCTTCCGCACCGGCGTCAAGGTCGCGGTCATCGACCGCACCGGCAAGTTCGTCGATCACGCCACGATCTATCCGCACGAGCCGCAGCGGCAGTGGAACGAGAGCATGCTGACCCTGGCGCAGCTCTGCGTGAAGCACGGCATCGATCTCGTCGCGATCGGCAACGGCACGGCGTCGCGCGAGACCGAGAAGCTCGTCAACGATTTGATGAAGCTGAAGCCGGATCTGAAGCTGACCAAGGCGATCGTGTCGGAAGCCGGCGCGTCGGTCTATTCGGCCTCGGAGTTCGCCGCGAAGGAATTCCCCAATCTCGACGTCTCGATCCGCGGCGCCGTCTCGATCGCGCGCCGCCTGCAGGATCCGCTCGGCGAACTCGTCAAGGTGCCGCCGGCCTCGATCGGCGTCGGCCAGTATCAGCACGACCTCAACCAGTATGAGCTCGCCCGCGCGCTCGATGCCACCGTCGAGGACTGCGTGAATGCCGTCGGCGTCGATCTCAACACCGCCTCGGCGCCGCTGCTGGCGCGGGTGTCGGGCATCGGCGAGAGCCTGGCGCAGAACATCGTCGCGCATCGCGACGCCAATGGTCCGTTCCCGACCCGCGACAAGCTCAAGGAGGTGCCGCGGCTCGGACCGAAGGCGTTCGAGCAGTGCGCCGGCTTCCTGCGCATCCGCGATGGCGACAATCCGCTCGATGCCTCCGGCGTCCACCCGGAATCCTATCCGGTCGTGAAGAAGATTCTCGAGACGACCAAGAGCGACATCAAGGTGCTGATCGGCGACACCAAGACCTTGAAGACGCTCAATCCGGCGAAATTCGCCGACGAGCGCTTCGGCGTCCCGACCGTGACCGACATCATCAAGGAGCTGGAGAAGCCCGGCCGCGATCCGCGCCCGGAGTTCAAGACCGCGACCTTCCAGGAGGGCGTCGAGAAGATCACCCATCTCAAGCCCGGCATGATCCTGGAGGCGACCATCACCAACGTCGCGGCCTTCGGCGCCTTCGCCGATATCGGCGTGCACCAGGACGGCCTGATCCACATCTCGGCGATGTCGGAGAAGCGCATCAACGATCCGCGCGAGGTGGTGAAGCCGGGGCAGGTCGTGAAGGTCAAGGTGCTCGACGTCGATGTGCCGCGCAACCGCATCTCGCTGACGCTTCGGCTGTCCGATCCGCTGCCGGCCAAGGGCGAGAAGCGGACCAGCGCACGGCCGCCCGCAGGGCGCATGACCACGCGCGAGGAGAAGCCGTCTGGCGGCGGCGCGTTCGCCGCGGCGATGGCCAAGGCCGCAGAGCGGCGCAAGGGCGCCTGAGGCGAATGGTGACGAGGCGCCGCGGAGGGAATGTCTCGTCTGCGGCGTCATTTCTGGGGCGCCATGGCATTCGGCGTCGTGTCGTTGCGGTCTTCCCTATCTCCGCGGCCAGGCTTACCTTGGGCGGCGAGTTGTGAGTGGGGACCGCGCATGACGAACCGGACCGCGATCATTGCCGGCGCGACTGGGCTGGTGGGACGGGAGCTGCTTCGCGGTCTGCTTGCCGACCCGGCCGTGGATCATGTGCATGTCGTCGGTCGCCGCGCGCCGACTGACCATTCGCCCAAGCTGACGGCGCATGTCGTGGATTTCACCGCGATGCCGCCCCTGCCGCCGGCCGACGAGCTCTATCTGGCTCTCGGGACCACGATCAAGGTGGCCGGGAGCCGGGCCGCCTTCCGCGCCATCGATCACGACGCCAACCTCGCCGTCGCCAAGGCCGCGCTCGCGAGCGGCACCAGGCGCGTTGGTCTGGTCAGCGCGATGGGCGCCGACAGCAGCTCGCCCGTCTTCTATAGCCGGGTGAAAGGCGAGCTCGAGGACAATCTGACCGCGTTGCCCTTCGAGGGACTGGTGATTGCGCGGCCTTCGCTGCTGGTCGGCCCGCGGGCGGAGCTCGGACAGCCGAGTCGTCCGGGCGAGGAATGGGGCAACAGGCTGCACAACATCATCGGCTTCCTGATCCCGGCGAACTACAAGCCCATCGCGGCGGCGGACGTCGCCAACGCCCTGCTGATGGCTGTTCCTACGGTTGCCGGCAAGCGAGTGATGCTGTCAGGGGCCATGCGCCGATGATCGAGCCTGCGGCTCTTGCGTAGCGGCCCGGTCTCGCTATTTACGATAAATCGAAATCTGATATCGCGCCGCGCCTCAAGCTCGGATCGACTGGTCGACACACCCGCCCCGTAGTTTTACGGCTCTCTCGCATGCGACTATCAGCGAGTGAATGGCTGGAGCGGGCAAGACGGGAATCGCATCTTAACATCTTAACCATATATCGCTGTTAGTTGTGCATCGAGGAAAAACAGCCCGGTGTTTCATGCGCAGACAGCTGCTTGAATTTTGCTTCTTGGCATTGATGGGAACCCTGCTCGGATCCCAAGCGGCGACGGCGTCTCCGCGAATGGTGTCGCTGGTCTACAACTCGCAGATTCAGAACCCGCAGCAGGTCGGGTCGGACGAATTTCGCGTGAAGCTGCAGGCGTTGGCCGGCAAGCGGCTTATCATTGATGAGCGTGCGGGCAACGCATTCGGCAGCGAGGCGGCGGTGCTGGCTGCAACCCGGAGCGGCGCGGTGGACGTGGCCGTGGTGTCCGGCGGCATCGCCAGCGCGGTGGTCCCCGAGCTTGGCGTCTTCGACATCCCGTTCCTGTTCCGTGACACTGCGCATGCCAAGGCGGTTGCGCAAGGGCCGGTCGCCGCCGCGATCGGCGCCAAGTTCGCCGACAAGGGACTGGTGCTGCTGGCGCTGGGCAAGCAGGGCTTTCGCAATCTCACCAACTCGAAGCGCCCGGTCCGTACCGTCGATGACGTCAAGGGACTCAGGATCCGCGTGATCCCCAATCCGGTCTACCAGATGACTTTCAAGGCGCTCGGCGCCGACGTGATGCCGATGGATTTCCCGCTGGTCTATGCCGCCCTCAAGGACGGTCGGCTCGACGGTCAGGAAAATCCGGTTGCCACCATCGCGGCCAATCGCTTCGACGAGGTGCAGAAATATCTGACGCTCACCGGGCATTTCTTCGCGCCGATCGCCTTCGTCGCCAACCGCGCGATGTTCGACCATCTCGATGCGGCGGATCGTGATGCGCTGGTTGCCGCCGCCAAGGCGGCTGCGGAGGTCACCTGGCAGGCCCAGCTCGATGCGCAGAAGCTCGATGAGTTGCGCAAGACCGGCATGGAGGTGATCGAGACGTTCGACCGCAAGACCTTCGTCGATGCGGTCAGCCCGCTCGATGCCGACTTCGAGAAGCGCTTCGGCAAGGAGCTGCTCGCCACCATCAGGTCCACTCCGTGAAACAGCCGGGCAAATCGATGAAATTGTCTTCTCTGATGTCTTGGATCGGCGTCCGCCCGCGCATCTTCGGCGGCTTCGCCCTGATCCTGAGCTTCCTGGTGTTGCTCGGCGGCTTCGCCATGGTCCAGGTCGGCCGCATCGGCGGCACCGTGGATGAACTCGTTACCAGCGCGGCCGGGGACGCCGGCATGTCGCAGGTGCGTGCCGCGCTGCTCGGCGCCAACGGCGCGGTCGAGAGATTCGTCCGGACCTGGAACGTCGGTGACAAGGATGCGGCCAGCAAGGCCATCGACGCTGTCGGCGGTCTCGCCGATCAGGTCGAGAAGCAGTCCGGCAGCCTGAAGGTGCTGGCTGACGGCGTGGGGCCGGTACGGAGCGCGCTGGCGGCCTACCGCTCATCGTTCGCCGCCGCGGCCGAGGCCGTGGACCGCCTGCGGGCGGCGACGACCAAGACCGACGCATTGGGCGCCGTTGCCGGCATCAACATGGGCGGCATCCAGGTTGCCCTTGCCAATCGTGCGGGCAGCGAGCCGCTGATGAATCCGTTACGTCTGGCCAGCGTCGTCGACGCGGTTCGCATCGCGGTGATGCGCTATACCAACACGTTATCGAATGGCGATGCCGACGATGCCAGGCTCACCTTCGTCTATGCGAAGCTCGCGATTGCCGATACGGAGGGCGAGATCGCGGGTGTCGATGATGCCAAGCTGAAGGCGCTGGTTGCTGCGCTGAAAGAGGCTCTCACGGCGGATGCCGCCGCGCTCGAGGAGGTGATCAAGGTGGCCGCTGACCTGCGCGCCAAGCAGGCGGAGCTCGCCAAGGCGAGCGCCTCGATCGATACCCAGGTCAGCCAGATCAACCGGCAGCTTGGTGCCGCGCGTGCAGAGCAGGCCGCGAGGACCGGCGTCGCGGTCGAAGATACCAAGCAGACCGTGATCGTGACCGCAGCCGCAGCGGTGATATTCGGAGCGGTGCTGGCCTGGCTGATCGGCGCCAGCGTGTCGACCCCGATCCGCGGCATGACCGACCGCATGCAGTCGCTGGCGGCCGGCGAATTGGATCAGCCGATTCCCGGCGGCGAGCAGCGCGACGAGATCGGCCGGATGGCGCGCGCCGTGGAGATTTTCCGTGACAACGCGCTTGCCGTGCGCCGCATGGAGCAGGAGGCTGCGGCACAGCGTGAAGCTGCGGAGGCCGAGCGCGCCCGCATGATGTCCGATCTGGCTGGTCGATTCGAGCAGGGCATGCAGGGTGTCATCACCGGCGTCGGCGGGCGTGCGACCGAGATGGGCGAGAGCGCCAGCGAGCTGGCGCGCGTCGCCGAACGCGGCCGTGGCCTTGCGGAAGCGGTCGCCAGCCGGGCCGAGCAGGCCTCCGTCAATGTGCAGACCGTGGCCTCGGCGACCCAGGAGCTCGCGGCCTCGATCAGGGAGATCTCCTCCCAGGTCCAGCGCTCGGTCACGGTGTCGACCCGGGCGACGCACGAGACGCAGCGGACATCCGAGCTGATCGACGGGCTGTCCAGCGCGGCGGAGAGGATCGGCACCATCGTGCAGCTGATCCAGGCGATCGCGAGCCAGACCAACCTGCTGGCGCTCAACGCCACCATCGAGGCGGCGCGCGCCGGCGAGGCCGGCCGCGGATTTGCGATCGTCGCGAGCGAAGTGAAGAACCTGGCGTCGCAGACCGCGCAGGCGACGGAGCAGATCTCGAGCCAGATCGCGACCATCCAGAGCGCGACGCAGGAGACGGTCGGCGCGATCGCCCAGTTCGGCACGACCGTGCGGGAGATTGCCGAGATCTCCAATGCGATCGCCGCCGCGGTTGAGCAGCAGGGGGCGGCGACCAGCGAGATTGCCCGCAACGTCGAGCAGGCGGCCAGCGGTACGGCGGCGGTCACGCAGGAGATCGGCGACGTGCGCAACGTGGCCGGGCAAACCGATGCCGGCGCTGAAGCTGCGCTGGCGGCGGCCGCGGCGCTGCAGCAGCAGGCCGCTTCGCTGAAGAGCAATGTCGCCGACTTCCTGCAGACGATCCGGACCGCGGCCTGAGCTGCAAAGTCGGTGGCGACTGGAGTTGACGCAAGGAGCGCAGGCTCACACTCTGGGGCATGACCGAGCACCAGCCGCGTTCCCTTGCGTTTCCCGTCGACGGCGCGGACATCGTGTCCGCGCTGTTCATGGCCCCGCCGCGGCCGCGCGCCGGTTTCGTGTTCGCCCATGGCGCGGGCGCCGGCATGACCCACGTCTTCATGAACCAAGCGGCGGCAAGCCTTGCCGCGCGCGGCATCGCGACGCTCCGCTTCCAGTTTCCCTACATGGAGAAGGGCAGCAAGCGCCCTGATCCGCCCGCGCTCGCCCACGCCGCGGTGCGGGCTGCCGTGGCGGAGGCCGCGCGGCTCTGTCCGGGGCTGCCGCTCGTCGCGGGCGGCAAGTCGTTCGGGGCGCGCATGACGTCGCAGGCGCAGAGTGCAGCGCCGCTGCCAGGCATAGCCGGGCTCGCCTTTCTCGGCTTTCCGCTTCACCCCGCCGGCAAGCCCTCCATCGCGCGCGCCGATCATCTCGATGCGATCGAGGTCCCGATGCTGTTCCTGCAGGGGACGCGCGACAAGCTGGCGGAGATGGAGCTGCTCGCGCCCGTCGTGAAGCGGCTGGGACCGCGTGCGACCTTGCATTGGATCGATCAGGCCGACCACGCCTTCCACGTGCCTGCGCGCTCCGGCCGGAATGATCGGGCCGTCATGGAGGACCTGACGAAGGCGTTTGCGGCGTGGCTGGAGACTCTCGAAGCGTGTGCCGGCTGACGCGCCTAGCGCCTCCTTCGGAGAAAAATGGCATGAGAACAAAAACAGAACTTTTCTGTCACCGGAGGTTGAGGCATAGTCATATTGAAAGGTAGGGAGGGGGTTCGATGAAGTCAGCAGTGGTGGCGCTATCGGTGTGCGCGCTTGGCGTGCTGATGATCTCTGCAGCTCCATCGCTCGCCGATGCCAGGCTGACCGGCATGGTGGTCGTGAAGGGAACTTGCCAGAAGCTCATCGTCGCGGGAAAGGATCGCAGCTCGGAATGCAAGGGCGCGCTGCTCAATACCGACTATGACGATCAGCGCACCGGCTTCTACTTCACCTTGCTCGACGGCAGCGTGGTCACGTTCTCGAACCGCGGCGATCTGCAAGAGCAACCGGGGCCTGACAAGTTCGTCACGCCGGTCGACATGATGATCATTGGCCAAAGTCGCAAGACGATCAACAAGGTGACGGCCAAGGGGCAATGCCGTCACGGCAATCCATTCAAGGGACCCGACCTGCTCGAATGCACAGCCGACAGCGAGATCGGCCGTTTTGAAGGGCTATTTCTGTCCAATGGCGAGAAGCCGGTGATGCAGACCTTCTGAGGCCGTTACCCCTGCGCACAAGCAGGATGGGCCAGCAGGAGAGCTCGTCGCGGCGTCGCCGGTCGTCACTCGCGATCGTACGGTCCACGCGGCAAAATCCGGCCCGCTCGGCAATATCCACTTTGTCAGAAGATCGCGATGAAAAAGACAGCTTCATCCGTTTGGCTGCTGGCCCTCGGTGCGGCGAGCCGCCGGCCATGTCGGTCCGTGCAGAGGACGGATTGAAAGGGATCGAGACGTTTCACGGCCCCTGCAGGAAGCTCACGGTCGCGGCAAAGGACCGGACCGCCGATTGCAAGGGCGTTTAGCTCAATACGCGTTACCGTGACGGACGAGGCGGCTTGGAGCAAGACGCCCGGCCTCTGAGGCTGCGATCTCCCGACTCCCGAAAATTTGGCGCGACATCAAGCGCGAAATATTGCAACAAGTCGGCGTCGTGGGTGAGGCCGGGCGTGCGGGTCGCCAGAACTTGGAGAGTGTGATGTTCCGATACGTTGGGGTCGTCCTGGGGCTGCTCTGGAGCCTCGTATCGATCAGCACCGCGCTGGCCGACGACGCCAAGCTCCGGATCGGCGTTCTCCGGCTGTCCTCGTCCGCGCCAGTGTTCATCGCGTTGGACAAAGGCTATTTCCGCGAAGCTGGACTGGACGTCGAGCTGAAGTTTTTCGATGCAGCGCAACCGATCGCCGTGGCGACGGCCACCGGCGACGTCGACGTCGGGGTGACCGCCTTCACCGCAGGACTGTATAACCTCGCAGGCAAGGGCGCGTTGAAGATCATCGCCGGTATGAGCCGTGACCGCCCGGGCTTTCCGCTGATTGGCTACTTTGCCAGCAACAAGGCCTATGAGGCAGGTCTCAGGACGCCGAAGGACATTGCCGGCAAACGCGTGGCGATGACCCAGGTCGGGTCGAGCTTTCACTATTCGGTGGGGCTGCTGGCCGATAAATATGGCTTCAAGCTCGCCGACGTGAAGATCGTGCCGCTGCAGTCCATGTCCAACATGTCGGCGGCCATCAAAGGGGAAACCGTCGACGCGGCGCTGATGCCGGTTTCGGTGGCGCGCAAGCTGATGGAGGAGGGCGCCGTCAAGCATCTTGGCTGGGTCGGCGACGAGACGCCGTGGCAGGTCAGCGGCGTGTTCGCGGGGCCGAAGACACTTGCCAACACGGCGCTGGTCGGCAAGCTGCTGGCGTCGCTTCAGCGCGCCGAGCGCGAGTATCATGATGTCGTGCTCGCCTCGGTCAAGGACGGCACCGCCGCCATCGACGACAAGACCAAGCCGTTACTCGAGATCATCGGCAAGTACACGAACCTGCCGGTCGAGCAGGTCGTGGGCAATTGCGCCTACATCGATCCCGACGGCAAGCTCGATGTGAAGAACATCGAGAGCCAGATCAAATGGCTGCAGGCTCAGGGGTTCGCGGACCAGGGCTATGATGCGGCCGCGATCATCGCCAAAGACTTCGTGAAGCCGGATTGATGAAGGCAGGCGCAGCGCGGGCCTGCAGCGGGATCGCTTGATATGGACCTGATCGCCGAGACCATCAGCCACCGTTTCGACGCGCTCGATGTGCTCGATGGCGTGTCGTTCACGGTCGGAGCCGGCGAGGTGGTCGCCCTCGTTGGGCCGTCCGGCTGCGGCAAGAGCACGCTGCTGGCAATCCTCGGAGGGTTGTTGCAGCCAAGCAAGGGACAGGCGGTGCTGCGCGGAGCTCCGCCGCCCGGCAGCCTCAATCCCCTGACGTTCGTGTTCCAGGACTTCGCGCTGCTGCCGTGGGCAAGCGTCGCCGACAATGTTGCCTTTCCGCTCCTCCATACATCCCTGTCGACGCAGCAGCGCGCCGCCGCCGTCGACGATGCGTTGCGGCGAACCGGCCTGGCAGACTTCCGGACCGTCTATCCCAAGCAGTTGTCGGGCGGCATGCGACAGCGGGTCGGGATTGCCCGGGCGCTGGCGGTCCGCCCGGCGATCCTGCTGATGGATGAGCCGTTGTCGGCGCTGGACTCGCAGACCCGCGAACTGCTGATGGAGGACTTCGTCGATCTGCTCGCCGACGGCACCATGGGCGCGGTCTATGTCACGCATAATCTCGAGGAGGCCGTGCGGCTCGCCGACCGCATCGTCGTGCTGTCGCGTCGTCCCGGCCGCATCCGGAAGGTCGTCAGCGTCCCGGCGACGCGGCGCAGCCGCGGCGATGCCGGAGTACGCGCGCAACTGCTGGACCTGCAGAACGAGCTCTGGGGGCTGATCCGGACCGAGGCAATCGATGCCGAGCGCGAGGTTCAGAATGCTTGAACGCTCCCCGGCCGGAACGCCTGAGGTCGTCGGCAAGCAGAGCCGGAAAGTGCCGTTCCGGGGCGGCGGCTTCACGCCAGCCGCAAGCCGATGGGCCGGCTGGCTCGCGCTCGCGGCGGCTCTCGGCCTGTGGCAACTCATCGGCAGCCTCGCACTGGCCAACCCATTGTTCCTGCCGGCGCCGCTGACGATCTTGCGCGCCCTGTATCGATTGGCCGAAAGCGGCGCGCTCTGGCAGCATGTCTCGGCATCGTTCGTGCGCATTGTATCCGGCTGGGCGCTCGGCACGGCCACCGGCATCGTCGTCGGCTTCGCGATCGGCCTCTGGCGCATTGCGCGCAGCATCGGCATCACGTTCGTCTCTGCGCTGTTTCCGATTCCGAAGATCGCCGTGCTGCCGCTGCTGATTCTTTGGCTCGGCATCGGCGAGCAGCCGAAGATCGCGACGATCGCGCTGGGCGTGTTCTTCTCGACCACGATCTCGGTCTATAGCGGCGTCGATGCGGTGCCGCGCAACCTGATCCGCATGGCGCAGAGCTTCAACGTGCCGTTCCCGACCATCGTCCGCCGCGTGATCTGGCCCGGCGCGCTGCCGTCGATCCTCGCCGGTTTCCGCATCACCGCGTCGGTCGCGCTGATGCTCGTGGTTTCGGCGGAGATGATCGGCGCCGAGACCGGCATCGGCACCTTCGTGCTGCAGGCCGGCAATCTGATGCAGACCGATCAGCTGATGGCGGGGATCCTGATCCTGTCGCTGTTCGGTCTCGCCGTCGGCCGGCTGATCAGCATGCTCGAAGCGCGGCTCCTGCGCTGGCGCTGATCCGGCGGTGTCAGGCGTTGCCGCGGTCTTCCCGGAACAAGTCGAGCTTCTCCTGCACCGGGCGATCCGAGAACGAGAACAGTACCGCATCCTCGTCCGGCTCATGGCTGACCCATTGCCAGCTCGGAACGACGAACAGGTCGCGCGGGCCCCATTCGAAGGTCTGGTCGCCGATGCGGCTGCGGCCCCTGCCTTCGATCGCGGTGAACACGGTCGCGTCGGTCGAGCGATAGCGCGCAGTCTTGAAGCCCTTCGGCAGCAGCTGGATGAAGGTGCCGATCGTCGGCATCGCGAAATCACCCGTCTCCGGGTTGGAGAATTTCAGCTTCAGCCCGTGGCAGGCGTCCCATTCCTCGCTCCGCTTCGCGTTCTCCAGCGCCTCGCGCGTATAGGCGTAGGGATAGTTGAAGATCGGCGATGTCCTGGATTTGCGCTTCGCATCGACCGGCAGCAGATTGTGGCCGTAGCGGGCGAAGCTGTCGCCCGCGGGGCGCGCGACCTTCTGCTGGTCCTCCTGCGCGCCTTGCGCGAACGACGCGTCGAGAAACTGCACCAGGGGAATGTCGAGGCCATCGAGCCAGAACATCGGCTCGGTGGTCTCATTGCCGTGATCGTGCCAAGTCATCGACGGGGTGATGATGAAGTCGCCCGGCTCCATCAGGGTGCGCTCGCCCTCGACGGTCGTGAAGGCTCCCTTTCCTTCCAGCACGAAGCGCAATGCGGACTGGCTGTGCCGATGGGCGGGCGCAACATCGCCTGGGATCACCATCTGAACGCCGGCATAGAGCGATGTGGTGATCTTGGACTGCCCGCGCAGTCCCGGATTCTCCAGGATCAGCACGCGCCGCTCGGCTTCCTTCGCCGTGATCAGCCGCCCGGCTTCGACCATGTAGTCGCGGATCGCCGCGAACTGCCACAGATGCGGGCGGCAGGCGCTCTTCGGCTCGGGCGTGATGAGATCGCTCATCACGGTCCACAGCGCCGTCATGTTTTCGCCGTCGATCTTCTTGTAGAACGCCTCGCGCTCAGGTGTCGAAACCGCGGCCATGCGCGCCTCCCATGATCAGATGTCGTTCTTGATTGACAGTATACTGCCAATTTGATTACCGTCAAATACAACCAGAGCTGTCGCATCGGGAGGACTGCCATGATGAAGCTGCACGGCTATTTCCGCAGCAGCGCATCCTATCGCGTCAGGATTGCGCTCAACCTCAAGGGTCTCACGGCCGAGCATCTGCCGCATCACCTCCGCAAGGGCGAGCAGCGCGCGCCCGCCTATCTCGCGCTCAACCCGCAGGGTCTGGTCCCGGCGCTCGAGGACGACAGCGGCGCCACGTTGATCCAGTCGCTTGCGATCATCGAATGGCTCGACGAGACTCATCCCGAGCCGCCGCTGCTGCCGAAGGATCCGTTGCGACGCGCCCAGGTCCGCGCCTTCGCGCAGGTGCTCGCCTGCGACACCCATCCGGTGCAGAACCTGAAGGTGCTGGCGCGGCTCCGGGAGCTCGGCCTGCCCGAGGACAAGGTCACGGCCTGGGCCGGCTGGGCCAACCGCGAGGGGCTCGCTGCCTGCGAAGCGCTGATCAAGCATGAGCCTGGCCCATTCTGTTTCGGTGCGGCGCCAACCTTGGCCGATCTCTGCCTGGTGCCGCAGCTCGGCAATGCACGCCGCTTTGGCGTCGATGTCGCAGCGTTTCCGCGCCTGCTGCAGGCCGAAGCCGCGGCGAAGGCGCTGCCGGCCTTCGCCGCTGCTGCTCCGGAGCGTCAGCCCGATGCCGAGTAGGCCGCCCGACATCACCATGGACGCAGTCTACACCAAGCCGGGCTATCTGTTCCGGCGGATGCAGCAGATTGCCGTGTCCATCTTCGTCGAGGAGTGCCGCGAGTTCGACCTGACGCCGGTGCAATATGCGGCGCTGGTCGCGATCCAGACGCACCCCGGCATCGATGCCACCAGGCTGTCGGCGGTGATCGCCTTCGACCGTTCGACGCTCGGCAGCGTGATCGAGCGGCTGGAGAGCAAGGGCCATATCGAGCGCAGGCCGTCGGCCGAGGACAAGCGCGTCAAGCTGCTTTATCTGACCAGGGCGGGCGGAGCCCTTCTCCGTGCGATCATGCCGGCGGTCGATCGCGCCCAGGCCCGCATGCTGGCGCCCCTGAAGGCCGCGGATCGCAAGATGCTGATGGCGCTGCTGGCGCAGCTCGTCGATCTCAACAACGAGGTGTCGCGGGTGCCGCTGCGCGCCGAGGATGCGCTGGAGCATCTCGGCAAGACCGGCTGATCGCGGAACTCCGCGGTTGTCGGGCGCAAGGCGTAGGCTCACAGCCGCATCACCGCCTGACGATCGATCTTGCCGGTGCCCGTCTTCGGCAATTCGTCGATGAAGACGATCTCGCGTGGATATTTGTAGGGCAGCAGTTTCGCCTTCACGTAGTCCTGCAGCGCCTTGACGGTCGGGATTTGGTCGGGGGATCCGCCGTTGGTGACCACCACGGCCTTCAGGCTCATGCGACGATCCGGCAGCTCGTGCGCAAACACGGCGCATTCTCTGATATCGGGATGCTCGGCGAGGCAGAGCTCGACCTCGAGCGGATAGACCCATTGGCCGGAGATCTTGACCAGGTCGTCGGCGCGGCCGCGGAAGAAATGGAAGCCGTCGGCATCGCGCACGAAACGGTCGCCGGTGTAGATCCAGCCGCCATCGCGGATCGTCTCCGCGGTCTTGTCCGGACGGTTCCAGTAGAGCGGCGTGTTGGAGTCGCCGCGTACCCAGAGAATGCCCTCTTCGCCGTTGGCGACCTCGCGTCCTTCGCCGTCGCGCAGCGCGATCTCGTAGCCGGGAACGCGCAGTCCGGCGGCGCCGAGCTTCTTGCGGTCCTCGCGGTTCGAGAGATAGACGTGGAGAACCTCGGTCGAGCCGAGACCTTCGACGATCTCCAAGCCGGTCAGGCTCTTCCAGCCGTTGAAGACCTCGGCCGAGAGCACCTCGGCCGCGGAAACCGCGAGCCGCAGTGACGAGACGTCGGCCTGCTTCGCACCCTCGGCCTTGGTGAGCGCGGTGTAGAGCGTCGGCAGGCCGAAGAACACGGTTGGTCGGAAGCGGCCGATCGCATCGAAGATGGCGGCGGGTTTCGGCTGGCCGGGCAGCAGCAGCGTCGTCGCTCCGGCCGAGAATGGAAAGGTGATCGCATTGCCGAAGCCGTAGGCGAAGAAGATCTTGGGCACCGAGAAGCAGATGTCGTCCGGCTTGAGCCGCAGCACGTTGCGGGCGAACGCCTGCTCGCTATAGGCCATGTCGTGCTGCAGATGGACGATGCCCTTGGGGCGTCCGGTGGAGCCGGACGAATACATCCAGAATGCCATCTCGTCGCGGTGGGTGTCGGCCTCCGCCAACTGATCGGTGAAGTTGGGCAGCCACGCATCGACCGCGACCGTCGTTGCGACGGCGGTGGCCGGCGCCTCGCCATTGACGACGACCAGTGTGCGCAGCGCGGTCTCGGCGCAGGCCTGTGCGTCGAACCGTGCGGCAAACTCGGCGTCGGCGACCGCGATCTTGGCGCCGGAATCAGCGAGATAGAATTGCAGCAGATCCGGCGGCGTCAATGTGTTGATCAGCAGCGGCACGAAGCCGGCGCGCACTGCGCCGAAGAACGCGGCCGGATAGGCCGGTGTATCGTCGAGGAACAGCAGGACCCGGTCGCCGCGGCTGAGCCCGAGCGCGGTGAAGCCGTTGCCCCAACGGCAGGCGTCGGCACACAGCTCGGCATAGCTGCGCTGGCCGGCCGGACCGATCAGCGCAGTCTTGTTGGCGTTGCCCTTGGCGAGGTTGTCGAACAGCACGCGGCTGGCATTGTAGCGGGCGGGAATTGCGAAGCCGATCTCGCGCGCGCCGGCGCTGTCGCGCGGAACCTGGTCGGCGATCTCTCTGGTCATGCGCGTGCTCCCGTGCTCCGAGATGCCTCGTAGCGGGCCATGAACCGCGGAGCCATCGCGCGCAGCCTGGTCTCATCGATGCGCCCGGACCGGGTGATGTAGCTGTAGGCAAAATCCAACAGGCCGAGCGTCATGTGAGCCGGGAAGGACTCATACCAGTCGCTGCTGGTCCGGGCCGCCGTCACCAGCTTCTTCACGATCGGCTGGCGCTCGGCCTGATAGCGGGCGAGGCCGTCCGAGAGGCTGGTCTCGGCATCGAGCGCCTTGGCGAGCGCGATCGCGTCCTCGATCGCCAGCCGCGTCCCGGAGCCGATCGAGAAGTGCGCCGTATGCAGCGCGTCGCCGATCAGCACCATGTTCCGGTGCCACCAGTGCTCATTCCAGACCCAAGGGAAATTGCGCCATACCGATCGGTTGGAGACCAGCGCGTGACCGTCGAGCGTGGCGGCGAACACCTGCTCGCAGACGCGCCGGGATTCATCGACCGACATCTCGGCGAAGCCATGGGCGTGCCACGTGGCGCGATCGCATTCCACCAGGAACGTGCTCATGTCCGGCGCATAGCGATAATGGTGCGCGTTGAAGCTGCCGCGGTCGGTCGCGACGAAGGTCTGCGACAGCGTGGCAAAGGTCTTCGACGTGCCGTACCATGCGAACTTGTTGCTGGAGTAGGAGACGGAGAAGCCGAAATCGCCTTCGAAGCTGCGGCGAACCAGCGAGTTCAGCCCGTCGGCAGCGACGATGAGGTCGTAGCCTGCGAGCTGGTCCAGCGACTGGATGGTCGTGCCGTAGCGGGCGACGACGCCCACGCTCTCGGCGCGGGCCTGCAGCAGCTTCAACAGCTCGAGCCGGCCGATCGCGGAAAAGCCGACGCCGTCGATCTCGACAGTCTCGCCGCGCAGATTGAGCGTGATGTTGCGCCAGCTCTCCATGTGCGGCGCGATCGCGTCCACGGTGTCGGGATCGTCGGCGCGCAGGAATTCGAGCGCCTGATCGGAGAACACGACGCCAAAGCCCCAGGTCGCCCCGGCCGGGTTCTGCTCGAACAGATCGACCACGGCGGCGGGGTGCCGCTTCTTCCAGAGATAGGCGAAATACAGCCCGCCAGGGCCGCCGCCGAGCACGGCGATGCGCAAGGGCGTCCTCCACATTGACAGTATACTGTTTATTTTGGATCGGAGAATAATCCCTCATCTCGATCGAGGCCAGGGAAATCTTATTGCTGGAAATCGGGCCGGCGGCCGCAAGTCATCCCGACCGGCCTCTGCCGAAGATCGCGTCGAGCGCGGCGAAATATGTGCTTTCGACCAGCTCCGGCGCATGCCGGCCGAGCGCCTCCATCTTCACGCCCGAATTGATCTCGAGCACCTGCCAGTGTCCATCGGCCAGCACGAGGTCGACCGATGCGTAGCGGATGCCGATGACGCGTGCCGCCGCGGTGGCGAGTGCGGCACAGAGGTCCCGCTGCGCGCCTGGTTCGAGCAGCACTGGCTGAGCTCCGAATTCGAGATTGTGCCGCCAGCTCAGCAGGCGCTGCTCGCCGCGCGGCACGACGGCGCGCAAGGCCGACGCGTCGAATTCCGCATCGAGGCGCCGCAGGAGCTGGGCGTGCCCCGTGGCCGGAGTGGCCGCCAGCGCGAGGGCGAGCAGCGGCTGCACGCCATCGCCGGCCACGATGGGGCGCTGCTTGCGGTAGACGATCAGGGACGCGTCATCGAGCTGCACGACACGGACTTCGTCGACGATGTCCATGAGCGGCGCGATCGCGACATTCGCGCCGGTCTCGAAGATGCTGTTCACTGCGCGCAGCAGGTCATCCTTCGCCGTGACGCGGACCACCGACCGTCCAGAGGTCCCCTCGTTGGGCTTGACCACCAGCCCGCGCGGATGCGTTTCGAGCAGCGCCAGCGCGGCCTCGGCCATCTGCGCCGACTGGCCGCCGAGGGCCGGCGCCAGAAAGAATGCGTGTGGAACCGCGGCAATCCCGTCGGCTCTCAGCAGCGCCGAGGTCGCCGCCTTGTCACAGGCCAGTCTGTGCGCCACCGCACTGTTCAGGCCGAGATCATAGCCGAAGATCAGGTGACGCCGGGTGGCATCCTCGAGCACCAGCAGCCAGCCGTCCTCCCGCACGTCGAGCGCGATGCCTCGTTCGGCGCAGTAGCGGGTGATGGCGGCGAGCTGGGCCTGCGGATGGTTAATCATTGCTCAAGGATTGGGCCAGAGATGCGGAATTAAAGTGCTGGAAAATCGGAATATCGGCAAGTAAATTACCCATATCGTTTGTGTACGAACGAATGCCCGATCGAGGCGAATCCGGACATCAGCCGGCATGCATTTGATCGTGATCAATGGTGCGTCCATGCGGGTTGATTATTCGCTGTTTTCACGTACATCAGGCGCCGAAATCGCTGGATCTATAGGGTTTTGCGGTCCTGCCTCCGTCACGACTTGTTTCTTCCAACTTCAGCCCACGTGAAAAAACAAACGACATGAGCGCGTTCTATAAAGAGAAAGTTCTTTCCGTTCACCACTGGACGGACACCCTGTTCTCCTTCCGAGCCACCCGCGATGCGGGCTTCCGCTTCCAGAATGGTCAGTTCGCGATGATCGGCCTCGAGGTCGAGGGCCGCCCGCTGCTGCGCGCCTACAGCATGGCCAGCGCCAATCACGAGGAGGAACTCGAGTTCTTCAGCATCAAGGTGCAAGACGGCCCGCTGACCTCCCGGCTGCAGAAGATCAAGGAAGGCGACACCATCCTGGTCGGCCGCAAGGCGACCGGCACGCTGATCCCCGACAACCTGCTGCCCGGCAGCCGGCTTCTGCTGCTGTCGACCGGCACCGGCCTTGCCCCGTTCGCCAGCCTGATCAAGGACCCCGACGTCTACGAGCGGTTCGAGAGCATCGTGCTGGTCCATGGCTGCCGCCAGGTCGCCGAGCTCGCCTATGGCGAGAGCGTCGTCGCCAAGCTGCGCGAGGACGAGTTGTTCGGAGAACTGCTCGACGGCAAGCTGCAGTATTATCCGACCGTCACACGCGAGCCGTTCCGCAACCGTGGCCGCATCACCGACCTGATCTCGTCGCAGCAGCTGTTCAACGATATCGGCCAGCATGAGCTCGATATCGCCAAGGACCGTATCATGATGTGCGGCAGCCCGGCGATGCTGGAGGAGCTCAAGACCATGTTCGAGTCGCGCGGCTTCCTCGAAGGCAGCGGCAACGAGCCGGGCCATTTCGTGATCGAGAAGGCCTTCGTCGAGCGCTGAGCCGTCGCCCCTTCGTCTCCGACTTTTCTGAAAGAGCGCCTCGACGCAATCGGGGCGCTCTTTTCGTTGGCAATATCCTCCTTGCGCGTTTCGAAGCGGCTGTGCGATTTTCGGCAGCAAGACCGGACCTGCAGACGTCCGGCGCGACACAGGGAGGGGACTTGGATTGCCTGAGCGGCGGCCATCCCCGATACAATAAGGGGTACGGCCATGGATTCCATCGTTCGCAGGCAGACGCTCGGTGACCTCCTGCGGCGGAGCGCGGCGCGCACGCCGGGAAAGACGGCCGTGATCTGCGGCGAGGTCAGCTGGACCTACGCCGAGTTCAACGCCATCGTCGACCGCCTCGCGGCCGGCCTCGCCACCCGCGGTGTCGGCAAGGGCGAGCGCGTGGCCATCCTCGCCCGCAATTCGCATGCCTTCGCGGCCTTGCGCTTCGCGCTGGCGCGGCTCGGCGCCGTGCTGGTGCCGATCAACTTCATGCTCAAGCCCGAGGAGGTTGCCTACATCCTCAAGCATGCCGGCGCGCGGCTGCTGGCGACCGACAGCGGCTTTGCCGGCGTGGCCCGCGCCGCCAAGACGCTGGTGCCGGCTGTCGAGCAGATGATCTGGCTGCCGTCGGAAGGTCCGAGCGAGCGGCAAAGCGACATGATCGACTTTGCGGAGCTCGCGGCGTCGACGGCGACGGTGCCTGCCGTCGAGATCGCCGGAAGCGACGTCGCGCAGATCGTCTACACCTCTGGTACGGAGTCGCTGCCGAAGGGCGCCATGCTCACCCATGACGCCGTCATTTGGCAGTATGTGAGCTGTATCGTCGATGCTGGCATCGCCGCCGATGACGTCACCCTGCACGCGCTGCCGCTGTATCATTGCGCGCAGCTCGACGTGTTCTTCGGCCCTTCGATCTATGTCGGCGCGACCAACATCATCACGGCGTTTCCGACGCCCGACAATCTGCTGCCGCTGATCGCGAAATATCGGATCACATCGTTCTTCGCGCCGCCCACCGTCTGGATCTCGATCCTGCGCTCGCCGCTGTTCGAGACCACCGACGTATCCACTTTGCGCAAGGGCTATTACGGCGCCTCGATCATGCCGGTCGAGGTGCTGCGCGAGCTGGCGCAGCGGCTGCCCAAGGTGCGGCTGTGGAATCTCTACGGCCAGACCGAGATCGCTCCGCTGGCGACGATGCTCGGTCCCGAGGATCAACTGCGCAAGCCGGGCTCTTGCGGCCGCGCCGTGCTCAACGTCGAGACGCGGGTCGTCGATGACGACATGAATGATGTCGCACCAGGCGAGGTCGGCGAGGTCGTGCATCGCTCGCCGCATCTGATGCTCGGCTACTTCCACGACGACGAGCGCACCGCCGCCGCCTTCCAGGGCGACTGGTTTCACTCCGGCGATCTCGCGACCATCGACGGGGAAGGCTACATCACCATCGTCGATCGCAAGAAGGACATGATCAAGACCGGCGGTGAGAACGTCGCCAGCCGCGAGGTCGAGGAGGCGCTCTATCTGATCCCGGAAGTGTCGGAGGTCGCCGTCGTCGGCCTGCCGCATCCGCGCTGGGTCGAGGCCGTTGTGGCGATGGTCGTGGTCAAGTCCGGCTGTGAGCTGACCGAGGCGGCCGTGCTCGAGCAGGCTTCGGCCAGGCTGGCCTCGTTCAAGACGCCGAAGCGGATCGTGTTCGTCGATGCGCTGCCCAAGAACCCCAGCGGCAAGCTGCTGAAGCGGCAGTTGCGCGAGACGCATTCGGGGCTGTTTGCGCAGGGGTAAGCGGCTGCCGTCGTCGAGCAACGCGTAGCGGCGCCGGGAGTCCCGGAGGCCGGCCCGGCGCTGCGGCTCGATCCCGCAGCGCGGCAGTCGATAGAAGGCGGCTATCGACGTTGTGATATGATCGATGGCCGATTGCGCGCGCTTGTGTAACGATTGCTTCGCGATATCAGTAGTATCGTGATCAAAGATCTTCCACGAGCCGCCCCGAGGCCTTCCATGGATACGCTGCTGCTCCCGTTTTCGCCGCGCTTCATCGTGCTGACGATCTGCGCCACGGCGACCGCTTTGCTGCTGATCCTCGGCATCTACGACCGCAAGATCTTTGATCTCGTCCTGATCCCGCTGTTGATCTTCGGCGCGCTCACCCTGCTCGGCGTGCGCGACCTCATGCAGAAGAGCCACGCGGTGCTGCGCAACTACCCGATCGCGGCACACCTGCGTTTCCTGCTCGAGGAGATGCGGCCTGAGATGCGGCAGTATTTCTTCGAGAGCGAGAAGGACGGCATGCCGTTCTCGCGCGACACCCGTGCGGTGGTCTATCAGCGCGCCAAGATGGTGCTCGACAAGCGCCCGTTCGGCACCCAGGAAGACGTCTACCGCGAGGGCTATGAATGGATGCACCATTCAATGTCGCCCAAGCCGCGTGCGGAGGAAAAATACCGCATCACCATCGGCGGCCCCGACTGCGCAAAACCCTATTCCGCCTCGGTGTTCAACATCTCGGCGATGAGCTTTGGCGCCCTGAGCCCGAATGCGGTGCGCGCACTCAATGGTGGCGCCAAGCGCGGCGGCTTCGCGCACGACACCGGCGAGGGCGGCTTCAGCCCGTACCATGCCGAGATGGGCGGCGACATCATCTGGGAGATCGGATCCGGCTATTTCGGCTGCCGCCGCCATGACGGCACGTTCGACCCCGACGCGTTCGCGCGGGTCGCAGCCGCCGAGCAGATCAAGATGGTCGAGCTCAAGATCAGCCAGGGCGCCAAGCCCGGCCACGGCGGCGTGCTGCCGGCGGCGAAGGTGTCCGAGGAGATCTCCAAGATCCGCGGCGTCGCGATGGGCGAGGACTGCATCTCGCCGGCGGCGCACCGCGCGTTCTCGACGCCAATCGGGATGATGCAGTTCATCGGCGAGATGCGGCGGCTGTCGGGCGGCAAGCCGGCCGGCTTCAAGCTGTGCATTGGCCATCCCTGGGAGTTCCTTGCGATCTGCAAGGCGATGCTGGAGACCGGCATCTATCCCGACTTCATCGTGGTCGACGGCAATGAGGGCGGCACCGGCGCGGCGCCGCTGGAGTTCATGGACCACCTCGGCATGCCGATGCGCGAGGGCGTCAATTTCGTGCACAATGCGCTGGTCGGGCTGAACGTCCGCGATCGTATCAAGATCGGCGCCTCCGGCAAGATCGCCACCGCCTTCGACATGGCGCGCGCGATGTCGATCGGCGCCGACTGGTGCAACTCGGCGCGCGGCTTCATGTTCGCGCTCGGCTGCATCCAGTCCTTGAGCTGCCACACCGACCGCTGCCCGACGGGCGTCGCGACGCAGGATCCGACGCGCGCCCGCGCGCTGGTCGTGCCGCACAAGCTCGACCGCGTCTACAACTATCATCACGCGACCCTGCATGCGCTGGCCGAACTGCTCGCCGCCGCCGGCCTCGAGCATCCGCAGGATCTGCGGCCCATCCACTTCTCACAGCGGACGTCGACCACCGATGTCTCCTCCTTTGCCAAGCTGTATCCATCGCTGCGGCCGGGCGAACTGCTCGAGGGCACCCAGGACGTCCGCTTCCGCGACGCCTGGGCGATGGCGCGAGCCGATACGTTTGCGGCGGTGCAGTGAAACGCCTTGCGTGATCGTTCTTGGGAACTTTCCGGCTCCAATTCCATCTAAGCCACGTGTACTCAGCTTGGATGATCGACAATGCCTTGGACCACAGCGACCACGGTCTCCGCGGCGACGAGCGGCGAGGATGACCTGATCCGACGGGCGAAAGCCCGCGACGAGGCGGCCATTCGGGCCATCCTGCAGGCCAACAACCGCCGCCTGTTCCGGATCGCCCGCGGCATCCTGCGCAACGACAGCGAGGCGGAGGACGTCGTGCAGGAAACCTATGTCCGCGCACTCACCCACCTGGACGCGTTTCGCGGCCAGTCCAGCCTGTCGACGTGGCTGGTTCGCATCGCGATGAACGAAGCGATGGGGCGGCTGCGCGGGCGGCGACCCGCGCTGCAACTGGATGCGGAGCGAGAGAACAAGCCTCGGGCCGAGGTGATCCAATTTCCCGCCACGTCGAGCGATCCGGAGAAGTCGGTGGCGCAGCGCCAGATCCAGGCCGTCGTCGAGCGGGCGATCGATGACCTGTCCGAGCCGTTTCGCCTGGTGTTCATCGCCCGCGTGATCGAGGAGATGAGCATCGACGAGACGGCGGACTTGCTCGGATTGAAGCCCGAGACCGTGAAGACGCGCCTGCATCGCGCCCGCGGTATGCTGCGTGAGAACGTCGAAAAAGAGATCGGTCCCGTCCTTCTGGACGCGTTTCCCTTCGCCGGCCCGCGTTGCGAGCGGCTGACCGAGGCCGTGCTCGATCGTCTTCGGCGTCCGACCTGAAGATTCTCGGGAACGTCGGCTCCCGCTTTTCATCCAATCCCTGTGCAGTCATTCACCCGCCGGCCACGAGCTCCGGCGGCACAGGAGATGAGAACCATGTTCAAGCATATCGGCACGATCGCCCTCGCGCTCTGCCTCACGAGCAGCGTGGCCCTGTCGCAGGGCGCCAAGCTCAGCGATCCGCAGATCGCGCATATCGCCTACACCGCCGGCGAAATCGACATCAAGGCAGCGAAGCAGGCCTTGGACAAGTCCGGCAGCAAGGAGATCAAGGAGTTCGCGCAAGGCATGGTGCGGGACCACGAGGCGGTCAACAAGCAGGCCCTCGCCCTGGTCAAGAAGCTGAAAGTGACGCCGGAAGACAACGACACCAGCCGCGCGCTGTCGAAGCAGGCGAGCGAGAAGCTCGACGAGCTCAGCAAGCTCAAGGGCGTGGCATTCGACAAGGCCTATATTGCCAACGAGGTCGCCTACCACAAGACGGTGAACGGCGCGCTGGAGACGCAGCTCATTCCGTCCGCAACCAACGCCGAGCTGAAGGAGTTGCTGCAGACCGGCCTGAAGCTCTTCCAGGGCCACGAGCAGCACGCCGAGCATGTCGCGGCGGATCTGAAGTAGGACGATCCGATGCTGTCGGGACGCATCACTCTCGTGAGTGTGGTTGTGCTCGCCGCCATGAGCGTTCCGGCGCGCGCTGCCACGATCCGGATCTTGGTGGACAAGCTCGAATTCTCGCCGGCCGTGGCTTCGGCCAAGGTCGGCGATACCGTCGAATGGGTCAACAAGGATGCGCTGGCTCATACGGCCACGGCGCGGGATGGCGCCTTCGATGTCACTTTGCCGCCGAGCAAGACGGTGAGCTCGGTCCTCAAGAAGGCGGGCACGGTCGACTACTACTGCCGCTTTCATCCCAACATGAAGGCGACACTGACCATCGCGCCGTGACGCCGTTGGCCTCAATGCGGGTTCTCCAGGCTGAAGGTCTCGGACTGCTCGTCATAGGCGAACAGCTCGGCATAGCGGCCCCATGACACGATGGTGTGCAAGGTCTCGTCGGCGTAGTGCTCGGACATGTAGTCCTCGAGCTCGATGCGGAAGCGCGCAGCCGGAGCGGCGTGCGAGGGGCGGTCGTCGAGCACGCGGCGGATCAGCCCCATCAGCGGCACGTTCTCCATCAAATGCTTCGCGAACAGCTTCTTGCGCTCGTCGGTCTCCTGATGGGCGAACCGCCGTCCGTCCTCGGTCAAGGTCAGGTCGCCTTCACTGAGCTGGGCGAAGCGCAAGAGCTGAAGCGCTTCGGCCAGCGGAAAGATCTCGTCGACCTCGAGCTGCAGATGGCCCGCCAGCACCGGCAGGTCGGCATGCCCATTATAGGGTTCGCCGGCGAGCGTCTCGATCAGGCCGGAGATCGAGTTCGACGACACGTGGTTGAGCACCATGCCCACGCCGGCGCTGGCGGTGCTCGGCAGCTTCGGCTCGGGCCGCTGCGTCATGCGGGCATAGAGACTGTCGACGAGCTGGCGGAACGCGGGATCGAGCCGGTTGCGCGGATGCGGCAGGTCGATCCTGAACTCGGCGGCGACGCGGCCGGGATTGGACGAGAACACCAGGACGCGGTCGCACATCAGCACCGCTTCCTCGATGTTGTGCGTCACCATCAGCACCGACTTGATCGGCAGCCGGCCGTCGGTCCAGAGATCGACGAGGTCGGTGCGCAGCGTCTCGGCGGTGAGCACGTCGAGCGCGGAGAACGGCTCGTCCATCAGCAGGAGGTCAGGATGCACGACGAGCGCGCGGGCAAAGCCGACGCGCTGGCGCATGCCGCCGGACAGCTCCTTCGGAAAAGCCGATTCGAAACCGTCGAGACCTATCAGGTCGATCGCGGCCAGCGCGCGTTTGCGCCGCTCGGCACTGTCGACACCGAGCGCCTCCAGGCCGAGTTCGACGTTTTGCAGCACGGTGAGCCAGGGAAACAGCGCGAACGACTGGAACACCATGGCGACGCCAACAGGGGGGCCGGCGATGATCTCGCCGCGGCATCGTGCTTCGCCTGAGGATGGCGACACCAGGCCGGCGATGATCCGCAGCAGGGTCGACTTGCCCGAGCCGGAGCGTCCGAGCAGGCCGACGATTTCGCCGGCTCGGATCGTGAGGTCGACCTTCTCCAGCACGACGAGATCCTCGCCGCTGCCCTTCGGGAAGAGCCGGCTGACGCTCTTGATCTCGATCAGCGATGTGTCCTTGACCTGGTCGCGCATGATGATCTCTCCCGGTCAGCCGAGCCGCAGCCGGCGCTCGCCGAAGGCATACAGCGGCCGCCACAGCAGCCGGTTGAACAGAGTGACGAGGATGCACATCACGGCAATGCCGAGTACCACGCGCGGAAAGTCGCCGCGCTCCGTCGCCGCGGCGATGTAGGCGCCGAGCCCCGACGCCGTCAGATGCGTGTCGCCCCAGCTCGCGACCTCGGCGACGATCGCCGCGTTCCATGAGCCGCCCGAGGCGGTGATGGCGCCGGTGATGTAATAGGGGAAGATTCCGGGCAGCACGACCTTGAACCACCAGCGCCAGCCGGTCAGGTGCAGGCTCGCGGCCGCCTCGCGCAGGTCGGTCGGGAAGGCGCTGGCACCGGCGATGACGTTGAATAGGATGTACCATTGCGTGCCCAGGATCATCAGCGGGCTCAGCCAGACATTGGCGTCGAGGCGAAAGCGCACGATCAGCACGACGAACACCGGGAAGGCGAGGTTGGCCGGGAAGGCGGCGAGGAACTGCGCCAGCGGCTGGATGCGCTCAGCGAGCTTGGGCCGCAGCCCGATCCAGACGCCGACGGGGACCCAGATCAGCGACGCCAGCCCGATCAGCACCACCACGCGGATCAGCGTGATCAGGCCATAGCCGATGGCGGAGAGGACATCGGCGGGCGCCAGCGTGGCCGAGAGGTAGAGGTACGTCTTCCAGCCGGCATAGGCGCAACCGAGAACGACGACGGCGAGCCAGAGGCCGTCGACGAGCTGCGACGGTGGCGCGTGCCGCACCGGGCCGCTCCAGGTTTTAGGCCAGTTGATCCGCAGGTTCGAGACGGCGCGATTGACCGCGGCGAACGGGACGGACAGCGAGCGCAGCGCGCGGGTGCGCCGGAACAGGTCGAGCATCCACGAGCTCGGCGGATTGCCCGAGGCGGTCTGCTCGAAGCGGAATTTGTCGGCCCAGGCCACGATCGGACGGAACAGCAGCTGATCGTAGGCGGTGATGACCAGCAGCATGGTCAGCAGCGCGGCGCCGATCGCGGCGAGATCCTTCTGCTGAATTGCCAGCGCGACGTAGGAGCCGATGCCGGGCAGGGTGACGGTGGTGTTGCCGACCGTGATCGCCTCGGAGGCCACGACGAAGAACCAGCCGCCGGACATCGACATCATCGCATTCCAGATCAGGCCGGGCATCGCATAGGGGACGTCGAGCCGCCAGAAGCGCTGCCAGCCGGAGAGGTGGAAGCTGCGCGTCGCCTCCTCCAGATCCTTCGGCACGTTGCGCATCGACTGGTACATGCTGAAGGTCATGTTCCAGGCCTGGCTGGTGAAGATCGCGAACACGCAGGCGAGCTCGGCGCCCAGCACCTTGCCGGGGAGCAGGTTCATGAAGAACACGACGGTGAAGGTGAGGAAGCCGAGGATCGGCACCGACTGCAGGATGTCGAGCAGCGGGATCAGCACGATCTCGGCGCGCCGGCTCTTGGCCGCCAGCGCGGCGTAGACGAAGGTGAACACGAGCGAGCACGCGATCGCGAGCAGCATGCGCAAGGTCGTGCGCAGCGCGTAGAGCGGAAGGTTGGCCGGATCGAGCGACACCGGGGCGGTATCCAGCGCCGACAGCGGCTGGGTGGTCTGCTCGCCGCCATAGACGATCAGCACCATCGCGCCCACCACGATCACCAGCGCGACCACGTCCCAGATGTTGGGACGGACGGCGTCGCGCAGCACTGTGGTCCGGAGCTCCTGAAGCATCATCGGCGTGTCTCGTCTTGTCGTCCGCAGCCATCGGCGGTGGCTGCGGACGGTGCTTGTCATGGCGTATGGGCTGGTTCGCGCCGGCTGGGCTGCCGACCGAATCCGTACCCTAAGTGCCCTGTGTGATGGTTTGATATCAAGCGGCGGCGGCCGGGATCCGGTACCACATGTCGGCCTATCAAAGGATACGCAGGCCGCGTCTTCACGTTCCCGCGACATCGGCTGTCCGGGGTATGCCTGATCGCGCGCCACTCGCTCGATCTGCGCCTCCGCCGCGTGCGAGGGAGGTCGCATCGCATGGCAGATGCGAAGCGGGTGCGAGAATGCTCCGGCGGGGCGCACTGTCGTTGCGGCGACAGCACGGGTTCAGCTACCCCACATTCGGCTCGCCGCCCTCCGGCGCGAGCCTGGTCGCCAGGATCTTGTCGATGCGGCGGCCGTCGAGGTCGATGATCTCGAAGCGCCACCCCTGCAGCTCGAAGCTCTGGCCGACCTCGGGCACGCTGCCGAAGTGCTGCAGCACCAGGCCGGCGACGGTGTGATAGCCGCGATGTGGCGGCACCTCGATGGCGAGGACGTCGGCGAACTCGTCGAGCGGCATCCAGCCGGAGACCAGCAGCGAGCCGTCGTCGCGGCGGACGCAGGCGGGCTCGGGGGGACCCTGCTCGGACGAGAATGCGCCGACGATCGACTCCAGAATATCCGCCGCGGTCACGACGCCTTCGAACGCGCCGTATTCGTCGTGGACCAGCCCCATATGCACGGGCGCTACCTTGAGGATCGCGATCACGTCGCGCGCATCGACGGTGGAGGGAATGATCGGCACCTCGCGCACCAGGTTGCGCAGGTCCGGCGTCTCGTCGCGCAGATAGGCCGCCAGCAGGTCCTTGGCCTGGAGCACGCCGATCGGACGGTCGCGCTCGCCGTCCGACACCGGCAGGCGCGAATGCGGGCTCCTGGCGAGCAGCTCGCGAATGGCCTTGGGATCGTCGTTGAGGTCGACGACGTCGACCTCGGGACGCGGCGTCATGATGGCGCCGACCGGGCGGTCGCCGAGCCGCATCACGCCCGCGATCATCTCCTTCTCGCCCGGCTCGAGCACGCCGGCAGTCTCGGCCTCGCGCACCAGATGATGGATCTCCGCCTCCGAGACCTTCTCCTCGGCCTCGCCGGAACGGCCGAGCAGCGTCAGGATCAGCTTGCCGGAAAGGTCGAGCAGGACCACCAGCGGCAGCGACACCTTGGCGAGCACCTGCATGGCCGGCGCGACGCGGACGGCAATCGCCTCGGGATCACGCAGCGCGAGCTGCTTCGGCACCAGCTCGCCGACGATCAGCGTGGCATAGGTGATGATGGTGACGACCAGGCCGACGCCGACGATGTCGGCGACGGAAGCCGACAGGCCGAGCTCCAGCAGCGATTGCGTCAGGCGCTGGCCGAGCGTGGCGCCCGAGAACGCGCCGGAGAGCACGCCGACCAGGGTGATGCCGATCTGCACCGTCGACAGGAATCGCCCCGGGTCGGACGCCAGCGTCAGCGCCCGCCGCGCGCCGGACACGCCTTTCTCGGCCAGCATGGCCAGCCGGGCCGGCCGCGACGAGACGATCGCGAGTTCGGACATCGACAACAGCCCGTTGACGACGATGAGGACGACGATGATGGCGAGTTCGACTGAGAGCATTTCGACCTGTGAGCGCCCGAAGGGGCGGGGAATGGAGACAGGTCCTAGCATATGGGGATGGCAAGCGCCCAATGCCGCATTGCGGTAAGCGCATGGGGGACTGCACCCTGGCGGCAGGTCAGCTTGGCGCACCGACGGGCGCATCATCCTCCGCTGTCGTCCCGGCCTTGAGCCCGGACGACACCCATTTGTGGCGCGAATTGTGGCTCTCATCGGCGCTCGACTGCCGGCCTCGACGGCGGCGCAGCCTGTCGCCCTCAGAAATCCCCGTGCAACCGCCCGGAGAAGATCGACACCGGGCCGCGGTCGGCGTTGTAGGCGGGGTTGTTGACGAACTGGTAGTCCGCCGTGAAGGTCAGGTATTTGTTGATCGAGTAGGCGTAGTAGGCCTCGATGATGTTCTCGCGTCGATAGTTCAGCGCACCATCGCCGATCAGCGGGCCGAGGCCGCCGGCGGCGAGGAAGGCGCGGTGGTCGCGCGACAGCCCGTTGGTCACGCCGGCGAGGCCGATCGTATCATCGGGACGGCCCCAGCGCGTGCCCTTGATCGAGGTGCCGAACGACAGGCTGTTGTCGATGTCGGTGAAGGCCATGATCTCGGTCTTGCCGTCGTTCCAGCTCCAGCGGCCGAACAGGCCGAGCTCGTCTGACAGCGCCTGGTCGAAAGAGACGACGTAGCCGTATTTGGGGCGGCCGCGGCGGGTCTGGGTGATGTCGGCATTAAGCGCGGGATTGTCCAGCGTCTCGCGGTAGCTGCCGGAGAAGGTGTTGTTGAAGAAGCCGATGGTGCGCAGGTGGCCCGGCTGCGAGAACAGCTGATAGCGCGTCTCCAGCTCGACGACATAGCTGCCGCGCCTGAACACGTTCGTGTCGAAATTGTTGGAGTTCGAGGTGGCGTCGACCAGGAAATAGCCGGCGCGCAGCGCCCAGTTCTTCTGGTTCAGCTCGGCGGTGGCGCCATAGGTCAGGCCGAGCTTGTCGGCGGCGTAGTCGAAGGCGCCGGGCGCCCAGATCGACCAGTTCATGAAGTCCTTGCGCGCATCCTTGGCGTAGGCGTTGCCGTCGAACACGTCGAGCACCGGAAATTTGCCGATCTGCACCGTGAGACGCGAGATGTCCTGCTTGCCGGAGAGCTGCAGCTGGCCGCTGCCGAGCTGTTCCTGCTCGCCGCCGAAGCCGAAGGTCTGGCGCAGGAACAGCCGCGAGGTGTTGTAGTGCGGATAGGGGAAGTCGGACTTCTGCGCTTCGCCATTGGGGAAGCCGCCGAGTCCGACGGTGTTGCTGAGGCCGAAGCCCTGCAGCAGCTCGGGATTGTAGTAGACCTCGCCGCCGTCCCACAGCCGCGCGTTGATGTACAGGCTGTTGCTCCAGGTCTCCTGGAATTGGCGCGCGGGTGTCAGGCTGTTGGCGCCGGTGTAGGCGGCGCGGAACGCCGGATAGCCCTGGCCGATCACGGTCGCCTGGCCGTGGATCTCCCAGCGGTCGGATTCGGGATCGGACGGATCGCTCTTGAGCTTCAGGTCGGGACCGCTGGCGAAGTCGAGCTTCCGGTTGAGCCCGACCCGCAGGGTCTGGAAGTCAAGTTGCGAATTGTAGCTGGCTCCGTTGGAGAAGCGGACGCCACCGTTCTCGAAATGGCTGTAGAGATATTCGAGGCGCCAGCTCCAATGCGGCGCAAAGCTGCGTTCGATGCCGACGCCGGCGGCCCAGCCGAGCCGCGTCGTCAGCAGTTTCTCGGTGTCGCCGGCTGCATTGGTGTTGATGAAGCGGCCGCCGGTCCAGGCAAGTCCGCCGGTGGCATAGACCAGCCAGTCGCCCCTGATGTAGCCGACGCGGCCGCGGGCGGTGGCGACATAGTCCCACAGCTCCGAGACGTTCGAGCCGGGCGTGCCGAGCATCGCGACGGTGTGGTTGGAGGTGAGATAGTTCGGAAAGCTGAAATCGCCCTCGAGCCCGAGCAAGAGCCCGGAGCGGGTGACCCAGTTGTAGCCCGCCTGAACGCCGCCAGTGAGACCGCTGAAAGGGCTGCCGGTGCTGACCGTGCCGCTCGGGTCCGTCAGGGTCGCCCGGCCGTGGTCACGTGTATAGCCGGCATGGACGCCGACATAGAGGCCGGTCCAGTCGAACACCGTCTGCGCCATCCGGGCCTTGACCGGCAGGTCGGCGGCAGCGGCGGGGGCAGCGAGCGCGGCGATCATGGCACCGGCCGCGATCACTTCCCGGGTGCAGTTCGAACGGATCATGGCGGCGGATTCCCAAGGCAAGGCAAACGACACAGGCAACGTCACAACTGATTGCCCGCGCACAGTCACGAGAAGATTACGGAGTCGTCGATGTTTGATCGGAAGTGTGGATGATACGCGGCAATCCAGGGATGATTTATATTGCGATTAATTCGCAAGAGCAAGCGTGGGGCGATCTGACCCGGTTTCTGATCGAGGGTGTTGCGCCCACGCAACAATCGGCCCGCCCGGGTGGCCGGGCGGGCTGTCGAGATCGCAGATCGGGGCAGGTAGACGCCCGGCCTTGGCGAATTTGGCGAGGCGAGCCTTGGCCGCGGCTGGGCGGGGCGCGACGAAAGCCCAGCATCAATAGCCGCAGGCCCTGACCCGGCCGACATACTGGCCGTAGACGTTGTACTGCGGCACCCAGCGGCAGTACCGATAGCCACCGCCATAGTAGTAGCCGTCGTTGCTGGCGGCGATGGCGCTGCCGACGACGGCGGCTCCGACGAGGCCGGCACCGACGCCCCAGCCCCAATGGTGATGATGGAAGCCGTTGGCCGCGGCAGGCGTCGACGTTGCGGCGATGCTGCCGGTCACGGCGAGAGCGGTCAGCGCGAGGGCGGCAATCTTGGTCTTGATCGACATGGTGAAGGCTCCTGTTTGTTGTTGCGGCAGCCGGCGTCGGCCGCTTGCCAAATTGGACGGAGCCTTTTCGAAACCGGTTCGAATCGCCTGATCGCGATCGACGCCGTTCGAAGATTCATCAGAAGATCCAGAGTGTTATCTTTGGCTCAGCCGCCCGGCAGGGGGCCGCGGCGAAGCGTGTTCACGTCGAAGTTATCGATGTCCGCCAGCAGCGCACAGAACGCCCGCGCGCCGTGGTCGAGCACGCGCTCGCCCTTCTCCGCCGACGCCTGCGTGGCATCGCCGACCGCGCCGCCCGCATTCAGGTCCTGCGTCTGCCAGGCCATCGGCGCCGGCCGCTGCGTCGAGAGCACCTTGTAGGTCGTTTCCATCTCAGCGCCGCGCGAGGAGAATGCGGCGATCGCATCGCTGCGCACCAGCGTGGGATGGCGGGCCAGCATGATCGAGGTCTCGACGGCGCCGCCGTGAATGCCGTGCCGCAGCTCATCGAGCGAGAACAGGCCGTCGGGCGCACCGAAGCGCGACCACGACGTCGTCACCACCAGCATGCGGTGATCAGCGCGCAGATCCTGTGCGACCAGGGTCATCGCGGCACTGTTGCCGCCATGGCTGGAGACGATCACGAGCTTCCTGATCCCGGCGCGCGCGACGCTGTCGCCGAGCGCACGCCAGCTCCGCAGCGCGACCTCGGTCGGCATGGTCAGCGTGCCCGGATAGTCGATATGCTCGGTCGAGATCCCCACTGGCTGCACCGGCAGGACCGTCACCGGCAGCGACGGCGGCAGCAGCGCGCGCACCTGGGCGAGATAGGCCTCGGCGATGTAGACGTCGGTGCCGAGAGGCAGGTGCGGGCCGTGCTGCTCGGTGGCGGCGAGCGGCAGCACTGCGATCCAGCGCGCGCTCTCGGGCGTTCCCGCCTCGGACGTCGCCAAAGCGGGCCAGTGCAGCTCGGTCCAGTCGCGGGGCGGCAGGGTCATCGCGCGGGCAGTTTCCTTCGTCCGTGGGGCAGGGTAGGTATCACCCGAACGATCTTAACATGTTCAGCCAGAAAGAACCGGGGAGACCAGACATGGCGCAGGCGCTTCTGCCGCGAACGTTAATGGCGGCATTGCTGGTCCTCGGCGGGACTTTGGGCGGGATGATCTCGGCGGCCCATGCCCAGACCCTGGACAAGGTCTCGTTCGGCACCAACTGGGTTGCCGAGGCCGAGCATGGCGGCTTCTTCCAGGCGGTCGCCGACGGCACCTACAAGCGCTACGGTCTGGACGTGACGATCGTGCCGGGCGGTCCGAACGAGAACAACCGCATGCTGCTGATCTCGGGCAAGATCGAGTTCTTCATGGCCGCGAACACGCTGATGTCGTTCGACGCGGTCGCCAACAACGTGCCGGTGGTGTCGATCGCGGCGATGTTCCAGAAGGACCCGCAGGTGTTCCTGACCCACCCGGAGTCCAGGATCACCAAGCTCGACGAGCTGAAGCCGCTGACCCTGTTCGTCTCCAAGGAAGGCATCTCCAGCTACTATCAATGGCTGAAATCGGAATACGGTTTCTCCGAGAAGAACGTCCGCCCCTACACGTTCAATCCGCAGCCCTTCATCGCCACGCCGCAGAGCGCAATGCAGGGCTATGTCACGTCGGAGCCGTTCGCGGTCGAGCGCGCCGCCGGCTTCAAGCCCGGCGTGATCCTGCTCGCAGACAACGGCTTCAACACCTATTCGACCCTGATCGAGACGCGCCGCGACCTGATCGAGAGCAAGCCGGACCTGGTGCAGCGTTTCGTCGATGCCTCGATCATCGGCTGGTACAACTACATCTACGGCGACAATTCCGCGGGCAATGCGCTGATCAAGAAGATGAACCCGGAGATGACCGACGACCTGCTGGCCTATTCGGTCGCCAAGATGAAGGAGTACGGCATCGTCGATTCCGGCGACAGCGTGGAGAAGGGCATCGGCGCCATGACGGAGGAGCGCATCGCCAGCTTCTTCGACAAGATGGTGCGGGCCGGCGTGGTCAAGTCGACGATCGACTATCGCAAGTCCTACACGTTGCGTTTCGTCAACAAGAGCGTCGGCATCGATCTCCGGCCGAAGAAGTAGGACGCTTGAGCGGCACTTTCAGCAAATGAGCTCACCCCTTTCGTCCGAGCGCGCCGTCGCGACCGCGGTACGCCTGCGCGGCGTCACCAAGGTGTACGAGTCCGGCGTCGCCGCGCTGGGGCCGATCGATCTGACCATCGCCAAAGGCGAGTTCGTCTCGCTGCTCGGCCCCTCCGGCTGCGGCAAGTCGACGGCGCTGCGGCTGATCGCAGGCCTCGCGCGCCCGAGCGGCGGCGCGGTCGATGTCGCGGCGTCCGCGTCCGAGACGCATCCGGGCCATCGCATCGGCTTCGTGTTCCAGGAGCCGACCTTGATGCCCTGGACCAGCGTGCGCGACAATGTCGGATTGCCGTTGAAGCTTGCGCATGTCCCGGCCATGGAGGCGCGGCCGCGGATCGATGCGGCCTTGGCGCAGGTCGGCCTGTCGGATTTTGCCGATGCTTTCCCGCGCGAATTGTCCGGCGGCATGAAGATGCGCGCCTCGCTGGCGCGGGCGCTGGTGACGCGGCCCGACATCCTGCTGATGGACGAGCCGTTCGCGGCCCTCGACGAGATCACGCGCTTTCGCCTCAACAACGACCTGCTGGCGCTGTGGCGCAGCCTGAACATGACCGTCCTGTTCGTCACCCATTCGGTGTTCGAGTCGGTCTACCTGTCGCAGCGCGTGCTGGTGATGACGGCGCGGCCCGGCCGGCTCAGTGCCGAAATCCGGATCGACGTCGACTCGCGCGATGATGCGTTCCGGGCCTCGCCGGACTACGCCGCATACTGCCGTCGCGTCTCCGACGCGTTGGCGCCGGCCTACACCGGAGTGCATGCGCTGTGAGCGGTGCCTCCGAGCGAGCGACATCCGTTGCGGGCGAGCGGCTGGCGAGCCTCGCCTTTCCGGCCTTGGTTTTCGTCGCAGCGATGACGGCGTGGGAGTTGGTGGTGCGCGTCAACGGCATCCAGCCCTATGTGCTGCCGGGCCCGCTGCTCATCCTGAAGACGTTGGTTGCCGACTGGGACATTCTGGCGCAGTCGCTGCTGACGACACTGGTCACCACGCTCGAAGGCTTCATCGCTGCCGCGCTCGGCGGCATCGCGCTGGCGCTGTTGTTCAACCAGTCGAGATGGCTGGAATGGGCGCTGTTTCCCTATGCCGTGGTGCTGCAGGTCACCCCCGTGATCGCGGTCGCGCCGCTGCTCCTGATCTATCTGCCGCAGCAGACCGCGGTGGTCGTATGCGCCTGGATCGTCGGCTTCTTCCCGGTGCTGTCCAACACCGCGCTCGGGCTCAACTCGGTCGATCGCAATCTCGCCGGCCTGTTCCAGCTCTACGGCGCCTCGCGCTGGCAGACCTTGCGCTATCTGAAATTGCCCGCCGCTCTGCCCTACATTCTCGGCGGTCTGCGCATCGCCGGCGGCCTGTCGCTGATCGGCGCCGTCGTCGCCGAGATCGCCGCGGGCAGCGCCGGCGCGGGCTCAGGGCTCGCCTATCGCATCGCCGAATCCGGCTATCGTCTCAACATACCCCGCATGTTCGCAGCGCTGGTGCTGCTGTCGGTCGCCGGGATTGTCATCTATGGCTTGCTGGCGCTAGTTTCGCACCTCGTTTTGCGGCGCTGGCACGAGAGCGCGCTTGGAAAGGACAACTGATGGCGGCTACTTCGTCTGACAAGATCGATGTTCTGATCTATGGGCCGCTGCGGCCGATCCTGGAGAAAGGGTTCCCGGACGGCTTCACCGTGCACCATGCGACGACGCAGGCCGATCTCGAAGCGCTGCCGGCGGACGTGAAAGGGCGGATCCGCGGCGTCGCCGTGACCTTCCATACCGTGAAGACCGATGCCGCCGTGATGGCGATGCTGCCGAAGCTGGAGATGATCGCAAGCTTCGGCGTCGGCTATGACCATATCGCGGCCGCCCATGCCGGCCAGCACGGCATCATCGTCACCAACACGCCGGACGTGCTGACCGAGGAGGTCGCCGACGTCGCGCTCGGCCTGCTGATCGCCACCTGCCGCGAGTTCATCAAGGCCGATCGCTTCGTGCGCTCCGGCGAGTGGACGTCGAAGCCCTATCCGCTGAGCGTCGGCTCGCTGCGCGACCGCACCGTCGGCATGGTCGGCATGGGCCGCATCGGCCAGGCGATCGCGCGCCGGCTCGAAGCCTCGCTGGTGCCGGTGGTCTATCACTCGCGCAACCCGGCGGCGGGCGTCACCAACAAGCACTATCCCGACCTGCTCGCGATGGCCAGGGACGTCGACACGCTCATCGTGATCGTGCCCGGCGGCGCCGGCACCAACAAAATCGTCAACGCCGAGGTGCTGAAGGCGCTGGGGCCGCGGGGCGTCGTCGTCAACGTCGCCCGCGGCTCGGTGATCGACGAGCAGGCTTTGGTCGCGGCGCTGAAGTCCGGCACGATTCTCGGGGCCGGCCTCGACGTGTTCGAGAAGGAGCCGGCGGTACCCGACGAGCTCAAGGCGATGGACAATGTCGTGCTGCTGCCACACATCGGCTCGGCTGCCATCGTAACCCGCAACGCGATGGATCAGCTGGTGGTCGACAATCTCAAGGTCTGGTTTGCCGGCAAGCCGCCGCTGACGCCCGTTCCGGAAACGCCGGTGAAAGGCCGCTGATGAAACGCTCGCTCCCAATGCTGATCGCGCTGCTGTCGTCAGTGGCGAGCGTCCCTGCCGTCGCGCAGGACGCCGCCGGCCTGAAGAAAGCGATGATCGGGCAGTGGGAGCTTGCGACCACCGAGCGCAGCAAGACCTGCGTCGTGACCCTGAAGCCGGACGCGGCGCCGCGCGGGCAGAAGCTCGAGCTGGAGCCGAGCTGCGCCGCCGCGCTGCCCTTCACCAAGGACATCGCCGGCTGGAACGTGAAGGGCCTCGACATCGTCAGTCTCCAGGCCGCCAATGGCGAAGCGGTGATCGACTTCACCGAGGTCGAGGCCGGCATCTTCGAGGGACTGCGCCAGGGCGAAGGCGTCTACATCCTGCAGAACCTGGCGGCGGCGCGGTCGCTGGCGAAATCGATGGACCAGATGATCGGCGACTGGGCGATGGTCCGCGGCAATGGCGCCACGATCTGCAGCCTGGTGCTGACCAACAACGACGCCGGCCACGACAATTTCCAAGTGTTCGTGAAGCCGAAATGCGACCCCATGATCGCAGCGTTCGCGCCGAGCCAGTGGCGGCTCGAGCACGGCCAGATGATGCTGATGTCGGACCGCGGCGAGACCTGGCGGTTCGAGGCGGACGACAATGCGCAGTGGCGGCTGGTGCCCGACAGCGCCAATCCGCTGATCATGCTCAGGCAGTAGGACGAGACGCGCGCCGTTGAGCGCCCTTGCCGCGCGGCGGGCAAGCTTCTTCCGGCATCGGATTTGGTTAACGGCCGGTTACACGCCTGTTCCACTGATTGGAACTTGTTGTTTACGCATCTTGCGTCTGATGGTTGTACTCCATCGAGGGGGACCGCCATGCGTGAGTTGTTGCGCCGGTTCAACAGGTCGCTGCCGTCGTTCAGCCTCAACGACAAGATCTCTGCGGCTGCGGCCGCGTTCGCCGTCCTGGTGATGCTGTCGACACTGGGCGCGCTGTCGGCGCTGCGCGAGCAGCGCCTGTTCTACGATCGGCTCGAAGCGCTTTCCATTGCAGCCCACAACATCGAGCGCACCAACGCGCTGATCTACGCGGTCGTGATGGAATCGCGCGGCATCTACATGTCGTTGGACCGCACCGTCGCGCGGCGCTACGCCGATTCGCAGCTTGCGAAGATCGCGCAGCTGAGCAAGGTGGTCGACGAATGGGAAAGCCGGGTCACAGATGACGACGCCGCGCTGTTCGCCCCGTTCAGGAAGCGGATCGATCAGTTCGTCGCATTCCGCACCGAGATGGCGCGGCAGACGATCTCGGTCGGATCGTCGGTGGCGCGCGAGCTCGGCGACAATGACGAGAATCGCGCGGTGCGCACCGCGCTCAACGAGGACCTCGAGAAATTGTCGCGGCTCTATGCCGACCGCACCCGCGAGCTCGGCGAGGCGGCCGACGCGCGCGGCATGGCCGCGTTCTATCTGGGCGCGCTCGGGGCGGTGATCATCCTGCTGATCGCAGCCGCGGCGCTGGCGCTGCGCTGGGGCGTGCTGATGCCGCTGCTGGACATCGCCCGCGTCACCGACCGCATCGCCGCCGGCCGCATCAAGCTCAAGATTCCCCATGCGCGGCGCCATGACGAGATCGGACGGGTCGCCCATGCGGTGGAGACTTTCCAGAACGGCGCCTTCCGGATTCAGGAGCTCGAGCAGCACGAGGTCGAGATCGAGCGCCAGCACGCCGACATCCTGCGCGAGCACGAGCGGCTGGAGCAGGGCGCGCTCAGCAACCAGCAGCGTCTGGATGCCGCGGTCGCCAACATGGCCCAGGGCCTGATCATGCTCGACAGCTTCGGCTACGTGCTGATCGTCAACGAGCAGTACCGCAAGCTCTACGGCCTTCCTGCCTCGGTTGCGAAGCCCGGTGCGCATGTACGCGAGATTCTCGCACATCGCGCCAAGCTGGGCCTGCTGCGCGAGAAGCCGTCGGAGTTCCTCGCCGCGCTACGGGAGCGCATGAAGGAGCGACGGGCCGAGATCGTCGAGGTCGAGCTCGCCGACGGCCGCATCATCCGCATCTCGGAGCGTCCGATGGACGGCGGCGGCTGGATCGCCACTCATGAGGATTTCACCGCGCAGCGCCGTGCCGAGCGCAAGCTCGCGCGCGCCGAATATTTCCTCGCCGCATTGCTGGAGAACATCCCGCAGGCGGTGCTGGCCAAGGATGCGCAGTCGCTGCGCTACATGTTCGTCAATCGCGCCGCCGAGCGCCTGTTCGGCGTGCCACGCACCGACATCATCGGCCGCACGCCGGGCGAACTGTTCTCCGCGCCGACCGGCGCAATCCTCGAGGAAGCCGCCCGCGACCAGCTCGCAGGGCGCGGCGACGATGAGCCGCGAGCCCATAGCATCCTCACACCCGGGAACGGTCCGCGCGACATCGTCGTGCGCCGGCTGCCGGTCTCGATCGGCGAGGGCGAGCCGAAATATCTCCTCAGCATCATCGAGGACCGCACCCAGGATCAGCGCGTGGCGGCATGATGCGTCACGTGGCAAGGCCGTGGATTGCCCTGCCTTGACGTCGCCTTGATCTGCATCAAGAACGGCCACGCCGGGCGGACTAGCGTGCCCGGAACGGAGGCCTGTCCATGATCCGACGTCTGGGGATTCCCTTTGCTACCCGCCTCGGCGCTGCGGCGCTGCTCACGCTCGCCGTCGTCGCGCCGGTGCATCAGGCTGCCGCGCAGGACGTACTCGGCGGAGCGATCCTCGGCGGCGCCGGCGGAGCGATCCTGGGCGGCGCGATCGGCGGCGGCCGGGGCGCTGCGATCGGCGCCGTGATCGGGGCCGGTACCGGAGCTGCAATCGCGGCCGATGGCGAGCGCCGTCGTGGCGGCTATTATTCCTATCGCAATGGCTGCTATTTGCAGCGCGGCGACGGCTCATGGGTCCGCGCACACCCGCGCTACTGCTACTAAGCCTTATCCGCCGGTCGAATCGGCCGCTTGGCGGCGCAACGAACGCGCGGCCGGTGGCTTTGTCGCGCGCTCCAGCGCGTTGATGACGCGCGGATCCTCGCAATGCGCGACGTTGAAGCGCATCATCGTCGCGGCGGATTGCGCCGCGCTGAAGACGTCGCCGGGCGCGAGCACCACGTGTTCATCGAGCGCGGCCTGGGCCACCTCGATTGCCGTACAGCCGTCCGGCAACCTGCACCACAGATGAAAGCCGCCGCGCGGCATCAGCCATGGGGCGATACCGATGCGCTGCAGCCGTGCCGCCACGCGCGGCCGTGCTCGCCCAAGCCGTGCGCGCAGCTCCTCGACGTGCTTGCGGTAGCTGCCGCTGGTCAGCACCTGGGTCAGGGTCTCCGCGGCGAATTGTCCGGGACCGCCGAAGCCGGTCGCGATCTGCAGGTCGATCAGCGGTTCGATCCAGTCCGCGCGCGCCGCGATGTATCCGCAGCGCACCGAGGCCGACAGTGTCTTGGAGAAGCTGCCGACCAGGATCACCCGCGTCAGCCCGTCGAGTGCGGCGAGCCGCGGCGACGGCTCGGGTTCGAAATCGCCGTAGATGTCGTCCTCGACGATGATCGTGTCATGCGCCGACGCGGCGTTGAGCAGCCGGTGCGCCGTCTGCAGCGACAGCGTCGCCCCAGTCGGATTGTGCAGGCCGGAATTGGTGATGTAGAGCCGCGGGCGCTCGGCCGCGAGTATCGCCTCGAACTGCGCGATGTCGGGTCCGCCCGGCGTCATCGGCACGCTGATGATCCGCGCCTGATGCGCGCGCAGCAGCGCGAGGAAGTTGAAATAGCAGGGATCGTCGACCAGCACGGCGTCGCCGGCACGCAGCAGCATGCGGCAGATCAGGTCGATCGCCTGCGTGCCGGACGAGGTCAGCACCAACTGCTCGCTGAACGCGTCGATGCCGATGCCGGCAAGGCGGCCCTGCAGCAGCCGTCGTAGCGCCGGCGATCCTCGCGCTCCGCCATAATCGCTCAGAACAGGGCCGGCGCTGCGCGCCAGCGCGCGGACCGCGCGCCGCAGCGCGTCCTGCGGCATCCACTCGGCCGGCAGCCAGCCGCAGCCGGGCGTCAGCGTTCCCGGTCCGGCGTCGAGCGACTGCCGCGACACCCAGAACGGGTCGACCGCGCGCGGACGGCGCGGCTCGCGATCGGCGAGGGCCAGCGGCGGCAGCGCCGTGTCGGCGACATAGAAGCCGGAGCCGCGCCGGGCACGGATCACGCCCTCGGCGGCGAGCCGGTCATAGGCCTCGACCACCGTGGCCGGCGACACGCCCATCGCCGCGGCGAAGGCGCGGATCGAGGGCAGGCGCTGGCCGGCGCTGAGCGCGCGCGTCGCCAGACGCTGCCGGATCGCATCGACCACGGCGATGGTCCGCGAGCCGCCTCGGCGGGAATCGGGCGTCCCTGGTCCCAAGTGTGTTGCCCTTTGCATCAGTACAGATTGTCAAAATTGTATCGGTCTGTCGCTGCCGCAACAAGCCCGATCGGGCTATGGGATCTGCAAGGAGGAGCCGTGCATGAAGGGATCGATCGAAGGCTGGGGGAGCGGCATCATCGGCATGACGATCTTCAGCGGCTCGCTGCCGGCGACGCGGGCGGCACTGGAGGGTTTTTCGCCGCTGTTCCTGACGGGCGCACGCGCGACGCTCGCGGCCGTGCTGGGCGCGCTTTGTCTCACGCTGTTGCGGCAGCCGCTTCCCGGCCGGCGCGACCTGATGTCGCTGGCGGTCGTGTCGCTCGGTGTCGTCATCGGCTTTCCGCTGCTCACCGCCCTGGCGCTCCAGCACATCACCTCGGCCCATGCGATCGTGTTCGTCGGTCTGCTGCCGTTGTCGACCGCCTTGTTCGGCGTGCTGCGCGGCGGCGAGCGGCCGCGGCCGTTGTTCTGGCTGTTCGCAGCACTTGGCGCTGCGGCGGTCTCGGGCTTCGCCCTGTCGCGGGACGGCGTCGCGGCGCCGATCGGCGATCTCGCGATGATCGCTGCGATCGTCGTCTGCGGCCTGGGCTATGCCGAGGGCGCCATGCTCACCCGCCGGCTCGGCGGCTGGCAGGTGATCTCGTGGGCGCTGCTGTTGTCTGCACCGCTGATGCTGTCGATGGCGGTGCTGACGCTGCCCGGCGCGTCACACGACATCACGGCCGCGGCGTGGCTGGGCCTCGCCTACGTCTCCGTCTTCAGCATGTTCGTCGGCTTCGCCTTCTGGTACCGCGGGCTCGCGCGCGGCGGCACTGCGACGGTGGGCCAACTGCAACTGCTGCAGCCCTTCCTCGGCCTCGGTTTCGCGAGCCTGCTGCTGCATGAGCCGGTGTCGGCAACGATGATTGCCGCAGCCGGAATCGTCGTCCTCTGTGTGGCAATGGCGCGCCGCTGGGCATGAGCCGTCGGCGGCTATTTGCGATGATAGAGTCCAGTGAAGCTGACGCCGGCACCGCCGCAATCATTGTTGTCCTCGACCAGCAGAAGCGCGCCGATTCGCTGCAGGCGCACGCGGCACTCGTCGCCGGCATTCGGCCGCTCGAACGGTGTGCTGCCGTCGTCGACGAAGGCGATCAGGCCGCCCTTGGGCTCTGCCGTCGCGCCGAGCGATCCGTTGCGCAACTCGCGCCCGGCCGGCAACACCTGATCGCCTTCGATCCTGAGCCGGTTGCCGGTCTCTTTCCTGATCGTCAGTCCCCCTCCAGGGTGCTCCCAGCTTCCGGCCCAGTCGGACATTGCCGGCGCGGCCATTGGCGCGACGGTGGTGAGGGCTGCGCGCGGCAGCCAGCCGGTGGTCCAGATCTGGGCCTTCGCACGCGGCGCCTGGTAGCTGACGCAGACGAAATCGCCGTGGGTCCTGCCGACCAGCACGAGGTCGTCGCCGACGAGGTACGCCTTCTTCCGGCAGGCCTCGGTCGCGGCCGGACAGCCTGCGGCCTTGAAGTCATCGTCATAGGGACTCTTGACGAAATTCACGCGCGGCTGGCCACTCACTTTGGCGACGACGAGCGGCCGCGCATCGTCCCAGCCGATGCCATTGCAATTGGCGGGATCGTTGGCGTCGTAGGCAGCCGCCGCCGTGACGGTCAGGACGCCGAGGATCAGTCCGATGAAGGCCGCGCGCATCCGTCATTCCTCTCCACGCTTCGCCAGTATTAGCCGACGTGGGAAGACGGCCGGTTCAAACCGGCCCGACGTTTCGTCCATCCCGCGGCGATCTTTTGGCAGCTTCGACCGCAGCACGCTGCATGCGTCGTCTCGTCGGCGTCGCGCCTTCACATCACCCCGATGCTCTTCAGGCTGGTGTGGCCATTCCTTCCGACGATGATGTGGTCGTGGACCGTGATGCCCAGCGGCTTGGCGATCTCCACGATCGTCTTGGTCATCCGGATGTCGGCCTGCGACGGCGTCGGATCGCCGGAGGGATGGTTGTGCATGAGCGTAGCGCCGCAGCTATGTAATTGAAGAATAACGGATTTAGCAGGCCGACCATCAAGCGGGGGACGGAGAGTGGGGACGGTAGTGCACGCCAAATCGTGATCATCACGCCTGATCAGGCCCAGTCATCGGTGATCGTCCTGGCGCACGGCAGGACACCATGTTTCTCTTGTCCCAAGCATCGAGTTCGCCAACCGGATATAGGACCGCTTTCCCGATTTTGACGAAGGCGGGTCCGACGCGCATCGCTCGCCAGTTGCGAAGGGTCCCGACGCTGACCGCGCCACGGTAGCGCTCCGAGACTTCCTCTGGCGTCAGATATTTTCGATCGTCCATTGCCGCACTCCCGATCACGCGACCATGAATTCAGTAATTCACGGTCCTGAACGCTCTCGGAAGCTGGATGCATTGTCGATAGTGAAAGAGAAGGCTAACGGCCACGCAAAGGCGTATCGTCCACGTCAACCCGAGATCGAGCCGAATATTTCGACGAGATCGAGCACGTGAAAATCACGAAGGACATGCTCGAGCCGAAGGACCTCCGGAAGATCCTTCTCGTCAGCCCGGATCGAGCTCGGAACTCGGACCCGCGGCGTTTTCACAGAGTTAGGGTCAAAAGCGACCGTCACAGCGCAATCGCGTTTTGGTCCGCTTTCCCTCCAACACCGGACGCAGCCGGCGTCGGTGGCAAGGTCAGAGATGGACCAGAAGCGGAAGTATCCGCGAGAGTAGCGGATGCCCGAGGCATTTGCCGCGCTCCAGAAGTCGAGTAAAAATCCAATCAGAACTCGTAGCCCTTCTGACCGATGGCTTGCCAGTTGCACCAACTTGTGCTCGGGGGCATGTTTTTAGAGTCCTACGCCACTTGTACGGTTCTCTATCTGAGCCAACAATCGGGAGGCACGAACAAGGTCTTGCGTACCAAACCCTTCGGTGAATTCGCCAAAAATCGGAGCGAGCAATTGAACCGCGTCCATCTCGCGGTTTGTCGCCGCCCAATGAGCGGCGAGGTCGGTGGCGATCCGAAGCGCGAAAGTTAACGCGCCGATAGCGCGAGCTTCAGCCAGCGCCTCCTTTAATAGCTTTTCAGCGCGGACTGTTTCGCCATCCTCAAGAAGGATAGATGCATTGACTCGCTGAAGTTCCGAGCGGCACCAGCGCTCGCCCTGCCTTTCCTGATAGTCGATGGCGCGCGTGACGGCGTCACGCGCTTGCGCGATCCGCCCTTGCCGCAGATAAGCACGAGCGAGGAAAGCCAGATAGCTGCCGATCCGCATCAGAAAGCGGCATTCGATCAGTTCGTCAATCGCGGCCCGAATATCCTCCACCGCGCGCGGATCGCTGCGCAATTCGCGCAGGCAGGCGGAGAAATAGCGCTCGACCGAAACCCAGCGCCAGATGCGCTCGCGTTCCAGATTGCGACGCAGGCGTTCCGTGAACATATCGAGCGCGTCAAGATCGCCGATTTCAAGCGAGATAGGAAGTGCGGCGAGCCCAAGTGCGTTCGACTGCGACACCCAATGGCCACCGCGGTCCGCAGCATCAACGGCCTCACGCGCCAGTCGAGCGGCGTAGTCGGCCTGCCCCTGCATCCACACTACAAAAGGCATGTTGGTGCGGACGGTGATGAAGCGGTAGACCTCATTCGCATCCTTGCGCGAACGCCCCCGGACTAGCGAATGGGTTGACGCGAGACGATCGAGAACCGGGCGGCTTTTGCTTAATTCGCCGGCGAAGGCGTGGGCCCAGGCCAGGGCCTTGTCGGCTTCGGATGTCGCCGTCGAATCGGGGTCTCGGTCGGCCAGCGAGGTGGCCTCCTCGAGATAAGTGATGGCACGTGCGATCTCGCCGATCTGGAGCAGATAGAACGCAAAACCCGTCAGCGCGCGCTGCTGAAGGTCGACACTGTCAGCACGCCTTGCGAATGCGATTGCGTCAAGCCAGGTGACTTCGTTCTCGTTCGAACTCTTGCGGGCGTAGAAGAGGCTCCATCCGAGGGCACAGGCGAGCTTTGCCTTGGACAGATCGTCGCATGGAACGCGCTTGGCCAACGCGAGTGCGACCTCCAACCGCGCTTGCGCCTCCGACAGGATGGAGGTCTCCGACCACAGGGTGATCGCAGCAACCGCAAGCCTGATTCCGAGGATGTCATCGCCCTGCTCGCCGAACGACCATGAAAGCGCACTTCTCAAATCGGCAATGCGGCCAAGGTAGCGCTCGGTCCAATCGGTCGGCTCGCGCCATTTCCAATCCTCCTCGGATTGCTCGAACAGCGCAGCCATGCGCTCCGCATGGCGGCGCATCGCCCCGCTGCACGCCGGATCGCCCCGACGCCGCTCGGCGGCATAGCGACGCGTGCTATCGAGCAGCCGGTAGCGCAGGCTCGCGCCCCGCGCCTGCGCGCTCAACAGTGATTTGGCGACGAGACTGCCGAGTGCGGTCGCGACGTCGATCGGCGTGAGACCTGCCGCTTCCGCGACGAAGACCGCATCCTCGTGCTCGAACCCGTCACTGAACACTGACAGCAGGGCGAAGAGCCTGGCTTCCGTCTGCGACAGCAGCCGGTAGCTCCAATCGATCGTTGCCATCAGGGTTTCATGGCGCGGCGGCCCGGCGGCGGCCCCGGTCGCGCTAAAGCCAAGCCTCTGATCGAGGACGACCAACAGCTCCCGCGGGGTGAACCTGCCGATCTGGGCGGCAGCCAATTCGATGGCTAGGGGAAGCCCGTCCAGCGAATGACAGACCGCTGCGATGGCGTCGCAATCCTCGTCGACGAACTCGTAATCCGACCATTCGGCGGCGCGTCGAACGAACAACTCCACCGCCGGGAATCTGACGGCCTGATCCACCGACAGCCCAAGGCCTGAACTCGGAGCAGATAGAGAGCCAAGCCGCACGACGTGCTCAGTGGTGGTGCCGAGCGGCTCGCGACTCGTGGCAAGCAGCCGGGATGGCGATGTGTCCGTCATGAACTTGCTGGCAAAGATCGTGGCGGCTGGCAGCACATGCTCGCAATTGTCGAGGATGAGCAGCATCTGCCGCGGCCTCAGATAGTCGAGGACAGCAGCCAGCCCCATGTCCGTATTGCCTCGGATACCGAGTGCCGTCACGAGCGCCGCGCCGAACAGAGTAGGATCGGAGATTGTCGCGAGATCGATGAAGCAGACGCCGTCGCGATACCTTGACACGAACGCCTGGGCGACGGCCAGGGCTACGGTCGTCTTACCGATCCCTCCTGCGCCGGTCAGGGTCACGTGCCTGTCCTCGGCGAGCAGATCGGCGATTTCAACGATATCGGCTTCGCGGCCGACGATGCCGCGCGGCGATGGCGCATGCGAAAGCGGGAGCGGATCGGCCAGCGCAGGCTCCCCCTCGATCTCGCCGATGCCGACCCGGACATCGGCGATGAACTTGTACCCACGCCGCGCCACGGTCGCGATGTAGATGGGCTCGATCTGGGTATCTCCCAGCGAGCGCCGCAAGCTCCACATATTGACCTTAAGATTGCTGTCGTGGACGAACGTGCCCGGCCAGGCTGCCGCCATCAGCTCGTTCTTGCTGACCAGCTCGCCGCGGCGCTGCACCAGCAGCCGCAAGAGCTCGAAGGCGCGTCCGCCAATCTTGACGGGGCGCTCGTCTAGAAGAAGCAACTGACGGCCGGGGACCAGTCGAAACGGGCCGAAGCTGAATGTCAGCTTCTGTCGAGGTGCGCCCCGTTGCCGTCTGGCCGTCCGCATTTCGCATTGCCAATCGATCGAAGAGATCGCTTGGTATTATCATGCACTGCAAACTTGTTGAAGTGAGCCGTTCTGACTTTCACGACCGCTGCGCAAAACCACGCGGGTGTGGCTATTTTTTTGGCTTGCGAAGAACCGCTGTGCTCACAATCTCGACGCTTCATTGGTCGGAACCTCGGCGAACCACCCTCTCACACCCACTTCAACCGGGGAGCGGAGCTGCGGAGTTGACGAGCGCCTGCGAGCGCAGCTCGCGCCAGAAATCGACGGGGACGACTTCCTCGAGCGCGGCGCGATCCTCGGCAATGCGGCCTGGACGGCTCGCGCCGGGAATGACGGCAGCCACCACCGGGTTAGCCAGCACGAACTGGAGGCCCGCCGCCTTCATGCTGATGCCGTAGCGGTCGGCGATTGCCTTGATCCTCCCCACCTTGTCGATGATTTCCGGGGGCGCCGGCGCATATTCAAAATTCGGGCCGCCGACGAACGCGCCCGAACTGTAGGGGCCGCCGACGACAATCGCGAGCTCATGCTCCGCAACCATCGGGATCACACGCTGAAGCGCCCTCGCATGGTCGAGCAGCGTGTAGCGGCCCGCGAGAAGGAAGCCGTCGGGGCGCGGCTCTTCCAGCGCCAGCAGCAGTTCGATCGGCTCGACCCGGTTGACGCCGAGGCCCCACGCCTTGATCACGCCTTCGTCGCGTAGCCGGTCGAGCGCCTTGAACGCCCCCTTGCGTGCGCTTTCGAACACCGAAAGCCATTCGTCGCCGTAGAAGTCCTGCGCCACGTCATGCACGAAGGCGATGTCGATGTGGGAGGTCGCGAGCCGCTTCAGACTGTCTTCGATCGAGCGCAGCGTCGCGTCTTCGGAATAGTCGTTCACAATCTTGTTCGGACGCCCGTATTTGAACACATCCCCCTTCTCGCCGAGGTCGCGGGCGCCGACATCCTCGATCTCGTCCAGGATCAATCTTCCGACCTTGGTGCTGACGACATAATCGCTTCGCGGCCGGTCGGCGAGCGCGGCGCCCATGCGGATCTCGGCAAGACCCGCGCCATAGAAGGGCGCGGTGTCGAAATAGCGGATGCCGTCGTCCCAGGCCGCACTCACCGTCGCGAGCGCTTCCTGCTCCGGGATGTCGCGAAACATGTTGCCGAGCGGCGCCGCGCCGAAGCCCAATCTTCCCGGCAGAATATTCTTGAGGGCCATGTTGCGTGTCCTCGTCTGCGACAGGCAAGTCCGCCCGTGCGCGGCGCCGCCCGTCTCATTCGGTCGCGGAGGTATCCGCGCTTCTGATGAAGGCCGCGACCTCGCGCGGATGCGACAGCATCACCGCGTGGCCGCTTTTGATCTCCGTCACCTTCGCGCCCGAGCGCTTGGCCATGGTGCGCAGCCAGGTCGGCGGGATAATGTGATCCTCCATCGTGACCATGTAATAGGTCGGCTTGGTCTTCCAGGCCACGCGGTCGACCTTGGACTGCACCGCCTGCAATCCAAACGGCAATTGCGCCGCAGCCATGAAGCGCGCGGTCGCAGCGTCGACGCCGCCGGCGAAAGAGGTCGGGAATTTGTCGCGGTCGACGAAGATAAAGTTGCCTTCGACGACGAGCGGACCCTTTTGCTCGCCGGCGGGCACTGAGCCTTCCGACAGCGTGCTGACAGACTCTCCGGCGTCGGGAGCATATGCCGCGAGATAGACAAGGCTCTGAACCTTCGGATTGTCGCCGGCCTCCGTGATGACCATGCCACCATAGGAATGTCCGACGAGGATGACCGGATGCCGCGCCTTGGCGATCACGCGTTCGGTCTCCGCGACATCGTCACGAAGCGAGATCGTCGGCTGCTGGACGACGAGCACTTCATAGCCCGCATTCGAGAGAATGTCGTAGGTGTCCTTCCAGCCCGAGCCGTCGACGAAAGCGCCGTGGACAAGGACGATGGAAACGGTTTTCTCGGCGGCCACCGCGGGGACGGCCGTTGCGATCGACATTGCAACAAGCGCGGAAATAAGCGGCTTCATAGCAGGCTCCGATCCTTGATACGGCGACATTGCCGTTTGATGAGCTTCATTAGCGCAGCTGAGAAGTTGCGGTATTCCCGATTCCTGCGCGACGATGGACGCATCTTGCTCATCTTCGATGAGAGCAGCTTTCGAAGCGGCGGTGCGCGTGCTCCAACCTTTTGCTTTGCTTGCCTTTTACTTCTTTTAACCGTGCCGCCTCTGGACTTCGCTATCGGTCCTTGTGAGAAATTCAGGATCGGCGTGGCAGCGGGCCGGGGCTGCACTCATTTACCGGATGGAATGATCGCTCTCTTGCGATACGGGGCCGGGATTCGCCGCAACTTGCGGAGGTCGTGATGGCACTCGTGACTCATGGAGATCAGAAGTACCAGAACAGCGAGAAGCTCGCGGCGGCCAACGATTGGCCAGGGCTGAGCATCGAACATCGCAAGTTCGAAGCGGGGCGCCAGGCGACGCCGGTGCCTATCTGCACCGAACTGGTAATGCTACTGTCCGGCGGCGGGATGGTGTGTCGCACCGGCAACGGTGAAGTCCAGAAAAGCCTCGCGCGCCCCGGCATGAGCTACCTCGTTCCGGTCGGGACGCAGGAGAGCCATCTCGAGCTTTCGGACCGGATGGAGTGTCTTCACCTCTACCTCCCGCCGGCGCTGCTGGACCAGAGCGCGCTTGCGGACTTCAATATCGATCCGGCAAGGATCGAGATCGCCTACGCCCACGGTCTGACGGACCAGGTGCTCTTCCACATCTGCTCGCCGCTTCGGGATCTGCTTCATCGTCCGCGCCAGTCGACTGACGCGCTGTTCGTGGAGGGAATTCAAGTCGCGCTTGCAGCGCATCTCCTGGGCAACTATACGATCGACCGCTGGCGTGCGCCCGACAGGTCTCCGTCGCTCGATCCACGGCGCCTGCAGCGCGTGCTCGATTATATCGAGTCGTCTCTGGGAGACGAAATCAGACTCGAGGATCTGGCGGCTCAGGCCTGTCTCAGCCCCTATCATTTCTCCCGGCTGTTTCGCGAGGCGACGGGATTGTCACCGCACCGATACGTGACCGATCGGCGCGTCCAGGCTGCGCGGCACGAGCTCGCGCGCAACCGACTGTCGCTGGTCGAAATCGCCCTGGAGTTCGGTTTTGGCTCGCAAGCAAACTTCACGCGCGTCTTCCGCAAGGCCGCAAGCCTTACGCCGGGGCAGTATCGCGAGTTGTGCTGCGGCCAGATCGAGGTGAATGCCGATCGTTCCGATGCGGAGTACCGCAGGGATTGCTCATGATCCCGCAGGATTCGGAAATACGGTTCTGGGCCGCGCGGGTAGTGTCGTTGCGGCGCTCTTCGACTTTATGGATACCTCCAGGAAACGAATCATGACTCAACACGTCCTGTTTATCGTCAGCAACGCAGCGGTGATCGGCCCGCAAAATCGTAAGACGGGCTTCTTTTTCGCCGAGGTCGCGCATCCGTTCGATGTTCTTGACAAGGCAGGCATCGCCGTTGAGTTCGCTTCCTTGAGAGGCGGATGGACGCCCTACGATGCCTACGACGAGAAAGATCCTGCGGAAAAGGCCTTTCTTGAAAGCAAGGCTTTTCGCCGCCTCAATCGCAGCCGCAAACTTGCCGAGGTGGATGCTGCGGATTTTGATGCCATTCTCGTGCCCGGCGGGCTCGGGCCGATGGTCGACATCCAGCGTAACCCCATCGTTCAAAATGCAGTCGTGCGCGCCTGGAGCACGGGAAAATTCGTGACGGCCGTTTGTCACGGTCCGTGCGCGCTTCTCGGGGTGGACCTTGGCGATGGCAAGCCATTCGTGCAGGGCAAGAAGCTGACTTCGTTCTCGAAGAAGGAAGAGTACGACTACGCGCGCGAAGATGTTCCCTACGAACTTGAGGACGCCCTGCGGGCAGAGGGCGCCGAATATACGTCCGTGGCAAACTGGGAACCTCACGTTGTCGTCGATGGACGTCTCATCACCGGCCAGAATCCCGCCTCAGCCGGGCGCCTGGCAAAAGAGCTGCTGGCAGCACTGAGAAAATTATAAGACAGGCAGCCGAACATCGCCTGGCTGAACTGAAGCCAGCAGTCACTCTGAAAAGTTTTGGTCGATCGCGATGCCGTCGAAGATTACTGCTCTTCTGGTTGCTCACCCCGGCAAAAGCGATGAGCTGAGAGAACTTCTGGTCGGCCTTGCGCCGCATTGCAGGGCAGAGCCCGGTAATCTGCGTTGGGACGTTTGGCGCGACACTTCGAACGATCATCGTTACGTCCTTGATGAGCTCTACCGAGATATCACTGCGGTCGAAGCACATCGCGCCTCGCAACATTACCAGGCCTACTTGGCCAGGGTTCCCGAACTGGCCGAACGTACGGCAGTAATCGCGGAATCCGTAGACGTGAGATAATCGGGTTTGAGGAACGACGTACCGTATAAAGGAGTTGCCATGCGCCTTTCTTGCGCGACTCTCATCGCCTTAACCATTGTAAGCGCACATCCATCGCTCGGGAGGTCCACGGCTTCTGCATGTGGACCGGGGGCAACGCCCGCTCATCGTTGCGGGCCAATGCCCGGCGGCAGCGTAGGCGATTTAACCGTTCATTACCGCACGGCCGCCATCAGCGGCGTGAACGTGTTCTACCGCGAAGCTGGGCCAGCAGATGGGCCCGTCGTTCTCCTTCTGCACGGCTTTCCGACGTCCTCACACATGTTCCGCAATCTGATTCCGAATCTAGCCCACCGATACCGTATCATCGCGCCCGATTACCCCGGCTTCGGGCAAAGCGATGCGCCGGATCGCAACCGCTTTTCCTATAGTTTTGCGAACTATGCCGAGATGATCGACGCCTTGCTGAATCAACTCGGAGCGAAACGCTACACCATGTACGTCATGGATTACGGCGCACCGGTCGGCTATCGCCTCGCCCTCAAGCATCCGGAGCGCGTGACTTCCCTCATCATCCAGAACGGCAACGCTTACGAAGAAGGATTGCGGGAAGCTTGGGACCCGATCAAGGCGTATTGGAGGGAAGGAACGGAGGAGCGGAGGAATGCGCTTTCATCCCTCGTCTCTCTCCGCGCGACTAAATTCCTATACACCGATGGCGTCCGCGATCTGACGCGCATAAGTCCTGACAATTGGGTGCAAGACCAAGCGCTGCTGGATCGTCCCGGCAATAAGGACATTCAGCTCGACCTGCTCTACGACCACGCGACCAATATCCCGCTTTATCCGGCGTTCCAAGCGTTTTTCCGCGAAAGGAAGCCGCCCGCTCTAATCCTCTGGGGCAAGAACGACAAGGTCTTCGCTGAAGCCGGCGCACATTCCTATTTGCGCGACTTGCCAGACGCCGAGTTACACATCCTCGACACCGGTCACTTCGCACTTGAGGACCAACTCGACGTGATGGCGCCGCTGATCAGCGACTTCCTCGACCGAACGAATGAACGGCCCTGACGCAAGACTTTCGCACGAACTTAAAGGTAGCCGATCTATCACGACGCCCCACAACACGAAAGGAATTCCTGTGAACTATTTGGCATCTCTGCTGGCAATGTGCGCGCTCGCTATCACGTCGAACTCCGCGGGAGCTCAGCAACAGAAAACGACATCGGTCGTCCTTGTGCACGGCGCGTTTGTCGATGGCTCAGGCTGGCAAGCGGTATACGATCTCCTTAAAAAGGGCGGATACGAAGTGCTGGTGGTCCAGAATCCGACCATCACGCTCGAGGGTGACGTCGCCGCCACGGAAGCCGTGATCGCAGCAGCCAAATACCCTGTTGTGCTGGTTGGCCACTCGTATGGCGGCATGGTGATCACACAGGCTGGCGACAATCCGAAGGTCAAGAGCCTGGCTTACATCGCGGCCTTTGCGCCGGACGCTGGCGAATCTGCCGCATCCCTGAATGACTGGCCGGCAGAGCCTGGCGAGGCGAAGGCGCCCCTGCTGCCGCCGCAAGACGGTTACCTGCTGGTCGATCCCGTGAAGTTCCCGACTTCCTTTGCGGCGGATTCCCCTGCGGCGCTGACTGAGTTCATGGCGGCCGCGCAAGTGCCATGGGGACTGAAAGCCGTCGAAGCCAAGACCACAAAAGTGGGCTGGAAGGCAAAGCCGAGTTCCTTCCTGATCCCGTCTCAGGACCGCATGATAACCCCCAGTTCACAGAGAAAGATGGCTAAGCGAAGCGGTGCGCGAGTGGAAGAAATAAATAGCAGCCACGCAGTGATGCTGTCTCATCCGCGGGAGGTGGCCGCGTTTATCGAGTCTGCCGACCGGTAATCGACGCAAAACGGATCAACTTATTCGAGGCCTAGCGACGCTAATGAAGACGGCGGGTTGTGTGCTGATGGGTCAGCGCAGGATGCATCAACCTCGGGGCGCGCGAAGGATTATGGCCTTCGTACGCCAAGCCCGTCGTACAGCTCGTCTATCCGCAACCAACGAAGCGCGGGCGCAGGTTGTTTGTCCTCTCAGCGATGCCCAGACAGATCGCAATTCTGATCGCGCATATGCTCGGCCCAGCGCTGCAAATACATTCAGCAACTGGATTGATTAGAACAGGCTGGGGTGCGTCATTCGCTGGCAGAGTGCTTTCGCGAGTTGCGGCTATAGCGTGTGGAAGCAGCTGCTCAGTATCGTCTGGTGATAGTAACCGATTGCTGGTCTAATTCGCCAAAATTTCTCTATACCGTCCGCGTGGGCTAAGGAGCCGTTGAACAAAGTGCGGATGTCTCTGGACCAAAACCAGTCTTTCGCCGGGGATGCTGCCGCTGATCGGCTTTGGGTCGATTCCGTTGAAAAAGTCGGCAGTAGTTTCGTCGTGAACGCCATCTGTTTCGAGGACGAATTGGCGCGTTGTGGT